>JADJWR010000004.1 GCA_016716275.1 Burkholderiales bacterium | reverse complement strand
AACACGCCGGCCGGCGCGAACCACATCACGAAGTCGGTGACCTTCAGCATCACCGGCACCAGTTCGGTGATGAAGGCGGTGACGGTCTTCGCCGGCGAACCCGGCAACGAAGCGATGGCGAAACCGAAGAAGCAGGAGAAGACGAGGATCTGCAGGATCTCGTTGGTCGCCATCGCCTGGAAGAAGCTGGCCGGGAACACGTGGGCGATGAACTCGCGCAGGTTCAGCCCGCCGGTCTTCAGGTTGGTCGCCGCGTCCTTGTCCGGCAGCGGCAGCGCAAGGCTCGCGCCCGGCTGCAGCCAGTTGGCGAACAACATGCCGAGCAGCAGCGACACCAGCGAGGCGGTGATGAACCAGGCGAGCGCCTTGCCGCCGATGCGGCCGACCGCCTTGCTGTCGCCCATGCCGGCGATGCCCGCCACCACGGTGGCGAACACCAGCGGCGCGATGATCATCTTGATCAGCCGCAGGAAGACGTCCGACAGGATCGAGAAGTAGCCGGCGAGCGAAGCGGCACCGGCGGCGTCCGGCGCCCATCTGTTGGCCGCCCAGCCGGCGAGCACGCCGGCCACCGCGGCGACGAAGATCCAGGTGGCGAGCTTCGAGCCCTTGGAACTCCCGCCTGTTCCTGTCGCCATCGTGTCCTCGTCGCTCCGGCTGGAGCAAATACGACCCGCCAGATTACGGCTGGTGGGTCTCGTTGGTTACCCGCATGTGCGTCCTGTTTTACGCCGGGCGCGGATGGCGGGTCTTGGACTTCTCGGGCTTGGTCGGGAGGCGTCTGATTTCCGTCCCTGCTTGTACTTCTGCCTGCCGCACGTCGTGAAGCGCCTGCAAGTTCATCCAGAACTGCGGGCTGGTGCCGAACCAGTGCGCGAGGCGAAGGGCCGTGTCGCCTGTGATCGCACGCTTGCCGTTAATGATCTGGCTAATGCGATTTGCCGGAACGCGGATCTGACGCGACAGTTCGGTCGGACTGACGCCGAGTTCATCGAGCTCGTCGGCGAGGATTTCGCCGGGGTGGATTGGCGTGCGTGCCATCGAAAAATTCCTTTCAGTGGTAGTCCACGATTTCGACGTTCGAGGGGCCGCTCTGTCCGTCGGGCCATTCGAAGCAGATCCGCCATTGCATGTTGATGCGGATGCTGTACTGGCCCCTTCGGTCGCCCTTCAGTCCTTCGAGCGCATTCGATGGCAGCGCCCGAAGATCCGCAAGGCTGGTCGCGGCGTCCAGCATGTCGAGGCGCTTCTCTGCCTGACGGCGGAAGCCGTCGAACTCCCGGACGCGCTTGCCATCGGCAAGCTCCCTCGTCCGCTTGTCGCGGTAGCTCTGAATCATCGAGCCACACCATAGTCCCTTGGACGATGTACGTCAAGCGTATATGCTCCGAGGGCTCTGGCCGGTGCGCCAGACGACATCTGCAAGCGGGTGCGTCGTTCCCGCTTGCGCGGGAATGACGCGTTCGTTCGATGTCGAGTCAGTTCACCGTGAGCTCAGATGCCGATAGTCATCGCCGGTCCGCTCAGAACATGATCCTCGCCAGGAACAGGCCGGTCACCACCGCCACCGAGGTGGCGACCAGCCCCGGGATCATGAACGAGTGGTTCAGCACGTACTTGCCGATCTTCGTCGTGCCGGACAGGTCGAAGTTGATCGCCGCGATCAGCGAGCCGTAGGTCGGGATGAAGAAGTAGCCGTTGACGGACGGGAACATCGCGATCAGGAACTGCGGCGGGATGCCGAGCGCGATGCCCAGCGGCATCAGCGCGCGCGTGGTCGCCGCCTGGCTGTACAGCAGCACCGAGGCGAAGAACAGCCCGAAGGCGAAGGTCCAGGGCGCCATCTTCGCCATGTCGCCGATCGCCGGCACGATCACGTCCTTGTGCGCGGCGATGAAGCTGTCGCCGAGCCAGGCCAGGCCGAAGATACCGATCACCGCCACCACGCCGGCGCGAAGCGTCGGCGTCTTCGGCACCTCGTCGACGTGCACCTTGGTGATGGCCAGCATGATCGCCGCCACCGACATCATGACGATCTCGATCACGATCGGCATGCCAGCGGCGCCTTGGCACCGGGGATCTGGCGCAGCGCAGGGAAGAAGCCGAACAGCACCACCAGCGCCACGCCGGCGAGGAAGATGTAGGCGGAGGACTTCGCCCCCGGCTTCAGCGGCGCCTTCTCGCCGAGCGCCTTCGGCGCCGGTATCTCGCCGGCTTTCAGGCGCGCCTGGTACGCCGGGTCATCCTTCAGGTCGCGGCCGACGAACATCGAGACGATCGCCGCCGCGACCACACCGGTCAGCGTCGCCGGCACGCAGATCATCAGGATCTCCGGCAGGCCCCATTGCGTCAGGCCCTTCTCCGAGAACAGGCCGATCATCGCCGCGGTGGCTGCCGCCACCGGGCTGGCGGTGATCGCCTGCTGCGAGGCGATCGTGGCCACCGCCATCGGCCGCTCGGGCCGGATGCCGCTGCCGTGCGCGGTCTCGTAGATCACCGGCAGCAGCGGGTAGACGATGTGGCCGGTGCCCGCGACGAACGTGAAGCTCCACGTCGTCAGCGGCGCGACGATCGTCACGTACTTCGGATTGGCGCGGATGATCCGCTCGGCGATCCGCACTAGGAAGTCGATGCCGCCGGCGGCGTCCATCACGCTGGCGGCCATGATCACCGCCAGGATGATCAGCATCACGTCGATCGGCGGCGAGGTCGGCACGACGCCGAAGGCCACCACCAGCACCAGCAGGCCGACCGCGCCCCACAGGCCCAGGCCGACGCCGGAGAAGCGCGCACCCATCCAGATCGCAGCCAGCACCACCACGAATTGCAGAACGATCGACAGCGTCATCGGAACCCCCTTCAGTGCCGGCGGGCGCTACTGCTCGAACTTCGGGCTGATCAGGTTCTCGAACGAGAACACTTCGTCCCACTTCTCCTGCGTCAGCAGCTTGCGCTCCTTGACGACGATGTCGTGCAGGCTCTTGCCGGTCTCGTAGCCCTCGCGCGCGATCTCGGCGCACTGCTTGTAGCCGAGCGACGGCTTCAGCACCGTGACGATGCCGAGCGAGTTGAGCACCATCTCGCGCGTGCGCTCGGCGTTGGCGGTGATGCCCAGCACGCAGTTCTCGCGCAGGCTGTCGACCGCCCGCTCCATGGTCGAGATCGAGGCGAACAGCGCGAAGGTGATCACAGGCTCCATCACGTTCAGCTGCAGTTGCCCGGCCGAGGCGGCCCTCCGGGATCACCGGGTTGACCTTGCCCGGCATGATCGACGAGCCCGGCTGCATCTGCGGCAGGTTGATCTCGTTGAAACCGCAGCGCGGCCCCGAAGCCAGCATGCGGATGTCGTTGCAGATCTTGGTCAGCTTGGCCGAGGTGCGCTTCAGCACCCCCGACAGCAGCACGTAGGCGCCGGTGTCGGAGGTCGCCTCGATCAGGTCGGAGGCCAGGATGAACTTCTCTCCAGTGAGGTCCGACAGGTACTTGGTCGCCAGTTCCGGGTAGCCGGGCGCGGCGGTGACGGTGGTGCCGATCGCGGTGGCGCCGAGGTTGATCTCGTGCAGGAGCTTCCGCACGTCGGCGATCCGCTGCACCTCCTCGTCGATCGTCGTGCCCCAGCCGTTGAACTCGGCGCCGAGCGACATCGGCACCGCGTCCTGCAGGTGCGTGCGGCCCATCTTCAGCACCTTGTCGAACTCGCGGGCCTTGGTGCGGAACGCGTCGGCCAGCTTCTGCAGCGACTCCATGTAGCTCGCCAGCCGCAGGATCAGGCCGAGGCGGAAGGCCGTCGGATACACGTCGTTGGTCGACTGGCCGAAGTTGACGTGGTCGTTGGGGTTGCAGTATTGGTACTCGCCCTTCCTGTGACCCATCGCCTCGAGCGCAATGTTGGCGATCACCTCGTTGGCGTTCATGTTGGTCGAGGTGCCGGCGCCGCCCTGGATGAAGTCGGTGATGAACTGCTCGCGGAACTCGCCGGCGATCAGCCGGTCGCAGGCGGCGGCGATCGCGTTGGCCACCTTCGGATCGAGCACGCCGAGGTCGCGGTTGGCCAGCGCCGCCGCCTTCTTCACGTAGCCGAAGGCCTTGACGAAGTAAGGCTCCGCCGCCATCGGCATGCCGGTGATGTGGAAGTTCTCCTTGCCGCGCAGCGTCTGCACGCCGTAGTAGGCGTCGTCAGGCAGCTGCTTCTCGCCGAGGAAGTCCTTTTCGATGCGTGCCATTTAGTCCTCCGGGTTCCCGATCGTTGGTGCGCCGCCTTGTGGCGCGCAATCCGGCCGACCCGGGGGCTGATGAGCGACTGCACGCGCAGCGGGACGGCTACCTGACGAAGAACATACGCCGGCTGCCGGATCGGCCGGCGACCAAGATCAAAAGAAAACGGGCGTCAAGCGCCCGTTTTCGTGGAGGACGCGGTGACCTACTGCTTGGACGGGTCGACCTTGACCCAGCCCGAATCCGGATCGAAGCGCGTGATCGCAGCGGCGCGCGCGGCGGTGTTCGGCCCCAGGTCCTTCTCGAACACGACGCCGTCGTGATTTACCATGAAGGTCATCACGCCGGTGTCGCCGTACTTGACCGGCCAGGCGACGGCGGCAAAGCCGCCGATCTTCTTGCCGCGCACCGTGTAGTCGTAGGCGCCGCCCGGGGCGCTCCTGCCCTGCGCGTTCAGCAGCTTGAAGCGGTACCCGTAATAGCCGGCAGCGCTGCTGCCCCCGGCCGCCTGCGCCGCGCTGAAGGCCGGCCCGAGCGGGCTCGGCGGCTCGCCCGTCTTGACCGGCCAGTACAGGCCGTCCCGTTTGCCGGGCGAACTGTCGAATCGGGCCGCGTACTCGCGCACGCCGTCGCCGTTGCGATCGAACATCGCGTATTCCTTCTGCGCGTCGTAGATCGCCAGCATGGTCTGCATCACCGCCAGTTCGTTGCGGCCGATGCGGCGGATGCGCATCTCGTCGGCGCCGGCGCGGGTGTCGAACTCCCAGCCCTGCGCCTTCTTCACGATCGGGATCGGCAATGTCCAACCGTCGGTGCCGACGGTCACGGTCGCCCGCCCGTCGCCTTGCGGCTTGACCGCGTGCGCTCTTGCCCAGGCGGAAAGGAAACGGTAACGGTAGTCGGCTCCCACCGGCGGGATGAAACGCGGGTAATCGGCGCCGAGCACCGCTTTCATCGCCTCGCTGTCGCTGCGGGCCAGCGCATCAACGAACGCCTCCATCGCCGCCTCGGGCGAGGGAAACGCTTTCTGCTGCGCCCAGGCCGCCGGTGTCAGGGTGAAGCAAAGCGCCAGCGCGCCGGCGAGCCCTGCCAGTCGGAGGGTCGTCGCCGCGCATTTCGAGTTCTTCGTGATTCGCATTTTCGAGCCCCCTTAGCGCCGTCCACCACCGCCACGACCACCGCCGCCACCGCGTGGTGCACCACCGCCACCGCGTGACGCACCGCCGCCGCTTGGCCGTGCCGCAGGGGCGCTCGGCCGCGAAGCCCCGGCGCCGCCGCCGCTGTATCCGCCGCCACCGCTGTATCCGCCGCCGCCGCTGTATCCGCCGCCGCCGCGGTTGGTCGCCATCGAGGTGTTGCTGGCACTGCCGCGATTGAAGTCACGCTGCGTCGCGCTGGCGTTGCCGACGCCGGAGAACGCGTTGTCGCGGCTGGCGCCGCCCCGATCGGCGCCCCCGCCGCGATCGGCAACGCCTGCGCCACCGCGATCGGCCGCGCCAGCCCGATCACCGGCACCGCCGCGATCGCCCGCCCGGTCACCTGCGCGATCCCCGGCTCGGTCACCCGCACGGTCCCCAGCCCGGTCGCCGGCGCCGCCGTCACGGCCGCGGTAGTCCTGGCGTCCGCCGGCGCCGCCGACGTCCTTGCCGTACTTCTGCCGGCTGGCATTGTCGCGGTAGGACACGCCCTGGCGGTGGCCTGCGTCATGCTGCCACTTGCCGCCACTGGCCTTGTTACGGTCGAAGTTGCGGTCGATGTTGGTCGCCCTGTCGATGTCGATGTTGACGTCGCCGCCACCCCAGTTGGCGTTGCCGTATATCGCCCCGGCGGCGAAACCCCAGGCAGCGCCCCAGGCAACGCCAGCTCCGTAATAGGGAGTCGGGTAGTAGATCGGCGACGGCGGCCAGTAGTAGGGCGGATAGGCCGGATAGCCCCAGGCGCCGTAGACGACGGTCGGGTTGTAGGCCGGCACGTAGATCACTTCCGGCTTGGCCGGCTCGATGATGATCACCTGCTGCTGCGCCTGCTGCTCGACGACCACCTTCTGCTGCTCGGTCGACTTCAGGTTGCCGCTCGCCTGCGCCTTGGCGCGCAGCCGCTGCACGGCATCGAGCACCGCCTTCTGGTCGGCGAGGAAGGCGTCGCCGAGTTTCTGCGTCCAGTCGATCTTCTGGTCCATCGGCTCGAGGATCTGCGGGAACGCGACCATCGACTTGACGCTGACATCCCAGGGCTGGTTCGCGACCGCCTTGACGGCAGCGTCGCCCTTGAGGCTCGGATTGGCCTTCAGCCAGCGCGCCGCCTGAACGATCTCGAGCGGATAGGTCGAGGCCATCAGCACCTGCGACAGCAGCGAGTCCGGATACAGCGCGATCGGCGCCACCAGCGCCTCGATCTCCTCCGGCTTCAGCGGCGGCGGGTCGGACTGTGCCCGCGCGGTGCCGCTGATGACGGCAGAGGCGGCGACCAGCATCACCAGGAGGCGCATGAAAAAAAGCCTGCCCCACGAATTCATGAGTGACCTCTCTTTCCGGCAAGACGTCTACTGGTGCCCGTGCACCACCCGTCGCATCTTACCCAGCCTCCGCAGCCGCGCGCCGAGCTTCGGCGAACCCGGCCGCGGCACCGACCTCGCCAAAATTCGTTGACGTTCCTTCTGCGCGCTGGTGTAGTGCGACTCGCAGGTCGCTCACTCGAGACCTCGGAGCAGGCAAGGTTCGCGATGAACCGGATCGCCGGCATGCCGTATTGCATCGGCTCGGCCGCTCTCGCCGCGCTGCTGACCCTGGCCGCCTGCGGTCCCGCTTCTCGACCATCGGAAGCACTTTCCTCGGGCGACGCGTGGCGCGAGTTCCAGGGAACCTGGACAGCGGCGGGCAGCCGCCACACGATCCGGCTCGGAGCCGATCGACAGGCCTCGATCGCGAACCTGAACGGATCGCTGCTGCTCGCCGGGCCGTCGCGGCCGGGCGTCGGATTTCGCGCCGAGGTGGTCGTGCTCAACGACAGCGCCGCCGGCATGGTCGGCCGCAGCGTGTGGACCGATGAGCGCGGCGACCAGGTGTTCAGCGAACTGCGCGGCGAAGGCACGGCGACGGGCAACCGGATCGTCGGCACCATCGTCGGCGGCACGGGGCGCTACTCGGGGGCAACCGGCACCTACGAGTTCTCGTGGCGGTTCGTCCTCGAGACCGAGGACGGCACGGTGCAGGGCCAGTCGGTTGGATTGAAGGGCCGGGTGCGTGGCGGATCGCCATCGGCGGCAGCGGCGGGAGGCTCGAAACCGTGATCAGCACCGGCCTGCTGCTGAAGCGCGCGGCGCCGTTCGCGCTGGCGATCGGCATCTGGTTCGTGCCGGTTCCGCAAGGCCTGACCGCGCCCGCGTGGCACCTGTTCGCGGTGTTCGTCGCTTCGATCGCGGCGGTGCTGCTGGGCGCGTTCCCGCTGCTGACCTCGACCATGCTGGCGGTGGCCGCGGTGGTGCTGACCGAAACGATCTCTCCGGCGAAGGCCTTCAGCGGCTTTGCCAACGCCAGCGTGCTGCTGGTGGTGATTGCCTTCCTGGTGGCGCAGGCGGTCGTCAAGTCCGGCCTCGGCCGGCGCATCAGCCTGTTCATGGTGAGCCGGTTCGGAAGCTCGGCGCATGGACTGGCCTACAGCATCGTGCTCACAGACGCGGTGATCGCGCCGGCGTTCCCCAGCAACACCGCGCGCGGCGGCGTGCTGTTCCCGATCGTGCTGTCGGTGGCGCAGGGATCCGGTTCGAAGCCCGACGATCCCGAGGGCCGACGGCTCGGCGCCTACCTGATGTTCTGCTCGATGGCGAGCCTCGCCGTCTCGTCGGCACTCTGGATGACGGCTACCTCGGCCAATCCGATCGGCATCCAGGTCGTTCGGGACTTCGGGCTGGAGATCAATTTCGGCAAGTGGCTTCTCGCCGCGTCGGTGCCGGCGCTGACGGCGATCCTGCTGCTGCCGCTCGTCGTCTCGCGGCTGTTCCCGCCCGGCGTGGGCGACACGCCGGAAGCCCCGGTCGCCGCGCGCAAGGCGCTGGCAACATTGGGGCCGCTGTCGCGCGACGAGCGGATCACGGCCGTGGTGTTCGTACTGATGGTGGCGGGCTGGGTCTTCGCCGACGCGCTGCAGTTGAACGTCACCAGCATCGCCTTCGGTGGGCTCGGACTGCTGCTGCTGGCCAACGTGCTGACGGCCGACGACATCGCCACGCAGGGAGACACGCTCGCCACCTTCCTCTGGCTGGCGGTGCTTTTCGCCATGAGCGGGCAGCTGAACGAGCTCGGCTTCATGGGCTACGCGGGCCAGCGGCTGGCGTCGCACATGGTCGGCCTGTCGTGGCCGATGACCTACGTGACGCTGATCGTCATCTACGTCGCGATCCACTACATGTTCGTCAGCCAGTCGTCGCAGGTGCTGGCCCTGCTCGGCGTATTCCTCGACGTCGGCGTGCGCGGCGGGGTGCCGGCGCCGCTGATGGCGTTCGCGCTGCTGTTCGCCAGCAGCTACTTCTCGGTAATCACGCCGCAGGCCGGCAGCCAGAACGTCATCTTCGTCGGCAGCGGCTACCTGACGCAGCGCGAGCTCTACCGGCTCGGCCTGTTCATCACCCTGTTCTTCATGGCCGTGTTCCTGCTGATCGGAACGGCCTGGCTGCTTCTGGTCACCGGCTGACCGCTTCTGTCCGGCGCCCCGTTGCCGTCCAGGCACGCGCACGGCCGGCAAGGCCGCGACTCTTGACCCAAGGCACATGGTCACGTGTCCGTGTGACGACAATTCGACCGTTGACTTGAATTTCCCGCAAGGAGCGGGTCTCGCTTTCTCGCTGTTCCATCCACTGCAGCACCTCGGAGGTCTCCATGGCAAATGCGCTCGCTGAACGTGGCGCAACGGCCCCTGGGACCCCAACCGTCCAAAAGGCGGCACACGGGTTTCCCTGGAAGGCGCTACTGCCGGTCATAGTGGCCGGCGTCATCGCAATCATTCCCCCACCTGAAGGCCTGGCCCAGCATGCCTGGTACTTCTTCGCCATCTTCGCCGGCGTCATCGTCGGCCTGATGGTCGAACCGCTGCCGGGCGCGGCGATCGGCCTGATCGGCGTGGTGCTCGTCACCCTGCTGTCGCCATACGTGCTGTTCGGCCCGGCCGAGCTGGCCAAGGCGGGCTTCAAGCCGGCCAACGCCAGCCTGACCTGGGCGCTTTCAGGCTTCTCCAACACGGTGGTCTGGCTCATATTCGCCGCGTTCATGTTCGCGCTCGGCTACGAGAAGAGCGGCTTGGGCAAGCGCATCGCGCTGGTGCTGGTCAAGGCGATGGGCAGGCGAACGCTCACGCTCGGCTATGCGGTCACCATCGCCGACGTGCTGCTGGCGCCGTTCACGCCGTCGAACACCGCGCGCAGCGGCGGCACCATCTACCCGGTAATCCGCAACCTGCCGGCGTTGTACGACAGCAAGCCGAACGACCCGTCGTCGCGGAAGATCGGCGGTTACCTGATGTGGACGGCGATCGCCGCCACCACCATCACCAGCTCGATGTTCGTCACCGGCATGGCGCCGAACCTGCTGGCCACCGAGATGGCCAGCAAGACGGCCGGCGTGGCGATCAGCTGGACCGACTGGTTCATCGCCTTCGCGCCAGTCGGCATCGCGCTGCTGCTGCTGCTGCCGCTGCTGACATACCTGCTGTATCCGCCGGAAGTGAAGAGCGGCGACGAGGTGCCCAAGTGGGCCGGCGCCGAACTGGCCAAGCTCGGCAGCTTGACGCTGCGCGAGATCGAACTGGCGGTGCTGGTGCTGATGGCGCTGGCGCTGTGGATCTTCGGCGGCGCCGTGATCAACGCCACCACGGTGGCGATGGCGGTGATCGTGCTGATGGTCCTGCTTCGCGTGGTCAGCTGGGACGACATCCTGGCCAACAAGGCGGCCTGGAACACGCTGGTCTGGTTCGCCACCCTGGTGGCGCTGGCCGGCGGGCTGAACAAGGTCGGCTTCGTCAAGTGGTTCGCCGACACGGTGGGCAGCCAGATGGCCGGTTTCTCGCCGATGGTGGCGATGCTGCTGCTGGTGGCGGTGTTCTACTTCACCCACTACCTGTTCGCCAGCATCACCGCCCACGTGACGGCGATGCTGCCGGTGATGCTGGCGGTCGGCATGGGCGTGCCGGGCATGGACATGCGCATGTTCGCCCTGCTGCTGGTGATGACGCTCGGCATCATGGGCATACTGACCCCGTATGCCACCGGGCCGAGCCCCGTCTACTACGGCAGCGGCTACATCCCCGCCAGGGATTACTGGCGGCTCGGCGCGATCTTCGGCGTGATCTTCTTCGTCGCGCTGCTGGTGATCGGTGTGCCGTGGCTGGCGATGATCGGCTGAACCGAGACTGTCCCCTCAGCCACGCCCCTCTGCCGCTGATGTGGGAGAGGGGCTTTTCTTTGCCGCGCCGCGCTCGTACCAGCCCCTGCTGGCGTTGACCACGCGCACGACGAGCAGCATCACCGGCACCTCGATCAGCACGCCGACGACTGTCGCCAGCGCCGCGCCGGAATCGAAGCCGAACAGGCTGATCGCCGCGGCCACCGCCAGTTCGAAGAAGTTCGACGCACCGATCAGCGCCGAGGGGCAGGCGACCGAGTGCTTCTCGCCCACCTTGCGGTTCAGCCAGTAGGCGAGGCTGGCGTTGAAAAACACCTGGATCAGGATCGGCACCGCCAGCATGGCGATGACCAGCGGCTGGCGCAGGATCTGCCCGCCCTGGAAGGCGAACAGCAGCACCAGGGTGGCCAGCAGCGCGCCGATCGACCACGGGCCGATCCGTTGCAGCAACGCGTCGAGCGCCGGCGGGCCGCCGCGCGCCAGCACCTGCGCGCGGATGAGCTGGGCGATCACCACCGGAATGACGATGTACATGCCGACCGAGATCAGCAGCGTGTCCCACGGCACGGTGATCGACGACAGCCCGAGCAGCAGGGCGACGATCGGCGCGAAGGCGAAGATCATGATGGTGTCGTTCAGGGCGACCTGGCTCAGCGTGAAGTACGCATCGCCGCCGGTAAGCCGGCTCCAGACGAACACCATCGCCGTGCACGGCGCGGCCGCGAGCAGGATCAGCCCGGCGACGTAGCTGTCGAGTTGCTCGGCCGGCAGGTACGGCGCGAATACCTGGCGGATGAAGATCCAGGCCAGCAGCGCCATCGAGAAGGGCTTGACCGCCCAGTTGATGAAGAGCGTCACGCCGATGCCGCGAACGTGCTGGCGCACCTGGCCCAGGGCGCCGAAGTCGATCTTCGCGAGCATCGGGATGATCATCACCCAGATCAGCACGCCGACCGGCAGGTTGACCTGGGCGAGTTCCATGTGGCCTACCGCCTGCACCGGCGCCGGGAAGAGCTGACCCAGAGCGATGCCGGCGACGATGCAGATCGCCACCCACACCGTCAGGTAGCGCTCGAAGACGCTCATCGAGGTCACCGGTGGCGGCGCGGTCGCGGCGGGAGAGCCCATCGTCGGCAGGCTGTGGGCGACTTACGACGACGCAGCGGCGGCATCGCTGGTGCGGCCGATCTCGTCGATGCGCTGCTTCAGGGGCGACCCGGTCGAGTTGATCGAGGCGCAGGCTGGTGAACAGGCTGATGCGGCGCTGCAGCTGCTCGTAGGCGGCAAAGAAGGCGCGGTCGATTGCCGCTTCGCTGCCAGTGACCGCCGCCGGATCGGCAATGCCCCAGTGCGCGCTCATCGGCTGGCCCGGCCAGATCGGGCAGACCTCGCCGGCAGCCGAGTCGCATACGGTGAAGACGAAATCGAGCGACGGCGCGCCGGGCGCGGCGAACTCGTCCCAGCTCTTGCTGCGCAGCCCCTCGGTCGGCAGGCGGCTGCGCGCCAGCAGTTTCAGGGCATGCGGATTGACGGCGCCCTTCGGATGGCTGCCGGCCGAGTGGGCGCGGAAGCGGCCGCCGCCCATCGCGTTGAGCAGCGCCTCGGCGAGGATCGAGCGCGCCGAATTGCCGGTGCACAGGAACAGCACGTCGTAGGGCTTTCGGTTCGGGATCATCGCAGCGGTGCTCGGCGAGGGTGGCATCAGGCCCGGCTCTTCTTCGCGCTGCGCACGACCTTCACCGGCTCGCAGGCCACCACCGGCGCGCAGGCCGGGCCGCAGTCGGCGGCGCAGCAGTTCTCGGTGAGGAAGGCGACCAGCGCGTTCATCGCCTCGAAGTTCGCCGCGTAGTAGACGAAGCGGCCTTGCTGGCGCGACGTGGCCAGCCCGGCCTGCGCCAGCTCCTTCAGGTGGAAGCTGAGTGTGGCCGGCGGGATGTCGAGCCGGCTGGCGATCTCGCCGGCCGCCAGCCCGGACGGTCCCTGCTGCACCAGCATTCGATAGACCGCCAGCCGGGTGTCCTGGGCCAGCGCAGCGAGCGCCGTGACCACGTTCTTCGGTTTCATGGTTCGAAGATTATCAAAATATAAATGACCTTCGTGTGACGCGGCGTAGGCCGCTCCTCACATCCGGCCCCGATACGGGTTGTGCAGCGAGTCGACCAGTTCGTGCAGCGCCTGCCGGACCTGCGTCTCGTCGCAGTCCATCAGCAGCGCGTCCTCGAAAGCGTCCTGTGTCAGCTGGGCGAGCTCGCGGTAGTTCTCGTTCAGCACCTTGAGCTTTTCGATGCACGACACCGCCGCGCCGGTGGGCTGGCGCCACACGGGAGGCTGCTTCGCGTCGCCCATCGATCGCCCTCCTTGGGTCGGCCGGCGAATCAGCTGCCGGCGATTCTGCGCCAGTGGCCGGCCTGCCTGCCGTCCGGAAAGACCCGCAGGCTACGGCCCGGCCGCGGCCGCCTTCTCGGCATCGACGAAGGCCTCCGTCAGGCCGGCGAGCTCGCGGTAGAAGGCTGTCTGCGCCGACGCTGCCGTGGCGGCGGCGAACGGATCGACCCAGCGACCGAGCTGTTCGTCGAGCAGCCGCAGCCGCAGCGCGGCGAAGCGCGACTGCGCCTGCGCATCGCCGTCGCGCAGCGCCTCGGCCTGGCGAAACAGCAGCAGATACAGGAACTCCAGTTCGGCGGCGACGTGGTCGGGTAGGTCGCGGAACGACTCGTCCATCTCGAAGCCGCCTTCGGCGTACAGGTCGAGCACGGCCACCGTCGAATCCTGCATCAGGCCCTGACGTGCCTCCAGCCACACCGAGCCGTACGGCCGTGCCGGCGCCTCGATCGGGCCGAGGAACAGCCGCGTGTAGTCGACCAGCAGTTCCTGCGGGTCGGCCGCGCCGAACGCATCGCCGAGCCGCCGCGAGCGCGCCGCCAGCTCGCCGTCCAGCCGCGCCGCGGCGCCGTGCAGCGAATCGAACAGGCCCTCCTCGGCGAACTCCGGCCCCGGCTGGTAGTAGCAGGCTGCCAGCAGGCGAGAGAGGTCGGCGCGGGCGGCGAGCGAATCGAAGTCGTCGGCGGGCATCGGCAGATTCCGGCGGCGGCAAGAAGGGGCGGGGCGCGCCCGCCCCCGGGCATGCTGCGCGAGGCGCCCTAGCCGCGCACCGTGTACTTGTTGATGTAGTGCACGTTCGGCTGCGTGCCCGCCTCTTCCTTCAGGCGGAACGACTTGTTCGCCTTCAGCACCTGGGCGATCTGCGATGCCGAATCCTCCTGGTCGCCGAAGATGCGCGCCTTCGACGGGCAGACCTCGACGCAGGCCGGCAGCATGCCGTTGGTCGTGCGGTGGTAGCAGAACGTGCACTTCTCGACCACGCCCGCCTTGCGCACCGGCGTCACGTCGTTGCCGGCGAAGGCGTTCATCATCGGCGGCGCCGCGCCCGCGCGTTTGGCGACGTCGGCGCCGGAGGCCGTGCCGCCCGGGATCAGCGCCTTGGTGTCCGCCCACTTCGGCTGCGTCGGCGCGTCCGGCATGTTGAAGCTGATCACGCTGTAGCTCTCGCCCGCCAGGCTGTCGTCCTCCAGCGCCGGGCTGCTGTACGGGCAGGCCGCCATGCACTGGCCGCAGCCGATGCACAGGCTCGGGTCGTGCATGGTGATGCCTTCCGGCGTCTTGTACATGGCCTTCTGCGGCGTCACCGGGCAGACCTCGACGCAGGCGGCGTTGCTGCAGTGGTTGCACAGCACCGGCATCACCCAGTGGGTGACGCTGGGGAAGATCCCCTCGGTCTTCATGATGAAGTCGGCCCAGTTGTAGCTCTGGCCGTCCGCGCGGTCGCGCGTGTTGTTCTCCGCCTTGCAGGCGAATGCGCAGGCTCCGCAACCGACGCAGCGCTGCAGGTCGATGACCATTCCGAATCTCATCTCGATCTCCTTCAGCTCGCAGGTTGGGGTCAGGCCTTGGCGATCCGCACGCCGGTGAAGCCGCCGTTGCGCGCGGTGGAGCCGCTCAGGCGGTCGTATTCATCGACCAGGATCTCGTTGTTGTTGCCGCCTCGCGACGACTTGCCGAAGCTCTCCGTCGCGACCCGCCCGTAGGCCCAGTGGCCCTGCCCGTAGCACTTGGCGACCGTGCCCGGCCGCACGCCCTCCCACAGCCTGAGCTTGGCGGTGATCGAGCCGGTCGGCGAGGTGATCCTGACCATGTCGCCGGATTTCAGGCCGAGCTTCCTGCCGTCGGCCGGGTTCATCTTCAGCACGTCGTCCCACGACACGTCGCCCGGATCGACCTTCTTGAACTCCTGGTACCAGGTCAGGTTCTGCGAGCGGCCCTCGCGGTTCAGGCGGCTCTTGTGGTCGATGAAGGTGAACGGGTACTCGGCGAGGCTGCCGTGGCGCTTCGGCGGCTCGTAGTGCGGCACGAAGGCCACTTCGCCCTTGGCGACGTAACCCGACACCGCCAGGATCTCGTCGACGGTGGCGTTGTGCTTCTTGGCGTGCTCCTCGAGCCCCTTCTTCATCGTCTCGCTGTAGAACTCGAACTTCTTGGTGGCGGTGTTGAACTTGCCGCCCCAGCCCTTCTTCAGCGTGTACTTCGGGCCGCTGAACATGCCGCGCTTGCGGAACTCGGCCCAGCCGGCGATCGGTGCGTCGCCTTTCAGCGGTTCCTTTGCCATCCAAAGCGGTGCGCTGGAGATCTTGGCGGCGATCTCGCTGAACTCCAGTTCGTTGGCCGGCAGCTTGCCGGTCTCGGGATCCTTGAACTCCTTCGCGTAGTAGTCGGCGAGGTTCGCGAAGCCCTTCGCCTTGAGCTTCTGCGCGAGGAGCCACATCACCTCGGTCTCCTCCTGCTTCACGTCCCACAGGCGCCTGGCGACCGGCTGCTGGATCGACGCGTAGCCGTAGCCGTTGCCCATGTTGGTGATGATCGACGTGCCCTCGGCCGAGTTGAAGGTCGCCGGCAGCACGATGTCGGCAAACTGCGTCATCTCCGACGGGTTGGTGACCATGTGCACGAAGAACGGCACCTTGGCCATCGCCTGGTCCCAGCGTTGCGCGCCGGTGCAGGAGAAGTTGAAGTTGTTCCACGAGGCAATGACGACCTTGGCGGCACCCGGATCCTTGAGCATGCCGTTGGCGACGTTGTTGGTGACCACGCCGCTGCCGGGTTTGGCGTTCATCATCGCCGGCATGTCCTTGGCGCCTCGCCCGTCGAGCTTCTTGCCCTTGCCGAAGCTCTTCGCCATGTCGTCGACGTACTTGTCGGCGCTGGCGAACTTGCCGGTCGGCACGCTGCTCGACTGCCAGACGCCGCCTTCGTTGTCCACCGAGCCGAGCAGGCCGTTCAGTGCATGCACGTACATCGCGCTGTAGGTGCCGCGCGGCTGCATCGCGGCGCCGGGTCCCATCCAGACCGCGGTGCGCGGGGCGGCCTTGCCCATCGCCCGTGCTGCCCGGACGATCTGCGCTGCCGGGACGCCGCACTCCTTCTCAGCCCAGGCCGGCGTGCGGTCCTTCACCTCCAGGTTCCACCACTTGACGACCCCGTTCGTTTCCTTCTCGGCGAATGAGGCCTCGTCGACCGCTCGGCCAGCGACGAACTGGTTGCGCCCATCCTTGAAGTCGCCGACGAACTCCTTGCTCCACAGTCCCTCGGTCAGCAGCACGTGGGCGACGGCGCCGGCCAGCGCGCCGTCGGTGCCCGGCAGCAGCGGCAGCCACTCATGCGCCTTGGAGGCAGAGACCGACAGGCGCGGGTCGACGGCGATCACCGTGCCGCGCGCCATGATCTCGCCGAAGCGGTGGATGGTGTTCGGCACCTGGCGGTTCGACGACAGCGGATCGCAGCCCCAGATCACCAGGCAGTTGACCTTCTCCAGGTCGTAGTCGCGGTAGCCGAAGAAGCCCTGCGTCAGGCCGGGGCCCATCTTCTCCGCCTCGGCGCAGATGGCGCTGTGCGAGAAGTAGTTTGGCGTGCCGAAGATCTTCGGCAGCGTGCCGTACAGCAGCGCGGTGCCAGTGGCCGAATAGCGGCCGCGCAGGTAGAGGAGCTTGTGCGGCTCGTTGGCCTTGCGCAGTTCGATCATCCTGTCGGCGACGGTGTCGAGCGCCTCGTCCCAGGTGATCGGCACGAACTTCGGATCAACGCCGCGGCCCTTGGCCGGATTGGTCCGCTTCAGCGGTACCTTGATCCGGTCCGGGTCGTACAGCTGCGCCGGGATCATGTGGCCGCGCGGGCAGACGTAGCCGTGGTTGGTCTTCGAGTTCTGGTTGCCGCGCACGCGCACGGCGCGGCCGTTCTGCACCAGCACTTCGATCGCGCACCACTGCGTGCAGCCCTGGCAGGTGCTGGCCACCCAGTCGCCCTTGGCCGGCGTGCCGCCCTTCATCTTGCGCGGCGCCATCGCCGCCGATACCGGCGGCTTGGTCGCGCAGCCCGCCGCAAGCAGACCGCTGGTGGCAGCAGACGCTTGAATGAACGACCGCCTCGTAAGTCTCATAGCTCCTCCGCACAGACAGTTCGAGATTCTTCGAACAGTCGCACTCTGCGCCGGCTCAGCAAGTAAAGATTGACCGACATCAGAAACCCTATGTCCTCCATGGAATAGTTGACTGGCGAGGTCGGAGACGGCGGGAAGCTGTAACGACAATCGTTACACGCGCTGTCGCCGAAAGGCGACGCCGTCACAGCAGTGGCGCAACGCCGCCCCGCTCGTAATCGGAGGCTTCGGCCGGAGCTTGTCGGTCAGACGGTTCGCGACCGCCGCGGATCAGTGCGTCTTGCCGCCGAGCAACTCGCGCAGCGCGGCACCGACCTGCAGACCGAGCGCCGCGGCCGCGGCATTCGCCTGCGACACCACGCCGTGCTGCCACGCGTCGAGCGCCTCGCCGATGCGCGCCGAGGAGTGCGCCACCGTCACCGCGGCGATGCCGTCGGCGTCGAGCAGCTCGAGCGCAGCGACGCCCGCGCCGTCCTTGCCGCCGCCGGCGTCGTTGAAGACGTACAGCCAGGCGCGCACCGCACGCGCGTACGGCACCACGCTGGCGCCGCCGTGCGAACCGGTGACCACCAGCCGGCCGGCGTGCGCCGGCTCGACCTGGGTCACCGAGTCGAGCAGGACCAGCGGCGGCGCGGCGATCGCCATGGCCGCCGCCTCGCTCAGCCCTTCAGCAGGCCCTCGGCCCGCAGCGTGTCGAGCACCTTCGGCCGCGCGCCGATGCGGCCGGCGTAGGCGGCCAGATGCGGCCAGCGGGCGATGTCGACGTCGACCAGCCGGCCCCAGCCGAGCACGGTGAACAGGTAGCCGTCGGCCACCGTGAAGTGCTCGCCGAGCAGGAACGGCGCGTCGCCGAGCGTCCGGTCCAGGTAGTCGAGCCGCTTGTCGAGCCTGGCGCGGGCGGCGGCCTTCGCGGCATCCGGCGCGCCCGGATCGAACAGCGCGCCGAAGTTCTTGTGCAGCTCGGTGGCGATGAAGTTCAGCCACTCGATCAGGTGATAGCGCTCCATCGTGCCCGGCGACGGCGCCAGCCGCTTTTCCGGCACCTGGTCGCCGACCCACAGCATGATCGCCGGGCCCTCGGTGAGCAGGCTGCCGTCCTCGAACCGCAGCGCCGGCACGTAGCCCTTGGGATTGACGCGCAGGTAGTCGGCGTCGCCGGCCGTCTTCTTGGTCTTCAGGCTGACGCGCTCCAGGTCGAACGACAGGCCCGACTCGCGCAGGGCGATGTGCGCGGCCAGCGAACTGGCGCCGGGGCTGTAGTAGAGCTTCATGTCTGCCTCCTCGTCGACGTTTGCGGTCGAGAATAGCAAGCAAGCCTGGCGGGTCTTGCGGGGGCAGGACAGCGCGGGTGTGTCGCGGGCGCCGACAGCGGCTCGCCCGCGAGACACCCATTCCCGTTAGTCCGATCACCCGAGCGGTGCAAGGGCAATCGCAGCAAGCGCCGACGGCCCGAGGGAAGAGCGCTGAAGCTGTGCACGCGCGCGCATCGGCCGCCGCCGGGCCCGCCGGTTACGGCGATTACCCGACGTCTAAATCGGCACTCGCGCTCTTAGACTTTCGCCCGTGCAAAAGGCCGCGCTCGTTCTGCTGTCCGGAGGTCAGGACTCCGCCACCTGTCTGGCGTGGTCGCTGGCGCGCTTCGAGCGTGTCGAGACGATCGGCTTCGATTACGCGCAGCGCCGCCAGGTCGAGGTGGATGGCCGGCTCGGCTTCATCGCCGCACTGCGCGAGCGCTTTCCACGGTGGAGCGCCAGGCTCGGCACCGATCACCGGATCGAGATGCCCGAGCTGGCACAGCTGGCGCACACCGCGCCGACGCCGGAAGCCGCGGTCCACATGGCGGCGAAGGGACTGCCCGAGAGCTTCGTTCCCGGCCGCAACCTGATGTTCTTCACTCACGCCGCGGCAGTGGCCTACCGGCGCGACATCCCGGTGCTGGTCGGCGGCATGTGCGAAACCGACTACTCGGCCTACCCGGACGGACGCGACGACACGCTCAAGGCACTGCAGGTGGCGCTGTCGCTGGGCATGGACCACCCGCTCACCATCGAGACGCCGCTGATGTGGCTGGACAAGGCCGCGACCTGGCAGCTGGCGCACGAGCTCGGCGGCGAAGAACTGGTGCAGCTGATCCGCGAGGAGACCAACAGCTGCTACCTCGGCGAGCGCAGCAAGCTGTTCGAATGGGGCCGCGGCTGCGGCCTGTGTCCGGCCTGCGGCCTGCGCGCCGCCGGCTGGGAAGCCTGGCAGGCGACCCGCGCAGCGACCGCCAGCTGAGGTCGCCGCGGCGCGGGTGCCGACGATGCGCTTCGAGCACCTCGTCCAGATCAACGACCCGCTGCAGCCGCTGCTCACCGAGGTCTCGCGGGCACAACTGTGGCGCGGCCTGCTGCGCCGTGCCGAACAGCCGACCGAATTCGTGCTCGGGCTGGCCGGCGCGACGATCGAACAGCGGATCGACGAGCCCGAGCGGACGCAACTGGTCCGCACGCTCGACTTCGGCAGCTTCCGGGTGCGCGACCGCGTCGTGCTGACCGCCGACGGGGTCAGCGTCACCCACATCGAGGCGACCGCCGCCTATCCGGCGAGCCGGCTGACCATCCGCATCGAGGCGCCGGCCACCGGCAGCCTGTTCCTGCGCTTCACCTACGAGGCCGACGAAGGGGCGGCCGGGGACCAGCCGGACAGCATGACCCGCCAGCTGCGCGAGCAGGCCTACCGCAGTGCCGACATCGACACCGTCTGGCGCATCCGCGAGCTGGTCGAGCGCGGCGAACTCGGCTGATCACGGCAGCGCCGTAGCGCCGGCAAGCCGGAGGCCGGCGGGCCGACGACGCTTCGCTGCGACGGGCCCACGCCTGCCGATTCGGCCGGCCGGACCGCCGCCCGGCCTGCCCCGGCGGGCGGACCAAGGCGGGCCGCGGCACTGTCGCGCAAACCATACGGAGTACCCCATTGCGGCGGCGCATCGTTGACCGTCGGCAGGCCCTGCAATGAATATGCCGGTCACACTGGGCAGCGATCCAGCCGCGCCTCGCGGCCGCGAGATCCGGGCAGACCATCGATGGGGGGACCACCATGAAATGCAGGCTTCATTCGGCAGCGGCAGCAGTGGCCGCCGCTTTCGTGCCGCTGCTGCTGGCGACACCGGCGCAGGCCACCAACGGCTACTTTTCGCACGGCTACGGCATCAAGTCGATCGGCATGGGCGGCGCCGGCGTCGCGCTGCCGCAGGACGCGATCGCCGCGGCGATCAACCCGGCTGGCATGGCGATGCTCGGCAACCGGATCGATTTCGGCCTGAACTACTTCCGGCCGATCCGCGAATCGCAACTGGTCGGCAGCCCGCTGCCCTTCAACGGCACGGTGTACGAGGGCAACGAGTCGTCGAACTTCTTCATCCCCGAGTTCGGCTACAACCAGATGCTGAACAGCGCGATGTCGCTCGGCGTCTCGGTCTACGGCAACGGCGGCATGAACACCGACTACGACAAGCCGTTCCCGCTGTTCGGCTCGACCCGGCCGGGCGTCGACCTGTCGCAGCTTTTCATCGCGCCGACCCTCGGCTACAAGATCACGCCGCAGCACGCGGTGGGCATCTCGCTGAACCTCGCCGTGCAGCGCTTCAAGGCGCACGGTCTGGAGAACTTCACCGGCGACGGCTCGAGCCCGATGGCGCCGCGCTTCTCGATGTATCCGGACAAGGTCACCGACAACGGCAACGACTGGTCGTACGGCGTCGGCGTGCGGATCGGCTATCTCGGCCAGTTCACGCCGAACCTCGCCGTCGGCCTGACCTACCAGTCGAAGACCAGCATGAGCGAGCTCGACGAGTACAAGGGCCTGTTCGCCGAGCAGGGCGGCTTCGACATCCCAGCCAACTACGGCATCGGCGTCGCCTTCACGCCGATGACCGGCCTGACCCTGGCCTTCGACGTCGTGCGGATCGACTACTCGGGCATCAAGTCGATCAACAACCCGCTGTTGCCGAACCTGTTCCAGGCGCCGCTCGGCACCGACGGCGGCGCGGGCTTCGGCTGGGACGACGTCACCGCCTACAAGCTCGGCGTGCAGTACGCGATCAACCCGCAGTGGACCGTCCGCGGCGGCTACAACTATGGCGAGCAGCCGATCCCGCAGAGCGAGACGTTCTTCAACTTCCTGGCGCCGGGCGTGGTCGAGGACCACTGGACGCTCGGTGCGACCTGGACGCTGGCCAACAAGTCGGAGTTGAGCTTCGCCTTCATGTATGCGCCGACGGTAGAGGTGAACGGCGTCAACTCGATTCCGCCCGCCTTCGGCGGCGGCGACATCAACCTGAAGATGAAGCAGTACTCGTTCGGCGTCGCCTACGGCTGGCGGTTCTGATTCTGGCGATCCGCCGCCCCTCGCGGGACAGGGGCGGGGCTCGCACGGCAAGGGCGGGATTGTTCCCGCCCTTTTCCATTGAGCAGCCGAGGTTCAGCGCGCGCCCGGCCGCATGTGGGCGAACTTCCGTTCCGACCACTCGGCGCCGGCGAACATCAGGCCGGCCATCACCACCACGCCGAGCACCACTGCGCCGTACGGAACGCCGAATGCCTGCGGCAGTGTCATTTCGCCGATGCTGGCGGCGTTGGCCCATTCTTCCAGGCCGACGAAAGCAAGCGCATAGAACAGCAGCCCGGCCATGAAGCCGCCGATGTACACGTAGCCGTCGCCGCTGCCGCTGGCCGCCGCCGTCACCGCGGTGCCGGGGCAATAGCCGCCGACGATGAAGCCGGCGCCGAGCAGCACGCCGCCGGCCAGCTGCGCGCCGATCGAGGTCGGCGTCAGGTAGACCATCGACAGGTCGAGCAGCCCGGCCGCCGAGAATGCCCACAGGCCGACCATCGCGGTGATGATCGCGGTGAACATCACCTTCAGCACCGTCATGTCGTACAGGTAGAACTGCGCGCACAGGCGGCACGAGCTGCCGAAGCCGGCCCGCTCGAGGAACCAGCCGAAGCCGAAGCCGAGCGGCAGCGCCAGCAGCAGTCCCTGCGAGTCGCTGATCAGCTCATAGGCATACAGGGGCAGGTTCATCCGGCCTCCTTCGCCCTGCGGGCAGTCCCCGCGAGGGGCAGCCGAGAACCTACAAACGGACGGGCCGCTTTCATCGCCACTGCCTCCGCACGAAATAAGCCAGCGCATAAGCGCCGGCAAAAACGGCCAGCATGAAGATCCAGCTGCCGACGTTGAGCAGCGCGCCGCCGGTCAGCGCCTGGCCGCTGGTGCAGCCCTTGGCGAGCTTGGCGCCGATCGCCGCCAGCGCGCCGCCGGCGAAGGCCAGCGCCAGGCGGGCGCCGACGCCCAGCTGCGGGCCGCGCTCGACGCGGAAGCGGACGCGGCCGGCGAGCTTCGCCGACACCAGGCTGCCGACAAAGGCGCCGACGATCAGGTAGAAAGTCCAGTTGATCCAGGGCGGTTCGGCGAAGTAGCCCTTCAGCGCCGGGTTGGCGGCGGTCCATTCCGGCGCGACCAGGCCGCTCGCCCAGGCGACCACCGAGCCGGAGGCAGCGGTGGCGCCCAGGCCGCGGCCCATGATCAGGAACGAGGCCAGCAGGACCAGGCCGAGGCCGAAGCCGGCCAGGTAGGGGTTCATCTGGCGGCGCGCGCCGGCCGGCGACCGGGCCCCGGTGCCGGCAAACGACGGCGTCGGACTGACGGCACTCATCGTCGATCTCCTTCGCAGGCAAAGTACCCCGTAGGGTACCGGACCACCGTGCCATCGTCGATTGACCGCGCGCAAAACAAATCGCCCGGGTACCTGACCCGGGCGATCTCTTCGCCGCGGCTGCCTGGGCAGCGCGGCGCGGCGGCGCCGATCAGCAGCCGCCCTTGGGCTTCTTCTTCTCGTCCTTCTTGGCTTCGGCTTTCGCGGGCTCGGCCTTCTTCGCGTCGGCTTTGGCGGGATCGGCTTTCTTGGCTTCGGCCTTCTTCTCGTCCTTGGCCGGCGCGGCGGCGGTCTGCGCGTAGACAGGCGAGGCTGCGAAGGCGGCGGCCAGGATGGCGGTCAACAGTTTGTTCATCGGTTCCTACTCCTCGGTTGGTGGTCTTCGATACGCGCGGCCGCGCCGGCGCGGGGCCGGATTATGCAGGCTGTCGCGGCCGTTCGGGCGGCCTGCCATAAGCGCGCGAGCACGGCAGGCGGTTGACAGCCGCGGCGGCGGCGTAGGCGCCCGCCCCCCGATACCCGGTATGGCTCCGGCACCGGCGAAAGAAAAGGCGCGTCAGGGCCGGGCCCTGCCGCGCCGTCCGTCGGTGAAGCGGCGGCCTACAGCTTCGGCGTCACCTTGAAACTGCCGTTCTTGGCGATGTCGATCTCGGCGTTCAGGAAGCCCGCCTTGTAGCCGGCGTCCTTCAGCTTGTGGTAGGCCATCTCGGCGCGGATGCCGGTGGAGCAGTGGGCGATGATCCGCTTGTCCTTCGGCAGTTCGCCCAGCCGGGCCTGCAGTTCCTCGTCGGGAATCAGCACCGCGCCCTTGATCATGCCGGCGTTGGCCTCGTCCTGGTTGCGCACGTCGAGGATCAGCACGTCGGCCGGCGTCGCCTGCGCCAGCTTGCTGAACTCGGCGGCAGGAATCGAGCCGGGACGCGGCTTGGGCACGTAGGCGATCCTGGTCAGCGCCGGTGCGCCCGGCTCGATCGCGTAGCCGGCCGACTGCCAGCCGAGCAGGCCCTGTTCCATCACCTGCACGTTGCTCTGGCCCGCTTTCACCAGCGCCCGCGCGGCAGCTTTCGCCTCGGCGCCACCGCGGCCGTCATAGACGATGATCGGCGCCTTCAGCTTCGGGTCGGGGAAGCTCTTCGCCTGCTTCGCCACGCCTGCCGCCGGCATGTTCACCGCGCCCTTGAGGTGGCCGCCGGCGCTCTCGACCGGTGAGCGCACGTCGAGGATCACCGCCGGGATGTCCTTGTCGAGGTAGGCAGCCTTGACGAACTCCGGCCGGGTAACGAGGTAGTCCTTCGTTTCCCATTCAGGAACGCCCTCGTGATAGACCTTGGTGTTCGTGTAGCCGAGGGCGATCGCCTTGCGCTGCGACAGCGGGCTCATCTGGCAGGTCACGCCCTGGCAGAAGAACACAAGTTGCGTGTTCTTGTCGGCCGGCAGGCGGTTGACCACCTTGTCCCAGGCCGGATAAGGCACGTTGATCGCGCCGGGGATCGTGCCCTGCTGGAAGCGCGGCAGCGGCCGCGAGTCGATCAGCGCGAAGTTGCCGCCGCCCGCATCGACCAGCTTCCTGACGTAGGCGTAGTCGACGAGGTCTGCCTTGGCGACCTTGACCGGCCCCTTGAAGGTGATCTGGGTGGCGACCTTCTGGCCGTCGCGCTCGACGTAGGCGATGCGCACTTCGTGACCCTTGCGGGCATCGCGCAGGAACTCGACCTTCTTCGCCTCGCCGGCGTCGACGACCTTCAGCGTCTTCTCGTCGAAGCGGACGATCTCCTTGTTGGCATCGATGCCGATCTGGATCGACTGCGACTTGAAGGCGACGTTCTCGAAGTAGCCGGCGACCGTTCCCGGCACCGGCTTGTGGCAGTTGTTGCAGACCGCCGGCTGGGTCGGCTTGGCAGCCGGCGCCTGCGCCAGCGCGCCGCCGGCCACGAAGGCCAGCGCGGCAACGGCGAGCGGAATCATGCTTTGCATCGGGGTTTCCTCTTCGGTTGGGTTGGGTTGGGTTGGGTTGGGTTGGGTTGCTTTCCTGCGGCTCACAGCCTCGCCGCAGTGCTGACGATCTCGCTTGCCTGCCCGGCGTTGACCAGCACCCAGCGCAGGGCGAAGCCGCCGACCAGCACCAGCACCGCCGGCAGCACGGTGTGCGGAATGCGGTGCGACAGTTCGAGGGCCTGCAGCACGATCGGCACGACGATGCCGATGGCAATCACGCCGACCCAGAACACCAGTCCGTAGCTGCCGGCGAAGAGCAGCTTCACCGCCTCGATCTGCGACAGCGTCGAGGTGGCCAGCGACATCAGCAGCAACGCGATCAGCACCAGTTCCACCGCGAGCAGCACGATGTCGGCGCGGACCAGCGTGTCGACCGTACGCTTTTCCGGCGGCTGGGGTCCGAGCGGCTGCGTCATCGCCGCCAGCATTCCGCCGATCAGGCTGCGCGGCGCCGGCCGGCCCGGGAAGACGACCGTGGCCAGGTGCACCGCGGCAGCGGCGGCCGACAGGCCGGACACCAGGAACAGCAGCGGCAGCACCGAGGTGTTCCACAGCGGCCTCGCCACCATCGTGTTGAGCAGGATGCCGGTGTAGATGCCCACGCCGATGCCGAAGGCGATGTTGGCCACGCCCAACTGGCGCATGCGCTTCGGGCTGCCGACGAACCAGTCGGAGGCCTTCTTCAGCGCCGGCACGCGCTCGCCCAGCCACGGCCACGACTCCGGCAGCCGCACCAGCGCGGAGACGAGCAGGATGCCGTAGACGATCAGCAGCACCCACGAGCCCCACGACATCGGCGACAGCGGCTGGAACGTGATGTAGATCGCCCAGACGTACAGCGGGTGCGCGAGGTCGAGCAGCAGCGCCAGCATGCCGAGGTTCAGCAGCATGAAGCCGAGCAGCGGCGTCTGCACCGAGAAGAAGCTCCTCGTGTCCTCGCCCCGGGCGGTGCGCAGCATCGCGGCGCCTGCGAAGATCATCATGCCGGCGACCATGCCGCCGACGAACAGATACAGCGGGATCTCCCAGCCCCAGACGTGCAGCGCCGGATCGATGCCCGGGTTGTGGCGGGTGGTGGTGAATTCGAGCATGGCTCGCGCTCCTTACGTCAGGTAGAAGACCCGCGGCCGGGTGCCGGCCTCGGGCAGCAGCACGTGCCACCTGCGCGTGCGCAGCAGCGTCGCCACCGCGCTCTTCGGGTCGTCGAGATCGCCGAAGTGCATGCAGTGCGTCGGGCACACCGAGACGCAGGCGGGATCCTTGCCCTCCTTGACCCGGTGGTCGCAGAACGTGCACTTGTCCACATAGCCCTTCGGGTGCACGTAGCGCGCGCCGTAGGGGCAGGCCGAGATGCAGGCCTTGCAGCCGATGCAGCGGTTGGCGGTGACCTTGACCAGCCCCATGTCCGAGACGTGGCTGGCGCCGGTCGGACAGCAGGCGACGCAGGGCGGGTTCTCGCAGTGGTTGCAGCGTTCGCTGCGGATTTCCATCGTCAGCTTCGGAAACTCGCCGCGCACTTCGGTGGCGATCCAGTCGCGCGCGTAGCCCACCGGCACGTCGTTCTCCGCCTGGCAAGCCACCACGCAGTCCATGCAGCCGACACACTTGGCGGTGTCGATGACCATTCCGTAGCGTGCCATCTCAGATCTCCTTCACCAGCGTCACGAAGTTGCCGTGCAGGCTGGTGCCGCCCATCAGCGGGTCGGTCTTGTAGCGCGTGTTCAGCTGCGCCGCGCTGGCGCCGTTCATCTGCGCATGCCTGCGCATCTTGTTGGTGTGGCCGAAGCCGTAGACCATGTACACGGTGTCTGGCCGGATGCGCTGCGTGCTCTTCACCTTGACCCGCTGGCTGACCACGCCGTCCTGGTTCTTCAGCCTGACGTACTGGCCGTTCTTCAGCCCCAGCTTCGCCGCCGTGGCGCCGTTGACCCACACCTCGTTCTCCGGCATCAGGCTCGACAGGTACGGGTTCGACTGCGTGCGGCTGAAGGTATGCACCGGCGCGCGCCCGGTGATCAGCGGGAAATAGCCCTCCGGCGGCTTCTCCGGCGGCGTGTACTTCGGCACCGGGTCGAAGCCGGCGTCCTTCAGCTGATCGGACCAGAACTCGACCTTGCCCGACGGCGTGCCGAACTCGATCGGCGCGCCGTCGTCGACGTAGATCGGCTGCTTCGGCCCCATGATCACGCCCTCGGCCTTGAGCCTGGCGAAGTCGATGCCCGACTTCTCGCAGCGCACGGCGAGGTACTGCTCGATGTCCTCGAACGGCATGCTCTCGGGGATGCCGAGCTTCGCGGCCAGCTGCTTGGCGATCCACCAGCCGGGCTTCTGGTCACCCGGCGCCGCCACCACCGGCTGGCGCAGCGCGACCCAGCCTTGCCGGCCCCAGCCGGCGAGCAGTTCGTCGTAGCGCTCGAGGAACGTCACCTCGGGCAGCACCACGTCGGCATAGCCGGCGATCTCCGCCGGCATGGTGTCGACCACCACCATCAGGTCGAGCTGGTCGATCGCCTTGAGCGTCTCGGCCTGGTTCGGCAGCGCGTGGATCAGGTCGGTCGAGTACACCCACCAGGCCTTGATCGGATACGGCTTGCCGGTCAGCGTGGTCTCGCGGATGCCGGTGGTCACCGCCTCGTGGGCGAACGGATAGCGCTCGAAGTTGGGGTTGTCGGCCTTCGGCTTGTCGGACTTCGGGTACTTGGGCAGCGGGAAGTTCGCCAGCTCCACGTGGTGGTTGATGTAGATGCCGCCGCGCCGGCCCCAGTTGCCGAGCAGCGCATTGAGCAGCGCCACCGCTCGGCCGCGCTGCGCGTCGTCGCCGTTCCAGTTCACGCGCCGGCCCGGGTGGATCAGGCTGTGCGGACGCCGCCTGCCGAACTCGCGCGCCGTGACGCGGATCATCTGCGCGTCGAGCCCGGTTTCCGCCGCCGCCCAATCCGGCGTGTAGCCCTTGATCTCGGCGACGAACCTGTCGAAGCCGTGGCCGTACTGGCCGACGAACTCGCGGTCGTACAGGCCCTCGCTGACCAGCACGTTCATCCACGCCAGCAGCAGCGCGAGATCGGTGCCCGGCCGGATCGGCAGCCAGTACTTGGCCTTGCTGGCCGCCACCGAGTAGCGCGGATCGACGACGATGATCGGGATCCGCCGCTCGACCGCGTTGGCGAACTCCTGCACCTGCGTGTTGTGCATGTTCTCGCCCAGGTGCGAGCCGATCAGCACCAGGCAGTCGGTGTTCTCGATGTCGGTCGGCTCCGGCGAGCCGAGGTCGGTGCCCATCGTCATCATGTAGCCGACGTCGCGCGGACCGCGGCACTGCGCGAACGACGGCCCGGCGAAGTTGGTCGCCCCGTAGCTCCTCAGCACGTGCTGCAGGAAGCGCACGCCGACGCCATGGTTGAGCATGGCGATCGACTCGGCGCCGTGCTCGGCCTTGATCTTGTTCATCTTCCCGGCGATGAAGTCCAGCGCCTCGTCCCAGGTGACCGCCGCCCACTGCTCCTTGCCGCGCTCGCCCTTGCGCAGCAGCGGCTTCTGAAGCCGGTCGGGGTCGTAGTGGGCGCCGATGGCGCCGGTGCCGCGCGGGCACAGCCGGCCGCGGCTCTGCGGGTCGATCGGATTGCCCTCGAACTTCCACAGCTTGCCGTCGCGCACGTAGGCGATGCCGCCGCAGCGCCAGAAGCACATCTCGCAGAAGGTCGGGACGGTCTTCACCTCGCCGCCGGCGGCGGCCTGCGACAGCGGTACCACCTGCGTGGCGACGGCGCCGGCGCCGAAGCTCGCCGCCGAAATCTTGAGGAATCTCCTGCGTGATAGCCGTTCCATGAGGGTGCTTCCGGGTGCGAAAAGCGCTACGACAAAGAGCCACGCGCATTGCACTCCCGATACCCCCCACGGCATTTGACCGGGATCAGCCCGGGCGCCGAGTCGAGGCCCTCCTTGACACCCCGTTACACCTCCGCCACGGCGGTTTACCCGAGGCACTGCCGCCTCGGGCGCCACCCTTGACTGCCGTCAACGCGCGCGGTGGCACGCCGGATAGCGTTCGCTTCGTCGAGGCTGCCAGCCCGGACGCCATGAACATCCGGGCCCAGCCGCGCCGCACTCCCCCAACCCACGGAGCCAACACCATGAAAGCCTGCAGCAAGATGTTCACCGCGGCGCTGGTCGCCGCCAGCCTGCTCCTGCCCGGCTACGCGCTGGCGCAGAACTACCCGCCCTCGGTCGGCCAGATGGTCGCCGCCACCAAGAAGCAGATCAAGACGATCAACATGGAGCAGTTCAAGGCGCTGCTCGACAGGAAGGAGGCCGGGCTGGTCATCGACGTGCGGCAGGAAGACGAGTTCGCCGACGGCCACGTGCCGGGCGCGATCAACATTCCGCGCGGCCTGATCGAGTTCCGCATCTGGAAGTCGGTCGGCTTCCCCGACAAGGTCGACATGAACAAGCAGATGACGCTGTACTGCCTGACCGGCGGCCGTTGCGCGCTGGCCACCAAGTCGCTGCAGGACATGGGTTTCACCAACGTCACCTCGGTCGACATGAAGTTCGACGACTGGGTGAAGGCCGGCAATCCGGTGGCCAAGCCCAAGTAAGCCGCCCGGGCTTCAACGAAAAAGCGGATGCCGATGGCATCCGCTTTTTTTTGCCCTCGCGCGGCGAGCCAGTCGGCGATCGCGACTGCGGTTCAGTATCGCGCGTCGGGCTGCCCGACGTCGGCCGCCTGCCAGGCGATGCGAAAGCGATCGTCGACCGCTTGCGCCTGCGCACTGCGCTTGCCTCGGCGCAGGCTCTCGGCCAGGCCGTACAGCGCCCAGCCATTGTCCGGATGGCGCTGCAGGTCCTCGCGAAAGGCGCGCTCGGCCTGCGCCGGCCGGCCCGCCAGCAGCAGCGCGCTGCCGAGCGCCTGTCGCGCCGGCACCGGCCACGGCGGCGGCTCCTCGCTCTCCAGCGCGTCCTCCAGTTCGACCGCGCGGCGCAGCGACTCGATGGCCCGTTCGTGCCGCCGCTCGGCGAGCAGGATCTCCCCGTGCAGCGCCGCCTCGGCCAGCGCCAGCAACGCGGTGAGCTCGTCGATGCCCTTCAGCGTCAGCCCGTCGAGCCGCGGGTCGCGCGCGGCCTCGCGTAGCGCCGTCAGTTCCTGCGCCGCGGCAGCCGGCCTGCCGGTGCGGGCGAGCGCGATGCCGCGCGCGTAGTGCACGATGGCACGCGGGTACGCCGATGTGTGCGCCGGCCAGACCGGCTGCGCTGCCGCAAGGATCTCGTCCCAACGTGCGAAGCGCACCTGCGCCAGCCACGGCAGGGCGAGGAAGTAGTCGTTGCTCCCCTCGTCGCCGAACGGCTGCCCGGGCCGCGCGGCCGCATCTGCCAGCCACCGGGCCGCCGGCAGCGCCACCGCCGCATTGCCCTGCATCGCCGCCGACGCCCACAGGAAGTGATGGTGGTGCGACACCGCGCCGAGCGGCTCGTAACCCTGCGCACGCAACTGCGCCTCGAAGTTGCGGTCGGCCTCGATCGCCCGCTGGTTGGCGCGCACCGCGTCGGCATAGCGGCCGACACGAACGAAGATGTGCGACGGCATGTGCACCATGTGGCCGGCATCCGGCGCCAGTCGCGCGAGCCGCTCGGCCGAGACCAGCGCCCGCTCCGGCGTTCGCGAGGCCTCGAACGCGTGGATCAGGAAGTGGTTGGCGCCGGCATGATCCGGCGAACGGGCCAGCACGCGCTCGAGCGTGTCGATTGCCGCCAACGTGCCTTCGCGTGGCACGGCTCCGTCGCGGCTCCACCACTGCCACGGCGACAGCATCAGCAGCGCCTCGGCGTACAGCACGGTGACTTCGTCGTCGTCGGGAAACCGGCGCGCCACCTGGCTCATCGCCTGCGCGTAGGCGATGTCGAGCGGATCAGCGTCCTTCGGCGGCGGCGGCACCGCGCACACCGGCGACGGCGCGGCATCGGCCACCGTTGCCGGCGGCGAGGCGAAGTCGAGGCGCGCCGCCATCGCCTCGATCAGCGCACGTTCCTTCGGCGTGACCCTGTCGGCCAGCGCCAGCGCGCGCCGCGCGTGCCCGGCCGCGCGCGGATCGGCCGGGCGCAGCGGGTTGTTGATGTTCGGCCCGACCGCGTAGGCGATGCCCCACTCGCACATGGCGCAGTCGGAGTCCAGGCGCGCCGCCTCCGAGAAGGCGCGCAGCGCCTCCGGATGGTCGAACGCATAGGCCAGCCGCAGCCCCTGGTCGAAGAACTGCTGCGCCAGCGGCTCGCGCGTGGTGATGGTCAGATGCGCCGAGCCGACACGCTCGATTCGCGGCGCCTGCGCAACTGCCGGCGACGCGACCCGGGCCGTCTCGGGCCGACAGGCGACCGACGCCAGCGCCGCGATCGAAGCGGCGAGCAGAAGGGAAACACCGCGCATCGGCGGATTATCCTCGGCCCCATGAAATCGATGACGCAACTCCTGCTGCTGGTGACGACGGCCGCGTCGATGCTGGCGTTTGCCGCCGGCGGCGCGCCGTTCGCCTGGTTCGCGCTGTGGCCGCTGGCTGGCGGCTTCGCGCCCTGGCAACTGCTCACCTACGCGCTGCTGCACGGCGGCCTGCTGCACCTGGCCTTCAACATGTACGGGCTGTGGATGTTCGGCTCGGAGCTCGAGCGGCTATGGGGGCCGCGCCGGCTGTTGCAGTACTACGTCGTCAGCGTGCTGGTTGCCGGCCTGGTGCAGCTGGTGGTGGCATCCGACGCGCCGGTGCCGTATCCAACGGTGGGCGCCTCCGGCGGCCTGTTCGGCCTGCTGCTCGGCTACGCGATGCTGTTCCCGCACCGCCGGCTGATGCTGCTGTTCCCGCCGATCCCGATGCCGGCATGGCTGTTCGCCGTGGTGTTCGGCCTGCTCGAACTGACGCTGGGCTTCAGCGCCACCCAGAGCGGCATCGCCCATTTTGCCCACGTGGGCGGCATGCTCGGCGGCTGGCTGATGCTGCGTTACTGGCGCGGGCAGCCGCCGTTCGGCCGCCGCCGCTGACGTCGTCAGTGGGTGCCCGAGCGGGCGGCTCGCCGAGCCGGGCGGCTACATTACGCGGCGATCGACACGCTTCGAATCCCGGACGATGGATCGGTTCTTCGCGGTGCTGGGCGCACTGAGCGGCTTCATCGCCGTCGGCGCCGGCGCGTTCGGCGCGCACGGCCTGAAGGCGCGGCTGACCCCCGAGCTGCTGGCGGTGTTCGAGACCGCCGTGCGCTATCAGATGTATCACGCGCTCGCCCTGCTCGCAGTGGCCTGGGCGATCGGCCGCTGGCCGGGGCGCGCGGCGGTGGCCGGCGGCTGGTGCTTCGTCGCCGGCACGGTGATCTTCTCCGGCAGCCTGTACGCGCTGACGCTGACGGGCTTGCGCGGCCTCGGTGCGATCACGCCCATCGGCGGCGTGCTCCTGCTGGCCGGCTGGCTGCTGCTGGCACTGGCCGCCTGGCGCGGCACCGCGCGTTAGCGCGGGTTCTCAGTCGGGGTGGCGGTAGACGAGCGCCCGGGTGTCGCGCCACTCGATCTCGCGTTCCAGCCGCGCGCCGGCGGCCTCGGCCACCCGCACCGACGGTTCGTTGCCCTGTGCGATCAGGCTGATCAGCCGCAGGCCGCGCAGGTTCTCGCGCGCCATCTGCCGGACGGCCCGCGCAGCCTCAGAGGCGAGCCCGCGCCCGCGCGCCGCCGGCACCAGCGCCCACTTGATCTCCGGCTCCGGCCAGTCGTTCGGAAACCACAGGCCGGCAACCCCGAGCACGCCCCCCTCGTCCTTGTCGAGCAGCGTGTACGGTCCGTAGCCGCGCCACGCCCAGTGGCCGACCACCCCGGCCAGCACGCGCCAGGTCAGCGCCGGCGTGCAAGGCGCGCCCATCGTGTAGCGGACGCTGTCGGCATCGCCGTAGTAGGCGTGCAGCGGCTGCCAGTCGTACTCGGTCGGCATGCGCAGCAGCAGCCGCTCGGACTCCAGCGCCAGGGGAATGGTCGGCTCGGCAAACACGTTGCGGCGGGCGAGGCGTTGCGTCGCCTACTTCTGTTTCGCCGGCCGCTTCCAGCCGCGGACGGTGACCTGCTTGGCGCGCGCCACGGTCAGCTCGCCGGCCGGCACTTCGCGGGTGACGGTCGAGCCGGCGCCGACGGTGGCGCCGGCACCGACCGTGATCGGCGCCACCAGCACCGAGTTCGAGCCGGTGTGCGCGTCGTCGCCGATCACCGTGCGGTGCTTGTTGGCGCCGTCGTAGTTGGCGACGATCGTGCCGGCGCCGATGTTGACGTTGCGGCCGACCGTCGCGTCGCCGACGTACGACAGGTGGTTGGCCTTGCTGGCCACATCGAGCTGAGAGTTCTTCACCTCGACGAAGTTGCCGATGTGCACGCCGTCGGCGAGCCGGGAGGTCGGCCGCAGCCGCGCGAACGGCCCGATGCGCGCCTCCGCGCCGATCGTCGCTCCGTCCAGGTGGCAGAAGCCGGCGACCTCGGCTCCGGCGCCGACCGAGCAGTCGCGCAGCACGCAGTTCGGGCCGATGCGCACGCCGTCGGCCAGGCTCACCCGTCCCTCGAAGACGCAGTTCACGTCGATGAACACGTCGGCGCCGACAGCCAGCTCGCCGCGCACGTCGAAGCGGGCCGGATCGGCCAGCGTGGCGCCAGCCTCCATCGCCGCCGCCGCGGCGCGCGACTGCGCCACCCGCTCGATGCGCGCCAGCTGCGCCTTGCTGTTGACGCCGAGCATCTCGTCGGCGTCGTCGGCGACCACCCCCGCCACGCGCACGCCTTCGGCCACCGCCTGCGCCACCACGTCGGTCAGGTAGTACTCCCGCTGGGCGTTGTCGTTCGACAGTCGGGCCAGCCAGGCCTTCAGCTTCGCGGTCGGCGCGACCAGGATGCCGGTGTTGACCTCCGAGATTCCCCGCTCGTCGTCGGAGGCGTCCTTCTGCTCGACGATCCGCAGCACGTTGCCGTGCCAGTCGCGCACAATGCGGCCGTAGCCGGCCGGATCGGCCAGCCGCACGGTCAGCACCGCCATCCCGCTGCCGGCGCCGTCGAGCAGCCGCGCGAGCGTCTCTGCCCGCACCAGCGGCACGTCGCCGTACAGCACCAGCGTCGGCCACGTCTCGTCGATGCGCGGGACGGCCTGCATTACCGCATGGCCGGTACCGAGCTGCGGCTGCTGCAGAACAAAATCGACGTCGCGACGGTCAGAGAACGCGTCACGCACCTGCTCGGCGCCGTGGCCGACCACCACCACGGTGCGGGTCGGACCGCCGCGGCCGTTCGCCACCGACTGGGCGGTGTCGATCACGTGCGCCAGCATCGACCGGCCGGCCACCGGATGCAGTACCTTCGGCAGGCGCGAGCGCATGCGCTTGCCCTGGCCGGCGGCCAGGATGACGATGTTCATTGCAGGCGGGAACGAGGGCGAACGTGGATCCGTCGAAAACGATGCCAAACGATCGTAGCACCGGGCGTTTTTCCGACGGGCGCGGCCGCGCGGTGACCGCGCTCGGCCGGCACGCGCGCCGCTTCGTCCTGGCGAGCGTCGCGCTGCTCGCCGTCGCCTGTTCGCAGCTGCAGCTCGGCTACAACAACGCCGACACGGTAATTGCCTATGCGCTCGACAGCTACCTCGATCTGGACGACGAGCAGGAGCGCCTGGCGCGCGAGCGCATCGACGCGCTGCATCGCTGGCACCGCGGCACCCAGCTCGCCGGCTACGCGCAGCTGCTGAACGAAGCGCAGAAGAAGGTCGCCGGCCCGGTCACCGCGGCCGACGTGCTCGAGTTCAACGCCGGCATCCGGCGCGGCCTGGCGGCGATCGGCGAGCAGGCGGCCCCCGACCTGGCGGCGCTGGCGCTGACCCTGCAGCCGGCCCAGGTCGACCGGCTGGCCGACAAACTGGCGCGCGACAGTTCGAAGGCGCGGCGCGAACTGGTGCGCTTCGCCGGCCGCGAGTCGCTCGAGCAGCGGTTCGACAGCTATGTCGAACGCGCCGAGGAGTGGTTCGGCCGGCTGACGCCGGCGCAGCGCGAGACGATCCGCACCTCGCTGGCGCAGCGCCCCGAGGCGGAGGAGGCCTGGATGGCCGAGCGCGAGCAGCGGCAGCGCGAGTTGGTCGCGGTGCTGGCGCGCATTCGCGCCGAACAGCCGCCTGCCGCGACGGCCACCGCCTGGCTGCGCCAGTACTTCGCCGAGCTCGCCGAGCCGCGCGACCCGCAGCGGCGGGCCAAGCTCTCCATCTACCGGGAGGAAAACGCCGCACTGGTGGCGGCGCTGCTCAACAGCGCCGACGCGGCGCAGCGCCTGGCGCTGGCGAAGAAGCTGCGCGGCTACGCGGGCGACTTCGACGCACTGGCCGCGAAAGGCCTCGGCAACGGCGGCGGCTGACCTGCTGAGCCCGCCGCGGGCCTAAGCGGAGCAGCGCCTCAGCGCTGCCAGCACACCGCCAGGTCTTCGGCTCCCGAGCGGCCGCGCACGCCGGCCTGGGTGAGCGTCAGCGAGCCACAGCGGGCGTCGGTGAACGGATCGCTGCCTGCCGGACAGCTGCCGGCGGTGGCGCAGGGCGTCGCCGTCAGCGTGTAGGCCTGCCCGGTGGCGCTAGCGGAAAAGTCGACGCCGATCAGGTAGCTCGCCCGGCCCTCGGCAGGTGCGCGGGCGAGCGCCGCCGGCAACGTCACCGCGGTGCCCGACTGCGACTGGCAGTTGGCAACCGTGGCGTAGTTGTAGCAGCCGTTGGTGGTGAAGTTGCGCTCGAGGAACGAGGCCGCCACCATCAGCCCGCTGCGCGCCGCGCCGCGCTTGCTGCGCTCGATGTACGCGGTGTAGCTCGGGATGGCGATGGCGGCGAGGATCGCGACGATTGTGACCGTGACCAGCAGCTCCATCAGCGTGAAGCCGCGCGCGCCGCCGATCGCCGCGAGTCGGGCTTTCATTGCTGCACCTCGCGCCAGGATTCGCGGCCGAGCGGCGGACCGAAGGTGCGGTTGCGCTCGATCTGGATCTCGCTGGTCGTGCCGCTGAGGAACTTGGCGGCGACCGGCGAACCGTCGATGACCAGCGGCCGCTTGACCATGCCGACACCGACCGGCACGCCGGCGAGGATCCGGTCGGCCGAGGTGACCAGCTTGTCGCCGTTGGTGTCGAAGACCGCATAGGGCAGCTGCGCGCCTGTCGTGGCGCCCACCTCCATCAGCCAGCCCGAGCCGCCGAAGACGCACGGATCGTTCGACGGGATCAGGGTGGTGAAGATCACCCGGTTGTCGCGCACCGCGGCGGTGCCGATCACCCGCTCCATCGACGTCGGCAGGTCGATGTACCAGCCCCGCTTGGTGGTCCAGTCGACCGTGTTGGTCGTCACCTCGCGCACGCCGGTGGTGACGCCGCGCAGGTCGATGTTGACGGTGCTGATCGTCTGCACCTGCAGCGTGCTGCGGTTGGTCGCGGTCACCGGCGTTCCGTTGTCCCAGATGCCGTAGAAGCTCTGGCCGGTCGCGTCGGTGTTGTCGCCGACGGCGAAGAAGCGGCCGGTGCCGAACAGCACCATAATTCCCGCCTTGCCCGGCGGCGCCGATGCCAGCTCGACGCGGGCCGAGATCGGCTGGAACTGGCTCGAGCCGTTGACCGCGGTGAACAGCGGTCGGCCGTTCGGGAAGCCGGCGCTGGAATCCGCCGCGAAGGCGAGGTTCCACGACGAAGCGGTGCTGCCGGTCAGGCTGAACTTCCACACGTTGCCGCGCATGTCGGGGGCATAGGCGTAGTCGGCGATCTCGTCGCCGTTGGCGTCGTACAGCGTCGGCGTACCGAGGCCGTTCGGAGCGCCGAGCGAGCCGAAGCCGGTGTCGATCCGCCGGATCAGGGTGCCGTCGGAGATGCGGACGATGTACAGCGACCCCTGATCGCCCGGAATGCTCGCTGCGGTGTCGCCCGGGCTGCGGTAGCCGTTGCCGAACACCGCCGCCCACTCGCCGTTGTTCATCTTGGCGACCACCGCCTGGCCGATCGTCTGGCCGAGCCGCGCGCCGTACTGCGGGTCAGCGGCGTCGCCAGTGCGCGTGCCGGTGTTCTGGTTGATCTCCCACAGCACGCTGGAGGCGCCGAAGCTCGACGGGTCGGTCACGTCGAGGGCGAACACCGACCGGCCGCCGGCGCCGGTGGTGCCGGTGAGCACGGTCTTCCAGCCGCCACCGAAATACGCATCCCAGGCCGCCGGCGCACCGTCGACGTAGAAGCGGTGCGAGTAGTTCACGTCCGCCAGTTGCGGCAGGTCGGGCACGATCGCGCTCGGCACGTAGGCAAAGAGCTCCTGGCCGGTCAGCGCGTTGAAGGCGCGCAGGAAGCCGTCGTTGCTGCCGACGTAGAGCATCTTGGTGCGGGTCTTCTTCGCCGCCAGGAAGGCCGGATAGCTCGAGCCCTCGGAGGCCAGCGCCGTGTAGCCGTAGTTCTCGGTGGCGACGAAGGCCGGGTCGGAGTTGACGATGTCGCCGAGCGGGCCGCCGCGCGCCCGGTAGCGCAGGCCGCTCGGGTTCTCGTTGGCGGTGTCGCCGCGCAGGTAGTCGAGCAGCGCCGTCGAGCCGATCGACGACCACAGGCCGGCGCTGTTCAGCCCCGACTCGGTGAAGGTCGTCCCGGCGCTGGAGATGCCGTTCCACGTATAGATATTGCGCGAGCCGTGCGCGGGAATCTTGCCCGACGCGGTTGCTTCCCACTGCACGTTGCCGACCGAGCCGTCGGTGTTGATCGCGTAGGCGGTCAGCGCGCCGGTCCAGGTGCCGCTGAAGAAGCGCGCCTGGAACAGCAGGGTGTCGGTGGCCAGGCGGGTCGAGTTGGTGGCCAGCGCGGCGGCGGCACTCTCCCGCTCGAGGATGCGGTTCAGCGCGGTGGCCAGCGCGTCGGACAGGTCGCGCGGCGTGTCGGCACTGAACGACTGGCCGCGGCTGTTGATCGCCGCATGCCACAGGTCGTAGACGTTGCCCGGCGAAACATCGGCGCCGGTGCTCGGCCAGTTCTCCGTGCCGGCGACGAGGTTCGCGTAGCCGGAGCCGGCGTAGGTGCTGCCGCCCCACGGAATGCCGGAGACCGTGAACGTCCGGCCCAGACCGAGGCCGACGGTGAACATCACCATGTGCTGCCAGGTGGCGGGATCGTTCTTGGCGTTCCAGTACTGCGCGTCCGCGGTGCCGTCGCGGTCGATCCGGTACGGCATCAGGTTGTTGGCCAGATTGCCCCGCAGGTCGGTCGCCCAGTAGTGGAAGGCGACGTCGGCGAGGCTGCTGCTGTTGCTGTCGCGGTAGGGCGCGCGGGCACTGTAGGCGGTGCCGTCCGGCAGCGTGACCGAGTTGTTGTCCTTGTTGCCGCAGCTCGCACCGCTGCAGAAACTGCCGCTGCTGTCGTTCCAGATGCCGTCGGTCATCAGGATGTGGAAGTTCGGCCGGCACGAGTACTCGGTGCCGAGCGAAACGGTCGGGTTCAGCGCATAGGGGCTGTTGACGCCGTTGGTGCGGTAGTACTCACCGACCCGGTTGGTCGCCTCGCGCAGCGGCGTGCCGCCTGAGGCCGGCAGCGTCGCCAGCCAGTTCAGCAGGTTGGCACGATGCGAACCATCGAAGACCTTGATCCGCTTGTCGACGCTGCTGCCGGTCCAGCCAGTGCAAGAGTTGTCGAAAAGTCGGCCGTTGGTCGTACCGGAGCCGGTCGTGCCGTTGCACGAGCTCAGCGACTGCCAGCCGACACGCGCAGTCGGCGGCACGCCGACCAGCGCCCGCGTTGCCGAGGTCGCCGTCATCAGGTTGCGTGTGCGGTAAAAGGAGTACCAGACGGCGAAGTTCTGCCGCTCGTCCTTGTCGGCAGCATCGGTGACGCCGTCGCCGTTCAGGTCGAAGTTGCCCGGGCCGGAGGTGTCGTTGACGAACACCCGGCGGTAGCAGTCGTCATCGGTCAGCGTGGAGTTGCAGCCCGACAGCGTGGTGTCGTAGACGTAGTAGTACGCCTGCACGCCGATGAAGCGTTGCGCGGTGGTGAAGTCCGGCGTCGGATTGCGGGCGAAGTCATTGCGCAGCTTATTAGTGTTGGTGCTGCAGCTCGGGTCGCCGGACGATTCGCTCTGCGTGCTCGAGGCCGGGTTCTTCGACCAGGTCGGCCGGTAGTTGCTCGACAGGTCGACCGTGCCGTGCCCGTCATAGAAGCCGTTGACCTTGGCGGCGGTGAAACTGGTCGTGTACTCGGTGTACTGGCCGGTGGAGGAGTTGTACTTCACCGGCGGGTCGTAACGCACGCCGGGGTTGTAGTACAGCGGGTTGAAGCTGGACGACTTGAAGCGGCGGGTCTGGTGGTCGCCGCAGATGCCGTCCGGCGCGTAGGCCCAGCGCATCGAGCCCGAGTCGTCGAACGTCAGCACGATGTTCGGCGGCAGCGGCGTCGGCAGGAACGGCGGGTTCTGCGCGACGGTGAAGGCGGCGGCGTTCTGCGCGAACAGCATCGCCGACAGCGCGCAGCCGCTGATCAGTTGCCTGAGCGTCGGTCGCGTCGGTCGCAGCGGGTTCAGCGTCTGTTTCATGGTGATCTCCGTCGTGCCTTTTCGGCGGGCGCCCCGTTACTGGCGCCGGAACATCGTCTGCAGGTTGGATGTGGTGCTGGTGTTCGTTCCGAAGCCCGTCGAGCTGATCCGGTAGATGGTCTCGATGATGACTTCCTGCGGCATGCTGCGCGCGCCGCTCAGGTCCCTTCGTTCGATCTCGCCGATCCGCTCGATGATGCAGCGCGGCTGGATGGCCACGTCCGGGATCGCCGGCGCGCCGCCCACCTGCGGGATCACCCGCACCGAACCGGTCAGCCAGTTGATCGTCTCGTAGATCTGCGGGTCGCCGAAGGCCGGCGCCTCGTACATGCCGTTGCTTCCGTTGAAGGTGGGCAACGTGCCGAAGCCGCCGAGCAGCGACTCGCAGTCGCGCAGCGACGCTTCGGCCGCCTCGAAGGCGCGGATGCGGTCGCGCGTGTTGCCCGACATCCGCTCCTCCTGGTTGGCCACCATGTAGGCGGCCACGCCCATCAGGCTGAGCATCGCCAGGAAGATCAGCCCGACCACCAGCGCGGCGCCACGCTGGCGGACAGGGGCTACGTTGAGTCGCTTGATCCGCATGGCCATCGCTCAGAGCACCCGGTTGCGCAGCGAGATGGTGGTCGTGAAGACGTGCCGCAGGCGCCGGTCCGTTGCCGTCTGCGTGTCGGCCACACCGTCGCCCGACGCTTCGCGGAAGGCGTAGGACTGCGCGCCGGTGGTGACGTTGTCCTCCGGACCGACCACCAGCAGGCTGATGCGCGCGCTCACCACACGGCCCCAGTCGGCCGCGGCGATCTGGTCGGCGCGCCGGTAGACGTCGATCACGCCGTCCTGGTCGGGCAGCGTGGTGTCGACGCCGTAGAGGACGTCCATGTCCTCGACGTTGTCGACCAGTTCCTCGACCGCGCCGCCGGAGGCGCGGAACAGGCTCGGCCTGCCGGCGGCGTTCTGGCCGATGAAGTACGACGTCTCGGCGACCCGCATCACCTCGGCGCGCGAACCGATGTTGAACACCGGCACCGGGATCGAGGTGTCGTTGCCGAGCACGCCGCCGACGCCGCCGCCGGTGGCCTGGTACTCGAGCACGGTCGGGAAGTTGCCGATGCCGGTCAGCGCCGGGCTGTTGGTCACGTAGAAAACCAGCGCCCGCTCGCAGTTGCCGAGCACCGCGAGGTCGCCGTTGCCCAGCCCGATGGCGTTGTGGCGCAGCGTGACGGTGCGCGCCACCGGGTCGGAGTTCGACGCGATGCCCACCATCTGGCCGGACGCCCGGCGAAGGGTGATCACATCCGACGCCCCGGCGCGGGTGATGATCGTCGGGTTAGTCCACAGGGCGATATTGGTCGAACTGCTGCCGTCGAAGCCGCGGATGCCGTCGCGCGAGCCGGTGAAGGTGACCGCCGGACTGGTGATATTGATCAGCGTCTGGTCGGCATCCGACAGGTTGCGCGAGCGGCAGCCCATGAAGCCGCTCATCCGCGCGTCCTGGGCGATGAATTCGACCGCGAAGCGCCCGGTCTCTTGCACGCGGGCGAGGCTGTCGCTGCTGCGGTAGGCGGCGCGCGAGCCCAGGTAGACAGCCAGCAGCGCAAGCAGCACCAGCAGGCCGATGGCCAGGCTGATCATCAGCTCGATCAGCGTCAGGCCGCCCTGCGCGCGGCGAAGGTTCGAAGACGGCGCCATCAGTTGCCCCACAGGCGAGTCACCAGCTCGAATGCTTCATCGTCCGCGCCGCCGCCGCGCGAGTCGTCCCACTGCACGGTGACCGTCACCATGTTGGCAACGGGGTCGACGTCGACCGCGCCGTTGCCGCCCGGCAGCGAGCGCAGCCGGTTGCGCCACTCGGCGAGATCGCGCTCGCAGGTCGTCGTCGGGCTGCTCGGTGTCGCATCGCCGAGCGCCAGCTCACAGGTGCGCGCCTCGCCGGCATTGGCGCGCAGCCGATCGGCCATGTCGGTGGCAAGCTGCGCCGCCTGCGCCCGGTAGAAGGAACTCTGGCCGACCCGCAGGCCGCTGACCTGCAGCGCGGCCAGGCCGAGCAGGCCGATCGACAGCACGACGATCGCCACCAGCACCTCGATCAGCGAGAAGCCCTGCATCTGCACGGGACCGCGAACTCGACTCATGGCTGCGCTCGGCGCCTCACGGATTGGTGCAGCTGGTCACCGCGCCGGTGTCGGTCACCGGCACGCTGCTGCTGTTGCGCGCCGCCATGCGCACGCGGCCGGCGCCGTTGACCAGCACGGCGCGCGCGCGCGCCTGACCGTCCTCGGTCAGCGCGCCGCCCTGGCAAAGGACGAAGTAGCCGCCACCGGCGTTGGTCAGCCGCCCGTCGCGGTTGAAGGCGATGAAGGTGTCGAGGTTGCTGCTGCCGATCAACGTCAGCGGCGCGTTCATCGCCATGCCCTGCCGTATCACTTCCTCTCCCGTGTCGAGCACGCCGTCACGGTCGGTGTCGACGAACATCGCCCAGCCGCTGCCCCAGTTCTTGGAACCGGCCGTGCCGGCCAGCCGGATAGTGACCTGCTCGCCGCGGCGCGTCGCCTCGCTGCGCGCGAACTGCAGCGTTGCCAGCAGCTCCTGCGCTGCGCCGTCGAGCCGGTTGCGGGCGACGAATTCGCGAAAGTTCGGCACCGCAAATGCCAGGATGATGGCGGCGATGCCGAGCACCACCATCAGTTCGACCAGCGTCACGCCCCGCTGGGCGCACGGCCGCGGCGACGCGGCGCCGCGCAAAGGCGGCCGATGCAGCCAACCGGGTTGGCGCTCGATGTTCATTCGTGGTGATCCGGGTGACGCCAGAGTTATCTACGGCGAATTGTCGAGAGGGGCGGGCCGTCGCGATAGGGCGACGATCCTTGCTGGAGGAATGCGCACGATGAGCGGTGTTCGCGCTGAAACGTGCGAGCACGCACTCCGCATAGCGGGTTTAGTCCGAACGGATTACCGCCTACCGATCAACGGTCGGCAGACGCCACTGAGCGGGTTCGACGCCGACCCGTCGGCGTCGGCGGATCAACCGTGCGGCTGCGGGCCGGCGTGCCGATGCCGGAGGTGGCTGGCGCGATGCTCGCGATGGGCGCGGTTGCCGGCGGTCGGCAGCAGCGAGCCGGCGACCATGCCGATGCCGGCCATGATCAGGCCGGCCAGCACCGACGGGATCTGCTCGCCGAGCGGCGTGGCCGACAGCAGCGCCCAGGTGCTCATGCCCAGCACGATCGACCACACCGCCCCCTGGGTGGTCGATCTTTCCCAGTACAGGCCGAGCACCAGCGGCCAGAACGCGCCGACGACCGGGAACTGATAGGCCATCGCCACCAGTTCGTAGATCGGCGTGCCCTCCATGCGGATCGAGTAGGCGAGCACGCAGGCGGCGAAGACCACCAGCGTGATGCGCATGGCGCGCAGCTCGGCCCGGTCGGTGAGCGACATGGCGTTCTTCAGGATGTTCTGCACGAAGGTGGTGGTCGGCGCCAGCAGCGTGGCCGAGGCGGTGGACATGATCGCCGAGAGCAGCGCACCGAAGAAGACGACCTTCAGCCACATCGGCATGTGCTCCATCACCAATGTCGGCAGGATCTTCTGCGCGTCCTCGGCGAGCAGCGTTTCGGCCGCCTGCGGCATCACGACGAAGGCGGCCACGCCGATGAACATCGGCACCGCTGCGAACAGCAGGTAGGCCGCGCCACCGAGGATCGGCCCGCGCACCGCGTTGCGCTCGCTGTTGGCGGCCATCACCCGCTGGAAGACGTCCTGCTGCGGGATCGAGCCGATCATGATCGTCACCGCCGCCGACAGCCAGAACAGCCAGGCGTGCAGCGTCGGCTCGGGAAAGAAGTCGAACATCTCCTTGGCCGAGGCATGCGCTATCACCTTGTCGGCGCCGCCGGCCAGGTCGGCGGCGAACCAGGCGATCAGCGACAGGCCGACGACGATGATCAGCATCTGCAGGAAGTCGTTCAGCGCCACCGACCACATGCCGCCGAACACCGTGTAGGTGAGCACCACCGCCGTGCCGATGGCCATGCCCTGCACGGTGGAGATCGCCTCGCCCGACAGCAGGTGGAACACCAGGCCTAGGGCGGTGATCTGCGCTGCCACCCAGCCGAGGTACGACACCGCGATGACCAGCGCGCTGAAGATCTCGACGCCGCGGCCGTAGCGCTGGCGGTAGAAATCGCCGATGGTCAGCAGCTTCATCCGGTACAGCCTGGCGGCGAAGAACATGCCGACGAAGATCAGGCAGAAGGCGGCGCCGAACGGGTCCTCGACGGTGCTCTCCAGCCCGCCGTCGATGAACTTGGCCGGCACCCCCAGCACGGTTTCCGAGCCGAACCAGGTGGCGAAGGTGGTCGTCACCACCATGAACAAGGGCAGCGAGCGGCCGGCCACCGCGTAGTCGGCGGTGTTCTTCACCCGCGTGGCCGCATACAGGCCGATCACCACCGACACCAGCAGGTACAGGACGACGAAACCGATCAGGGTCATGGCGTGGCGGTCGGGGCAGGAAGTTGCGGCATTGGCGGGAACGCCGGCGACGATAAGGCTTCGCGGCAGCGCCGCCAAACGTCAGCGACGGCAGCGGGCGTCGACCGTGCCGCGCGCGCCACGCTCACCCGTTCAGCGTCGCCGCCAGCACTGCCAGCGCTCGCGGCCGGCGAACACCGGCGCCGACTCCGCCGGCGCCACGGCGTGGTCGGCGATCTGGTCGAACGCGACTCCGAGCAGGCCGCGCAGTTCGACCGAAGTGATGGCAAAGGGCGGCCCGCGCCGCGGCTCGGGCGCGACTTCGTCGACGAAGAAGAAGCCGACCAGGCCACCGCCCGGTCGCAGCACCCGCCCGCAGCGCTCGGCCCAGGCGCTCCACATCCGGGGCGGCAGGGCAGCGAGGAAGGCCCGCTCGTAGATCCAGTCGAACGGTGCCGCCTCGAAAGCGAAGAAATCGGCCAGCATCACGCGGCGGCCGAGTTCGGCACCGAGCTTGATGCGCGCGCGGTCGACCGCCACCGCCGAATAGTCGATCGCCAGCACGTCGCAGCCACGCGCTGCCAGCGCCGCCACTTCGTAGGCGGCGCCGCATCCGGGGATCAGCACGCGCGCGCCGGCGCCCGGACCCGCCTGGTCGAGCCAGCGGCCAAACTCGCTCGGCACGACAGCCGCCTCCCACGGCGTGAAGCCGGCGGCGAAGCGCTCGTCCCAGAACGCCGGCTGCGAAGGATCGCGGGCGGAGAACTCAGCCACGCAGCTTGGCCCTCGGAGTGACCGTCGTCCCGGCGCAGGCCGGGACCCAAGTTCCCGGCTGCAAGATTGGGTCCCGGCCTGCGCCGGGACGACAGGCAAATGGTGTCATGCGCTGTTCAGCGCCCCGGCAGCGGGAAGCCGAGAAACGCCCACGCCGCCATGATCGCCAGCGCAGCGAGCGCCGTGACGCCGATCAGCAGCAGCCGGTTGCGCCGCTCCGCTTCCAGCCGCAGGCGGCGCATCTCGGCGAGCATTCGGTCCTGCCGCGACGTGTCGGCCAGCGCCTGATGCAGCAGGCGGGGCAGTTGCGGCAGCAGGTGGCTCCACTGCGCGGACTCCACCTTCAGCCGCTCTTCCAGCCGCTTGAAACCGACCTGCTCCTGCATCCAGCGCTCGAGGAACGGCTTGGCGGTCTTCCACAGGTCCAGCTCGGGGTCGAGCTGGCGGCCGAGGCCCTCGATGTTGAGCAGCGTCTTCTGCAGCAGCACCAGCTGCGGCTGGATCTCGACGTTGAAGCGGCGACTGGCCTCGAACAGCCGCAGCAGCACCTGGCCGAACGAGATCTCCCTCAGCGGCCGGTCGAAGATCGGCTCGCACACCGAGCGGATGGCCGCCTCGAGTTCGTCGACGCGGGTGGCCGCCGGCACCCAGCCGCTCTCGACGTGCAGTTCGGCCACCCGCTTGTAGTCGCGCCGGAAGAAGGCGAGGAAGTTCTGTGCCAGGTAGTTCTTGTCGTTGTCCGACAGGGTGCCGACGATGCCGAAGTCGAGCGCGATCCAGCCGCCGAAGTCCTCGCCGCGGTCGGCGACGTAGATGTTGCCGGGGTGCATGTCGGCGTGGAAGAAGCCATCGCGCAACGCCTGCGTGAAGAACACCTCCACCGCGCTGGCCGACAGCTTCTGGATGTCGATGCCGGCCTCGCGCAGCCGCGCCACCTGGCTCACCGGGATGCCGTGCATGCGCTCCATCACGATAACGCTGGCGCAGCAGTAGTCCCAGTACATCTCGGGCACGCGCAGCAGCCGCGAGCCGGCGAAGTTGCGCCGCAGCTGCGAGGCGTTGGCCGCCTCGCGCATCAGGTCCAGTTCGTCGTGCAGGTACTTGTCGAACTCGGCCACCACCTCGCGCGGACGCAGCCGCTTGCCGTCGCGCCACAGCTTCTCGACCAGCAGCGCGCCGGCCTCGAGAAGCGCCAGGTCCTTGTCGATCGCCGCGTGCATGCCCGGCCGCAGCACCTTGACCGCCACTTCGCGGCCGGCCAGCGGCCCGCTCCTGAGCACCGCGAAGTGCACCTGCGCGATCGAGGCGCTGGCCACCGGCTCGCGCTCGAAGCTGGCGAACATCTCGTCGAGCCGACGCCCGAGCCCGCGCTCGATCTCGCGCACCGCCAGCTCGGAGTCGAACGGCGGCACGCGGTCCTGCAGGGCGGCCAGTTCGTCGGCGACGTCGGTCGGCAGCAGGTCGCGCCGCGTCGACAGCACCTGGCCGAACTTGACGAAGATCGGCCCGAGGTCCTCCAGCGCGCGGCGCAGCCGCACGCCGCGCGGCTCCGACAGGCTGCGGCCGAGCGTCACCACGCGTACCAGCCGCTGCAGCCACGGGCTCCTCAGGCTGGACAGGACGATCTCGTCCAGCCCGAAGCGGAAGACGGTGAAGACGATCCGGGCGAGGCGGAAGACGCGCATCCGGCCTACGGCTGCTGCCTGGCCTGCAGTTCGATTCGCTTGGCCAGCCGCTCGACGTCGTCGCGCAGCCGCGCCACGTCGGCAGCGAAGGCGGCCATCTCCTGGCGCGACACCAGCATCGGGTTTTCCGCCACCAGGTAGTCGGCGGTCTGCACCGCCAGCCTGCCGCCGGCCTCGCGGATGCCGGCAAGCGCCGCGCGCAGCACGGCGACGATGCGCACCGCCGCCGCATCGCCGACGAAGCGCGACAGCTCCTCCTCCGGCTCGGGCCGCAACCTCTGCAGCACGCCGGACAGGGCCTGCGCGAACTCCGCGTCGCCGTCCAGCCGCACGTTGCGCAGCGCCGCCTTCGGCTCGAGCAGCACGCGCGGCAGCGCGGCCGCGTCGACACCGATGGTCACCGTCGGCGCACCGGCATCGGCGGCGAAGCCGCCATCGGCAGCGATGCCGAGCTGCACCGAAAACGGCGCCGCCTGCAGCCGCGCGCTGCGGCCGGCGAAGGGCGCCAGCGCCGCGCGCGCCCACGGCTCGCGTGCCAGCATGTGATTGAGCACCGCGGCAGCGGCGCTGGAGGCAATCTGGTCGAGCACGGTGGCCAATTAGAAGGGGCACCCGAAGGTGCCCCGATTGTGGCAGAACGGCCCGGCGCGCTCGGCGCGAAGCTCAGTTCAGCTGCTGGATGCCGGCCAGCAGCCAGCCGCTGCTTCCGTCGACCGGCTTGGCCAGGTTCCACACCTCGTCGAAGGTCTCCAGCTCGCCGTCTACACGCATGGTGCCGCTGAAGCGCACGCTGGCCAGGTGCTCGCGCGCGTCGTGCTCCATGCCGAGCAGTTTTGCCTCGAGGGTGACGACTTCCGCGCTGTTCACCGGGCCACGCGCGCGCAACTCGTGGGTCAGCGCGGTGAACATGTCCTGCGTGGTGAACTCGGCGAGCTCGTCGAAGTTGTTGCCTGCCCAGGCATTCTGCAGGCGGCCGAAGTAGGTGCGGGCGTGCGCGAGAAAGCCGGCCGAGTCGAAATCGGCAGGTATGCCCCAGGGTTCGTCGAGGCTGCGGCCACCGCGGGTCAGCTCGTCCATCGCCGAACCGGGCCGCACGCCACCCACAACCGGCGCCGCGGCGCTGCGCGCCATCGTGTTCGGCGCCTGCTCGCGCGGCACCGGATTGAACGATGGACCGCCGGCGCCGTGCCAGGTGGCCGGCGCCTGCTGGCCGCCGGGGTAAGCGGCCTGCGCCTGGCGCGTGCGGCGCGTCAGCATGCTGAACGCCGCCATGGCAAGCAGTGCCAGCAGCGCCACCATCAGGAACATGGCGAACGCCTCGCCGAAACCGAGCCAGGAGGCGAGCGCAGCCAGTCCGAGGCCGGCGGCCAGGCCCATCAGCGCGCCGCGCCAGGGGCTTGCCGCGCGCGCACCGGCCGCCGCCGGCGCACCGGCCGCCGAAGGCTGCTGGGCAGGCGCCGCCTGCGGCGCCTGCTGCCGCTGCGGCGGTGTGGCCTGACGCTGCTGCAGCGTCTGCGAAGGCTTGCCGAAGCTCATGCCGCCGCCGAGGCGACGCTGCGCCTCGGCATCGAGCGAAAGCGTCGCGGCGAGGAAACCGATTGCCAGCGCGGCAATCCACTTGTTCATCGAGATCTCCGTTGGTCTAGGACTTGCGCCCGACGTGCAGCGCGCACACGCCCGCCGTCAGGTTGAACCATTTGACCTGTTCGAGCCCCGCGTGTTCCATCAGGCGGGCAAGTTCTTCCTGCGGCGGGTGCATGCGGATCGACTCGGCCAGGTAGCGATAGCTGTCGCTGTCGCCCGCCACCTTCGAACCGAGCCAGGGCAGCACCGAGAACGAGTAGGCATCGTAAAGGGGCGCGAGCGGCGCCCACACCCGGGAAAACTCCAACACCAGCAGCTTGCCGCCGGGCCTGATCACCCGCCGCATCTCGGCCAGCGCGATGTCCTTGTGCGTCATGTTGCGCAGGCCGAAGGCGACCGAGACGACGTCGAAGCTGTCGTCGGCGAACGGCAGCCGCTCGGCATCGCATTGCACCAGCGGCAGCATGCGCCCCTTGTCGAGCAGCTTGTCGCGGCCGGCGTGCAGCATCGACATGTTGATGTCGCTGAGCACCACCAGCCCGTCATGGCCGGCGCGCTCGGCGAACGCGCGCGCCAGGTCGCCGGTGCCGCCGGCGATGTCGAGCACCCGCATGCCGGGCCGGACATCGGCCTGCCGCACCGTGAACGCCTTCCACAGCCGGTGCAACCCGGCCGACATCAGGTCGTTCATCAGGTCGTACCGGGTGGCGACCGAGTCGAACACGCCGGCGACCTTCTGCGCCTTGGCCCGCTCGTCGACGGCCTCGAAACCGAAGTGCGTCGCGCCGGGGTCGGCGCGCCTTTCTTCGCTCATCGCCCGGCGCCGATCAGTGCCGGCTGCACGCCGAGCCGGCGCCGGCGGGCGGCGCCGCGCCGGCGTCGCCCGCATCGCGGCTGGCGCCGGCCTCGTCGAGCTGTTGCAGGTATTCGGCCCACAGGCGGTCCTGGTCGAGGCCGAGCTCGTACAGGTAGCGCCACGAATAGATGCCGGACGAATGTCCGTCGGAGAAAGCCGGCTGCACGCCGTAGTGGCCGACCGGCTGCAATTCGAGGATCGTCACGTCGCGCTTGCCGGCCTGCAGCGTTTCCTGCCCCGGGCCGTGGCCGCGCACCTCGGCCGACGGCGAGTACACGCGCAGGAACTCGAACGGCAGCCGGAAGACCCGGCCGTCGTCGAAGGCGATTTCGAGCACGCGCGAGCCGGCGTGCAGCGTGATCTCGGTAGGCGAGGGTTCGCGGGAGGTCGACATGGCCGTAAGCATAGCGGCTGCCGCCCGGTCAACGCCCGCCGGCCGGCAGGGCCAACCACGGCGGCCTCAGCGCCGCCAGCAGTCGGCCACCGTGCCGACGGCACCGCGCAGCCCGGTCTGCGTCAGGGTCAACGCGCCGCAGTCGGCATCGACGAACGAGGACTCGGCGCCGGCCGGGCAGTTGGCGCCGACGGCGCCGCAGGGCGTCGCGGTAAGCGTGTACGCCTGGCCGTCGGCGGCGAAGGTCCAGGTGACCGCATGGCTCTGCCTGCCCTCGGCGGGCGCGCGCAGCAACGTCGACGGCCGGGGCGTCGCCGCGCCCGAACGCGACCGGCAGGCGGCGATGTCGGCGAAGTCGTAGCAGCCGGCGGCAGTGAAGTTCCGCTCGAGGAACTGCGCCGCCTCGAGCAGCACCTGCCGCGCGGCCGCCCGCTTGCCGCGCACGATGGAGTCGAGATAGCTCGGTATCGCGACAGCGGCGAGGATCGCCGCGATGGCGACGACGATCATCACTTCGATCAGCGTGAAGCCCGCGCGTTGCCTCATCGGAAGACCTCCCGCCACGACGCGCGGCCGCGGGTGCCGCCCGGCGCAGGCTCGATCCGTTCCAGTTGCAGCGCGCCGCCGGCAGCGAAGAGGTAGGCCCGCGCCCCGACGTCGACGTAGGCGAGGTCCTGCACGATGCCCGCCGTCGAGCCGATGAAGTCCGCCGCCGGATCGCCGGCGAAGATGCGCCTCGCCAGTCCGACGCCGTCGAACGGATCGACGGCGAAGATCGACGAGGTGCCGGCGAAGCACTTGTCGCCGTCAGGCAGAAGCGAGGCGAACAGCAGGCGCCCCTGCCGCACCAGCGGCCAGCCGATCAGCCGCTCGCCGGGCCGCGGCAGGTCGATGACCCAGCCATGCTGGCGTCGCCCCGCCGCGGCGCCGGTGTAGTCGACCGATGCGCCGCCGACGACTCCCGCCAGCGCGCTGGCGACGCTGCTCGTCTGCCGCTGCAGGTCGCCGCCGGCGAGCGGGCCGTCGAAGCGGTCGACGATGCCGTAGACGGACTGCCGCGACGGGTCGCCACGATCATCGGCAGCCAGGTGACGGCCGGTGCCGAACCAGAGGGCGGCCGGCCTCGGCCCCGTGCCCGCCTGGGCGACCGCCGCCGGCGCGGCGCCGATCTCGATCGGGCCGGTGATCGGCTGCGGCAGGCCGGCGGCGTCGGTCGCCACCAACACCCGCTCGACGCCGACACCGGTCGGCGGATCGTTCTGCAGGTTCACCTGGCGCAGGTCGAAGCGCCACAAGTTGCCGCGCAGGTCGCCGGCGTACACGTAGTCGGTGGTGCGATGGCCAGCCGATCCTCGCTCGTGCACGTCGTGCAGTGAAGGTCGGCCGAGGCCGTTCGGCGCAGCGCAGGCGTCGCCCAGCGACCGCCCGCCGGTCGGCACGCGGCGCAACTGGCCGTCGGGCAGGCGCACCAGGTAAAGCACCGGGCAGCCGTTGGCACTGCGATAGCCGTTGCCGAACACGGCGTAGAAGTTGCCGTCGTGCAGCCTGCCGATCACCGCCTGGCCAACCGGGTAGCCGAGATTGGCATCGGTCCTTCCGTCGATGTCCCACAGCACCTTGCCGGCCGACATCGCCTCGGGGTCGGTGATGTCGAGGGCAAAAACGCCCCTGCCGCCGACGCCGGTCGTGCCGACGGCGACGGTGTGCCACGCGCCGCCCCAGTAGGCATCGCCGACGAACGGTGAACCGTCGACGTAGAAGCGCGGTGCGGACGCCGGATCGGCCAGGCGGACCAGCACCGAACGCGGATCGGTTGCGGAAACCGGCTCGGCGAGCAACGTTCGCGGCAGGTAGGCGAACTTCTCCGCGCCGCTGGCCGCATCGAACGCGTGCAGCATGCCGTCGTTGGCGCCGACCAGCGCCAGCCTGGTCCGGCCAGCCTTCGCGCGCAGGTAGGCGGCGTAGGCGAGGCCGGCTGCCGACGCCGGCGAGGCGAGATCGGCGGTGTCGACCAGCGCCTCGTAGCCGAAGTCCTCGCCGCCGGAAAGGGCGATCTGCGAATTGACGATCGCACCGAGGCGCACGCCGCGCTTCCGGAAGCCGGCCGGCTGGCCCGGCGAGGCCTCCCGGCTCTGGTCGCCGCGCAGGTAGTTCAACAGGTCGCCATCGCCGATGGCTGCCTGCATCCCGGCGGCGACCAGTGCCTGCCAGGTGAACTCGATCGCCGCACCGGCGGCGCTCGACGTGAAGATGCGCCGCTGCGCGGCCGCCGGAATCGTGGCTTCCCAGACAGCGGCCCCCAGCGCACCGTTGCGGTCCACCGCCATGGCGCGCAGCCGACCCGACCAGTCGCGCGTGTCGAAGCTCGCCTGGAACAGGCGCGCTTCGACGGCGAGCCGCGAAGCGTTGGTAGACAGCGCACCGCCGAGGCCGAGGTCCTTCGCGCACGCGAGTTCCGCGTCGGTCGCCTGCGCCGATGCGGTCGACGCGCCCAGATGCAGCGCAGCCAGCACGCCGCCCGCGAGCGCCATCCGAGCGCAGCGCAGAAGGCCGCTTGCGGCCGGCGGCGCGGCCGAACGAGTTGCGGTCAACGCTAGCTCCATGACAGGCCCTCCTTCAGTCGCGTACGAAGGTGCTCTGCAGCACCACGACGGTGCGTCGATGGGCGCCGACGCCACGCGCGGTGACCTGGTAGGCCGACGCCGGCACGACCGCTGCCTCGGCGCGCCGGCTGGCATTGCCCGAAGGCGCGCGGGCGAGTTGCTGCGCGATGCAGCGCGGCTGCTCGGCGACATCCGGCACGCCGCCCAGCTGACGGGTCGGCTCGGCGTCCCAGTCGATCGCCTGCCACTTCTCCTTCTCGGCGGGCGCGCGCCCGGCGTCTGGCGCCGAATACATGCCGCTGTCGGCGCTGCCGTCGGCCGAGAACACCGGCGGCAGCGGGCCGCTCAGATGACCCTCGCAGTGGCGCAGCGCCTGTTCGGCCGCCTCGAAGGCGCGCAGTCGGTCGCGCGCATTGCCGGCCATTCGCTCCTCCTGCGTCGCCACCACGAAGGCGGTCACGCCGATGAGCGTCATCAGCAGCAGGAAGACGAGGCCGACGACCAGCACCGCGCCACGCTGTGGGTGGCGGCCGGCGCCGCCGGTCCGGCATCTGGAGGCGGATCTCATGGCAGTCGGTCGGTTGCGCAGCGACACGGTGGTGGTGAACACCTGCCGCAGCTGCCGCGCGTCGCGCGCGGGCTGTGGATCGAGGAGGGTGTCGCCGTCGACGTCGCGCAGGTAGACGACCTGTCCACCAGCGGGCGGCGCAGCTTCGGCGCTCACCGCCAGCAGGCTGACGCGGACGCTCAGCACCCGCTCCCACTGTGCCGCGTCGATCCGGTCGGCCGGCAGGTAGCGGTCGACCGCGCCGTCACCGTCGTCGTCGAGACCGTAGAGGAAATCCAGATCTTCGACGTTCTCGACCACCTTCTCCGTGCGCTCGAGGCCGGCGCGGTACAGCGACGGCGGCGCCTGCCTGTCGCCCTTCGGCCTGCCGACGAAGTAGGCGACGCTGTCGAAGCGGGCGACGAACGCCTGGTCGCGCGCCTTGAACGACGGGCTGATGCGGTGCGTCGGCGTGTCGATGCCGCCGTTTCGGTCGGCGGCGTGCGCCAGCCGGAGCGGCTTCGACTGCAGGCCGGTCACGGCGAACAGCGCGGCGCGCTCGCAGTCGCTGACCACCAGCAGGTCGCCCGGTTCGAAGCCGGCGTCGTTGTCGCGGATCGCGATGGTTGCCGCCGCGACGTCGCTTTCGCCGTCGACGTAGGCCCTGGCCGTCGAATCGACGGCGACGATACGGACCACGTCGCTGTCGTCGTCGCCGGCCAGGCGTTCGACGCCACCGGGGTAGGCGAATCCGGCGGCGCGTTCGTGGCCGCGCAGCGCCGCCGGCGGATCGAGCGCCGCCGGCCGTGGATTGACATAGACGGTGATCCGACCGCCGCGCGACAGGCAGCCGGCAAAGCCGCTGCTGCGCAGGTCGCGGGCGATCAGTTCGAGGGCGAGCCGCCCGGTCTCCTGCAAGCGCGCCAGCGCTTCGTTGGTCCGGTAGGCAGCGCGCGAACCGAGGTAGACGTTGGCGAGCACGACCAGCAGCGCGACGCTGATCGCCACGCTGACCATCAGCTCGGTCAGCGTCAGGCCGCACTGGCGGGCGCGATCACCGGCCATCGTCAGTTCGCCAGTTGCGCGGTGATCTGCAGCTGGGTCGTGCGCAGCCGCCCGCGTGCCGCATCGGCCATCGCGGAACCACGCAGCGCGCTGCCGCCGCGCGAGTCGTCCCACTGAACGATCACGGTCGCCTGCTGCCCGCTGACCATCACCGCGCCGGTGCCGGCGGGCAGGGCCTGCAGGCGCAGCCGCCAGTCGCGCAGCTCGCACCCCGCCACGCTTGCGCAAGCCGGTGCGGCGTCACCAAGCGCCAGGTTGTAGGCGCCGGCACCGGCGACGTTGGCACGCAGCCGCTCGATCATGTCCTGCGCCAGTTGCGCCGCCTGGCTGCGCTGGATCGAACTGAGGCCGACCCGCATGCCGCTCGCCTGCAGGCCGGCCAGCCCGAGCAGGCCGATCGACAGCAGCACCAGCGCGACCAGCACTTCGATCAGGCCGAGGCCAGACTGCCGACGCGACGGCATCGCGCGCGCCGGCGACGCATGGCGGTCGTGATCGGTGAGCCAGAAGGACACGTGTCTGCCTGCTGCGAGGCGGTCGGCTGCCGGCGGCGCGATCGCCGGCCTCGCCGTGCGCCGATTGTCCGGTCCGCTTGGATGGGTGCTCATCTGGCTTCGCTGTCTGGCCTGCTCGCTCCGATGGGCGGCTTCGGCCATCGGCGCTGGTTGGTCGGCATGCATGCCAAGTGTTCTTCAGCGGCGGGCCAATCGCTGCGGAAGATTCCGCGGGGCGGCTGCGGAAGATTCACTTCGATCGGCGCGCCGGCGGCACCAAGATTTCCCCGAGCAGGCGAGCACGGGGAGAGTTCCGATGGCCGCAACGAGGATCGACAGGGTGCCAGGCCGCCAGCACGGCGTGAGCCTGATCGAGGCGATGATGGCGCTGTCGATTGCCGCCATTCTGGCCGGGGCCGCCGTGCCGGCGATGAAGGATGCGCTCGTTCGGCATCGCCTGCGCGGCGGCAGCAGCGATCTGCATGCGACCTTCTACCTGGCGCGCTCGGAAGCGATCAGGCGAGCCAGTCCGGTCGCAGTGACGCCGGCGGACGGGCGGGACTGGTCAACCGGCTGGCGGTCCTTCAGCGACCGCAACGACGACGGCAGGCAGGATTCCGGTGAGGAGACGCTGGTCGAGCGGCCGCTGGCCGTTGCCGGAATGACCGTCCGCCCCTATTTCGGCGCCCTGTTTCCGGGCACGGTGCTGTCGTTCAACGCGGAGGGCCGGTTGCATCGTCCCGGCAGCCGGGGACTGGTGCTCGGCAGGCTGGTGCTGACCCTCGACGGCACGTCGCGATCGCTGTGCTTCGCATCGCTGAGCATGCGGACTGTGGACGCGGCGACCTGCGACTAGTGCGGCAGCGGGATGCGGCGATGACGCGGACGGTACGCCGCGCCACCGCCGCGGAACGTACGATGGCGCGCCCGGCGCGACTCGAACGCACGACCCCTGCCTTCGGAGGGCAGTACTCTATCCAACTGAGCTACGGGCGCGACAGCGACAGTGTAGCCGGTCGGCGCCCGACGCCGGGCGACGGCCCGCCCGGCCCCTATAATTTCATGCTTGCCCAACGTTAACTGCGCCGGCTGCGGCGCGCTCCGGGGTCGCCCAGATGTCCGAACAGCACAGTTCTCCGATCAAGACGCCCAGGCAACTGATCACCGTCGTGGTGCTGGCCTTCGTCGTGCCGGTGCTGATCATCGTGCTGCTGGTCAAGTTCGTCGTCGGCCAGAAGTCCGCCGGCGCCGGCGCCGAGGCGATGACGCCCGAGGCGATCGCCGAGCGGCTTCGCCCGGTCGGCTCGGTGGTCATCGCACAGGCCAGCGGGCCGCGCGCGCTGAAGTCGGGCGAGGCGGTCTACCAGCTCGCCTGCGGCGCCTGCCACACGGCCGGCGTGGCCGGCGCGCCGAAGACGGGCGACACCGCCGCCTGGGCACCGCGACTGAAGCAGGGCTACGAGACGCTGCTCACGCATGCCGTCGACGGCTTCAAGGGAATGCCGGCGAAAGGCGGCAACGCCGACCTCGACCCGATCGAGGTCGCGCGCGCCGTTGTCCACATGGCCAACGCCTCCGGGGCGAAGTTCAAGGAGCCCGATCCGGTGAAGACCGGCGAGCACAGCGGCCAGCAGGTGGTGGCCGAAGCCTGCGGCAGTTGCCACGAGAGCGGCGCCGGTGGGGCGCCGAAGGTCGGCGACTGGGCGGCGTGGAAGCCGCGCATCGAGAAGGGGCTGGCCGCGCTGCATGAGTCGGCGATCACCGGCCACGGTGGCATGCCGGCGCGCGGCGGCATGGCCAAGCTGACCGACGCCGAGATCAAGCGGGCGATCGAGTACATGTTCAACGCCGGCAAGCAGGCCGCGCCAGCGGCCGCTGCGCCGACTGCCGCGGCCCCGGCCGCCGTGCCGGTCGCCGCCGCGGCGGCCCCCGCCAGGGTCGATGCCGCAGCCGGCAAGAAGCTCTACGACGGATCCTGCATGGCTTGTCACGCCTCTGGTGTGGCCGGCGCCCCCAAGCTCGGCGACAAGGCGGCGTGGGCGCCACGTGCGTCGGCCGGCGTCGACGCGCTGACGGCGAGCGTGATCAAGGGCAAGGGCGCCATGCCGCCGAAGGGGGCGGCCGCCGCCGCAAGCGACGCGGAGATCCGCGCCGCCGTCGAGTACATGCTGGCGCAGTCGAAGTGACGCGCCCGATCGTCGAGCAGGCGAAAAAGCCGGCGTCGCCGAACCGCCGGCTTCTCCACCCAGGCTAGATCTCCTGCGGATCGACCTCGATCTGCCACTGCACGCGCGAGCCGGGCGGTGACCGTCCTTCGCGCAAACGCTGCAGCCACTCGCGCAGGAATGCCTGCAGCAGGCCGCGACGTGGCGCCTCGATCAGCATCTGCGCGCGGAAGACGCCGGCCAGGCGCGCCAGCGGCATCGGCACCGGGTCGTACAGCGTCGCCGCCGCAGCCATTGTCTGACCGAGCGCGCGCGCCTGACCGAGGAACGCCAGCGCCGTCTCGAGCGTCCGCGCCTGCGCGGTGAGCAGCGCTTGCGGGATGAACGGCGGCATACCGGCCGCCCGGCGCTCGGCCAGCTGGCTTCGCGCAAAGCCTTCGTAGTCGAAGCGGCGCAGCGCGGCGAACAGCGGATGCTCGGGAAAGCGCGTCTGCACCAGCACGCGGCTAGGCAGGCCGCTGCGGCCGGCACGGCCGGCCACCTGGACGACCGTGGCGAAAAGCCGCTCGGGGGCGCGAAAGTCGTGCGACACCAGTTGCGCGTCGGCGTTGACGATGCCGACCAGCGACACGCGCTGGAAGTCGTGTCCCTTGGCGATCATCTGCGTGCCGACCAGCACGTCGGTTTCACCGGCATGAACGGCAGCCAGCGCCGCGTCCGCCGCGCCGCGCCGTCGGGTGCTGTCGCGGTCGATGCGCAGGATGCGCGCAGCCGGCAGCGCGGCGGCGAGCGTTTCTTCGAGCCGCTGCGTGCCCTGGCCGACCGCCTCCAGGTTCTGGTTGCCGCAGGTGGGACAGGCGCGCGGCACGCGGCTGCGCCAGCCGCAGTGATGGCAGTGCAGCGCGCCGTCGGTCTTGTGAAACGCCGCGAACACCGCGCACTTCGGGCAGGCGGACAGCCAGCCGCAGGCGGCGCAGGACACCACCGGCGCGTAACCGCGGCGGTTGATGAACACCAGCGCCTGCTCGCCGCGCGCAACGGTCTGCTCGAGCGCCTCTCGCAGCGGCTCGCTCAGCCCGTTGGCCGGCTTGTGCTGGCGCTGATCGATCAGCTCGACCTGCGGCTGCGCCGCTTCGGTTGCGCGGCGCGGCAGGCGGAGCAGGCGATAGCGGCCGCGCGCCGCCTGCTCCCAGGTCTCGAGCGCCGGTGTGGCCGAGCCGAGCACCACCGGCACACCGAGCATCTGCGCCCGCTTGACCGCCAGATCGCGCGCCGAGTAACGGATGCCGTCGGCCGCCTTGTAAGACGTGTCGTGTTCCTCGTCGACGATCAGCAGGCGCAGCGCGGGCAACGATGCGAACACCGCCAGACGCGTCCCGAGCACGATGCGCGCCCGGCCCTCGTGCGCCGCCAGCCATGCTGCGGAGCGCTCGGCCGCCGGCAGGCCGCTGTGCAGGCAGACGATCGACTGTCCGCGGAAGCGGTCGTGAAGGCGCCCCTGCAGCTGCGGGGTCAGCCCGATCTCCGGCACCAGCAGCAGTGCCTGGGCGAGCGGATCGCGCGCCAGCAGCCTTTCGATCGCCGCCAGGTACACCTCGGTCTTGCCGCTGCCCGTCACCCCGTGCAGCAGGGTCGGCGCGAAGCAATCGCCGGCTGCAATCGCCTCGACGGCCGCGCGCTGCTCTGCATTCGCGTCCGGGACCGCTGGCGGGGCAGGCGGGTCGCCGGCCGCTGTCCCGCCAGACTGGCGCACGCGCCTGAGGGAGGCGCCCCACCGCGGACCCGGCGGCTCGCGCAGCAGCGGCGGCAATGCCGGCACGGCGACCTGGCCCCAGCCGTATTGGTAATACTCGGCGGCGAAGCAGGTGAACGACAGCCAATGCGCGTCGAGCGGCGCTATCTCGCCCAGCCAGCGCTTCACCGGCCGGATCCGCTCCTCGGCGACCGGCGCACGCGCGCTGCGGCCGACGCAGACTCCCATCACCTCGCGCCGGCCCACCTGGACCACGCAGCACGCCCCCGCCCGCGCCTCCTCGCCAGCCTCGCCTACCCGATAGGTCAGTGGCTGGCCAACCGGCAGATCGACGACGATCTCCGCGTAAGCGCCGCCGTCGACCGTCATCGAATTTCGAGCATGTTGCGAAGAGTCGGCGGCAAACGCATGTTTTATTTCAATTTGATGTCTTCCACCGCCCCTGTGGACAATTGTGTGGAAAAGATCGCGGAAATCTTCTTGCGCTCCTTCGGCGGGCGCCCAGGCAAGTGCCGAGCAAAATGCGGGCCTGCCGTGAAGTCATTACGAATCAATAGTTTGTGCCTGAGCAAGGCGACGATCAGCGCCTTCTGTCACGGCCTCCCGGGCGCTCCTTTGCCAAGCGGGATTTTGTGAATAAGTCAAGGGGGTTGAAGCAACAAAGCGCCAACCCGAACCCTTTGCGCCTTCTCAGTGGCGAGCGTGCTCCGGCGGGCGCATCCGGCGGCTGACCTGGCGCACTGCGTCAACCAGGACCGACACCGCCTCGGGCGGCGTGTGCTGCGAAATCCCGTGGCCCAGGTTGAACACATGGCCCGATCCCGCGGCAGGAGCGCCGAACGACGACAGGGCTGCCTCGACCTCGCGCCTGATCGCGGCCTCGCCACCGAACAGGATCATCGGATCGACGTTGCCCTGCAGTGCGCAACGCCCGCCTATCCGCATACGCGCGGCGCCGAGGTTGACCGTCCAGTCGAGCCCGACGGCATCGCAGCCGGTGTCGGCGATCTGCTCGAGCCACAGGCCGCCACCTTTGGTGAAGACGATAGTTGGTATGCGCTCACCTTCGCTCTCTCGCTTGATCTTGCTGACGACGTCGCGAATGTACGCGAGCGAAAACTGCTGATACGCCCCGTCGGCGAGGGCGCCGCCCCAGGTGTCGAAGAGCATCACGGCCTGCGCGCCGGCGTCGATCTGGGCGTTCAGATACTCGGCGACCGCCGCCGCATTGACCGCGAGGATTCGGTGCAGCAGATCCGGTCGCCGGTACAGCATCGTCTTGATCAGCCGGAAGTCGTCCGAGCCACCGCCTTCGACCATGTAGCAGGCGAGCGTGAACGGGCTGCCGGAAAAGCCGATCAACGGCACGCGGTTGGCAAGGGCGCGCCGGATCTCGCGCACCGCGTCCATCACGTAGCCGAGCCCCTGCGCCATGTCGGGCACCGCCAGCCGGGCGACGTCTTCCTCGGTGCGGACCGGGCGCTCGAACTTCGGCCCTTCGCCGTCGGCGAAGTGCAGGCCCAGGCCCATCGCGTCGGGCACGGTAAGGATGTCGGAGAACAGGATCGCCGCATCGAGCGCATAGCGCTCGAGCGGCTGCAGCGTCACCTCGGTGGCCAGCGCCGGCGACTTCGCCAGCGCCAGGAAGCTGCCGGCACGGGCGCGCGTCGCCCGATACTCCGGCAGGTAGCGGCCGGCTTGACGCATCAGCCAGACGGGGGTGTAGTCGGTCGGTTGGCGCAGCAGCGCCCGCAGCAGGGTGTCGTTCAGGGGTCGCACGCAGTGGGGGAAGCGAAGTTGAAGCCTGCCGATCGGCGCGTCGATTCTCGCACGCCCATCGTCGCTGACCTGCCGGCATGGCTGACGCAGGACGCCGACGGCGTGCTGCTTGCCATCCACCTGCAGCCGGGCGCGCGCCGCAACGCGGTGTGCGGCCAGCACGGGGCTCGCCTGAAGATCGCCATCGCCGCACCGCCGCTGGATGACCGCGCCAATGGCGCACTGGTCGACTGGCTGGCCGGGCGCCTTGGCCTGCCGCGCCGGCAGTTGCATCTGGTTGCCGGCTCACGCAGCCGCGACAAGACCGTGCGCGCCGCCGGCGCCGACGCCGCTGAGGTCGCGCGCCGACTGGCAGGTGCGTGAAGGCACGCCTGATCGCGCCGCCGCCGGTCGGCGGGCGGGCGCGCGCTACAGGATCAACTGTTCCTGCGCCAGCGTGCGTATCTGAAAGCGGTCGTCGTCGCGGAACAGCCAGGTCTCGGTGAAGCGGACGCTGGTGCCGCGGCCGAGCAGGGCGCGCGGCGGCGCGGGAAGGGGTGAGGCGGCATGAACGGTGCGGACTGCCACCGGCCCCAGTTCGCGGGCGTGCTTCGGGGCCCGCATCACGCTGGCGTGGCGGATCCGCCCGTCGGCGCCGACCTCCAGGTCGAGCACCACCACGGCCTTTAGCGGATGGGGCGGCCGGCCCTCGAAGACGCGATCCTTGTTGACCGTCAGGATGTGCTGGGCGAGGGCGCGTCGCCAGTCCGCTTCCGTTTGCGCTCGCTCGGGTTTGCCTGCCGGCGGCGCCGGGGCCGCCGGGCGCGGCAGCGGCGCGGCAGCGGGAGCCGCCGGCGGCGCGGACGGCGCGGAGCAGCCGGCGAGCAGCAGCGCCGCGACGAATCCCGTCCAGTTGCCGCTGCTTCGACGCTTCATCTGGGCTCGCTCGTTCCGCAGGATCGGTGCCACGACAAGCATTGCAGCGCCGGTCGCGGCCGGCAACTCCCGCTGCCTCGAACGAAAGGTCGATGCCGGCGAGACAGGTCCGTCCGGCCGCCGGCTCGACTTTGGTCAGCGCACGACGAGAACCGCGCGGGTGCTGCGCGCCAGCACCTTCTGTGTCTCGCTGCCCAGCAGCAGCGAGGCAACCCCGCGCCGGCCGTGCGACGCCATCACGATCAGCTCGCAGCCTTCGGTGTCAGCGGCCTGCATGATGATGTCGTCCGGATGGCCTTCGCGAAGCACGCGAACGAACGGCACGCCCGCCTGCGCCGCCGCCTGCTCGACGTAGTCGAGATGGCGGTTTGCCTGCGCCGCCGCCTGCGCCTGAAACGCCAGTTCGGCCGGCGCGCCCTCGCCGCCGACGCCGTGGTACGGGTAGACGGGCAGCGCAGCGCAGCCGACCACCGTCGCGCGCAGCGGCCGTGCCAGCCCAATGGCCGCCGCGATCGCCCGCTGCGACAGTTCGCTGCCATCGGTGGCGACGAGTATCCGCTGCGTCATCTGCCTGCTGCTCCCGTGTCTGGCATTGCTGTGCCGCCGCCGAGCCTGACTGACTGACGTCGGCCGGCGGCGCCCGCCCCGTCGCCGGCAGTCGCCGGACACCCGGAAAAAGGGCAGCCGCCGGGCTGCCCGCATCGGTGGCGCCGGGCGCCGCGCCTCAGCGCCCGCGCAGCTTCTTGATCGCCGCCAGCTGCGCGGCCAGGGCGGAGATCTCCGCCTCGACCTTGGCGATCTCCAGGTCGCTGGTGGCGTTCTTGCGCGCTTCCTCGGCCGCGCGCAGCGACTCGTTGGCCTTGGCCTCGTCGAGGTCCTTGGCGCGGATGGCGGTATCGGCGAGCACGGTCACGACGTTCGGCTGCACCTCGAGAATTCCGCCGGCGACGAAGACCTGGTCTTCCTCGCTCGACCCCGCCTGCCTGATGCGGACCACCCCGGGCCTGATCCGGGTGATCAGCGGCGTGTGGCGTGGATAGATGCCGAGCTCGCCGGCCTCGCCGGGCAGCACGACGAATTCCGCCTCGCCGGAGAAGATCGCCTCCTCGGCGCTGACAACGTCGACGCGGATTGTTGTCATTGGACCTTCTTGGCCTTCTCGAACGCCTCGTCGATCGTGCCGACCATGTAGAAGGCCTGCTCGGGCAGCGCGTCGCATTCGCCGTCGACGATCATCTTAAAGCCGCGGATCGTCTCCTTCAGCGGCACGTACTTTCCCGGCGAGCCGGTGAACACCTCGGCGACGTGGAACGGCTGCGACAGGAAGCGCTGGATCTTGCGGGCGCGCGCCACCGCCAGCTTGTCCTCCGGCGACAGCTCGTCCATGCCGAGAATGGCGATGATGTCGCGCAGCTCCTTGTAGCGCTGCAGCGTGGCCTGCACGTTGCGCGTCACCGTGTAGTGCTCCTCGCCGACGACGTGCGGATCGACTTGCCGCGAGGTCGAGTCGAGCGGGTCGACCGACGGGTAGATGCCGAGCGAGGCAATCTCGCGACTGAGCACCACGGTCGCATCGAGGTGGCCGAAGGTCGTCGCGGGGCTGGGATCGGTCAGGTCGTCGGCCGGCACGTACACGGCCTGGATCGAGGTGATCGAACCGGTCTTGGTCGAGGTGATCCGCTCCTGCAGCTTGCCCATCTCCTCGGCCAGCGTCGGTTGGTAACCGACCGCCGACGGCATCCGGCCGAGTAGCGCCGAGACCTCGGTGCCGGCCAGCGTGAAGCGGTAGATGTTGTCGATGAACAGCAGGATGTCCCGCCCCTCGTCGCGGAAGCGCTCGGCCATCGTCAGCCCGGTGAGGCCGACGCGCAGCCGGTTGCCCGGCGGCTCGTTCATCTGGCCGAACACCATCGCCACCTTCGACTGCGACAGGTCCTCCTGGACGATGACCTTGGCGTCCGACATCTCGTGATAGAAGTCGTTGCCCTCACGGGTTCGTTCGCCGACCCCGGCGAACACCGACAGACCGGAGTGCTGGGTGGCGATGTTGTTGATCAGCTCCAGCATGGTGACCGTCTTGCCGACACCGGCGCCGCCGAAAAGGCCGATCTTGCCGCCCTTGGCGAACGGGCAGATCAGGTCGATCACCTTGATGCCGGTCTCGAGCAGCTCGACCGACGGTGACAGTTCGTCGAACTTCGGCGCGTGCTGGTGGATGCCGCGCCGCTCCTCCGACTGGATCGGGCCGCGCTCGTCGATCGGACGGCCGAGCACGTCCATCACGCGGCCGAGAACGCCGGGCCCGACCGGGACCGTGATGTTGTCGCCGGTGTTGCGCACCTTCATGCCGCGCTTCAGGCCGTCGCTCGAGCCCATGGCGATGGTGCGCACGACGCCGTCGCCGAGCTGCTGCTCGACCTCGAAGGTCAGCCCTTGCTCGACCAGCCGGTTGCCCGGGTCGGCCTCGAGAACCAGCGCGTCGTAGACCTTCGGCATCGCCTCGCTCGGAAACTCGATATCGACCACCGCGCCGATGCACTGAACAATGGTTCCCATTGACATGTTGACCTCGATTCTCAAGAGCCTGAATTCGTCGCGGGGCACCGCCGCCCCGGCTTTTCCGCTTCGTGTTCGCTAGGCGATCGCCGCGGCGCCGCCGACGATCTCGGAGATTTCCTTGGTGATGCCCGCCTGCCTCGTCTTGTTGTAGACGAGCTGCAGTTCCTCGATGATCTTCTTCGCGTTGTCGGAGGCGGCCTTCATCGCCACCATGCGGGCGCTCTGCTCGCTGGCCATGTTCTCGGCCACCGACTGGTAGATGATCGCCTCGACGTAGCGCGTCATCAGCTCGTCGACCACCCGCTGGGCGTCGGGCTCGTAGATATAGTCCCAGGCGTACGCCCGCTTCTCTTCCTCGCTCTGCGCGAAGCGCTCGGCCGACAGCGGCAGCAGCTGCTCGATCACCGGCTCCTGCTTCATCGTGTTGACGAACCGCGTGTAGGCGATGTACAGCGCGTCGAGCCTGCCATCCGCGTAGGCGTCGAGCTGCAGCTTGACCGGTCCGATCAGCCTCTCCAGGTGCGGCTTGTCGCCGAGCTGGACGACGTGCGAAACGATGTTGGCGTTCAGCCGCTGCAGGAAACCGAAGCCCCGGTTGCCCACCGCGGTGGCCTGGAACTTGACGCCGCTCGCCTCCCACTGCTTGACCAGCTGCAGCAGCGCGCGCTGGATGTTGGTGTTCAGTCCGCCGCACAGGCCCTTGTCGGTCGAGATCAGGATCACGCCGACGGTGCGGATCTCGCTGCGGCGGATCACGAACGGATGCTTGTACTCGGGATTGGCCAGCGCCAGGTGGGCGACGATGTTGCGGATCCGGTCGCCGTAGGGCCGTGCCTGGCGCATTCGATCCTGCGCCTTGCGCATCTTGCTGGCGGCGACCATTTCCATCGCCTTGGTGATCTTGCGCGTGCTCTGCACGCTCTTGATCTTGCCGCGGATCTCTTTGGTGCTCGGCATCGAGGTTCTCCGTCAGGCGCCGATCAATACGCGCCGGACTTCTTGAACTCCGTGATCGCGCTGGTCAGCGCCGCCTCGTCGTCCTTCGACAGGTCCTTGGTCGACTCGATGCGCTCGACCAGTGCCGCATGCTTGGCGCGCAGGAACTCGCGCAGCGCCTTTTCCGCCGCCAGCGCCTGCTTGATCTCGATGTCGTCGAAATGGCCGTTGTTGGCCGCGAACAGCGTCACCGCCTGCTCCCACACCGCGAGCGGCTGGTACTGCGGCTGCTTCATCAGCTCGGTGACCATGCGGCCGCGCTCGAGCTGCTTGCGGGTGGCCTCGTCCAGGTCGGAGGCGAACTGCGCGAACGCCGCCAGCTCGCGGTACTGGGCCAGCGCCAGGCGCACGCCGCCGCCGAGCTTCTTGATAACCTTGGTCTGCGCCGCGCCGCCGACCCGCGACACCGAGATGCCGGCGTTGATCGCGGGCCGGATGCCGGCGTTGAACAGATCGGTCTCGAGGAAGATCTGGCCGTCGGTGATCGAGATGACGTTGGTCGGCACGAAGGCGGTCACGTCGCCGGCCTGTGTCTCGATGATCGGCAGCGCGGTGAGCGAGCCGGTCTTGCCCTTGACCTCGCCGTTGGTGAACTTGGCGACGTATTCCTCGTTCACGCGCGCCGCGCGCTCGAGCAGGCGCGAGTGCAGGTAGAACACGTCGCCCGGGTAGGCCTCGCGGCCCGGCGGACGACGCAGCAGCAGCGACACCTGGCGGTAGGCCCAGGCCTGCTTGGTCAGGTCGTCGTAGATGATCAGCGCGTCCTGGCCCCGGTCGCGGAAGTACTCGCCCATCGTGCAGCCGGAATACGGCGCGATGTACTGCATCGCGGCGGACTCCGACGCGGTGGCCGCCACCACGATGGTGTAGGCCATCGCGCCCGTCTCCTCGAGCTTGCGCACCACGTTGGCGATGGTCGAGGCCTTCTGCCCGATCGCCACGTAGATGCAGATCAGGTCCTTGCCCTTGGAGTTGATGATCGTGTCGACCGCCACTGCCGTCTTGCCGGTCTGGCGGTCGCCGATGATCAGCTCGCGCTGGCCGCGGCCGATCGGCACCATGGCGTCGATCGCCTTCAGCCCCGTCTGCACCGGCTGCGCCACCGACTTGCGCGCGATCACGCCCGGCGCGACCTTCTCGATCACGTCGGTCATCTTGGCGTTGATCGGGCCCTTGCCGTCGATCGGCTGGCCGAGCGAGTTGACGACGCGGCCGATCAGTTCCGGCCCGATCGGCACCTCGAGAATCCGGCCGGTCGACTTGACCGTGTCGCCCTCGCGGATGTGCTCGTAGTCGCCAAGAATCACGCTGCCTACCGAGTCGCGCTCGAGGTTGAGCGCCAGGCCGAAGGTGTCGCCGGGAAACTCGAGCATCTCGCCCTGCATCACGTCCGACAGGCCGTGGACGCGGCAGATGCCGTCGGTCACCGTGACCACGGTCCCCTGCGTGCGGATGTCGGCCGAGACGCCGAGACCCTGGATTCGGCTCTTCAGCAGCTCGCTGATTTCGGACGGATTCAGTTGCATGACCAGACTCCAGAATTGAAACCTATGCGGTCAGCGCGGTGTGCATCTTCGCCAGGCGCGCCTTGATGGTGTCGTCGAGCACGTGGTCGCCGACGCTGACGCGGACACCGCCGATCAGGGCCGGATCGACCTTCACCTCGGGGATCAGCTTCAGCCCGAACTTTTGCGACAGGCTCCACAGCAGGTCCTTGACCTGCTCGTCGGCGAGCGGCAGCGCGCTTTCGATCAGGCAGTCGGCCCGGCCCTCGGCGGCGTTCTTCATCGCGCGGAACTGCCGCGCCACCTCGGGCAGCGCCGCCAGCCGGCCGTTGTCGACCACCAGCTTCAGGAAGTTCTCCGCGGCGATCGGCAGCGGCGACTTGATCAGGCCGCGCACCAGCTCGTAGACGCGGTCCGCGCCGAGATTGGGATCGCCGACGACCTGCGCCACTTCGCCGTGCTGCGCCACGCCGGCCATCTCGGCCACCAGGTGCAGCCACTGGTCGAGGACGCCGGCGGCCGATTTGTCGCTCGACGCGGCGGCGAACAGCGCCTCGGCATAGGGGCGGGCGATGGTGGACAGCTCGGCCATGGCTACAGCCGGCCCTTCAGCTGCGCCAGCAGGTCGGCATGCACCTGCGGATTGACCTCGCGACGCAGGATCTGCTCGGCACCGGCCACCGCCAGCGCGGCGACCTGGTCGCGCAGCGAGGTCTTGGCCCGCTGCATCTCCTGCTCGGCCTCCTGGCGGGCCGCGGCGATCAGTCGGTCGCCCTCGGCCTTCGCCTGCGCCTTGGCCTCGTCGACCAGCGCCTGCGCGCGCTTCTCGGTCTCGGCGACGATGGCCTGCGCGCGGGCGCGCGCGTCGGCCTCGATCTGCGTGGTCTTGCGCTGCGCGTCGGCCAGGCTCTTGTTGCCGGCCTCGGCCGCCTTCAGCCCGTCGGCGATCTTCTTGCGGCGCTCGTCGAGCGAGCGCACCAGCGGCGGCCAGATGAACTTCATCGTGATCAGCGCACCGATGAAGAAGACCACCAGCTGCAGGAACAGCGCGGAATTGATGTTCATGACGTTACCCGGATAGAACCGGACGGACCGCGACGGCCCGCCGGCGAGTTCAGTCTGTTTTCCGGAAGCAGCCGGCCGCTCAGCCCGCGAACGGGTTGGCGAAGGCGAACATCATCGCGATACCGACGCCGATCAGGAACGCCGCGTCGATCAGGCCGGCGAGCAGGAACATCTTGGTCTGCAGGGTGTTCATCAGCTCCGGCTGGCGCGCCGCCGACTCGATGTACTTGCCGCCCATGATGCCGATGCCGATGCAGGCACCGATGGCGCCCAGGCCGATGATCAGACCGCAGGCAAGGGCAACGAACGCGACGTTGGTCATTTTGCAGACTCCTCGTTGGAAATGGATCTGGGAAAGAAGCGGAAAAACGTCAGTGGCCCTCGTGCGCCTGCCCGATGTAGACGAGCGTCAGCATCATGAAGATGAAGGCCTGCAGGGTGATGATCAGGACGTGGAACAACCACCAGGCGGTGCCGGCGAGCACCTGGCCGAGCGCCAGCAGCAGCGAGCCGTCGGCGCGGAAGGCCCAGGTGCCGCCGAGCAGCGCGATCAGGAAGAACAGCAGCTCGCCGGCGTACATGTTGCCGAACAGCCGCATGCCGAGCGACACCATCTTGGCCAGGTACTCGATCAGGTTGAGCAGGAAATTGAACGGCCACAGCAGCGGATGGGCGCCGAAGGGCGCGGTGAACAGCTCGTGCAGCCAGCCGCCGAGGCCCTTGATCTTGATGCCGTAATAGATCATCAGCAGCAGCACGCCGAGCGACATGCCGATGGTGCCGTTGACGTCGGCGGTGGGCAGCGGTCGAAGGTAGTGGATGCCGAAGACGTTCAGCGCGATCCAGGGGAACAGGTCGACCGGGATCAGGTCGATCGCGTTCATCATGAAGATCCAGACGAACACCGTGATCGCCAGCGGCGCGATGAAGCTGCGGTCGCCATGCACGATCGACTTGCTCTGCTCCTCGACCAGTTCGACGACCATCTCGACGAAGGCCTGGAAGCGGCCCGGCACGCCGGCAGTGGCGGCCCGGGCAGCGCGATGCAGCAGCCACAGCGTCAGCGCCAGGCAGGCGACGGAAAAGAAGATGGTGTCGATGTTGACGACCGAAAAATCGACGATGAACTTCTGCTTGCCCGTCGACAGGTGCGTCAGGTGATGGACGATGTATTCGGTGGCGGTCGGGGCCTGGCTGCTCGCCATGGTGTCGTTCCGTTTTTCAGCGCCAGATCAGGGCGATGAAGTAGCTTTTCAGAGTCACGATGAACGAGCCGATCATCGCCAGCCAAACCAGATCCCGGTAGGCCCAGACCACCAGCGCCAGTAGCGCCAGCGTCGAGGCCACCTTCAGGAACTCCCCCACGAAAAACGTTGCCGCGGCCGTTCCCTGCGGGCGCCGTGCAGCGGCGGCGAGCCGCAGGGCGAACAGGGCGTTGGGCGCCACGCAGGCGATGCCGCCCGCCAGGGCCGACCATGCTGCCGCCGGACCGCCGAGCGCCCATGCCACCAGGGTGGCCAGCAACGCGGCGACGCACTGCAGGAGAACCACGCGAAACATCGACTCGCTCCGGCTTCGCCCCGGCTCCTCCCCAGTGGCAGCCGCTCCCGCAGCACAACGAATTCCGTAAAGCCGCAGGATTCTAAGAGGCCTGCCGAGGGCGGGTCAAATTTGGGTTGCGGCGCAACAGGCGCGCCCTTGCCGGATCAGCCCTTCAGGCGCGCCACGATGCCGTCGAGCTGGTCGAGCCCGGAGACCTGGATCACCACCCGGCCCTTGCCCCGCCCATCGACCTGCAGATGGACGGTGGCGGCGAGGGCATCGGAGAGTTCTTCCTCCAGCCGCTCCAGGTCGCGGCTGCGCGCCGGTGACGCCCGCCCGGACGACGGCTGCGCGCGCTGGCTGCGCGCCACCAGGCGCTCGGCCTCGCGTACCGACAGTCCCTTGATCACGATCTGGTGCCCGAGCTGCACCTGCGTGCCAGCATCGACCCCCAGCAGGGCGCGCGCGTGGCCCATGTCCAGCCGTCCCTCCATCAGCATTTCCTGCACTGGCGCCGCGAGGTTGAGCAGCCGCAGCAGGTTCGAGGTGGCGCTGCGCGAGCGACCGATGGCGGCCGCCGCCCGCTCGTGCGTGAAGTCGAACTCGCGGATCAGCCGCTGCACGCCCTGCGCCTCCTCGAGCGGGTTGAGGTTCTCGCGCTGGATGTTCTCGATCAACGCCATCGCCAGGGCTGCGTCGTCCGGCACGTCGCGCACCGTCACCGGCACCTCGGTCAGCCCGGCCATCTGTGCCGCTCGGAAACGGCGCTCACCGGCGATGATTTCGTAGCGTTCGCCGCCGGCCGGCCGCACCAGGATCGGCTGGATCACCCCCTGCGCCCGGATCGATTCCGCGAGCTCGGCCAGCGCCTCGGCGTCCATCCTCGTGCGCGGCTGGTAGCGTCCCGGCTGCAGTCGGTCCAGCGGCAGCTGCTGCGGCAGCGCCGCAGCCGCGGGCGGCTCCGAGCCCAGCAGCGCGTCCAGGCCACGCCCCAGTCCCTTCATCTTCTTGATCACCAATGGGCCCCCTTCAGGCAGCCGGCAAACGCCCTTCTCCCGGCTCGACCCGATACCAGTACACGTAGCGGTCGATCAAACCGGGCTTGCGGCAGCGCCGCCGCGCCGCGATGTTATCGGCCGCGGTTGCGCGCCGGCGCCACTGCCGCCCGAGGCGCTCCGCCCCCTTTCCTGCATCGTTCGCTAGAGCGTCTTCATGCGCTCGACCATCTCGGCGCCGAAGGCGAGGTATGCCTGCGCGCCCTTGGCCGCCGGGTCGTAGGCAACGCCGGGCACGCCGTGGCTCGGCGCCTCGGCCAGGCGGATGTTGCGCGGGATGATGGTGCGGAACACCTTGTCGCCGAAGTGCGATTCGAGCTGCGCCGAGACCTGCTGCTGCAGCGTCATGCGCGGGTCGAACATCACCCGCAGCAGGCCGATGATCTTCAGCCCCGGATTCAGGTTGGCGTGCACCCGCTTGATCGTGTTGACCAGGTCGGTCAGCCCCTCGAGCGCGAAGTACTCGCACTGCATCGGGATGACCACGCCATGCGCGCAGCACAGGCCGTTGATGGTCAGCAGGCTCAGCGAAGGCGGACAGTCGATCAGGACGAAGTCGTAGTCGGCCTCGACCGCGGCCAGCGCCTGCTTCAGGCGGCGCTCGCGATCGTCGAGATCGACCAGGTCGACCTCCGCGCCGGCCAGCTCGCGATTGGCCGGCAGCAGGTCGTAGCCGCCCGCTGCGGAGCGGCTGATGACGGCGCGCGCCACGGCGGTGCCCAGCAGCACCTGGTAGACCGAGCGCGCCAGTTGCCGCTTGTCGATGCCGCTGCCCATGGTGGCGTTGCCCTGCGGATCGAGGTCGATCAGCAGCACCCGCTGCGACTGCGCGGCCAGGCCGGCGGCCAGGTTGACCGCGGTGGTGGTCTTGCCGACGCCGCCTTTCTGGTTGGCGATGCAGAAGATGCGTGCCACGGCGTCAGGGCGCTGCCGGCCGCCGCGGCGGCCGGCACGGCGCGTTCGCCGCCGGCGCGGCGGTGGAAGTTGGAAAAGCGACGAGGCCGGACACGGAAGGCGGCGAAGCGCTGGGCTGGACGAAGGCGGAGCGCGCCATTCTACGGTTGCGACCTTCGCCCCGTCGGCAGCGCGGTCGGGCGCGATCCGCGGCATCATCGCCGTCGGCTGCCGCGGAGCGGCCGCAAACCCGGTTCGATCGAGGATCACCATGGCCCTGCTGCCCCTGCTGACCGACCAACAGGCCTCGGCGCGCGCACGCGCGGTGTTCGACGACATCCGCGCCACGCGCGGCACCGACTACGTCAACGACATCTGGCGCGCGCTGGCCAACGACCCGGCGCAACTGGAAGCCACCTGGAACGAGGCCAAGCGCGTGATGGCGCCGGGCGCGCTCGACGCGCTGACCAAGGAGCTCGTCTATGTCGCGGTCTCGGCGGCCAACAACTGCAGCTACTGCCTGCACACGCACACGGCGTCGGCGCGCGCCAAGGGCATGAGCGAGGCGATGTTCAGCGAACTGATGCAGGTCGTCTACCTGGCGAGCCTGACCAACCGGGTGGCGATCGGCCTGCAGGTGGAGGTCGACCAGCGCTACGCGCAGCCACCGGCGCCGGATGCCAGCTGAGCACCGCGCTCAGCGCGCAGTCGCGCGGCGCAGCCGCTGCGGGTCGTAGCCGGCGGCCCGGATCACCGGCATCAGCGCCTGGTACTCGCCTTCGGCCAGCGTCGGCGTGCGGGCCAGGATCCACAGGTACTCGCGGCTCGGCTCGCCGACGATCGCCAGCCGATAATCCTGCGACAGATAAAGCAGCCAGTAATCGCCGCGGCCGATGCCGGTCCAGCGCAGCCAGGCCGGCAGGAAGCTGACCTTCAGCTTGGCGTTGGTCGCCGGCTCGACGACTTCGGCAACGCCTTCGACGGCCATCTCGCTGCCGTCGGCGCGGCGGCAGCTGTTGCGCACACCGATCCGGCCGTCGGCAAGCGGCGTGTAGCTGGCGGTGGTGTCGGCCACGCAGTCCCGCTGGAAGCGGTTCGGATAGTGGGCGACCTCGTGCCACCTGCCGGCGTAGCGCTCGAGGTCGACCCGCGATACGGTCTGCGGCGGCGGCAGTCCCGGCGTGCTGCAGGCGGAGGCGAGCGCCGCCAGGACAAGCGCAATCCAGCCCTTGGTCATGTCGTCCTCATTTCGATCAGGTGCCGTTGTTCGTCGAGGCCCGGCACCGACAGTGGCACGACGGTCGCCCGCACCTGCGGCGGCAGGGCGGCCAGTTCGTCGGTCGGCAGCCTGCCCTTCATCGCCAGCCAGCAGCCGCCGGCTTTCAGCAGGTGGCGGGTCCAGTCGGTGAACTGGGCAAGCGTCGCCAGCGCGCGCGAAACGATCACGTCGAAAGGCGGCGCACGCAGCGCCTCGACGCGCGCGTGCGCGACCTCGACATTGCCGAGCCGCAGTTCGAGCCGCGCCTGGACCAGGAAGGCGCACTTCTTCTGCACGGCATCGACGAGCATCAGGCGCGCCTGCGGCACGGCAATCGCCAGCACCATCCCCGGCAGGCCGCCGCCACTGCCGACATCGAGCGCGCGTGCGGCCCCGCCTTGCGTGACGCGCAGGAAGTGCGGCACCAGCGCCAGCGAATCGAGCAGATGGTGCGTCAGCAACTGTTCGCCGCCGCGAATCGCGGTCAGGTTGTGCGTCGCGTTCCAGCGGACGAGCAGGCGCGCATAGGCGAGCAGCTGTTCGCGCTGTGCCGCGGTCAGGGCGACACCGAGCAGCGCCGCGCCTGAGCCGACCGCCTCGGCAGTCGGCTCAGGCGGCAAGCTGATCGCCCGCGGCGGCCGGCGCACTGCCCTTCGATCGCCGCTTCAGGTGCACCAGGAGCAGCGAGATCGCGGCGGGGGTCACGCCGGAGATACGCGATGCCTGGCCAACGGTCTCGGGACGCGCGGCGGCCAGTTTCTGCCGTACCTCGATCGACAGGCCGGTCACCTCGCCGTAATCGAGGCCGGCGGGAATCCGCGTCGATTCGTGCGCTTCGTGGCGCGCCACTTCGTCGCGCTGGCGGGCGATGTAGCCGGCGTACTTGGTGGCAATCTCGACCTGTTCTGCCACCTGGGGGGCGTTCGCCCCATCGACCGGCGGCCCGCCGATCGGCTGTTGGTCAGCACTCACTAACGATAGCAGCGCCTCGTACGAAACGCCTGGCCGCCTGAGAAGATCAGAAAGTGTGTACTCACGCTCAATCGCCCTTCCAACAACCCGCTCGGCTTCGGCAGGCGCGACGAGCCGCGGGTTGACCCAAGTCGAACCCAGCCGCTGCAGTTCGCGCTCGACTGCGTCGCGCTTGCGGCAAAAGGCGTCCCAGCGCCTGTCATCGACACAGCCCAGGTTCCTGCCGATCTCGGTCAACCGCAGGTCGGCGTTGTCCTCGCGCAGGCTCAGCCGGTACTCGGCACGGCTGGTGAACATGCGATATGGCTCGGCCACGCCGCGGCTGATCAGGTCGTCGACCAGCACGCCGATATAGGCCTGGTCGCGGCGCGGCGACCACGGATCGCGGCCCTGGACCTGGCGCGCCGCGTTGAGGCCGGCCAGCAGGCCCTGGGCGGCCGCTTCCTCGTAACCGGTGGTGCCGTTGATCTGGCCGGCGAAGTACAGCCCGGCGATCGCCTTCGTTTCGAGCGAGCTTCTCAAGGCCCGCGGGTCGAAGTAATCGTATTCGATCGCGTAGCCCGGCCGCAGGATGTGCGCGCTCTCCAGCCCCTTCATCGAACGGACGATCTCGACCTGGACGTCGAAAGGCAGGCTGGTCGAGATGCCGTTCGGATAGAACTCGTGCGTCTGCAGCCCTTCCGGCTCGAGAAAGATCTGGTGGCTGTCCTTGCCGGCAAAGCGGTGAACCTTGTCCTCGATCGACGGGCAATAGCGCGGACCGACGCCCTCGATCACTCCTGAGTACATCGGCGAACGGTCGAGATTGGCGCGGATCACGTCGTGCGTGCGCGCGTTGGTGTGCGTTATCCAGCACGGCACCTGGCGCGGATGCTGCTCCGCCGAACCGAGGAACGAGAACACCGGGAGCGGGTCGAGGTCGCCGGGCTGCTCCGTGCAGCGACCGAAGTCGATCGTCCGGCCGTCGATCCTCGGCGGCGTTCCGGTCTTCAGCCTGCCCTGCGGCAGCTTCAGCTCGCGCAGCCGCGCGGCCAATGAAATCGACGGAGGATCGCCAGCACGCCCGGCGCCGTAGCTCTGCAGCCCGATGTGGACCAGGCCGTTGAGGAAGGTCCCGGCGGTCAGCACGACCGCGCGGCCGCGGAAGCGGATGCCGGACTGCGTCACCGCCCCGACGACCCCCTCTCCCTCGAGCAGCAGGTCGTCGACGGCCTGCTGGAAAAGCAGCAGGTTCGGCTGGTTCTCCAGCCGCCGGCGGATTGCCTGCCGGTACAGGACTCGGTCGGCCTGTGCGCGGGTAGCCCGCACTGCCGGCCCTTTCGATCGGTTGAGGATGCGGAACTGGATGCCGGCCTCGTCGGTCGCCGCCGCCATCGCTCCGCCCAGCGCGTCGACCTCCTTGACCAGGTGGCCCTTGCCGATGCCGCCGATCGAAGGGTTGCAGGACATCTGCCCCAGCGTCTCGATGCTGTGCGTCAGCAGCAGGGTCGAAGCGCCGATGCGTGCCGCGGCGAGGGCGGCCTCCGTCCCGGCATGTCCACCGCCGATGACGATCACGTCGAACGAGGCTGGGTAAAGCATGGCGGCAGGCGCGCCTCAGGCGAAGGGGGCGAATTATAAGAAGCGGCAGCGCGGGCGCCCCGGTTGCCCCTCGGGCGGGCGCCGGCCGAATCGGTGTTTCACGTGAAACGGCGGAAGGCCGGTTTCACGTGGAACACCCGGCTGACGCCGCCCGGTGTTCCCCGCGCCCGCCAGTCACTGATAAGTCGGCGCCGAAACCGTTCCGCCGAGCCGGATGTCGACCCCGGCGACGCCGCGCGGCGAAGCGACCTCACTGCGGATCGCGCCGCGCAACTGCAGTTGCCGGTCGACACTGAATCCGCCCCGCACGCGCAGGCTGCCGGCACGGCCTGCCAGATTCCGCACCACCAGGCCGTCGGCCGATCCCGTGGCAACCAAGTCGAGGTCAGTCAGCCGTGTCATGCCGCCGGCTCCGATCGCGCTGCCTTGCGTCGCCGCCAGCCCGAGGTTCATGCCGGCCCAAGTGGCGCCGCTGACCGACACCGGACCGGATGCGACCGCCCGCCGCAGCGCCTCGGCCGCCGTCGTTCCCGCGCCGGCCAGGGCCAGGTCGATCTTTGCGATGCCGCGGAACGGCGTCGACGCGGTGCTCTCCGCCGGCGCGTCGGCCCCCGCCGGCGAGGCCAGGTAACGAATCAGTTCCTCGATGGCGACGTCGGCGCTGCGCGCCGTACCGGTCAATCGCCAGCCTTGTCCGTCCTGTTCCACCAGCGCCGAGCCATTCAGGTTGCCGAAGCGGGCGCCGACGCTGAACGACTCGACCTGCAACCGGCCGGCGCTGAAGTCACCCTGTGCCGTCGCTTCGCTCCAGACCACGGCCGGGCCAACGCCCGCCTGCCACTGGCTGGCGAAGAGCCTGAACTCCGCCTTCCCGTCGGGCGACATCGGCGGCTTGATCTCGAACTCCGTCTGCCCGCGGGCATCGAGTCGACTGGCTGTGACGGCATCGAACTCGCGTTGACCGACGCCGCGCCGCACGACGACTTCGTAGCGCCCCGGCATCAGAACGAGGTCAGGAAAGGCAACAGATTCGAAGCGAATGGTCGAAACCGCGGCCGACAGCCGACTGGCCCGCCGCACCGCCTGCAGGAGCTTCAGTGCCTGTTCGCCGGTCAGTTCGGTCGGGGCAACGCGCGCCTCGCCGAGGACCCAGTTCGACGACCGCAGGCCGTGCAGGGCATCGCGCCAGTTGAAGTTGACCGAAATCTCGGGCAGGCGAAGCCCCCCCTGTCCAATCACGTCGCTGACCACGAGCCGCGGCGACGGCAGGAGCCGCAGCTCGGTCGCGCGGACCGACACCGGGAAGCCCAAGGCGTCGCCGATCTGCGACTCGACGCCTTTCGGTGAAATCGCCGCGCGCACCGGCCCGGCCAGCCGCGCGCCTGCCCAGACGATGCCGCCGAGCACCGCCAGTCCGAGCAACCAACCGATCACACGGCGGAGGTCGTCGCGATGAAAGCGCCGGACCGAGGGCGGACCGGAATCGACTGAAGCGCGAGCGCGGACTTCCTGGGCATCCAGGCGGTCCGGCACGTTGACCGTAGTGATCGCGAAATCGGCGCCGGCATCGGGGTCCCAGCGACTGCGGGTGGTCCCAAATTCGACGTGCGAGTGCTTACTTTCGTTGGAACCCATGTTCCGCAATGCTTCTTATGCTTCCTCGGTCATTGAACCCGTGATGCCCTTTGCCGCTATCTATCCCCGTGCCGAGCGCAATTCCAGCGTCCCGATAGACCCTCGGCGGGTCTGGGCACGAAGCTCATGCAGCCCGACCAAGACAGTTTCGCCTTGCAGTGTCGGCCCGAGGCCGGGCCACCACAAGCCGCCAAACGACCAAGGTAGCCTCCCGCCCGCCCGTCGGCGCGCCGCTGCCGCTGCCGCTGCCACCACGCCAAGTCAGGCGCTGGCCTCGAGGATGCGCCGGTAGTCGTCGGCCGACGCCTGTCGCGGATTGGTCGTGTGGCAGTGATCCTTCAAGGCGTTGGCGATCACTGCCGGGAAGGTCTCCGCGGCAATGCCCATCGCGCCGAGCCCCGAGGGAAGCCCGATCCGCCGGTTTAGCTCCCGCAGCGCGTCGGCGAGACCGGCGCCGCCGGAAGCGCCGAACACCTCGGCGACGTCGTGCACCTTGCCGGGCACCGCGGCTTCGTTGAACTTCACCACTTCCGGTAGCAGCACTGCGTTGAGCGTGCCGTGGTGCGGCCGCACCGGCAGCGCGCCGAGCGCATGTGACAGCGAATGCACGGCACCGAGCCCCTTCTGGAAGGCCATCGCCCCCTGCATCGAAGCGCTCATCATCTGCCAGCGCGCCTCGCGGTCGCTGCCGTCGCGCACGGCGCGCTCGATGAAGCGACTCGCCCGGCGCAGCCCGTCGAAGGCAATCGCGTCGGCCGGCGGGTTGACTGCCTTCGACAGGTAGGTCTCGACGCAGTGGGCCATCGCATCCATGCCGGTCGCCGCGGTCAGGCCGGGCGGCAGGCCCAGGGTGAGCTCCGGATCGCAGATCGCCACCTTGGGCACCAGGTGCCATGAGTGGAAACCGAGCTTGCGGCCGTCGTCGACGATGATGATGGCGCCGCGCGCAACCTCGCTGCCCGTGCCGGCGGTGGTGGGAATTGCGATCAGCGGCGCCACGCCGGCACCAATGCGCGGGCTGCCCCCTTCGATCGTCGCGTAGTGCGTCAGCGGACCGTCGTGCGTGGCAGCGATGGCGACCCCCTTGGCCAGGTCGATCGACGAGCCACCACCCTGGCGCGATCAGACCGTCGGCGTGGTGCTGCCGGTAGGCGACCACCGCCTGGCGCACGGCGGCTTCGGTCGGGTTGGCCGGCGTACCGTCGTAGACGAACGACGGGACGTCGCCGAGCGCCGAGACCAGCCGTTGCAGCAGCCCGGCAGCGACGATGCCGCGATCGGTGCAGATCAGCGGCCGCCCGATGCCCACGCGCGCGCACTCGGCGCGCACGCCCGCCAGCGCGCCGAAGTCGAACTGGACCTGCGTGATGTAGTTGATCAGCGCCACCGCAAGCTCCTGCCCGCGATCGCGCGGGTCATCAAAAGCAGGCGGCAGCCGGCTCCTGCCGGCTGCCGCGCCCGTGCCGCCGCCCGATGCAGGCGATGGCCTCAGGCGGACAGCGACTGCTCCAGTTTCTGCCGGACGCCCTGCAGCGGCGCAGGCAGGCCGTCGCGCAACTTGTCGAAGAGCTCGCCGTGCAGCACCAGTTCGCGCCGCCACTGCGCCGTGTCGATCGACGTGACACGCTGGTAGTCGTCGAACGAGAAGTTCAGGCCGCTCCAGTTCAGGTCTTCGTAGCGCGGCGTCACGCCGAGCAGGTGCTCCTCGCCGCCGCCGTGGCCCTCGATCCGGTCGACGATCCACTGCAGCACGCGCATGTTCTCGGCAAAGCCGGGCCAGACGAAGCGGCCCTTCTCGTCGGCGCGGAACCAGTTGACGCAGAAGATGCGCGGCAGCCTGGCGCCGGCGGCGGCCAGCTTCTCGCCCAGTTGCAGCCAGTGGGCGAAGTGCTCGGCCATGTTGTAGCCGCAGAACGGCAGCATCGCGAACGGGTCGCGGCGCAGCACCCCCTGCGCCCCGGCCGCGGCCGCCGTCGTCTCGCTGCCCATCGTCGCCGCCATGTAGACGCCCTCGGTCCAGTTGCGCGCCTCGGTCACCAGCGGCACGGTATCCGAACGCCGCCCGCCGAACACGAAGGCATCGATCGGCACGCCGTTCGGGTCCTCCCAGTCGACGTCGATCGCCGGGCACTGCATCGCCGCCACCGTGAAGCGCGCATTCGGGTGCGCCGCCTTGCGGCCGCAATCGGGCGTCCAGTCCCTGCCCTGCCAGTCGGTGAGGTGCGCCGGCGCTGGTCCCATGCCCTCCCACCAGACGTCGCCGTCGTCGGTCAGCGCGACGTTGGTGAAGATGACGTTCGAATGCAGCATCGCCATCGCGTTGTGGTTGCTCTTGTCGCTGGTGCCGGGCGCGACGCCGAAGCAGCCGTACTCCGGATTGATCGCGTACAGGCGGCCGTCCTCGTGCGGCTTGATCCAGGCGATGTCCTCGCCGATCGTCGACACTTTCCAGCCGGCGAACGCCGGCGGCGGGATCAGCATCGCGAAGTTGGTCTTGCCGCAGGCCGACGGAAACGCCGCCGCGACGTGGTACTTCTTGCCGGCTGGCGACGTGACACCCAGGATCAGCATGTGCTCGGCGAGCCAGCCCTGGTCACGGCCCATGTACGAGGCGATGCGCAGCGCCAGGCATTTCTTGCCGAGCAGCGCGTTGCCGCCGTAGCCCGAGCCGAAGCTCCAGATCTCGCGCGTCTTCGGAAAGTGCACGATGTACTTGCTGTCGTTGCACGGCCAGGCGACGTCCTTCTCGCCCGGCGCCAGCGGCTTGCCGACCGAGTGCACGCAGGGGACGAACTCGCCGTCCTCGCGCAGTACGTCGAACACCGCACGCCCCATCCGCGTCATCAGCCGCATGTTGACGACCACGTACGGGCTGTCGCTGACCTCGACGCCGATATGCGCGATGTGCGAGCCGAGCGGTCCCATCGAGAACGGGATCACGTACATCGTCCTCCCGCGCATGCAGCCGGCGAACAGGCCATTGAGCGTCGAGCGCATCTGCGCCGGGTCCATCCAGTTGTTGGTCGGACCGGCCTCCTTCGCCGTGTCGGTGCAGATGAACGTGCGGTCCTCGACCCGCGCCACGTCCGACGGGTCGGACCAGGCGAGGAAGGAATTCGCCCGCTTGGCCGGGTTCAGCCGCCGCAGCGTGCCGGCGCGGACCATCTCGTCGCACAGCCGCTCCGACTCCTGGACCGAGCCGTCGCACCAGACGACGCGGTCGGGCTGTGTCAAACGGGCGATCGACCCGACCCAGTCGATCAGCTTCTTGTGCTTGACGTAAGCGGGGACATTCAGGCTGGCGTCGAGGGGGACTGCGCTCATTTTCTTGTGTCTCCTGGCCGGCGCCCGTGCCATGGTGCCGGCCGTGTCATCAGGAAATTGCCGCCGCGGGGACTGCGCCGCACGCCCGCCAATTCAGTTTACTGCCGCACTCAGGCAGCCTAGCCGCCGCGAGGTCGGCAAGCCTTTGACGCCGATCAGCAGCACGCGCGTCTGCCTGCCGAGCCGCGCACAAAGGGCACGCCGGCCGGGCCGGAACGAGCGGCAAAAAAAGGCCGGCTCGACGAGCCGGCCCTGGTGAAACGGAAACGACGCGATCAGCCCAGCGGCACGATCTCGACGGCCTGCGGACCCTTCTGGCCCTGCTGCACCTGGTACTCGACCCGCTGGTTCTCCTTCAGCGTGCGGAAGCCCTTGGACTTGATGCCGCTGTAGTGCGCGAAAAGGTCTGCGCCACCGTCATCGGGCTTGATGAAGCCGAAGCCCTTTGTCTCGTTGAACCATTTCACAGTGCCTGTCGGCATGACTGACTCACTCTCGATAAACGCGGGATGCGCCCGCGGCGCGCAGGGCGATAGGTGCGGATTCGCTGGGGAATGACTGCGACAGGAACTGCGGGAAGCGAATGCAGATGGGGCAGCAAGGACCGTACTGGGCGACGCAAGAATCGACTGCGCCGATGAAGCTACCCGAACATCGGCAAGAAAGCTACCCCCGACCGCTGCCGCGGCGCAGCAGGCGCGATGCTCAGCGAGCCTGCCAGGCGCGAAGTAGCTCGGCCTCGCGCTTGCCATCCAGCCCGATGCCCTCCGGCAGCGGCGCGTCACCCGCCCAGCGCGCCGTATCGACGCATGTCTCGCCGATCGGCCGCAGCCGCAGGCCGTCGGACAACGCCCGGGCGAGGCTGACCTCGTTCAGGCCGCGACCGCCCTCGCCGGCATACAGCGGCAGTTCGGTCCACGGCGCGACCCCGTGACGCTCGAGAAACGCAGCGTCAGGCCAGACGAACTCGGCCGGCGCGCCGAGCGCCTGTCGGCATTGCTCGAGAAAGCCGCCGAACGACAGCGGCGCGGCCGGGCCGCTGGCGTTGAAGGCGCCCGACCTTTGCCGATGGAGCAGCTCGAGCATCCACGCGGCCAGGTCTCGCGCGTCGATGAACTGCACCGGATAGGCTGGCGACGGCGGCGCCAGCACCGCGCCGCCCCGCGCCACCCGCTGCACCCAGTAGGTGAACCGGCCGCTCGGGTCGAACGGACCGACGATCAGGCCCGGCCGCAGCAGGATCGCCCGCTCGCCGAACAGCCGCTGCACCTCGTCCTCGCACGCGGCCTTCAGCGCGCCGTAGTGATTCGGTATGTCCTCGCAGTCGTCGCCCGGCAGTTGCGCCCGTGGTGCGTGCTCGTCCTGCCGGGAAGCGGCTGCGTCCGCATAGACGCTGATGCTGGAGACGAACAGATACCGCCCGACCGCATCGCGCAGCGCCTGCGCCGAGCGACGCACCACGCGCGGCAGGTAGCCGCAGGTGTCGATCACGGCGTCCCAGGTGCGGCCTCGCAGCACCTGCAGGTCGCCCTCGCGGTCGCCGCGCAACTGTTCGACTGCAGGGAAAAGCCCGGGTGCGGTGCGTCCGCGGTTCAGCAGCGTCGGCTGTGCACCACGAGCCAGTGCCGCCTCGACCAGGTGGCGGCCGAGGAAGCGGGTACCGCCCAGGATCAGCAGTCTCATCCTCGTCCGCTCCGTGCCAGCAGCGGGCCCATCATCCGGAACACCGGCCCGACCGTCAGCACCACGGCGGCCATGCGGATCGAATGGAAGGCCGACACCACCGGCGCCCCGAGCTGCAGCTCCTTGGCGGTGATCGCCATCTCGCCGATGCCGCCCGGCGTCGTGGCAACGATGGCAGTAGGCACGGCCAGCATTGCGACACCTGCCAGCCACCAGCCGAACAGCGCCGACAGCCCGAGGTAGACCAGCGTGACCAGGGCGACGGCCGCGAGGTAGCGCGGTGCGGCGCGAAAGAACTCCGGCGCGAAGCGCACGCCCAGCGCCACGCCAATCAGCAGCTGCCCGGCGTTGATCACCGCAACCGGCAGGGCTGAAAAGCCGATGCCCTGGGCGGTGATCGCCGCGGTGACGAGCAGCGGCCCGAGCATCCACTCGTTGGGCACGCCGAGCCGGGCCAGTACGACCGCGCCGCCAGCCGACAGCGCGCCGAGCAGCACCACGCCCACAAGGTCGAAGGCGACCGCTGCCGGCGCATACGGGTCGACGCCGCGCACCCCAGCCACTGCAGCGCGAACGGCACGATCAGCGACACCATCATGATGCGCAGGCTGTGCGCCGCTGCGACGCGGTCGACGCGGCCGCCATGGCGCTCGGCCTGCGCGGCCATCTCGCTGGCGCCGCCGATGGGCGCGGCAAAGAAGCAGGTGACGGCGCTTTCGCCGCTCAGCCGGCGCAGCAGCCACGCACCGAGCAGGCCAAGCAGCCAGGCAAAGCCGAGGTTGACGACGATCCACGGCGCCAGCCGCCAGATCTCGCGCGTGACGGTGGGCGTGAAATACAGCCCCAGCGCGATGCCGATGATCCACTGGCCGCCGTCGCGCGTGCGGCACGCCGGGCAGGCCGGCGCCGGCCATGTTCGCCGCCGCCAGCGTCAGCAGCGGCCCGATGAACCACGGCAGCGGCAGCCGCAGCCAGCTCGCCATCAGCGCCCCGGCGAGCGCTGCCGCCAGGGTCAGCGCGCCGCCACGCACGGTCGCCGGCAGCGTCATGCCGAAGCCGCAGGCACCACCGGCGGCAGGGGAAGTTCCGACACGCCGTTCAGTTCGACAGCGACGCCACCGGCATCGCCAGCTGCGCCTGGCCGACGAACTCGCGCAGCGCGCCGTCGAAAAGCATCCGATCGACGAAAGGCGCGCCGCGATGATTGGCGCCGTCGATCTTCACCAGCCGCTTCAGATCCGCCTGCACGCCGGTGGCCGCCGCCAGCAGCTCGTCGCTCATCGTGTGCGGGATCACGCCGTCGGCGGTTCCGTGCACGAGCAGCAGCGGCTCGTTGACACGGCCGATGCGCGTGCGCGAGTCGAACTCCTGCGTGACGACGGCGCCGAGAAACGGCACCCAGCCCCAGCGGGAGGCGCGCACCAGGTCGGTGATGCTGGTGAACGACGACTCGACGATCACGCCGGCGAAGCCGTCGTGCTCGGCCGCCAGCGCGATCGCCACCGCGCCGCCGAGGCTGTAGCCGTAGAGGAAGCGCCGTCGCGGATCCGGCTGGCGTCGCCGCAGTTCGTCGAACGCCGCCCGCCCGTCGTGCAGCGCCGTTTCCTCCGACGGCAGGATCGGCGTCGAATGGCCGAAGCCGCGGTAATCGATCGCCAGCACGTTCAGGCCGAGTTCAGCCAGCCGGTCGATCCGGTAGCGGCTCTCGTAGAGGTTGCGTCTGGCGCCGTGCAGGAACAGCACGGTCGGCGCTTCCGCCGCCGCCTGGCGGTACCAGGCGTGGACGATGTCGCCGTTGGCGAGCCGCAGGTCGAAGGCCTCGGTCGCCGGCGGCGGCGCGCTGCCGGCGAAGCGCGCGTCGACTGCCGCGCGTTGGTGCTGGAAGATCGCCTTGCGCTGCCAGGTGTCGAGCGTGGCGCAGCCGGCCATGCCGGCGGCGAGGGCCAGCGCACCGAAGATCAGCCGCATGCGAGAGGTCATTTCGGCCGGCTCCGAAGCAGGGCACGAGAAGCTATCTCGGCGCCCCGACGGCCGCGGCGGGGCGCCGAGATAGGAAGGTCGAGTTTATGCGGGCCGGCGCGATAGCATGCGCGGCAGACGCCAGCGGCAAGCCGGCGCGGACCAACGGACGTGGCGAACTACCAATCGATCGTCATCGGCGGCGGCGTGATCGGCGTGGCAATCGCCTACCACCTGGCGCGCCTCGGCCAGCGCCGCGTGCTGCTGCTCGACCGCGGTCGCCTCGGCGAGGGCACCACGGCGCAGTCCTCATGCATCCTGCGCACCCACTACACCGTGCCCGAAAACGTCCTGCTGGCGCAGGCCGCCTGGCGCGTGTACGAGGACTTTGCCGCCTACCTCGACGACCGCGATGCCGACTGCGGCCTGGTGCGCTGCGGCTACCTGATCGCCGCGCCGGCGGGCGAGAAATCCGCCGCGCTGGCCGAAGCGCTGGCCGCGCAGCGCCGCTTCGGCATCCACGCCGAAGCAATCGACGCCGGCGCCGCGCGCCGACTGCTGCCGATCGCCACCTTCGGCGACGACGAGTTGATCGGCTACGAGCCCGATGCCGGCTTCGCCGACGCCTATCTCGTCACCTCGGCGTTTGCCCGCAGCGCGCGCCGGCTCGGCGTCACCGTGCGCGAGAACACTGCCGTGACCGGCCTGCGGCTCGGCGGCGGCCGCGCCAGCGGCGTCGTCTGTGGCAACGAGACGATCGACGCCGACCGCGTGATCTGCGTGCAGAACGTCTGGAGCGGCGAACTTGCCCGCTGGACGGGCGTTGCCCTGCCGCTGGCCATCGAGCGTCACTCGGTGATGTCGCTCGAGACCAAGTCGGCGCCGTACACGCGCGCCATGCCGGTGTTCAAGGATCTCGGCACGCCGGGGCTGCTTTACTGCCGCAGCTACGGCGGCGCGCAGATGCTGGTGTCAGAAGGCACGCCGGGCCAGGCGCTCGCCTCGCCGGACACCGAACAGGCCGACGTGCCGCTGGACAAGGTGGTCGAGGTCGGCGAGCAGGTGGCAGGACGCTTTCCCGCCTACGCCGAGGCCGGGCTCGCCTCGTCGTGGACCGGCCTGTACGACGTCACGCCGGACTGGAACCCGGTGCTCGGGCCGCACCCCGAGATCGACGGGCTGTGGCTGGCGTACGGCTTTTCCGGACACGGCTTCAAGCTCGCGCCTGCAGTGGGGCTGCTGCTCGCGCAGGCCGTACTCGGCCAGCCCGGCGTGGTGCCGATCGACACCTATTCGCTGGCGCGCTTCGCCCAGGGGCGCCTGCTTGCCGGCCGCTACGGCGCCGGCGCGGTTTCTTGATCGCTGTCAGCTTGGCATACTGCCGGGCCCGTCAGCGGTCGACCGACCCGACGATCCAGGAGGACAACGATGAGCAAGCAACGACGTGTACTACTGAAGGCGGCCGCGGCGACCACCCTTCTCGGCGCGCTGCCGGCGGCGCGGGCGCAGGGCCGCATTTTCTTCGGCATCGCCACCGGCGGCACCGGCGGCACCTACTATCCGCTGGGCGGAATGCTGGCGCAGCTGATCTCGAACAAGGTGGTGATCGGCGGGCAGAAGATGTCGGCCACCGCCGAGACCGCCGGGGCGTCGGTCGCCAACGCGCAGCTGCTCGGCCGCAAGGAGATCGAATCGGCGTTCGTCGCCGCCGACATCCTCGATGCCGCCTTCAATGGCAAGGCGCAGTTCGACGGCAAGCCGCTGAAGGGCCTGCGGGCGCTCGGCGCGCTATATCCGGAGCAGGTGCAGCTGGTCACCGCCGCCAAGTCGAACATCCAGTCGTTCCGCGACCTGAAAGGCAAGAGCGTCTCGTCGGGCTCGCCCGGATCGGGCCAGTGGCAGCTGCTCGGCGACCTGCTCGAGGCGCACGGCATGACGCGCAAGGACATCGGCGAGGACCTGTCGTCCTTCGCGCAGTCGATCGACAAGATCAAGGACGGCAACCTCGCCGCCTCGTTGATCACCGCCGGCGCGCCGACTGCCTCGGTCACCGATCTGGCGAACACCCACGAGATCCGCATCGTGCCGCTGAAAGGAACGGAGATCGAGGCGCTGCGCAAGAAGCAGCCGTACTACGCGCAGGTGCAACTGCCGGCCAACACCTACAAGGGCCAGACGGCGCCGGTCGACACGCTGGCGGTGATGGCGGTCTGGGCCACCCACGACGCCCTGTCCGACAACGTCGCCTACGAGGTCACCAAGGCGCTGTTCGAGAACACCGCGATCCTCGGCCAGGTGCACCCGAAGGGCAAGGAAATCACGCTGGCGACCGCGCTGCAGTCGGTGTCGATCCCGCTGCATCCCGGCGCCGAGCGCTACTACCGCGAGAAAGGCGTGCTGAAGTAGCGGCGCATGCGGCGCGCCGCGGCCGCACTGCTGCTCGCCGGCTGCGCCGCCGCGACCGCGGCCTGCACGCTCGACGTCCTCGACCCGGCAGGCGGCGCGCCGCTCGCCCGCCTGCCGCTGCCGGCGGAACGCGGCTTCGTGATGACCTACACGCATTCGGTGAGCCTGCGCGCGGTGGAGAGCCGCTACGTCGTGCGCGGCAACGCCATCGTGCAGGTCGCCGAAGCCTTCGACGAGCACGGTCCCGGCATGAGCACGGCGCCGGCGCCGGGCGAGCGGCTCGAGTTGCAGCGCGACGGCAGCGGCAGCCGTTTCGTGCTGCACATGTCACGGCCGATCGACCGCCTGGTGGTGCGCCTGCACGAGCGGCCGGCCTTCCGCCTGACGGCCGGCAGGCAGACGCTCGAGCTCGACCGCTGGGGCACCCGGTCGGTCGAGCTGCGCCCGGACTGCCCTGATCAAACAGAAGACCGCAAATGACCGCATCGCACGAGCCGCGGCTGGCCGAAGGCGTCGAAACCGTCTCCGAAGAGCGGCAGCACGAGCTGATCAAGGCCTACGACCAGGAATCGAACTTCCGCCGGCTGGCCGGCCTCACCGCGCTGCTGGTGACGGTGCTGGCGGTGACGCTGTCGAGCTTCCACGTCTACACCGCCGGCTTCGGCCTGCTCGACGAGATCAAGCACCGCTCGTTCCACCTGGCGCTGGTTCTCGGCCTGATCTTCCTGGTCTTTCCCCGCCCGGCGCTGCCGGCGCGGCGCCGGCAGGCCGCCGGCGCCTGGCTCTGGTCGGCTGCCTTCGCCGCCTTCTACGTCTACCTCGGCTGGGACCTCGTGCAAAGCCTGAAGGCCTCGGGGCAGCTCGACGGCAACGGGCTCGCCTTCCTCGCCCTGGTCGCCTTCTTCGCCGCGATCTCGCTGCCGCTCGGCGCCTTCGGTGGCCACGGCGACGAACCCGGCTGGATCGACTGGCCGCTCGCTGTCGGCGCGGCGTCGATCTCGCTTTACTTCCTGGTGTTCTTCGACGACGTGTTCATCCGCCGCGTCGGCAACCCGATCGCGCAGGACTACATGATGGGGGTGCTGGCGATCATCCTGGTGATGGAGGCGACGCGGCGCACGATGGGCAACCTGCTGCCGGCCATCGGCATGGCCTGCCTGCTGTACGCGCTGTTCGGCCGCCACATGCCCGGCGTGCTGGCGCACCGCGGCTACTCGGTGGTGCGGGTGGTCAACCACATCTACGTCGGCACCGAGGGCATCTACGGCATCGCGGTGGGCGTGGTCGCCACCTACGTCTTTCACTTCGTGCTGTTCGGCATTCTGGCGCAGATGACCGGCCTGGGCCGCCTGTTCATGGACCTGGCCACCATCGTCGCCGGCCGCTTCGCCGGCGGCCCGGCCAAGGTCAGCGTCGTCTCGTCGGGGCTGTTCGGCATGCTGTCCGGCTCGCCGATCGCCAACGCGGTGACCACCGGCTCGCTGACCATCCCGATGATGAAGAAGTACGGCTTCTCGCCGAAGTTCGCCGCGGCGGTGGAGGCCAGCGCCTCCTGCGGCGGCCAGGTGACGCCGCCGGTGATGGGCGCCTCGGCGTTCGTGATGGCGGAGCTGCTCGGCGTGCCGTACAAGCAGCTGATCATCATCGCCATCGTGCCGGCGTTCTTCCACTACTTCGCGGCGCTGCTGATGGTGCACCTGGAGGCGCGGCGGCTGAAGCTGCGCGGCGTCGAACCGCACCTGATCCCGAAGCTCGGGCCGGTGATCCTGACCTCCTGGCACCTGATGTTCCCGCTGGTGGCCGTGGTGACGATGCTGATGCTCGACTACACGCCGTTCCTCGCCGCCTTCTGGGGCATCGTGCTGTCGATCGTCTGCTCGTACTTCCCGCCGCTGATGCGCCGAATCGCGCCGAGCTCCGCGTGGGGCCAGCTGCACGGCGAGACGCTGACACCGCGCAACCTGATCCGCGGCTTCGAAGGCGGCGCCAAGTACGCGCTGGCGATCGGTGCCGCCTGTGCCTGCGTCGGCCTGCTGCTCGGCGTGCTGACGCTGTCGGGCCTCGGCTTCAAGTTCTCCGGCGCGGTGCTCGAGCTGGCCAACGCGATGGCCGGCGCGGTGGTGGCGATCGACTTCACCGGCCTCGTCAGCGAGCACGGCGCCAAGGTGTTCTTCGGCCTGCTGTTCGTCGCCATCGCCTGCATCCTGATGGGCACCGGCATCCCGACCACGCCGACCTACATCATCCTGGCGTCGATCGCCGCGCCGGCACTGGCGCTGCTCGACGTGCCGCTGATCGCCACCCACTTCTTCGTCTTCTACTTCGGCGTGCTGGCCGACGTCACGCCGCCGGTGGCGCTGGCCGCCTATGCGGCGGCGGGCATCGCAGGCAGCGAGCCGATGCGCACCGGCTTCACTGCATTCCGCCTGTCGATGGGCAAGGCGCTGGTGCCTTTCATGTTCGTCTACGCGCCGAGCCTGCTGCTGCTCGACTTCTCGTGGCGGGAATTCATCGAAGCGATGCTCTCCGGCATGCTCGGCATCACTGCGCTGAGCGCCGCCTACACCGGCTGGTTCCGCGCCTCGATCGGCTACCCGGCGATGGCGCTGCTGACGGTCGGCGGCATCGCGCTGATCTTCAACGACTGGCGCGCCGAGCTGATCGGCGCGGTGATCGTGCTGGCGGTGCTGGCGGAGAACGAACTGCGCGGCCGGCGGCTCGAGCGCGCGGCGGCTTGAGCGCCGGGCCGGCGCACGGCATCGTGGTTCAGAAGGCGAGCTGGCCGAGACAGACCTGCACGCTGCGCTCGACCTGCTTGAGGAAGTCGCGCTCGTGGTCCTTGATCGGCGATACCACGATGCCGCCGTGGCGGCACAGTTCGAGCACGGCCTTGTTGTCGCGCGTGCGGAACTTCTCGCCGGCGGCGAGCGGCACGATCTTGCGCACCGTCACGATCACGTCGCTGGCGCAATCCTCGACCCGCTTGACGGTGGCGATGGCTACCAGCATCTCGTAGTCGGACTCGGCGACCTCCCTCGCCTTCATCACCGCGATCGACTGCCGCACGGTCGACTGGATTGCCGGGTAGCGCAGCCCGCAGGCGAGATCGTCCGGATCCGGGTCGACGATCGTCAGCTTCAGCTCGTTGGCCTGCGCCGCCCCGGCGATCAGGAGCACCAATGCAACCAGCCAGCGAACCGTCTTCATTGACTTGCCCCTCGTGTAAGGAAACGCGCGAAGCGTAACTTGCGGCCGCCCGTCGGCCGACCGCGCGTCGAACCACTCGGGCCGGTCGAATCGCGGCGGTCAGTTGCCGGCGGCTTCCGGGTAGACGTGTTCCGGCCCGGGAAAGCGCCCCGCCCGGACATCAGCGACGTAAGCGCCCACTGCGTCCTGGAGCGATGCTGCGCCTTGCAGGAAGTTCTTCACGAAGCGCGGCCGCTTGCCCACACCAGCACCGAGCAGATCGTGCAGCACCAGCACCTGGCCAGCGCATGCCACACTGGCCCCGATGCCAATAGTGATCACTTGCACCGCCTCGGCGACGCGTCGCGCCAGCGGCTCCGGCACCGCCTCGATCACCATCATCGCCGCGCCAGCCTCCTGCAGCAGCCGCGCCGCCTCCAGCAGCCGCCCGGCCGCGCCGGCCCTGCGCCCCTGCACCCGGTAGCCGCCGAAGACGTTGACGTGCTGCGGCGTGAGTCCGATGTGGGCGCAGACGGGGATGCCGCGCCTCACCATGAACTCGACGGTCGGCGCCACCTCGGCGCCGCCCTCGATCTTGACCATCTGGGCGCCTGCCTGCATCAGCGTCACCGCGTTGGCGAACGCCTGCTCGGGGCTAATCTGGAACGAGCCGAACGGCATGTCGGCGATGATCCACGGCCGCGCCGCGCCGCGCGCCACGCAGGCGGTGTGATAGGCGACGTCGGCCACGGTCACCGGCAGCGTCGAGTCGTGCCCCTGCACCACCATGCCGAGCGAGTCGCCGATCAGGATGATGTCGACCCCGGCCGCGTCGAGCGTCGCGGCGAAGGCAGCGTCGTAGCAGGTCAGCATCGCCAGCTTGCGCGTCGCGGCGAGCTTGCGCAGGTCGTGCAGCGTCAGGCGGGGGTTGGACGAGTGCGAGGACATGGCGGCCTCCTCTGGCGATTCGGAAACGATATCGCAGCTGCCATTCAGCACGCCCTAGCTGAAAATTGCCCACCCGCCGCCGTCACGAGAAGCGCTTGACCTTATGCTCGCCGCGGTAGCCGGCGACGCATCACCGGAACGTCGACAGCGGCAGGTGCGCCATGACCCGCGCGAAAACGAGCTCGCATCGATGCATCGCCACCTGCTGCCGGCACGGCCCGCAACGAGGGCGAAGTCTGCGTCGCGACGTTCAATTCGAGACCAGACCCGATCGGCAATTTCCCAAGATAGATCATCAACTTGCCAGCGACTCGGTTGAGAACGTTGGGACACTATTGGCGCGATTTGCGGCACCGGAAGTGGCGAGGCCCTGCCGGAACCCGAACTACTTGCCGATGCAGAACCGCGAAAAGATCCTTCCCAGCAGGTCGTCGGCGGTGACTTCGCCGGTGATCTCGCCCAGCCGTTGCCCGGCCAGCCGCAGTTCCTCGGCGAACAGTTCCAGCTGCGCGTTGCCGTAGCCGTGCTCGGCGTCGGCGCAGGCCGCTGCGGCGGCCAGGTGTTCCTGCGCCCGCGCCAGCGCCTGCAGGTGCCGCTCGCGGGCGAGGAACACGGTCTCGCCGCTGGTCGAGGCGGTCCAGCCGGCCACCTCGAGAAGCGCCGCGCGCAGGCCGTCGAGCCCGGCGCCGGTCTTCGCCGACAACCAGATGCGCTCGCCCTCGGCCCGCGGCGGCTCGCCGGCGAGGTCGATCTTGTTGAGCACGGTGAGCACCGGCACGCCGCGACCGACATGCCGGCCTACCGCCGCCAGCACCTCGGCGTCGGCCGCCGGCGCGGTGGCGTCGACCAGGTGCAGCACCACGTCGGCGCGCGCCACCTCGGCCAGCGTCCGCTCGATGCCGATCCGCTCGACCGGATCCTCGCTCGGCCGTAGGCCGGCGGTGTCGATCACGTTGAGCAGGATGCCGTGCACCGCCACCGGCTGCACGATGCGGTCGCGGGTGGTGCCGGCCACCGGGGTGACGATCGCCACCTCCTCGCCGGCCAGCGCGTTGAGCAGGCTCGACTTGCCGACGTTCGGGCTTCCTGCCAGCACCACGTTCAGCCCGTGTCGCAGCACCGCGCCCTGCCTGGCGCGGCCGAGCACTTCGTCGAGTTGCGCGCGGATCGCCGCCAGCCGGCCGCGCGCGTCGGCCGCCTGCAGGAAGTCGATCTCCTCCTCGGGGAAATCCAGCGTCGCCTCGATGAGCGTGCGCAGCTCCAGCAGCGCCTCGACCAGTGCGTCGATGCGCTGCGAGAACTCGCCGGCCAGCGAGCGGTTGGCCGAGCGCGCCGCCGCTTCGGTGCCGGCGTCGATCAGGTCGGCCACCGCCTCGGCCTGCGCCAGGTCGAGGCGGTCGTTGAGGAAGGCGCGGCGGGTGAACTCGCCCGGCGCGGCCAGCCGCAGGCCGATCGGCCGCCCCGCCTCCAGGCAGCGGGCGAGCAGCATCTGCAGCACCACCGGCCCGCCGTGGCCCTGCAGTTCCAGCACCGTCTCGCCGGTGTACGAGTGCGGCGCCGGGAACAGCAGCGCGATGCCTTCGTCGATCGCGCGGCCCTGCCCGTCGAGGAATGGCGCGAAGGTCGCGTGCCGTGGCGCCAACCGGACGGCGCGCCCCGTGCCGAGCAGCCCATCGATCACCGGCGCCAAGTCGGCGCCGGAGACGCGCACCACGCCGATGCCGGCGCGACCCGGCGCGGTGGCGATGGCGGCAATCGGGTCGCGGTCGGAGAACACGGAAAAACGCTAACACAGCGGCGACAACGGCTTCTTGTACCCTTGCCGCCTCTGCCCTTGCTGCCCGCTCGATGTCCTACGACAACGACCCGCTGATCAAGTACGGCCGCTCGCTTGCCGGCGTGCTGATCGCGGTGGTGATCTCGGTGCTGATCGCGGCGTTCATCGGCGGCAGCCTGCCGCTGGAGTACGGCGGCCGCGCCTGGGTCTACACGGGGCTGGTCGCCTACGTGCTGGCCGGCGGCTTCGTCGTCTTCAAGCTCACCGCCGGCGCCGAGCAGGGCGGCCTGTCGGCAGCGCGGGTGCTGAAGTGGACCGCGTCGCTGTGGATCTGGCCGCTGTTCCTGCTGCTGCAGCGACGCTAGCGGCCTTCTAGCCGACCGGCCTGGCGGCGGCGATCTGCCTGGTCACGTACCACTGCTGGGTGATCGACAGGATGTTGTTCACCAGCCAGTACAGCACCAGGCCGGCCGGGAACATGAAGAACATGATGCCGAAGATGAACGGCATCGCCGCCATCACCTTGGCCTGCACCGGGTCGGGCGGCGTCGGGTTCAGTTTGTACTGGATCCACATGGTCGCCATCATCAGCAGCGGCAGGATGAACCACGGGTCCGGCGTGGCCAGATCGGTGACCCACAGGATCCACGGCTGGTTGCGCATCTCCGCGCTGGCCAGCAGCACCCAGTACAGGGCGATGAACACCGGGATCTGCACCAGGATCGGCAGGCAGCCGCCGAGCGGGTTGATCTTCTCGGTCTTGTAAAGCTCCATCATCGCGACGTTGAGCTTCTGCTTGTCGTCGCCGTACTGCTCACGCAGCTTCATCAGCCGCGGCGTGACTTCCTTCATCTTGGCCATCGACTTGTAGCTGGCCGCCGACAGCGGATAAAAGGCCGCCTTGATCAGCACGGTAAGCAGCACGATCGCCCAGCCCCAGTTGCCGACCAGGCCGTGCAGGAACTGCAGCAGCCAGAACAGCGGCTTGGCGATCACGGTGAGCCAGCCGTAGTCGACCACCAGTTCGAGCCCCGGCGCGATCGTCTCCAGCGCGCGCTGCTCCTGCGGGCCGACGTAAAGCGTCGACTGGAAGCTCGCCGACGCACCCGGCGCGATCGCGCCCAGCGGACTGATGGTGCCGACCGCGTACAGGTTCTTGTCCACCGCGCGCGAGTAGTTCTCGCGCGCCTTGCCGGCCGGCGGCACCCAGGCCGAGACGAAGTAGTGCTGGATCATCGAGATCCAGCCGTTGTCGGCGCTGGTCACGTGCGACTGCTTGCGCTTGTCGATGTCGGCGAAGTCGAGCTTCTGGAACTTGGCGGCCTCCGAGAAGACCGCCGGGCCGGTGAAGGTGTAGTACATGCCGGACTCGCCTTCCGGCTTGTTGCCGTCGCGCATCAGCTGCAGGTACACCGACGGCTGCACCTCGGCCTGGCCGATGTTCTCGATGTCGTGGCGCACGTCGATCGCGTACTGGCCACGGCGGAAGGTGTAGGTCTTGGTCATCCGCACGCCGCCGGACTCGGCGACGAACCTCACCTCCAGCTTGTCCTGACCCGGCTCGAGCCGCGTCGGCCCGTCTAGCTTGACGAACGGCGTGCGGTGCGACGGCAGCTCGGCGCCGCCGATCAGGCCGCTCTGTGCGACGTAGACCCGGGTCGGGCTGACCTCGAGCAGCACCACGTTGGCGTCGCGATCCTGCTTCTTGCCGGTGACCAGCGCCAGCAGGCCGGCGGCGGTCCAGTCCGGCGCGACGCGGTGCTGCAGCAGTTCGGCGCGAGCAAGCACCGCGCCGGCGAGATCGAAGTCGGCGCGCAGCAGATCCGTTTCGACGCGCACCTTCTGGCCCGGCGTCGGGCCGGCGGTCGACAGTGCCGGCGGCTCGACGGCGGCAGGGGACCCCGGCGCGGCAGCCGCGGGCGCCGGCGTGGCGCTCGGCTGCGGCACGCTCGAATCGGCGGCAGGCGCCGGCACGGCCGGCGCCGCCGTTGCCGGCGGGGCGTTGCCTTCCATGCTCGCCGTCGGCGCCGGCGGGCCGCCGAGCAGCGACGGCCGCCCCTGGTAGCGCTGCCAGCCGTCCCAGAGGAACAGCAGCGACATTGCGAAGATCACCCACAGGACGGTGCGCTGGAAATCCATGCCTTCCTTCATCTTTCAGAGGTTCTGGGTTGGCCGTCGGGCGGAGTGCGGTCGGCGCACCAGCAGCGCCAGCGGAAGCTCGCCGGCACCGGATCGACGCCACCGGCGCCGTACGGGTGGCAGCGCGCCAGCCTGGCGATCGTCATGTAGGTCCCGCGGGCGGCGCCGTGCGTCTCGATCGCCTCGCGCGAGTACTCGGAGCAGGTCGGCCAGTAGCGGCAGCTGCCGCCGACCCAGGGCGACAGCAGGTACTGGTAGGCGCGCAGCAGCGCCAGCAGCAGCGACTTCACCGGGCGTCCCCGCCGCCGCGAAGGCGCTGGGCAAGCTGGGCCAGCAGCGCGTCGGCCTCGGACCGCAGCGCCGCTTTCCAGTCGCTGCGAGACAGCGCTTCGGCGGCAGGCGCAGCGGCCTTCAGCCGCAGCACGACATCGACCGAGCGGCCTCCCGCCGCGGCGTCGAGCTCGGCGATATGACGGCGCGCAGCCTCGCGCAGGACCCGTTTGGCGGTGTTGCGGTCGATCGACCGCCGCGCGTGGCGGCGGGACGCGGTGAAGCCGAACCGTACAGGCGCGGCGTCGGCGTCGGCCCGCATGCGGCTGACGATCGACAGCCACCGTCGACCCGCGCGGAGCGCCTGGGGGTCGGAGGTCACGGCGACGAACTGGGCGGGCGAACGCAGCCGGCGGGAGGCCGGCAGGCGTTCCAGGACGTTGGCAGCCGCCCGCTCAGGCGGCGAGGCGCTTGCGGCCCTTGGCGCGGCGCGCATTCAAGACCGCACGGCCGCCGCGCGTCCTCATTCGAACAAGAAAGCCGTGCGTGCGCTTGCGCTTGACGACCGAGGGCTGGAAGGTGCGTTTGGTAGACATATCAGGTTTCCTGCAGGATGCTCGGCGCGGCGCCCGAAGGCGATGCCGCGCACCGGCGCAGGCTGCGGCACGGTCTCGCGGCGGCTCGCCGCGCCGGTAGATGATTCTGCCCGGCCGCGAAAAGCCCGCTATTAGAAGCGATCGGCCGAAGCCCGTCAAACCAGCCGGTCGCGCCGCGCGGTTGCCCGGCCCGTCGGCCGGTTTTCCACAGGTTTCCCGCCCTTATTCACAAGCGCATCACGGGCAAAAAAAAATTTGCCCGGCCCAAAAAGCGGGCATCGCGGTATGTAAGCATCCACTATCGCCGAATCATCACCCAGGTCTCAGTTTGTTCATGCTTATCGACTGTGCAACGACGTCCGCGCTGTGGATAAGGCATGGTGCGATGGCTAGACTGCGGCATCGCGAATCGCGGCAACGACGGCTGGGCCAGCGCATCGATGTGACGCTCGCAATGGGTCGGTCAGGGCCAGGAACAACAATAAGCAGCGGTAACTGTTGCCAAGTCCGCCGAAAAAGCGGCTATTTCCGAATAACTAAGACGCCGAGCCCGGAATCCGGTCAATCGGCCGCGAGGGGGCTGAAAAGAAACGTAGATGATTCAGATCTGGCAAGACTGCTCCAGGGTGCTGGAGCGCGAACTCACGCCACAACAGTACGTCGCCTGGATCAAGCCTCTGCGGGCGATCGACTACGACCCCGAAGGCCGGCGCCTGCGGCTCGGCGCGCCGAGCCGGCTGAAGCTCGATACCGTGCTGAGCCATTTTGCCGCGCGGATTCGCGCGGCGGCGGCGGAACTGGCCCGGCATCCGGTCGACGTCCACTTCGAGGTCTCGTCGCTGTCGCCCGCAGAGGCCGACGGTGACGATGACGAACCGGCCGCCGACCTGCCGGCGACGGGTGACAGCAGACCCCGGCTGCTCAACGACGGCGCGACCCTGCCGGCGACAGGCGCCATCGAGCATGTCGAACGTGCCCGGCTGCAGTCCGGGCTGACCTTCGACACCTTCGTGACCGGCAAGGCCAACCAGCTGGCCCGAGCGGCTGCGATGCAGGTGGCCGACAACCCGGGCAGCTCGTACAACCCGCTGTTTCTCTACGGCGGCGTCGGCCTGGGCAAGACGCACCTGGTGCACGCGGTCGGCAACGGCATCCTGGCGCGCAAGCCGAACGCCAAGGTCCGCTATATCCACGCCGAGCAGTACGTCAGCGACGTCGTCCGTGCCTACCAGAAGAAGGCCTTCGACGAGTTCAAGCGCTACTACCACTCGCTCGACCTGCTGCTGATCGACGACATCCAGTTCTTCGGCGGCAAGAGCCGCACCCAGGAGGAGTTCTTCTACGCCTTCGAGGCGCTGGTCGCCGGCCGCAAGCAGATCATCATCACCTCGGACACCTACCCGAAGGAACTGAAGGACATCGAGGAGCGGCTGGTGTCGCGCTTCTCGGTGGGCTTGACGGTCGGCATCGAGCCGCCGGAGCTGGAAATGCGGGTGGCGATCCTGCTGAAGAAGGCGGAGCTGGAGCGGGCCGAGCTGTCGGAGGAAGTCGCCTTCTTCATCGCCAAGAACCTGCGCAGCAACGTGCGAGAGCTCGAAGGCGCGCTGCGCAAGATCCTAGCCTTCGCCTCGTTCCACGGCCGGCCACTGTCGGTCGAGCTGGCGCGCGAGGCGCTGAAGGACCTGCTCGGCGCCAGCACCGGCCAGGTCACGGTAGAGCTGATCCAGAAGACGGTCGCCGACTACTACAAGATCAAGGTCGCCGACATGTTCAGCAAGCGACGGCCCAATTCGATCGCCATGCCGCGCCAGGTCGCCATGTACCTGGCGAAGGAAATGACACAGAAGAGCCTGCCCGAGATCGGCGAGCTGTTCGGCGGCCGCGATCACACCACGGTACTGCACGCGGTGCGCAAGATCCGCCAGCACCGCAGCAGCGACAGCGAACTGAACCACGCGCTGCACGTGCTCGAGCAGGCGCTGAAGAGTTGAAACGGGTCCGCCGCAGCGCCGCGGACCCTGTGGACAGGGCGGCTGCACGACTGTGGACAGCCGTGGGAAAATGCGCGGTTGCCCGAAAAGCCGCCCAACTTGTCCTGCACTGTCCACAGCCGCCGTGCATCGCCGCCAACGGCCTGCCCACAGGCTTCCATCTGCCGCAAGTCGCTGTTCGACAAGCGCAGTCGCTGCTTTTCCCCAGCCGTCGTCGGCCTTTATTAACTAGCTTTTCTTGTTGAGAGAGAAAAGGAAAACAATGCAACTCGTCAAAGCCGGCCGCGATGCGTTGCTCAAGCCGCTGCAGGTGGTCAGCGGCATCGTCGAGCGTCGGCAGACCCTGCCGATCCTCGCCAACGTGCTGGTGCGCAAGGACGGCGAGAACGTCTCGTTCACCGCCACCGACCTGGAGATCCAGATCCAGACCGCCGCTGCCATCGGCGCCGGCCGTGACGCGGCGGCAACCACCGTCTCGGCACGCAAGCTGGTCGACATCCTGCGCGCGCTGCCCGAGGCCGACGTTGCGCTGTCGCTCGCCGGCAAGAAGATCACCGTGCAGTCGGGCCGCAGCCGCTTCAACCTGCAGACGATGGCGGCCGATGAGTTCCCGGCGGTCGCGGCCGCCGAGTACAGCGCCGACTTCGAACTGCTGGCCGGCACGCTGAAGTACCTGCTGTCGATGGTCCACTACGCGATGGCGGCGCAGGACATCCGCTACTACCTGAACGGCATGCTGCTGGTGCTCGACGGGCAGACGGTGCGTGCGGTGGCGACCGACGGCCACCGGCTGGGCCTGTGCGAGGTCGCCAAGGACGGCGCCGCCAGCGGCCGCATCGAGGCGATCATCCCGCGCAAGACGATCCACGAACTGTCGCGCCTGCTGCCGGACAGCCCCGACGAACCGGTGCGCGTGCAGATGGCGGCGAGCCAGGTGAAGTTCTCCTTCGGCGGCATCGAGCTGATCTCCAAGCTGGTCGAGGGCAAGTTCCCCGACTACACCAAGGTGATCCCGTCGGGCAACACGCGCCGCTTCGATGTCGGGCGCGAGCTGCTGTCGGCGGCGCTGCAGCGGGCGGCGATCCTGACCACCGACAAGTTCAAGGGCGTGCGCCTGGTGCTCGGGCCCGGCAGCCTGAAGATCAACTCGACCAACTCCGACCAGGAAGACGCTCAGGAGGAGCTCGAGATCGACTACAGCGGCGACGGGCTCGACATCGGCTTCAACGTCACCTACCTGCTCGACGTGCTGGCCAACCTGAAGTGCGAGCGGGTCAGCTTCGCGCTCGGCGACGCGCTCGGCAGCGCGCTGATCACCATGCCCGACAGCGAGAAGTTCAAGTACGTCGTGATGCCGATGCGGATCTAGGTCCTCGGGCAGGGCGCAACACAAGGAAGCAGATGTCAGCAGTACCAGTTCCAGCGTCGTCCTCCGACGACGGCACGGCAGGCGACTACGGCGCCGGCAGCATCCAGATCCTCGAGGGCCTGGAGGCGGTGCGCAAGCGTCCGGGGATGTACATCGGCGACACCCATGACGGCACCGGCCTGCACCACATGGTGTTCGAGGTCGTCGACAACGCGATCGACGAGGCACTGGCCGACTACTGCGACGACATCGTCGTCACCATCCACACCGACAACTCGCTGTCGGTGATCGACAACGGCCGCGGCATCCCGACCGGCGTCAAGATGGACGACAAGCACGAGCCGAAGCGCTCGGCGGCCGAGATCGCGCTGACCGAACTGCATGCCGGCGGCAAGTTCAACCAGAACAGCTACAAGGTCTCCGGCGGCCTGCACGGCGTCGGCGTGTCCTGCGTCAACGCGCTTTCCAAGTGGCTGCGGCTGACCGTCCGCCGCGACGGCAAGGTGCACCTGCTCGAGTTCCGCCGCGGCGATGTGATCGACCGCCTGGTCGAGACGGTCGATGGCACGGCGGTCTCGCCGATGAAAGTGATCGGCGAGACCGACAAGCGCGGCACCGAGGTGCACTTCCTGCCCGACGAGACGATCTTCGGCAAGGTCGAGTTCCACTACGAGATCCTGAGCAAGCGGCTGCGCGAACTGTCGTTCCTCAACAACGGCGTGCGCATCCGGCTCGCCGACCAGCGCACCGGCAAGGAGGAGGACTTCGCCTTCTCCGGCGGCGTCAGGGGCTTCGTCGAGTACATCAACAAGGCCAAGACGGTCCTGCACCCGACCATCTTCCACGTCAGCGGCGAGTCGAGCGCCGGCGGCACCCTGGTCGGCGTCGAGGTGGCGATGCAGTGGAACGACGCCTACGCCGAGAACCTGCTCGCTTTCACCAACAACATCCCGCAGAAGGACGGCGGCGCGCACATCACCGGCCTGCGCGCGGCGATGACCCGGGTACTGAACAACTACATCAAGGCCAGCGAGCTGGACAGGAAAGCCAAGGTCGAGACCACCGGCGACGACATGCGCGAGGGCCTGGCCTGCGTGCTCAGCGTCAAGGTGCCGGAGCCGAAATTCAGCTCGCAGACCAAGGACAAGCTGGTCTCCAGCGAGGTACGGCCGGCGGTCGAGGACGTGGTCGCCCGCGCACTCGAAACTTTCCTTCTCGAGCGGCCGGCCGACGCCAAGATCATCTGCGGCAAGATCGTCGATGCGGCCAGGGCAAGAGAAGCGGCCCGCAAGGCAAGGGAGATGACCCGCCGCAAGGGCCTGCTCGACGGCGCGGGGCTGCCCGGCAAGCTTGCCGACTGCCAGGAGCGCGACCCGGCCAAGTGCGAGCTGTACATCGTCGAGGGCGACTCGGCCGGCGGCAGCGCCAAGCAGGGCCGCGACCGCAAGTTCCAGGCGATCCTGCCGCTGCGCGGCAAGGTGCTGAACGTCGAGCGGGCGCGCTTCGACAAGCTGATCGGCTCCGAGCAGATCGCCACGCTGATCACGGCGCTCGGCACCGGCATCGGACCGGAGTTCAACCCGGACAAGCTGCGCTACCACCGCATCATCGTCATGACCGACGCCGACGTCGACGGCGCCCACATCCGCACGCTGCTGCTGACGCTGTTCTATCGCCAGATGACGGCGCTGGTCGAGCGCGGCCACATCTACATCGCCCAGCCGCCGCTGTACAAGGTCAAGCACGGCAAGGAAGAGCGCTACATCAAGGACGACCACGAGCTGTCGCTGTACCTGCTGCGGCTGGCGCTCGAAGGCGCGCGGCTGTACGTCGACCGCGCCGCGGTCGAGGCCGGCCGGCCGATCGCCGGCGACGCGCTGGCCGAGCTGGCCCGCCAGTACCTGCTCGCCGACGCGGTGGTGCAGCGGCTGGCGCACGTGATCGACCGTGCGGCGCTGGAGGCGATCATCGGCGGCGTCGAGCTGCGGCTGGCCGATGCGGCGGAAGCCGAGGCCACGGCGCGGGCGCTGTCGGACGCGATGGGCAACCACACGGTCGAGGTCTTCGCGCAGTACGACGCCAAGGTCGACAAGCACCGGCTGCTGATCCACCGCCGCCACCACGGCAACGTCAAGGCGAGCGCCATCGACGCCGACTTCCCGCTGACTGCCGACTACCAGACGCTGCACCACGCCGCCCGCACCTTCAAGGGACTGATCGGCGACGGCGCGCGCATCGCCCGCGGCGAAGGCGAGAAAGCGAAGGAGGCGGCGGTGGCCGACTTCCGTTCCGCCATGCAGTGGCTGCTGGCGCAGGCCGAAGGCGCGATCGGCAAGCAGCGCTACAAGGGGCTCGGCGAGATGAACCCCGCGCAGCTGTGGGAAACGACGATGGACCCGGCGGTGCGCCGGCTGCTCAAGGTGCAGATCGAGGACGCCATTTCGGCCGACCAGATCTTCACCACGCTGATGGGCGACGAGGTCGAGCCGCGCCGCCTGTTCATCGAGAGCAACGCGCTGGCGGCGGGCAATATCGACGTCTGAGTCAGGCTGCCGGTGCGCACTCGGCTGCGCGTGGCTTCGGGTGCGCGGCCGACGGCGGAACCCGGCGCGTTGCGGCGGCCCCGTCTGCCGCCGACAGCGCCAGCCCCACCCGTACCATCCGCGCCGCATCCTCGGCAGCGCGGACGAGCAGGGTGCCGGCGCGGGCGATCGCCTCGTCCAGCGTGCAGGGCCGCCTGACGATGCTGGCGAAGGCGTCGATGCCGGCGGCGAAGTTGGCGGCGGCGCCCTTGCCGATCGTTCCCGCCAGCGCGATCACCGGCAGGCCGCGCAGCTTGGCGCGGCGGGCGACCTCGGCCGGCACCTTGCCGTGCGGCGTCTGGCAATCGAGGCTGCCCTCGGCGGTGAAGACCAGGTCGGCCGCATCGAGCAGCCGGTCCAGTTCGAGGTAGTTCATCACGATGTCGAAGCGCGGATGCAGCCGACCGCCAAGCAGGGCGGCGAAGCCGGCGCCGAGGCCGCCCGAGGCACCGGCACCGGGCGCCTCGCCGATGTCGATGCCGGTCGAGCGGCGGATCACCGCCGCGTAGTTGGCCAGCGCCGCGTCCAGTTGCTCGACCTGCGCCGGCGTGGCGCCTTTCTGCGGGCCGAACACCCGCGCCACGCCGCGCGCGCCGAGCAGCCGGTTGTGCCAGTTGACCGCCGCGTCGAGCCGCACCTGCGCCAGCCGCGGGTCGAGCGAGGCGAGGTCGATGCGGGCGAGCCGCTGCAGTTCGGCGCCGCCCGGCCCGATCGGCTCGCCACGGGCATCGAGCAGGCGGCCGCCGAGCGCCTGCACCATGCCGGCGCCGCCGTCGTTGATGCCCGAGTCGCCGCAGCCGAGCAGGACGCGCTGCGCGCCGGCGTCGAGCGCGGCGCGGATCAGTTCGCCAACGCCGGTGCTGGTGGTGCGCGTCGGGTCGCGCGCCTCGCGCGGCACCAGGCGCAGCCCCGCGGCGGCGGCCATCTCGATGACGGCGGTGCGCTGCTCGCGGCCGCCGAGGAAGCCGAAGAAGGCGTCGACCGGCGCGCCGACCGGGCCGGTGACCCGACGCCGGTGCAGCGTGCCGCCGGTGGCGTCGACCAGCGCCTCGGTGAAGCCCTCGCCGCCGTCGACCATCGGCGCCTTCAGGATGCGGGCCTCCGGCAGCACGCGCGCCACGCCCTGCGCGATGCGGTCGGCGACCTCGGGCGCGCCGAGGCTCTCCTTGAAGCCGGAGGGGGCGATCAGGATGGTCAATGACATCGGGATCTCCTTGTCGATGCGCTTCGGTGGTGCCGCGGGCGTCAGCCGCGCAGCGGCAGGCCGAGCAGCGGCCAGACCAGCCAGGCGAAGGCCACCAGCAGCGCCAGCACCGGCAGCAGCAGCACGGCGCTCAGGCGCAGCAGGTCGCCGGCGGCGAACGGCGGCGAGGAGCCGCCGGCAAAGACGGCCAGCGGCTTGGCGCTGACGGCGAAGGTCTGGCAGAAGCCGCTGCCGATAACGCACAGCAGGACGATGGCCGCCGGGTTGAACCCGCCCAGCGCGGCGACCGGCACCGCCACCGCCGGCAGCAGCAGCAGGGCGCGCGCCGAGCGCGACACCACCACCAGGTGCGCCAGCAGCGCCAGCAAAGCCGCGGCGGTGAGCAGCAGCAGGTCGCTGTCGCGCACGCCGGCGGGCAGTCGGGCGAGCATTCCGTCGGCGATCGCCTGCGCCGCGCCGGAGTCGACCAGCGCCGTGCCGATCACCAGCGTGGCGGCGAGAAACAGCACCAGCGACCATTCGACCTGTTTCAGCGCCTGCTTCGGCGACACGCCGGTGAGCCAGGTGCTGGTCGCCGCCAGCGCGCCGGCGAGCGACACCAGCGCCGCGTCGAGGCCGTGCAGCGGCGCGGTGATCCACAGCAGCACGACCGCGCCGGCGATCGCCAGCGCGTTGCGCTGGGCGGCGCTCAGCGGCGTTCGCTGCGGCGCCGGCAGCGGCAGCGCTGCGCGACGCTCGTCCGCGGTGAGGAACAGGTGCAGGATCGCGAAGGCGGCGCCGACACTGGTCAGCAGGGCGAACGGCGCCGCCAGCAGCAGCCAGTGGAGAAAGCCGATGCGCGGCAGCCCCAGCCGGACCATGAAGTCGACCGCGATCAGGTGGGCGCCGGCGCCGAGCAGCGAGCCGGCCGCCGACAGCAGGATCACGGTGGGGAACAGCAGGCCGAGCGCCCGCACCTGCCGTGCATGGCGCAGCGCCGCGGCCAGCGCCAGGAACACCGGCAGCAGCAGCGTCGCCCGCGCCGTGGTCGACGGAATCACGAAGGCGGTGACGGCGATCACGCCGGTGAGCCGATAGGCAAGCCGGTCGAAGCGCGCGATCCCTTCGGTCGCGCGCAGCGCCAGCGCCTGCGCGGCGCCGGTAGCGGTCAGCACGGCGCCGATGACGAAGGCGCCGATCAGCAGCCAGATCAGCGGGTCGCCGAGCGCGGCGAACAGCTGCTTCTCGGACACCGCACCGACCAGCACCAGGGCGAAGGCGGCCGCCAGCGCCACCGGTGCGTCGGGCAGGCGCAGGACGAGCCAGGCGGCCAGCGCCGCTGCGAAGATCGCCAGCGCAGCCAGTGCCGTGGCTGCGACGTCGGCCGCTGCCAGCGGCAGCAGCGCGACGGCGACGGCGAGCGCGGCGAGGATCCGGCGTCGAGTCGACGGCGGCGAAGCCTGGCGGCGATCGGCGGGCATCGCCGGCGGGATGGCGACAGCGGTCATCGAGCTTCCTCCTTGTTCCTTGCCGGCCAGGCTGCGGCGCGGCGGCACGAGGAGGAAAACGGCCGGCGCGGCGGTTTATTCCGCGCGAGCGCCGGTCAGCGGCGGACCGAGCAGAGCGGGCCGGCCTGCAGCAGGCCGTGGCCGAACACCGGATCGACGCCCGCCGCACCGAGGTCGCTCGCCGTGGCGAGCAGCCGCGCGCGCACGGCCTGCACGCTCGACGGACTGCGCGCGGCCAGCACGCCGGCCGCCGCGGTGACGTAGGGCGCAGCGTAGGAAGTGCCGCTCAGCGCGCGGCGGTTGGCCGGATCGCGCGCGTCGGCGACCAGCACGTCGACGCCAGGCGCGGCGAGTTCGACGTGCGGGCCGCGCCCGGCCTGCCGGTACGCCTCGCCGCCGGCGCCGACGGCGGTGACGGCGATCACCTCGGCGTAGGCGGCCGGGAAGCGCGGCGTGGCCGTCGGGCCGTCGTTGCCGACTGCCGCCACCAGGATCACCCGCCGGGCGGCGGCGCGGCGCACGCTTTCGGCAAGCAGCCTGTTGTCCGCGCCGGCGAAGCTGAGGTTGATCACCCGCACGCCGCGCCGGCTCAGCGTGTCCAGCGCCGCAACGAGGTCGAAGGCGTCCATCCGCTGCAGGCCGAGCCGGGAGCGGTGAAAGGCATCCACCGCGAGCAGCCGCGTGCCGGGAAGCAGGCCGGGGGCGCTGCTGCCGCGCGCGCCGATGAGCAGCGCCGCCACCGCGGTGCCGTGCCGCGGATCGGACGGCGCGCGCCCGGCGCCGCGCACCTCAACCGTCTCGACCGGCTGGCCGCGCAGCGCCGGATGCGTGCGATCGACGCCGGTGTCGATCATTCCGAGCGTCACCGAGCGCGTGCAGCTGCTGCGCTCGCCGTGCCGCGGCCAGCCGACCAGTTCGAGCGCCGCGCAGCCGCCGGCGCAGCCATCGCCGCCCGACGGCCGATACAGGTGGTTGCGGTCGACGATCGCGGCCGGGTTCAGTGCGGCGATCTCCTGCGCGGCCCCGCTGAACGTCGTCAGCAAGGGCATGGCGAGCCGCGTCACCGTGCCGCCGAGCTGCGCATTACTTCGCTGGTCGAGCACCGTGTAGCCGCGCGCCCGCAGCGCGGCGAGGTCGCGCGGCCGCAGGCCGAGGGCGACGACCTCGTTGAACGCCGCGCCGTCCGCCGTGACGGCGTCTCGCTGATGACCGGCGCCACCGTCGCCGCCGGCAGCGCCGCCGCCGTCGCCATCGCCGCCGTCGCCGCCATCACCATCGTCGGCGCGCGCATCGAGCCAGGCGAGGCTGCCGTCGGCCAGCGAAGCGGCGGTGCGCACCGGGTCGAATGGCACAATCAGGCATGCCGCCAAGGCGAGCGTCAGCAGCGTGCGGACTGCGCGGCGCAGGTGCCTGCCCATGGTCTTCAATCGAAACCCCGTCGTTTCCCGAGCGCCGAATCTAGCAACCGCCGTGCCGCCGGCCGCCGCAGCCGCGCAGCGCATCGGCGTCGCGGCGAAGCGGCCTTGAACTCCTGCTGCGATACGGCCGGAAGAGTCGTTTATTCCGGCGGCGGCCGGCGCCCGGATGCCGGCTGAACTCGGCAGCGCGCTGATCGACCTGCTGCCGCGGCTGCGCCGCTATGCGCTGGCGCTGACGCGCTCGGCCGACCTCGCCGACGACCTGGTGCAGTCGGCCTGCGAGCGGGCACTGGCGGCGGCGGCGGGTCCGGAGGCCGGCGTGCCGCTCGACGCCTGGATGTTCCGCGTGCTGCGCAACCTGTGGATCGACGGGGGCCGGCGGGCAACCACCCGCGGCATCGAGGAAGACGTCGACGAGCGCTTCGATCTGGCCGGCGGCGATGCGGCGCACGAGATCGAGCAGCGCCTGTTCCTGGCCGACGTGCGGCGCGCGATCGACGCGCTGCCGCAGGACAGCCGCGAGGTGCTGCTGCTGGTCTGTGTCGAGGAGCGGTCCTACCGCGAGGCGGCCGAGACGCTCGGCATCCCGATCGGCACCGTGATGAGCCGGCTGGCGCGCGCGCGGTCGCGGCTGGTCGAGCTGACCGGCGGCGGCAAATGATCCGGCCCGGCACTGCGGCCCCGGCCGCGGCGCGCGGAATATCCGGGCGCGCCGTACGTAAGCTTCTGGTGATGCACCCGCGGGCCCTGCCCGCCGCGAAGCGGAGGCGAGCCGGACGGCGGATGCCGAGGCAACGACCATGAACGGCGACGAAATCACCGACGAGCAGTTGACCGCCTACGCCGACGGCGAACTCGACGCGGCAGCGGCGCAGCGGATCGATGCGGCCAGTGCCGCCGATCCCGCGCTCGCCGCGCGCATCGAGGCGCTGCGCCGCGCCCGTTCGCTGGTCGCGGCCGCCTTCGGGCCGGCCGCCGGGGCGCCGGTGCCGGAGGCGCTGCGCGCCGCGGTCGCCGCGGCGGCGGCACGCGCCGCCCAACGCGAGCCAGAGGCGTCGCCCGAGGCTGCGCGCGCCGCCGCGCCGGCGGAACTGGGCAACGTCGCTCGCCGGCAGGGCGCCGCGAACGCAAGCCGCTACGCGCTGGCCGCTTCGGTGGCGGCGCTGGCGGTCGGCGTCCTCGCCTTCCTGGCGGGCCAGAAGAGCGCGCGCGTCGACGGCATGCAGTTGGCCGCCGGCGCGCTGCGCGTTGCCGCAGATGACGACCAGCGGGCGATCGACCAGGCGCTCGGGCGCCTTCCCGGCGGCACGCGCGTGCCGCTATCGGAAGGGCAGTTGGCGATCGCCGCCAGCTATCGGCTGGCCGACGGCACGCTGTGCCGCGCGTTCTCCGTCGAGCAGCCGGAGGCAGGCATCGAAGCGCTGGCCTGCCGCGAGCGGCATCGCTGGACGGTGATGCTGGCCAGCCGCGCGCAGGCCGACGGCGGCTATGCGCCGGCGTCTTCGGCGGGGCCGGTCGAAAGCTTTCTCGAGCAGCTCGGCGCCGGCGCGGCGCTCGACCCGGCCGACGAAGCGAAGGCGCTGGCCGAGGCCGCCGCGAAGTAACGCCGGCGCGGCGCCGATCGCGCGCCGCAGATCCGCGGCCACCGCCGCCGGCCGGGTAAACCCGCTCCCAGGTTTGCGCAGTGCCGGCGACGGCCGGGAATTTTCCGCGTGCAGCGGCGTGTGGTGATGGCGAGGCCCGTCATTCGAAGGGTCCGCCAACACCGTGGAGCACGCAATGAAACTGGCTTCTGCAGCGGCGGTCGCAGATCGGCGAGCGGCTCGTCTCGCCGCCGTCGGCGTCGTTGTCTTCCTGTCCGGCTGCGCCTCGACCGCACCGGTCGTCTATCACGACGGTCCGCAGGTCTCGAACGCGCAGCGAATCGAACGCGACACCGAGTCCTGCCGCCGGCTGGCCGACAACGCGGTCGGCCTGAACGATCGCCGCAGCGGCCGCCTGGCCGAGGGCGCGGCGAAGGGCGGCGTGATCGGCTTCGCCGCCACCGCCGCCGCGGCGATGGTGGCCGGCGCCGGCGACGTCTGGCAAACCGCGCTCGCCGGCGCCACCGGCGGCGCCGCGGGCGTGACGGCGAAGGCGCTGCTCGACTGGAACCAGCCCGACGAAGCCTATCGCGGCTACGTCGAGCGCTGCCTGGAGAAGCGCGGCCACCACGTGGTCGGCTGGCGCTGAATGGCGCGCCGCGCCACTTTCACACCTTGATCGTCTGTCAACCTGAAGGAGAAACCATGTCTGCACGAATTCAGCGAAACGCGCTTGCCGTCGGCGTTGCGACGGCGCTCCTGGCTGCTTGCGGCGGCGGCGGCGACGGCGGCGGCGGCCTGGCGCGGCCGGCCGGCACGCAGGCTGTCGGCTCCGGCGCGCTGGTGCTGGCTCCAACCACGCAGACCGGCAACGTCACCTGCAGCAACCTCAGCATCGGCGCGCAGTCGCTCGATACGGTCACCGTGCCGGCCGGCGCCGCCTGCGAACTGCTCGGCACGCGGCTCGTCGGCTCGATCCTTGTCGGCAGCGGCGCGACGCTCGATGCGCGCGACGTGCGCGCCAACGGCAACCTGCAGGCCGAGGGCGCGGCGCACGTCTCGCTGAGCGGCATCTCCTCGATCGGCGGCTCGGTGCAGATCAAGCAGGGCGGCAGCGCGCTGGTTTCCGGCGCCGAGGTGACCGGCGACATCCAGATCGACGCGATGCGCGGCGCCGTCGTCGCCAGCGGCAACCGCGTCAACGGCAGCCTGCAGGCGGTCGGCAACCGCGGCGGCATCACGATCACCGAGAACCGGATGAACGGCAACCTGCAGTGCAAGGAGAACAGCCCGGCGCCGGTTGCCGGCGGCAACGTGGCGGCGTCGATCGAGGACCAGTGCGCCGTCGCGTCGGGCGTTGGAGGCGGAGGCGGTGGCGGCGGCGGTGGCGGCGGCGGTGGCGGCGGCGGTGGCGGCGGCGGTGGCGGCACGCCGCAGCCGCCGGTACCGCCGAGCGGATCGCTGTCGGGCAACGTGACCTGCGACGGCCTGCGCATTGGCGCCGACTCGCTCGACACGGTGATCGTGCCGGCCAACGCGGTGTGCGTTCTCGAGGGCACGCGGCTCGTCGGCTCGATCCTGGTCGGCAGCGGCGCCAGCCTGACGGCGACCGGTGTCACGGTGAACGGCAACCTGCAGGCCGACGGCTCGGTGCAGGTGATCGTCGTCGGCGCCTCTCGCTTTGGCGGCTCGGTGCAGGTCAAGCAGGGCGGCTCGGCGAGCATCGGCGGCGCGCAGATCGGCGGCGACCTGCAGTTCGATGCGATGCGCGGGCCGCTGGCGGCCTCGGGCAACCGCATCGACGGCAACCTGCAGGCGGTCGGCAACCGCGGCGGCCTGACGGTGAGCGGCAACGCGATGAAGGGCAACCTGCAGTGCAAGGAGAACCTGCCGGCGCCGACCGGCGCGGGCAACACCGCCGCGCTGAAGGAGGATCAGTGCCGCGGCCTGTGACGGCCTACGACGGCGGGCGCGGCGCGTCCGTCCGCAACGCCGCGCCGCGGATCGCCTAAGCTGCGCGGGCGGCCGGCGCCCCTGGCTCCGGTCGCCGCCCGAGCCCGCTCGACCTGACGATGACGGCCATGCCGATGGCGCCCGAAGCTGCAGCAGCGCTGCGCACGCTGCTGCAGCGCCAGCCGATCGCCGCGCTCGGCACGCTGCACCGGGGCGAGCCGTACGTGTCGATGGCGCCGTTCGCGCTCGAGCCGGTCGGGCCGGCGCTGCTGATCCACGTCAGCGGCCTGTCGCCGCACACGCGCGACATGCGCGAGCACCCGCGGGTGAGCCTGCTCGTCGTCGCACCCGACGACGGCGGCCGGCCGCAGGCGCGGCCGCGGGCGACCATTCAGGGCGACGCCTCGCCGCTCGACCGCGACTCCGACCGCTACGCGCAGGCGCGGGCGCTGTACCTGCGCCGCTTTCCGGAGGCGGTCGACACCTTCGCGCTGGCCGACTTCTCGCTGTTCGCGATCCGGCCGGTCGCGCTGCGCTTCATCGGCGGCTTCGCTCAGGCGGTGAGCCTGACGCCCGAGGTCTTCGCCCGCGCGCTGCGCGAGGTTTAGCAGCGCCGGGGTTTGCCTCCCTTGCCCCGGCGCCGGATCGGGCATCATCCGGCGGGCAGGATTGACCGCCGCCGGGCGAGCCGCGCCGCCGCGGCGCCGCCTCAGCGACGATGATGCCGATGTGCCGCCGAGCGTTTTCAGCAGCAGTGCCCGCGGGCGCGGTCAGCCGCCGCGGCGGGCCGCCATGAGTCGTATCCGCGGCGATCTCGCGCGCGCGGCTCTGGCGTTGCTGGCGGCCTTCGCCGTCACCACGGCGTCGGTGAGCTTCCTGTTCAGCCGCGGGCTGGTGATCGGCGACTTCATGGCCCCGGCACTGCTCGACGGCGACGCGATCGTCGTCGACCGCGCCAGCGGCCAGTTCATCGACTATCGCCCCGGCGAGATCGTCTCGCTGCAGATTCCTGGCGAGCCGCGCGGCCGGATCCTGAAGCGGGTGCGCGGCGGCCCCGGCGATCCGGTGCTGGCCAGCGGCACCATGCTGCGCACGCTCGGCCCGGACGAGTTCGCGGTCGACGACGAGCTGGCTCACCACGGCCACTCGGTGCTCGGCCGCGACGAGATCGAGGGCCGGGTGCTGCTGCGCGCCTGGCCGCTGTCGCGGCTGAAGTGGCGGCCGGGACTGGAGCAGTAGGCAATGCGTTCGGTCGCCGCTGCCCTGCTGTTGGCCTCGCTCGCCGCGCCGGCACTGGCCAACGCCGTGCGCGACGACTTCAGCGCGCCGGCGCTCGCCGAGGCGATGGCGCGCCGGCCGGTGGTGCTGCTCGGCGAGGTGCACGACAACGCCGAGCAGCACGCGACGCGCGCTGCGGCGCTGCGCCGCCTGCTGGCCGGCGGGGCGCGGCCGGCGATCGCCTTCGAGCAGTTCGACCGCGAGCGGCAGGCCGACATCGACCGCGCGCGGCGCGAGGCGCCGCCGACCGGCCACACGCTGGCCGAGCACCTGATCGAGCGGGCGCGCCCGGCGCGCGGCTGGGACTGGCCGCTGTATCGGCCGTTCGTCGAACTGGCGCTGGAGCACGACCTGCCGATCGTTGCCGCCAACCTGTCGCGCGCCGACGCGATGCGGGTGGCCACACAGGGCTTCGAGGCGGTGTTCGACGCGGCGACCCGCGCGCGCTTCGCGCTCGATGCGCTGCCACCGGCGCTGCTCACCGCGCACGAGAGGGCGATCGACGACGGCCACTGCAATCGCCTGCCGGCCGACGCGCTGCCGTCGATGGCGCGGGCGCAGATCGCCCGCGACCTGTCGCTGGCCGAGGCGATCCGCCCGCACTTCGCGCGCGGCGTGGTGCTGCTCACCGGCAACGGCCACGCGCGCACCGACATCGGCCTGCCTTTCTTCCTCGATGAAGCGGAGCGCGCGCAGGTGATCGCCATCGGCCTGCTCGAGCGCGACAAGGCCGACGCCGACGCGGCGCGCCACTTCGATGTCGCATTCGCGACGCCGGCGCAGCCGCGCGCCGATCCCTGCGCATCGATCCCGATGCGGCGCTGATCGATGGCGACCAGGCGACCCCGGCGAGCGAGCGTGGCGTCGCGCGACGACGCGCGCCGCGCGACGGCGCAGCTGAATCGGCTGCTGCGCGCGCTGGAGAAGCTGCTCGCCCTCTATGGCGGCACGGCGAGCGCGGAGAAGCGGCGCTTGCTCACCGAGCTCGGCCCGCTGCGCCTCGACCGTGCCCGGCAGCTGCTCGCGCTGCAGCGGATCGTCTGCTACCTGAGCGGCTTTCCCGACGATGCGGCCGTGCATCGCGCGGCGCGGCGCCTGGCGGCGGGGTTCGCGGCACGGCTGGCGCGGCTGCCGCGAGCGCAGCGCGAGCAGCTCGATGACTCCGGCGCCGCCGGCAGCGTCACGCGGCACAGCTACGCCGCCAGCGCTGCCCGCTGGATGCAGCGGCGATCTGCCGGCGCCGTGGCGCTCGACTGGCAGGCCGAGACGGCGGCCGACGCGCTGGCGGCGCTGATCGCGCCGCGGCTCGCACCGATGGAAGCGGAGGCCGTCGACCTGTCGAAAGCCGGCCTGCGCCGATGGCTGGCGCAGGCAAGCGACGGGCGAAGCGGCAGCGATCTCGCCTGGCTGCTCGCGCAGGCGGGCGCCGGCGCAGTGCGGCAGGCGTTCGATCGAGACTTCGACGCGGCCGAGGTGCCGCTCGCCTGGCGGCTCGACGACCGCTGCGGCATCACCTGCAACGTGCTGCGCGGCCCGGTCGTGCCGCGCCAAGGCGGCATGCGCCGGCCTTCGGGCGATGCGCGCACCGCGATCGTGCAGCCGATCGCGATCGAGCGGCTGTCGCCGCGCGCGGCGGCCAGGCTGCTCGACGTCTGGCGCGCCGCGCTGTGGTCGCGCACGCGCACCGTGCTGCAGGTCGAGCAGCCGAACCTCGACGAGTGCTATCTGGCTGACCTCGGTGCCGGCCTGCAGTTCGCGGCGATCGGCGTGGCGCCGGCGCGGCGCGACCTGCTCGAGGCGACCTATGGCCACCTGCTGCTCGCCAACGGCATGCCGATCGGCTACGGCGGCTTCACCACGCTGTTCGCGCAGGTGAACACCGGCATCAACGTGTTCCCCGAGTTCCGCGGCTCCGAGGCGGCCTTCGCCTTCGAGCAGGCGCTGCGGACGATGCACACGATCACCGGCAACCAGCGGTTCATCGTCAATCCCTACCAGTTCGGCGCCGGCAACGACGAGGCGCTGCAAAGCGGCGCCTACTGGTTCTATTACCGGCTTGGCTTCCGCTCGGCCGACGCCGCGGTGCGCGTGCTGGCCGAGCGCGAGATCGCGCGGCTGCGCGCCGAGCGCGGCTACCGGGTGCCGATCGCCACCCTGCGCAGGCTGGCCGCCTGCGACATCCATCTCGATCTCTCCGATGACGCCGGTACGACGTTCTTCGACGAGGCCTGGCTGGGACATCTGGCCGCCGGCATCACGCCGGTGCTCGCGCGCGAAGGCGTGGCCAGCCGCGCCGAGGCGATCGCGCGGCTGACCAGGCGGATCGCCGGTCTGCTCGGCGTCCGCCTCGCTGATTGCGGCGCGATCGAGCGACGGGGACTGGCGCAGTTCGCGCCGATCCTGGCGCAGATCGACGACCTGGCGGCCTGGGCGAAGGTCGATCGCGACGCGCTTGCCCAGGTCGTCCGCGCGCGCTGGGCGGTGCGGGAGCGCGAGTTCATCGCCGGCATGCGTGGCCACGCCAGGCTGCGCGCGGCGCTCGGCGACGCTGCGCAGCGGCGTGCGGCGCGGCTCCGGCGGTAGCGGATCCCGTCGTCCAGGAAGCCGCGGGCCGGACGCCGCGAAGCGTCCGGCCCGCTATCGAACCGCCGGCGCGGACCGACCGGTCAGCGGTCGTCCAGCACCTTGAACTGGAACGGCTGACCGCCGGCGCAGGCGCCGGTAGTCGACAGGCAGCCGACCGCGGCGATGGTCACCACGTCGCCGGCGCCAAGCGTGAACTCCTGCTGCGCGACCACCGTGTCCTGGCCGGCCGGCGTGACGCCGACAAGGTAGGTGCCTGGCGGCAGCGTCAGCGAGGACGCGGTGGCATCGGGGAAGGCGAGGTTTTGCACCGGCCGAGCGGCGATGCTGCCGCCACTGAGAACGACCACGTCGACCGCCGGCGCGTCCGGCGACAGGTGGATCACGCGGACCTTCGCCGCTCCGGCCGCCGGCGTGCGATCGTCGGCGTAGGCGGCCAGACGCAGTTCCTGTGTGCCGGTGCCGTTGAGCAGGCCGATGGCGAAGACGCTGGTGCTGCTGCCGCGTGCCAGCGTCGCGCCGTTGACGTCGAGCACGCCGGCCAGCGAGCCGGTCAGCGCCACCGAGGCGTCGTAGGTGCCCGCGGGGACCTCGAGGAAGCCGGAGTCCTGCGGGAAAGTGACGTTCTGCAGCACGCGGTTGTCGACCGAGTTGGCCGCGCCGGGCGCTTTGAGGAACACGTCGACGCCGGGCACGTTCGGCGAGAAGTGGCCGACGCGGACCGCGGCGCGACTGTCGCGGACGAAGGCGGCGCTGGCGCCCTTCGCGGCGACCAGCAACTGCACCGGCGACAGGCCGGGGCCGGCGTCGGGCACCGCGACGATGACGATGTCGGCGCCCGCGGCGAGGTTGACCGCGCCGGAGTCGAAGGCGATCGCCGTCTGGCCGTCGACGACGGCACGGATGCGGTAGCTGCCTGCCGGCACGGCGAGCGCGGCACTGCCCGAGGCCGGCGCCTGCTGGGCGAAGGCAAGGTTGTCGATGGTCGGCGCGGCCGGCAGGGCGGCGTCGGGCGCGGTGACGAAGATGTCGACCGCCGGCACCGCCGGCGCGCCGTGCACCACGCGCAGCTTGACCTGGCCGGCCGCCGGGGCGGCGCCGTTGTCATCGACGACGACTGCCTGCAGCCGGGTCGCGCCGGTGGTGCCGCTGCCGACGGCGATCGCCGTGTAGTCGCGGCTGGGGGCCAGCAGCAGCGTGGCGTCGATCGGCGCGGCGCTGGCCGGCTGGCCGGCGGCGGTCACCTGGACGCGGGTCGGACCCGCGTTGACCGGACCGAAGCCGGAGGCCTGACCGAAGGTGACGCCGGAAAGCGAGCGGTTGCCGTTGACGTAGACGTCGACCGCCGGCGTGTCGGCCGAGGCGTGGATCACCTGCAGTTGGGTGGTCGCCGGTGCCGGCGGGTCGTCGTCGCTGCCGCAGGCGGCAAGTCCGGCCGCGGCCAGCGCGACGAGCGCGGCGCGGGCGGATAAGCGGGTAAAGCGAGCCATCAGATTCTCCGTATCCAGAAATCGAGCATGGGCTGCCGGGCAGGCAGGTTTCGGTGGGCGATCTCGTCGGGGTGCTTGGCGGGACCGCGGGTTTCGCTAGAATTCCTGCAAGGTTTTAAGAATGAACTGATGAGTTCAGTCCGGCGCGCAGTATAACTGAACAGTTCAATTTGATTACTATATGGTAAAAACCCGAATCCCATGGTAGCGACAGAGAGAATTTCCCTCAAAGAACAGCAACTTAGGTTGAAGGAGGCGGTCATCCTTCAGGCTGTCAATGGACTGCTGGCGCAGAAGGGCTACGACCTGATGACGGTCGATCAGGTCGCGGCCGAGGTCGGCATTGCCAAGCCGAGCCTGTACAAGCTGTTCGATTCGAAGGAGGCGCTGGCCGGCGCTGCGATGGTGCGGTTGCTCGGTCGGGCGCTCGACGTGGTCCACGCCCAGCCGGCCGACGCGCCGGCGCTGCTCAAGCTGCGCGCGCTGCTGCGCTGGGCGGTGGAGGAACAACTGCGCGGCGAGATGCCGCGGCTGCCGTCGACGCGCTCGTCGCTGCGCGACGCGCTGATGCGCAATGACGAGTACGTGCGCCGGCTCAACGAACTGGGCGAAGCGCTGTCGGGATGGATCAGCGCCGCGCAGCAGGCGGGCGATCTGGCCGCCGACCTGCCGGTCGAGCTCGTGCTCTTCATCCTGTTCGCACGTACCTGCGACCCGGTGGTCGACTACCTGAAGCTGGGCGGCGCGTTCAGCGATGCGGAGATCGTTGACCTGCTCGAGCGGTCGACCTTCGCCGGTCTCACCGGCGGCCCGCTGGCGCCACTGCCCGGCGGGCGCTGAGGAAGGCGCCGGCCGCCGGCACGACCCTCAGCCGTAGCGGCTACGCGCCAGCGCCGCTCCCTGCGCCAGCGCCTCGAGCTTCTTCACCGCCACCTCGCGCGGCATCGGCGCCATGCCGCAGTTGGTGCAGGCATACAGGCGTTGCTTCGGCACGAACTGCAGCGCACGGCCGAGGGTGTCGGCCACCTCCTCCGCCGTCTCGATCTCGTTCGACGCCACGTCGATCACGCCGACCAGCACGTCCTTGCCGTCGAGCAGCCGCATCAGCTCCAGCGGCACGTGCGAGTGGATGCACTCGAGCGAGACCTGCCTGAGCGAGCTTCTCGCCAGCGCCGGGAAGACCTGCTCGTACTGGCGCCACTGCTCGCCGAGCGACTTCTTCCAGTCGATGTTGGCCTGGATGCCGTAGCCGTAGCAGATGTGCACGGCGGTCGTGCAGGCGAGGCCTGCGGCAGCCTTCTCCAGCGCCTGTACGCCCCAGTCGGCAGCCTCCTTCATGTAGACGTTGAAGGCCGGTTCGTCGAACTGGATCACGTCCACGCCGTCGGCCTCGAGCGCGCGCGCTTCCTGGTTCAGCAGCTCGGCGAACGCCATCGCCATCTTCATCCGGTCGCCGTAGTGGCGGTCGGCCACCGTGTCGACGATCGTCATCGGGCCGGGCAGCGTGATCTTCAGCTTCTTGCCGGTGTGCGCGCGCGCCAGCCGCGCTTCGGTCGCGTGCACGCGGCCCTTCAGCTTCAGCGGCCCCACCACCTGCGGCACCATCGCCTTGTAGCGGTCGGCGCGGATGCCCATCTCGACCTTGTGCTCGAAGTCGATGCCGTCGACCGCCTCGAGAAAACCGTGCACGAAGTGCTGCCGCGACTGCTCGCCGTCGCCGACCACGTCCAGCCCCGCGTCCTCCTGCAGCTTCAGCCACAGCAGCGTCGCGTCGCGCTTGGCCTCGGCGAGCGCCGCGCCATGGGCGCGCCATTGCGGCCACAGCTTGTCGGTCTCGGCGAGCCACGATGGCTTAGGCAGGCTGCCGGCGAGGGTGGCGGGGAAGAGCATGGTGGCCTCCTTCAGCGTGCTATGTCGACCGGCGTCATGTGGCTCGTCGCCCCGGCGAAGGCCGGGCCCAAATTGCCGCGCAGGAAGCTGGATCCCGGCCCCGGATCAAGTCCGGGGCAGGCCCTGCGCCGGCATGACGATGCCCCGCGCGGCGGCGTGACAGTGGCGGCAAAGTTTGGCACGTCGCCGCAACGCCGCCGGCACCTGTTGGACAATCGCGCCCGTCGCGCCTCTCGCGCCCCTACGGATCACACGGCAATGAGTTCTTCCGCCTACACCACCTCGTCCCGCGGCGCTGCCGCACTGACCCTGCTGCGCGAGGACGACGTGCCGCGATGGCTGCGTTCGGCGCCGGCGACGCACAGGCGCTGGCTGCAGGGCTCGGGCTTCAGGGGTCGCGCCGGCGAACTGGCGCTGCTGCCGGCCGACGCTGCGCCCGAGGCGATCTTCGTCTTTGCCGGCGACGGCTCGAGCACCGACTTCTGGCGGCTCGCCAGCCTGCCGACGCGCCTGCCCGAAGGCGTCTGGCAATGCGACGACCTGTCTCGCGCGGGCGCCGACCGGCTCGCGCTGGCCTGGGGCATCGGCGCCTACCAGTTCACCCGTTACCGCAAGGCCGACCGCGCGCCGGCGACGCTGGCCTGGCCGCGCCATGCCGACCGTGCCGCCGTCGAGCGCGCGGTCGATGCCGCGGCGCTGGCGCGCGACCTGATCAACACGCCGGCGCAGGACATGGGACCTAGCGCGCTGGCGCAGGCAGCCGCAAAGATGGCGCGCCGGCTCGGGATGAAGTCGCGGGTGGTCGTCGGCGACGCGCTGCTGAAGAACGGCTACCGCCTGATCCACGCGGTCGGCCGCGCCGCAGCCGACGCGCCGCGGCTGATCGACCTGTCGTGGGGCAATGCGAAGAACCCGAAGGTGACGCTGGTCGGCAAAGGGGTCTGCTTCGACACCGGCGGGCTCGACATCAAGACCGCCGACGGCATGAAGCTGATGAAGAAGGACATGGGCGGCGCCGCGCACGCGCTGGCGCTCGCGCAGATGATCGTGCAGGCGGAGCTGCCGGTGCGGCTGCGGGTGCTGGTGCCGGCGGTGGAGAACGCCATCGCCGGCAACGCGCTGCGGCCGCTCGACGTGATCACGTCGAAGAAGGGCCTGACAGTCGAGATCGGCAACACCGACGCGGAAGGCAGGCTGATCCTCGCCGACGCGCTCGACGAAGCCTGCCGCGACAAGCCGGCGCTGCTGGTCGACCTGGCGACGCTGACTGGTGCGGCGCGGGTGGCGCTCGGCCCGGACCTGCCGGCGCTGTTCGTCGACGACGAGCCGCTTGCCGCCGAACTGCTGGACGCCGCCGAGCGCGAGGCCGACCCGATGTGGCGCATGCCGCTGTGGCAGCCCTACCGTCCGCGGCTGAAGAGCAACGTCGCAGACCTGAACAACGTCGCCGACGGGCCGATGGCCGGCGCGGTCAACGCGGCGCTGTTCCTGCAGGAGTTCATCGCCGCCGGCGTGCCCTGGATCCACCTCGATCTGTTCGGCTGGAACCCGTGGCCGGCGCCGGGCCGCCCGGTCGGCGCGCAGGCGCAGTGCCTGCGCGCGCTCTTTTCGCTGATCGAGGCGCGGTTCGCCGGGTCGGCAAGGCGCAGGGGCTGAGAATTGCCGTCGCCCCGGCGCAGGCCGGGGCCCAATTTCGCCGGACGGCACGTCCGGGAAGAGCTTGCGTCCGGTCGCCCGTCACGCGCGCGAATACCGCGCCAGCGTCAGTCCGTCGAGGTCGATTTCCGGCTGGCGGCCGCCGAGCAGGTCGGCCAGCACGCGACCGGTGCCGGCGGCCATGGTCCAGCCGAGCGTGCCGTGGCCGGTGGCCAGGTGCAGATTGGCGTAGCGCGTCGGGCCGATGATCGGCGTGCCGTCCGGCGTCATCGGCCGCAGGCCGGTCCAGAACTCGGCGCGCGCAACGTCGCCGCCGGCCGGGAACAGATCGCTCACCACGTGTTCGAGCGTCGAGCGCCGCGCCTCGCGCAGCTTCAGGTTGTAGCCGGCCAGCTCCGCCGTGCCGCCGACGCGGATGCGGTCGCCCAGGCGCGTCACCGCCACCTTGTGCGTCTCGTCCATCACGGTCGATTCGGGGCGCGGCCGCGCGGTCGGTGATCGGCACGGTGATCGAGTAGCCCTTGACCGGATAGACCGGAAGCCGCAAGCCGAGCGGCCGCGCCAGCAGCGGCGAGTAGCTGCCGAGCGCCAGCACGTAGGCGTCGGCGAGCACCGCGCCGGACGAGGTGGCCACGCCGGCGATGCGCCCGGCAGTCTCCGCCAGCCGGGTGATCCGCGTCGCGAAGCGGAACTCGGCGCCGAGGCCGGCGGCGAGTTCGGCCAGGCGCTGGGTGAACATGCAGCAGTCGCCGGTCTCGTCGCCGGGCAGCCGCAGGCCGCCGACGACCTTCTCGCGCACGCGGCCGAGCGCCGGCTCGTGGACGATGCAACCGTCGCGGTCGAGCACCTCGAAGGGCACGCCGAAGCGGCGCAGGATCTCGGTGTCGGCGCCGGTCGAGTCGAGCTGCCGCTGCGTGCGAAAAAGCTGCAACGTGCCCTGCGCGCGCTCGTCGTAGGCGATGCCGGTGTCGGCGCGCAGCCTGCGCAGGCAGTCGCGGCTGTACTCGGCCAGGCGCAGCATGCGGCTCTTGTTGACCTCGTAGGCGCGCTCGGTGCAGTTGGCCAGCATCGACAGTCCCCAGCGCCACATCGCCCAGTCCGCCAGCGGCCAGATCACCAGCGGCCGGTGGCGCATCAGCAGCCACTTGACCGCCTTCACCGGCACGCCCGGCCCGGCCCACGGCGCCGAGTAGCCGGGCGAGACCTCGCCGGCATTGGCGAAGCTGGTCTCGAGCCCCGCCGCCGGCTGCCGCTCGAGCACGGTGACGCGGTGGCCGTCGCGGGCCAGGTAGTAGGCGATCGACGTGCCGATCACGCCGGCGCCGAGGATGGCGACGTGCAAGCGAGCCCCCTGTGGATGTCCGCCGGCAGTCTAGGGCCTATCTCGAGATCTCCGGCCGCCGCGGACTCCGAGATGGGCGCTGTCGGCCGGCGCGGCCGCCGTGTCACTTGCGAGGACGCGTTTGCGTCTACCATCGGCGCCGAATCCTGCCGGGGCCCGATCTCGATGAACACGCCGAAGCCCGAAGCCACGCCCGCGCCCGACCCGGATCCGGGGGTGCCGGTGTCGGTCAAGATCCGCGAGCGCCTGCGCCAGGCGCGCACGCGCTTCCACGCCAACGACAACATCGCCCGCTTCATCGAGCCGGGCGAAATCGAGCAGCTGAAAGCCGAGGTCGAAGGCAAGCTGCTCGAGGTGCTGAACAGCCTGGTCATCGACACCGAGCACGACCACAACAGCCGCGACACCGCCGGCCGGGTGGCCAAGATGTACCTGACCGAAGTGTTCCGCGGCCGCTACCTGACGGCGCCGCCGGTGACGGAGTTTCCCAACGTCGAGGGGCTGAACGAACTGATGATCGTCGGCCCGATCACCGTGCGCAGCGCCTGCTCGCACCACCTGTGCCCGATCATCGGCCGGGTGTGGATCGGCGTGATGCCGAACGAGCACTCGAACCTGATCGGCCTGTCGAAGTACGCGCGCCTGACCGACTGGGTGATGAGCCGGCCGCAGATCCAGGAGGAGGCGGTCACCCGGCTGGCCGACCTGCTCAACGAGCGGATGCAGCCCGACGGGCTGGCGATCGTGATGGAGGCCGACCACTTCTGCATGCAGTGGCGCGGCGTCAAGGACACCGATTCGAAGATGATCAACAGCGTGATGCGCGGCGTGTTCCTGAAGGACGCCAATCTGCGCCGCGAGTTTCTGTCGCTGGTCAACGGCAACAAGGGCTGAGTGAGGGAGTTCAGATGCTGGTCCGACTTCTGTACGCGAGCCGCGCCGCCGAGCCGGTGACCGGCGAGCTGATCGAATCGATCCTGCGCTCGTCGCACGCCCACAACCCGGCGCTGGGCATCACCGGCGTGCTGTGCTACGGCGGCGACGTCTACATGCAGGTGCTCGAGGGCGGCCGCGGTGCGGTCAACGGCCTGTACAACAAGATCGTGCGCGACTCGCGGCACCGCGAGGTGATGCTGCTGCTGTACGAGGAGATCGCCGAGCGGCGCTTCGCCGGCTGGACGATGGGCCAGGTGAACCTGAAGAAGATCAACCCGTCGCTGCTGCTGAAGCACGCCGAGCTGCCGGAGCTCGACCCGTTTGCCGTGACCGGCGCCGCCTCGATGGCGCTGCTCGAGGACCTGACCGCCACCGCGTCGATCCTCGGCCGCACCGGCTGAGCGCCGGGCCGCCGCCCTCAGGCGGCGCCCTGCAGCAGCAGCCGCGCGTAGCGCTCGGCGTCGATGTTGCCGCCGCTGAGGATCACGCCGACCCGCAGTCCGCGCAGCGGCATCGCGCCCTCGAGCGCCGCCGCCGCGGCGAGGCACCCGGTCGGCTCGACCACCAGCTTCATCCGCTCCATGAAGAAGCCCATCGCGCGCACCAGCTGCGCGTCGCTCACCGTGAGCACGTCGTCGACCAGGGCGCGGATCACCGCGAAGGTGAGGTTTCCGGCGTGCTGCGTCTGCGCGCCGTCGGCGATCGTCTTCGGCACGTCGATGTGGACGATCTCGCCGCGGCGCAGGCTCTGCTGCACGTCGTTGCCGGCCTCCGGCTCGACGCCGATCACCCGGCAGCCGGGCGACAGGTGCTTGGCTGCCACCGCGCAGCCGGAAATCAGCCCGCCGCCGCCGACGCACACCAGCAGCACGTCGAGCCCGCCGACGTCGCGCACCAGTTCGAGTGCCGCCGTGCCCTGGCCGGCCATCACGTGCGGGTGGTCGTACGGCGGGATCAGCGTCATGCCGCGCTCGGCGGCGAGCTGCGCGCCCAGCGCCTCGCGATCCTGCGTGTAGCGGTCGTACAGGATCACCTCGGCGCCGTAGCCGCGGGTGGCGGTGATCTTCAACGGCGGCGCGTCGGCCGGCATCACGATCAGCGCCGGCATGCCGAGCAGCCTGGCGGAAAGCGCGATCGCCTGCGCGTGGTTACCGCTGGAAAAGGAGATCGCGCCGGCCTTCCTCTGCTGCGGCGAGAACTGCGCCAGCGCGTTGTAGGCGCCGCGGAACTTGAAGGCCCCCATCCGTTGCAGGTTCTCGCACTTGAAGTACAGCTGCGCGCTGGTGAGCTGGTCGGCGGTGCGCGAGGTCAGCACGGGCGTGCGGTGCGCCACGCCGTGCAGGCGGGCGGCTGCCGCTTCGATGTCGGCGAAGGAAATCGGCAGGCTCATCTGTGCGGTCTCGGTGGCGTCGTGCCGGCAGGACGAAGTGACCGGCATTGTTGCAGGCGGCGGCTGTCGATCGGCCTCTCGCCTGCGCTCACCGGCCCGCCCCGTGGCTGGCCGCTCCCGCCGGTTCGGCAGCGGGGTTCGCGTCGGCGCGATAGGCCGCGCGCAGCAGTTCGTGGAAGCGGTGCAGCGCCGATTCCTGCTGCGGGTTCAGCCGCCCGGCGACGTACGAGCCGCAGGCCAGGCCGCGCTGCACCGACTCGCAGATGGCGATGTCCTCGCGCTGCACCTCGTCGCTGAAGCGCTGGTCCTCCTCACGGCGGTCGGCCGGCAGGTCCGGCGCGTAGTAGTAGTCGAACTCGACCCGGCAGGCATCGACGCCGACCGGGATCACCCGGTTGGTCTGCAGCCGGCCGGGCAGCACGTTCAGCATGGTGTTCGGGTACAGCCACCAGTACAGCGCCTCGCCCTGCCCATACGGGCCGTTGCCGGCGAGCGGGCTGGCCTGCAGGCTCGACCAGCGTGCGGTGGTGGTCGCGTAGGCGGCGCAGTCGAGCAGCGAGGCCAGCCGCGGGTGCACCCGCGGCACGTGGTAACCCTCGAGATAGTTGTCGACGTAGACCTTCCAGTTGCAGGCGACCTCGTAGTCGACGTGCAGAGCGAGCCGCAGTTCGGCAAAGCTGTGCCCGCCGAGCCGCTCCTCGATACCCTCGACCAGCTGCTCGAACGGCGGCGCGGCCTGCTCGAGCGCGGCGAACACCAGACCTTGCCATTGCGCCACCCGCGCCTGCGGCAGGCGGATCGCCGTGACGTCGAAGTCCGGCGCGCGACCCATATCGGGCGCGCCGAGGAGTCGCCCGTCGAGCGCGTAGCGCCAGCCGTGATAGCGGCAGACCAGCTCCCGCGCGTGGCGCCCGTCGCATTCGGCGAGCGGGCCGGCGCGATGCCGGCAGACGTTGTGCAGCGCGCGCAGCACGCCGTCGTCGCCGCGCACCGCCAGTAGCGGCACCCCGGCGACCTCGGCGACCGCGTGATCGCCGGCGAAGTTGACCTGCGCGCCGTGCGCCACCAGCTGCCAGCTGCGCGCGAACACCGCGCGGCGTTCGGCATCGGCAAACGCCGGCTGCGTGTAGCAGTTCGCCGGCAGCGTCAGCGCGGTGCCGGCCGGCTGCGGCATCAGTGCGGCATCGGCCTGGGAACGCGGCTGCTCGGACATGGCTTCTCGGCGGGCGCTGACGCCGGTCATTGTAGGCAGCAGGCCTCGGCCTAGACTGGCCGGCATGACGCTGCCGATGATCCTGCGCCGCCGACTGATCGCCGCCGGGCTGGCGGCGCCGCTCGGCGCGGCCGTTGCCGCCGAAGCGGACGCCTACGCGACCGCTCGCCGGCGAATGCTCGCCGAGGTCGAGGCCGACATGCGCGACACCGCGCGCAGCACCGGCCGCGACCGGCTCGATCCGCGGGTGGCGGCAGCGATCGGCAAGGTGCCGCGCCACCGCTTCGTGCCGGCGCAGCTTGCCGACCGCGCCTACGAGAACCGGCCGCTGCCGATCGGCCACGAGCAGACGATCTCGCAGCCGTTCATCGTCGCGCTGATGACCGAGCTGGTCGAACCGAAGGCGACCGACCGCGTGCTGGAGATCGGCACCGGCTCCGGCTACCAGGCAGCGGTGCTGGCCGAACTGGCCGCCCGCGTCCACACGATCGAGATCGTCCGCCCGCTCGGCGAACAGGCGGCGGCGCTGCTGAGCTCGCTCGGCTATCGCAACGTCGAGACGCGCATCGGCGACGGTTATCTCGGCTGGCCGGAGGCGGCACCGTTCGACGCGATCGTCGTCACCGCCGCGCCCGACCACATGCCGCAGCCGCTGATCGACCAGCTAGCGCCCGGCGGCCGGCTGATCGCGCCGGTGGGCAGCCGCTTCGGCATCCAGACCCTGCAGCTGCTGCGCAAGGACGCGCAGGGCCGCGCGCTCACGCGCAGCGTGCTCGAGGTGCGCTTCGTGCCGCTGACGCGCGAGCGCTGATCGCCGGGGCCGTCACTGCGGCCGCGCCGACGTCGGCGTCGCCGACGGTGCCGGCGCGGTCAAGGCGCGCGCCTCGGCGGCGCGGGCCGCCTCGCGCGGGCTTACGGTAGCCGGCGACTTCAGCGCCGCCTGCGCCTTCGCCTCGGCGGCCTGGCGATCGGCCGGCGCGGTGCGATGCAGCCGGATGCTCGGCGTGGCGCCGAGCGCCTCGTAGGTGAGCGGGCTGAACGGCCCCTCGGTGCGGACGGGCGCCTGCTGCGCATAAACGCCGCTGGCGGCGAGCATCAGGGCGGCGGCGAGGGCGGTGAGGTGGTTGCGCATCGTGATCTCCTGTCGGTGTCGCCCGGTGCCGACTGGCACCGTCTGTCGCGATGACGCCACTGTGCGCCGGCGGTGGCAGAATGAAAAGGCGCTTCAGGACAGATTTCATGTCGATTCGTTCAGAACCTCGCCAACCTGCCGCACTGCCGCCGGCACTGCCGTTCGACGTGCTGACCGACGTGATGGAGCAGGTGCGGCTGGAGGGCACGGTGTACTTCAGCGCCGAGCTGCGCGCGCCATGGGGCATCTCGATCGTGCGCAGTGGCCGCGCGCCGTTCTATGCGGTCACCGCCGGCGAGTGCGAGCTGCAGGTCGGCCGGCGCGGCGCGGTGCGACGCGTGCGGGCCGGCGACTTCGTGCTGCTGCCCAACGCGGCGCCGCACGTGGTGCGGTCGGGCAAGGATGCGCTGGTGGTGCCCTTCGACAACTGGCTGCAGGCGCACCCGCTGGACCGCCGCGGCGGCACGCGGCACGGCGGCCCCGGCGCGGCGACGCGGGTGACCGGCGGCTTCTTCTCGGTCGACCCGCTGCGCATCAACCCGCTGTTCGACGCGCTGCCGCCGCTGATCCACCTGCGCGGCGACGACCCGCGCGTACGGCAGGCGCTGGCGCCGACGCTGCGCCTGGTCGAGGAGGAAATCGCCGCCGGCGGGCTGGGGGCGCACACCGTGCTGCGGCGACTCGCCGATGTGCTCTTCATCCAGGCGGTGCGGCTGCACGCCGACGGCGAGCGCGGCGCGGCCGGCTGGCTGCGCGGGCTCGCCGATCCGCGCGTCGGCCGCGCGCTGGCGCTGCTGCACGAGCGCCACGCCGAGCCGTGGACGCTCGACTCGCTGGCGCGCGCGGTCGGCACCTCGCGCACCCTGCTCGCCGTGCGCTTCCGCGAACTGGTCGGCGAGCCGCCGATGGCTTACCTGACGCGCTGGCGGATCACCCGCGCCGCCAACCTGCTGCACGGGGCGCGCCAGCCGCTGGCGCGGATCGCCGAGCAGGTCGGCTACCAGTCCGACGCGGTGTTCTCAAGGGCGTTTCGCCGCGTCACCGGCCAGTCACCGCGCGACTGGCGACGGCTGGCGCCGCCCGCGCCTGTCGAGCCGCTCGCGTAGGCTTCGCCGATGGGCAACGGTTTCGACAACCCGCATGAAACCCGGGACGCCGGCTGCGCGGTGCGCCGCCGGTAGCGCGATGCGCATCCTGATCGTCGAGGACGACGCGCTGCTGGGCGACGGACTGGCCAGCGGCCTGCGCTCGCTCGGCTTCGCGGTCGACTGGTTCCGCGACGGCGAAGCGGCCGACGCGGCACTGGCGCACGCGCCGTACGAGGCGATCGTGCTCGACCTCACGTTGCCAGGCGGCGACGGCATGGACTGGCTGGCCCGCTGGCGGCGGCGCGGCGACGCCACGCCGGTGCTGATCCTGACCGCCCGCGACGCGCTCGACTCGCGGGTAACGGGTCTGGACAGCGGCGCCGACGACTACCTGGTCAAGCCGGTGGCGATCGTCGAACTGGCGGCGCGGCTGCGCGCGACGACGCGGCGGGCGCGCGGCCGGCCGGAACCGCTCTGGCGCCACGGCGCGCTCGAATACGACCCGGCCGCCAAGCGCGCGACCTGGCACGGCGCGCCGGTGGATCTGACCAGCCGCGAGCTGGCGCTGCTCGAGGTGCTGCTGGCCAACCCGCGCCGGGTGCTGTCGAAGCAGCAGCTGTTCGAGCGGCTGTACGCGTGGGACCACGCGATCGAGAGCAACGCGATCGAGGTCTACGTGCACCACCTGCGGCGCAAGATCGACCCGGCGATCGTGCGCACGGTGCGCGGCGTCGGCTACGCCCTCGGCGCGCCGGAGCAGGAGCCCGCCGGGTGACGCTGCAGCGGCGGCTGCTGATCCTGCTGCTGGCCGGTGCGCCGCTCGCCTGGGCGCTGGCGGTCGGCTTCGCCCTGTGGCGCGCCAGCCTCGAGATCAACGAACTGTTCGACACCCAGCAGGTGCGGCTGGCGCAGCAGGTGGCGGCGTTGCTCCCGTCGACGGCACTCGACGGCCAGACGAGGCGGGCGCCGGCGCAACCGGCGGCCAGTGGCGCGGCCGAGCTGGAGGACCTGTCGGTCGCCGTCTGGAACGATCGCGGCGAACTGCTGCTCGCCGACCGCGAGGGCGGTGCGCTGCCCTTCGACGCCGCTGCCGAGGGCTTCGTCGACCTGACGCTCGGCGACGCGTCGTGGCGCGTGTACTACCTGCGCAGCAGCGGCGCTTGGCGGGTGGCAGTCGGCCAGGCCACCGAGGAGCGCGGCGAAGTGCTGCGCGATCTGCTGGCCAGCCAGCTGCTGCCGTGGCTGCTGATGCTGCCGGTGCTGCTGGCGGTGATCGCCGCTGCGGTCCGCCGTGGCCTGCGGCCGGTGCGCGAGATCGCCCGTGAGGTGCAGGAGCGTCGCGCCGACAGCCTGACGCCGCTGCCGACTGCCAGGGTGCCGGCCGAACTGCAGCCGCTGCTGGCATCGATGAACGACCTGTTTGCCCGCATCGAGCGGGCGCTCGAGCACGAACGGCGGCTGACCGCCGACGCGGCGCACGAGCTGCGCACGCCGCTGGCGGCGCTGCGCGCTCAGTGGGAGGCGGCGCAGCTGGCGGCGAGCGACGCCGAACGCGCGCAGGCCAGCGGCCGGATCGGCGAAGGCATCGAGCGCCTCGGCCGCCTGGTGTCGCAGCTGCTGGCGCTGGCCAGTGCCGAGGGCAGCCAGCGGCCGGCGTTCACCGAGCCGGTCGACTGGCATCGGGTGGTCGAGCGGGCGCTGTCCGACTGCCTGCCACTGCTCGATGCCACCGGCTCGGAGGTCAGCGTCGACTGGCCGCAGCGCGGCAGTGCCCTGCCGCTGGTTGGCGACGAAGCGCTGCTCGCCACCCTGCTGCGCAACCTGGTCGACAACGCGCTGCGCTACGCGCCGCCGCGCTCGCGGGTCGACCTGCGCTTCACGACCGAATCGCTGGTGATCGAGGATCAAGGCTCGGGGCTGAGCGCGGCGCAACTGGAACGCCTCGGCGACCGGTTCTACCGGCCGGCCGGGCAGTCCCAGTCGGGCAGCGGGCTCGGCATCTCGATCGTGCAGCGGGTGGCCGAACTGCACGGCCTCGCCGCGCACTTTGGCAACCGCGACGACCGGCCGGGGCTGCGCGTCACGATCCGCCGCCGCGAGACGGCGGCCCGCTGACGCGGCCCCGCTGACGCCGCCCCGCTAACGCGACGCGACCTGCGCCCGCACCTTGTCGAGCAGCGCTTTTGCCTCGTCGCGGCGGCCGGCGTCGGCGATCTCGCGGCCTGGCCGCGCCGGGGCGGCGAGCGCGCGCTCGAGATAGGCGATCGCCTCGGACGGCTTGCCTGTCTCGACCAGGTATTCGCCGTAGAAATAGTTCGGATCGATGCCCTTCGGGTTGATCGCCAGCGCCCGGTCGAGCAGCTCCTTCGCCTTGGCCTTGTCGCCGAAGCCGATCGGCCAGCCGGGCACCTTGTAGTACAGCACCGCCAGGCTGCTGCAGGCGGAGCCGTCGAGCGCGTTGGGGTCGAGCTGCAGCGCCTGCTCGTACATTCCCTTGGCGTCCTTGGCCAGCGACAGCGCGCCGAGCCCGCCCCTGGCACCGGCCAGTGTGCTGACGATGATGCCGCTCCAGATCAGCGGTTCGGCGCGACCCGGATACGCGCCGACGACCTGGCTGGCCTTGCCGGCCAGCGCCTCGAAGCGCTCGGCGTGCTGCGCCGGCGGCGTCTTGTAGCGGATCACTTCCCAGGCGCGCCGCAGTTCGGCCACCGCGTCGTCGACCGGAGCGGCGACCGCGGCGCCGGTGAACACGACGGCGGCCAGCGTTGCGGCCAACTGGCCAAGCAGGGATCTAGACATGTTGCGACTCCGTGGTTGAGGGATCGATCGAGGCCCCGCTCGCCGCAGGCCGGAGCGCGGCGCGATGCGCCGCGAAGGCGCGATCGAGGAGCGTCGGCGCCAGCCCGTTCAGGCGCACCGCGACCGACTCGGGAAAGCCGACGAACTTCTCGGCGCCGCCGGAGCGCAGCAGCGCCAGCGCCGCGCGGGCGACCACCTCGGGCGCGTCGACCGCGGTGCGGGTGCGCCGGTTGAACTCGTCGGCGCGCCTGTCGTTGAAGCCGGTGCGCGTGGCTCGCGCGCCGAGGTACTGCACCCGCACCGGGGTGTCCGCCAGTTCGCGCCGCAGCGCCTCCGAGAAGCCGCGCAGGCCGAACTTGCCGGCGCCGTAGACGGCGAAGCCCGGCACGCCGAGGCGGCCGGTCGCCGAGCCGATGTTCAGTACCCGTGCCTGCCGCTGCGCCTGCAGCTGCGGCAGCAGCGCCAGCGTCAGCTGGATCGGCGCGACCAGGTTGGTCCGAAGCACCGCGTCGATCTCGCCGTCGTCGGCGTCGGCGAAGCGGCCGAAGCCTGGCAGCGCGGCGCAGTTGATCAGCGCGTTGCAGCCGCGCGCGGCGGCGATGTCGCGGATCGTCGCGCGGCCGGCGGCGGTGGTGATGTCGGCCGCCAGCGCCTGCACGCGGAGCGTGCGAACGCCGGCGCCGAGCGACTCGGCCAGCGCCGCCAGCGGTGCGCCGCGCCGGCCGACCAGCAGGACCCGTGCGCCGGCCCGGGCGAGCACCGCCGCCAGCGCCGAGCCGATGCCGCCGGCCGCACCGGTCAGCACCACCGAAAGTCCCTCGGGCTTCATGCCACTGCCTCCTCGGCGGATCGGTGCGCGGCCGGCAGCGGCAGGCCGCGGAAGAGCTCGCCGTAGAGGCGATAGAACATCCTTGCCGCGTGGACGACCGCCTGCTGGTCGAGCGGATCGTCGAGCAGGTTCATCAGTCGGGCGAAGTGGGCGGTGTGCTCGACGTCCAGTTCGCCATGCGAGCGCAGGTACGTGAAGGCGTCATCCGGCAGACGCAGCGCCTGCTGGATGCGGTCGGCCGCGTGCAGCGCCAGCGCGACGCTGGTGCCCTCGAGCACCAGCACCATGCCGAAGAAGCCGACCGGGTTGCCGCGCGCGATGGTGTCGTACGCATACGCCACCATCAGCTCGGTGGCCGGCCGCGGCTGGCCGTTGCGCACGGCGGCCGCGTCGCCGCCCGCGGCGGCGATGTCGCCGAGGATCCATTCGTCGTGGCCGGTTTCCTCGGCGATGTAGTGGTCGAGTTCCGGCGCCAACCAGGCGAGCCGCGCCGGCAGCCGCCCTTTGCAGGACGCCAGCAGCGACGCGGTGTGCCGCACGTGGTGATAGGCCTCGCCGAGGAAGGCGAGATAGCCCTCCAGCGCCACCTCGCCGCGCAGCGTGCGCTCGATGATCGGCGTGGCGATGAGGTCGGCCCGCGCCTCAGCGGTCGACGCCAGCAGCCGGTCGTGAAAGTCCATGTTGCTTCTCCATGACGGGGATATCGACGGTGTCCTGTGGGAAGAGCGCCTCGGCATGCTGCCGGGCGATCGCTTCCCGCCGCGGCCGGCCATTGGCGGTGGCCATGCCGCCGGCGGCGCTAAAAGGCGCCCGGCCGCGCAGCCAGCGGTTGATGCGCGCGTAATCGGGCAGCCGCGCATTGGCGCGCTCGACCGCTTCTGCGAGTTCGTCGTCGCCGCCGTCGGCACGCGCCGGCCACAGCACGGCGGCAAGCGCCGGCTGGCCGTCGCCGAGCACCACCGCCTGGGCGATTGCCGGCGAGGCCTGAAGTTCGGACTCGACCCACTCCGGCGACACGTTGCGGCCGAACGAGGTGATCAGCACGTTGCGGCGCCGGCCATCGACGTGCAGGAAGCCGTCGGCGTCGATACGGCCGAGGTCGCCGGTGGCCCACCAGGCCGGCGATGCGGTGCCAGCGTCGCCCAGGTAGCCGAGCATCAGCGCGCCGCCGACCCGGATCTGTCCGTCGCTGTCGACCCGCACCCGCGCGTGCGGCAGCACCCTGCCGGCTGAGCCAGGTCGGTCGGCGTGCGGCAGGTTCAGCGTCTGCACCGAGGCCGCCTCCGACAGGCCGTAGCCCTCGTAGGCCGGCAGCCCGCCGAGCCGCGCCTGGGCGAGCACCGATGCGCCGACATGCGCACCGCCGACGGCGACGAACTTCAGCGCAGGCAGGGGCGCGGCGCGGACGGCGGCACGCCAGCTGCTCCACGCACGGAGCATCTGCGGCAGCACGATGGTGCTCTCGGCACGATGGTTCCTGGCGGCGGCATCGAGCGCCGCCGCGTTGAAGGTGGACGAGCCGCGCAGCCCGACCCGCTCGCCGAGCGGCACCACGACCTTGGCGCCGACCGCCAGCGGCGCGTAGACGCCGGCGATGTTCTCCAGCAGCAGCGGCAGCGGCAGCGCGCAAAGGTGCCGCCGCACCGCCAGCGGCGCCAGCGACTCGGCCAGGCCGTCGGCCACCGACAGCATCGCCTCGCCGAGGCACACGCCCTTCGGCTGGCCAGTGCTTCCCGACGTGAAGGTCACCTTGCGCGTGCCGCGCGGCATCGGCACGACCGCGGCGATGCGGCGGCTCAGCGCCAGCCGCTCGCCGGCAACCGTCAGCGACTCGGCCGGCGCGGCGCTCGGCGCCGGAGTGGCCAGCACGGCATCGGCGCCGGTCGCGCGTAGCGCATGCGCCTGCTGCTCGGCGGTGAAGAACAGCGGCAGCGGCACGCTCACCACGCCGGCGCGCAGCGCCGCCAGGTCGGCGACGATCCATGCCGGTCCGTTGGGCAGCAGAGTCGCCAGCGTGCGCACGTCGCTGCGTGTCAGCACCTCCGCGAGTGCGTCGGCCTGGTCGAGCAGCGCGCCGTAAGACAGTGCGTGGCGCGAGCCCTGCACCGCGGGATCGTGCGGCGGATGCGCGCGCAGGCGCGCGAAGAACCGCTCGGCGGCACTCACCGGCGTCCCCTCTCCAGCCGGGCGAGATTGACCGACAGCTCGCCGGCGATCACCTTCGGCGCATGGCGGTAGTAGCTGCCCCAGCTTGCCGCCTCGTCGCCGACGCAGCGCCTGCGCGCGTCGGCCAGCGGCAGCACGGTCAGCCCCTGATGGCGAAACAGCCGGCGCAGGTCGGCGGTGGCGGTGATCACCACCCAGCGAAACCCGGCGTCGAGCAAGTGGCGGGCGAGCGCCAGCATCAGCCGCCTTCCTTCGCCGGGGTGTTGCGAGGCGAACTGACCGACCTCGACGACCTGCTCGCGCGCGATCCGCACGCCGGCGGCGGCGGCGAGCATCCGCTCGACCGGCTGCGGCAGGTAGCGCTCGAGGAACAGCGGCTCGACGGCGCTGCGATAGCCGGCTGCCGCACAGGTGCGGCCGGAGACGGCTCGACTGACCAGTACCGGCATGAAGTTGGCCAGCCGCGCGGCGAAGTGCTGCCGATAGACGCGGCCGATGAACTGCTCGGTGGCCAGCCGCGCCTCGTCGTCGCGGCGATGCAGCCGAAAGCCGCTGGGCGGCGTCGCAGCTGGCAGCGCGCAGGGCGCGGCGGCTTCCGGCGACCACGGCGCCGGCACGGACTCGACGAAAGACACGGGTGTTCCTCTTTGACGAGGCGCCACGCTAGGGGCCGGACATTAACGACGGCTTAATGCCCGCCGGCCCGCCGGCCCGCCGGTCGGCCGGCCGGCCCGGCGCAGTCGCGGCCGATGGTCTAATCGGCGCTGTCGCTAGCCCCGGTCCGCACCGAAACACCGATGTCCCTGCCCCCGCTGCTTCATCGCCTGCGCCTGCCGGTGATCGGCGCGCCGCTGTTCATCATCTCCAACCCGGAGCTCGTGCTGGCGCAGTGCAAGGCCGGCATCGTCGGCAGCTTCCCGGCGCTGAATGCGCGGCCGCCGGAATTGCTCGACCAGTGGCTGACGCGCATCACCGCCGAACTGGCGGCATGCCGCGCGGCGGATCCGCAGGCGACGGTGGCGCCGTTCGCCGTCAACCAGATCGTCCACTCGAGCAACGACAGGTTGCAGCACGACATGGATCTGTGCGTCAGGCACAAGGTGCCGATCATCATCACCAGCCTGCGCGCGCCGGATGCGGTGGTCGAGGCGGCGCACGGCTACGGCGGGCTGGTGTTCCACGACGTCACCACCATCAAGCACGCCCGGCGCGCGCTGGCCGCCGGCGTCGACGGGCTGATCCTGGTGTGCGCCGGCGCCGGCGGGCACGCCGGCCGGCTGTCGCCGTTCGCGCTGGTGCCCGAGGTGCGCGCCTTCTACGACGGCACGATCATCCTGTCGGGGTCGATCGCCGGCGGCGGCGCGATCCTCGCCGCGCAGGCGATCGGCGCCGACCTGGCGTACATCGGCACCCGCTTCATCGCCAGCGCCGAGGCCAACGCGGTCGAGGCCTACAAGCAGATGATCGTCGCCTCGCGCGGCGAGGACATCGTCTACTCGAACCTGTTCACCGGGGTGCACGGCAACTACCTGCGCGGCAGCATCGTCGCCGCCGGGCTGGACCCGGACGCGCTGCCGGAGTCGGACAAGGACGCGATGAACTTCGGCTCCGGCCGCAGCAAGGCATGGCGCGACATCTGGGGCGCCGGCCAGGGGGTCGGCCAGATCGACGAGGTGCTGCCGGCGGCGGCGATCGTCGAGAGGCTGCAGCAGGAATACGCGGCGGCGCGCATGCGGGTGATGCCCGCGGTCGGGTGACAATCCGCCCGGATTCAACGAGCGAGGAGGAAGAACCATGACCGCCAACGCAAACCTCGACGCCCTCGGCAAGCTGGTGCTCCGCCTGTCGGTCGGCGTGCTGATGCTGATGCACGGCATCCACAAGGTCGGCGCCGGCGTCGACGGCATCGTCGGCATGGTGGCGCGGACCGGACTGCCCGGCGCACTCGGCTATCTCGTCTATGTCGGCGAGGTGCTGGCGCCGGTGCTGGTGATCATCGGCCTGTGGACGCGGCCGGCTGCGCTGCTGATGTTCGTCACGATGATCGTCGCCGTCTGGCTGGTGCACATGGGCGACCTGTTGCTGCTCACCAAGAGCGGCGGCTGGGCGCTCGAGCTGCAGGGGCTGTTCCTGTTCGGCTCGCTCGCCATCGCGCTGCTCGGCGCCGGGCGTTTTTCCCTCGGCGGCAGCCAGGGCCGCTTCAATTGAGCGAGACCGCGCGGCGACAAGGAGACAGGATGAACTACCGCCGCCTCGGCCGATCGGGCCTCCAGGTCAGCGAGCTGTCGTTCGGCTCGTGGGTCACCTACGGCAACCAGGTCGACACGGCCGCCGCGCACGAGCTGATGGCGGCGGCCTGGGACGCCGGTGTCAACTTCTTCGACAACGCCGAGATCTATGCCCGCGGTGAAAGCGAGCGGATCATGGGCGCGGCACTGAAGTCGCTCGGCTGGCCGCGGCAGAAGTTCGTCGTCTCGACCAAGTTCTTCTGGGGCCTCGCCGACGGGCCGAACGGGAAGAACACGCTGAACGCCAAGTACCTGCGGCACGCGATCGAGGGATCGCTGTCGCGGCTGGGGCTCGACTACGTCGACCTGGTGTTCTGCCACCGCGCCGACCCGAACACACCGATCGAGGAGACGGTGTGGGCAATGCACCGGATGATCGAGCGCGGCCAGGCGCTCTACTGGGGCACCAGCGAGTGGAGCGCCGACGAGATCCGCGCCGCCTGGCTGATCGCCGAGCGGCACTCGCTGGCGAAGCCGGTGATGGAGCAGCCGCAGTACAACCTGCTGCACCGCAAGCGGGTCGAGCAGGAGTACGCGCGGCTGTATGAGGACATCGGGCTCGGGCTGACCACCTGGAGTCCGCTGGCGAGCGGGCTGCTCACCGGCAAGTACCGCAGCGGCATCCCGGCCGGCAGCCGCGGCGCGGTGGAGACCTATGCCTTCCTGCGGCCGCGGCTGACCGACGAGAAGGGCAACGAGATCGTCGGCCGCCTGGAGCCGATCGCGCAGGATCTCGGCTGCACGCTGGCGCAGCTCGCTCTGGCCTGGTGCCTGAAGAACCCGCGCGTGTCGACCGTGATCACCGGCGCCACGCGGGTGGCGCAGGTGCAGGAGAACATGAAGGCGCTCGACGTGGCGGGCCGGCTGACGCCGGACGTGCTGGCGCGCATCGACGCGGCGGTCGGCAGCCACTTCGACTGACCGTGGACGACGTCACCTTCCGCGAGGCGACTGCCGCCGACCTGCCGGCGCTTCTGCGGCTGCTGGTCGACGACGACCTCGCGCAGGCGCGCGGCGGTTACGCGGCCGAAGTGACGCCGGCTGTCCGCGCCGCCTTCGATGCGATCGAACGCGACCCCGGCAACGAGCTGTGGCTCGGCGAGCGCGACGGTGAAGTGGTTGCCATGCTGCAGTTGACGCTGATTCCGGGCCTGTCGCGCGGCGGCATGAAGCGGGCGCTGGTCGAGGCGGTGCGCGTGCGCGCCGACCTGCGCGGCCGGGGCATCGGCGAAGCGCTGATGCGGCACGTCGAGCAGCGGGCGAAGGCCGCCGGCTGCGGGCTGATCCAGCTCACCACCGACCGGCAGCGGCTGGCCGCGCACCGCTTCTATGAGCGGCTCGGCTACGTCGCCAGCCACCTCGGCATGAAGAAGAAGCTCCGGGCGAACGACGACCCCGCACCACCTGATGCGGCGTCCCTGCGTTCCTGAATTGCCGCCGCTCGCCCTGTCGCGAGAGATCTGCGCAAGAGGACGCGAGGCCGATGTGCATCAGCCCCGGCCCCATGCCCCGCGGCAGCGGCGGTCGGAACGGAGCAGTTGGCGCAGCGGTCCCTCGCCCGCTGCCCTCAGCGACGCGTTTGCAGCGAGTAGATGTAGTCGATCAGCGCCAGGATGCGAACGCGGATGAACTGCTCGGGATTGTGGGCGAAGCCCTTGTAGTACTCGACCGCCCGTTCGTTGTAGACGTTGCCCCAGATCGGCATCTGCGCCGTGCCGTGCCCCGGAACCTCGGCGCGGCCGTCGATGATTGCGTACAGACGCTCGGCAGGAAACACGCCGCCATTGCGTTCGGCGATCGTGGTGAGGTCGGGAACCTTCAGTCTCAGGAACTGGTTGTACTGGCCATCGCCCCTGCCGGCCGGGCCGTGGCAGCCGGCGCAGGTCGACATGTACTCCGTCCTGCCGAGTTCGGTCCGTCCCTGCGCCATGGTGTCCGTGGCGAGCACCATGGCGGCGACCGCAACAGCCGCCGCGAGTACTTCGTGCTTTCTCATTGGCTTTCTCCTTGCCAACCATGCACGCACGGCGACCGCCGTGCGGTCGATCAAATGCTATTCCCGGTGCAGGCCACCGCGCGCCGAAGGCGAGCACGATGCTTGAGACAAGGCAAGTTGCCCGCGAGTAAACGCGTCGAATTGCCTACAAACGGGCGAGGAGCGTTTTGCCTGCCGTCGCAGGAGTAACTGGTGGCAAAGGAGGACTGCGCGTCAGTTGCCGGCCGACTCGACGCCCGCGTGGTCCGTGTTGGCGATCGCCAGGCCCGCGCGCAGATGGCGAAGATCCCGGTCGCCCACTTCCACACAGACGCATCGAAGAACGATTGAAACGCCCTTCCGTCGACTTGCCATGAGTCCGCAGAGTCGGCAGCGACCGGATCGCCCGAGATGACTCTGCGTCGTCGCCCCACCGTGCGATCCGTGTTCCCGGCACGGCGGTGGCGCTTGAATGTCCTCACCCTTGCGGTTGCCCTGGCGGCAGCAATGCTGATCTCGGCCTGCGCCGCGTCCTCGGGATGGGCTGATGCTGGGCCCGAGTCGTGCGCGCCGCTGTCCCTGCCGATCGTCCGCGTCACCGATCGACCGTCGGCGTACGCGGGTTTCTGCCTCCGCTTTCCGCGCGACTGCGAGATGGCCAGCGATGCCGTGCTTCCATGGAGTCCGGCCTTGATCGAGACCATCGTCCGCGCCAACCGTGCGGTCAATGCCTGCGTCCGCCAAACGCCCGATCGGGAAGCGATTGGCGAAGAAGAGTTGTGGACCTATCCGGTCGGCGGGCGCGGCGACTGCGAGGACATGGCGCTCGAAACGCGAAGGCGGCTGGTCGAGCAGGGGCTGCCGCGCGCGGCGCTGACGATCGCGATCGTATGGCACCGAAGGCAACTGTATTCGCACGCGCTGCTGCTGGTCGAAACGAGCGCCGGTACGTTCGCGCTGGACACGACCAGCGACACCGCGGCCTGCTGGAACACGATCCCCTTCAACTTCGAGGAACGGGAGCAGCCGGACGGCCATTGGGCGAGGTTCGATCAGTCCGCCTGGACATTCGACGCGGATGAGGACTAAGACAGGACCCCGAAGGCGGGTCCCGCGCTCAGGCGCGGCAGCGGAACACGCCGGCAGCAGCGACGACGCGCATCGCGCGAGCCGGGCGAAGCGTGCGGAGCGAAATCCGAAGACGGGGCACTTGAGTGATCGGCGGCGCTCGCCTAGCCTAACTGCTGGCCGGTAGCACCGCCGACGCACGCCGACGCAGTCCGGACATGACAACGCCAACCCGCAACTTCCCCCGCGCACTGCTGGCCGCGGCGGTCGGCGTCGGCGACCGGACCCGGCGCGCCCACCTGAGCACCAGCGTCGCCAACGCCAAGCCGGCGGCGGTCAGCGCGCGCGACCGCATCGGCAACCGGCGGTGGGTGAACGCCAGGGGCGTTGTCATGGCGAAGAATCGCGACGAACTGCGCCGCGCCGGCGATCTGACCAGGCAAACGGCGCTGCGCGACAAAGGGCAGATCGTTCGAGGGCGCGGTGATTCGCCGAACGATCACGACATTCTGACCGCTTCGCAGCCCGACGGCGGCGCCCCCTGGTCCCGACAGGGCTACTACCCGCGGCAACTGGACCAGGCGCGGCGACGGCTCGGCGATCGTCGGACACCGTGACTGCAGACTCGGCATCAAGTACGAACGCGTCCGCGGGCGGCCGCGACAGCAGGGATACGGCGATGACTACGCCGACGCCATCGCACCCGGCAGCGGATCGCACCTGCTCCCGCTGCGGCGCCGCCTTTCACTGCGGTATCGACGATGCCGGCGGCTGCTGGTGCGCAAAGCTGCCTTCTCTGCCGCGCGAAGCCTGCGCGGCCGATGCGGGCTGTCTGTGTGAGCGATGCCTGCGCGAACTGCTGGCCGCGCCGCGCGGCCCATAGGCGAAAGCCCGGGTCGGCCCGGTCGAGCCTGCGTGTCGGCCACCGGCCCGGTGCCGAGCCGCCTTAACCGGCGGCCGGCGATGTCGCCTTGTGCGGCGTCAGCCGCTCGATCATCTCGTCCTTCTCGGCCCACAGCATGTTGACCCACTCCTGCATGCGGTTGCGGAACTGCGGGTCGCTGGCGTAATCGCCGCGGGTCAGTTCGGCGGGGATTTCGCGCTGCGCGACGCGCACGATCACGTCGTCGACGCGACCGGACAGCAGGTGCCAGAACTTCGGCGCGCCGTGCGGATAGACGATCGTCACGTCGAGCAGGCGGTGGCAGTGCTCGCCGAGCGTCGCCAGTGCCATGGCGATGCCGCCGCTGCGCGGCTTCAGCAGGTGCCGGTAGGGCGAGCGCTGCACGTCGTGCTTGTGCCGGTTGAAGCGCGTGCCTTCGAGGAAGTTGATCACCGAGGTGGGCACCAGGCGGAACTTCTCGCAGGCCTGGCGCGCCCGCTCGAGGTCGCGCGCGCTGCTCATGCCGCCCTTGCGCTGCATGAACGGGAAGTCGAGCGCCCACCAGGCCAGGCCGATGATCGGCACGTAGATCAGCTGCCGCTTGAGGAAGAACTTGAGCATCGGCACGCGGCCGGCGAACACCTTCTGCAGCACCAGGATGTCGACCCAGCTCTGGTGGTTGGCGGCGACGAGGTACCAGTCGTCGCGGCGCAGGCCCTCGACGCCGCCGATCTGCCAGCCCTGGTTGCCGGCCAGCGCGATCCAGCCGTTGTTGACGCCGATCCACGACATCGCGATCCTGTTTAGGGCGCGGTCCGTCACGTGCCGTACCGGCCTGAACGGCAGCAGCAGCTTGGCCAGCGCGAACGGCACCATCAGCACGCAGAAGAACAGCACGTTGGCCGCCAGCGCGAGCGCGGCGAACGAGCCCCTTGCGGCAGCTGCCATGCGCTGGACGAACGACTCGGCCGGTTTCATCGCGGATTCTCGAAAGAACCCGCATTTGACCGCAGCCGCCCTGCCTGCGCCATTGATGCAGCGCAAGCGGCAATCGCCTCAACGCGCCGCGGCGCCGGCGAGCGCCGGTTGCGGCGGCAGCGTCGGCGCGCCTTGCCTGCCCTCGCGGACCGGCAGGTGGGCCAGCGCCGCCGCGGCGGCGGCGAGCAGGATGTCGAGCAGCCAGACCCAGCGATAGCCGCCGGTGAGCTCCAGTTCCAGCCCGCCCAGCCAGACGCCGAGGAAGCTGCCCACCTGGTGCAGCGCCATCGTGATGCCGAACAGCACCGCCACGTTCTGCGCGCCGTAGAGCTTGGCGATGATGCCGGTGGTCGGCGGCAGTGTGGCCATGTAGGTGAGCCCCATCCACAGCGCGAAGCCGAGCATCGTCTCGCCGCTGGCCGGCAGCAGCAGGAACAGCGCCACCCCCGCCGCGCGCAGCGCGTACAGCGCGCCGAGCAGCGTCTTCATCGACACGCGCTGCATCAGCCAGCCGGAGGCGAGGCTGCCGACGACGTTGCAGGCGCCGACGAGCGCCAGCCACAGGCCCGAGAAGCCGGTCGAGAAACCGCACAGTTCGAGCACGCCGGGCATGTGCGTGGTCAGGAACGACACGTGGAAGCCGCAGACGAAGAAGCCGGCGGTGACGCACCAGTAGCTCGGCTCGCGCAGCGCCGCGCGGGCGTCGACCGCCGCCTGCCCGCCTGCCGCCTCGGCCGCGGCGGGCGGGTGGCGGAAGGCGCGCGCCATCGGCAGCACGGCGATCGATAGCGCGGCGAACGCCAGCATGGCGCCCTGCCAGCCGATGCCGGCGACCAGCAGCGCGGCGAGCGGCGCCAGCAGCAGCTGGCCGGCCGAGCTGCCGGCGCTGACCAGTCCCAGCGCCAGTCCGCGCCGCTCGGCGGCCACGCGCTGCGCAACCGCGCCCAGCAGCAGCGGCGCGCCGCCGGCGGCCGCGCCGGCGGCGCCGGCCAGCAGCAGGGCGGCGATCAGCGTCGCGCCGCTGCCGGCCGCCGTGACCATCGCCAGGCCGGTCGCCGAAAGAAGGCCGCCGGCAACGATCACCCGCGTCGTGCCGTGCCGGCGCGCCAGCACGCCGACCACCGGCTGCGCGGCCCCCCAGGCCAGCTGGCTCAGCGCGAAGGCGAAGCTCACCGTCGCCGCGCCGAGGGCGGTGGCGGTGTTGATCGGGCCGATGAACAGGCCCATCGACGAGCGCGAGCCCATCAGCACCGCCATCAGCGTCGCTGCGGCCAGCACCGGCACCATGAAGCCAGCCTGGTTACGTGCAAGGTTCTTCATCTGCTGCCCCTGTGATCCGTGTTGCCGCGCGGCGGGCGGCATCCCATGGCTGGGCACGGTAGGCAGCGGCGGTGATGCGGCGATTTCCGCCGCGGCGCGCTTTGTTCGGCAATGTTTCAGTCAGGTATCGGCGTTGCCGGCAGCGGCGGTCGGCGGCGCGTATCCTTCGCCCTCCGCTCGCGGCCGCCCCAGACGGTGGCCCGCCGTCGCCTGCCGATGAACGCTCCAGAACCCGATGCCGCGCTGCTGCGCGAGGTCGCGCGCCGGCGCACCTTCGCGATCATTTCGCACCCGGACGCCGGCAAGACCACGCTGACCGAGAAGCTGCTGCTGTTCGGCGGCGCGATTCAGCTCGCCGGCGCCGTCAAGGGCCGCAAGACCGCCCGCCACGCCACCTCCGACTGGATGGAAGTCGAGAAGCAGCGCGGCATCTCGGTCACCAGTTCGGTGATGCAGTTCGAGGTCGACGGCCACGTGGTCAACCTGCTCGACACGCCGGGCCACGAGGACTTCTCGGAAGACACCTACCGGGTGCTCACCGCGGTCGACGCGGCGGTGATGGTGATCGACGCCGCCAAGGGCGTCGAGGCGCAGACGATCAAGCTGCTCGAGGTCTGCCGGCTGCGCTCGACGCCGATCATCACCTTCGTCAACAAGCTCGACCGCGACGTGCGCGAGCCGTTCGACCTGCTGGCCGAGATCGAGTCGGTGCTGCGGATCGACTGCGCGCCGGTGACCTGGCCGCTCGGCATGGGCAGGCACTTCCGCGGCGTCTATCACCTGCTCGACGACCGGCTGCTGCGCTTCACGCCGGGCGAGGCGCGCGTTGCGCGCGAGACCGAGGAGATCCGCGGCGTCGACAGCCCGCGGCTGGCGGCGCTGTTCCCGCAGGAGGCGGCGACCCTGGTGCACGACATCGAGCTGCTGCGCGGCGCCAGCCACCCGTTCGAGCTGGACAAATTCCTCGCCGGAACGCAGACGCCGGTGTTCTTCGGCTCCGGCATCAACAACTTCGGCGTGCAGGAGATCCTGCAGGCGCTGGTCAAATGGGCGCCGGCGCCGCAGCCGCGCGACGCCGGCTCACGCGCGGTGGCGCCGGTGGAGGCGCCGTTTTCCGGCTTCGTGTTCAAGATCCAGGCCAACATGGACCCGCGCCACCGCGACCGCATCGCCTTCCTGCGCGTGTGCTCGGGCCGCTATGCGCCGGGGATCAAGGTCTGGCACGTGCGCGCGGGGCGCGAGATCAAGCTCGGCAACGCACTGACCTTCATGGCCAACGAGCGCGTGGCAAGCACCGAGGCGGTGGCCGGCGACATCATCGGCATCCACAACCACGGCATGCTTTCGATCGGCGACACGCTGACCGAGGGCGAGACGCTCGGCTTCAAGGGCATCCCCTACTTCGCGCCGGAACTGTTCCGCATGGCGCGCGCGCGCGACCCGTTCAAGGCCAAGCAGCTGGCCAAGGGCCTGGCCGAGCTTGGCGAGGAAGGGGCGATCCAGGTCCTGAGCATGGCCACCGGCGAGCTGCTGCTCGGTGCGGTGGGGCCGCTGCAGTTCGAGATCGTCGCCCACCGGCTGAAGAACGAGTACAACGTCGACGCCGTCTACGACACGCCCGGCATCGCCACTGCGCGCTGGCTGACCTACCCGGACGACAGGACGCGGCGGGAGTTCGAAAAGGAGCAGTCGGCACGTCTGGCGCACGACGTCGACGGCAACCCGTCTATCTCGCCAGCAACAGCGTCAACCTGGAAGTGACGATGAAGTACTGGCCGCAGGTGCACTTCCACGGCACCCGTGAGCACGGCCAGAAGCTGGCGCACGCGGACCGCTGAACGGTCGCCGGCCAGCGGCGAGGCTCAGGCCTTCCGTTCGGCCTCGCGAGGTGCCTCGTACATCGACGGCGTCGCGCCGGCGCGGCCGAGGTACTCGCGCAGGTGCTTGATCGCCTGCACGTTCATCACGTTCGAGTGGTGCGGCCGGTGCAGGATGCCCTCGGCGCGGTTCAGCTTGACGCGGATGCGCGCGCCGGACAGCGACTCGATCTCGGCGCCGAGGTGGCTGAGCAGCGATTCGATCTCGCGCCAGTGGATGTTGCCGCTGATCGGATCGTGGAAGATCAGCTTCAGCAGTTGCTCGTGCTTGTGGCTCCGTGGCGGCCCTTTCGCAGCGCTTTTTGACCAGGATACGCGGCGGCCCCGCGGACAACCTCTGCGCTGCCTCAAGGGTTGTCGATCTCCGCCGGGCTGCGTGCCAGCGCCGACCCGCACGCCGAGCAGCCGGATGCGCCGCGACAGCTCGACGCGCTTCAGGCACTGGCCGGCGGCGCGGCGGATGGTGGCCGCTTCGTCGGTCGGCGCCGGCAGCGTGAGGTCGCGGGTGACTGTGCGGAAGTCGTCGAAGCGCAGCTTCACGCCGATGGTCCTGCCGGCGTAGCGCTTGCGCCGCAGGTCCTCGGCGACCTGCAGGCAAAGCTCGGTGAAGATCCTCGACAGCGTGGCGCGGTCGCGCACCGCGTGCAGGTCGCGCTCGAAGGTGGTCTCGCGGCTGATCGACTCTGGCTCGCTGTAGGTGACCACCGGCCGCTCGTCGTGGCCGTGCGCCGCCGTGCAGCCAGCCAGCCGCCGTAGCCGGCGCCGAACTGCTGCACCAGCCAGGGCTGGCTCGGCGGCCGCCAGTTCGCCGATGGTGGCGATGCCGAGCCGCGCCAGCTTTGCCGCCGCCTTGGGCCCGATGCCGTTGACCCGCCGCACCGGCAGCGGCCAGATGCGCGTGGCGATGTCGTGGCCGGTCACCACGGTCAGGCCGTCGGGCTTGTCCAGCTCCGAGGCTATCTTGGCGACGAGCTTGTTCGGTGCCAGGCCGATCGAGCACGACAGACCGGTTGTCTGTCGCACCGCCTGCTTGATCTCGCGCGCCACCTCGCGGGCGCACCACCGGGCCTCGGCGGCCGCATCCCGGTCCGCTCGTCGGCCGCCTCGCTGAGCCGGCCGGCGACGATCTCGGTGATGTCGATGAAGATCTCGTCGATGCCGTGGTCCTCGATCTGCGGCGCGATCTCGCGCACCGCGGCCTTGAAAAGCCGCGAGTACCGCCGGTACGCGTCGAAGTCCACCGGCAGAAGCACCGCGTCGGGCGCCCGCTGCGCTGCCCGCATCAGGCCCATCGCCGAGTTGACGCCGAGCGCGCGCGCCTCGTGGTGGCGGTGGTGATCACGCCGCGGCCGCTGTAGTCGCCGAGCCGCGCAAAGCGGCGCCGCCGCTCGCCGGTTGCGGCATCGGTCTGCCACGCCGGCTGGTGGCGCGCGCCCGCCGCCGATGACCACCGGCAGGCCGCGCAGCTCCGGGTAGCGCAGCAGTTCGACCGACGCGTAGAAGGCGTCCATGTCGAGGTGCGCGACGACGCGCGGCAGTGCTGTGCGCATGGGGTGGGCAATTTACTGCGCGGCGGCGTGAGGCTGTCGCCGCGTGCTGCGCCAGCACATCGGCCGGGGAGGCGAGTCAAGGCCCTGGCGGAGCGGATTACCCCCGTCGGTAAGGGTTGATCGCGATCTAGGTTGCCTGAGGTCGCTGGTTAGCGTCTACGGACATCTATTCGGCGATCGGTACGGGGGCGCGTGTCCTGCGCCCCAGGGGACCGGGCACGGGGAGGTGACGGGAGGTCAGCGTGTTCAGTCAGCCGATACGAAGCATGATGGAGCGGCGCAAGTTCGTCACCGTGCCGCCGGTACGACCGTTCGCCAGGCATCGGAGCTGATGGCGAAGAAGCAGGTCGGTGCCGTGCTGGTGGTCGAGGACGGCGGCTGCTGGGCATCTTCAGCGAGCGGCGATGGTGCCCCGCGTCGTCGCCTGCGGATTCCGACCCGGCGGCCACCAGCTCGCGCAGGTGATGACGCCGACCCGAAGACGGTCAAATCCGGCCAACCTTGGAACACCTTCGGCTATGCGATGACGCTGATGCACGAAACGGCTCCGCCACCTGCCGGTGGTGGACGACGGCAAGCCGATCGGCACGTCCTCGGCGCGCAGCGCACTCGACCCGACCTCGAGGAGTTCGGTCTGCGAGAGCGACGCCGCAAGCACTT
>JADJWR010000003.1 GCA_016716275.1 Burkholderiales bacterium | reverse complement strand
TGATGCCGGTCACGGTGAAGGTGAAGACGGCCCCGTCGAGGCTGACAGCCGGGCAGAGCGGAACGCGACCTGGCCGGTGGTTCCGGTCACGAGCGCGCCGCTGCTGCCGGCTGACGCCGCTCCAGGTTCCGGTCACGGTCGCCCTGGGGACGATGTTGCCGTTGCCGTCGCGCACGGTGACCAGGGCCGTCGCTTCGAGCGACCCCAGTACGAGCCCAGGCTCATGCCGATGTCGGCCACCGAGACGGTTGCCGGCCCGCCGCTCGTGCCGACGGTGATGGTGACTGTCTTGCTGTCGGTCAGGCCGCTGTTTGTCCGTCACCGTCAATGCCGCGGTGTAGGTGCCCGGCGTGCTGTAGACGCGTTGCGCGGTCAGGCCGCTGGCCGTGCCGCCGTCGCCGAAACTCCACGCATACGAGGCGATGGTTCCGTCGGCGTCGGACGATCCGGCGGCGCTGAAGTTGACCGTCAGCGGCGCCGCGCCCGAGGTCCGGTCCGCGCTCAGCACCGCCGTCGGTGGCTGCGCGCCGCCGACGGTGATCGAATCGCTGCTCTCGACGTTTCTCGTCGCGTCGTAGGCGTGGCCGGAAAGGGCGATGCCGGTGACCGTGAACGTGAACCGCGTGCCGGTCGACGCACGGATCCGCGCCGAGCGGAAATCTGCCACGCCGGACGCGTTGGTTTTCACCGAGGCGGTGCTGCTGGTGGCGCCGCTCCACGCGCCGGTGACCGTGGCGCCGGATACCGGCGCGCCGGTGCCGTCGCGCACCGTCACCGAGGCGAGCCTCGGTCGAGCCCCACGACGTCCGCAGGCTCATGCCGATGTTCCCGACCGAGGTCGTCCTTGCAACGTCGAAGGTGGCGGTTACTGAACGGGCCGCGCTCATGCTCACGGTGCAGTTGCCGGTGCCGGAACAGGCACCTGACCAGCCGGCAAAGGTCGAGCCGGCGGCGGTGCGGCGGTCAACGTCACGCTGGTGCCGGAGGCGTAGTTCGCCGAGCAGGTGCTGCCGCAGGAGATGCCGGCCGGGCTGCTGTGAGACCGTGCCGCTGCCGGCGCCGGACTTGCTCTACTGGGACAACGCGTAGCTGACTGTGTTGAAGGTGGCGGTTACTGAACGGGCCGCGGTCATGCTCACGGTGCAGGTGCCGGTGCCGGAACAGGCACCTGACCAGCCGGCAAAGGTCGAGCCTGGCGGCGGCTGCGGCGGTCAGCGTCACGCTGGTGCCGGAGGCGTAGTTCGCCGAGCAGGTGCTGCCGCAGAGATGCCGGCCGGGCTGCTGGTGACGGTGCCTGTACCCAGTCCCCCTTGCTCACCGACAAGGCGTAGCTGACGGAGTTGAAGGTGGCGGTGACCGAGCGGGCCGCGGTCATGCTCACGGTGCAGGTGCCGGTGCCGGAACAGGCACCTGACCAGCCGGCGAAGGTCGAGCCGGTGGCGGCCGCGGCGGTCAGCGTCACGCGCTGGTGCCGGAGGTGTAGTTCTCGGTGCAGTCGGCGCCGCAGTTGATGCCGGCCGGGCTGCTGGTCACCGTGCCGCCGCCGGTGCCGGACTTGCCGACAGTCAGTGCGTAGGTGGTCGTTGTCGCGGTGACGAGATGCTCACCGACTTGGTGTCGGTCAGGCCCGTGTTGTCGGTGACCGTCAGGCTCGCCGGGTAGGTGCCCGCCGACGAATAGGTGCGCTGCGCCGTCGTGCCGCCGGTCTGGCTGCCGCCGTCGCCGAAATTCCAGGCGTACGAAACGATCGGGCCGTCGCCGTCGGTCGAGCCGGGCGGCGCTGAAGTTCACGGTCAGCGGCGCGGTGCCCGACGTCGGCGTGGCCGACAGCACTGCCGTCGGCGGCTGCGAAACGGTCGACTGCGAGGTGACGCTCACCACGTACTGGCCGACGCTGCCGTAGTCGGTGTAGCCGGTCGTCAGCGGGTCGCCCTTGCCGATGCCGTCGACGCTGACGTAGTAGGTGCCGGCGGTCGTCACCGAGAACGTCTGCGCGGCAGGCAGGCTCTCGGTCGGGTTCGAACTCGCCAGGATGGTGCCGGCGCTGTTGCGCAGCGTCGCCTGGATGTCGAGCTTGGGTCCGCGCGGCGCCGGCGACACGTTGACGGTCACGCTGCCGCTGCCGGCCGTGAAGCTGAAGAAGTCGGTGTCGGTCGGCCGCTCGATCACGCCGCTGCCGCTGAAGGTCGTCACGCCGCCGGCCGTGCTCGAGGGCATCGACGTGGCGCCGGTGGCGGAATTGGCGTGATCGTCGGTGCGCAGAGGCAGCCCGGAGTTCTGCATGCGGACGTAGTCGTCCTCGGTGTTGTTGGCGTCGGCGTACTCGCCCTTGCTCCACTGGACCAGTTGCCGGCTGTAGCCGACCCCCCATGATCGGCGCCCAGCTGGTGTCGCCGCTGCCGTGCCCGGCTGTAGTAGCCGCGGCCCGAGGTGCCGTCGTGGCTGAGGCTCATGTTGTGGCCGGCTTCGTGCGAGATGGCGTCGGCGACGTACTTCTCGTTGCCGCCGCCGAGCGCGTCGTAGAACACCAGCGCCGGCTTGTAGAAGTCGCCGACGTCGTCGAATACCGACAGGTAGGCCACACCGCCGCAACTGCAGCTGTAGAAAGTGCGCTTGGTGATCAGCACCGTCGTGCCGAAGATGTCATCGCTGCTGCTCGAGCGGGTCAGTCTGTCCGCCGGCGGCGGCTCGGTGGTGACGTTCACGTCGAAGGCCGCGTAGTCCTCGGCGACGCGCTTCCAGATGTACTGGATCCGCTCGAGTTCGCTGTTGCTGAACGAGGTACGGGCACGCCGTCGAGGTCGAACGGCAGGGCAGTGATGGTCGGCTGGCTGCTGCTGTTCCAGGCCGTGTTGGTCAGCGTCGCGCCGACGAAGTTCAGGTAGATGGTCCGCTTGGCTGCCGGCCGGCTGTGCAGCCTGAATGTCTGGTCAAGGGTTCGAGTGACGGCGACAGCGGATCGGCGCTCAGCGGTGCCGTCTCCGACTGCAGTGGCAGCTCGACGTCCTCCTGGAGAACACCCGCCCCTGCGGTCCAGCCACGCCGTGCGGTCGTTGCGGGATCATCCGAGCGAACTGCGGCACCGACATGCCGTACCAGGCGGCGACGTCCGGCAGCCTTGCGGCAAGCCGGGAGATCGCCGCCTCGCCCTGCGCACGCTCCGGCAGTTCGACGGCCGGAAATGCGGCCTTCACTGGCGGCGCGGCTGCGCTGCTCTGGGCCACAGCGACGGTCGACGCGACGGCGAGGCCGATCGCGGCAAGCCATGCCGAAAGCACCTTCTGCAGCCGGCGACGCGCCGGCGCGGCTGCGTCCCGCCGCGAATGGTTCGAGGTCAAGTGGGCGAGGTCCTTCACGTTTCTGCTCCCGAGCGGCGTGCAGCGCACCAAAGGGGCGGCCGCCTTTATTGGCCGTCGCTACCGTAGCGGTGCCCGGCAGCGCCGGAATCGGTCGGGCAGATGAAGACGGGCGATCGACCCGGGGTGACAGGGCGCGACCACCGGCGCCGCGGCCGGCGCGGCACTCTGGAAGTGCGTGACCACTAATCGTCGGCGATCGGACGGGCCGCGCGTCTCGCGAAAGACCGACCCGGCAAGCCGGGCGGCGGCAGGCCGCGCGGCGCGGCTTTCGCGTTCACAGGCTGGTCCGAAAGAGTCGGCAGCCTTCCGCTCGCGCCGACCGCCGCGCGGACGAGCGCGGCGGCTGCCAGTCCGGCGACGTCTACAGCTTCATGATCTGCCGCAGCTCGGCGCTGGAGAGCACGTGACAGTAGATCATGTTGATGATCTCCAGCTCGCGCCGGTGCAACTCGTCGGAGCCGGCGGCGCAGCAGTCCTCGACGACGATGACGTTGATGCTCTCGTCGGCGAGGCTGCGCACCGTCGAGGAGACGCACTGGTCGGTGAAGATGCCGGTCAGCACGACGTTGCGGATGCCCATGTTGGCGGACCAGGCGAAGGTTCGTTCCGGTCAGCGCGCTGTCGGTGGTCTTGGTGACGACGATCTCGCCCGGCTGCGGCGCCAGTTCGGGCACGATCTGCGATTCGTCGGTGTCCTTCGGCATCAGCAGGTAGTTCCAGCCCGGCTTCTTCTGGCTGAGCGACCGGTCGCGCCCGTCCTGCAGCAGGCAGGCGATGCGCGCGTGCATCGCATCGATGCCGCGGGCGCGGAATGCCTGCTGCAGGGATCGGGTGGCCGGGATCACGATCTCGCGCATCCGCTGCTGGAACGGCGCCCAGCGCTCGCGCCCGGCCGGATCCTCGCGCAGCTTCAGGTAGACGTTCTGCACGTCGATCGACAGCATCGCCGTCTCGGCGGGGTCGAGCCGCAGGTCATCGGGCGGCGGCGCGTTCTCGTAATAGAACGAGCGGAACGCGGTCTTCCAGTTCATCGGTCTTCCTCGGGGCGGGTTGCCGCCGCCCGCTGGACGGCGGGCAGTACAGACAGTCGCGGGGGTGGCGCCCACAGCCCCATTCGCCCAGCGCAGAGCATGTACAATTCGCGCCGCAGCGCGCCGTAGCTCAGTTGGATAGAGTACTTGGCTACGAACCAAGGGGTCGTGGGTTCGAATCCTGCCGGGCGCGCCAATTATTCAAGGGCTTGCAGCGATGCAGGCCCTTGCCTTTTGGGCGACTGTGACGGATTTGTGCCATGAATCTGGCCATCCACGTCCCGCAAAGCCCCTAGACGATCCGCGTACGGGGCCAGATGGTCGGCCGACAGATGGGCATACCGCCGCACCATCTCCGCGCTTTCCCATCCGCCCAGCTCCTGCAAGGCGAACAGCGGTGTGCCGTTCTGCACGTGCCAGCTGGCCCAGGTGTGCCGCAGGTCGTGCCAGCGGAAGTCGTCGATCCCGGCCTTTTCCAGCGCCGAGTACCACGCCTTCGTGCTGGCCTGAACTACCGGCCTGCCCCGGAAGCAGAACACGCGCGTCGGATGCTTCCCGCGCCAACGCTGCAGGACGAGCACGGCATCCGCGTTCAGCGGCACCGCGATCGCCTTGCGCGCCTTGGCCTGGTCGGGATGGATCCACGCCAGCCGCCGCTCCAAGTCCACTTGCGACCACAGCAGACCGGTCACGTTGGCTCGCCGCAAGCCCGTGGCGAGCGTGAACGCAGCCATGTCCGCCAGATGCGCCGGCAAGCAGGTGAGCAGCCTCTGCGCCTCGGCGCGATCCAGGAAGCGGATGCGTCGCGTCGGCTCCTTCAGCATGCGGACCTGCGGTGCGCGATCGAGCCATTCCCAGTCGTTGACGCATCGCCTGAGCACGGCGCGAAGGACTTCCAGCACCCGGTTCACCGTCGCATTGCTTACACCCTCGGCAAGCTTCGCGTCCGTGATGCGGTCGACGAGCGCCCGGCTGATCGTGTCCAGCGACTTGCCGTTCAGGTAGCGATCGAGCCAGCGCAGATGAATCCTGTCGTTGCCGATCGTCGCCTTGTGGCCGGACTCTTTCAGCCAGCGCACGACTGCATCGTTCCAAGTGTGGCGGGGCTTCTCGCCGAGCTTTGCGAGCCGCCACAACTCGGCCTTGAGCCGGTCGTGATACTCCTGCGCTAGGGCCTTGTTGGGAGTCCCAGCAGACTGGCGTACTCGTTCCCCGTTGGGGGCGATGACGTCAATCGACCAGAGACTCCCGCGCTTGCGAAGTGACATTCAACCTCCTTTCTCAGTGTCACTTGCAGCGCTTGCCGCGGCTGAGAATAGAGAGAGCGCAGGTAGCCGGCAAGGTCGTCGTCGATGAAGACCCAGGCGCGCCCTGCCTTGGCGCCCGGGATGAGGCCGGCCTTCGCACGCCGGCGCAGTTCCTCCGGGTGCATGTGCAGGAAGGCGGCAGCCTCGGTGAGCGCGAGCGTCCTCATGGCGAGCTGCGCCCAGCCGCGTTGAACCCGTCGTTGACCATGACGCCTCCGGTCGATCGGCCCGCGTGTGTGCGGCGGGTCGGGAACGGGATCCGCATGACGTGCCAGGCCGACGCGGATCCCGGGGACGTCGGTGCAACGGTTGTTTGTCGGCCACGGCGGTGACCGGCGACGCGCGTCACGCAGGGGACACGCCGAGGACTGAACTCGTGCGCTGACGTCAGCCCTTGTCGGGCGGCGCGGCGCGTCGATGCCGATGCCGCCGACCTCGGAGAAGCGAACTGGACCCGGTGACGGTCAGACGAGCGCGTCCGGTGAGCGCACGAACGGAGACGCCGCTCGGCTCATCGTTTGAGCGCGAAGAGTGGTCCGCGCCGCCCTGGAATGGGCATGCGACGCGGACCGAATGCAGCAGGGGGCAGGTAACGACTGCGACGCTTGGTCTGTCCAAGAGCCCGGCTGGCAGGAGCCTGCCGCGCGCGGGCTGAGGAAGTATTGCAGGGGCGAGCGGATCGTGAAGTGGTCCGCTCGTCGCCGATGGCGAAGCGGCCGCGGAAGGAGAGGGTTTCGATACCAGCCGGCCCGTGGCCGTGGCGTCTGGGTCGAAGGCTGACGGCGAAAGCCGTTGCTGGGGGCGCCCATTTCGCGTGGACAGCGCCTCCCGTCGAATGAAGCATCGCGCGAGCTTTCCGTCGGGACTCGGAGCCTTGTTCAATCGGCACAACGAAACGTCTTGCTGCGGCAGACCGGGCGTCGGGGGAAGCTGCGGTGGTGGTGAAGCGCCTCGTATCGCGGACGCCGCCGCCCTGACGCACTTCGATTGCCTTCCGGCGCGCACCGCGTTCGGCTTGCGCAGCCGACGTCGGCGCGATCTGCGGGTCGCCGAGCCGCCGGGCCGATACGCGCAGCGCCCCGCGCGGAGAGCTTGGACGCACGAGCACGACGAGTTCCTGCGCAACGAATGGCACCTGCTGCCGGCCGAGGAGATCGCCCGACGCCTCGGCCGCAGCGTGGCCGCCGTGAACCGGCGCCGCTGCAAGCTGGGCATCCGCCGCTACGACGGCGACGAGCTGACGCTGCGCGCGCTGCAGCGGGCGACACGAGAGCTTCTTCGCCAGCCTGGAGTGCGAACTGATCGACCGCCGCAGCTGGAAGACCAAGACCGAGGCGCGGCTGGCGTTGTTCACCTACATCGAGGGTTGGTACAACCCGCGCCGCCGGCACTCGGCGCTCGGCTACCGATCGCCGGAGAGCTTCGAGCAGAACCCGGTGCCGATCGCACGCAAACGACGACCGAAGCGCAAACACGGGTTGCCCACCGCGCCGCTCGCCCCCGGCCTGACAGGGGCCGGCGGCGGCGCCGTGGACAACCCTGCACCGAGCTTGATGAACTCTTGAGAATCAAGTCCCAACCCGTCCGCGGAACAGGGTCAAGTCCAAAGGGCCGCGGAGCGTGGCCTGAAGTTCGGGGCCATCCACCAGGCGAACGGGTATCAATTCGCCAACGCCAAGGACCCAGACAAGAACTCGGTCAGCATCTCAAGTCGAGGGTTTCGCAAAGGCACAGCGTGAGGCCCGGCACCTCGCTCAAGCTGACCCGCTACGAGAGGCGCTGTAAGTCCGGGCCGCGACCCCTGAGGCATCAGCAACCCGGGCTTACAGCGCCTGCGTCCGTGGGCAGCTGAAGTTGGACCTCCCTTCCGCTAGGCCGCCTTTCTCTGAAAGTGCTCGCCGAGCCAAGGGGCGAGTTTTAGCAAGTCCGGAAAGCAGAACCGGATCAAAGCATCGCGCGCCGCAGATGCAATCCTCTGAGCCAGTTCGGCGCTCTCTGACTTGCGTGCGAGGAGATGAAGGGCGCGCTTCAGGGGCCGCCCGGAGATCGGATAGAAGCGAACCTGTTTGGGGGACGGCTTGCTCTTCAGGGCGACCAACGGTGTTGTGATCGTCCAGCCGATGCCGGCGCTCACCATCGCCATCACGGCATCCGATGTGTCGAGGTCGTACCGATGCTGAAGGTTGACTGAGCGACGCTGCAGGTAGCCTTCGATCTGACGCCCGATAAATGATCGTGGCGAATAGCGGATCAGCGCCATGTCGGTCCCAAGCGTATCCAGACCTTTTCCGGACACGTCGACCGACGATGGGGCGACGATGACGTAGGGTTCCTCGAACACGGGAAGGGCGATCAGATCGTGCTGTTTGAACGTGTCGTCGGAAGTGATCATGAAGTCGACACGACGTTCGAGCAGCGCGCGGACGCTGGTGTCGTTCACGCCGGATCCCACCGTCCACTGGGCCGCCACCGCGTCGAGTTCCTTTACCAGGTGCGGTCCGGCGGTGGCGGCGAAGGAGTCGACCATTCCGATCCGTAGGATCGGAAGCGGTTTGTTGAGATCCAGCTCGACGACCTGCTCGAGCTCACGCGCCCGATCGAGCAACTCGATCGCCTTCTTGTAAAACGCAGTTCCGGCAAGCGTGAGCCGCAACGGCCGGACCGATCGGTCGATGAGCGGCCGCCCAAGCGTGGCCTCGAGGCTCGAAATCGCTTGAGAGACCGCCGACTGGGAGAGCTCAAGACGCTCAGCCGCCCGTGACATGCTGTCGTCCTCGACCGCAGCCACGAATATCTCGATGGATCGCAAGTTCATCCAGCTTTTCACGTAGTCCCCTTCGGCGCTGCACGGAAGCGGTAGTGCCAAATCGCCACTTTGGGCGATCCGGGAAATATCACTTGCAATTATAGTGACTATAAGCCAAACTGAATTGGAGAAGGACAAGCAATCACGAACGGAGGACGGAGATGAGTCGAAACATTGCTCGCAAGACGCTTCTGTTGGTGCCACTCTGGCTTATTTCGATGACGGTTGCGTCGGCGCAGACCGTAACGCTGCGGCTGGGAAACATCACGGATCCCAAGCATTCCGAGACGAAGGCGCAGGAGTACTTCGCCGATCTCGTCGGCAAGAAGACCAATGGCGCGGTCTCGGTGAAGATCTTCTCCTCAAGTCAGTTAGGCGATGCGCCATCACAGCTGGAGGCAGTCCGGCTCGGCGCCCAGGACATGTACGGCGGCGGCACGGGCAACTTTGGCAAGTACGTCAAGGACTGGAACATCACGTCGGTCGGCTTTGTCTTCAGGGATCAGAGCCACTTTATGAAGGTTTTGGATAGCGACGCGTACAAGCAGATGGAAAAGGACCTGCTCGAGAAGTCGGGCTTCCGTTTTGTTCTGCGCAACGGCGCAAGACCAGGCAAGCCCGTCATCGCCACCAAGCCGATCATGGGTCCCGACGACTTCAAAGGCTTGAAGGTCCGCATCCCGCCCTGGGAGGGATACGTCAAGACTTTCGAGGCAATGGGTGCCAAGACCGTCAGCCTGCCCTGGGGCGAGACCTATCTCGCGCTGAAGCAGGGGGTTGCCGACGTCGCGTCCGCCACGGTATCCGGCTTCTATGGCCAGTCACTACACGAGGTCGCGCCATACCTGACATTGGTCGACTTCTTCAACGACAGCTTCACGATCGTGATCAGCGAGAGGAAGTGGGCACAGCTGAAGCCGGAGCAGCAGAAGGCGCTGCTCGACGCCGGGGAGGAAGCGGGCCGCTACTACACCAAGATCGCCGTCGAGGATCAGGAAAAGATCATCGAGCAGATGATTGCGAAAGGCGCCGTCGTCATCCGAACGAGCCCGGAACCTTTCATCAAGAAGATGGGCCCCGTGATCGAGACCATGGAGAGCCAGGGAGTCTGGACGACAAAGGGGCTGTTCCAGACGATTCAGGCCATTCGCTAGCCGGGATCGACATGGACCGACGCGCCGCAAACCCGGTAACGGCTGGGCTCTCCTCGTTCATTGCGGAGCAGACGTGGGACACACTGCCAGATGAGGCCCGGGAGTGTTCGAAGCAAGCGATTGCAGACTGTATAGGCGGCGCGATCGCAGGCCTGACCGAGCCACCTTCCAAGATCACGATCGACCTTGTCAGTGAGGAGCCCGGCCCGGTCGCCCTATGGGGCACCGGGCGGCGCACGACTGAACGGAACGCAGCCTTGGTCAACGGAACCCTGGCGCACGTGCACGATATCGACGACACGAATGAATCGATGCGGGGCCACCCCTCGGCGCCGGTCGTGCCAGCGGTGTTCGGGGCGTGCGTTCGCGCGGCTGCGGATGGCAAGGCGATGATTGCAGCCTACGCCGTCGGAGTTGAGATCGAAGGTCGCTTAGGCCGCGCCATGAACATGGAGCACTACGAGCGCGGTTGGCACACTACCCTCACGCTTGGTTCCGTAGGCGCCGCTGCCGCTGTAGCAAACCTCCTGCGGCTCGATCCCGAGCGGTCGGCGTTTGCACTCGCCATTGCAGCGTCGATGGCTAGCGGGCTGCGGGCAAACTTCGGGACGATGACCAAGCCTCTGCATTCAGGGCTTGCTGCCCAGAACGGCGTCTTGGCGGCGCGGCTCGCTCAAGCCGGCCTAACCGCAAATCCCGACGCAATCGAAGCTAATGAGGGGTTCTTCGACCTCTTCTGCGGCACCGAGAACGCCGCGGCGGACAAGGCGATCGAAAGCCTGGGTGCGACGTGGAACGTTGTCCAGCCCGGAATCATCTACAAGCTGTACCCGACCTGCTCTCTAACTCACCATGTCCTCGATGTCCTCTTCGAAGGCCTGGCAAGCGGAGCCATCCGGACGGACGCCATTGAGCGCGTGAACTGCGGAATCGGGTACCGCTGCGAAAGCACATTGCCCTACCACCGTCCGCAGACCGGCCTGGAAGGAAAGTTCAGCATGGAGTACTGCGTCGCGGCCGCACTGCACTACGGGCGGATCGGGTTCGAGCAGTTTGCGGACGATGCCGTTCGCGCTCCGGAAATCCAGGCGCTGTACCCCAGACTCAACGTCTACATTCATCCGGACCTGCGAACCCGCGACTCCGTGTTCAACGACTTCGCCGACATCGAAGTCTTGCACCGCGACGGCTCAGTGTTCAAGAAGCGGCTGTACAAACCCAAGGGGCACCCGCAGAACCCGCTGAGTTGGTCCGAGCTGGAAGAGAAATTCATTCGCTGTGCGACGCGCGCGGTGCCGGCCGATTCAGCCCTCCGAGCGTGGGCAGGCTTGCGCCAGCTGGATCGTCTCGGCCCTGAAGAGATCGATAAGCTGTTGTAGACGACGTTGTCGGCCCATCATCTGATGCAGCTGATCGACCGCGTCTTGCAGCGAGCCGAAGAGGTCGCCTCGCTGCTGTTGGTGGCGGGGATCGCCGTGGTCGTCGGCGGGCAGATCGTCTTTCGCTACTTCCTGAACAGCCCGCTGTCGTGGACGGAGGAACTCGCGCAGTTCTTTCTGATCTGCCTCACGTTCGTTGCAGCCACTGCCGTCATGAAGCGTGGGGCGCACTTCTCCATCGACGCGTTTGTGAATCTGCTGGCCCCGATTCCCCGGCGAGTCATGCTGCTGGTATCTGATGCTGCGCAGCTGCTCCTGGTTATCGGGCTGGCCTACTACTCCTTCAACCTTGCGCAGCTCTACAAGGGCACGTCCACCGTGATCCTCAAGATCCCAGAGGAGGCTAAGGCCTACGTGATGATCTACTGCTTTCTGTCGATGGGTTTGCACCTCGCGTTGAGAATGGTGCGCTCCGTCAGGACAACCGGCTAGAAGGGACGTCCCGTGGAAGGACTGGTGTTCGGAGCGTTGTTGGTGGTGCTGTTCACCATCAACTGTCCGGTCGCCCTCACGCTGGTCATCGCGACCGTCGGGTTCGTGCTCGCGGGAAGCGACTTTCCGCTGGAAATCGTTCCCCAGCGCATGTGGAACGGCGTGAAGAGTGTCGTCCTGTCGGCCATCCCGATGTACATCTTGGCCGCAGTGATCATGAACAACATTGGCGTGACAGACCGGATCTTCCGGTTCGCGCACGCGCTGGTCGGTCACTTCCGGGGCGGCCTTTATTACGTCAACGTCCTTGGAAGCGTCATCTTTGCTGGCATGTCAGGCTCGAACACGGCGGACGTGGCCGGCCTGGGCAAGATCGAAATCAAGGCGATGGTCGACGCCAGGTACGACCGAGCCTACAGCGCGGCCATCACCGCAGCCTCCTCCATCATCGGACCGATCATCCCACCGAGCATCATCCTTGTCGTCTATGCGCAGCTCGCGAATGTTTCGACAGGTCGTCTGTTCCTTGCTGGCATCGTCCCGGGCTTGCTCATGGCAGGATGCCTCGTCCTGATCATCTTCCTGATGGTTCGTTCCGGGCAGATCTCGGTGGGAGACGACGTTCCGGCCGTAAGCTTGCGAGAACTGCTGATCCGCCTTAGGGATGGGCTTTTCGCGCTCCTCGCGCCGGCCATCATCGTTGGCGGTATGACGCTTGGAATCGTCACGCCCTCAGAGGCCGGTGTTCTCGCCGTCGCTTACTCCCTGGTGCTCGGCGTGCTGTACCGGACACTAACGGTCAAGGTCATCATTGATTCACTGCGAGAGTCCGCCTTGTTTAGCGGAGCAATCCTGATCGTCATCGCAGCCTCTGGCGCTTTTGGATGGGCGGTGAACATCATGGAGGTGCCGGAAGCGATCGGCGGATGGATCCGGGCCCTGACGGAGAGCAAGTGGGTCGCGCTCATCTTCATCAATGTGGCGCTCCTCCTACTCGGTTGTCTCGAGGCCGGATCCGCCGCTCTCATCATCGTGGCCCCGGTACTGATCCATCTGGGCGATCTCTATCAGATTGATCCGGTCCACCTAGGGATCATCGCGGCCATCAACCTGACGCTTGGTTCGATGACACCGCCGGTTGCGCTGTCGCTGTTCATCGCGGCGCAGATCGCCGAGGTACCGATGCGACGCGCGGTCGTGGCGAGCCTGCCGTTCTTTCTGTCGCTCGTACTGTCGCTTCTCGTCGTCACTTACGTGCCGACGTTTTCGCTCGCCTTGCCCGACTGGTTGATGGGCGGGCGCTGATCGAAGCAGCGAAGGAAAGCCATGTTACGGAAAGAAGCGCAAGGAGTAGTACAGATTCTTCGGCTCGACAGACCGGAGCGTCTGAACGCCTGGGACGGCGCGGCCCGCGAATCGCTGAGGGCAGCTCTTCAGGAGGCCCAGGATGATCCGGACGTCAAGTCTGTCGTCGTGACGGGAACGGGGCCGAAGGCGTTTTGTGCTGGTGCGGATCTCACCGACAAGACCATTGGATCGGCCGGCGCTGCGCGGGACCGCATGCGCGCGTACCGCGCCCTTTACGCTGCCATCCAGTCCTTCGGAAAGCCGCTGGTCGCCGCATTGAACGGACTTGCGCTCGGATCGGCGTTCCAGTCTGTGCTGCTGATGGACTACCGGGTGGGACATCGCGACGTCCGGTTCGGTCTGCCCGAAATCAGCTCCGGCCTGCCATGCATTACCGGTTCGACTGTGCTGACCTGGGCGATCGGCGCGACCCGTGCTCGCAACATCGCAATTACCGGGCGCTTTGTCGATGCGGACGAGGCGCTCCAGTTGGGCCTGATCGACGAGATCGTCGACGAGAAGGTCGTCCTCGATCGGGCGATCGTGGTTGCTGCCTCGCTGGCCGAGAAATCGCCTGAGGCTTACGCCGCGACCAAGCGGTGGTTCCGAGACACCTTAGCCAAGGACCTCGACGCCGCCTTCGAGCATGCTGGGGCGGTTCGATCGAGCGAGTCGATGTCTCGCTCAATCGAGGCGGGTGTGAGCGATTTCCTTTCCAGCGCTCGGCGTAGTGTGACGAGGTCGACATGATCCGTGGTGACGCGAAGAACTTCCCCCCATGGAAGTCGCACTGGCCAGTGCCGGGGCAAGAAACCTTTCGGTCGATCTTGGAAGGACGGGCGGAAACAGATCCCGATCACCCTTTCTGCATTTGGGATGGCGGCCGCCTCACGGTCGGTCAGTTGAACAGCGCCGCCAACCGGTTGGCCAACTCGCTTCTGGGGCACGGACTGAAGCCCGGCGACACCGTCGCGCTCATGCTCGATCACCATGTGGATCACATTGTCGCCGTCTTCGCGCTGGCGAAGGCCGGGCTTGTTCGAACATCGATCAACGTGAATGCGCGTGGCGACTATCTTTCGCTGCTTCTCGCCGATGCCCGGCCGCGAGCGGTCGTCGCCGAGACGGGCTTCCGGGACGTCCTCGCATCTGCGATGGCGCAGCTGACGACTGTCGAGTTCTTGGTTTGGCGGGGTGGGCGGTCCGCGAATCTGGACTTTGGCGCATTGTTGGACAACGGTGCCGACCGTAGTCCGGCCGTTAAGGTGGCGCCCGATGATCCTCTGGTACTCAACTACACGTCAGGAACGACTGGAGCGCCGAAGAAGTTTTCTCGAAGCGACAGGGTCCTGCAGATCGGCTCGCTCGGGTGCCTGCTGATCGGCGACTTGGGGCCTGGGGATGTGCTCCTTTTCTGGGAGCCTCTCTATCACGGGGCAGGCAGTCAAACGGCCCTGGCCGCAATTATGGAACGGGTGACGCTTGCGCTGACGCCACGCTTCAGCGCGTCGCGCTTTTGGTCCGACGCCAAGAAGTTCGGCGCGACTCGGATTCATTACATCGGGGGCATTCCGTCGATCCTCCTCAAGCAGCCGCCTGGTCCGGCGGACCGCGACCATGACGTTCAGATCGCCTGGGGTGCCGGATGCCCCGCTGACGTTTGGCGTCAGTTCGAGGATCGCTTTGGCGTGCTCGTCCACGAGGGCTACGGCCTCAGCGAGGTCGCTAACTTCGTTTGCATCAACCGCGACGGCCCCAGAGGGTCGATCGGCCGAGTGCTTCCATACTTCGACGTGCGCATCGTAGATGACGACGAAAGGGATGTGCCGGCGGGCGCAACCGGCCAAATTGTCGTGCGAGGCAAGCAACCGGAAAACACGTCGCGATCGCTGAACGCGGCGGCAGCGACGACGAAGGACGGGTGGATAAAGACCGGGGACCTCGCTCGTCAAGACGAAAACGAGTATCTCTACTTCGAGGGCCGCAGGAGCGACAGCCTGCGACGTCGGGGCGAGAACGTGTCGGCGTGGGAGGTGGAGCGGATCATCGCGCGGCACCCCGCTGTCGCCGAGTGCGCGTTGGTTGGCGTACCGAGCGGCGTCGGCGATGACGACTTGAAGGCTTTCGTACGGGTCGTACCGTCTGCTCAGTTGACGGAAGTCGAGTTAATCAAGTGGTGCGACGAGCGGATGCCCTACTTCCAGGTCCCCCGGTATGTCGCGTTTGTCGAGGAACTACCGAAAACACCCTCTGAGCGAATTCGAAAGGGCGAACTGTCGCGTTCGGTCACCGACTGCTGGGACCTTGAGGCGTCCGGCTACTCGCTTAAGGGCAAGCGACCGTCCGCGAGGCCCGACGCCATCGCATGAGATTCGAGATTCCCGCGAGCTGGATATTGAAGGATCACGAGAAGACAGCGGACGATCCGTTCGTTGGCTTCGTGAAAGGGGCTGCGAGAGCCGGCGTGTCAGCCTGCTGCATCACCGACTTGATCGCCACCAGCGAGTCGTCGTGGACACGCTGAAGCTCAGCACGAGCGCGCTCCGCTTCCTCGCACCGAATCCTGAACTTGTCCTTCCGGTCGGCGTTCGCCGGCAGCTCGGCAATCCGCTGCCGTATGCGCGAGTGGCCGGTTCGGGTCGCATTGAGCAAGCGTGATCGATACGAGCGGATCGTCGGCAAAGTCTGGGTGGTGCACCCGAATCGCCGTGCCGACGCGTCGACAAAGCCAGCTATTGCAAATGTCCAAGCGCCGCAGTAGGTTACTTCGCCCTGCCGCGGGCACCCTTGGGGAGCAGGGTTGGGTTGTGCGCGGAAGCGGCGAAAGGGGGATTGAGGTTGGCGCTGGAGAAAGCTGCGCGCCGAAGCCGCCATGTGCACTGGGAGTAACAAGCAGAGGTCGGGCATGGATGTTCCATTCCCGTGTCAAGAAGGAGAAGAAGGGAGACAGATGATGGATGCCTCAAACAGGGGAAGTTGGCGAAAACTCATCGGCCGGGTTCTCACTCTCGCAGTGGTGGCCGGCATCGGCGCTTCATCGCCGGCGTTTGCCAAGGCGACGCACGAATTTGAGATCAGGACACTTTCGACCCGACCGGACACGGTGACCGGCGGGGACGTGCTCCTGCAGGTGGAGATTCCGCGCGTTGTACCGCTGCAGAAGGCGCGAATCTTCGTGAACGGCGGCGACGTCACCTCGAGCCTGGTGCTCGACGCCAATGCGCGCACCCTCACCGGTCTGGTTACCGGCCTCAAGCTGGGCGCCAACGAGGTGGCCGCCTACTCCAACGGCAATGGGAAGGGCCGGCCCTCGGCGACTCTAACGTTGACCAATTACCCGATCACGGGGCCCGTCTTTTCCGGCCCGCACGAGACCCCGTTCTACTGCGAGACCGCGAGCTTCCGTTTCCCGGACGGGACGCAGCCGCTCGGCGCGCCGCTGGACGCGAATTGCTCGATTGCCACCCGCGTCGACTACTTCTATCGCACGACCGGCAACGCCTGGAAGCGGCTTGACCCGCCCTACAACCACCCCGCCGATCTGGCGACGACCACCACGAACGAGGGCAAGACCGTTCCGTTCATCACGCGCATCGAAACAGGGACCGCGGACCGCGCCATCTACCAGACTTCGATGTTGCACGACCCGAAGAACGAGGCGGATCCGGGTCTGTTCCGGCGCTCTACGGCATGGAACGGGCGCCTCGTGTTTACCTTCGGCGGGGGTTGCACCAACGGCTGGTACCGGCAGGGAGCGAGCACGGGTGGCGTGACCGACCCGGTGATTCTCGGCCGTGGCTACGCGATAGCCTCGTCGTCGCTCAACGTGTTCGGAAACAACTGCAACGAATTGCTCACCTCTGAAGCGTTGATGATGACCAAGGAACGCTTCGTCGAGACCTACGGCCTGCCGCGTTACACGATCGGCTGGGGCTGTTCGGGCGGTTCGTATCAGCAGCACTCGGCGGCAGACAACTACCCCGGTCTTCTCGACGGGATCATCCCCGGCTGCAGCTTCCCCGAAGTCGGTTTCGCGACGATCCAGATGATCACCGACGCGCGGCTTCTGGTCCACTACTTCGACGACACCGCGCCAGGCACGCTCACTCAGGAACAGCAACGGAAGATCGCGGGCGTCCTCAACTACGCCACGCTTCGCACAGGCACCGTGTACACGGGCGCGCTGCGCATGGCGGTGTCGCCGCTGACCCCGTACTGCGTGATCATCCCGGCCGCGCAGCGCTTTGACCCGGTGACCAATCCCATCGGCGTGCGCTGCAGCGTCTACGACCACACGGTCAACGTGTACGGACGAGATCCGGCGACCGGCTTCGCTCTGCGTCCGCTGGACAACGTAGGCATCCAGTACGGCCTGAAGGCACTGCAGGACGGCGTGATCTCCATGGACCAGTTCCTCGACCTCAACGAGAAGATCGGCGGCTACGACGTCAACGGTTACTTCCGGTCGGCGCGAAGCGTAGGGGATCTGCCGGCGATCCGCGCTGCGTATCGAGGCGGGCGGCTCACCAACGGCGGAATGGGTCTGCGCGACGTGCCGATCATCGATTACCGCGCCTATTCGGATGACAACCCGATCGGCGACATCCACCTGCGCTACCACTCTTTCTCGATGCGCGAGCGCATGAAGAAGACCGGGGGAGACGCTGACAACCACGTCATGCTGGTCGAGGACTTCCGTTACGGTTACTACAGCTCCGGCAGCCCGCTGCTGCAGCGCGCGCTTGACAAGATGGATGAGTGGGTCGCCAACGTGAAGGCCGACGCCTCCGCCATCCCCATGCACGCCAAGGTGGTTCGCGCCAAGCCTGCGGATCTTGTTGAGGGATGCAACACGCGCGATCCCGTTCCGACATTCATTGCCGAGCAGCAGTTGCGCAATCCGGCCCAGGCATGCGAGATCCTCTATCCATCAGAGCCGGCACCGCGCGAGGTGGCAGGGGCAGATGTGGCGAGCGACATCATCAAGTGTCAACTTCGGCCGATCTCGCTGACGGACTATCCGGGAACGCCGACCGCCGCGCAGGTCGCCCGGCTGCAGTCGATCTTCCCGACTGGCGTGTGCAACTGGTCTGTGCCCGGTGTCGAGCAGCAGCCGCCCGCTGGAGAGTGGTTGTTCTTCTGAACCTTGCCTGATCGTCAGGTGGAGCGGCGGGTCTCTGGCCCGCCGCCTTTTTTTCAGATCGATCGCGCTCGTCGTCAGGCATGCACGCATACCAAAGACCGAGGGTGCCTTGGTTGGGGGAGTACAGCGCCGGAAGCGAGATGTGCCGACGCGTCGGATTTCGACGTCGGTGCTGTGCGCACGCCGGTCGACTTCGCCGCGGCGTTCGATCGGTGGATCGACGCCGTCGGCGAAGTGCGGCCCGACGTGATGGAGCGGCTCGTGCGGGAACTGGCCAAGGCGGAGACTCTGGCGGAAAACCGTTCCGGCCGTCGACCCGGCTCGCCTTCGGCGTAGGCGACGCGACGCGCGGCGAACTGCTCCCCCGGTTACGCCGCCCGCAGGCGCTGCCGCTAGATTGCGAGGACGTGCATCAATCCGTCGCGATCCGGCCCACGACCCGCGCTGCCCTCGAAAACGATCTGCCCCCGTTCAAGGGCGTAGAAGCGAGTCACGACGTCCAGGGCACGTCGCACATTCTGCTCGACCAGCACGACCGGGATACCGTCCCCGCGCATGCTCTCGATCAGCGCGAACACCTCGTCGGCGATCTTCGGTGCCAGGCCTTCGCTCGGCTCGTCGATCAGCAGCAGGCGCGGCTCGCCCACCAGTACGCGCGCCATCGCCAGCATCTGCTGCTCGCCGCCCGACAAAGTCGTTCCCAACTGGGCACGGCGCTCACCGAGGCGCGGGAAGCGCGCGTAGATCGCGTCCAGCTTGCGCCGCGTCTCGGCTCGTCCACGACGCGGCACCTGCATGGCGCCAAGCTCGAGATTCTCCTCGACCGTCAGGCCTGGGAAGATTCGCCGGTCCTCCGGCACTAGCCCGATGCCGCGCCGGCATATCGCGTCTGGCGACAGACCGGCGATCGGCGCGCCGTCGAACTCCACACTTCCGCTGCTCGGCGTCACCCAGCCCGCAACCGTCTTGATCAGCGTGGTCTTGCCAACGCCGTTGCGGCCGAACAGGCCCACCACCTCGCCAGCGCCCACCGTGAGGTTCACACCCTGCAGCACGTGGCTGAGGCCGTAGTGGGTGTGCAAGTCAGCGAGCCGCAGCATCGGCAGCCTCCCCAAAGTAGGCGGCCTGCACCGACGGGTCGGCGCGGACGGCCTCGGGCCGACCCTCGGCCAGCTTCTGGCCCTGATGCATGACGATCACGTGGTCAGACAGATCCATGACGAGCTCGACGTCGTGCTCGATCAGCAGGATCGACAGCTCACCCGCGAGGCCGCGAATCAGCGCTGCCGTGTCCTGGGTGTCGGCGTGACTCATTCCCTGCGTCGGCTCGTCGAGCAACAGCAGCCGCGGCCGAGCGGCGAGCGACACGGCGATCTCCAGGCGACGCTGCTCGCCGTGCGACAGATAGCCGGCGAGTTCGTCCAGCTTGTCCCGCAGGCCGAAGCGCTCCGTCAACTCTTCGACGCGCGCCAGCGCTGCCCGGTTGGCAGATACTGGGCGCAGCACGTTCGACAACTGCGGTCCCGGCTCGACGAACTGCGCCGCCAGACGCAGGTTTTCGCGCACCGTCAGCTCGAAGAACAGGTTGGTGATCTGGAACGAGCGGGCCAGCCCCGCAGCCAGCAACCGGTTCGGCCGCCATCCGGTGACGTCCCTGCCGTCCAGTTGCACTCGACCCGCCTCTGGCCGGATCGCACCGCTGATCAGGTTGAAGAGCGAACTCTTGCCGGCCCCATTCGGACCGATCACGGATGTGATATTGCCGCGCTCTGCCGCAAAGCTGAGGTGGTTGACCGCCACCAGCGCGCCAAAGCGAACCGTCAACCCGGTGACGGAAAGGATGGCGTCGCTCATCGTCCCGCCCTTCGCGCCGTCCAGCGGTCTAAGGCGCGCTGCAGCGCCGGCGCGGCATAGCCGATCAGGCCGCGCGGGAAGAACACTACCGAGGCCATGAACAACAGACCGATCACGATCAAGTGATGCGCGGTGTAAGAGCCGACGATCGACTTAAGACCGGTCAGCAGCACCGACCCGTACAGCGGGCCGATCAGCGTGCCCGTACCACCGACGATCACGTTGATCACCGCGTTGACACTGACCTGGAAGAAGAGCAACTCAGGCGACACGAAGCCGCGCAGCACCGGGTACAGCGCGCCTGACATGGCGGCCACGATGGCGGAATAAGTGTATCCGCCCAGCTTCACGCGCCACGGGTCAAAGCCGAGGAATGGCACCCGATGCTCGTTGGCCTTGATCGCTGACAGAAGCCGCCCAAGCGGCGTGTTCATCAGCCAGGCCGTCACCGCGTAGAGCATGCCCATGTACGCGAGCGTCAGCAGGAACATGCTCGGCGCGTGCGCCGCGTTCAGGCTGAATAGGCCGAGGTCGATCCGCAGTTCCGGGATGCCGATGATGCCGTCGGAGGCGCCCAACTCGCGCGTGTTGAAGACGATCTTCGACACGACCTGCGCCAGACCGAAGCTGATCAGTGCGAAGTACACGCCCTTGGCGCGAATCGCAATCACGCCGCCGATCACGCCGGCGACGAGAGAGGTCGCGAAAACGACGCCGAGCGCGAGCCAGAACGATGCGGCCCAGTGCTTGAGCACCAGCCCTGCGACGTAGGCGCCAAGGCCGAAGAACAGTGCATGGCCGAGCGGCAGCAGCCCGGTACGGCCGAGGAGCACGTCGACTGCCAGCGCCAGACCGCCGAAGATCAGCGCCTCTGTGGCCAGGCGAAAGAAGAAGACATCGCCAGCCAGTGCGGCGATCGCGGCGAACACCAGCGCGCCGGCGAAGAACAGCCACACCAGGACTTGGGTGGCGCGCAGCCGCGCGCGTGGCACGGCCGCCGCCGCCGCGACGGCGCGGCTGGACATGGCCTCAGGCATGGCCCAGCCTTCCGAACAACCCCTGCGGCCGCCACATCAGCACCAGCACCATGATTCCGAACAGCAGCGGATCGCTCCACACCGGCGAGATGTACAGGCTCGAGATCGACTGGATCTGGGTCAACAGCAGCCCGGCGATGACGGCGCCCTTGATCGAGCCCATGCCACCGACGATCACCACCGAGAAGGCCATCAGCACGAAGTCCCGGCCCATCGTCGGGAATACCGAGTAGATAGGAGCCAGCAGCACGCCCGACAGGCCTGCCAGCGCTACGCCGAAGGCGAAGGTCGCCGCGTAAATGACCGCCACCGGCACGCCAAGCGACCCCGCCATGTGGCGGTCGAAGGCGGCGGCGCGCACCATCGCGCCCAGGCGGGTGCGGAAGACCACGATCCAGACGGCGGCAATCAGAAGCGCGCCGAACACCATCAGGAACAGGCGGTAATTCGGAAAGAACAGTCCGAGTGCCTCGGTAGCGCCGCCGATCGGCGTGTCCAACCGCAGCGGATTGGCGCCGAACAGGATCTTCAGCACTTCCTCCAGCACAATGCCGAAGCCCAGCGTCAGCAGCAGCGTCAGCGTGTGGCGGTCCTTGCTGTCGAACACGCGCTGTATCAGCAGCCGCTCGGTCGCGTAGCCGACCACCAGCATCGCCAGAGGCACCAGCACCAGCGCCCACCAGAACGGCAGTCCGGTCGCAAGCATCGCCACGGCGAGGTAGGCGCCGAGCGCGTAGAACTCGCCGTGCGCCATGTTGATGACATCGAGCAGGCCGAAGATGATCGTCAGCCCGAGCGCCATCAGGATCACGGCCACGCCGATCGACAGGCCGTTGATCACCTGCGGCGACAGCACGAACTGCAGCCAATCCAGTATTTCGGTCATCCGTTCCTTCCTCGGAGGTCAGGGCGCGCCTCGCGCCTGGCCTGTCGCGGCCACGCACCGCCGCCTGTGCGTGGCCGTTGACAGCAGGGCACAAGAATCGCGCTCAGAACTTGGCGCAGGCGTCCGGGCCGACGGCCGCCGCCGCCGGCACCTTGCCGACGATCACGAACTTTCCGTCGGTTACCCGAACCGCGTACATGTCCTGCATCGCCTGGTGATCGCCGGCGCGCATCTTCTTCACGCCTTGCGGTGTCGACCACTCCAGGTCACGCATCGCGGTGCGGACCCTGTCGGTATCGGTCGACTTCGCCTTCTCGACTGCCGCCTTGTAGAAGTACAGGACCCCGTAGGAGTCGGCGCCATACAGGTCGGGCAACGCCTTGTTGGCAGCCTCGAACGCAGCAACGAACTTCTTGTTCTCGGCGGTGTCGATGAGCGGCGAGTACCCGACGCCGGTGACGAAGCCCTCGGCCGCCTTGCCGATGGCGCCGAGGTTCTGAGAGGTCACCGTGCCGCTGGCGCCGACGATCTGCAGGTTGCGGCCGAGGCCGAACTCCGACAGCTGGTTGAACAGGCGCACCGTGTCGTTGCCCGCCACCGAGGTGTAGATCACCGATGGCCGAGCGGCGCGGATCTGGCCAAAGTACGGCGAGTAGTCCTTGTTGTCCAGCGGCGCAAAGATTTCGCCGACCGTGCGCGCGCCTTTGCCTTCTGCCGCGCTCTTGAACGCGGCGACCGTGCTGCGCCCCATTTCGTAGTCGGGGCCAAGGTAGAAGACGTTGGCCTGCGGCTTGTCCTTGGAAAGCCACTCGGCGAGCGCCGCCGACTGCATTCCAGCGCGCGCGTTGACGCGGAACACGTTCGGCGAGCACTTGTCACCGGTGATCGAGTCCGCAAACGACACGGTGGTGGCGATCAGGCGCTGGTTGCGCTCGGCCACCTGCCCGACTGCCAGCGTCGAGCCGGAGTTCACGGTACCGGTCAGGAAGTCGACCTTGCTGACCTGGAAGAGCTTTTCTGCCTTCTGCGTGGCGACCGCCGGGTTGGCCTCCTCGTCCTCGTAGATCAACTCCAGCTTGCGGCCCATCACTCCGCCGGCATCGTTGATCTCCTTGGCCGCCAGGTCGAGGCCCCACTTGACCTGTTGACCGATGCCGGCATACGTGCCCGACAGCGGCGTCACCACGCCGATGCGGATCGGTGAGCTCTGCGCGTAAGCGCCGGCGGTGAATGCCAGTCCGACTGCGACGGCCAGCGGTTTGACGATCGTGTTCATGTGCGTCTTCTCCTTGGTTGGGGCGTGGGTGGGTCTCATTCGCCGGTGAAATCCGGTCGGCGCTTGCTGTGGAAGGCGTCTACGCCTTCGGCGAAGTCGTGCGAACTGCGCAGGCGGGAGTAGCAGTGGCCTTCGAGCTCGATCGCGATCGCCAGCGTGCAGTCCTCGGTGTCGTTGAGCAGCTTCTTGGCGGTGCGCTGCGCGAGCGGCGAGAACGCGCGCAGTTCGTCGACCAGCGTGTCGGTGGCCGCCTCCAAGTGGCTGTCGGCCACGCACTCGGTCGCCACGCCCCACTCGTAGGCCTGCTTGCCGGGAATCCGGCGCGAGCGCATCACGATGTCCTTGGTGCGGGTGACGCCGACCATCTTCTGCAATCGCGCCGAGCCACCCGATCCGGGGATCTGGCCCAGCTTCTGCTCGGGAAGCGCGTACAGGGTCGTGCTGGTGGCGATGCGGAAGTCGCACGCCAGCGACAGCTCGAAGCCGACCCCGAAGCAGTAGCCGCGGTTGGCGGCGATGACCGGCTTGCTGCAGCGCGCCGGCGCGGCTACGTTCCACGCCAGCTTGGACACGTGCTCGGGGCTCGCCTGCATGAACCCCTTGATGTCGCCGCCGCTGGAGAAGTGCTCGCCGACCCCGCGCAGCACGATCACGCGCACGCGCGAGTCGGCATCGAGGGCCTCGAACACCACGCGCAACTGCTCGCGCTGGCGCATGCTGACGATGTTGAACGGAGGCCGATCGAGGATGATGTCGGCGCGTTCTCGCGCGACGTCGACCTCGACGCGGAAACCGTCCAGCTCGGGCGGCAGCTCGCGCGCCGGATGTGGCAGGTCATTGAGTCTCATGATGGTGGCTCTCCGCTTGGAAATCGAGCTCGCCTAGCCGGCGAGAATCCGTTCGAGATCGACGGCATCCGGCTGCAGCGCGGTGGCGAGGTCCACCTCGCGTTCGCCCGGGATGCACACCCGTGTGAATACGTGTTCGGCGCTTTCGAGGGGCTTGGTGGCATCCAGCCCCATCTTTGCGCTCATGCCCTGCAGGTGCACCGGCGGCTTGCCGCCGTGCGAGTGGATGAAGCGCACCGTAGTCGACGGGTCGAGCGGCGAGCCCTGGGCCTCCGTCACTACCACCAGGTCGCGGTCGGCCTGGAAGCGGGTCGCGATCGCCCACTCGACTTCCTGCGGGTCGTGCACGTCGACGTCGTCGTCGACAACCACCACGTGCTTGACGTCGTAGTGCCCGCCGAAGGCGCCGAGAATCACGTTCTTCGGTTCGCCTTCCCGGCGCTTCTCCAGCTTCACGTACAGGTGGTAGCGCGCCACGCCACCGATCGACAGGTGCACGTCGAGCACGCCGGGGAAGCTCCTTTGCAGGTGAGCCAGCAGCGTCGCCTCGCGCGGGATCGCGCCGAGCAGCAGATGCTCCATCTCGGCCGGCACGATGGTGTGGAAGATCGGATCGCGCCGCGTGCTGACCCGGTCGATCTCGATCACCTCGCGCTCCTCGCGGGCCGAGTAGTACTTCGGGAACTCGCCGAACGGCCCTTCCGGCTCGCGCACGCGCGGCAGAATGCGGCCCTCGATCACGATCTCGGCCTCGGCCGGCACGCGCACCTCGCTGGTCTGGCACCTGGTCACCGCCAGCGGCGCGCCGTGCAGGCTGCCGGCGATCGTCAGCTCGTCGAAGTCGATCGGCGTGATCGCCTGCGACGACAGGGCCGTGAGCGGATCGACGCCGATCACGATGGCCACTGGCAGCGGCTGGCCCTCGCCCTCCGCGGTCTGGAAGAACGCGCGCAGGTGGCGCGGCAGCATAAGGATGCCGAGACGGTCGCGCGCGTTGACCTGGATGCGGTTGATCGAGACGTTCTGCACGCCGGTCTTCGGATTGCGCGCGATGACCAGCCCGGCAGTGATGTAGGCACCGCTGTCGTGCTCGCTGTGCGTGGGGATCGGCAGCAGCCTCGCGATGTCGAGTTGCCCGCCTGCGCGGAAGTCGTGGACGACCTGCTGGCACGCGGCCTGCGCGGCCGCGACCTCGCGCCACGGCGTCGGCGCCTCGCTGGCCTCTCGGAAGCGCGCCAGCAACTCGCTCTGCGGCACGCCCATCGCCTCGGCGATCCAGGCGCGCTTCGACATGAAGCCGGAGACCACCGGCATCGCGTGCCCGCCGGGCTGCGGGAACAGCACGGCCTGCCGGCCGTCGAGCCGCTTGGCGATCGCCGCGAGTTCATGCTCGAGCTTCGCGCCCGGCCGCGCCACCGCCAGCCGTTCGGTTGCCGCCAGGTGACGCAGCCAGGAGCGCAGGCCGGTGAATGCGCTGTTCATTCGGAGGCCTCCGATCTGGAGACTGCATCGAACTCGCCGGCTACCAGCTTGCGCCGCAGGATCTTTCCGACCGGCGACTTGGGGATCTCGCGCACGAACACGTACTCGCGCGGCCGCTTGAAGTTGACCAGGTCCGACTGCCGGCAGTGCGCATCGAGCGCCTCGAACGACACCGCGGCGTCCCGCGGCTTGACGAACGCCACCACGCGCTGGCCCCAGCGCTCGTCGCGCAGGCCCGCCACGGCCACCTCGTCGACCCCGGGGTGCAGGGACAGCACCGACTCGATGTCCACCGGCGAGATGTTCTCGCCGCCGCTGATGATCATGTCGTCGACCCGGCCGGTGACGTAGAGATCGCCGTCCTCGTCGAAGTAGCCCGTATCGCCGGTGAAGTACCACCCCGGCGCAGCGCCTTGGCGTTGGCCTCGGGCCGGTTGTGGTAGCCGTCGAAGGACTCGTCCCCGGCCAGATCGGCGATGATCTGGCCCTCTTCCCTCACCGCCGCGAGGTCGTCCGGCCCGCTCGCATCGAGCCGCACCACGCGCAGCCGCGCGTTCACCCCGCTCTTGCCGGCCGAGCCGGGCTTGGCCACGGCATGCTGGTTGATCGAGAAGGTGTAGATCTCAGAGCTGCCGTAGTGGTTGACGAACAGCTCCGGCTTGAACGCGGCATCGAGCCGGGCCAGCAGCGCGTCGTGCATCGGTGCGCCGGCAAAGCCCAGCTTGCGCACGCTGCGAACGTCGGTCGTGGCGAAGTCCGGATGCGCCAGCAGGTCGTGGTACAGCGTGGGCACCAGATACAGGTGCGTCACCTGCTCGGCCTGTATGTGGCCCAGCGCCAGCTTCGCGTCGAACTTCGGCATGCAGACGAGGCGGCCGTCGATCAGCGCCAGGGCCAGAAGCGAGCGCACGCCCATCGTGTGATACAGCGGCATCACGCCCAGCGTGCGCTCTCCGTAGCCGTACAGGTTCTGCGCGACGTGCGCGAGCGCGGCGGCCCGCTCAGCGCGGTGCCGGCGCGGCACACCCTTTGGCTTGCCGGTAGTGCCCGAGGTGTAGAGCATCAGCGACAGGTCCTCGGCACTGGCGAGCGGCTCCGGTTCCTGGTCCGGCTGCAGCCAGCTGTCGAGCGCGATCCCGCCGCCTGCGGCGCCGCCTAGCGCGACGCGCGTGACCCTCCGGGCCAGCGCCGACTCCGCCACCGCGGACTCGACCACCGGCTCGTAGACGATCGCCTTGGCCGCCGAGTCCTGCAGGCAGTAGTCGATCTCGTCGGCCTTGGCGCGCCAGTTCAACGGCGTGATGACGACACCGGCGAACTGGCAGGCCCAGTGCAACGTCGCCATCTGCCAGCGGTTCTGCAGAACGACCAGCAGGTGATCGCCGCGCGCCAGGCCGATATCGCGCAGGCCGCGCACCGCCCCGCCGACGCGCGCCAGCCAGCCGGCATAGCTGAGGCGCAGCGCGCCGTCCACGAGCGCGCAGGCGCCGGGGTTCCTCTCGACGCTCTGCAGGAACGTGCGTCCGAGATCGAGCATCTATTCGCCTCCTTGAAGTACCGCCGAGCGCTGGCGTCGCGCGGCGCGCCACAGCCAGGCCACCGCCCCCGCCAGCAGCGTGATGCAGGCGAGCGTCGATATCGCGTCGGGCAGCAGCGACATCAGCCCGACGACAGCGAAGAAGGCGCGCCAGGGCATCGACATCGGCCGGAACAGCCAGCCGATCAGCGCCACGCCGATGCCGACGAATCCCAGCATTGAGTTGAGCACTCCCCAGGCCGCATCGAGCGGGGTGCCGATCATCAGCAGTCCGGGATGCACCACCGCCGCGAACGGAATCAGGAAACCTGGCAGGCAAAGCGCCAACGCGGTCCAACCGGTATCCGAGGGGGAGGCGCGCGCGATCGACGCGGCCGCGTACGAGGCCAGCGCCACCGGCGGTGTGACCATCGAGAGGATCGCGAAGTAGAAAATGAAGAAGTGCGCCGTCAGCGGCTCTGCGCCGACCGAGATGAGTGCCGGAGCCAGCAGGACGGCGGCCATGATGTAGGCGGAAGTGGTGGGCATGCCAGTACCGAGCACCAGGCTCGCGAGCATCGTCAGCACGAGCAGGGCGGCCAGGCTGCCGCCGGCGGCCCAGACCATCAGTCCGGTGAACTTGGTACCCAGCCCGGTGAAGGCGATCACCGCAACCACGACGCCGGCAAGGGCGCAGGGCAGCGCCACGCTGACGGTGCGTTCGGCCGACACGATCAGCGCCTCGACGAGCGGCCGGAGCCCCCGACGCGTACCAGCCCGCAGCGAGCCGGCGACGAGCGTCACGAGGCAGGCCTCGAGCGCCGCCTTCTCCACCGGGTAGCCGGCGACGATCCGGTACACCAGCCAGGCCAGCGGCAGCAGCAGGTGGCCGCGCGCGGCCAGCACCTGGGCGAGCGGCCGCGCCTGCAGTTCCTCGCCCTGCCGCAGGCCCTCGGCGCGTGCCTTCAGGTCCACCATCACCAGAAGTGCGACGTAGTACACGACGGCGGGCAGGATCGCGGCCAGCACGATGGTCTGGTACGAGGTCCGCAGGTAGTCGGCCATGATGAAGGCCGCCGCGCCCATTACCGGCGGCACGAGTTGACCGCCGGTCGAGGCAGCCGCCTCCACTGCGCCGGCGAACCGCGGCGAGTAGCCGACCTTCTTCATCAGCGGGATCGTGAAGATCCCCGTGCTCATCACGTTGGCCACCGCACTGCCCGACACGCTGCCAAGCAAGCCTGAGGAGACCACTGCTGCCTTTGCCGGGCCGCCGACGGCGCGGCCGGTGAGCGCAAAGGCCAGCTCGATGATCATCCGTCCGCCGCCGTAGATGTCGTAGACGGCGGCGAACAGGATGAAGTAGAAGACCGTCGAAGCAGACACGCCGACCGGCGTGCCGAAGATGCCGTGCAGCGACAGGAACTGGGTGTCGATGAAGTTCGACAGCCCGCTGTACCGATGCGCCAGTACACCCGGCAGGTACGGTCCGGCGAAGAAATAGGCGACGAACAGGGCGACGAAAACGGCCAGCCCCCAGCCCAGCACCCGGCGTCCAGCCTCGAAAAGCAACACCAGCAGCAGCAAGCCCATCGCGTAGTCCAGCGGGGCAACCGGATCCAGACCCTGAATCCGGCCGCTGGTGATGAACTGCGCGTTGATCGCCACGTACAGCGTTGGCGCGAAGGCCGCCAGGCCGGTCGCGGCAAGCACAACCCTCGCTGCTGGCGACCGCGCCTTGCGCCCGAAAAGCGCGAACGCCAGCGCCACGCCGAAGCCCGTGTGCAGCGCGCGCTGGGTCAGCGTGTCGATCTGAGGCCACAGCACGAAGGCGATCTGCGCGAGCGTCCAAGCCAGCGCGATCAGCGTGGCCACGCTGGCGAGGTCGCGCCAGCGGCGCAGCTGCAGTTCCGAGGACTCGGTCGCCTCGTTCTCCTGCATCCGCGCGCCGGACGCGTCGTGCTCAACCGGAGCGCTCATCGCCGGGTGCCGATCCGTGGGCAGGGACTGCCTGCTACTTCAGCCAGCCGCGCTCGCGGAAGTACTTCTCGGCGCCCGCGTGCAGCGGCAGGCCTGTCGTTTCGCGCGTCCAGGTCCTGTTGGCACAGTCGAACCCGGCGAGCGCCTTGTGCGCGGCACGCAGCTTGTCGGTGCGCTCGCACACTGTCTTGACGATCGTGTAGGCCAGCTCCGGGCTCATGTCGGTGCTAGCGAACAGCACGGTGGTGGTCGACGGCAGCATCACTTCCCTGTCCTGGCCCGGGAAGGTCCCCTGCGGCAGTGCCTTGGTCTCCCAGCCGTAGCGCCTGTTCATCTGCTCGAGCACTGCCTTGCCCGGTGCGAGAAAGGTGATCTGCGTGTTACGTGCGATCTCGGTGATGCTCGGGTGCCCGAGCGTGGCCACCTGCACGAACACGTCGCCGGTGCCGTCGGCGAAGCGGTTCTTCACCATGTCGAACGTACCGAACTCGAAGCGTCCGCCCTGGCCGGCGAGCGACTTCTCGTCTGCGCCCGCGATTTCCAGCAGCTGCTGGCCGCCGAAGGCGCCGATCGAGCCCCGCTGCAGCAGCGTGACGGTGGCCTTCGGTCGCACGCTCTTGAAGAAGCCGCTCATGTCGGCGTCGTAGCCCGTGCCCCTCGCGATCGGCACCAGGAAGTAGTCATCCCAGCCGCCAACCAGGGCGCGCAGCTGCGGCAGCGGGGCGTTGAAGCCGTTCTTGCCCTCCAGTGCCCAGGCGCCAACGACGGCCATGCCGAAGGCGAGCTGCGCTTTGCCGCTCGCCACCAGCTGCGGGTTGGCAAGGCCGCCGGCCAGCGGCGGCGTATCCACCGTCGAGCCGGGCGGCAGCACGCCGCGCAGAAGCTCGCCGAGGTTCACCGAGTACACGTACCAGCTCGAGCCCTGCGCAAACGAGCCGATCGTCAGGTTGACCGGCTTCTGTTGGGCGCCGGCGGGCGGCGCCGCGAAGGCGGCGGCCACCGCCGCACATGCCATCGCGCGGCGCAGCAACTGCGGGATGCGGATTCGATTCATTGACTGTCTCCTCGGTGAGCCGTTGTGGGGGTCGTGGTGGCCGGAGATTCATCGAGCGGCGCTGGGCGCGCCGGTCTGTCTGTGCGCCAGTGCCGTCTCCAGAATCGCATCGACGATCGGCGCGTAGCCGGTGCAGCGGCACAGGTGGCCCGACAGCAGGTCGCGCACAGCCGCCTCGGTCGGATCGATCTCGCCCTGTGCCACGCGCTCGAGCCAGGCGGCGGCCGAATTCAGGATCCCCGCCGTGCAGAAGCCGCACTGCAGGGCGTAGTGGCGGCGGAACGCGGCCTGCAGGCTACTGAGCCGACCGGGCTCGCTCGCCTCGGGAGCAAGACCTTCGACCGTCTGCACGCTGCGGCCGTGCACCTGCACGGCCAGCGTCAGGCAGGCGCGCGCCGGTACGCCGTCGATGCGCACCGTGCACGCGCCGCACACTCCGTGCTCGCAGCCGACGTGCGTACCGGTGGCGCCAAGCTCGTGGCGCAGGAAGTCGGACAGCAGCGTGCGGGGCTCCGCGCTGCCGCTGCGGGTCACGCCATTCAGCTCGACGCGCACCTCGTGCAGTCGATCCTTCCCGAAGCTCTTCAATGCAGGCTCCCTGGGTTGATCGTTGCCAGCGCCGCCTGCCGCCCGAGGCGGCGCACCAGGTGCCGGCGGCCCTGCGCGGTCATGTGCGGGTCGTCTCTCGCGTCCAACGACCACGCCAGTTCGTTGAGCGCGTCGTCCAGTGCGCTGCCATCGATCGGCGGCAAGGACCTGACGACCGGCCGGTCGGCCACGCCGCCGACGCCGATGCGCAGGCCGCGGGCATCGCCGACCGCGGCAACCGCCACCAGCGCAAAGTCGCCGTGGCGCACCGCGAACTCCGAGAACGCAAAGCGCGCGCCGCCCGCAGCGAGCGGAAAGCGCACGTCCTCGACCAGCTCGTCGGGGGCCCGCGCGGTACTCAGCATGCCGGTGAAGAAGTCGGCGGCAGCGACGCTGCGCCGTCCGCGCGCGCTGCGCAGGGTGACCGTGCCGCCGAGGGTGACCAGCACCAGTGGCAGCTCGGCCGCGGGATCCGCATGCGCGATCGAGCCGCACACGGTTCCGCGGCTGCGGATCTGCTGGTGCGATATCCACGGCAGCGCCCGTGCCAGCAGCGGCACTTCCTGCGCCAGGCGCGCGCGGCGCTCGACTTTCATCTGGGTGACCGCCGCTCCTACCACCAGCGCATCGCGTTCGATGCTCATGCCGCATAGATCGTTGCAGCCGGTGATGTCGAGCAGGGCGGCCGGCGCGGCCAGACGCATGTTGAGCACGGTCATCAGGGACTGGCCGCCCGCGAGAATCTTGGTGTCGTCGCCACGCGTGCGCAGCGCATCCACCGCTTCGTCGGCCGACTCGGCACGCAGCAGGTCGAAGGGCGGTGGCTTCATCCCCGCCTCCCCAGCCAGCGAAGCAGCCTCTGCCAGAGCGTCAACCGTCTCTCGCCGCTGGCCTGGCGACCGAGCGAGACGAACAGTTCATTGAGCAGTACGCGGGCGGCGCCTTCCAGCAAACGGCTGCCAACCGCGGCTACCTTCCCGCCGACCTGTGCTTCGTAGTCGTAGTGCAGCCGCGTCCCGGTGGCAGTGCGTTCCAACCGCAGCCGCCCGTCGCCACTGCCGGTGCCGAGCGTGGAGCTGCCTTCGCCGGCCAGCCGCAGGCTGCTGGGCGCGTCGATCTCGGACAGCGAGATCGTGGCCGCGTAGCGTGCCTTGACCAGGCCGATGCCTACGGTCACGTCGGCCCGATATCTATGCTGCCCCGTGCTCTGCAGCGCGTGGCACCCCGGGATGACCTTGGCGAGCGCCGCCGGGTCGAGCAGCACCGCAAACACGCGCTCGGGAGCGGCCGTCATGTCCACATGCCCGCTGGCGCGCAGCGCGACGCCGCCCCTGGCGGTCGGCGCTGTCGCCACCGGTCGCGCGATCGAGGCCGGCGGCGCCGGCTCTTCCTGCGCCAGGTGCGCCAGCACGCGCGCCGGCGTCAGTGGCAGCACGAGATCGAGCTCGCCGCGCAGCGGACGCAGCGCGTCGGCAACCGCATTGGCGATTGCCGGCGGTGTGCTCATGTTGTTCCCCTCACCCACGCCCTTGGCCCCCAGCGGCGTGAAGGGCGACGCCGTCTCGCGATGGACGATCAACGGGTCGGGAATCTCCATGCTGGTCGGCACCGCGTAGTCAGCGAGCGTGCCCGACTGGAAACTGCCGTCGGCGCCATAGTGAAACTCCTCGTACAGCGCCGCGCCCACGCCCTGCGCAAAGCCACCGCGGATCTGACCGTCGACCAGCGCCGGGTTGAGGATCGTGCCGGCGTCGTGCGCGGTGACGTAGCGGTCGATCCGCACGCGGCCGGTGTCCGGGTCGACCTCGACGGCCGCCAGGTCGAACACGAAACCATAGGCGGCCGAGGTGTTGACGTGGTCGGCCTCGTCCGGCGCGGCCAGCGGTTCGGGCGAGAAGAACGCCGTCTCGCGCAGCGCGGGCGCCATGTCGTCGGGCAGCAGCGCCGGCGACCAGTGCGCCAGCCCCGCCACGCGCGCGAACGGTTGCGCTCGGTCGGGTTCGGCGCCGACGAACACCTGGCCCCGGGCGAACTGCACGTCGCGTGCATCGCGGCCGAACTGATGCGCGGCGATGCGCGCGATCTTCTCGCGCAGCCGCATCGCCGCCAGGTGGATGCTGCCCGCCACCGCGCCGGCGAAGCGGCTCGAGTAATTGCCGGCGGCCACCGACCACGCGTCCTTCTGCGTGTCGAACTCGACGTTGACGACGATCTGCTCGGGGCGCAGGCCGAACGCATCGGCCACCACCTGCGCCGCCGTCGTGATATGGCCCTGGCCGGCCGGCGCCGACGCAATCGTCACCGTCACGCCGCCCAGCAGGTCGATCGACACGGTGGCCGCAGCGACCGCGCCGTTCTTCGGACCGGCCTTGGCGCGCTGCGCCGGCGTGAGCGCCGTCGTGATGTAGCCCATGTTGGAGATCGACGGCTCGACGATCGCCGCGCTGCCGATACCGTACAAACGACCTTCGGCGCGCGCCGCGGCCTGGCGCGCGCGCAGCTCGTCCAGCGGCGCCGCGGCGATCGCATCATCGGTGACCTGGTGATAGTCGCCGCTGTCGAGCAGCGCCCCAGCCACAGCGCGATAGGGGAACTGCTCGCGCCGCACGTAGTTGCGCCGACGCAGTTCGATCGGTTCGATGCCGAGCGTGGCGGCAATGCGGTCGATCAGACGCTCCAGCGCGAAGTAGACCTGCGGCCCGCCAAAGCCGCGCACCAGCCCGGTGGGCGTCTTGTTCAGCACCGCGACCCGGTTGCGCACGGCGAGGTTCGGGATGTCGTAGGCGCCTGACAGCGCGCCGTGCATCCGGTAGAAAGTCGCCGGCTCGGGCGCGCGCAGGTAGGCACCAACCTCGTCGACCTGGTCGTAGCGCAGCGCGAGAATCCGGCCGTCCGCTCCGACAGCCGCTTCGATCTCGGTAGCGCGTGCGGTGGCGCTGGTGGCAGCGGTCAGGTGTTCGATGCGGTCTTCCACCCATTTGACCGGCGCACCGGCCTTCCGTGATGCTAGGCACATCAGCACCGCGACTGGAAAGACGGCCTGCTTGACGCCGAAGCTGCCGCCCGAGTCGCGCGGCACGCGATGGCGCAGCTTGTTCCCCGGCACCTGCAGGGCGAGCGCCATCACCGCGTGCAGCGAAAACGGTCCCATGAAATTGGACGTCACCTCGTACGCGCCCTCGGCCGGCAGCCACTCGGCGATCGCCACGCCGCACTCGATCGGCGTGCACGAGTTACGCGGATAGCGCGTCGACAGCTTGACCACGTGCGCGGCGCGCGCGAACGCGGCCTCCGGGTCGCCGTAGCGGAACGTGCGCTCGTTCACCACGTTGCTGCCGACCTCGGGATGAAGCAGCGGCGCCTCGGGCGCGAGCGCGGCGTCGATCGACACCACGGGCGGCAGCGGCGCGTAGTCGACCTGCAAGAGGTCCGCGCCGTCCTCGGCGAGGTAGCGGTTCTCGGCGATCACCACCGCCACGGGCTCGCCGGCGTAGCGCACGCGCTCCTGCGCCAGCGCCCAGTAGTGCACGGGCGCCTTAATGCCGGCGACGAAGGGCTGCGACCAGCGCCGCACGTCCTCGCCGGAAAGCACCGCACGCACGCCGCGGCCCGCGAGCGCTCGGCTCACGTCGATTCGGCGCACCTCGGCATGCGCATGCGGCGAGCGGACGATTGCGGCGTGCAGCGTGCCCGGCTTGACGCCGATGTCGTCGGCGTACTGCCCGCGTCCCATCAGCAGCGCTGCATCCTCCAGCCGCTCGTGCGCGCGGCCGACGTGGCGGGCCGCATCGGTCGCAGAGGGGTCAGGATCACGGCGCATGCTTGCGAGGCTCGGTCGTCAAGGCGCGCAGTGTTGGTGCAACCGCCCGATCGGCGTGAACGATCGAGTCCGGCGACTTACCTTGGAGTCCGATTTCCGACCGCAGGATCCGGCCGATTCAATGCTGCAGCGCACTACCGCGGCAGCGCGCCCGGGAGCGGAGCGTCTGCGACCGCAGCTACAGAAGCGACTCGGCGCTATGCAGTTGCCCGGCGCCGTCAGGCCGGAACAGGTTGACCCGGCTGCGGTACTCGGTCGGCGTGATGCCGATGTGTTGGCGGAAAAAACGCGAGAAGTGGCCGGGCGCGGAGAAGCCCAGCGCGTAGGAGATGTCGGTCACCGACTGGTGCTGCTCGGTCAGTCTGCGGATCGCTGCCTCGACGCGCAGCACGTTGGCGTAGACGAGGGGCGTGGTCTGCGTTTCACGCTGGAACAGCGAGAAGAAGTGCGCCCGCGACAAACCCGCCTCGCCGGCTAGTTCAGCCATGTCGAAGTCCAGCGCGACATTGGCGCGCATGTAGGCAATCGCGCGGCGGATGCGTGCGTCGATCGCCGAAGGCGGCCGACTGCGCAGCAAGCCCGCCATGTCGCGCCAGCCCGAGTAACTGTCGATCACGGCGATCATCAGGCTGAAGAGCAGGTTCTCCAGGCGCGCGGCGGCGATGTCGTCGGCCCACCAAAGTTCGAGCACGAACTCCTCGACGATCTTCTTCGTGTTGCTGTTGATCTCCACGCAATTGCGCGGGAAGAACCTAGGGTGGCCCGACAGCGTGAGCGACTGCTGGATCTCGGCCAGCCAGGACGGCTCGATGTAGAGCGCCAGGATCAGCGTGTCCTGTCCCGGCGGCAGATCATGCTGGTAGGCGTGCGGCTCCCAGGCGTTGACCAGTACCGCCGTGCTGTCGGTCAGCGGCTGCCGCTCGCCGCGAATGAGAAAGGCGCTGTCGCTCCCTCCCGCCTTCAGCAGGACGTGGCAGTGATGGTGCGCGTGCTCGACCAGTGGCGCTGTCATGTCGAGCAGCGCCACTCGGCCAAAGCGCCCCTGGAAGAGTCTGATCGCCGACGACATTGCGCCCCTGCTGGCGCCTAACGCGGATGGCGAATAGTGCCTTAGTTCAGTGCATGCCGACGAACGCGCTGCAGCAAGTTCATTCCCTATGCCGGATAGAGCCGACCTCGGCGCCCACGGAACGGTGGCCTGCCGCCACCGCCGGGTTCTGCTTTGGCGGCAACTACCTACGCCTACGGTCCCGTCGGCGCGCCAGGCGGCGCCAACTTGGTCTTCTCGATGCACTCGGCCGCCGCCTCGACCCTGTTTTCGCTCAACTCCGAGGGACTCGCTGGCGGTCACGGTCGAATCGGCGAACGTGCCCGGGTCCGGCACCCTCACCGTCTCCGGCGTCGGCCTCGCAGGAGATGGCGGCGGCGCACAGCCGCAAACGATGATCGGCAACGCCCGAAGAGAAGCCCGCGCATTTGGCGGACATCTCGACTGCGCAGGCGACCGCTCTGGAGAGAAAGTCGTCCCGCCGGCGGCCGGCAGTTCGTGGGCTCGACGCCGTCCTTCGGTCTTTGACAGAAATGCGGTTCGAAGCCGGTGGACGCGTTCGACCAGGTCAGGCAGATTACGATCGGGAGAGATCACCTCGTGCGATCAGCCGCGCCGTGCGCATTTGATTCGCGCAAGCATTCCCGCTCTTGCCGCGCTGATTCTCAGGCACGGCCTGTTAAAGCAATCGATTTGGTCTCATGTCTTCCATCCTGATCGTCGAGGATCACGAGCTCCTGCGACGTCTGCTGGTGGGCGACGTCAGCCGAATGCGTCCGGACGCGTCGGTGATGTCGTGCGGATCTGTCGGCGAGGCGCTTCGCCTGCTTGCCGCCGGGCCGTGCGACCTGGTGCTTCTCGATCTCGACCTACCGGACGCCAAGGGCTTCGACGGCCTGCGCCGCATCCAAGAGGCAACCTCCGCTGCAGTGACGATCGTGTCGGCCAGCGGTTGGCGGCGCATCAAGGAGCGGGCCCGCGAACTCGGCGCAGCGTCCTTCGTCGAGAAGAGCGGGGACATCGACAGGTTTTATGCCGCACTGAGGAAAGTCCTCGGCGTGCGCTAGTCGATCTGGCGGCACCGTCACCGAGCGAGTTTGGCTCGCAGACCCACTGCCGACAGGCCAAGTTCAGGGCTCGCCGATGACGTCGTGCCGCGCGGCCAGCGCCTTGAAGAGTCGCGCCATCGCTGCCACCGACTTGTCCACCTCGTCGAGGAGCGCCTGGTCGACCAGCGCCGCTGTCCTCGAGCGTAGCTCGCGCAGGCCGGTGCGCGCGACGTGCGACGCGTTGTTGAACTCGTGCCGGCGATCCGAGGCCAGGCGCTGCACGACTTCGGCGCCCTGCGCAAGCAGCTTCCTTGCCCGGTGCCTCGAGACGCCGAGCGCGGCCTGAATGTGCGCGATGGTGACGCCCCGGTCTCGCAACTGGGCGGCGAGCAGCGCCAGCTGGTCGTCCCGAAGTTGCCGTTGCGCGTTCGTCGGCAAACTCGGGCGGGTGTCCCTTGCCACCATTGCTGCCTGCTCCCCTTTCCCTGTCATCGGCGCTGTCGAAGCGCGCCGGCGACCCGGACGGTAGCGCGACCACCGTGCGAAGTCGGGACGAGCCCCGGCACGCCTGCGGGCACGCACTCCAGGCGCTCAGTCTAAGCGGACGAAACCGTCGATCGTCGCCCTGCTCGTGCGGCATCCCCGGCCTCTGAAGGCGATGAAGGATGTCGCTGCGGGCGGGTCGTCCTCGCGGATGGCCATCCGCCTTGCGAGCGCGACGGAGCGGCGCGGCGTGGAGAGGACGACAGCGCGGTCCGGCCGGGCCTGTCCGTCGACTCGCGACCATTGGCCTGGGCGTGTCTGTCGATCGAGCGTCCCACGAGCGGAAACCGCTGTAGGCCGCCACATGCTTCGGGGTTCCGGCGAGGCGCCGTGTGTCGGATGAACTTGCGCGGGACGGAGGGCCACGATCAAGCGAGACTCGACCGAGTGACGAGCGGGCGACAGCATCGGCATCTACTCAGCCGACGCAGACGCAGCGATCTGCTGCGCGGCGCTCCTGAGAGAGGCGACAAACGCCTTCAGCTTCGAGAACGAGGTCCTTGCACTGGGCACGGAAACGCCGAGCCCGGCGAGCAGCCTGCCGTTGTCGAGCCGAACGGGCACTGCGCAGCCGACAACGCCGGGCGCGAATTCCTCGTTGCTGGCGGCCCAGCCGCTTCTTCGCGCCTCCCGGACAACGGACCTCAGCTTCGGCTTGGCAATGATGGTGGCTGGAGCGAGCCTGGGAAGTTCCGCTTGCGCCAGCCACCGATCGAACTCCTCGTCCGACAGCTCCGCGAGAAAGATCTTGCCGATCGACGTGCAGTGCATCGGCGCCCGCCGGCCCTGTTCGAACTGAAGGCCCGCGGATCGCTGCGTGCGGGCGGAGTCCACGTAGACGATCTCGTCGTCCGATCGGATGCCGAGGTGACAGGGCTCGCCCAGGCGACTCGCGAGGTTGACGAGGACCTGGTGCACGCGGTCCGATCTGACCGCGGCGTCCGTGACCGCGGCGCCCAAGCGGACCAGCGCTGGGCCGACGAGCACCTTCCTGGAGCCCAGCGCGCGCTTGACGAGGTACCGCTCCTCGAGCTGCGCAATCAGGCGGTGGACCGTCGGTACGGGGTACTCACATATTGACGCGAGCTCGGTCACCGAAAGCGGGCGTGCCTCGCTGGCAATCGTGTTGAGCAGGGCAATCGTGCGGTCGAGAGGCTGCGGCGATGTTGCGCTGCGGTCTGCGGTCGCCATGGCAATCCTTTCACGTTATGCGGATTGACCTGCCGCGAAGGTCGGCGTATCAATGCCAAAAAAATGAGAAATAAACTTCCATATTCTGGAAGTGTAAGGGGGATACACCCTTTTGGACCATCGACAAGGAGACGATATGACTTCACGATTTCTGCAGGGCCTGCGCTCGGTGGCGTTGACGCTGTCGGCCGTCGTTGGCATCACCGCATCGGTCGCCGGCACGGCGCAGGCGCAGACTTCGCGCCTGGACGAGATCGTCAAGCGCGACAAGCTGATCGTCGCCACCTTCGGCACCGCGCCTCCGTTCTGCTTCACCGACGAGAACGGCAAGCTGGTCGGCTTCGACATCGACATCGCCCGGCTGATCGCCAAGTCGCTGCTCGGCGACGAGAACAAGGTCGAGTTCCAGACGGTCACCAGCGAGGGACGCTGGCCGGCGGTGAACTCGGGCCGCGCCGACATCGGCCTCGCCTCGACGACCGTCTACCCGGACCGGGCCCTGAGGGTGGCGTTCTCGCGGCCCTACATCGACTCGAGCATCTCGATTCTCGTCCGGCAGGATGCGAAGGTGATCAGCCTCACGGAACTCAACAACGCGAAGTTCACGCTGGCGAACCTCAGCAATCCGCAGATGGCGGACCGGGCAAAGCGGTTCCTGCCGAACACGAAGGTGCTGACGTTCGATACGCCGAGCACGATGTTCGCGGCGGTCAAGTCGGGACAGGCGCAGGCGATGCAGATGGACACGCCGGTGCTGAACTGGTACGCCGCCAACAACAAGGACCTGAAGGTGCTGCCCGAGAACCTCGCCGCGATCCAGGGCAATGCCATCTTCATGAAGCCAGGCGACTTCACTCTGTGGTTGTGGATGGACACGATGGTGCAGGAGATGACCGCCGGGTCCCGCTACAACGAGTACACGGAGATCTACCGCAAGTGGTTCGGGCGTAACCCGCCGCCGCAGCGTTCCTACGGCAACTGACGGGCTCGCTGCCGCTAGGGCAGGACCGGCGTGTGCTGCGCCGGTTCCTGCCGGCAGGCCGTCTGCGCCCGCGTCCGTCGCGAGGCAGTGCGGCTCTGGCGCACACCTCCGCGCGGGCTTGGCGCCGGACGCTTCCCTGAGACTGCAAAGCGACCCCGGTCACCGCGGTTGCGTTTGCGCCGGCCACGAGTCCGATGAACTTCGACTTTGCGTTCTTCGCGCGAAGCTTCCCCATCCTCGCGGAGGGGCTGTGGACGACATTGGCGCTCGCCTTGCCGGCCATTGTGCTGGCTGCCTTGTGGGGCGTTCCGGTCGTCATGGGACTGCTGGCACGCCGGCGCCCGGTCGTGCTGCTGGCGCGCGGCTACGTCGAGGTGGTCAGGAACACGCCGGTGCTGGTGCAGATGTTCTTCATATTCTTCGGCTCGGGGGTGCTCGGCTACCCGCTTTCCGGTTTCACCGCCGGGCTGCTCGCGCTGGTCCTGCAGAACGGTGCCTACGTTGCGGAGATCTACCGCGGGGGAATCCGCGCCGTGTCGCAGCGACAGGCCGAGGCCGGACTCGCACTGGGACTGACCCCAGGCGCCGCGTTCCGGATCGTCGTGCTGCCGCAGGCCATCCGCAGGGTGATTCCGCCGCTGTCCAACCAGGGCGTGCTCATCATCAAGGACACCTCGCTGGTGGCGTCGATCGCGGTGGCCGAGATGACCTTTCAGGCGCGGCTGCTCGCTGACCGCACGGCGGCCGTCTTCGAGATCTTCCTTGCCCTGGCGATTCTCTACATCGTGATCACCGCGGCGTTCGCCGGTCTGATGCGGCTGCTGGAACGGCGGTTGAGGATCGTCTGATGGAACTGCTCATCTCCAGCCTTCCCCTGCTCGCGCGCGGCGCCGGCGTGACGCTCTACCTCGCCGCCGCGTCCATCGTGGCGGCCACCCTGCTTGGCCTCGTCTGCGCGCTGGCGCAGCTCTACGGCGGCGTCGTGTTGCGCCTGCTGGTCGAGGCGTACCTCTACATCGTGCGTGGCGTGCCGCTCCTGGTCCTGCTGTTCGCCATGTACTACGCCTTGCCCTACGCCGGCATGGACATCGAGGCCACGAGCGGCGGGATTCTCGTGATCGGCGTGTACTTCGGCGCCTTCAAGACCGAGGTGTTCCGCGGCGCGGTGCTCTCGGTGCCGCGCGGTCAGTGGGAGGCGGGGCGCGCCGTCGGCCTGACCACGCGCCAGATCCTGCTGGAGATCATCGTCCAGCAGGCGGCGCGCGTCGCCGGTCCCCCGTTCATCAACACCTGCATCATGGTCGTGAAGGGGACTTCGCTGGTGGCGATCATCGGCCTGGCCGACGTGACCTACGTCGGCAAGCAGATCGTCGAGCGGACGCTGGCACCGTTCCTGATCTTCGGCGCGGTGGCGTGCGTGTACTTCGTCATCTGCTTCCTCCTGTCACGGATCGGCCAACGCCTGGAGCGGCGCGTGAACTATGTCCACTGAGCGGCCCAATTCCTCCGCCGAAAGCGAAATCGCCGTCCGTGGCGTGTCGAAGTGGTTCGGCAGCCATCAGGTCCTCAACCGCATCACCACCGACGTACGCAGGGGCGAGGCGGTGGTGGTCATCGGCCCGAGCGGATCCGGCAAGACGACGCTGCTTCGCTGCATCAACCTGCTCGAGGAGTTCCAGGAGGGCGAGATCACCATCGGCGGCGAGGCGATGGGTTACTCGGAGAACGGCGGCGGGCGGCGTGTGCGCCGTTCCGAGGCCGACATCGCGAGGATGCGGGCGCAGGTGGGCATGGTCTTCCAGAGCTTCAACCTGTTCCCGCACATGTCCGTTCTGAGGAACGTCGCCCTCGGGCCGGTCAAGGCGCTCGGCGTGCCCCGCAAGCAGGCGGAGGAACTGGCCGAGTCGCTGCTGGCGCGGGTCGGGTTGGCGGAGAAGGCCGGCGCCTTCCCGGGACAGCTTTCCGGGGGGCAGCAGCAGCGGGTGGCGATCGCGCGCGCACTGGCGATGCAGCCGAAGGCCATGCTGTTCGACGAGGTCACCTCGGCGCTGGATCCGGAACTGGTCGGCGAAGTCCTCGACGTGATGCGCCAGCTCGTGCAGGACGGGATGACGATGATGATCGTCACTCACGAAATGGCCTTCGCGCGTGCCTTCGCCGATCGGGTGATCTTCATGGCCGAGGGCCAGATCGTCGAGCAGGGCGCGCCGGGGCAGCTGTTCGAGAATCCCGAATCACCGCGGCTGCAATCCTTCCTGAAGCGATTCAAGCAGGGCTACCAGCTGTGAGCGCGCCGCCAGCCGCGGGGTGGGCGGTCGAGGTCGTCTTCGACCTCGACGCCGTCGTCCACAACGCGCACGCCATCCGGTCGGCGCTGTCGCCCGGCTGCCGGCTCTTCGCCTGCCTGAAGGGCGACGCGTACGGGATCGGCATCCGCTTCGTGGCGCCCGCACTCGCCGCGGCGGGCGTCGATGCTTTTGCGGTGGGGGCTGTCGAGGACGCGCTGGAGATCCGCAGGGCCGGCTGCTCGTCGCAGGAGATCCTGCTGTATCCGAACTGCCTGCCGGACGCCGCGCCGGCGGTCGAGCGCGAGCGGCTGGCGATCACGGTTTCGAGCATGGAAGAGGCGCGGGCGTGGCACGCGGCGGCCGGCGGCACGATCGACGCGTTCGTCAAGGTCGACGTCGGCGCGCTTCGCGCCGGCGTGCTGCCGCGCGAGGCCGGCCGGCTGGCCCAGGCGCTGCGCACGCTGCCGAAGCTGCGCGTCGCGGGCGCCTATGCACACCTTCACCTTCCCGACCCGGCGGCGATGCAGGAATACGCGCAGTGGCAGTTCGACAACTTCGGCCGGGCGGTCGCCGCGATGACCGCCGAGGGCCTGCGGATTGCGGTGCGCATGGTTTCCGGCACGGCCGCGCTGCTGCAGTTCCCGTATATGGATCTCGAGGCGGTCGATCCCGGACGCGCCCTGTTCGGGCTCGGCTTCCCGGGGGTGCAGCGGCGCATCGACCTGCGCCCGGCGCTGGTTGGCTGGCACGCGCGGCTGCTCCTCGTGAAGGAGGTCGAGCCGGACGATGTGGTGCCACATGGCGCGCCGTTCGCGCTGCGCGCGCAGCAGCGGATCGGCGTGATTCCGGTCGGCTGGGGCGACGGGCTGCCGCGCCGGATGCCGGATTCGGCGACGGTGCTGGTGCGCGGCAAGCGGGCGAGGCTGCTGCCTCCCTCGCACTTCGAGCACGTCCGTGTCGACCTCACTGACGTTGCCGATGCCCGCTACGGCGACGAAGTGGTGCTGCTGGGAGAGCAGGAGGGCGAACGCCTTGCAATGGATGAACTCGCGCAATGGACGGGGCGGGACCCGCTGCATCTGCTCGGCGCGATGCCGCGTCATCTCGCGCGCGTGCCACGGTCCCGGCTTCAACCGGCCCACGGTGTGACCTGACGGAACGGAGATCCCTGAGAATGAAACAGCAAGCCGCTGCGGCTCCTGAACGCCGCAACCAACTGAAACGGGCGGGCCCGCTGCAGGGACTGCGTGTCATCGACGCCGGCACGATGATCGCCGGCCCGCTGGCGGCCACCCAGCTCGCCGACTTCGGTGCCGACGTGGTCAAGATCGAGATGCCGGGCGTCGGCGATTCGATACGCCATTGGGCGCCGCTGAAGGAGGGGCGCTCGCTGTGGTGGAAGGTGATCGGCCGCAACAAGCGCCTGATCACGCTCTCTCTCTCGTCGCCCGAGGGTCAGGAGATCTTCCGCACGCTGGCGCGCACGGCCGACATCGTCATCGAGAACTACCGTCCCGGTACCTTCGAGCGCTGGGGCCTGGGTTACGAGGAGCTCGCGAAGATCAATCCGGGGCTGGTGCTGGTGCGCGTCTCCGGCTTCGGCCAGAGCGGGCCGTATGCGAAGCGTGGCGGCTACGGCACGATCGCCGAGGCTTTCTCGGGCATCCCGTCGTTCACCGGCTTTCCCGACCGACCGCCGACGCTTCCCGGCTTTCCGATGGCCGACTCGGTGGCTTCCACGTTCGCGGCGATGGCCGCGATGTTCGCCGTCTACAACCGCGACCACAACGGTGGGCGAGGGCAGGAGATCGACGTGAGCCTGTACGAGCCGCTGTTCCGGCTCGTCGAGGCGCAGGTCATAGGCTTCGACCAGCTCGGCATCGTCAAGAAGCGGCAGGGCAACCGGCTGGCGGAGGACTCGCCGCGCAACACGTATCGCACCAGCGACGATCGCTGGATCGGCATCTCGGCGAGCTCGCAGCGCACCTTCGAGCGGCTCGCCAGGGCGATGGACATGCCCGAGCTGATCGACGATCTGCGCTTCGTCGACAACGCTTCCCGGTGCGAGAACGACGTCGCGCTCGACACCCTGATTTCCCAGTGGTTCGAGAAGCGCAGCGCCAGCGAGATCATGGCCCTGTTCGAGCAGGCGGACGTCGTGGCGGGGCCGGTGCTCGACATTCGCGACATCTTCGCGGATCCGCACTACCGGGCGCGCCAGAACATCGTCGAGGCCGAGGACGACGACTTCGGCGCGGTCAGGATGCAGAGCGTGGTTCCGAAGTTCAAGGAGACGCCGGGCGAGGTGCGTCACGCCGGACGTGCCCTCGGGGCGGACAACCACGTCGTCTACGTCGGCGAGCTAGGACTGTCCGAGCAGCGCTTTGCCGAGCTGAAGAGCCGAGGAGTGATCTGAGATGAGTACCTTGTTCGAAGGCGTACGGATCGTGGGCGCCGGCCAGACCCCTTATGCCAAGCGGTCTCCGCACGGCGTACAGCGCCTGCTCTACGAAGCTGGATCGGCCGCGCTGCGCGATGCCGGCCTGTGGTGGGACCAGGTGAACGGTCTGGCGGTGACTTCGTTCCTGTTGCCGCCGGACAACGTTTCCACGTTTGCGGAGCACGTCGGCATCGAGGCGAGGTTCCTGTTCCAGGGCCTGTACGGCGGCGCCTCCGGCGTGATCAGCATGACGCACGCCGCCCGGGCGATACGCGACGGCGCCTGCGACGTCGCCGTCTGTGCCGCGGCCGATTCCTTCGACGTGGCATCCCACAACGAGACGCTCGACCACTTCAACGGCTCGGTGCGCGACTACATGTCGCCGCAGGGATTCGGCGGGGCGAACGGCATGTTCGCCCTGCACACGCGCCTGTACATGGAGCGGAACGGCGCGACGCGCGAGGACTTCGGCCGCTTCTGTATCGCGCTGCGCAGGAACGCGCTGCGCAATCCGAACGCGATCTTCAAGGAAGCGCTGACGATGGAGGCGTACCTGAGCGCCCGGCAGATCGCCGATCCGCTGCGGCTGTACGACTGCGTGCTGCCCTGCGTGGGCGGCGACGCCATCGTGCTCGCTTCCGAAAAGGTGGCCCGTGCGCTGAAGGGGCCGAGCCTGCGGATCCTCGCCGCCGAGGAGATCCACAACTACCCGGCGAACGATCCTTACCGGCTGCCGGGCGGATGGGAAGGGTTCGCTGACCGCCTCTACGAGCGCGCCGGCTGCGGGCCGCGCGACCTGCACTTCGCCCAGGTCTATGACGACTATCCGGTGATGTCCTTCATCCAGCTCGAGGGACTGAAGATCTGTTCGCCCGGCACTGCCTACCGCTTCGTGCGCGACACCGACATTTCGGTGGACGGCGCCTTTCCCGTGAACACGGGCGGCGGCCAGCTGTCCGCCGGCCAGGCGGGCGCGGCCGGCGGAATGATCGGACTCGTCGAAGGCGTGACGCAGCTGCTCGGCCGCGCGGGCAAGCGCCAGGTCAAGTGCAACCGCGGCGCGGTCTGCGGCTACGGGATGGTCGCCTACGGGCGCGGCCTGTCGTCGAGCGCGGCGATCCTCGAGCGAATCAACTGAAGCGGAGCCTCCGATGAACAAGCCGCAACCGCGCGTCACCGAAGTCAACAGGCCGTTCTGGGAAGGTGTCAACGCCGGCCGGATCGTGCTTCAGCACTGCCTGAACAGCCAATGCGGGCGGGTGGTCTTCTACCCGCGCGTGTGCTGTCCCTACTGTCATCGCGGCGAAATGGAGTGGAAGGAGGTGCCGGGCGAGGGCCGCATCGTTTCGCACACCACCGTCCACCGTGTTCACCACGACGGGTTCGCTGCCGAGGCGCCGTACGTCTTCGCAGCGGTCGAACTTGCCGGGGGAGCGCTGCTGTACGGGCAACTCGCCGGCGCGCCGACCGAGGGGGTGTCGCTGGTCGGACGCGCCGTCGCCGCCGAGTTCGTCGACCACGGTCCCGACCGTCGCCTGATCAGGTTCCGGTTGGCGAGCGACTGATCGGAGGGAGGGCAGATGGCGACCGTACCCATGGACTTCGGCTCGGAGAACACCTCGCCGGTCCATCCGGCCTACGTCAAGGCCGTGGTCGAGGCGAACGCAGGCTACGCGACGAACTTCGAGGCCGAGCCGTGGACCGAGCGCGCGCTGGAGTCGCTCAAGGGGCTGTTCGAGACGGACCAGCTCTGGGCGTTCACCGTGTCGACGGGGACCGCGGCGAACGCCATCGCGATCGGCGCGATGGTGCCCCCTTACGGGTCGGTCCTCTGTCACTGGGATGCGCACACGATGACCGACGAGTGCGGTGCGCCGGAGATGTTCAGTGCCGGCGCGCGGCAGATCGCCCTGCCGGGCGAGCACGGACGCCTGTCGCGCGAGGCGCTGGCCACCTACCTGCGGGAGGCGCGGATCGGGGTCGTCCACGCCATCCAGCCCTCGATCATCAGTCTCACCAACCTCACGGAGGCCGGGACCGCGTACCGGCCGGACGACATCGCCGGGCTGACGGAGGTCGCGCGCAAGTCGGGACTCGGCGTGCACATGGACGGCGCGCGGTTTGCCAATGCAGCGGCACACGTCGGCGCCACTCCTGCGGAACTGTCGTGGAAGGCCGGCGTCGAGGTGCTTACGCTGGGCACGACCAAGAACGGATCCTTCGGCGCGGAGACGATCGTCGCGTTCACGCCGAAGTACAACACTTCCCTGGCCTTCCTTCGCAAGCGAAGCGGGCATTTCGCGCCGAAGTCGCGCTTCCTCGCGGCGCAGGTTCAGGCCTACGTGGACGATGGTCTCTGGCTGGTTAACGCGAAGCACGCCAATCGCGCGGCCCTGCGCATGGCCGAGGGCCTCTCGAGCATCGCCGGCGTCTCGCTTGTGCACCCGACCGAAGGCAACGAGGTCTTCGCTTCCATGCCACCTTCGATGAGCGATGCACTGGAAACGGCGGGCTGCAAGTTCCAGCGCGACTGGCGTCTTCACCCGCGGCACAACCGCTTCGTGACCTCGTGGGCAACGGCGGATGAAGAGATCGACTGCATGTTGGACGTCTGCGCAAGGGCTGCACAGCCAGCCAGCTGAGAGCGGTGGCCGGAGCATCGGGAGGCTGGTGGGGCGCCGGGGCGTCCCGCGAGAGTGCCGGCAGTCGTGTCCTGCATCGCGCAGGGGCGCGCGGTCGTCGCCTTCGCCGCCCGACCCGCCGTGCCGCCGCCGAGGGTGGACGGCCGAAGCCGCCCACCGCTCGAGCGGAATCCGCGACGACCGATCAGAGTCGCTGGAAGAGGTTTCTCTGGCCGCGTGCCGAGCATTTCTGCGCGGGCGGCCGCGGCACCAGCGACGCGGACAGGTCGCAGGAGCGCGGATAGCGCACCTTGACGATGCGCTTGGCACCGCGGTTCGTGGCCGCGAGCACCTGCACGCGACGGCGGACCGCCGGCCGGAGGATGGTTCCGAGCGCGACGAAGGAAACGGTGAACAGCCGGGCGGGCGGTTCGACGGACGGATTGGTCAGTGCTTTCATGGCGGTTGTCCTGCAGATGAAGGGTTGGTTTCGGGTGCGCGCCGCGATCGACTCGATGCGGCGCTCTCAAGTGAGGTGCGACGGGCGCGTCGCGCCCCGGTCACGCCGCGTGGGCGATCTCCTGCCACTGGCGGGTCGGCAGGTCGAGCAGCTTGCCGCCCAGCGCTTCGAGTTCGGTGGCCCGGTCGTAGTCCTCGACGTACTGCGCGTAGTGGGTGACGGCGTTGACCAGCCCGTAGCCCGACATGTCGCCGCCGGCGATCACCTGGCGCAGCACGCCGGCGCGCTCGGCGTCGTTGAGGTCGTAGCGGTTGGCCAGCACCTCGACCGAGCGGACCGGATCTCCCGTCAGCGGCATGCCGAGCATCCGCTGCATCTTCCGCGCCACCTGCATGAAGGTCGCCTCGGACACGGCGGCCTCGACGATGTCGCGCACCTTGAGGAAGAACGCCTCGTCGTCGGCGCGCAGCGTGTCGTCCCGGTAGGTCACCACCGCGCCCTCGGCCGACTCGTGGATGCGGCCGACGTGGGTCTTGCGCAGCGCGTTGTCCGAGGCGACCAGGCCGTTGCGGCAGACCAGCCGGAAGACCAGCGGCTGCACCGACAGCGTGCCGCAGCCGACCTCCGAGTTGCTGATCGCCACGCCGGCCTGGGCGACGTCTCCCGGCGCCAGCTCGTACTCGACGCGCGAGGTGACGACCTTCAGGTACATGCGCGTGGCGGTCAGCTCGACCGACTCGAAGCGGGCGCCCGGCAGGCGCTGCAGCAGCGGCACCACGTGCCGCGCCAGGTCGTAGTTGTCGAGGCGGCGGTAGCGGTCCGACAGCACGGCGCGCACCTCGCCCGACAGCGTGCGCAGCATGCGGCGGTCGTCGTCGGCCTGCAGCCAGGCGTTGACGTTCTCGTCGAGCAGCGTCGGCTGCTCGCTGCGCATCCGCTCGAAGTAGGCGTACGGAATGCGCAGCTTGTCGGCGAGCTGGCGGCGCGCCAGGTCGGTGATGCCGAAGGTCGAGGTGCCGTCGGCGCCGTCGACCGCGACGCTGCAGTTGCCGCGCTCGTCGGTCTGGTAGCGCATGAGCGAGGACGGCACCAGCAGGTCCTTCTTGGCGGGCAGCTGGCGCTCCAGTTCGTGCGCCAGGTCGATCAGGGAACGTCCGTTCTTCATGGGAACTCCGGAAGGTGCGGCGGAGCGCCACGCGCCCGTCCGGGACGCGCGGCCCCGCGGGGATCGAGGGAGCAGGCGGGCGACCGCCTGCCGGCGGGCGCGATCGGCGATCGCGCGGTGGTGCAGGGCCGCCTTCGGCGACGGCGGTGCCGTCGCCCTGGTCCGGCGGCGACCAGTGGGAAGACCTTGTCGGTGCGGCCCTCGGGAGCCGCACTGAGAAGGCGGGTGCGCCTGCGAGGCGCACCCTTTGACTCAGGCCGCCTTCGGCAGCCGTCTCGCACGCCTGAGCCAGACGTCGGCCCAGTCGTCGCCCGCCTGCCGCGGCACGAAGACCTCGACCCGCCGCGGCCCGCCCTTGCCGTCCTCCCTGCCGAGGCGACGCGCCAGCGCGTAGGCGGAGGCCTGGCCGGCGTAGGAGGAGCCGGCGTCGTTGTCGGCGTAGATGCACACCCGCCGCACCGACTCCGGGATCCACAGCTTCTCGAGGTTGCCGGCGTTCAGCGCCGACCACGCCGGCTTGCCGCTCGCCAGGTGGACCGACAGGGCGGTCTCGATGCCCTCGGCGATCGCCAGTTCGTCCTCTACCTCGAAAAGCCGCACCGCCGCGCCGTTGATGCCCGAACTGAGCAGCTTCCTGGCGTCCGGCAGGTGTGCCTTGCCGCCGTCCTGCAGGTAGGTCCGGTGCAGGGTGACGGCGTTTCCGTCCGGGTCCTGGACGCAGGCCAGCATGGCCGGGTACTCGGCGAGCTTCTGCGCACTGGCCGCGCCGGCGTCCCGCCGGTAGTAGCCGAGGCTCGGATGGCAGCGCAGCGTCGGCGGATACGGATCGAGCGCCAGCCCGCGCGAGGCCAGGTAGCGGTCCACCGCATCGCCCGGCACGACCGGGCGCGCCTCGTCCCAGATGCGCTGCGCCAGCTTCTTCATGCGCTGCGCCGAGGGCTCGGCGGGTCGCGGCGGCGTGGGCGACACGGCGCCGACGCACTCCTCGACGTGCCGCAGCGCCGACTTGAAGTCGCACCCCAGGACGCCCTGCAGCAGCTTCAGGCCGCCGCCGGCGCCGCAGCCGCGGCAGTGGTAGTTGCCTTCGCCCCAGCGGTCCGTGTACTGGAACCGATCGGTACCGCCGCACATCGGGCACGGTTGGTTGCGCCGGCTGAGGATCGACTCGTCGACGCCGCTGGAGCGCAGGATCTCCGTCCACCGGCCGTGGGCGCGCGCCTTCAGTTGAAGCAGCCGCTGCTCGAGTTCACGGTGACGCATGGCGCGCTCCTGTCGCCGTGGGTGCTTTCGCCGGCGCGCAGCGCGTCGGCCGGGCGAACGCAGGCCGCGGACGGGTGCGGTCGGCGCGCGCGACAGCGAAGATTGAATCTGGCTTGACCATCGTTGCCTCCAGAGGGGCGCGGAGGCAGCCGGGCCCGCGGCGGGCGCTGCCCCCGCAGGGTGAGTAGGCCTGATCGACTCAGGAACCGGGCTGGCTTGGATTCGGCACGTGCCGTCCGTGAGCGGCATGCCAGCGACCGCACGAAGCGAGCTTGCGGCGCGTGCGTGCGACGCCTCGCAAGATCCTTCGCGGGGGAACGCCGCGCGGCCAGAGCCTCGCGGCGGGACGGCCGGGCGATGCGCGGCCGGGGGCTTTCGGGCTCGCCAGTTGCACCGGCAGGGCGAGCGACTGCGACGAGCGCAAGGTAGGGCGGCGCCGCTGCCGTGTCAACGAGGAACCGCCTGCCGTGGACGCGGGCCGCGAGGCTGGCGGCGAATGCGGCCGACGGCGCGCCGCATTCCCGGTCGCGCGCGGGGGCCGCGCTGCAGATCATGGACGCTCGCGAGCGTCTCGCGGGGAGCGCTGCCATGCCTGAGCCGTCGAACGTCAAGCTGGACCACGGCGCCATCAACCAGCGCATCCTGGCCAAGGAGAGCGCCGGCGACTACCGGCGGGTCGAGCAGGCGAGCGTCAAGCAGCGCACGAGGTTCGAGAGTCCCGAGGCCAAGCGCCTGTACGCGCGGTACTTCCACTCGCTGCAGCTGAACGCGCACTTCATCTCGGAGATCGCCCGCATCCGGCTCGAGACGGAACAGGTCGAGAAGGTCGAGCAGATGATGCGGTCGAGGCTCGAGCGCCTGGCCCAGGAGATCGACGGCGCCATCGACGGCGCGGCGCTGCTGCTGGAGCGGGAGGGCGTGACGACGACGGCGACCTACGACGCCCAGGCGCTGGACCTGGAAGTCGGCGTCATCTCCTCGTTCGGGCGGCGCTACCTGGAGGCGCTGCTGAAGCTCGACCGGCTGATGCCGATGCTTCGCACCCTGGAGATCTACGAGGTGATCACGACCTCCGAGGCCGACAAGCGCCGCGCGCTGTCCAAGAAGCAGGCGCGCGGGGTCGCGATGGGCGTGCGGATCCTCGCCGGTGGGTTGCGCAAGAGGATGAACGAGTCAGCCCTGAAGGCGGACGGCAAGGAAGAGGCGGGGGTAGAGCACCGGGCCGCCGGGAGGGCGAAGGCGCCCGTCGTGCCCGCTGCCGGGGACGGGAAGCCGGCAGCGCCGGAGAGAAGCATCCCGTCGGAGGCGCCAGTCCAGGTTGCCGCCGAATGACGCCGCCCGGCCGGCAAAGGGGCGGGGTAGGTCGGGTTGCTTATGGGCGCCGTCAGGTAGAGGGGAGCGGTCGGTGGGCAACTAAGGGCGCGCCAGGCGACCTGGGATCGAAGGCACCCGCGAGCTAAGTTGCTTCTGACGTCTCTAGCCGTCTGGCGATGACCCCTTTCGGAGTGTCGAAATGTTGGGCGGCAAACTTCTGGAAGCGATGGAGAGAGGCGTCGATCTGCGAAGGTTCCAGTCCATCAACGATAAACACCAGGTCGGAATAGCCTCGCCTGGCGCCCGTCTGCGAAAGATGCTGCGGTGGATAGACCAGGTGTCGCACCCCATGAATGACTAGTGGGTGGATGTACGATGAGCTCTCGAGGATGCCCTTGAAACGCAGGATTCGGCTCCCGTGTCGATTCAGGAGGCAGGTTAGCCAGATCGAGAAGGAAGCCCAATCGACTTCCCCTTCTATCCGCAGACAGAACGACCGGATGCCGCCCGCGTGACGTGGCGTTTCATGGGGGCTGATTCCAATTGCGCCATGCGTGTGCTCGAAAACCTTTGCGACATCGAAGTCCGGCGCGCCCGCCACGTGAAGTTGAGCTAGCGGGTTGACATCTCGTACGAAGGAACGTGCGCGCTCAATGGCGTCTTGCTCGGCGAGGTCAGCTTTGGTGAGAACGACGCTGTCCGCGCCTGCGAGTTGGTGACGCACCTCCGGGTAGGTTCGCGCGCAGGTGATGCCATCGACGACATCGAAGGTCACGACGCATGAGCCAATCCCCAGGTACTCGGCGAGATTCTGATCGGCGCGGATCGTATTGAGTATCGATGCAGGATCGGCGAGCCCGGAAGTCTCGAGGACGATGCGGGTCAGCTGATTTCCGTCCTTGCGGGCGTCCTCGCGCAGGAGCTCCAGCAGCACTTCGCGGAGGCGGTCCGCGACTGCGCAGCACGCACAGCCCGAGGCAAGAACCCGCAAGTCATCGTCACCATACCGAACGAGGCGGTGATCGATGGCCGTCACGCCATACTCGTTGATCACGACCGCGACCCCGCTCGTATCGATGACAGCGAGGTGGTTGCGCAGCAGCGTGGTCTTGCCGCTGCCGAGAAACCCCGACAGCACGTCAATCTTTGCTTTTGGGCGAAGCCTCATGACTGTGCTGGGGCGAAATCGGCCTCGAGTGGGTCAATCCGGCGGCCCGCCAAGCGCTCTGCTGCCGGCCAGACGCCTCCGAGGTCCGCGACCCGTTCGCCGCTTCCGTCATTCCGGCCAACCCAGAACGACTCCCCGTCCCAGTCGCTCAGGACGATGCCCGTCCCGGCGAGGAGCGCGTTGAACAACTGGATGCGCCGCCGCCGTTCGACGCGGTAGCGGGCGATGTCCGGCGCAGGAAGCCGCGGGTCGGCCAGGGTGCCCCCATCGGCCCAATGTCGGCCGAGGCCGAATATGGCGCAGACCTCACACATTCAGCGCATCCGCGGGCGCTGGTCGCGCCTCTCGGCTACCCGGTACGTCGATCTTGCGGGTCGAACTGCGCGAGAGATATTCCGTGACGCGTTTTCGTGCCAGATTCGAATGCGCGTCCGCGAGCGCCGCCGCATGTGCAGCATCCTGGTTCGCTATGACCTGAACCAGTTCGCGATGCTCTCTGAGGATATCGGCGATGTGCGCCTGGTAATCCTCGGCCGATCCGTAGCACTCGTAAGCCATCGCCAGTCGGGCGATGCGCAGCCCGTCGGTCAGGAGGCTCGTGTACATGCGCTCGACATAGCGGTTGCCGCAGGCCGCGCCGATGGCGTGGTGGAACTCCCAGTTCGTATCGATCATGGCCTGCGCGTCGCCGGCTGCCGAACTCGCCTCAAAGTCCGCGCACAACTGGTGCAGGCGAGGGAGTGCTGAGCTGGGGCGACGCAGCGCAGCGAGCACGGTGGCCGCACGCTGGAGAAGTTCGAAGGCCTCGAGGTGCTCCTGAATCTGCGTCAGATCCATGACGGTGACGCGTGCGCCGCGATTCGGCAGCAGTTCGATCAGGCCTTCGGCGGCCAAGCGGACGACCGCTTCGCGCAGCGGCGTGCGCGAAACGCCCAGCATCTCCACCAGGACAGACTCGTCGATCGTGCTGCCTGGAAGCAGTTCGAGCGACACGATCTGGCGCTTCAGCCAGTCATAAGCCAGCGCCCGCCCGTGCCCCTTTTCGGGGCGAACGTCGCTGGACGTCGATCGGGAAGTTCGTCGGCTGGGCCGCTGTGCCGCCATGGTCAGGGTGTCCCGTCAATGTGCTCTCGCCGGCGATTGTCAACCAAAGCTTGCGTGCATCCAAGGCCTACTCTACGATGTATGCACGGCGCATGCAAACGCGTGCGCCCCATCTTTCTTCTCCTCCTTATTGGAGTTCGCCATGGCTCTTGGGAAACACTGGAAGCGCGCCCTCGGCAGTCTCGCGCTCTTCGCCGCATTATCAACATCGGCAGCCTTCGCCCAGGAAACATTGAAGCTCGGTGCGGCGGTGAGCCTAACGGGGCCGTTTTCCCGTGAGGGACAGCTCCTGCGCGACGGCTATGACCTGTGGAAGGACTCCGTCAACGCGCAGGGCGGGCTGAAGGTCGGCGGGAAGACCTACAAGGTCGACATCGTCTACTACGACGACGAAAGTAAGGCCCAGACCAGCGCGCGCCTGACCGAAAGGCTGATCACGGAAGACAAGGTCGCCTTCCTGTTTGGCCCCTATTCGTCGGGCATCGCGACCGCGACCGCGGCGATCAGCGAGCGGTACAAGGTCCTGTCCCTTGCGCCGATGGCGACCGCCAACAGTCTCTACTCGCGCGGATACAAGTACATTTTCACGCCCTCGCCGATGGCGGACTCGGGGCTCTTTCCCCTGCTCGAGCTCGCGGCGGGCTTTTCGCCGAAGCCGACCAAGATTGCGATCGTCGGCCCGGACGATCTGTTCCCCAACGTCACCGGGGAGGGCGCTGCCAAGCGTGCCGCCCAGCTCGGCCTGACTGTCGCCTACGCCGGCAAGTATCCGAAGACCGCGGCTGAGCTGTCGTCGGTTGCAACCCAGCTAAAGGCGGCTGATCCCGATGTCGTGCTGGCCACTGGCTACGCGCAGGACACCATCCTGCTTCTCAAGAGCATGCAGGAACTGCGGGTCCAGCCGAAGATGATCGGTCTCGCGATGTCGGTTGGCGTCGAGGACTTCAGAACGGCGCTCGGCGCGGGAGCCGAAGGCATCATGGGGGTCGACTACTGGGTGCCGACGCTGACCTACAAGGATCCGGTCTTCGGCGATTCGGCCGGCTTCGCCAAGGCCTTCGAGGCCAAGTACAAGAAGGCGCCCACCTATCACGCCGCCAGCGGCGCTGCCGCCGGGGTTGTGCTTCAACTCGCTCTGCAGAAGGCGAACTCGCTAGACGCCGATGCGGTCCGTGCCGCAATGCTGTCGATGGAAGGTACGACCTTCTACGGGCCTTACAAGTTTGCCGACAACGGCGTGAACACGAGAGCCACGCTCAACGCCTCCCAGATCCTGGGTGGTGTGCCGAAAGTCATCTTCCCGAGTGAGGTCCGGCAGCTTCCGCCCGCGTATCCGCGGGCGGCCGGCAAGTGATGAGAGCCGATGGCGCATAGCGCCGTCGGGTTCAATCGCACACGCTGAAGCGAGATGCTGAGCCAGACGATCGTCAACGGGCTTCTGCTCGGTGGCATCTACGGCCTCGCGACGATCGGCTTCTCCATGGTGTGGGGCGTCATGGGCGTGATCAACCTCGCCCATGGCGCGTACATCATGATCGGGGCCTACATCGCTTATGTCGCTTTCGAGCGGTTCGGGATCGATCCGTTTCTGTCGATACCGATCGCGATGGCGATCCTGTTCGTGATCGGCTACGGCATCCAGCGGCTGGTGGTCAACAGGATCCTGAAGACCGGACTGCTGCTGTCTCTGGCGCTTACGTTCGGGATCAATCTGATCCTGGTCGATCTGTTCGTCCTTCAGTTCACCTCCGATCTGCGCTCAGTGCAGACGGGCTACGCCCGGAGCTCGATCGAGATCGGCTCCGTGCTCGTGCCCAACGTAAGGCTGGCGGTCTGCGCGCTCGCGCTGCTGCTCGCCTGGGGCTTCCACCAGTTCCTGGCGCGCACGCGCGCAGGCCAGGCGATTCTGGCAACGGCCCTTGACCGCGAAACCGCGCGGCTCATGGGAATCAATCCGCTGACCGTCTATGCGCTGACTGCCGGTGCCGGCGCTGCCCTTGCCGGCGCTGCCGGATCCCTGTCGAGCATGTTGTTTCCCATCTCGCCCCATCTTGGTAACAGCTTCATCGGCGCGGTCTTCGTCGTCACGGTTCTCGGGGGCATCGGCAGCCTGGGCGGCGCGATCGCTGCTGGCTTCATCTACGGGCTGATCCAGGCTTTCGCGTCGTCCTACTTGGGTGTGAGCACCCAGGAGATCGTCGCGTTCGTGTTCTTCCTTGCGGTGCTGGTCCTGCGTCCGCAGGGGCTGTTCGGCAAGCGATTCTTTGGCGAGAACACGTGAACGCTCGGTTGCACAAGCCCGTTTCGTGGCAGGTGTGGTTGCTCGCCGCAGCCTGCCTGGCACTTACCGCTGCGCTTCCGTTCCTCGTCGGCAACTACTGGCTCCGGATCTGGACGACGGTGCTGATGTACGTTGCGATCGCACAGGGATTGAACATCATCGTCGGGTTCGCCGGATACCACTCGTTTGGCAACGCGGCGTTCTTCGGTGTGGGGGCATACGCCACCGGGGTGGCCATGGCCATGGGCGTGCCGTTCCTTGCCACGCTGCCGATCGCGGCAGGAGTAAGTGCGCTGATCGCGATGGCCGTCGGCTATCCCCTGCTGCGTCTGCGCGGACACTACTTCGCGATCGCCACGGTCGCGCTGAACGTCGCCTTTGCCGAGCTGATCATCAATGTCGGTGGCGTCACCGGAGGCGCGCAGGGGCTACCCCTGCCGATGAGCGACCAGTCGCCCGATGTCCTGTATCGGAGGATCTACTTCCTGATGCTGGCGAGCGCGGTCGGTGCCACGGTGCTGGTCGCCTGGCTGGGACGAAGCCGCTTCGGTTTTGCCTTGCGCGCCCTAAAGGACAGCGACTCAGGCGCGCAGGCCATGGGAATTAATACCACGCGAACGCGCGTGGTGGCCTGGATGATGAGCGCCGCCGTGACTGGGCTCGTCGGCGGCATCTGGGCCTACTGGCTTACCTTCATTGAGGTCACCAGCGCCTTTGACATCGGCATCTCGGTGAAGGGCTACATCATGATGCTGATCGGCGGATTGGGAACCGTCGTGGGGCCGGTTCTTGGTGCCGTCTTCTTCGAGTTGTTTGCGACGCTGATCTGGACCCGGTTCGGCGAAATTCACAACCTCGTGCTTGGGGTGCTGGTTTGCGCCGTGATTCTGCTCATTCCTCAGGGCCTGCTCGCGCTGGCGCAGTCGCGGATCAGGAAGGGGAAGGGCGCGCCGTGAGCGAGCGGGTTGCCCTGAAGGTCGACGGCATCACGGTCCGCTTCGGCGGCGTTACCGCGCTTGAGGCGGTCGGCTTCGCGGTTCGCGAAGGAGAGACGGTCGGACTGATCGGCCCCAACGGTGCGGGTAAGACTACTCTGCTCAACGTCATCTCGCGGCTGATCAGTCCAAGCAGTGGCCGGGTGGAACTGTTTGGTGACGATGTCACCCGCGCGCCCGCCTACAGCCTGCCGCGCCGCGGCGTCGCGCGGACGTTCCAGGTCGTTCAGCCGTTTGCAAATCTCACCGTGCGCCAGAATGTTGCCGTCGCCGCGATGTTCTCCGGCTCGGGTCGCAGCGAGGACGATGCTGCCGAGGCCGCGGACCGCGCCATCGAGCGGACACGACTCACGGCTAAGGCGCACATGCTGCCGGCGCACATCACGCTTGCCGATCGCAAGCGCCTTGAACTGGCGCGTGCCCTCGCGATGCAGCCGCAGGTGCTGCTGCTCGACGAGGTGATGGCGGGCCTGAACCACGTGGAGATCGATCGGATCATCGATCTGATCCGGGACATCAAGGCACAGGGAACGACGATTGTCGTCGTCGAGCACGTGATGAAGGTGATCGCCGCCATCAGCGACCGGATCGTCGTGCTGCAGTTCGGCAAGAAGATCGCCGATGACTCGCCCGACCGGGTCTTCGACGACCCGTCTGTCGTCAGCGCCTACCTGGGCGAGCGATTCAGCAAGCGGCGTGCCGCCGCCGCCCAGGGTACCGCCTCATGAACCTGCTCGAGGTCCGCAAGCTCGTCGTCAAGTACGGCGACAGCCAGGTCCTGTGGGACCTGGATCTCGATGTCGCGGCGGAAACGATCACCGCCCTCATCGGTGCCAATGGCGCGGGCAAGACGACACTGCTGAAGACGCTGACCGGACTGTTGTCACCCACGTCAGGCCAGGCAACCTTCGACGGCAACCCGCTGTTCCGGATGCCGGCCGAGCAGCGACCTTCCGCGGGCCTGGCAATGGTGCCGGAGGGCAGGCGACTGTTCGCAGGGCTGACCGTGCTCGAGAACCTGCACATCGGCGCGTACGCCCGTCGTGACGCCGCCGCCGCGAAGCAGGAGCTGGAGCGCGTCTTCGCCTACTTTCCCGAACTCGCGGAGATTCGCCAACGGCTGGCCGGCAACCTGTCCGGCGGGCAACAGCAGATGTGCGCGATCGGACGGGCGCTGATGTCCCGCCCGAAGCTGCTGCTGGTCGATGAAATGTCTCTTGGTCTGGCCCCGGTCGTTGTGGACCGACTGGCCGAGACCCTTCTGAAGATCAGCGCCGAGGAAGGGATCACCGTGCTGCTGGTCGAGCAAGACATTGAGTTGTCGTTCGACCTCGCGAGTTCCGGTTATGTGCTGGAGACCGGGCGAATCGTTGCCTCGGGGCCGTCGTCCGCGTTGCGGGAGCGTGCGGACATCCGCGAGGCTTTCTTGGGAATCTAGGAAGTTCAGAGCTATGGAAGCAGCGAAGCAAGCAATCCTGGATCTGGCGATCGTCGGCGGAACCGTCCATGTGCCCGCTGGCCCGGTACAGCTCGATGTCGGCGTAAAGGACGGCGGCGTGGTCGCGCTGGTAAGCCCGGGCACGTTGCCGCCAGCGCTGCGAACGATCGATGCCAAGGGTCTCGACGTGCTGCCAGGACTGTGGCACGTCCACGTCCACTTTCGCGAACCGGGGCACACGTACAAGGAAGATTTCCTCTCCGGCACGACCGCGGCAGCGCTCGGCGGCATCACCTGCTGCCTCGACATGACCAACAATGACCCGCATCCGACGACGCGGGACACGTTCGCTCTGAAGCGCGAGCAGGTGGCGGGTAAGGCCCTGATCGATTACGGCCTGTACGGCGGTGGGCTCTACCCCAAGACGGTGGCCGATCTCGCCAAGGACGGGGCCATCGCGATCAAGGTCTTCAACACCCGACACGTCAAAGAGGTTTACCCCTACATCAGCGAACTCGGGGTGGTCGACCATGGCATCCTCTATGAAATCTTCGAGGCGGTCGCCGATGCCGGATTGGTCTGTTCCGTGCATCACGACGACAGCGAATGGTGCAAGCGCCTGACATTCCGCGACTACATCGACCAGGGCAAGACCACGGTCGGTGACTACTTCGACTGCTACGCGAAGGGCTACATGTACGGGCACGGGATGGTCGCAGGACTCGCGGCATCCCTGTACTACGCGCGGCTCACGAAGGTTCCGTTGCACGTGCTACATCTGGGGGTCATGCCGGCGGGTGCGAACGAGATGATTCGCCATGCAAAGCGCGCACTCGGCCAGGACGTGACCGCGGAAATGGAGAGCGCCGCCCTGTTCATGACTCGTGCGCAGGCCGACAAAGTCGGGCCTAACGCCTATCTCTGGGCCTACGACGCCGAGACACACTGGCAAAGTGTCCTGGACGGAACGGCCGACATGCTAGTCGGCGAGCATGCGCCGCATACCTTCGAGGAAACGAAAGCCGGCTGGCAGGACAACTTTTCTGTTCCCCTCGGCATAACCGGAGCCCAGGAGTTCATCCCCTTGGTGCTCAGCGCGGTCAACGCTGGCCGCCTGACGCTCACCGACGTCGCTCGCCTATGCGCGGAAGCACCCGCGCGCCGTTTCGGTCAGTACCCGAAGAAGGGTCGCATAGCGATTGGCTCCGACGGCGACTTCACGATCGTCAACATGCGTCAGCGGACGACCTTTACTCGCGAGAAGATGGCCACGCGTTCCGGCCACACGTCGTGGGAAGGCGTCGAAGTGACGGCGATGCCCGTCTACACGATTGTGAGGGGCAAGCCGGTCATGGAGATGGGCAAAGTCACTGGCACCGCCGGATACGGCCAGATGATGCGGGGCGTAGCCGCTCTACGGCCGTAACCGAGGCGGGGTTTGCGCACGTTGCCGGGGCTGGCCAGCACGTGGGTCAGCGGGTAACGATGAAAGCTCTGCAGGGAAGACGGCCGCCACCGGGAAGCTCTCGGTTTCTTGGGCAGGTTAGGTGCGACACGTTGGAAAGTCGATCTTCCGATAAGAAAATTCACGTTCCAAATTCAGAGGCGCCGTCGTGCGGCGGTCGCTCGCACCGGCGTGCCGCCTCGCTCTTGCGAGACGCGGATACAAATGAGGAATTCCCCTGCACAGCTGGGCATTTCAGACTCAGGGCATCCGGACAGCCCGATCAGCGCCGCCACTTCGGGCAAGGAGCGGATAGGCTGGCAGCCACCGTCGGCAAGTGCGGGGCCTGGGGTCGGTCGTGTCCCACCCCGTGGTGTAGGTCCACAGCCCGGGGAAGGCTGAGATGCAGGGGTGCTCAGCGAGCCACAGCGGGCAGCCGAGTTGGCGCAGTATCGCTGAGGGTTTGCAGGCCCTCAAGCTGCATGTAGCGCCGGTTCAGGCTCCACTCGTCGTTCTGCTCGAGCATCATGGCGCCGACCAGCCGCACGATGGATGCGTCGTTGGGGAAGATGCCCACGGGGAGGCGGCCGGTTCGGTCGACGGCAAGAAAATCGCCGGCACTGTGCGCGAGAGGGGGCACTATCGCTTGACGTTACTAACGCAACGCAATAGTATCCGTTCATGGCGATCGAGTCGTTCCGCTGCAAGGACACCGCGGCGCTTTTCAATGGGCAGCGGGTGGCTCGCTTCAGGAACATCGAGGCGACGGCGATGCGAAAGCTGGCGATGCTCAACCGCGTGATCCGGGTTGAGGAACTGCGCATCCCGCCGAACAACCGGCTCGAGGCGCTGAAAGGCGACCGCAGGGGCCAGTGGAGCATCCGCATCAACGATCAGTGGCGCGTGTGCTTTCGCTTCGCCGACGGGCGCGCCACCGACGTTGAGATTGTCGACTACCACTAGAGGTTGACCATGCGCAAAGTACCTTACCCCACGCCGGGCGAGATCCTGCTGAAGGAGTTCCTCGAGCCGATGTGCATCACGCCGTACCGGCTGGCGAAAGACATCGGCGTGCCGCAGATTCGCATCAGTGAGATTCTCGCCGGCAAGCGCGCGGTCACCGTGGATACCGGGTTGCGGCTGTCGCGCTACTTCGGGGTGAACGACGGCTTCTGGACCGGACTGCAACTCGACTGCGACGCGGCGCGCGTGAAGGATGAACTGCGCGCAGAACTGGCGAGGATCACGCCGCTGGAACTGGCATCGTGAGCCTTGGCGTGTTGCCTCTGAACTGATCCGACACTGTGGCTGACGCTCGGACGGTGACGGTCGGCGACTTTGCCGACGCATGCGTCTTGGCGAGGATTGTGCCGTCGAACCAACGGGAGGGCTAATGCGCCGGTGCGCCCAGCGGGCAGCCGTCGCAGCGCGCGTTCAGCCCGGTGTCGCACCGCCTGGCTTGCCGAGCACGTAGTGCAGGCACTCGCCGATGCCGGCGATCGACAGCGTCTCGCCCGGCCGCGGCGCCAGCCGCAGCACGACGGCGTCGCCATCCTGCTCGCACTCGCAAGAGCCGATGCACGCGCACTCGCCGGTCGGGCACGACCACAGGCTCGCTTGCCGGCAAGCGCTGACGGCATCGTGGAACCCGAGCGCCTCGCGCACCGCACCTTCGATGCGCACCTGCAGCCCGGCGCCGACGCGCTCGATCTTCAGGGTGACCATCGCCAGCTCCCGCCGCCGCACCGCGCCCGCGGCAACTCGACGGCGCACTCACTCTAGTGCAGCGCCGCCGACTGTCAATCCCACGTTGGATCGCCGGACCCGTCCTGCAGCGACCCTCCACGCGATCGCCCCTGCGCGTGAACTGGCCCTTCATCTCGCCCGGTTCGGGCGGGCCGCAGACGATGTGCAAGGTGGTGGTGCTGCCACTCGTTCGTGAGGAACGCGGCCAGGTTGTTCAGGTCCTGCGCCTTGCCGCTTGCCAGCGCCGCCTGGCCGGTCAGGTAGGTCGCCTTGGGCCACGCGCCCCAGGCCACCAACCCGTTGGCCGCTGCACTGAGTTTCGCGGCAGTGTCGCCGCCGCCCTTGCGCACTGCGGCCTCGATAGTCTGTGCACGCTGGCGAGCGGTCGGCGTGAGCGCGCTGGCGATCTTCGGCTGCAGCGCCTCGACGAGCGACTTCAGCTGCCCGCCCGTCAACGCGTGCTTCGGCACCGTCGCGATGCGTGCGGCATCGCGCCTGGGCACGACGATCTCGTCGTCCTCGGCGCCGGGCGCCGGCTGCGTTGCCATCTGCCGGTACGCCTGCTCGATCATCCTGCGCTGCTCGGGAGTGAGCTTTTCGAGCTCGCGCTGCATCTTCTGCATCGCCTCGTCGATTTCCTTCTGCGACGGCATCGGCTGCGCACAGACCGCGCCCGCCGCAACTGCGATGGCCGCCAGCACGCTGATCGACGCCGTGTGCGGCGAACGCATTGCCTTTCGTATCCGCTCAGCGGCCCAGCAGGCCGCGCAGCTTGTTGAGCGCGTCTTTCGCCTGCTGCGCCGTATCGGTTTGCGGTCCCGCCGCCGGTGCGGCAGGTGCTACAGGAGTGGTGGGCTCGGTCGTCGCGGCCGGCGCGGCGGCAGGTGCAGCAGCAGGTGCGGCAGCGGCCGGGGCTGCTGCAGTGGCGCTCGCCGCACTCGGCGGACCGCCGACGCTCCAGGCGACCGGCGCCGGCGCCTCCGGAGGCGGACCATCGATCAGGGCCTGCATCCTGGCGCGATCGAATCCGGCGATCAGCGCCTGTCGTTGTGCGTCGTTCCCGCGCGGTCCCGAGACGACCGCCTGCAGGCCATGAACCTTGAAGCCCTTGCCCCCCTGCGGCGGGGGAAAGGTGCCGAGCTTGATGTCCGCTTCGTGTGCTCGCGGCGTTGTGTCGTAGCCGTTGGCCCGCAGAACGACATCGAACTCGCCCAGTTCCGCGGGCAGAGCCCGCCATTTTCCTTCGACGGCATCGAACTGCGGCTTGATTGCATCAAGGTGCCGCCTGCGCACCGCGTCGCGCTGAGCTCCGAGCGCAGTGGACTCGTCGTACTTCCGTGTGGCCAGCGGCCTGTCGTTCGCCTTCTCGGCCTCGCGCGCCTCGCGGAACGCCTGCTGTGCGCGCGCATCGATTGCGTCGTACTCGCGTTTCAGGTCCGGCGGCAGGGCCTTCAGCGCATTCATCCGGGCCTCGAGCTCGCGGCGTTCGCGCGTAAGGCGATCCGCCTCTGCCGGCGGCATCCGGTAGTGATACCTCGCGTTGACTGTCGCCTGCAGATCGCCGACGGGCGTGTCCTTGCACAGGGTACCCATGGCAACCCGTGGCGCCGCGGGCAGCCACATGCTGGCCGGTGCCGCTGGCATCGCGGCCAGCAGCGCCGCGCTCAATCGGTCGCCGAACTGCTTCTCTGCCGCCGTGGCGGCGCGCGTCTGGCAGTCGGCCTGCGCGGCCGGCGCAAATGCAAGAAGCGCCAGCACTGCGCCGGACCGCCAAGGTGAATGGCGAACGGTCGTCTTGCCGGGAACGTTTCCATTCATGCCAGCCTCCTGAATGTCGCTGCTTCACTTCTTGGCCGCAGGCCCGGCTCGGCAGACGGCCGCACACTGGCCGCTATCCGGGCAACGCAGCGGCCGATCGATCGGACAACCCTGCTGGTTGACCTGCATCTTCGGATCGGGCCGCTTGCATTGCGCTTCGCACTGTCCCGTTTCCGGACAACGCAGCGGGCGGTCGGGCGGGCAGCCCTGCGCATTGACGTCTCTCTTCGGGTCGTCGCGCATCGGCTTGCACGAAGTTGCGCACTGGCCGGTGTCCGGGCAACGCAGCGGCTGGGTCAGCGGGCACCCTTGCGAGTTGACCTGCATCTTGGGGTCGTCACGAGGTGGCTTGCACGACGCGGCGCATTGCCCGGTGTCCGGGCAGCGCAGAGGTCGATTCAGCGGGCACCCCTGCTGATTGACCTGCATCTTCGGGTCGGGGCTCTTGCACTTCGCAGCGCACTGCCCGGTCTCCGGGCAGCGCAGGGGGCGGTCCGCCGTGCAGCCCGGCGAGGTCGCCTCAAGGGCGGCTGCCTGCAGCCAAGCGGAGGCCGGTCTCGCCGAACCCATCGAGGCAACCGCGATCAGCATCGCAGCCGCCGTTGCAACGCCGAGTCCGGATCGGGGAATCTTCATCGCCGTGCCTTTCGAGCGCTCGCAGTCGAGGCGACTCGGGTTGACCGCATCAGTTAGGGGGGTGTCGATCTGCCGCACCGCGCGCTGCGCTCGCCGCCGCGCCATCGTGCCCGACCCCTGCTTCCCGCGTGGCGTTCGAGCCGGTCCGGCCGAAGTACCGGGCAATGGCCGGCGCGTCGATCGACGCCGCGTTCGCCGAGGCAGCCAGCGAAAGCCCCTGCCGGCACCGCCTGGGTCGCCCGCAATCCGGGACCGGGGTGTCTCGCGGCGAACTCATTCGGGAGCCTCGTTCGGCGGAGCTTGGCCAGGCGCACGATATGCAGCGAAACCCTGCGGCGAACCCAATCAGCAGTCGCCCTTGTGCTGGCCGCACTTCTTGCCGCCTGGCGGCGGTGCGGCCGGCGCCTGGCTCGACGCGGCCGGCGGCGGGGTCGTCGCGGCCGGGAGCGGGCGCGTTGCCAGGCTTCTTGGATCCGGGCTCACGGCGCTCGGCGCCGGCTTCGAGGCAAGCGGGCCCTGCGGCGTCAGCGGCTTCGTCGATGGATTGGGCTTGGTCGTCGGCTGAGCCGCCTTGGGGTCGAGATTCGCGCCCGTCGGAGCGGTTTGCGCAAGGGCGGCTGCGGTTGCCAGTGCGAAGAGGACCGCCGCAGCAGATCCGGCAACGGACGCCAGGGACAGAAGTGACATGTGCGTGCTCCTTGGACAATTGGATCGGCTTCATTGCTTGGCCGGCGCATCCGCTCGGTCCGACCCGGCAGCCGGACCCCTCGCCGCGACGAGAAGCGGGACGGCCGCGATCGGCGAGCGGACTCTCATCTGCTGCGCTTCAGGGGTGCTGCCCGCTCGACCTCCAGGTCCTCGAGGTCTTCGTCCCCGGTCTTCGCGCCTTTTGGCTTCTGCGCCTTCGCCGCAGTCGGCGTCTTGGGTCTGGCGCCGATGTACAACTCATCTTCGGTCTGAGTTCCGGGCCCGCGCGCGGAAGGCTTCGACGCCTTGGTCGCGGTCGCACCTGGCTTTGTCGCGGGCGGGTCGGCGGCCAGTGAGTTGCCTGCGCACAGCAGGGCAGAGAGAACTACGATGGCACTGTGTTTCATGTTTTTCCCCACGAGGCAGTTTCAGCGGTTGTGCCGGGCATTGCCCACGCACGAGCTGTTTTTTAGCGGAGCAGGCGTCACACGGGCGTCACACCCGGGCCTGACGCCGTCGAGGCGATGAAGAGGGGAGTCGTACGCGGTCAAACGCGCGGGCAAGGCGGCGGGCGCGTGTGCCGGCGGTCCATAGCTACTTCAGGCGCGTGGCAAGCGTCAGCAGTTGGCGGTTGACCGGGTTGCGGTTGAGGTAGCCGTCCCGAAACTCGGGCGGGACGTGTTCCTCTGCGGTCCGCTGCAGCCAGTCCACGGAATCACGGACGCACTGTCGCGCTTCGACCCGACGCCCGGCTGCTTCAAGCACGCGGTGCAGCCACAGCGCGCATACCGGAAGCATTGCTCCAAGGCGTCCCGCTTCCAACGTCGCGACGGCCTGCCGAGCGGCGACCGTCGCCGGTTTCGTATCACCGACGTCTGCCAAAAGTCTTGCCAGTAGCGGGAGAAGTGGCGCTTCTAGGCCTGCTGCTCCGCCGGCCCGGCACCGGGCCAGCAGTCCCTCGCACTGATCCACCGCCTGGCGCGTCCCGGAGACGTGACCGCGCAGCAGCATCCAGTCCCACGCGGTTGCAAGTTCCTCGGTCCGCGCGGGGTCCGTGTCAGCCAGCGCAGGCCACGGATCTCGATTCAGCGCCAACAGGCAATGCGCGCGCGCGATGCGACCTTTGATCCTGCCTCGCTCGGTGGTTGACCCTTGCCCCTCAGCGAGCGCCAGCCATCGTTCGGCGAGATCAGGGCGACCAAGGTCCAGGTAGAGCCGCGCCCTTTCGTCGGCAAAGCCCACCGCGAACACGGGGCTGGCCCGTCCGGATGAACCTGCCCGGTCCAGGACGGCCAGGCCTTCGCTGAAGTGGCCAAGCCGTCGAAAGCAGCTGATCGCGCCTCTTGCCGTCGACGCCCGCTCGACGTCGCTTATCTCGACCCGATCAAGCACGACGAGCGACTGGCGCGTGGCTTCGAGGCAGGCGTCGAAGGCGCCCACCGCAAACGCGTTCGCCGCCTTGAAGTGGTGCGCAATCGCGACCTGGTCGGCTTGCAGCAACAGCGGCTCGAGCCGGTGGTGCAACTGCTTTGCGCGGAGCGGCAGACCGGCCATGGTCAGCGCCCCTGCCAGCGACGACTCCATCGCCAATGCGCGGCGCTCGAGACCGACTCCGCGGCATACGGTGACGGCCGCGGCCACATGCTCAATCGCCTCCTGGATGCGGCCCTGGGTGCGTGCGATGAAGCCCTTGCAGAAGCGGCACTCCGCCTCGACCCGGGCGTGACCCGACGAGATGGCCAGAAGGAGCGCCTCATCGATGAACTGCGAGAAGGCGGCAAAGTCACCGCGCATGTGCCACATCACTGCGTCGAGGAACTTCAACGCGGCGAGCTGCGGTGCCGACTTTGCCATCGGGCGCGCCATCTCGACGACGCGTTCGAGTAGATCGATCGGCCCCAGGTCCGATAGCGCGTCCGCGCCCTCGAACAGGATTTCGAAGGCGGAATCCGAGCGTCCTGCAGCGCGCTCGATCTCGGCCGCGCGCAGGAAGAAGGCGCCGGCCTCCGTTCCACGCCCGACCGCCCATGCTCGCCGCGCCGCCGAAACCAAGTGAGGCACGGCCTTCGCTTCGCAACCGGCATCCAGGTAGTGCTGAGCGATCGGCGCAGGTTCGCCAGCGCGACGTTCCAGGAAGTCAGCCACCGTGGCATGCAGTCGTCGTGCGATCGAGGCGGGCACCGACCGCACCGCTGCCTCGTAGACCAGATCGTGCGTGAACGCGTCGCCGACCAGCACGTTCGCGGCCTCCAGTTCATGCCACGGACTCGCCAGGGCGAGCGGGCTCAGACCGCTCACGGCTTCTGCCAGTTCCGGCGAGAAATCGTCACGCGCAATGGCCGCTATCCGGGCGAGCGCCAGCGCTGGCTCCGGGATCGTTCTCAGGCGACGGTCCATCAGTTCCAGCACCCGCGCCGGCACATCGATCCGCATGGCGCCCGATGCATGCGCCTGTCTCAACGCCTCCAGCGCGAACATCGGATTGCCGCCCACGCGGCGCATCAATTTCGCGGCCAGTGGCTTCCAGTCCTCGAAGACCAGCAGAGATTCGACGAACGCCTCGAGCGTTACGACGTCGAAGGGCGCCAATCTGACCTGCACCGCCCGCGACCGGTCGCCGAAGCGCGCAAGCGACTGCGCAGCGGCCGTGCTCTCGGCGGGACGGGATCCAAAGGCCCAGCGCACATCACCGAGCACAGTGCAGTCGATCGTCTCGAGCAGAAGGTCGAGGCTCGCGGCATCGCCGTATTGCAGATCATCGATCACCAGGCCGGAGAGGCCCGACTGCGCCGCCGCCGCCAGCACCTCGGCCACGACCGGTCCAACGCCTCGGCGACCTGCCGAGCGACCGCCTTCCGACCGCGCCGCAAAGCCGGGCAGCACGTCGACGAGGCTGCTCCAAGGTTCGGCCTCGGCAGCTGCCGGGAACCGGGCTGCGACAGCGCGCAGCATGCGCGACGCCAGCGCCAATGGCACCTCGGCGTCGCCAGGCCGCGTATCGATTGCGATGGCCCCCGGATGCGCAAGGCAGAACTCCTGCAGCAAACGTGTCTTGCCGATCCCGGCCTCGCCAGTGACGAGAACCGCGCGTCCCTCTGCCCAGGCGTTCTCCACCGCAGCGCGCTCCGCCGCTCGGCCGATGGTCTGCGGAGGCCGGAGCAGCGTGACCGGCACCCCTTGGCGCCGCTCCACGTCGGGCGCGGCAGGCAACGCCCTCTCGATCTGGCTCCTGAGTTGCAGCGTTTCCTTGCTCGGCTCAGCGCCCAGCTGCGAGCGCAGCAGTTGCGCGCAACGCTCGTACGAAGCCAACGCCGCACCGGCGTCGCCGCACAGATAGTGAAGTCTCATCACGCGCCGATGTGCCTGTTCCGACAACGGACTGACGTCCAGCAGCGCGCTCGCACGGTCGAGCGCCATGCTCAGGTCTCCATCAGCCTCGGCGCGCTCGGCCTGCATCCTCAGGCCGTCGCCTAGTGCACGCCGCCGCCGCTCGCGCTCCGCTCCGAGCCACTCCGACAACCCGCCCGCGTGCTCGAACTCGATGCCTGCCAGCAGCTCGTGCGCGTCCGCCAGGTCATGGGCAATGCCCTCGGCCAGCTGCGCCAGCGGATTGCCGGCCACCAGCTCGACGCCTGTCGTGCGCTTCAGCCGCAGCAGCCGTTGACGCAGGTTGCCGCGTGCGCGCTCTTCGTCGACGTCGGGCCAGAGCGAGGTCGCAAGGCGCCCGCGCGGCGTCGGGCCTTCGATGACGAGATATGCCAGCAGCAACGCGTCCTTGGGCTCGAGGTCATGGCCGGGCCCACCGGCAGGCTCGAACCGGCCAGCGTCGCGCAGGAGGAGCCTGCCCACCCTTGGGGACTTCACCTTGGATCGAGCGGCCGCTGTGTCGGCATCACGACATGCATTTTGCGTGATCCGCAGCGCCCCGGGTGCGCGGCTACGGCGCCGGCACGCGTCGCTTCACCTGGTAGGCCGAACTGCCGAGCGGAATCGTCCGGCAGTCGTCTTCGCACCAACCGGTCGGCAGGCCGGGCTTCAGGCCCTTGGATGACGTGACCTCGAGCGTCTGGCGCCGGCCTGTCGCATCGGCGATGGTGACCAGGTTGCCCCTGATCTCGACGATCCTGGCGGCAGGCACGGCCGCCGGCAGCCCAGAGGCCGGCTTGCGTTGCGTCTGTGCATGAACGAGACCGCCATGAACGAGAAGGGACAGCAACAGGACGCTACTCAATGGTATTTGGCGCATGGACAGGCTCCTGCCGGGGACAAGTCATCGATGTTCGGGACCGCGCCTTCGGCACCGCGCGCCGTCATGGCCGCGCGAGCCGCCGAGTTCCATGCACAGGGTCGCCGAGCTGCAAGGCAAGGCTAGACAGGTCACCGTCACATGCGCGTTACGCACGTATGGGAGTTTCAAACGCGCTTCGCAGCGGCTGACGTGCCGAGACTTCGGCGCGTCGACCGAGGTGCTGGCCAGCACCCTTTCCAGGAGCGTGTTGCTGCCCCTGTACGAGATAGTGCTACCCCGGCGTCGCCGCGTTACGGACGCGTGCTGGCGCGGCTGCGCGCTTCAGGCATGTCGCTGCACGATGCCCATCAGCTTGTAGACGAGCAGCGCGGCGGCGAAGTCGAACGCGTGAAAGCCCCGGATCGGCGCGAACTCGAGCAGATCGAAGCCGATGATGCGGCGCTGGCGCGCGACCGACTCGAACAGCGCGAGCGTCTGGTACCAGCCGAGCCCGCCGGGCACCGGCGTGCCCGTCGCCGGCAGCACGGAGGGGTCGAGACCATCGACGTCGAGGGTGAAGAAGACGTTCGGCGGGAAGTCCTGCGGAAGTTCGATCGACTCGATGCGCTCGGGCACGAGCCGGTCGGCATCGATGTAGCGCACGTTGTAGTGCGCGCGCGCCGCCCGCTCTTCCTCGCAGTAGGCGCGGTTGCCGAGCTGGAAGAGGGGAACGCCAGCTTCCACGACGCGGCGCATCACCGACGCGTGGCTGAGCGGGTCGCCCTCGTAGCTGTGGCGCAGGTCGGCGTGCGCGTCGATCTGCACCACGCCGAAGTCCGAGCGGCCGGCAGCGAGATACCCTTGCACGACGCCCCAGGTGACCGTGTGCTCGCCGCCGAGCACCACCGGCATCGCGCCGAGCCGCAGGATGCGGGCGACGGCGGCGGCGATCGTCGAGATCACCTTCTCGGGCCTGCCGCGGCAGTCGATTGCCGGCCAGGTGTAGATGCCCTCGGCGCCGGGGTCGCTGGCGCCGTCCCAGCGCTCCAGCTGATCGGAAGCAGCCAGGATCGCCGCCGGCCCCCTCGCCGTGCCGTGCCCGTACGACACAGTCTTCTCGTACGGCACCGGCAGCACGTGAAAGCGCGCCGCCGCCGGCGCGATGGCCTCCAACTCGCTACCGAGGAAGCGCACCGCGGAGGCGCGCGTGCGGCCTCCGGATGCCGGCTGCCGCGACGCCGGCGGCCGCGCGCCTGCCCGCTTCACGACAGCCGGCACTTGAAGTCCTCGTAGCCGAACTCGCGCACGATGCTGAGCGCGTCGGTCTGCGAGTCCCACAGGGCAATGGCCGGCAGGCGCATGCCGTTGAAGGTGGTCGTCTTGACCATCGTGTAGATCGCCATGTCCTCGAAGACGAGGCGGTCACCGACCTGCAGCGGCCGCCGGAACGAATAGTCGCCGATGACATCGCCGGCCAGACAGGTCTGGCCGCCGAGCCGATACAGGTGCGGATGCTCGCGCGGCTCGCCGGCATCGATGATGCGCGGCCGGTACGGTCCCTCGATCACGTCGGGCATGTGGCAGGTCGCCGACGTGTCCAGGATGGCCAGCGGCATGCCGTTGTCCGGCAGGTCGAGCACCTCGGCCACCAAGATGCCGGCGTCGAGCGCTACCGCCTCGCCTGGCTCGAGATAGACCTGCACGCCGTGGCGCACCTGGAAGTCGCGGATCAGTTCGACGAGCCCGTCGAGGTCGTAGCCGGTGCGCGTGATGTGGTGTCCGCCGCCGAAGTTGATCCACTGCATGCCGGGGATGAACTCGCCGAAGCCGCGCTCGAACGCAGCGACCGTCCGCGCGAGCGGGGAGAAGTCGTCTTCGCACAGCGTGTGGAAGTGCAGGCCGCTGATGCCCGCGAGACTGCCGTGAAACTGCGCGCGCGGGATGCCCAGGCGCGAGAACGGCGCGCAGGGGTCGTAAAGCGGGTTCCGTCCCTCGGAGTGCTCGGGGTTCACGCGCAGTCCGAACTGCAGCCGTGGCCGGCGCGCCCGCGCCTGGCGGACGAGCGGCTGGAAGCGTTCCCACTGGGCAAAGGAATTGAAGACGACGTGATCCGAGATCTCCAGGATCGCCGCAAGGTCGCGCTCGCTGTAGGCGGCCGAGAAGGTGTGGAGCTCGCCGCCGAACTCCTCGCGGCCGAGTCGTGCCTCGTCCAGCCCGCTGGCGCACGTGCCGTGAAGGTAGCGGGCGACGAGGGGCGCCAGCTTCCACATCGCGAAGGCCTTGAGCGCGAGCAGGATCCTGGCGCCGCTGGCGCGCTGCACCTGGTCGAGCACGCGCAGGTTTTCCTCGATCGCCAGCCGATCGATGACGAAGCACGGCGAGGGCACGCGGGCGGTGTCGAAGCGCCGGAACCGCTCGGTGCGTCGGGACAGGTCAGCCACGGAAGGCGCAGTGGGTCACGGGTGCAGGTTGCGGGCCGGGGCCGCAGGACGGGTCGGGCGCCGGATCGGGTTCGCCGGCACCGGCGGCGGTGGTGATCCGGCCGCTCAGGCCATCGGCGCCTCGGGCGTCACCACCGTCCAGGGCAGCCCGTGGCGGTTCATGTCCTCCATGAACGGATCGGGGTCGAACTGCTCGAGGTTGAAGACGCCGTCGCCGCGCCACTTCCCGGTGAGCATCAGCTTGGCGCCGATCATCGCGGGCACGCCGGTGGTATACGAAATCGCCTGCGCCCCGACCTCGCGATAACTCGCCTCGTGATCGCAGATGTTGTAGACGAAGGCGAGCTTCTCCCTGCCGCCCCTGCGACCGCGTACGAGGCAGCCGATGCAGGTGCGCCCCTTCGTCAGCGGGCCCAGGCTCGAGGGATCGGGCAGCAGCGCCTTCAGGAACTGCAGCGGCACGATCTCCTGTCCCTGGTAGGTGACCGGCCTGATCGAGGTCATGCCGACGTTGCCGAGCACGCGCAGGTGGTTCAGATAGTTGTCCGAGAAGGTCATCCAGAAGCGCGCCCGCCGCAGCGTCGGGAAGTTCTTGACGATCGATTCGAGCTCCTCGTGATACAGGAGGTAGATCTTCCGCGGCCCGATGCCCTCCGGAAAATCGAACATGCGGTTCACCGCCAGCGGCTCGGTCGCCTGCCAGCGGCCGTCGTCCCAGTAGCGGCCGGCGGAAGTCACCTCGCGGATGTTGATCTCCGGGTTGAAGTTGGTGGCGAAGGGCTGGCCGTGCTCACCGGCGTTGCAGTCGATGATGTCGAGTTCCTCGATCGTGTCGAAGTGGTGCTTCGCGAGGTAGGCGGTGAACACGTTGGTCGCGCCGGGATCGAAGCCGCTGCCGAGCAGCGCCATCAGGCCCCGGCTGCGGTAGCGGTCGTGGTAGGCCCACTGCCAGCCGTACTCGAACCTGGCGGTGTCGCGCGGCTCGTAGTTGGCGGTGTCGAGGTAATCGACGCCGGTGGCCAGGCAGGCGTCCATGATCGCCAGGTCCTGATAGGGCAGCGCCACGTTGATCACCAAGGCGGGCTTCTCGCGCTCGATCAGCGCGGTGGTCTGCGCGACGTCGTCGGCGTCGAGCTGCGCGGTGGCGATCGGCCGCCCGAGCTGGGCGGCGATGCGCCTGCATTTGTCCTCGGTGCGGCTCGCCAGCACGATTTCGGAGAACACCTCCGGCACCTGCGCGCACTTGTGGGTGACGACCTGTCCGACGCCGCCCGCACCGATGATCAGCACCTTCGCCATGCCCGCGGCCTCCGCCTCAGTCTTCCTCGTAGTAGGTGTAGCCGCGCAGGCTGGCGCCGAACGCCTCGAGCACGGCCTGCCGCTCGACGACCGAGATCCGGCCGGCGCGCACCGCCTGCTCGGCGGTGCCCCGGAAGCGCTCGAGCAGCTGCTGCGGCTGGTATTCGACGTAGCTGAGCACGTCGGCGATGCTGTCGCCGCTCATCTCGCGCACGAAATCGAAGGTGCCGTCCTCGTTGATGCGGACGCTCGCCACGTTGGTGTCGCCCATCAGGTTGTGCAGGTCGCCGAGCGTCTCCTGGTAGGCGCCCACCAGGAACACGCCGAAGTAGTACGGCTCGCCGTCGTTCAGCGGGTGCACCGGCAGGGTCTTGCGCACCCCGCGCGTGCCGATGAACTGGTCGATCTTGCCGTCGGAGTCGCAGGTGATGTCGGCGACGATCGCCCGCCGCGTCGGCTGCTCGTTCAGCCGGTGCACCGGCATGATCGGGAAGATCTGGTCGATCGCCCACACGTCGGGCAGCGACTGGAACACCGAGAAGTTGCCGTAGTAGATGTCCGACAGCGACTGCTCGAGACCATCGAGGCCCGGCGGCACCCGCTTGACGTCGTGCAGCTCGCGCACGATGCCGCGGACGATCTCGAGGAAGATGTTCTCGGCGACCGACAGCGCGCGCAGCCCGATCTGGCCGCGCTTGAAGATCTCGCGCAGCTCGCCGCGGTAGTAGACGGCGTCGTTGTAGCACTCCTGCACGCTTCGCGGGCTGATGTCGCGCAGCGTCTCGCGCAGGTTGCCGATCAGCTCGTGCTCGCCCTGCGGATCGGGCTCCGGGATCGGCCCCGGCTCGAAACGGGTGACATCGAGGATGTTGAACAGCAGCACCGACGAGTAGGCGACCGTCGCCCGTCCGGACTCGCTGACGATCACCGGATGCTCGATGCCGAGCGGGTCGAGCACGCTCATGATCGTTTCGACGACGTCGGTGCAGTACTCGTCGAGCGAGTAGTTCTTGCTGTAGTCGTAGCTGGTCTGCGAGCCGTCGTAGTCGACCGCCAGCCCGCCGCCGAGGTCGAGGAAACCGAGCGCCGCGCCCTCGCGCTTGAGCTCGGCGTAGTAGCGCACGGCCTCGAGCACGCCGCTGCGGATGTCGCGGATGTTCGGGATCTGCGAGCCGAGGTGATAGTGCATGAGCTGCAGACAGTCGAGCATCTCGTTGTTGCGCAGCGTGTCGATCAGCTCGACGATCTGCGCGCTGGTCAGCCCGAAGATGCTGCGATCGCCACTCGACTCGTTCCAGGCGCCGCCGGCGCGGGAAGCGAGCTTGACGCGCACGCCGAGCAGCGGCCGCACGCCGAGCGCGCGGCTCGCCTCCAGCACGATCGGCAGCTCGGCCGGCGTCTCGATCACGAAGAAACACATGAAGCCGAGCTTCTGCGCGTGCAGGCCAAGGGTGATGAACTCACGGTCCTTGTAGCCGTTGCAGACGATGTAGCCCGAGCCTGGCTCGAGATTGGCCAGCGCGATGAGCAGCTCCGCCTTGCTGCCGGCCTCCAGCCCGTGTCCGTAGCGCGCGCCGAACCGAGCGATCTCCTCGATCACCTGGCACTGCTGGTTGACCTTGATCGGAAAGACGCCGCGGTAGCGGCCGCGGTACGAAAGCGCCTGCATCGCGCGGCCGAAGGCTTCGTTCAGCAGCGATACCTGGGCATCCAGGATGTTCTCGATCCGCAGCAGGACCGGCATCTGCAGGCCCCGCTGCAGCATGCCGGCGATGATGTCGAGCAGGCTCACGCGCGCGCGCCTGCCGTCGAACGGAACGCTCACGCCGACGCTGCCGTCGGCCGAGAGGTCGAAATAGCCGGCGCCCCAGGCGCGGACCCCGTAGAGCTCCTCGGACTCGGCCGCGCTCCACGGCGTCGAAGGGTTTGCTTGCAGGATCTGCTCTTTCGCTTCCGCGTCCGTTCCACCGACATGGTGGGGCGACCGGCACGCATCTTGCCCGTGTCCGCTGCCAAGAGCAAACGCCGAGGCGCAGTGGCGCGCCGCCGACGGAGCCGCGCAGACTAAACGCCTGCGGCTGGATGGCGCGCTGCGCGACGGGCGCCGGTTCGATGCGTTCGGCGCCCGAAAAAGCAAAGGGGACGGTGCAGCCCGTCCCCTCGAACCGCTGCTTGCCCGCCGGTCAGCGACGACGCTGCTTCTTCGCCTCGCTGGCTTCGGCAGCGGCGGCCGCCGCGGCGTTGACCTGCTGGGTCTTGGCGGCGAATTTCTGGCGGAACTTCTCCACCCGGCCGGTCTCGGTCACCCGCGTCTGCGCACCGGTATAGAACGGGTGCGACTCGGAGGTGGTCTCGACCTTGTACAGCGGGTACTCCTTGCCGTCCTTCCAGGTGACCTTGTCCTTGGTCTGGAGGGTCGAGCGGGTGACGAAGCTGAAGTCGCTCGAGATGTCCTGGAAGACGACCTCGCGGTATTCGGGGTGGATGCCGGATTTCATGATTGCCTCATTGCGTTGGGCCGCCGGTTCCGTCGCCTCGCGCCTCGCGCACGGGCCGAACTACGTGCCGGTCAGATGGAAGGGCGCGATTATCCGCGATTCGCCGGCGACGGGCAAACGGCCGGCGCGCCCGCTCAGCCGCCCCGCCGCATCATGTCGAAGAACTCGGCGTTGTTCTTGGTCTGCCGCATCTTGTCGAGCAGGAACTCCATCGCCTCGATCTCGTCCATGCCATAGAGCAGCTTGCGCAGGATCCACACCTTCTGCAGGATGCTCGGCTCGAGCAGCATCTCCTCCTTGCGCGTTCCCGAACGGTTGACGTTCAGCGCCGGGTAGACGCGCTTTTCGGCCAGCCGGCGCTCCATGTGGATTTCCATGTTGCCGGTGCCCTTGAACTCCTCGTAGATCACGTCGTCCATCCGCGAGCCGGTGTCGATCAGCGCGGTGGCGATGATGGTGAGCGAGCCGCCTTCCTCGATGTTGCGCGCGGCGCCGAAGAAGCGCTTCGGCCGCTGCAGCGCGTTGGCGTCGACGCCGCCGGTGAGCACCTTGCCGGAGGCCGGCACCACCGTGTTGTAGGCGCGCGCCAGGCGGGTGATCGAGTCGAGCAGGATCACCACGTCCTTCTTGCTCTCGGCCAGGCGCTTGGCCTTCTCGATCACCATCTCGGCGACCTGCACGTGGCGCACCGCCGGCTCGTCGAAGGTCGAGGCGACCACCTCGCCGCGCACCGAGCGCTGCATCTCGGTGACTTCCTCCGGCCGCTCGTCGATCAGCAGCACGATCAGCACCACGTCCGGGTGGTTGGCGGCGATGGCGTGCGCGATGTGCTGCATCAGCACCGTCTTGCCGCTCTTCGGGCTGGCCACCAGCAGGCCGCGCTGGCCCTTGCCGATCGGCGCGATGATGTCGATCAGCCGGCCGGTGATGTTCTCCTCGGCCTTGATGTCGCGCTCGAGCTTCAGCGGTTCGTCGGGGAACAGCGGCGTCAGGTTCTCGAACAGGATCCGGTGCTTGGTCGACTCGGGCGGCTGGCCGTTGACCTTGTCGACCTTGACCAGCGCGAAGTAGCGCTCGCCGTCCTTCGGCGTGCGCACCTCGCCCTCGATCGAGTCGCCGGTGTGCAGGTTGAAGCGGCGGATCTGGCTCGGCGAGATGTATATGTCGTCGGTGGAGGCCAGGTACGAGGACTCCGGCGCGCGCAGGAAGCCGAAGCCGTCGGGCAGCACCTCGAGCGTGCCGTCGCCGTAGATCGGCTCGCCTGCCTTGGCCTTCTTCTTCAGGATCGCAAACATCAGTTCCTGTTTGCGCAGCCGGTTGGCGTTGTCGATTTCGAGCGTCGCGGCCATGTCGATCAGTTGCGACACGTGCAGCGCCTTGAGTTCGGAAAGTTGCATAGGGATTCGGCGGGAGTGGTGGGGCGCCGGGAGACAGGCGGGCGCCCGCGGGGCAGAGGAAGCGGCCGGCGACCGGCGCCGGCATCGTTCCTCTAGATGTTGCTGTCGATGAAGGCGGTCAGCTGCGACTTGGACAGGGCGCCGACCTTGGTGCCGACCACCGCGCCGTTCTTGAACAGCATCAGCGTCGGGATGCCGCGGATGCCGTACTTGGCCGGTGTGGCCTGGTTCTCGTCGACGTTCAGCTTGGCCACCATCAGCTTGCCTTTGTAGTCGCCGGCGACCTCGTCGAGGATCGGCGCGATCATGCGGCAGGGACCGCACCATTCGGCCCAGTAGTCGACCAGCACCGGCTGGTCGGACTTGAGCACGTCGGATTCGAACGACGCGTCGCTGACGTACTTGATGGCTTCGCTCATGAGATGTCCTCTCGGCGCCGCGGCGGGCGCGCAGAAACGGGGAGAAGATGGGAACTGACGGGAATCAAGACCGGCCGGCAACGCCCGGAAGGCGTGAGGACGATGGCCTGAATTGACGCAATGGTAACACCGTGGCCGCGCCGCGCGTGCACGCATCCCGCGCCGGTTCCGGGCAGCCCCCTTTCTACAATCCCCGGCCGTGTCGATCGATCGCCTTTCAGTTGCCGCCGACGAGCAGTTCTGGCCGTGCGCCGCGCGCGCGGTGATCGACTTCGCCGCCCGCAGCGGCGTCGCCGCGCCGAGGCTCAATGCACTGACCTGGCTCGTGCCGGCAGGCGTGCACGCGGTGTGCGCGCGCACTGCCCTGCGCGAGCGCCTCGGCGGCACGGCCTTCATGCCACCGCGCATCGCGCCGCTCGCGGCGTGGCTGGGCCGGCCACTGAAGTCGGGCACGGCGGCGCGCGCCGAGCTGTTCGCGGCGCTGCGCGCCAATGCCTGGGTACGCGATTCGTTCGGTCCGCAGCCGGCGGCGCTGTGGTCGCTCGCCGCCGGCATCGCCGAGCTCGCCGACGAACTGACGTGGGCGGCGATCGGCGACGGCGAGGCGTTCGCCGGTCGCCTGCAGGCGAGCCTCGCCCGTCACTTCCACCGACGCGCCGCGCGCGCGCTGCAGCCGCAGGCGCAACTGGTGCTGCAACTGTGGCGCGCGCGCCGCGACGCCGGCGATGGCGCCGCCGCGGCACTGCGCGAGCTGCAGGCGCGCTCGGCGTCGGCGCACGGACCGCTCGCCTACGTCGCCGGTCGGCCCGGCGGCGACCTTGCCCCGTGGGAAGAGGCCCTGCTGCAGCGCTGGTCGCAGCGCGCACCGGTGCTGCTCGTCGCGGCCGACCTGCGAGCCGCGCTCGCGCCGCGCCCGCTGCTCGCGGCGGCATGGCCCGAGCTGGCTGGCAGCGAGGCCGAGGTGCCGATTGCCGAGCGTGGCGACGCGCTCGCCGGCCACGCCGCCAATCCGCCGCTGGCCGTGCTGGCCGCCGCGTCTCTCGAGGAGGAGGCGAGCGCGGTGGCGCGGCAGGTGCTCGACTGGCGCCGCGCCGGCGTCGGCTCGATCGCCCTGGTGGCGCTCGATCGCCTCACCGCGCGGCGGGTTCGCGCGCTGCTCGAGCGTGCGCAGGTGGCGGTGCGCGACGAGACCGGCTGGAAGCTGTCGACGACCAGCGCCGCCGCGGCGGTGATGCGCTGGTACGACCTGGTCGCCGACGACCTGTACTGGCGCGACCTGCTCGACTGGCTGAAGTCCGGCTTCACGCTCGCCGGGCGGCCGAACAAGGCGCAGGAGGTGGCCTTCTTCGAGCGGGCGATCCGGGGCGTCGGGGCGCTGCAGGGTGCTGGCGCGATCCGCCGCGCGCTGGCCGACGGGCTCTCGCGCGCGCCGGAGCAGGTCGAGCAGGCTGCCGGCGCCGGCGCCGGCGCAGTGCTCGATCTGATCGTCGAGCAGCGGCAGGTGACGCAGCGTGCCGGGCCGACCCTCGCCAGCCACGCGCAGGCGCTTGGCGCGGTGCTCGATGCGCTCGGCATGCGCGAGCGACTCGCCGCCGACCCGGTCGGCCGCCGCGTGCTGCGCGAGGTCGAGGTGCTCGGCGCCGAGCTGACGGGCGTCGGCGGCCGCGCCTTGCTGGCCGAGTTTCGCGCCCTGCTCGCCGCCCGCTTCGAGGAGTCGGCGTTCGTCGACAGCCAGGTCGACTCGCCGGTGGTCATGGTGTCGCTGGCGGCGACCGCGTTGCGACCGTTCGACGCGGCGCTGCTGATCGGCGCCGACGCGCAGCATCTGCCGTCGGCGTCGGCAGAGTGGCTGTTCATGTCGAACGCGGTGCGCGCCGAACTCGGCCTGGCCACCGCCGAGCGCGAGTTGCGCGCGCAGGCGGCGCAGTTCGCCGCGCTGCTGGCCAGCGCGCCGCGCGTGGCGGCCAGCTGGCGCACGCATCGTGGCGACGAGCCGAACCCGCTGTCGCCGTTCCTGCAGCGCCTGCAGTTCGTCAGCCGGCGCGCGTCCGGCGACGATCTGCTGCGCGCCGCCACAGCGCGCGCCTTCACGGTGCTGCCGGTGGCCGCCGAGCGTCCCGCGCCGGGCGCAGCGGCACTGCTGCCCGAAAGGGTCTCGGCGAGCCAGTGCCAGAGCCTCGTCGACTGTGCCTACCAGTTCTATGCCCGCCGCATGCTCCGGCTCGCCGAGCCCGAGGACGTGATCGAGCTGCCCGACAAGCGCGACTTCGGCGAGGCGCTGCACCGGGTGCTGAAGCGCTTTCACGAGGAGTGGGGCGACGCTTCCTTCGACTCGCTCGATCCGGCGCGGCTGGCGGCGAGCCTGCGCCGGCACGCCGGCGCGGTGTTCGATCCGCTGATCGAAGGCGCGCCGGCGATGCTCGCCTTCGCGCGCCGCTTCGACGGGTTGGTCGAGGGCTACATCGACTGGCTATGCCAGCACGCCGAAGCGGGCTGGCGCTACCGTGCCGGCGAGTCGGTCCGCGCGCTGCGGCTGGCGCTGCGCGACGGGCGCGCGGTCGAGCTGCACGGCCGCGTCGATCGCATCGACGGGAACGCGCAAGGGCAACTGCTCGTGATCGACTACAAGGCAAAGGCGGTCGATGCGCTGAAGAAGGCGCTGAAGGAGCCGGGCGAGGATGTCCAGCTGCCGTTCTACGGCCTGCTGCTCGGCGACGGCGCGCGTTGCGCCGCCTACGTCAGCTTCGATCGCGCGCGCGACGACAGTCGCGGGGTCGCGGCGGTGCAGCCGGCGCAGCCGTTCGATCGCCTCGTCCGCCAGGTGGGGGCGCGCCTGCAGGGGGACCTGCAGCGCATCGCCGACGGCGCGCCGCTGCCGGCGATCGGCGCCGAGGCCGTCTGCAGCCGCTGCGAGATGCGCGGGCTGTGCCGGCTCGACTACTGGCAGCGCAGCGGCGACGGCGAGGACGCCGCGTGAGCGACTACCTGGCCGGCGAGCGGCCGATCGACGAGGCCGAGTTCAAGGCGCGGGCCTGCGACCCGCGTGCCAGCGCGGTGGTCGAGGCCTGCGCCGGCAGCGGCAAGACCTGGCTGCTGGTCGGACGCATCGTGCGCGCGCTGCTCGACGGCGCGGCGCCCGGGCAGATCCTCGCCATCACCTTCACCCGCCGCGCGGCGCAGGAGATGCGCGCGCGCCTTCTCGATGACCTGCAGGCGCTGGCGCAGGGCGACGACGAAGCGGTCGCCGGCTGGCTGCAGCAGCGCGGCATGAGCGCGCCCGCGTCCCGCGCCGCGGTGGCCCCGGCGCGCGGCCTGTACGAGCGCGTGGTCACGGCGCGGGTGCCGATGGTGATCGAGACCTTCCACGGCTGGTTCTGGCAGCTCGCGGCCGCCGCGCCGCTCGGCGCCGGCGTGCCGTACGCGCCGGTGCTGCTGGAGGCAGTCGACCGCCTGCGTGCCGACGCGTGGCTGCACTTCACGGCGCAGGTCGTGCGCCCGGAGCACGCGGCGCAGCGCGCGGCGTGGGAATGGCTTCTCGACGAGATCGGCGAGGACTCGGCGCACAAGCTGCTGATGCAGCTGCTCGGCAGGCGCGCCGAGTGGTGGAGCTTCGCCGGCGGCGACCATGACACGGCCGTGGCACGCGCGCTGGCGCCGCTGCGCGCGGCCGGCGACGACGATCCGCGGCCGCAGGTCCGCGCGCCGCAATTCGTCGACGCGGTGCGCGCGCTGGCCGAACTGTGGAGCTCGTTCGCCAAGCCGCTGAAGACGGCTGACGATGCCGCAGCACGCGCGCGGCAGTGGCTCGCTGCGGCACCGACCGACATCGCCCGCGACTTTCGCGAGGCCTGCCTGATCCTGCTGACGAAGGGCGAGCAGACGCCGATCAAGACGCTGGCGCCCGAACGGGCGGCGCCGAAGCTGGCGACTACGGAGCAGGCGCAGCGCTACGCGCAGGCGCATGGCACGGTCGTGCAGGCTCTCGAGCGACTGCTCGCCGCGCACCGCACCTGGCGGGCGCTGAAGCTGAACGAAGCGGCGCTCGCCTGCGCTCGCCTGCTGATCGACGCCTACCAGCGGCTGAAGGCGCAGCAGCAGGCGCTCGACTTCACCGACCTCGAATGGCATGCGCACCGCCTGCTCGCCGACCCGGACCATGCCGCCTACATGCAGGTACGCCTCGACGCGCGCTACCGCCACATCCTGGTCGACGAATTCCAGGACACCAATCCGCTGCAGTGGCAGGTGCTGCAGTCGTGGCTGGCCGGGTACGGGGGAGTGGAAGCGGGCGCGGCGGAGGAAGGCGCGCCGGCCGACCGGCCGAGCGTGTTCATCGTCGGCGATCCCAAGCAGTCGATCTATCGTTTCCGCCGCGCCGAGCCGCGCGTGTTCGGCGCGGCGATCGGCCTGCTATGCCGCGACTTCGGCGCCACGCACCTGCGCACCAACGTCACCCGACGCAATTCGCGGGTGGTGACGGAGGTGCTGAACCGCGTGATGCCGGCCAACCGGCTGTACCAGCCGCAGAGCACCCGCGCGACGCAGGAGGGCGCCTTCGTGCTCCTGCCGCTTGCGCCGGCCCTGCCTTCGCCGCCGGCCGTCGACGACGGCGCGCTGCGCGACGTTCTGAGCACGCCACGCGTCGAAAGCGACACCGAGTCGCGCTATCGCGAGGGTCGCGTGCTGGCCAACGAGATTCTGCACTGGGTGGCCCGGCTGCGCGTGCGCGAGGGGCAGGGCGAACGCGCCGCGCGCTTCGCCGACGTGCTGCTGCTGGTGCGCCGGCGCACGCACCTGGAACAGTACGAGCGCGCCCTGCGCGATGCCGGCGTGCCGTACGTCAGCGACCGGCGCGGCGGCCTGCTGCAGACGCTGGAGGCTGACGACCTGATCGCGCTGCTCGAATTCCTCACCACGCCTTCGGCCGACCTGCGGCTGGCGCGTGCGCTGCGCTCGCCGGTGTTCGGCTGCGGCGACGACGACCTGATCCGCCTCGCGCTGACCCCGGGCGCCACCTGGTGGGGGCGCCTGCAGTCGCTCGAGCCTTGCCCGGCCGCCGCGGCGGGCGGCGGGCCAGGCGAAGGCGCTGCGGCCGACGAAGCGCCGCTTGCCCGCGCACGGCGGCTGCTCGCGCACTGGCACCAACTCGCCGGTGTGCTGCCGGTGCACGACCTGCTCGACCGGATCTACTTCGAGGGCGACGTGCGCCGCCGCTACGCGGTGGCGGCGCCGGCAGCACTGCACGCGCAGGTGCAGGCCAACCTCGACGCCTTCGTCGAGCTGGCGCTCGCCATCGACGCCGGACGCTACCCGAGCCTGCCGCGCTTCATCGACGAGCTGAGCGGACTGAAGCGGCACGCGCCGGAGGAGGCGCCCGACCAGGGCCTGGCCGACGTCGGCAACGCCGTGCGGGTGATGACGATTCACGGCGCCAAGGGACTGGAGGCCGACATCGTCGCGCTCGCCGACACGCACGTGCGGCCGCGGTCTGCCGACGCCGGCAGCGTGCTGGTGGTCTGGCCGCCGGAAGCAGCAGCGCCCGAGCACGTGTCGGTGGTGGCGCGCGGCGAGGCTGCGCGCGACGAGGCGCGCGCCGCGTGGTTCGCCGAGGACGACGCGCAGCGCGATCAGGAAGACTGGAACCTGCTTTACGTGGCGGCGACGCGCGCCAGGCAGGTGCTCATCGCCAGCGGCGCCGAAGGCGGGAAGGAGATTCGGGACGCGACCTGGTACACGCGCCTGCAACCGGCCGAGCCGCTGTCGGCGGGCGCCGCGGAGGCGCAGCCGCGGCCGCCGGCGGCCGGCGCGCGCGAGGTGCGCGACTTTCGCCCGCAGCCGATGCCGACCGGCTGCCGCGTCGCCGAGGCGCCGGAGACCGAAGCGCAGCAGCTCGGCCGGGCGTGGCACGCGTTGCTCGAGCAGGGCGCGGACGCGCCCGCGGACGCCATCGCCCAGGCGCACGGATTGAGCGCGCAGCAGGCGGCGCTCGCCGCGGCCGCGGCGGCGCGGGTGCGCCGCCGGCTGCCGCAGCTGTTCACCGGCGCGGCACTGGCGGAGGTCGAACTGGTCGCCGCCGACGGCGAGCTGCTGCGTGTCGACCGCCTGGTCGAGGGCGACGACGCGCTGTGGATCATCGACTTCAAGTGGCGCGTCACCGATGCCGAACGGCCGCAGTACGAGGCGCAGGTGCGCCGCTACGCGGAAGTGATGCGCGCGATCGGCGCCGGGACGCCGGTGCGTCTGGGGCTGGTGACGGCGCAGGGCGAACTGATCGAGGTCGAGGGCTGATAGGGCAGCTACGCTGCCGGTGGCGACTGAACGCCGCGTCATCCTGCGGCGACCGTTATGCAGCGGTTGCCGTCATCGCCGACACTTGCGCCACTGGCAAGTACCGGCCATCAGCGGATCTCCGTGGCGCTCGCAACGAACGACAGCTCTTTCCGACGGCGGAACGTTGGCGGATTCGGAGGCGCGAAGCCCAAGAGGCGCCTACATGACCTGGGAATCGGCGGCGAGTGTCGGAATCTCCTGCAGTCCGCCGACAACACCAACGCTGCGATTGGCCCTTCGCCACCCAGAGCGGGAGGCGGTGCGCATCGAAACTTCGCTGGTCGACCACCCGGACATCCAAAAGCGGCGGTCCACATGGCGTCGGTCAGGACCCGGAGAACCGGCGTTCGAGTTCGCACGCTATCTCCCGGGCCTTTGGCATGCGGCCCATCTGCTGCGCCAGGCGCCGTGCCGCGAGCCTGAAGTCGGGTACCGACAGCAGCCGCTCCGCGGCCTTTCGAATCGTGTGCGCGGTTTGCTCCTCAGGGGCCACGGCGATGGCGACCGATGCTTCGGCCAACGCGCGCGCGTTGCGGAAGTGATCGGCTCCCTGAGGCAGGACGATCTGTGGGCGACCGTGTGCCGCAGCGGCGAGGATCGTGCCGGCGCCCCCGTGGGAGACGACCAGGTCGCACCTCGAAAGCACGGCGGCCTGGTCGACGAAATCCAGCACATGGAGGTTCGGCGCCGCGGGAAAGTCGCCGGGACCGCTGTCCTTGCCCGTGGTCACGACAACGACTGCGCCGGTCCCAAGGAGCGCCTGCGCCGCATCGACCAGAACGCGGCGGCGGTTGAAGACCGTGCCGAAGCTAAGGTAGACGCGAAGCCGGTCAGTCTGTTCCAAGGCTTGGCGCAGCTCACCGGGCAGGCCGATGCCAGCATCCGTTCGAACTGCGTAGGGGTTCAGCGCAAGGCGCGGCGTGACCCCTGCCCATGTACCGCTGGTCAGGCCCTGCGGAACGATGTCGATATACAGGTGCCGGTATAGACCACCGTCGTCCGGTGCGCGCAATCCGGCCCGCTCCCAGCAGGGTCCGAACCAGCGCATGGCGGCTTCGAGGTACATCGGCGGGACCGGCAGGCCGTAACTGTGCGTGACGTAGGGAACGCGGCGCTGCGTGCAGGCCAGCGGCGCGGCCAGAGCCGCCGGCTCGAGCACGACAAGTTGGGGTTTCCAAAGATCGATGGTGTCGCCCACCCCGGCCAGCATGCTCGGCGCCAGCGTGGCGCCGAACAGGCGCGGAAACGTCTGCTCCGAAATTGCTTCGCCGGACAGTTCGAGCACCCATGGATGGAGTTCCCTGAACATCCGCCGGCCGGCTGCGATTTCGAGCCCGGCCGGAAAGAGCGTCAAGCCGTGTCCGGCCAGTGACGCCAGCGCGTCCGGCGCCGTCACCCAGGCAACCGCGTCGCCTTGCTGTTGCATGGCGGTGGCCAGCGGGCGCATCGGCTGGATATGCCCGAAGCCACCGGTCGAACAGAAAAGCACCCTCATCGCCGCCCGCGGCGTTGCGCGCCCCGACCCGCGCGGTCACTCGGCAGAGAGCTTGTACTCGTCGATGAGCAGCGCCCACTCCGCCAGTTCGCGGCTGATGGTCGCCGATAGTTCCTGCGGCGAGGCTGTCTCCGCCACCAGCAACCGCTTCTCGAGTTCGGCCCGGACTTCTGGCCGCGCCGCCGCTGCGCTCACGGCCTGAGCCAACCGTTGCTGCCGGCTGGCATCGACCCGCGCCGACACGTACAGCGCCTGCCAAGTCGGCACCGAAACGTCGGGGAACCCGGCCTCGCGCATCGTCGGCACGTCGGGCAGCGCGGGGCTCCGCTCGGGGCCGAGCACGGCCAGCAGGCGCAGCGCACCGGACTGGACGTACGGCTGGAATGCGGAAAGCGGACCGAACATCACGTGCACGCGGCCGGCCAGCAAATCAGGCATCGATTGCGGCGCGCCGCGGTACGGAACCCGCATGAGGTTCACGTCGGCGGCCTTCATAAACTTGGCCGTGGCCATCACCTCGCTGGGAGTGTTCGTTGCCACGTTGAGCTTGCCCGGCTGGCTGCGGGCTTGACGGACCAGATCCGCGACCGAGGCCGCCCCGATGCCCGGATGCACCGCGAGGCCGAAGGGCACACGCCCGACTTTGCCCAGCGGTGCGAGCTCACGCGGCCAGTCGAAGCCCGAGCCCTTGACGAGCAAAGGCGTCGCGATCATCGAGCCGGGGGCGTACAGCAAGGTCTGGCCGTCGGTGCCGGCGGCCGCGACGTCGCGGGCCGCAAGCAGGCCGTTGGCGCCGGGCTTGTTCTCGACAACGACCTGTTGGCCCAGCGTCTCGGCCAGATGCCGCGCCGTCATCCGTGCGATCAAGTCGCTGGGCCCGCCCGCCGGCAGCGGCACGACGAGGCGGACAGCCGATGGTGACGGCGCACTTGGGATCGCGGACTGCGCGGCGGCGGCGTTGCAGATTGCGAGGGCGGCCACGGCAAGGGCGAGCGTACGGAAGAACGGCATGGAACCTCCCTCAGAGCGAGGATGCAGAGGCGAAAGCCGACTGCATCCAGCGCAGCCAGCCGACGGATGCGGCGATGGCGCCGCACATGAGAGCGTTGCAGGCGTTGACCGAGATAGCCCGGTTGGTCCGGCAGCCGTTCTGTTCGTACAACCACAGGGCCATCGTCAGGTTCGCGCTGAGTAAGGTCGACCGGGTGAACAGCGATGGCTGGTCCGCGCTTCCGCTGCCGTGCAGCGCCACCAACGTTCGCGGGTAAGCGACGATCCGCAAGCTGTCGAGCAAAGCGAAGGCGGTCGCCAGCAGCGCGACGCGGCGCAAGGGCAGCGCGGGGTTGACGGCGGCTGCGAGGATCACGGCGTGTTCCAGCAGTGCGATGGAGCGGAAATGTAGGAATCCCGCGCTGTGCGAGAAAGCCGCGCGCAGGCACAATGCCCTTGAACCGACGGTTAAAGGTGGAAGGCGTTCCCCATGGACAAGCTGCGCGCGTTGCAGTACTTCGTCGCCGCCGCCGAGGGAGGCAGCTTCTCCGCAGCCGCCCGGCACTTCGAAGTCAGCGTGCCGGCCGTCACCAAGCTCATCGGCGCCCTTGAGCGAGAGCTGGGCACCCGCCTGCTCGATCGCAGCACGCGGGGCCTGAAGCTCACTGCCCGAGGCGAAACGTACCGGGAAGTTTGCGCGCCGCTCCTTGCCCAACTCGACCATGTCGATCGCTTGGTGTCGGGCGGCGCAGCCGCCAAGGCGCGCACGTTGGTCGTCGGCGCACCGCCACTGTTATCGCGGGCGCTGCTGATCCCGGCGCTGCCTCGCTTTCGCGAGCGGCATCCGCAGGTGAAGATCGACCTTCGCACGGTCGATCATCTGACGGTGACCGACAACGAGGCGCGCGGGATCGACGTGCTGGTCGCGCTCGGCTGGCCCGGCGCACTCGACCTCGTCAAGCGTCCGCTGGCACGGAGCCGTTTGATCGTGTGCGCCAGTCCCGACTACTGGCGCCGGCACCCGCCCCCGACAAGGCCATCCGCGCTGAGTGACCACGCCTGCGTGGTCGTCCGCTCGCCCGAAGGTACGGTGCTGGACCTTTGGCGACAACGTCGCGGCGACGAGGTCGAGGAAGTCGCAGCGAAGGGCTGGTTGACCTGCACCAGCCGCGACGATGCGCTGCAGGCGGTACTGCACGGCCAAGGCGTCGGACGGTTCGCCGACATATCTGTCTGGCACTACCTGCGCGACGGACTGCTGCAGCCGGTCCTGCTGGACTGGGAGAGCCCGGACTCACCGCCGTTCAGCGCGCTGGTGCGGCCGGACGCGCGGCGGGACGAGGACACACAAGCCTTCGTGTCGTTCCTCGCGCGACTGCTGGGCGATGTCGAAGCCGAGTGCCGGGCGATGGTCGGATCCCGTCCGTCCGCCGAGAGGCCCGAGTGGTATGTAAGGCGTCCTGGTCGCGCATCGGCGCGGTCGAAGTGAAGCTGCTTGCTCTGGACGCGGCGGGCCTGCGACAGCCTCTGGATGGGTGCCGCCGAAGTCTCTGGATGTTGGACCTTACCGGCAGGCTGTTGGAGAGCTTTATCGTCAGCTGCCGCTGAGGCGCGGCTATGGGAACGCCGGCGCCAGCCGGAGCTGACAGGTTGTGAGTACGAAGCGGGCATTCGCCGCCGCGAAGCAAACAGCCGCAAGGGGTCGTCTACGGCTGTTGGACGATGAAGCGCCAATGGCCGCATTCGGTCTGCAAGGTACGCTGGTTCTCCCGCGAGCGGACGGCCTGGCAGAGGCGCACGCCACGCGGTCCCGCTCGTGCAGCGGCGATGGGTGCAAGCATCGCCGGCGCCGGCTGATACCATTCGTGCTGGCGGGCCCCCTCGCATGGAGGTGCCGTTAACCTGGTCAGGTCGGGAACGAAGCAGCCACAGCGGAGTGCTTCCAGTGCCGAGGACAAGGCTCGCCTCTTCGACCGACCTCCATGCCCTTGCGCATCGAACCCGCGCAGCCGCGCGACAGCGCCGTCCTGCTGTCGCTGATCGCGGCGCTGGCTCATTACGAGCAGCTCACCCATCTGGTCGTCGGCACCGAGGCGCAGCTGCGCGAGGAACTGTTCGGCGCCCGGCCGGTGATCGAAGCGGTGGTCGGCTGGGAGGATGAGCGGCCGGTCGGTTTCGCGCTGTACTTCCACAACTTCTCCACCTTCCTCGCCCGGCGCGGGCTGTACCTGGAAGACCTGTTCGTGGTGCCCGAGGCGCGCGGGCGCGGCTACGGCAAGGCGCTGATGCGCCACGTCGCGCGGGTGGCGGTCGAGCGCCAGTGCGGCCGCTTCGAGTGGGCGGTGCTCGACTGGAACCAGCCGGCAATCGACTTCTACCGGTCGCTCGGCGCGGAGGTGCTGCCCGACTGGCGCATCTGCCGCGTGACGGGCGCCGCGCTCGCTGCGCTCGGCGCTGCCTGAGGCTGTCCGGCCGGCCCTAGGCGGCCAGCGGCGGCGACCGCTTCCAGAACTGCGTCGCCTGCTGGAAGGCGTACGCCAGCTGCAGCACGCCGAAGTCGTCGCGGTAGCGACCGACGATCTGCACGCCGATCGGCAGTCCCTCCGGTGAGAAACCGCAAGGCACCGACACGGCCGGGTGGCCGGTGACGGTGATGATCCAGCACGAGGTCATCCATTCCAGGTAATCGGCCATCGGCCGGCCGTCGATCTCGCCTACCCACGGTTCCTCGACCGGGAAAGGCAGCACCTGCGCCGTCGGCAGGATGAGGAACTCGTAGCGCTCGAAGAACTCGTACACGCGCTCGAACAGCGCGGTGCGCTTGAGCTCGGCGTCGGCGATCTGCCGCGCCGTGAGTTTCAGGCCCTGCTCGACGTTCCAGACGATGGTGTCCTTGAGCAGGTCGCGGTGGCGCGCGTAGTGCTCGGCGTGCGTGGCGGCGAAGATCTGCGCCCGCTGCACGTGGAAGACCTCGCGCGCGTCGCCGAAGTCGGCGATCGCCTCGAAGGTCGCGCAGCCGAGCGATTCGAACGTTGGTCGCTGCGCGTCGATCGCGGCGACGACCCGCGCGTCCACCGGAGCCAGGCCGCCGAGCGCCGGCGCCCACGCCACGCGCGTGCCGGCGAACTCGCGCGCCAGCGGGCGGGCGAACAGCGAACCCGGCTCGGTGAGGGAGATCGGCACGCGCGCGTCGGGGCCGCTGATCGCCTGCATCATCAGCGCGACGTCCTCGACCGTGCGCGCCATCGCGCCCTGCACCGAAAGCGAGTTCCAGCCGAGCTTGTTCGGGTACTTGGGCACGCGGCCGGCGGAGCCGCGCAGGCCGACGACATTGCAGAACGCCGCCGGGTTGCGCAGGCTGCCGCCGAAGTCGCTGCCGTCGGCGATCGGCACCATGCCGCAGGCCAGCGCCACCGCGGCGCCGCCCGAGGAGCCGCCGCAGGTGCGGGCAGGATCGTAGGGATTGCGGGTGGCGCCGAAGACAGCGTTGAAGGTCTGCGCGCCGGCACCGAACTCGGGCGTGTTGGTCTTGCCCACCGAGATCGCGCCGGCCGTCGCCTGCCGTTCGACGATCAGCGCGTCCTGGTCGGGCAGGAAGTCCCGGTAGATCGGCGAGCCCCAGGTGGTGCGCACGCCGCGCGTCGGCAGCAGGTCCTTGTGCGCGGTCGGCAGGCCGTGCAGCAGGTGCAGCGGCTCGCCACGCGCCTGCCTGGCGTCGGCCTCGCGGGCGCGCGCCAGCGAGCGCTCCGGGTGAAAGGTGACGATCGCGTTGACCTGCGGGTTGACGCGCTCGATCTGCGCGATGTGCGCCTGCATCGCTTCGACGGCGGAAACGCGGCGGCGCCTGATCAGTTCCGCCAGCTCGGTGGCGGACAGGAAGCACAGTTCGGAGGCGGGCATGGGCGGCGCGTCGCTGGGCGTGGCGGCGAGGGTAGCACCGGCCCGCGGCCGTCGCGGCACGGCGCAGGCGCAGGCGCAGGACGATCCGCCATCCTCGCCTCGCTAGAATGCGGCGCATGTCGTATCAGGCCCTCGCCCGCAAGTGGCGCCCGCGCGATTTCGCCACCACGGTGGGCCAGGATCACGTGGTGCGCGCGCTGTCGAACGCGCTCGAGCAGAAGCGGCTTCACCACGCCTACCTGTTCACCGGCACCCGCGGGGTCGGCAAGACGACGCTGGCGCGCATCCTGGCCAAGGCGCTGAACTGCACCGGCCCCGACGGCAGCGGCGGCATCACCGCCACGCCGTGCAACCGGTGCGAGGTATGCACGGCGATCGACGCCGGCCGTTTCATCGACTACATCGAGATGGACGCGGCCAGCAACCGCAGCGTCGACGAGATGACGGCGCTGCTCGAGCGCGCGGTCTACGCGCCGAGCAACGCGCGCTTCAAGGTGTACATGATCGACGAGGTGCACATGCTCACCTCGCACGCCTTCAACGCGATGCTCAAGACGCTCGAGGAGCCGCCCGACTACGTCAAGTTCATCCTGGCGACCACCGACCCGCAGAAGATCCCGGTGACGGTGCTGTCGCGCTGCCTGCAGTTCAACCTGAAGCAGATGACGCCGGCGGCGATCGCCGGCCGGCTGAACGAGATCCTCGGCCTGGAGAAGATCGACGCCGAGCCGGCCGCCGTGCAGATGCTCTCGCGCGCGGCGCGCGGCAGCATGCGCGACGGCCTGTCGCTGCTCGACCAGGCGATCGCCTACAGCGGCGGCACGGTGACGCTGTCGACCGTGCAGGCGATGCTCGGCGCGATCGACGGCCTGACGCTGGTGCGGCTGCTCGACGCACTGGCTGCCGCCGACGCGCCGAAGATGCTGGCGATCGCCGACGACATGGCCGCGCGCAGCTTCTCCTTCGGCCAGGCGTTGCGCGACCTGGCGGCGCTGCTGCACCGGATCGCGCTGGCGCAGCAGGCCGACGTGGTCGGCGAGGACGTCGACAACGCCGCCGAGATCCGGCGTCTGGCGGAGGTGTTCTCGCCCGAGGAAGTGCAGCTCTGCTACCAGATCGCGCTGCACGGACGCAACGACCTCGCCCTGGCGCCCGACGAGTACGCCGGCTTCACGATGGCGCTGCTGCGCATGCTCGCCTTCGCGCCGCGCGACGGGGTGACCGCGCAAGCCGCCACCACCGACGCCGCGCCGCGCGCCGCGCCGCCGGCGGTCGCAGGCCGCGCCGCCCGGCCGACCGCCGAGCCGCCCAGAGGCGCGGCCCAGGCAAAGGCGGCCGGCGGCGGACCGATCGCCGCGGCCAGGATGGCGGCGCCGCCGCTGCCGGCCCCCGGCGACTGGCCGCAGCTGGTCAACGCGCTGCAGCTGGCGGGACTGGCGCGCGAGCTGGCCTCGCACAGCGAGCTGCTGTCGGTCGACGGCGACCTGTTCCGCCTGCGCGTGGCGATCAAGTCGTACGCCGAGTCGGCGAACGTCGAGCGGCTGCGGGCGGCGCTGACGCAGCACTTCGGCCGGCCGATCCGGGTGGCGGTGGAGGTCGGCAGCACGGCCGGCGCGACCACCGCGGCGTCGCTGGCCGAGCAGGCGCGCAGCGAGCGGCAGAAGAACGCCGAGCAGGCGATCCTGTCCGACCCGTTCGTGCAAGAATTGATCGAGAACTTCGGCGCCCAGGTCGAACCGCAGTCGATCCGCCCGCGCGAGTCGTGAAAGGAATCCGCAGATGATGAAGAACCAGCTCGCCGGGCTGATGCAGCAGGCGCAGAAGATGCAGGAGAACATGAAGCGCCTGCAGGACGAGCTTGCCCAGATGGAAGTCGAGGGCCAGGCGGGCGCCGGCATGGTCAAGGTGCTGATGACCTGCAAGAACCAGGTGCGGCGCGTCAGCATCGATCCGGGCCTGGTCGGCGACGACCGCGACATGCTGGAGGATCTGGTCGCCGCGGCGTTCAACGACGCGGTCCGTCGGGCCGAGGAACTGACCCAGCAGAAGATGTCGTCGGTGACCGCGGGCATGCCGATGCCGCCGGGGTTCAAGCTGCCGTTTTGAGGTTCGGCTCGGGTGTACGCGACGCTGCGCGTCGCACGTGCACCCTCGCCGGGAGAAGTCGGTGCGGCGGGCTTCGGGCGGCCGGGCGCCCGCCGCAAGGTAACTGCCACGAAGGCGCTCGTACGAGCGCCTGCACTGCAAGCGCTGTGCCTCGATGAAACTCGGTCCCACGCTCGATCGGCTGGTCGATTCGCTGAAGCGGCTGCCGGGCATCGGGCCGCGCTCGGCGCAGCGCATCGCCTTTCATCTGCTGCAGCACGACCGCGACGGCGCGGTGGCGCTCGGCGAGGCGCTGCTGGCGGCGGCCGCGGGCATCCGCCACTGCGCCCGCTGCAACACGCTCACCGAGCAGGAGATCTGCGAGACCTGCGCCAGCCCGCGGCGCGACGCCGGCCTGCTGTGCGTCGTCGAGACGCCGGCCGACCAGCTGATGATCGAGCAGTCGCTGGCCTACTCGGGGCTGTACTTCGTCCTGCTCGGCCGGCTGTCGCCGCTCGACGGCATCGGTCCGCGCGAGATCCAGATGGAGCGCCTGCTCGAGCGCGCCGCCGACGGCCTGGTGCGCGAGGTCATCGTCGCCACCTCGTTCACCCCGGAGGGCGATGCCACCGCGCACTACGCGGCGGAACTGCTGCGCGGCCGCGATCCGCAGCTGAAGATCACCCGCCTGGCGCGCGGCGTGCCGGTCGGTGCCGAGCTGGAATACACCGACGTCAACACCATCGCCCAGGCGATGCTCGACCGGCGGGCCGCATGAGCGCGCCGGGCCGTCCCAAGCGCGAATCCTTCGCGCGCAGCGCGAAGGTCAGCCGGATCGACGCGCCGGGCCGCCCCAAGCGCGAATCCTTCGCGCGCAGCGCGAAGGCGGCGCGATGACCGTCGCGCTGTGGTGCGTGCTGGCGGCAGCGCTGCTGCCCTACCTGGCGAGCACCATCGCCAAGGCCGGCGGCGAGCGCTACAACAACCGCAACCCGCGCGGCTGGCTCGAGCGGCAGGACGGCTTCCGCCGGCGCGCCGACAGCGCGCAGCTGAACGGCTTCGAGGCGTTTCCGTTCTTCGCCGTGGCGGTGATCGTCGCGCAGATGCTGCAGGCGCCGCAGGAGCGCGTCGACGCGCTGGCGGTGATCTTCATCGCCGCGCGGCTGGCCTATCTCGCCTGCTACCTGGCCGACTGGCACCTGGCCCGCTCGGTCGCCTGGCTGATCGGCTGGCTGGCCTGCATCTTCCTGTTCGTCAGCGGCGCCTGAGCGATGGCGGCGCGACGATGAAGCGCTCGGCGGTCATCGCGAGGCTGGTCGATGCGATCCACGTGCCGATCGGCCGCTGGGATCGCGAGTTCAGGCTGGTCTTCTGCAACGAGCCTTACCTCGACTGGGCCGGGCGCAGCGAGCTGCAGCTGCTGGGCCGGACGCTCGAGCAGCTGTACGGCGCCGATGCCTGGCAGGCCGCCAGGGGCTCCTTCGCAGCCGCCTTCGCGGGCGAGACCGCCAGCTACGAGCGGCTGCTGACGCACCTCGACGGCGAGCCCCGCTGGTGCCGCGTCGAGGTGTTTCCGGAGTTCGAGAAAGACGGCGGCGTCGCCGCGGTCTACACGGTGGCGTTCGATGTGCACGAGTTCGTCACCGCCCGCCAGGCGCTCGAGGCGGCGCGGGCGCGGCTGTCGCAGTTCGCCGAGAAGATCCCGTACCCGATCACCTACGTCGACCGCGACTATCGCCTGATCTTCATCAACCGCGCCTACGTCGAGGCGGTCGGCATGGCGCCCGCGCAGCTGCTCGGCAGGCGGATCGGCGAGGCGCGCGGCAACGAGCTGTGGGCCCGCCATCGGCCTTACTACGAGCGGGCGCTAGCCGGCGAGGCGGTCGACTTCACGCGGCTGGTCGAGCTTCCCGGCCGCGGCGTGCGCTGGATGAGGACGAGCTACGTGCCGGACTTCGACGCCGACGGCCACGTGGTCGGCGTGTACTCGATCCTGGTCGACGTGCACGACCTGAAGACCCGCCAGCAGCAGCTCGAGAGCAGCATCGAGCGCGACCCGGTGACCGAGGTGCTGAGCCGGCGCGCCATCATCGAGCGCATCGAGCGCGCGCTGGCCGACCGGCGCGCCGGTGCGGTGGCGCTGTTCTTCGTCGACCTCGACGGGTTCAAGACGGTCAACGACATGCTCGGTCACCGCGACGGCGACGCGGTGCTGGCGCGCGTCGCCCAGGCTCTGCAGTCGGCGGTGCGCAGCGACGACAGCGTCGGCCGCTTCGGCGGCGACGAGTTCCTGGTGCTGGCGCGCGTCCCCGATCGGACCGCCGCCGCCACCATGGCCCAGCAGATGATCGCCGCGATCCGCGCCAGTTCGGCCGGGCAGCCGGCGCTGGCGCAGGTCACCGCCAGCGTCGGCTACGCGCTCGCCCCGGAAGACGCCGACAGCGCGCTGAAGCTGGTGCAGCGGGCCGACGACGCGATGTACTTCGCCAAGCGCAGCGGCAAGAACCGCGCCGCGCACTGTTCGGCGGCACCGCTCTGAGCGGTCGGTCGCGCCCCGGCGCGCTACTGCGGGGAAGTATTTCTACCGAGGCGGCGGCGGCGCAGGGGTGGCGGCGGTGATTTAGCATGCGGGTCCGGCCGCGCCAGCGGCAAGCCGGCATTCCAACGAAGGAGACAAGCATGAAGCGCAACTTCGACCGTCGCGATTTCCTTGCCGCATCCGCCGCTGCCTCGGCGGCCGCGGTCCTGCCTTCCGTCGCCTCGGCGCAGGCACTGGAGAAGAAGAAGGTGACGATCGCGGTGGGCGGCAAGAACCTCCTTTACTACCTGCCGCTGACCATCGCCGAGCAGCTCAAGTACTTCCAGGCCGAGGGGCTCGAAGTGGAGATCGTCGACTTCGCCGGCGGCGCGCGGGCGCTGCAGGCGGTGGTCGGCGGCAGCGCCGACGTGGTCTCGGGCGCCTTCGAGCACACCCTGAACATGCAGTTCAAGGGCCAGCCGATGCGCGCCTTCGTGCTGCAGGGACGCGCGCCGCAGATCGTGCTGGCCGTCAGCAGCAAGACGATGGCCGGCTACAAGTCGTCCGCCGACCTGAAGGGCAGGAAGATCGGCGTCACCGCGCCGGGCTCGTCGACCAACATCATGGCCAACTTCGTGCTGGCCAAGGCGGGCATCAGGCCGACGGACGTGTCGTACGTCGGCGTCGGCGCCTCGCAGGGCGCGGTGGCGGCGATGCGCTCCGGCCAGATCGACGCCATCTCCAACCTAGATCCGGTGATCACCATCCTGCAGCGGGCAGGCGACATCAAGATCGTCTCCGATACGCGCGACCCGGCCGAGTCGGAAAAGGTCTTCGGCGGACCGATGCCTGCCGCCTGCCTGTACGCGCCGGTGTCGTTCGTCGAGAAGAATCCGAACACCGCGCAGGCGCTCACCAACGCCATCGTCCGCGCCAACAAGTGGATCCAGCAGGCCGGCCCGTCGGACGTCATCAAGGTGGTGCCGGAGGGCTACCTGCTCGGCGACCGCGCCGTCTACATCGACGCCTTCCTGAAGGCGAAGGGCGCGCTGTCGCCCGACGGCATCTTCCCCGAGGCCGGCTCGGCGACCGCCATGCGCGCGCTGGCCAGCGTCGACGAGAAGATCGCCGCGGCCAAGCTCGACCTGAAGGCCAACTACACCAACGAGTTCGCGCGCCGGGCGAATCAGAAGTACAAGTGACCGGCCGGCCGTGACGCCCGCCCTCGAACTCGCCGACGTCAGCTGCACCTTCGTGTCGCGGGAGGACCGCACGCAGCGCTATACGGCGGTAGCGGAGGTGACGCTTGCGATCGCGCCCGGCGAGTTCCTCAGCGTGGTCGGGCCGACCGGCTGCGGCAAGAGCACGCTGCTGAACGTCGCGGCGGGCCTGCTCGAGCCGAGCCGCGGCACCGTGCGGGTGTTCGGCGAGCAGCTGCGCGGCATCAACCGCCGCGCCGGCTACATGTTCCAGTCCGAGGCGCTGATGCCGTGGCGCACCGCGCTGGCCAATGTCACCGCGGGGCTGGAGTTCCGCGGCGTGCCGCTCGCCGAGGCCCGCCGGCAGGCCGACGAGTGGCTGCGCCGGGTCGGCCTCGGCGGCTTCGGCGACCGCTTCCCGCACCAGCTTTCCGGCGGCATGCGCAAGCGCACTTCCCTGGCGCAGACGCTGGTGCTCGACCCGGACATCCTGCTGATGGACGAGCCGTTCTCGGCGCTCGACATCCAGACGCGGCAGCTGATGGAGAACGAGGTCCTCGAGCTGTGGGCGGCCAAGAAGAAGGCGGTGCTGTTCATCACCCACGACCTGGACGAGGCGATCGCGATGAGCGACCGCGTGGTGGTGCTGTCGGCCGGGCCGTCATCGCAGCCGATCGGCGAGTTCGCGATCGACCTGCCGCGGCCGCGCGACGTGGCCGAGGTGCGGGTGACGCCGCGCTTCATCGATCTGCACAAGGCGATCTGGGACGTGCTGCGCGAGGAGGTCCTCAAGGGCTACGCGCAGCAGAAGCTGGCGGCCTGACCGGTCATGTGGCAGTGGATCAAGCCGAGCCCGCGCAACCTGCGCATCTGGCAGGTCGGCATGCTGGTGGCGTTCTTCGTCTTCTGGCACGTGATGACGGCGCCCGGCCTGGTGCCGCACTTCCTGTTCGCCAAGGAGAACGACGCCGCCTTCTTCCTCGGCGAGCCGCTGAAGGTCTTCGCCCGCATCTGGGACTGGTTCGTCGTCAGCCGCGACATCTACCCGCACCTGTGGATCACCCTGGTCGAGACCGTGCTGGCCTTCGCGATCGGCACCGCGGCCGGCCTGCTGATGGGCATGTGGCTGGCGTTGAGCCCCATGGCAGCGGCGATCCTCGATCCGTACATCAAGGCCTTCAACTCGATGCCGCGGATCATCCTGGCGCCGATCTTCGCGGTCTGGTTCGGGCTGGGCATCGCCTCGAAGGTGGCGCTCGGCTTCACGCTGGTGTTCTTCATCGTCTTCTTCAACGTCTACCAGGGCGTCAAGGAGGTGAGCCCGACGGTGCTCGCCAACGCCCGCATGCTCGGCGCCAGCCAGCAGCAGCTGCTGCGCCACGTCTATCTGCCGAGCGCCACCAGCTGGGTGTTCTCGTCGCTGCACACCTCGGTCGGCCTGGCGTTCGTCGGCGCGGTGGTCGGCGAGTACCTGGGCTCGTCGAGCGGCGTCGGCTACCTGATCCTGCAGGCGGAAGGCACCTTCGACATCAACACCGTGATGGCCGGCATCCTGGTGCTCACCGGCTTCGCCCTGGTGCTCGACTGGGCGGTCGGGGTGGCCGAGAAGCGCCTGATGAAGTGGCAGCCGCGCTCCGGCGAGACGGAGAAGCTGTAGTCGCCGCCTTCCGGCGCGCCGCCGGGTTGCCGGGCCGGGCAGCGGCAACCGCGCAGATATAATTCGCCAGTTTGCCCAGCGCGTCGCTGCGGATTGCTCGGACGGCGAAGGTTCGAGGCAGCGCGCCGCGCTGCCGGCACGTGCTGCCGGCAGCGGAATCAAGGAGCCCGCTTGTCTTCCCTGATCGACAGTTCCCGTCCCGCGGCGCTGCTGGCGCTGGCCGACGGGACGATTTTCCGCGGCCACTCGATCGGCGCCGCCGGCCACGCGGTCGGCGAAGTCGTCTTCAACACGGCGATCACCGGCTACCAGGAGATCCTCACCGATCCGAGCTACTGCCGGCAGATCGTCACGCTGACCTACCCGCATATCGGCAACACGGGCACCAACGCCGAGGACCTCGAGTCCGACCGCGTCCATGCCGCCGGGCTGATCGTGCGCGACCTGCCGCACGTTTACTCCAGTTTCCGCGCGCAGGAGTCGCTTGCCGGGTATCTCCGGCGCGAGAACGTGGTGGCGATCGCCGGCATCGACACACGGCGGCTGACGCGGATCCTGCGCGACAGGGGCGCCCAGGCCGGCAGCATCGTCGTTGGCGCCGACGAGGCGCGGGCGGTCGAACTGGCGCGCTCGTTCCCGGGCATGGCCGGCCTGGATCTCGCCAGGGCGGTGACGGTCGGTGCGCCGTACGAGTGGCGCGAGACTGCCTGGGAACTTGGCCGCGGCCATGGCCGGCTCGAGGCGGCGCAGCTGCACGTGGCCGCCTACGACTTCGGGGTGAAGCGCAACATCCTTCGCCTGCTCGCCAGCCGCGGTTGCCGCGTGACGGTCGTGCCGGCGACCACGCCGGCGGCCGAGGTGCTGAAGCTGAAGCCCGACGGCGTGTTCCTGTCGAACGGGCCGGGCGACCCCGAGCCCTGCGACTACGCGATCGAGGCCACCCGCGAGATCATCGCCGCCGGCATGCCGACCTTCGGCATCTGCCTCGGCCATCAGATCATGGGACTGGCCTCGGGCGGGCGGACGCTGAAGATGAAGTTCGGCCACCACGGCGCCAACCACCCGGTGCAGGACCTGGAGACGCGCCGGGTGGCGATCACCTCGCAGAACCACGGCTTCGCCGTCGACGCAGCCTCGCTGCCGGGCAACTGCAAGGTCACCCATGTGTCGCTGTTCGACGCGTCGCTGCAGGGCTTCCGCCGCACCGACAGGCCGGCCTTCTGCTTCCAGGGCCACCCGGAGGCGAGCCCGGGGCCGCATGACATCGCCTACCTGTTCGACCGCTTCGTCGGCCTGATGCGGGAGCGGCAATGACTTACACGGTACGTGCGGCACTCGACGAGGCGGCGGCGGCGCTCGATCGCCTGCGCGGCGACGACACGATGCTGGCGCACATCGAGCGTGCCGGCGAGCTGCTCGCCTCGACCTTCGCCGCCGGCGGGCGGGCGTTTGCCTGCGGCAACGGCGGTTCGATGTGCGACGCGATGCACTTCGCCGAGGAACTGACCGGCCGCTTCCGCGACGACCGGCCGGGCTACGCGGCGGTGGCGATCGGCGACGCGGGACACCTGTCGTGCGTCGCCAACGACTACGGCTACGAGCGCGTGTTCGCGCGCTACCTGCAGGCGCACGGGCGCGCCGGCGACCTGCTGCTGGCGATCAGCACCAGCGGCAGCAGCGCCAACGTGGTCGCCGCGGCGCGGGCCGCCAGCGAACTGCAGATGCGGGTGATCGCGCTCACCGGCCGCGCCGGAACGCCGCTCGCCGACCTGGCCGACGTCGCCATCGTGACGCCCGGCGGCCGCTATGCCGACCGGGTGCAGGAGCTGCACATCAAGGTCATCCACATCCTGATCGAACTGGTCGAGCGGCGGCTCGCGCCGGGTAACTACGCCTGAAACGATGCCCAAGCGCAGCGACATCGAATCGATCCTGATCATCGGCGCCGGCCCGATCGTCATCGGCCAGGCCTGCGAGTTCGACTACTCGGGCGCGCAGGCGTGCAAGGCGCTGAAGCAGGAGGGCTACAAGGTCATCCTGGTCAACTCCAACCCGGCGACGATCATGACCGACCCGGGCACCGCCGACGTCACCTACATCGAGCCGATCACCTGGCAGGTGGTGGAGCGGATCATCGCCCGCGAGCGGCCCGACGCCGTGCTGCCGACGATGGGCGGCCAGACCGCGCTGAACTGCGCGATGGACCTGCACGAGCACGGCGTGCTGAAGCGCTACGGCGTGCAGCTGATCGGCGCCTCGCCGGAGGCGATCGCCAAGGCCGAGGACCGGCTGAAGTTCAAGGAGGCGATGACACGCATCGGGCTGGGCTCGGCGCGCTCCGGCATCGCCCACTCGCTGCCCGAGGCGATGGAAGTGCAGGCGAGCCTCGGCTTTCCGGTGGTGATCCGGCCCAGCTTCACGCTCGGCGGCACCGGCGGCGGTGTGGCCTGGAACATGGAGGAATTCGTCGCCATCTGCCAGCGCGGGCTGGATCTTTCGCCGACCAAGGAGCTGCTGATCGAGGAGTCGCTGCTCGGCTGGAAGGAGTTCGAGATGGAGGTCGTGCGCGACCGGGCCGACAACTGCATCATCGTCTGCTCGATCGAGAACTTCGACCCGATGGGCATCCACACCGGCGACTCGATCACCGTCGCGCCGGCACAGACGCTGACCGACAAGGAGTACCAGCTGCTGCGCAACGCCTCGATCGCCATCCTGCGCGAGATCGGGGTGGACACCGGCGGCTCCAACGTGCAGTTCGCCATCAACCCGCGCGACGGGCGGATGGTGGTGATCGAGATGAACCCGCGCGTGTCGCGCTCCTCGGCGCTGGCCTCGAAGGCCACCGGCTTCCCGATCGCCAAGGTGGCGGCCAAGCTGGCGGTCGGCTTCACGCTCGACGAACTGGCCAACGAGATCACCGGCGGCGCCACGCCGGCGAGCTTCGAGCCGACCATCGACTACGTGGTCACCAAGGTGCCGCGCTTCGCCTTCGAGAAGTTCCCGCAGGCCGACCCGCACCTGACCACCCAGATGAAGTCGGTCGGCGAGGTGATGGCGATCGGCCGCACCTTCCAGGAGTCGCTGCACAAGGCGCTGCGCGGGCTGGAGGTCGGCGCCGACGGCTTCGACGAGCGTTCGACCGACCGCGACGAGATCGCCGAGGAACTCGGCGACCCGGGGCCGGAGCGCATCTGGTACGTCGCCGACGGCTTCCGCGTCGGCATGACGGTGCCGGAGATCCACGAGGAGACCGGCATCGACCCGTGGTTCCTGGCGCAGATCGAGGAGCTGGTGCACCTGGAGCGGCGGCTGGCCGGCCGCCGCCTCGCGTCGCTTGCCGCCGAGGAACTGCTGCTGCTCAAGCGCAAGGGCTTTTCCGACCGCCGGCTGGCGAAGCTGCTCGGCGCCGATGCCGCCGATGTGCGGGCACAGCGCCTGCGGCTGGGGGTGCGGCCGGTGTACAAGCGGGTCGACACCTGTGCCGCCGAGTTCGCCACCACCACCGCCTACCTGTATTCCACCTACGAGGAGGAGTGCGAGGCGGCGCCGAGCGGGCGCAGGAAGATCATGGTCCTCGGCGGCGGACCGAACCGGATCGGCCAGGGCATCGAGTTCGACTACTGCTGCGTGCACGCGGCGCTCGCCCTGCGCGAGGACGGTTTCGAGACCATCATGGTCAACTGCAATCCGGAGACCGTCTCGACCGACTACGACACCTCCGACCGCCTGTACTTCGAGCCGCTGACCCTCGAGGACGTGCTGTCGATCGTCGAGGTCGAGCGGCCGTTCGGCGTGATCGTCCAGTACGGCGGCCAGACGCCGCTGAAGCTGGCGCGCGACCTCGAGGCCAACGGCGTGCCGATCGTCGGCACGACGCCCGATTCGATCGACGTCGCCGAGGACCGCGAGCGCTTCCAGCAGCTGCTGATGAAGCTCGGCCTGAAGCAGCCGCCGAACCGCACCGCCCGCACCGAGGAGGACGCCCTCAGGCTGGCCGAGGAGATCGGCTATCCGCTGGTGGTGCGGCCGAGCTACGTGCTCGGCGGCCGCGCGATGGAGATCGTGCACGAGGGGCGCGATCTTGAGCGCTACATGCGCGAGGCGGTCAAGGTCTCTAACTCCTCGCCGGTGCTGCTCGACCGCTTCCTCGACGACGCGATCGAGGTCGACGTCGACGCGGTGGCCGACGGCGCGGAGGTGCGCATCGGCGGCGTGATGGAGCACATCGAGCAGGCGGGCGTGCACTCGGGCGACTCGGCCTGCTCGCTGCCGCCGTACTCGCTCAGCCCGGCGATGATCGACGAGCTGAAGCGGCAGACCACGGCGATGGCGCAGGCGCTCGGCGTGGTCGGCCTGATGAACGTGCAGTTCGCGATCCAGGACGGCACCGTCTACGTGCTGGAAGTGAACCCGCGCGCCTCGCGCACCGTGCCGTTCGTCTCCAAGGCCACCGGCGAGCCGCTGGCCAAGATCGCCGCCCGCTGCATGGTCGGCCAGAGCCTCGCCAAGCAGGGCGCGCGCGTCGAGGTGGTGCCGCCGTACTTCTCGGTCAAGGAGTCGGTCTTCCCGTTCGCCAAGTTTCCGGGTGTCGACACGCTGCTCGGGCCGGAGATGCGCTCCACCGGCGAGGTGATGGGCGTCGGTCGGACGTTCGGCGAGGCGCTGTTCAAGTCGCAGCTGGCCGCCGGCGTGGTGCTGCCGCCGAAGGGCACCGTGTTCCTCAGCGTCAAGGACTCGGACAAGGCGAAGACGGTGGCGGTGGCGCACCTGCTGCACGAGATGGGCTACGAACTGGTCGCCACGCGCGGCACCGCGGCGGCAGTCGAAGCGGCCGGCATACCGGTCAGGGCGGTGCTGAAGGTCAAGGAAGGCCGGCCGCACGTGGTCGACCTGCTGAAGAACGGCGAGATCAATCTGGTGATCACCACGGTGGCGGAAAACCGCCACCAGATCGCCGACTCGCGCTCGATCCGCACCACCGCGCTGGCCCAGCGGGTCACCTACTACACGACGATCGCCGGCGGGCGCGCCGCCGTCGAGGGCATGAAGTACCTGGCCAGCCTCGACGTCTACGACCTGCAGGGCCTGCACCGCTCGCTCACCGCCGCCTGAGGTCGGCGGCTGCCGGTTGCGCGGCCCCAGCCGGCAGGCTAGAGTTCGCGCAACTGCCCCGGCTGTGTCGGGGCATTCTTTTTGGGTGCCACCTGCAATGCCGATTCCGATCACCGCTGCCGGCGCCGAGCGCCTGAAGGCCGAACTGCAGCGGCTGAAGGCCGTCGAGCGGCCGGCGATCATCCAGGCGATCAAGGAAGCGCGCGAGAAGGGCGACCTGTCGGAGAACGCCGAGTACGAAGCGGCGCGCGAGCGGCAGGGCTTCATCGAGGGCCGCATCATGGAACTCGAGGGCAAGGTCGGCGCGCTGCAGGTCATCGATCCGGCGAGCGTCGACTCCGGCGGGCGCATCGTCTTCGGCGCCACGGTGCTGCTCGAGGACCTCGTCGCCGGCGACCACGTCAAGTACCAGATCGTCGGCGACGACGAGGCCGACGCGAAGGCAGGCCTGATCTCCGTTTCCAGCCCGATCGCGCGCGCGCTCATCGGCAGGGCCGAGGGCGACCTGATCGAGTTCCTCGCCCCCGGCGGCCGGCGCGAGTACGAGGTCCTGGAGGTGAAGTACGTCTAGCCCGACGCCCCGGCGCGGAGCGTCGGGCGCCGCTGACGGCGGCGGCGTGGCCTAACGGCCCCTGCCGCTGCCCCGGCGAGGCACGGCGCGCGGCGCGTTCGCCACCGGCCGACCTTTCGCGGGCAGCGGCCGCGGTCTGGCCGACGACGGCGGGCGCGCGGCACCCGGCGGCCTGGCCGGCGCTTCCTCCGCCGGCCGCGGCCGGTACAGCACCAGCAGCTTGCCGATCACCTGCACGCGCGCCGCGCCGAGGCGGTCGGCCAGCTGCGCGCAGATCGCCTCGCGCTCGTCCCGGTCGTCGCCCGGAAGCCGCACCTTGATCAGCTCGTGCGCGGCGAGCGCCCGGTCGGTCTCCTTGATCACGGCCTCGGTCAGGCCGGCGGCGCCGAGCAGGACCACCGGGTTCAGGTGGTGCGCCTGGGCGCGCAGCCGCAGGCGTTCATCGCGGTTCAGGGTCAGTTCGGTCATCCGGATCTCTTCTCGCGGAGTGCTTCGGGCGCGGGCCGGGGCCGCGGCGCGGTCGGTGCTCAGCGTCAGGTTAACCTAGCGGTCGATCGTCCGAGTCACCGGCAGATGCCCGTCGCCAGCAGGAAGCACCGTTCCAACCGGGCGTGGATCCAGCGCCACGTCACCGATCCATTCGTCAAACGCGCCACGGCGCAGGGCTACCGGGCGCGATCGGCCTTCAAGCTGATCGAGATCGACGACAAGGACCGGCTGCTGAAACCCGGCATCACCGTGCTCGACCTGGGCGCGGCGCCCGGCAGCTGGAGTCAGGTGGCAAGGCAGCGGCTGGCCGGTGCGGACGGCCGGCTGCGAGGCCGGATCATTGCGCTCGATGTGCTGCCGATGGACCCCGTAGCGGACGTGGTCTTCCTGCAGGGCGACTTCCGTGAACAGGAGACGGCCGACCGGCTCGTCGCCGCGCTCGGCGGCGACAAGGCGGACCTGATCCTGTCCGATCTGTCGCCGAATCTGTCGGGAATCGCCGTCGCCGACGCCGCGCGCGGACTGCACCTGCTCGAGCTGGCGCTCGAATTCGCGCTGCTGCAGCTGAAACCAGGCGGCACGTTGCTGGTCAAAGCCTTCCAGGGAAGCGGCTTCAGCCAGTTCGTCGCCCAGTTGAAGAAGCACTTTTCCTCGGTCGACGCGCGCAAGCCGGCTGCCTCGCGCGCCGAGTCGGCGGAGACGTATCTGCTGGCGCGCCGCTTCAAGGGTTCGCCCGGGGAGGTCGACGCTTGAAAGCAGGCTCTCGGCGGCCCCATATAGTGATTTCGTCCGGTAGGCGGGGTATGGACCTTCGACCTACAATGGCCGGCACAGGGCCGCTGCGTCGGCCCCCTAGGAGTCGATCTTGAACAACAGCATGTTCGCGAAAGCCGCCATCTGGATGGTGATCGCGCTGGTCCTGTTCACCGTTTTCAAGCAGTTCGAGGGCCGCCAGCGGCCCGGCGAGCGCACGCTGCCGTACTCGGAATTCCTGGCCGAGGTGAAGTCCGGCCGGATCAAGGTGGCCGAGATCCGCGAGTCCGGGGTGACGCCGGAGATCGTCGCCACCACGCAGGAAGGCGAGCGGCTGCGCACCGTCGCCACCGTGCTCGACCGCGGCCTGATGGGCGACCTGATCAACAGCGGCGTCAAGGTGGAGGTCAAGCCGCGCGAGGAACAGTCGCTGCTCACCTCGATCTTCGTGTCCTGGTTCCCGATGCTGCTGCTGATCGGCGTGTGGATCTTCTTCATGCGGCAGATGCAGGGCGGCGGCCGCGGCGGCGCTTTCTCCTTCGGCAAGAGCCGGGCGCGGATGCTCGACGAGTCGAACAACTCGATCACCTTCGCCGACGTGGCCGGCTGTGACGAGGCCAAGGAAGAGGTGCACGAACTGGTCGAGTTCCTGCGCGACCCGTCGAAGTTCCAGAAGCTCGGCGGCCGCATTCCGCGCGGCGTGCTGATGGTCGGCTCGCCGGGCACCGGCAAGACGCTGCTCGCCAAGGCGATCGCCGGCGAGGCCAAGGTGCCGTTCTTCTCGATCTCCGGCTCGGATTTCGTCGAGATGTTCGTCGGCGTCGGCGCGGCGCGCGTGCGCGACATGTTCGAGACCGCCAAGAAGCACGCGCCCTGCATCATCTTCATCGACGAGATCGACGCGGTCGGCCGTCAGCGCGGCGCGGGCCTGGGCGGTGGCAACGACGAGCGCGAGCAGACGCTCAACCAGATGCTGGTCGAGATGGACGGCTTCGAGACCGGCATGGGCGTGATCGTGATCGCCGCCACCAACCGGCCCGACGTGCTCGACCCGGCGCTGCTGCGCCCGGGCCGCTTCGACCGCCAGGTGGTGGTGCCGCTGCCCGACATCCGCGGCCGCGAGCAGATCCTCAACGTGCACATGCGCAAGGTGCCGATCGGCGCCGACGTGAAGGCCGACATCCTGGCGCGCGGCACGCCGGGCTTCTCGGGCGCCGATCTCGCCAACCTGGTCAACGAGGCGGCGCTGTTCGCCGCGCGGCGTAGCGGCCGCGTGGTCGAGATGCAGGACTTCGAGAAGGCCAAGGACAAGATCATGATGGGCGCCGAGCGCAAGTCGATGGTCATGTCCGAGGAGGAGCGTCGCAACACGGCCTATCACGAGTCGGGCCACGCGATCGTCGCCAAGCTGCTGCCGAAGAGCGATCCGGTGCACAAGGTGACCATCATCCCGCGCGGCCGGGCGCTCGGCGTGACGATGCAGCTGCCCGAGCAGGACCGCTACGCCTACGACCGCGAGTACCTGCTGAACCGCATTGCCGTGCTGTTCGGCGGCCGCATCGCCGAAGAGATTTTCATGAACCAGATGACCACCGGCGCCAGCAACGACTTCGAGCGCGCCACGCACATGGCGCGCGACATGGTCACGCGCTACGGCATGAGCGACGTGCTCGGGCCGATGGTCTACGCCGAGAACGAAGGCGAAGTGTTCCTCGGCCGCTCGATCACCAAGACGGTCAACATGTCCGAGGAGACGATGCGCAAGGTCGACGCGGAGATCCGCCGCATCATCGACGAGCAGTACGCGCTGGCGCGCCGGCTGATCGAGGAGCACCGCGACCAGGTCGAGGTGATGGCCAAGGCGCTGCTCGACTGGGAGACGATCGACGCCGAGCAGATCGACGACATCGTCAACGGCCGTCCGCCGCGGCCGCCGAAGTCGACCGGTTCGGTGCCGCCGGCCGGCGGCCGGCCGACCGCCGGCGGCATCGAGGGCGCCGCGCAGCCCGCCTGAGCGGCCGCGGCCTTCGGTCAGATCGCGGGGCCGGCACGCCGGCCCCGCGCCTTTTGCGGCAATGGAATCCTCGGCGGGCGGCGGCAATCGGCTGACGGCGGCACTGCTGGCGCCGCGCCGGCTGCCGCTGCTCATGGGCATCGTCAACGTGACGCCCGACTCCTTCCACGACGGCGGCCGGTTCGCCTGCGCCGAGGCGGCGATCGCCCAGGCGAGGCGACTGATCGACGAGGGCGCCGACATCATCGACGTCGGCGGCGAGTCGACCCGTCCCGGCGCCGAGCCGCTGACGGCGGCGGAAGAGCTGGCGCGCGTGCTACCGGTGCTCGAGGCGCTGCGCGGCTGCGGCGCGCCGCTGTCGGTGGACACCCGGCAGCCGGCGATGATGCGGGCCGCGCTCGCCGCCGGGGCGGCGATGATCAACGACGTCAACGCGCTGCGCGCGCCGGGGGCGCTCGAGGCGATCGCCGGATCCGATGCATCCGTCTGCCTGATGCACATGGGCGGCGAACCGCGCACAATGCAGCAGGCACCGCGCTACGCCGACGTCGTCGGCGAAGTGACCGCTTTTCTCGAGACGCGGATCGCAGCCTGTGTAGCCGCCGGCATCGACCGCCGCCGGATCGTCGTCGACCCCGGCTTTGGCTTCGGCAAGCGCTTCGAGGACAACCTGGCGCTCGCCCGGGCGCTGCCGGCGCTGGCGCGGCTGGCGCCGGTGCTGGCCGGTTTCTCGCGCAAATCGATGATCGGCGCGATGACCGGCCGGGCCGCCACCGGCGACCGGCTGGCGGGCAGTCTCGCCGCGGCGCTGTGGGCGGCAAGGCAGGGGGCGGCGATCCTGCGCGTGCACGACGTGGCGGCGACGCGCGACGCGCTGGCGGTCTGGCGGCAACTGGAGGGAGAGGATCGATGAGCAGGCGGTTCTTCGGCACCGACGGCATCCGCGGTACGGTCGGCGAGGCGCCGATCACGCCGGAGTTCGTTCTGCGGCTCGGCCATGCCGCCGGCCGCGTGCTGGCGCGGGAAGCGACCGGCGCGCGGCCGACGGTGCTGATCGGCAAGGACACGCGCGTCTCCGGCTACATGCTCGAGGCGGCGCTGGAAGCCGGCTTCGCGAGCGCCGGCGTCGACACCGTGCTGAGCGGGCCGCTGCCGACGCCGGCGGTGGCCTACCTGACGCGCGCGCAGCGGCTATCTGCCGGCGTGGTGATCAGCGCCTCGCACAATCCGTATCCGGACAACGGCATCAAGTTCTTTTCCGCGCTGGGCAAGAAGCTGGCCGACGAGGTCGAAACGCAGATCGAGGCCGAGCTGGACAAGCCGCTGGCCTGCGTCGATTCGCACGGGCTCGGCAAGGCGCGGCGGCTGGAGGACGCGGCCGGCCGCTACATCGAGTTCTGCAAGAGCACCTTCCCCAATTCGCTCGACCTGCGCGGCCTGAAGCTGGTGGTCGACTGCGCGCACGGCGCCGCCTACCACGTCGCACCGGCGGTGTTCCACGAGCTCGGTGCCGAGGTCGTCGCCATCGGCGCCGAGCCGAACGGCTTCAACATCAACGACGGCGTCGGCGCCGTGCACCCCGAGGCGCTGGTGCACGCGGTGCGCGAAGGCGGTGCCGACCTGGGCATTGCCGTCGACGGCGACGCCGACCGGCTGGTGCTGGTCGACCGCGAAGGCCGCCGGTACGACGGCGATCAGCTGCTGTACGTGATCGTGCGCGACCGCATGCGCGACGGGCCGGTGGCCGGCGCGGTCGGCACGCTGATGACCAACTTCGCCCTCGAGCGGCGGCTGGCCGAGCTGAACGTGCCGTTCGCCCGCGCCAAGGTGGGCGATCGCTACGTGCTCGAGATGCTCGAGCAACGCGGCTGGAGTCTCGGCGGCGAGGGCTCCGGCCACCTGCTTTGCCTCGACCGGCACACGACCGGCGACGGCATCGTGAGCAGCCTGCAGGTGCTCGCGGCGATGCGCCGCGCCGGCAAGAGCCTGGTACAGCTGACCGAGGACCTGCCGCTGATGCCGCAGTCGCTGGTCAACGTGCGGCTGGCGAATGGCTTCGACTGGAAGCGTCACGAGCCGCTGCAGGCGATGCTCGACCAGGTGCAGCGCGAACTCGGCGGCGACGGCCGCGTGCTGATCCGTCCGTCTGGCACCGAGCCGCTGCTGCGGGTGATGGTCGAGGCGGGCAGCGCGGAAGCGGCACGGCAACTGGCTCGCCGGCTGGCCGACTGCGTCCCGGCGGCGTAGCGATCGGGCGAGGCCGCTGGGCCGCGGCGCGGCTGCCCTCAGGCGTGCGGCGAGACCGCCAGCGAGTCGCCCGGCGACGGGCGTACCGGACGCTGCAACGAGACGAACTCGCGCGTCGCAGCGCTCCAGGAGCGCGCCAGCGCGAACTCGCGGCAGCGCTGCCTGTCGATCTTCAGCGCCGCCAGCGCCGCCATCCGAAGGTCGTGGTGCAGCACGCCAACGTCGGCGCCTCCGACCACATCGACTGGCCCCTGCACCGGGTAGGCCGCCACCGGCGTGCCGCAGGCAAGCGCTTCCAGCATCACCAGGCCGAAGGTGTCCGTCCGGCTCGGGAAGACGAAGACGCTCGCCGTGCTGTAAAGGCGCGCCAGCTCCGCCTGGCCGAGCACGCCCAGGAAGTGCGCTTCCGGAAAGCGCCGCTTGAGCGTCGGCAAGGCCGGGCCCTCGCCGGCGACGATCTTGCTGCCCGGCAGGTCGGCCGCCAGGAAATCGGCGACGTTCTTCTCGACCGACACGCGCCCGACGTACAGGAAGACCGGCTGCGGCAACGTCAGCGGCAGAGGCGCCGTCGGCCTGAACAGTTCGGTGTCGACGCCGCGCGTCCACAGCGCAACGTTGCCGACGCCATGATCGCGAAGCTCGGCAGCCACCGTCGCGGTCGGCGCCATCACCACCGACGCGTCGCTGTGGAAACGGCGCATCACCGCGTAGGTCCATCGCTCCGGCACACGGAACATCGCCTGCAGGTACTGCGGAAAGCGCGTGTGATAGGCGGTGGTGAACGGCACCGCGTGGCGGCGGCACCAGCGCCGTGCGGCGCGGCCGAGCGGTCCCTCGGTGGCGATGTGAACCGCGACCTCGTCGCTGCCGGTCAGCTGCGCCGCCAGCATGCGGCCGAGCCGAAGCTGCGGCGCCACGGCAAGCCGGATGCCGTCGTAGCCCGGGCAGGGCACGGTCAGGAATCGCTCGGGCGACAGCACGACGGCCTGGTGGCCGAGGCGCCGGAGCTCGCGGTTGGTCGCCTCGATCGTGCGCACCACGCCGTTGACCTGCGGCGCCCAGGCGTCGGTGACGGTGACGATCTTCACGTGGTGACCTCCATCGGCAACGTCCGCTCGCCGCCCGCCGTCGAGACGGCGGGCCGATCGACCGGCGCCGGCTCGGCCTCGGACCAGTGCGGCACCGGCTCGCCGGGCGACAGGATCTCGCTCCAGCGCACGATGCGCAGCTCGCCGTCGAGGGTCTCGACGACCGCGGTCAGGCTCTCGACCCAGTCGCCGCAGTTGCAGTAGAGCAGGCCGTCGACGTCGCGGATCTCGGCGTGGTGGATGTGGCCGCACAGCACGCCGTCGTAGCCGTGCCGGCGCGCCTCGCGCGCCAGCACATGCTCGAAGCTGCTGATAAAGCTCACCGCGTTCTTCACCTTGTGCTTCAGGTAGGCCGACAGCGACCAGTAGCCCAGCCCCAGCCGCGCCCGCAGCGCGTTGAAGTGGCGGTTCAGCCACAGGGCGGCGTCGTACAACTGGTCGCCGACGTAGGCCAGCCACTTGGCGTGCAGGATCACCCCGTCGGCGAGGTCGCCGTGCACCACCCACAGGCGGCGGCCGTCGGCCAGCCGGTGTTCGGTCTGGTCGGCGAGCGAGATGCCGCCGAACTCCAGGCCGACGAACTGGCGACCGAACTCGTCGTGGTTGCCGAGCACGTAGACGACGCGGGTGCCCTTGCGCGCCTTGCGCAGGATCTTCTGCACCACGTCGTTGTGCGCCTGCGGCCAGTGAAAGCCGTTGCGCATCGCCCAGCCGTCGATCACGTCGCCGACCAGGTACAGCATGTCGGACTCGTTGTGGCGCAGGAAGTCGAGCAGGTACTCGGCCTTGCAGCCGCGCGTGCCGAGGTGGATGTCGGAGACGAAGATCGCCCGGTAGCGATGGCCCCTGTCGCGGGCCGATCGGTGATCGCCCCCTGCGGGAACCGGCACGCCGCGCGGGACGCCGATGTCGGCAGTCAGCGCGGAGGACTGTCGCATGTAGCCGGCGAGCAATCGGAAACGCATGTTGTGCCGATGCTAGGTGCTCCCCATGACATCGCCGTTACCTTGCCTTTCCCTTTCGCCTGATCGACCGGAGGCAACAGGCGTTCGCCTGTAACGGAACGGTCATCAGCGCCGGGCAAGCTGCGGCGGATAGTGCAGTCGCAGATGCCGGTTCGTCATTCCGTGGGGCGTGAACCCCTGCAGGTCATCGCGCGCGCGCCGCGAGCGGTGCGCGTGCGCGTGCGCGGCCTGCTTGGCTCGCCGCCACTGGCCAGCTGGATCGCGACGCAGGCAGCCGAGTTCGGGCTGCCGGCCGCCGGCATCCGTGCCAGCAGCAGCACCGGTGTGGTACGGATTGCGGCGGCCGAAGGCATCGACGTGGTCGCGCCGCTGCAGCGCTGCGTGGAGGCATTCGCCGCCAGCACGACGCCGCGCTGGCGTCGCGCCGGGGTGCCTGTGGCGGCCCTGCGTCCTCCTCGGCCGCCGACGAGCAGGAAGGTGCTGCCCGTCGCAGCGGCAGCAGAGCCGGCGGCAGCGAAGATCGCGCGCAGGCCGCCCGCCGCGGCACCCGAGTGGCATGCCGTACCGCTGGCGTCGTTGTGGCGAATGCTGGGCGGCGATGCCGGCGGCCTGACCGGCGGCGAGGCGGCGCAGCGGCTCGCCCGTGACGGCGCCAACCGGATCAACGACATCGCCGGCCGCAGCGACGGCGAGATACTCGCCGGACAATTCAAGTCGGTGCCGGTGGCGCTGCTCGCTGGCTCGGCCGCCGTGGCGCTGGCCGGCCGCGCCGTCGCCGACGCCGCGGCGATTGGCACTGTGCTGGCCGCCAACGCCGGCATCGGCTTCTACACCGAGCGCAAGGCCGAGAAGACGGTGGCGAGCCTGCGCAAGCTCACGCCGGGCGAGGCGCGCGTGCTGCGCGATGGCGCGGAAGCGGTCGTCTCGTCGCACCAAGTGGTGGTCGGCGACGTGCTGTTGCTCAAGCCGGGCACGGCGGTGGCTGCCGACGCCCGGGTGATCGAGGCGTACCGCCTGTCGACCAACGAGGCGCCGCTGACCGGCGAGAGCCGGCAGGTGCGCAAGGAGCCCGCCGATTCGCTGCCGGCAGGCGCCGCCGTTGGCGAGCGACGCAACATGGTCTACATGGGCACCGTGGTCTCGGGCGGCATGGGCAAGGCGGTCGTGGTGGCCACCGGCGAGCGCACGATGCTCGGCGCCATACGACGGCTGGCGCAGGGCGCCGAGCAGCCGTACACGCGGCTGCAGGTCGAACTGGACGGCCTCGGGCGAAACCTCGCCATCGGCGCGGCGGCGCTGTGCGCCGGCGTGTTCGGCATCGGGCTGCTGCGCGGGCGCGCCGCCGGACCGCTGCTGCGCACTGCCGTGTCGCTCGGTGTGGCGGCCATTCCCGAAGGCCTGCCCACCGTCGCCACCAGCCTGCTTGCCTCCGGCATACGCACGCTGCAGAAGCGCAACGTCTTCGCGCGCAAGCTCGACGCGGTGGAGAACCTCGGCGCCGTCGACGTGGTCTGCTTCGACAAGACCGGCACGCTGACCGAGAACCGGATGCGGGTCGAGTCGCTGGTGGTCGGGCAGAAACCGCTGCGCATCGACAGCGCCGCGCGGCTGCCGCTGCCGGCGGACTGGCTGCTGGTGGCGGCGCTGAACAACGAACTGGAGCCGCGCAACGGCGGCGGCCTTGCCGGCTCGGCTACCGAAATGGCGCTGGTCGAGTTCGCGCGCTCGCATGGCGCCGACGTCGAGACGCTGCGCCGCCGCCATCCGCAGCTGGCGATCAAGCACCGTTCGGAGCATCACCCGTACATGGTCACGTTGCACGGGCCGGCGAAGGGCGGCCTGCTGCTGACCGTCAAGGGCCGGCCGCAGGAGGTGCTGGCGCGCTGCACGAGGTGGCACGACGGCAGGCGCGTCGTCGCATTGACGCCGGCGCGGCGCCGCCAGCTGCTCGCCCACAACGACGAGCTGGCGGCGGCTGGCCAGCGGGTGCTCGCCTTCGCCGTGCGCCGGCAGGCGGGTCGACAGCTCGGCAAGACACGCCAACTGACCTGGCTCGGCCTCGTCGGTCTTGCCGATCCGGTGCGTGCCGGCATCGAGCAATCGATCGCCCGCTTCAAGGCCGCCGGTATCCGGCCGGTGATGCTCACCGGCGACCAGCCGGGCACGGCGCAGGCGGTGGCACGGCGCATCGGTCTCGACGGCGAGCAGGCGATCGCCGACGCCGCCGCGCTGCCCGAGGATCCCGGGCGGCTCGGCGACGTGGTCGACCGGGCGGCCGGTTTCGCCCGCACCAGCCCGGGGATGAAGCTGGCGATCATCAAGGCGCTGCAGTCGCGCGGCCACGTGGTGGCGATGGCCGGCGACGGCATCAACGACGGCCCGGCGCTGAAGACCGCCGACGTCGGCGTGGCGATGGGCGTGTCGGGTACCGACTTTGCCCATGCGATGAGCGACCTGGTGCTGCAGGACGATCACCCGGACGGCCTGCTGTCGGCGATCGCCGAGGGCCGCACCGCCTACCTGAACGTGAAGAAGGCCGTCCGCTACCTGGTCGCCACCAACGTCAGCGAACTGGCTGCCACCGCGCTGTGCGTTGCCGCCGGACTGCCGGAGCCGCTCGATCCTCTGGCGCTGCTGTGGACCAACATCATCACCGATGTGTCGCCGGCGATTGCCCTTGGCCTCGAGCCGCCGGAGCCCGACATCCTCGAGCGGCCGCCGTTCCCGCGCGCCGACGGTTTCCTGAAGCGCGACGACTGGCGGCGGGTGGCGGTCGACGGCGGCACGATCACCGCGGCGACGATGGCCGCCTACCTGTACGGCATCGCGCGCTACGGCCCGGGCCCGCGGGCGCGCACGCTGGCCTTCATGACGATGACCAGCAGCCAGTTGCTGTACGCGCTGTCGGCGCGCTCCGACGCGCCGCTGAGCCTGGCCGGAGACGGCCGCCGGCGCGCCAATCCCTGGCTGGCACGCACGGTCGTGGTGTCGCTGGCGGCGCAGGCGGGCACGGTGCTGTTCCCGCCGCTGCGCGCCCTGCTGCGCACGACGCCGATCGGGCTGGCCGACGCGGGTGTCGTGCTTGCGGCGGCTGCGGCGCCGACGCTGGCGCGCGAGGCGATGAAGCGGCTCAGGGGCGGCGCTCCGGCACGGGGGCCCGGATGAGCGCCGCGACGATCGCGCACGAGACGTCGACCCGGCTGCGGCTAAGGCTGCCCGCCGGCGCCGACCTGTCGGCGCTGCACGAGGTCCTGGCGGGACTGCCCGGCGTGACGGCGTTGCGCCCGGCGCCGGCGGCTCGTTCGATCGTCGTTGCCTATGACGGGCGCGCGGCCACCCGACGCCAGCTGCTGGCCCATGCCGAGCGACACGCGGTGGCGGCACCGCCGCATGAGCAAGCGCCCGCTGGGAAGGCCGGTGGACTGCCGCTCGAAGTGGCGATGCTGGCCGGCGCGCTGGTGCCGCTGCTGCCGAACCCCTGGCGGCCGGCGGCGGCGGCCGCCCTCGTCGGCGCTAAGACGATCGGCGCGTTGCGCGGCGGCGCCGAGCCGGTCGGCGCGGTGCTCGACGCGATCGCGCTGGTGTCGACGGCGCTGACCGGACATCCGCTGACGGCGACGACCTCGGTGCTGATCGGCGCGGCCGCCGAGCGCTGGCGCGACATTCTGGTAGACGATACCGATCGGCTGCTCGCCCAGTTGACGCCGGCGGAGGCAGCGGTCTACCGGGCGAGGCGAGGCACGGCGAAGGGCGGTCGCACACTGGTGCTGGCGCCGTCGGAACTGCAGCCCGGCGACTGCCTGCGCCTGGTGGCCGGCGAGGTGGTGCCAGCCGACGGCATCGTCGCCGATGGCGAGGGCACGCTCGCCGACTGGATCGGCAGCGGCCCCGGGGTCGCGGTTCGCACCGGCGAGCGGATCGGTTCCGGCGAGCGTCTGGCCCGTGGCGTGCTGACGCTGCGGCTGGAACGGGCAGCGTCGAGGTCGCGGGCAGCGAGGCTGCGCGCGCACGTGCGCCACGCGCTGCGCTCGAGCGAGACCGCCGGGCCGCTGACGCCCGACCTGCAGCGGCTGGTGGCGCTGCCGATCAGCGCCGGCGGACTGGTGCTGGCGCTGACCGGCGACACCGCGCGAACGGCGTCGATGCTGCAGGCCGACCCGCAGTACGGGCTGCAGCTGGCGCATCCGGTGGCGCGGGCGGCTGCCGTGTATGCCTCGGCGCAGCACGGCGCACTGATGAGCGGGCTGGACGCGATCGAACGGCTCGCCGCGGCAACCACCTTCGCCTTCGAGGACGTCGGCGTGCTGGCCGAGTCGACCTGGCACATCGAACGGGTGATCGCCAACGAGGCCTATGTCGATGCCACTGTGGCCACCCGCTGGCTGCTGCAACTGATGGGCGCGGCCGGAGAGATCGACGCGGCCGGCGGCTTCCCGGACGAACGCGTCGCCGCCTGGCGCGAGCACGGCGCGGTGCTGCCGCTGCAGGACGGGCAGGGCGCGGCGCGCGTGCTGCATGTCGGTGGTGCGCAACTGCTGTCGCGCACCTGGGGCATCGCGCTGACCGAACCCGACCGGCGCAGCCTGGTGCGGCGGCTCGGCATCGTCCAGGACGGGCGCCTGCTGGCCACCGTGCACCTAGGCTGCCGCCTGCGCCCGAACGTGAAGGAACGATTCGACGCACTGCGCGCGCTCGGCGTGACGCGTATCGCCGTGTTCACCGAGGATCCGGCGGCGATGCCGGCGACGGCTTTGACGCAGCTTGGCGCCGATGCGGTGGTCAGCAGCGACCGCGCGGCACAGGAGCGCTGGCTCGACGAGGCCGTCGCGCGCGGCGAGCGGGTGGCGCTGGTGCATACCGGCCTGCGCGACATTCTGCCGCCGGGCGGGCTCAGTCTCTGCCCGGTCGATGCCGAGGCAGGCGCGCACGGCGTGCTGCTCGGCGAGCCGCTTGGCGCGCTGCTGTCGGCGCGCGCCGAGGCGGCGCGACTGCGGCGCTCGCTGCGCTGGCAGTTCGGCGGCTCGGTGACGGTGAACTCGATGCTGATGGTGCTGGCGGCGATGCGGGCCGCCTCGCCGATGGCGATCAGCGCCTTGCGCCACGCGTTCGCGTTGCTGCTTCTGCAGCAGAGCGCACGGCTGGCGCGCACGAGCCCGCCGGGTCGTCCCAAGGGCGAGTCCTTCGAGCGCCGGCGAGAAGCCAGCCCAGTGAGCGCGCCGGCGCCGCGCCGCAGTCGGACCGAAAGCAGAACCCCAGGGAGAAAACGATGATCGACCTGAAAGACTTGATCCGTCCGCCGGTGCTTCTGGCCGTGGCGGGCTCCGCGGCGCTCGGCTTCGCCGCCGGCTACCTGCTCGGCCGCGATCCGCAGGTGCTTCGCCGCGTGATGGCCGCCGCCGCGCGGGGGTGGGAGCAGACACGCCTGTCGGTCGCCGAGGCGCGCGAGGATCTCGCGGACCGGTGGGCCGAGGCAACCGAGACAGCGCGGCACGATATCGAGGACGAGGCTTTCGCCGCCGCCGAGACCGTGCAGGCTGCGGCGGCGGGCGATCAGTCCGGACGCCAGGACGAGGCGCTCGCCGGGCAGATGCCGAAGCCGAAGCGCCGCGCGCCGGCGGCAGCGGCGCGGCGCCGACCGCGCGCCGGGCGCACGACGCACTGACCGGGCCGCGAGCGGGCACAGAAGTTCGATGCCGGCGGCGGGGCAACGCGGCGACGACGCGCGGCGTCGGCCGGCATCCATCTGCATGTCACACGGCGTCGGCAGACTTGGCCGTCTGCAAAGAATGCCGCGACGAACAGTCGCCATCGGCCGCGCGAGCGAGACGGTGCCGTGGACACCGGTGCGAAGCATCCCGGATGGTGGATGCCGCCGGTCTCCCGGCCCGTCGCTCGTGCGCCCGACGCGGGGGCGGTTCGACGCGCCTCAGCTGCGGTTGCCTGCCGGCGACGGCGGCGGCGCTTTGGCAGCCGCCGGCATGGTGCCGTTGGTCTTCCGCTCTGCGATGACGCTGCTCAGCGCGAAGTCGAACAGCTTCAGCCGCGCCGCGTAGTAGCGGTCGAGGCGCCAGTCGCGCAGCAGTTCGAGCGCCATCTCGAAAGTGTCGTAGTCCATCGCGTAGAGCTCGGCGAGCGAGTACGACTTCTCCTCGGCCAGCGCGGCGACCAGGTGGGCCAGCGCCTTCGATGAAGGCGCATCCGGATTCTTCTCGAGGTGCTTGCGAATTGCCTTGATTGCGTTCATGGGTCGATCGCCGTGGTGTCGCTGATGGCGCGCTGTCGAACACGCGGGGCAAAAAGGTTACCAGCCGCGCCGATGTGATACCACTCGCTGTTCGTGACATGTCATTGGCAGCCCGCGCGTCCACCGGCGGGTGAACTGCCTGCCGAAGTGTCGGCGCCGGCCGCCGCCGATCTGGCCGATGCGCGCCTGCGCTGTTCACGATCCGGTCATCCGGATTGAACGCCAGCGTCACACGACATCGCCACCATGCCGTCTTTCCAACGACGGAGGAACGAATGTCGAAGCGCGAAGACGATGTGGTCAGCAACGGGTCGGGCAACATCCACCTGCAGACCGTGGTCGAGCAGCAACTGGCCAGTCCCGCCAGGCGAGCTGCGATCCGCCGTGGGTTCGGACTGGCGACGATCCCCTTCCTCGGCGCCGGCTCGGCGGCGGCGCTGGGCGGCTGCGGCGGCGACGACGATCCCGCGCCGGCTGCGACCACCTCGCGGCCGCTCGGCTTCTCGGCCGTCAACACTTCGAGCGGCGACGAGGTGATCGTGCCCGCCGGCTACGCGGCACAGGCGATCCTGCTGTGGGGCGAGCCGATCCGCGCCGGTGCGCCGGCGTTCGCCAGGGATGCCTCGCAGGGCTGGGCGGAGCAGGAGCAGCAGATCGGCGACAACCACGACGGCATGCACTTCTTCGCGCTGAACGCCGGTGGCGACGGCCCGGGCACGCGCAGCGACGAGGGCCTGCTGGCGATCAACCACGAGTACATCAACCCGGAGTACCTGTACGCGCCGGGCGACGACACCGACGACTGGCTGCTGCCGTTCACCGTCGAGAAGGTGCGCAAAGGCCTCGCTGCCCACGGCGTGTCGGTCGTGCACGTGCAGCGGGCGGCGAACGGCACCGTCAGCCACAGGCTCGATTCAAGGTACAACCGGCGCATCACCGGCTATACGCCGATGGACGTCAGCGGGCCCGCGGCGGGCAGCGCGCTGCTGCAGACCGCCGCCGACCCGACCGGCCGCGAGGTCCTCGGCACGCTGAACAACTGCGCGCACGGCTACACCCCGTGGAGGACGTACCTCGCCTGCGAGGAGAATTTCAATGGCTATTTCGGCAACACCGACCCCGCCGGCCGCGCGCTGACCGCGCTCGAGCGCCGCTACGGCGTCGGCACCGACGCCGGCGGCGGGCTGGGCAACGGCTTCGGTTACCGCTGGCACACGGCCGATCCGCGCTTCGACATCAACGCGACGCCGAACGAACCCAACCGCTTCGGCTGGGTGGTCGAGATCGACCCGTTCGATCCGGACTCGAAGCCGGTCAAGCGCACCGCGCTCGGCCGCTTCAAGCACGAGAACGCCGAGCACGTCGTCGCCGCCGACGGCACCGTGGTCGTCTACATGGGCGACGACGAACGCAACGAGTACCTGTACAAGTTCGTTTCGAGTGGCCGGTTCGACGCTGCCAATCCGCGCGCCGCGGCCAACCGCAACCTGCTCGACAGCGGCACGCTGAATGTGGCGAAGTTCACCGGCGGTTCGACCGGTGGCCAGGGCACCGGCACCTGGATCCCGCTCGCGCACGGGCAAAATGGCCTGACCGCCGAGAACGGCTTCGCCGACCAGGCCGCCGTGCTGGTCAACGCCCGCGCGGCGGCCGACCGCGTCGGCGCGACGATGATGGACCGGCCCGAATGGGTCGCCGCCAATCCGAACAAGCGCGGCGAGGTCTACTGCACGCTGACCAACAACAGCAGGCGGGGCACCACGCCGGCGAGTTCCAACAACGCGGCCGGCACCACCACCGCCGGTTCGGCACGCCCGCCGGTTGACGCGGTGAACCCGCGCAGCAGCAACCTGTGGGGTCACATCGTTCGCTGGAACGAAGCCGGTGGCGATCCGAAAGCGATCGCTTTCAGCTGGGAAATCTTCCTGCTCGCCGGCCAGCCGGGCGTGACGGGCGAGCGGGCGCCGTCTGCCAACATCAACGGCAGCAACGTCTTCAATAGCCCGGATGGCCTCTGGTTCGACCGGAACGGCCGGCTATGGATCCAGTCCGACGGCTCGTACACCAACGCCGGCGACTATGCCGGCATGGGCAACAACCAGATGCTGTGCGCCGATCCGGCGACCGGCGAAGTGCGGCGCTTCCTGGTCGGTCCGTCGGGCTGCGAGGTGACCGGGGTGGTGATGACGCCCGACTCGCGCACGATGTTCGTCAACATCCAGCATCCCGGCGAAATGGGCAGCCACCCGAACGTGCCGCGCAACGCGCCCACCGGTCAGCAGCAGATCGGCACGGCATGGAACGACAACCAGATCGCCCGTGAGCCGACGCGCTTCTCACGCTTCCCCGAGGGTGCCGGCTCCGGCCGTCCGCGCTCGTGCACGGTGGTCATCCGCAAGCTCGACGGCGGCGTGATCGGCAGCTGAGCCGCGGCGCTTTCCCCCGCCCGCCTGGCTGAGCGGGTCCTGGCGCCGATGCCTGCGGGCATCGGTGCTTTTTTCTGACGGCTGCGCCGCCGCTCGCGTCGGCCGCGCTTTCAGGCTTCGGTGGAGGCAGCGGCGGCGGGCATCGACGGCGGCGCCGCGGTCCGCTCGGGTCCGTGCCGCTTCCCTCGCTCCGTGCGGCCGCCCGCGGCAAGGACGCGAGCCAGCACCTCGGGCACTTCGAACACGGCGCGGTTGTTGATCGCGCGCAGGTTGCGGCGAAGCTGCGGCAGCCGCGCCAGCACCTCGTCGACCGCCGGCTGGATGGTGCGGAAGGAGTCGTGCACGACGCCGAGGCCATTGTCGCGCACCCATTGCGTGTTGTAGCGCTCCTGCGGCATGGTCCAGGCATTGCGCACGGTGACCACCGGCAGCCCGAGGTGCACCGCCTCGCACAGGCTGGCCGGCCCGGGCTTGCCGATGAAAAGATCGCCCAGCCGCAGGTAGTGCATGACCTGCGGCGTGAAGCCGAGCACCAGGCGCGGCGCCTCGGCCGGCTGGCGGCGCAGCGCGCTGGCCAGCTGGTCGTTGTGGCCGCACAGCAGGATCAGCTGCCGGTCGCGCAGCTGGCGGGCGATCTCGAGCATCGCCCGCGAGCCGTGCCCGCCGAACATGACGACGACGGTCGGCAGCCGCGGGTCCAGGCCGAGGCGGCGATGCTCGGCATCGCGGTCGATCGGCGCCAGCCGGTGGAACTCGGGGCGCAGCACCATCCCCGAGGTCAGGTGCAGCCGCTCGGCCGGATAGCCCATCGCCGCTGCCTGCTGCATAGCGCGCGGCGTGCCGCAGACGATGTGCTGGTCCTGCCCAGGCTCGATCCAGAAGTTCGGCGGATGGTCGGCGAGGTCGGTCATCACGGTCACGAAAGGCGCACCGGGCAGGGCGCCCGCCACGCTGTCGTACAGCACGCGATTGAAGTTGGGAATCAGCGAGACGACCAGGTCCGGCTGCGTGCGCCGCCAGTGCTGCTGCAGCGCGCGCAGCATCGGCTTGTGGCCGACACGGATCAAGGTCTGCAGGAGCTTCAGCTCCTGCGCCAGGCCCAGCGTCCAGCCGCGCTGCAGGCGCACGTTGTACAGGTGCTCCGGCGCCATTCCGGTGGCGCGGCGGAAGATGTCCCTGGCGTCGAGCACCTCGGTCAGGTTGACCAGCCGCACGCGCCACGGCCGGCGCTGCTCGGCGATGACCGACTGCAGCGCCAGCGCGCTGGTGCGGTGGCCGCCCCCGGCGTTGAAGTAGACGAGGTCGACGGTCTGCGTCGGCGCGGCTGCGGCATCGTCAGGTGCGGCGACGGTGCCTGGCGAAAGGGCCGGCAGCGAGTCTCTCGGGTCGAGCATGCGGGCCTCCGTCCGTCGGTGCCGCCGCCGCTGCATCAGCCGCTCACCAACGCCGACGCGCCGTCGCGCAGCCGGCATCCGATGACCGCGCGCTGATCGCGGCACTGCAGCCTCGCGAGGCGCGCCGCCGGCACCGGGTCGCTGAAGATGAGCGCGTAGGACAAGCGGAAGCTCAGGGAGCTGCGCGAGCACAGCATGAGCCGATGGTGAAGACGGTCGATGAATGGCCGATGACGCCGGCGTGTCCGGATCAAGACATCACCGCGTGGTCATGCGCCTGTCGCGCGCGCAGTCCAGCATCGCTGCCTCATGCAGCCTGACGATCCCGACCTGATCGTCGACGACGCGCCGGCCGCGCGCCGATCGCTGCGCATCGGTTTCGTCACCGAGACCTACCCGCCCGAAATCAACGGGGTGGCGACGACGATCGCCCGCATCATCGACGAGCTGCGTGCGCGCAAACACGCGGTGCAGCTGGTGCGGCCGCGGCAGCACCGCTTCGACGCCGCTGCCGAGGAGCCGCGCTTCGACCAAGTGCTGATGCGCGGTCTGCCGATTCCGCGCTATCCCGGCCTGAAGATGGGGCTGCCCGCGAAGCGCGCGCTCGTGCGGCTATGGACGGCGCGCCGGCCGGACATCGTGCACATCGCCACCGAAGGGCCGCTCGGCTGGTCGGCGCTGCAGGCGGCGCGCCGGCTGCAGCTGCCGCTCAGTTCGGACTTCCGCACCAACTTCCATGCCTACAGCCGCCACTACGGCATCGGCTGGCTGCACAGGCCGATCGTGGCCTACCTGCGCAGCTTCCATAACCTCGCGCACTGCACGATGGTGCCGACCGAGGCGCTGCGGCGCACCCTGGCCGGCTGCGGCTTCCGCAACCTGACGGTGCTGGCGCGCGGCGTCGACACCATGCGCTTCGACCCCGCCCGGCGCAGCGACGAACTGCGCCGCAGCTGGGGCGCCACGCCCGCCGACCTCGTGGTGCTGCACGTCGGCCGGCTGGCGCCGGAAAAGAACCTCGGCCTGCTGGCGGCGGCCTACCGGGTGATGAAGCGGCACAACCCGCGGGTGAAACTGGTATTGGTCGGCGACGGGCCGGCACGCCGATGGCTGCAGGCGCAGTGTCCCGCCGCCCATTTTGCCGGCATGAGAAGCGGCGCGGATCTCGCGGCCCACTACGCCTCGGGCGATCTGTTCGTCTTCCCCAGCACCACCGAGACTTTCGGCAACGTCACGCCGGAGGCGATGGCCAGCGGGCTGCCGGTGCTCGCCTACGACTATGCCGCTGCCGCGGCGCTGATCCGCTCCGGCGTCAACGGCGTGCTGGCGCCGTTCGACGATGCGCCGCGGCTGCTCGAGGCGGCCGCCGGGTTGGCTCTCGATCCGTCGCCGCTGCCGGAGCTCGGACGCCGCGCGCGGGAAACCGCCAGCGCGATGGGATGGGAGCGAATCGCCGAGCAGATCGAGGCGTCGTTCGCCTTGACCATCCGCAACGGCACAGCGACGGGTCTTGACACGCCGATGCCCGCACGGCTGCCGCCGTGCTGACGCGCGCCGAAACCTCCGGCGCGATCAACCGGAACAGCTCGGCTCGGGTTCGTTCGACGCAGGTGACCGGCCGGTGATCGACGGGTCGCCGGCGTAGTAGCGATCGATTCGCCAGTCGCGCATCGCCTCGACGGCGAGCTCGAACGCTTCGTAGTCGATCGCGTACAGGCTCGACAGCGGAAACTCCTTCTCCTCCTTCAGTGCATCGAGCAGTCGCTGCAGTTCACGCGACGCCGCGGGCGTTGCGTTCGAGCGCAGGTACTCCTCGAGCTTGCGGATGGCATACATGGGACGGGATCCTCGGTGACGGACAGACAGCAGCAGAAGGCAACACCACGGCGGTGACGATAGCGGCGAGTCGGAGCCGCCGGCATTCCGCGTTCATGACCAGGGTCAGGAGTCTGGCGAATTGGCCGGGGCCGCGTGGTGGGGGCGGGCGCCATGGCTTACCGACGGCCCTGACACTTACCGACGGCCCTGACATCGAAAGGTTTCATGTCACATTCGGGTCACTTTGGCCGTCTAGCGTCCGATCCAGTCCGGCGTGTTCCGGCGCCGTGTTCTGTTCAGTCAGGAGATATCGTGATGAAACGTACCCAGTTGTTCACCGCGCTCGCGGTCGCTTTCGCCGGCGTGCACGCCGGACCTGCCATTGCCCAGATCGTCAAGGTCGACGGCTCCAGCACCGTCTTCCCGGTGACCGAGGCGGTGGCCGAGGACTTCCAGAAGGCCAAGAAAGGCGCCGTCAAGGTGACGGTCGGCATCTCCGGAACCGGCGGTGGCTTCAAGAAGTTCTGCCGCGGCGAGACCGACATCTCGAATGCCTCTCGGCCGATCACCAAGAGCGAGATGGAGGAGTGCACCAAGACCGGCGTGCGCTATCTCGAGATGCCGGTGGCCTACGACGCGCTGACGGTCGTGGTCAATCCGAAGAGCCAGCTCGCCGCGATCTCGATCGAGGAGCTGAAGAAGATGTGGGAGCCGGCGGCGCAGGGCAAGATCACCAACTGGAATCAGGTCAATGCCGCTTTCCCGGACGCGCCGCTGAAGCTGTTCGGCGCCGGTGCCGATTCGGGCACTTTCGACTACTTCACCGAGGCGGTGACGGGCAAGTCGAAGTCGAGCCGCGGCGACTTTACCGCCAGCGAGGACGACAACGTGCTGGTGCAGGGCGTCAGCCGCGACGTCAACGCGATCGGCTTCTTCGGCTACGCCTACTACGCCGAGAACCGCGACAAGCTCAAGGGACTGGCGATCAGCTGGAAGGGCGGCAAGCCGGTCGCGCCGTCCGAGCAGACCGTGCTCGACGGCAGCTACCAGCCGCTGTCGCGGCCGATCTTCATCTACGTCAACGAGGCGTCGCTGAAGAAGCCCGAAGTGCGCGAGTTCGTCGAGTACTACAACCGGCACGGCGCCAAGCTGTCGAAGGAAGTGAAGTACGTGCCGCTGCCGGCCAAGGCCTACGAGTACAACCTCGATGTGCTGGCCAAGGGACGCGTCGGCACCAAGTTCGGCGGCGAGAACAAGGTCGGCCTGACGATCGAAGAACTGATGAAGCTCGAAGCCAAGCTCTGAGCCTTTGTCCCGTCCGAGGCTTTCCGGGCGGCCCGCCCTGGAAGCCTCGCCTGGTTCCGCTGCGCCCGGCGGCGCAGGATCGGCAATTACAATGACGCCACGATCACAGACCATGGCCGCCGAGCCGGCGGACCACGCGGTGGAACCGACCCGTCTGCAGCATCGCGCTGCCCGTGCGATCAAGGAGCGGCTGATCGAGGGCGTGCTGTTCCTCGCCGCCTTCTCGGCCGTCGCCACCACGGTGGCGATCGTCTACATCCTGGTCAGCGAATCGGTCGGCTTCTTCGAGCACGTGTCGGTGCGGGATTTCCTCACCGACACCATGTGGACGCCGCTTTTCGCCGATGCACGCTACGGCATCCTGCCGCTCGTCTCGGGCACCCTGACGGTCGCCTTCGTGGCGCTGGCAGTGGCCATCCCGATGGGCACGATCGTGGCGATCTACCTGTCGGAGTTCGCGCCGTTCTGGGTGCGCGAGATCGTCAAGCCGTTCCTCGAGCTGCTCGAGGCGGTGCCGACGGTGGTGTTCGGCTACTTCGCGCTGCTGTTCGTCACGCCACTGCTGCAGGCCTTCTTTCCCGAACTGCCGGGCTTCAACATGCTGTCGGCCGGCCTGGTGATCGGCATCTTCATCATCCCGTACATCAGTTCGGTGGCCGAGGACGCGATGCGCGCCGTGCCGATGAGCATGCGCGAAGGCTCCTACGCGATGGGCGCAACGCGCTTCCAGACCGCCGTGCGGGTGGTCACGCCGTCGGCCATCTCGGGCATCGTCGCCGCCTACATCCTGGCGATCTCGCGGGCAATCGGCGAGACGATGGTGGTGGCGATCGCCGCCGGCCTGCAGCCGAACCTGACGTTCAACCCGACCGAGCAGGCGGCGACGATCACCGCCTACATCGTGCAGGTGGCCCTCGGCGACCTGCCGCACGGGTCGATCGGCTACCAGAGCATCTTTGCCGCCGGCCTGGTGCTGGTGATCATGACGCTGGCGTTCAACATCGTCGGCCACCTGCTGCGGCGCCGCTTCCGGGAGGCCTACTGATGGACCGCCGCCTGGAGGACATTCGGGCACTGATCGCCCGCCACAAGATCAACGACCAGCTGTTCGGCCTGCTCGGCCTGAGCTGCATGATGGTGGCGATCATCATGCTGCTGGCGGCGTTCCTCGACCTGTTCATCGACGGCGCGCACCGGCTGACCTGGGACTTCTTCACCTCGTTCCCGTCGCGCCGCGCCGGCGAGGCCGGCATCCTGTCCGCCTGGGTGGGCACCACGTTCGTGATGCTGACGACGATGCTGGCGGCAGTGCCGCTCGGTGTCGCGGCCGCCGTCTACCTCGAGGAGTACGCGCCGAAGAACTGGGTGACCGACCTGATCGAGATCAACGTCACCAACCTGGCCGGCGTGCCGTCGATCATCTACGGCCTGCTGGCGCTCGGCCTGTTCGTCTACCAGTTCGGTTTCGGCCAGAGCATCCTGTCGGCCGGGCTGACCCTGGCGCTGATGATCCTGCCGATCGTGATCGTCGCCACCCGCGAGGCTCTGCGCTCGATTCCGACCAGCATCCGCGAGGCGGCCTACGCGCTCGGCGCGACGCGCTGGCAGCTCGTCTCCGGCCACCTGATTCCGTATGCGCGCGGCGGCATCCTGACCGGCGTGATCATCGGCATGTCGCGGGCGATCGGCGAGACGGCGCCGATCATCACCATCGGCGCGCTGACCTTCATCGCCTTCCTGCCGATCAACCCGGAGGCGCCGGTGCTGTCGATCCTCAGGTTCGACTGGCTGTGGCAGCCGTTCACCGTGCTGCCGATCCAGATGTTCAACTGGGTGTCGCGGCCGGACAAGGCCTTTCTCGCCAATGCGGCGGCGGCCGGCGTGGTGCTGATCGTGATGACGCTGCTGATGAACGGCCTGGCCATTTACCTGCGGTACTCGATCCGCAAGAAGATCAAGTGGTGAACTCATGCAACATCTGACGTCGGGCGCCCCGGCCGCAGCGCCGCTGAAGGTCAAGGCGCAGAGCAAGTCGCTCAATTTCTACTACGGCGACTTCAAGGCGCTGAAGGCGATCGACCTGCCGGTATACGAGAAGAAGGTCACCGCGCTGATCGGCCCGTCCGGCTGCGGCAAGTCGACCTTCCTGCGCTGCTTCAACCGCATGCACGACCTGTATCCCGGCAACCGCTACGAGGGCGAGATCACGCTGCTGCCGGACAACACCAACCTGCTCAGTTCGAAGGTCGATCCGATCGAGGTCAGGATGCGGATCAGCATGGTGTTCCAGAAGCCCAATCCGTTCCCCAAGTCGATTTTCGAGAACGTCGCCTACGGGCTGCGCGTGCGCGGCGAGAAGGACAGGCGGGTTCTGGAGGAACAGGTGGAGAAGGCGCTGCGCGGCGCGGCGCTGTGGAACGAGGTCAAGGACCGGCTGAACGAGGTGGCGTTCAACCTGTCGGGCGGCCAGCAGCAGCGGCTGTGCATCGCCCGCGCGCTGGCGGCCGATCCGGAGCTGGTGCTGTTCGACGAGCCGACCTCGGCGCTCGACCCGATCGCCACCGGCAGCATCGAGGAGCTGATCGCCGAGCTGAAGGAGAAGGTGACGATCCTGATCGTCACGCACAACATGCAGCAGGCGGCGCGCGTGAGCGACTACACGGCGTACATGTACCTGGGTGAGGTGATCGAGTTCGGCGAGACCGACCAGATCTTCATCAAGCCGAGGAAGAAGGAAACCGAGGACTACATCACCGGCCGCTTTGGCTGAGAGCGGTCAGGGAGCGCTGAGATGGTGACGGGCGATCATCTTTCCAAGCAGTACGACGCCGAGCTGGAGCTGATGCGCTCGCGCATCCTGCAGATGGGCGGGCTGGTCGAATCGCAGCTGAAGCTCGCGCTCGAAGCGTTCGAGACGGCCGACCTCGAGAAGGCCGAAACGGCGATTGCCAGCGACCGGCGCGTCAACGAGCTGCAGCTCGACCTCGACATGATGGTCAACCATCTGATCGCCCGCCGGCAACCGACCGCCGGCGACCTGCGAATGATCATGGGCGTGGCCAAGGCGATCACCGACCTGGAGCGGGTGGGCGACGAGGCGGCGAAGATCGCGCGCGCCGCCAAGTGGCTGAAGGAGAAGGCGAGCGGCTTCCGCCTGAACCGGATCCCCGACCTGCGCCAGTCCGGCGAATCCGCCGCCCGGATGCTGCACCGGTCGCTGGACGCCTTCGCGCGGCTGGACGGGCATGCGGCGGCATCGATCATCCGCGACGACGCCGGCATCGACGATCGCTTCCGCGCCACGCTGCGCCAGCTCGTCACCTACATGATGGAGGACCCGCGTTCGATCTCGTCGGCGATCGACACCGTCTGGGCCGCCAAGGCGATCGAACGGGTCGGCGACCACGCCAAGAACATCGCCGAGCACGTGATCTTCATTGCCCACGGCGCCGACGTGCGGCACGCCTCGCCGGAAGAGGTCGAGCGCGCGGTTTCGCAGGGATAGCGGCCGATGGCGGGATCGATCCTGGTGGTTGAGGACGAGCCGGCGATCCAGGAGCTGGTCTCGTTCGCCTGCAGCGGCGGCGGCTACAAGGTTCGGCGCGCCGACTCGGTGCGCGCAGCGCAGGAGGCGATCCACGCGCAGCTGCCCGACCTGGTCATCCTCGACTGGATGCTGCCCGACAGCACCGGCATCGAGCTGCTGCGCGACCTGCGCCGCGACGAGCGCACCCGTGCCTTGCCGGTCATCCTGCTGACCGCCAAGGGGGCGGAGAGTGACAGGGTGGCCGGACTCGATGCTGGTGCCGATGACTACGTCGTCAAGCCGTTCTCGCCGCGCGAACTGGTCTCGCGCGTGCGGGCGGTGTTTCGCCGCCGCGCGCCGCAGCACAGCGGCGAGTCGCTGTCGTACGGGCCGTTGACGATCGATCCGGCCCGCCACGAGGTACTGGTCGACGGCAAGCCGGTGCGGATGGGACTGGCGGAGTTCAAGCTGTTGAAGTACCTGGTCAGCCACCCGGAGCGGGTCTTCGCGCGCGGTCACCTGCTCGACAGCGTCTGGGGCGACCACGTGTTCATCGAGGAGCGAACCGTCGACGTGCACGTGCTTCGCCTGCGCAAGGCGCTGTCGGCGGCCGGCGCCGAGGCGCTGGTGCAGACGGTGCGCGGCCTCGGCTACCGCCTGTCGGCCAAGGCAGAACAGTAGGCGGTCGCATGCCCGGACAGTTCAAGCGCGGGATCCGGGTGATCCTGCCTGCATTCGTTCGTGTCGCGGCGATCGCGTCCGTATCGATCGCCGTCGGCGCGCTGTTCGGCGTGGAGGCCGGGCTGTGGGTCGCGCTGATCGCCGTCGGCCTTTTCTTCGCGCTGCACCTCTACTACCTGTCGGTCCTCGGCACCTGGCTGGAGCAGCCGTCGCTGTCGACCATTCCCGAGGGTTGGGGCAGCTGGTTCGGGGTGTTCAACCGCCTGTACAAGACGCGACGTGCAAGCGAGATCAACGCGCGGCGTCTCGAGGAGAACGAGGCCCGCTTCCGCCATACCATCAGCGCCCTGCCCGAAGGCATCGTGCTGGTCGACGCGGCACTGAAGATCGAATGGTGCAATCCGGTCGCCGAGCGCCATCTCGGGATCCGGCTGCAGGTCGACCAGGGGATGCGGATCACCAATCTGGTGCGCGACCCGGCGTTCATCAACTACATGACCGCCGCCTCCTTCGGCGAGCCGCTGCTGTTCCGGCCGCTGGCGAACCCGGCGCTGGCGCTGTCGATCCGGGTGATCGAGTTCGAGCCGGCGCGCTCGATCATCATGTCGCGCGACGTGACCGAGGCCGAGCGTCTCGACGCGATGCGGCGCGACTTCGTCGCCAACGTCTCGCACGAGCTGCGCACGCCGCTGACGGTGGTCAACGGCTTCCTGGAGACGCTGCTCGACGGCGAGCCGCCGCTCGACGAGACACGGCAGCGGCACCTGCAGCTGATGCACGAGCAGGCCACGCGCATGAGCCGGCTGGTCGAGGATCTGCTGATGCTGTCGCGCCTGGAGGCCGAGGAGACGCCGCTGGCGGACGACGAGGTCGACGTGCCGGCGCTGGTGGCCGAACTCGAACTCGAGGCGCGCGCCCTGTCCGGCGGCCGTCACGAGATCGAATGCGCTGCCGAGCCGATCCGGGCGCGCGGCAGCCGCGACGAGCTGCGCAGCGCCTTCGGCAACCTGGTATCGAACGCGATCCGCTACACGCCCTCCGGCGGGCGCATCTCGCTCGTCTGGCGGGCGCAGGACGACGGCGCCGTCTTCGAGGTGCGCGATTCGGGCATCGGCATCGCCGCCGAGCACCTGCCGCGGCTGACCGAGCGGTTCTACCGGATCGACCGCAGCCGCTCGCGCGAGACCGGCGGCACCGGTCTCGGGCTGGCGATCGTCAAGCATGTGCTGATGCGCCACCAGGGCCGCCTGCAGATCGACTCCGAGCTGGGCCTCGGCAGTACCTTCCGCGCCTGGCTGCCGGGCGCGCGGCTGATCGCCGGGCGAGCAGCGCTGCGGCGCGTGGCCTGAGCGGCGTTTGCCGCGGCGCTCAAATTGCCGCGCCCCGGCGGCGCGCGTATCATGCGCAGCCTTCGGGGCGTAGCGCAGCCTGGTAGCGCACCTGCCTTGGGCGCAGGGGGTCGGAGGTTCGAATCCTCTCGCCCCGACCAGATGCACCTGCCGACTGCCTGCGCCCGGCCCGACAGCTCGACCTGCCCGTAGCTCAGCTGGACAGAGCACCGGCCTTCTAAGCCGGGGGTCGCAGGTTCGAGTCCTGCCGGGCAGGCCAGAATTGAAAACGCGGTGGCCGTAGCTCAACGGTAGAGTCCCGGATTGTGATTCCGGTTGTTGTGGGTTCGAATCCCATCGGCCACCCCACCGCCCACCGTTCCCTGTTCCGATGAGCAAGGCATTCGTCAGGGAATCCGACGTCGACGACGACGAAGACGTCGCGGTGCCCGAGATTCCGGTCGGCAGCAGGAACTACATCACGCCGGCCGGCCACCAGCGGCTGAAGGACGAGCTGCTGCAACTGCTGAATGTCGAGCGGCCGGAAGTCGTGCGCACGGTCTCGTGGGCGGCGTCCAACGGCGATCGCTCGGAAAACGGCGACTACATCTACGGCAAGAAGCGGCTGCGCGAGATCGACCGGCGCGTCCGCTTCCTCACCAAGCGGCTCGACGCGGCCGAGGTGGTCGATCCGGCCACGCGGCCGCCGACCGACCAGATCTTCTTCGGCGCCACCGTGCGTTACCTGGATGGCGCCGGCCGCGAGCAGGAGATCACCATCGTCGGCATCGACGAGGTCGATCCGTCGCGCGGCCGCGTCAGCTGGATCTCGCCGATCGCCCGCGCGATGACCAAGGCGCGCGAGGGCGACGCGGTGCCGCTGCGCACCCCGGCGGGAACCGAAACGCTGGAAATCCTCGACGTCCGCTATCTGGCGGTGGGCTGAGGCCGGCGCAAGCTACCCGCTGCCGGGGCGCTCGCCCGGCTTCACACGCACCACGCGCGAAACCTGCGGCACCCGGCGCAGCATGCGCATCACGCGCGCCAGGTGCTGGCGGTCGCGCACCTGCAGCTTGAAGTTCAGCTGGGCCTGCTCGGCGTTCTCGTCTTCCATGTTGACGTTGACGATGTTCGATTCCGCCTCGGCGATCGCCACCGCGATGCGTGCCAGCGTGCCGCGTTCGTTGGCGGCGCTGACGGCGAGCTTGGCGCCGAACGGCCCCGAGGCATCCTCGGCCCACTGCAGGTCGATCCAGCGCTCCGGATCGGCGCGGCGGCCGCGCGCCGCCACCGGGCAGTCCGACTGGTGCACCGCCAGGCCCTGGTCCTTGCGCATGTGGCCGACGATCGCGTCGCCGGGGATCGGGCTGCAGCAGTTGCTGGCCTGCAGCGCCATGCCTTCGGTGCCGCGGATCACCACCGGCCCGGCGGCGGCAAACAGCGCCCGGCTGGTCTCGGCGATCACCTCGCCGGGGGCCAGTTCGACGCCGGTGCCCGGCGGGGCAAGCATCAGCTGGCGCGCGACGACGGCGGCCAGCCGGCGGCCGAGGCCGATGTCGGCCAGGATCTCCTCGCGGTCCCTGGCCTGCGCGTCGCGCACCACCGACTCCCAGCGCTCGGCAGGCACTTCGGTCAGCGCCACGCCGAGCTGGCGCGCCGACTGCGCGAGCAGCCGCTCGCCGAGTTCGACTGACTCCTCCCGCTTGATCGTGCGCAGGAAGTGGCGGATCTCGGCGCGTGCCTTGCCGGTGCGAACGAAGGTCAGCCAGTTCGGGTTCGGCCGCGTCACCGGGCCGGTGACGACTTCGACGACGTCGCCGTTCTTCAGTTCGCTCCTCAGCGGCTGGATCTCGCTGTTGATGCGCGCCGCCACGCAGCGGTTGCCGACGTCGGTGTGGATGCTATAGGCGAAGTCCACCGGCGTGGCACCGCGCGGCAGCGAGACGATCTTGCCCTTCGGCGTGAAGACGTAGACCTTGTCGGGAAACAGGTCGACCTTGATGTTCTCCATCATCTCGACCGAGTCGCCGGTCTGCTGCTGGATCTCGAGCAGCGACTGCAGCCACTGGTGGGTGCGCGACTGCAGCTCGGTGAGGCTGGTGTCGTCGGTCTTGTACAGCCAGTGCGCGGCCACCCCCGACTCGGCGACGCGGTGCATCTCCTGCGTGCGGATCTGGAACTCCACCGGCGTGCCGTACGGCCCGAGCAGGGTCGTGTGCAGCGACTGGTAGCCGTTCATCTTCGGGATCGCGATGTAGTCCTTGAACTTGCCCGGCACCGGCTTGAACAGCGCATGCAGGCTGCCCAGCGCCAGGTAGCAGTCCTGCCGGGCGTTGACGACGATGCGGAAGCCGTAGATGTCGAGCACCTGCGAAAAGGACAGGCTCTTCTCGACCATCTTGCGGTAGATGCCGAAGATGGTCTTCTCGCGACCCTGGATGTCGGCCTTGATCTTCGCCTGCGCCAGCGCCCGCCGGACCGACTCGTGGATCTTGCCGAGCACCTCTCGCCGGTTGCCGCGCGCCGCCAGCACCGCCTTGCTCAGCACGCGGTAGCGAAGCGGGTGCATGCGGGCGAAGCTCTGCTCCTGCAGCTCGCGGTAGATGGCGTTCAGGCCGAGGCGGTGGGCGATCGGCGCGTAGATCTCGAGAGTCTCGCGGGCGATCCGGCGCTGCTTCTCCGGCGCCATCGCCTCCAGCGTGCGCACGTTGTGCAGGCGGTCGGCCAGCTTGATCAGGATGACCCGCACGTCGCGGCCCATCGCCAGCAGCATCTTGCGGAAGCTCTCGGCCTGCGCCTCCTCGTTCGAGTCGAAGCGCAGCCGGTCGAGCTTCGACACACCGTCGACCAGTTCGGCCACCACCGTGCCGAAGCGCTCGACCATCTCCTGCTTGCGCACGCCGGAGTCTTCGAGCACGTCGTGCATCAGCGCGGCCTGGATCGCCGCCGAGTCGAGCTTCCAGTCGGCCAGCAGCTCGGCCACCGCCACCGGGTGGGTGATGTATGGCTCGCCGCTCTTGCGGAACTGGCCGAGGTGGGCGGCGTCGGCGAAGCGGAACGCCTCCTTGATGCGGGCGATCTCCGACGACGGCAGGTACTTCTTCAGCCGGTCGGTCAGCTGCGCGAAGCTGACCACCGAGGGCGGCGGCGGCTCGGCCGGGGCCGAGCGCCACACCGCGGCGCCGGCCTTGCGCAGGACCTCGGCGGCGCGGCGTGCCAGAACGGCCGGCGAATAGTCAGCCGGCAGGTCAGGGGTCAGCGGGGTCGATCGGTCCGAGCCGGCCATGGGAAGCGGTCCAGAGCAGTAACGTAACGCGGCCGCCGGCAGCGCGCAACGCGCGCCGGCAACGGCCTCCAACTACGTAGATCGCTTTTGCCGCCCGGCGTTCCGCAGACGGCTGAACTGGCACTCCCGGCGGGCCGGGCCGGACTTAGGACGGGACTTTGCGCAGCATCTCGATGCCGACCTTCTGGGCGGCAATTTCGCGCAGCGCTGCCACTGGCGGCTTGTCCTTGACGTCGAGCTTGGGCGTGTGCCCCTGGGCAAGCTGGCGCGCCCGATAGGCCGCCGCCAGCGACAGCTGGAACCGGTTGGGAATCTGCTTCAGGCAGTCTTCGACGGTGATGCGTGCCATGCGTGGCTCCTGGGCGTTTTCGCCATTCTAGCCGAGCCGCTCCGGCGGCCCGGTTCAGCTCAGGCCGAGCTGGGCGAACAGCTCGCGGTGGCGGGCAAGCTGGCTGGCGTAGCGCAACCGGGTCGCCGCGACGATCGCGCCAAGCTCGGCCAGCGCCTGGTCGAAGACCTCGTTGATGATCACGTAGTCGAACTCGGCCGCATGGGAGATCTCGGCGCCGGCTGCCAGCAGCCGGCGGGCGATGACCGGCGGCGCGTCCTGGCCGCGCTTGTGCAGCCGGGCCTCGAGCGCCTCGATCGATGGCGGCAGGATGAAGATGCCGATCGCCTGCGGCAGCGCGCTGCGCACCTGGCGGGCGCCCTGCCAGTCGATCTCGAGCAGCACGTCGCGGCCGCTGCCCAGGCGCTGCTCGATCCACGGTCGCGAGGTGCCGTAGTGGTGACCGTGCACCTCGGCCCACTCGAGGAACTCGCCGCGCGCCCGGCGGGCGAGGAAGTCCCCGGGATCGGTGAAGTGGTACTCGCGGCCGTCGGCCTCGCCGGGCCGCGGGGCGCGGGTCGTGTAGGAGATCGACAGCTCGATGCCGGGATCGTGCGCCAGCAGCGCGTTGACCAGCGTCGACTTGCCGGCGCCGGACGGTGCGACCACCATGAAGACGCTGCCGGCCGGTCGTGCGAGGGGTGAGGTCATGGCGGCCTGCCTGTCCTACTCCAGATTCTGGATCTGTTCGCGCATCTGCTCGATCAGCAGCTTCAGCTCGATCGCCGACTGCGCCAGGTCGATCGCGGTGGCCTTCGAGCCGAGCGTATTGGCCTCGCGGTTCAGCTCCTGCATCAGGAAGTCGAGCCGCCGCCCGACCGCGCCGCCGGCGTCGACCACCCGCCGCACCTCGGCCACGTGGGTGGCCAGCCGGCTCAGCTCCTCGTCGACGTCGGCGCGCAGGCCATAGAGCGTCACTTCCTGGCGGATGCGCTCGGCCACCTCCTCGCGCGTCAGCGACGCCGCAGCGGCGAGCGGTGCGCCGAGCGCCTGGTTCAGCCGCTCGGTGAGCTTGCGCTCGACCGCCGCCCGCAGCTCGGGCAGGCGATCGCGCAGATTGCCGACGATGGCCGAGATCGCGTCGCAGCGGCTGCGCAGGCCGTCGGCGATCGCCGACCCTTCGCGGGCGCGGCTTTCCTGCAGCCGGTCGAGCACGGCTTCGAGCGCCGTCAGCACCGCGGCGCGCAGCGCCTCGGGGTCGAGCGGCGGCGACTCCAGCACGCCGGGCCAGCCGAGCACGTCGGCTACCGACAGCGGTGCCGCCTCGGGCAGCGCCTGCCTCACCAGGCCGCCGAGCCGCTGCAGACCGGCGAGCGCCGCCGGGTTCAGGCGGTTCGACTCGGCGCCGGCGGCATGCTGCACGCCGAGGCGGCACTCGACCTTGCCGCGGGCCAGCCGGCCGGCGATGCGCTCGCGGATCTGCGGCTCGAAGGCGCGCAGGTCGTCGGCGATCTTCAGGGTCAGGTCGAGATAGCGCGAGTTGACCGAGCGAAGCTCGATCGACGCCTGGCCCAACGGTGTCGTGAAGGCGGCGCCGGCGAAGCCGGTCATGCTGACGGGAGCGGGCATGGAGGCGTGGGAGGAAGGCTCGGATGTTCAGATGAGGCGCGAAATCCCGCGCCCGCGCAACGCATGGCTAGAATCGGCGTGTCTTGACCAATGGCCAGCTTCAGCGCGCTGGTATCGATCGTCACCCATGGCGGCGCAGACCAACGCACCCTTGCCCGAAGGACTCGAGGTCGGTGGATATCGGATTGTAAAGAAGATATCCAGCGGCGGCTTCTCGATCGTCTACCTGGCGACCGACGAACAGGGTCAGTCGGTGGCGATCAAGGAGTACATGCCGGCGGCGCTGGCGACCCGCAAGGCGGGCGAGCTGCAGCCGGTGATCGCGCCGGAACACCTGAACACCTACCGGATCGGGCTGAAGTGCTTCTTCGAGGAGGGCCGCGCGCTTGCCTCGATCTATCACCCGAACATCGTGCGCGTGCTGAACTTCTTCCGCGCCAACGACACCGTGTACATGGTGATGCACTACGAGTCGGGCCGTTCGCTGCAGGAGCACGTGGTGCGCAACCGCAGCAAGGAACAGAAGGACGTGCTGACCGAGCGCTTCATCCGGCGCGTGTTCACGCAGGTGATGAACGGCCTGCGCGAGGTGCACTCCAACCGCCTGCTGCACCTGGACGTGAAGCCGGCCAACATCTACCTGCGCATGGACGGCACGCCGATCCTGCTCGACTTCGGCGCCGCGCGGCAGACGCTGCAGCGCGATCTGAGCAAGACGTACCCGATGTACACGCCCGGATTCGCGCCGCCGGAGCTGTACAAGCGCGACGCCGAGCTCGGTCCCTGGACCGACGTCTACAGCGTCGGCGCCTGCATCTACGCCTGCATGTCCGGCATGCCGCCGCAGGAGTCCGACCAGCGGCTGAAGGAGGACAAGATGCCGGCCGCGCTGCGCGCTTACCGCGGCCTTTATTCGGCCGAGCTGCTGGCGATGGTCGATCGCTGCCTGCGCCTGAATTCGCTGGAGCGGCCGCAGACGGTGTACGCGGTGCAGAAGGAGCTGCTGAACAACGTCCCCGAGCAGCCGGAGTTCTCGCTGCTCGAGCGCACCGGCGCCCGGGTGCGCAACATCCAGGACCGCGTGTCGCGTTTCATGAAGGACCACAACATCACGTGGTTCTGAGCCCTGTGCAGCCGGCCCGGCCCGGCGCCGGCACCATGCGCCCGCTGCGCTGCCGGGCGGCGGCAGGCGCGGCGCCGGGCGGCTAGCGATGCGCTTCTCCGTCTATCAGGAAAGCAGGAAGGGCGGTCGCCTGGTCAACCAGGACCGCATGGGGTACCTGTACACCCGCAAGTCGCTGCTGATGATGGTGGCCGACGGCATGGGCGGCCACGCCCGCGGCGAGGTGGCGGCGGAGATGACGCTGCAGACGCTGGCGGCGATCTTCCAGCGCGATGCCAAGCCGCTGCTGGCCGACCCGGCCGCGTTCCTCGAGCAGTCGATCCAGGCGGCCCATCGCGACCTGCATCGCTACCGGGCGGAGAACCGGCTGCCCGAGGCGCCGCGCACGACCGTCGTCGCCTGCATCGTGCAGGACGGCATTGCCACCTGGGCGCATGTCGGCGACTCGCGCCTGTACCTGTTGCGCGGCGGACAGATCGTCCATCGCACGGTCGACCACTCGCGCGTGCAGAACCTGGTCGCGTCCGGGCTGATCCGGCCGGAGGAAGTGAAGGACCACCCGGAGCGAAACCGCATCCATAACTGCGTCGGCGCCTTCGTGACGCCGAAAGTCGAGATCGTCAGGAAGGTCGCGCTTCATCCGGGAGACACGCTGCTCCTGTGCAGCGACGGGCTGTGGGGCGCGCTCGCCGACGCCGACATCAGCGACGCCTTCGGCCGCCTGACGGTGATGCGGGCGGTGCCGCAGCTGATGGACAAGGCGGTCGCCGGCAGCGGGCCGGAGCCCGACAACTGCACCGCGATCGCCATGAGCTGGGCAGGCGCCGAGTCGATGGACATGATCCCGCCGACCGACTCGCCGGTGTCGACGCTGGTGATACCCGAGGGCTCGGTCGCCTCGACGGTGCAGATGCCGCCGCCGGGCGACCCGACGCCCGACGAGCCGCTGACGGAAGAGCAGATAGACCACGCGGTGGCCGAGATTCAGCGGGCGATCCAGCGGTCGGGCAAGCTGATCCAGAACAGATGAGCGACCCACGCTCCTACGGCCGCGCCGCCGATGCGCTGCGTCCGGTGCGCATCGAGCGCGGCTACGCCCGGCATGCCGAGGGTTCGGCGCTGATCGACTTCGGCGACACGCGGGTGCTGTGCACCGCCTCGGTCGAGGAGCGCGTGCCGGCCTTCCTCAGGGGCAAGGCAAGGGGCTGGCTGACCGCCGAGTACGGCATGCTGCCGCGATCGACCGGCACGCGCAGCGAGCGCGAGGCGGCGCGCGGAAAGCAGGGCGGCCGCACGCTCGAGATCCAGCGCCTGATCGGTCGCAGCCTGCGGGCGGTGGTCGATCTGGCGCGACTCGGCGAGCGCACGCTGCAGATCGACTGCGACGTGCTGCAGGCCGACGGCGGCACCCGCACGGCGGCGATCACCGGCGCCTTCGTCGCTGCCTACGATGCCCTGCGCTGGCTGCACGACCGGGAAATGATCGCCGAACTGCCGCTGCGCGACTTCGTCGCCGCGGTGTCGGTCGGCATGCACGGCGGCCGCGTGCTGGTCGACCTCGACTACGCCGAGGACTCGACCTGCGAGACCGACATGAACGTGGTGATGACCGGCAGCGGCGGCTTCGTCGAGGTGCAGGGCACGGCCGAAGGGGCGCCGTTCTCGCAGCAGGACCTCGACGCGATGCTCGATGCGGCGCGCTCGGCGATCGCGGTGCTGGTGCTGCGGCAGCGGGCGGCCCTCGGGTTGGCCTGAGTCCGGTGGCGGTGCGCCGGCTGGTTCTCGCCTCGGACAACCGCGGCAAGCTCGCCGAGTTCGCGGCGTTGCTGGCGCCGCTGGGCGTCGAGCTGCTGGCGCAGCGCAGCCTCGGCGTGCAGGCAGCCGAGGAGCCGCACCCGACGTTCGTCGAGAACGCATTGGCCAAGGCCAGGCACGCGGCGTCGTCGACCGGGCTGCCGGCGCTGGCCGACGATTCCGGGCTGTGCTGCGTCGCATTGGACGGGGCCCCCGGCGTTCGATCGGCGCGCTTCGCCGGTGACGGTGCGAACGACGGGCAGAACAACGCGGCGCTGGTGCGGGCGCTGCAGCCATTCGTCGACCGCCGTGCCCACTACACCTGCGTGCTCGTCGCCGTGCGCAACGCGGGCGATCCGGAACCCCTGGTGGCCGATTCGCGCTGGATGGGCGAGGTGATCGACTCGCCGCGCGGCCGCCACGGCTTCGGCTACGACCCGTACTTCTGGCTGCCTGGGCAGGGCTGCACGGCGGCCGAGCTGGCACCGGAGGCCAAGAACCGGCTCAGCCATCGCGGGCTGGCAATGCGCGAGATGGCACGCCGGCTTGCTGCCGACTGGGGCTGGCAGTGATCGCGCCCGCGCCGCCGGCGTTGGCCTCGATGCCGGAGATCGCGCACCTGCTTCGCCCGGGCACGCTGCGACTGCCGGTGCTGCCGCCGCTGGCGCTGTACGTGCACTTTCCGTGGTGCGTGAGGAAGTGCCCGTACTGCGACTTCAACTCGCACGAGGCGGCAGGCGGCGTCGGCGCGATTCCCGAAACACGTTACCTCGACGCCGTGATTGCCGATCTCGACGGCGCGCTGCCGCTCGTCTGGGGGCGGCGCATCGTCAGCGTCTTCCTCGGCGGCGGCACGCCTAGCCTGCTCTCGGCGGCCGGTGTGGAGCGCCTGCTGTCGGCACTGCGCGCGCGGCTGCCGCTGCAGCCGGGCTGCGAGGTGACGATGGAGGCCAATCCGGGCACCTTCGAGGCAGGCAAGTTCTCGGCCTTCGCCGCGGCGGGCGTCAATCGGCTGTCGATCGGCGTGCAGTCGTTCGACGATCGGCAGCTGCACCGGCTGGGGCGGGTGCACGACCGGGCGCAGGCGGTGGCAGCGATCGAGGCCGCGCAACGGCAGTTCGAGAATTTCAACCTCGACCTGATGTACGCGGCTCCGGGCCAGTCGCTCGAGGCGCTTCGTGCCGATGTCGAAGAGGCGCTGCGCTTCGCGCCGCCGCACCTTTCGCTGTACCAGCTGACGGTCGAAGCGAACACGGTGTTCGCCAAGCGCCGGCCGCAGTTGCCCGACGAAGACAGCGCGGCGGCGATGCACGAGTGGATCGAGGAGCGGACCGCGGCCGCCAGCTACCGGCACTACGAGGTGTCGGCCTACGCGCAGCCGGGCCGGATGTGCCGGCACAACCTCAACTACTGGGAATTCGGCGACTACCTTGGCATCGGTGCCGGCGCGCACAGCAAGATTTCCTTTCCCGGCCGCGTCCTGCGGCAGGCGCGGCTGCGCCAGCCGGCCGGCTATATGGACGGGGCGCTGCGCGGCGCGCCGCTGGCCGAATCGACCGAGGTCAAGCGCGCTGACCTGGCCTTCGAGTTCATGCTCAACGCATTGAGACTGACCGCCGGCGTGCCGGCGCGGCTGTTTTCCGAGCGCACCGGGTTGCCGGTCTCGGCGATCGAAGCCGCACGGTGCCAGGCCGAGAAGAAGGGGCTGCTACGGGTCGATCCGGAGGGAATCGAGCCGACCGACCTTGGCCGGCGCTTCCTCAGCGACCTGCAGCAGCTCTTTTTGCCGACGCACCCGGAAAGGCGGAATGCGCGCAGGAAAGACGCATAATGCACTAACGTAGTGCATCTCGCCCGATTTCATGCTTTGACCTGGTGATCCGGGCTGGTTGTGCGCCACACCAGGTTGCACGGCAAGCCGTTGATGCACAACGGCGGTGCGTAGTCATTACGCACTGCGGCAAGGGCGGCACGGTTCCTGCTAGAAGTGCTGCAGTGATCTTGGTCGCCTGGGCTCAGGCGACCGCGAATTCACCGCTCAGTGCCTCGAGTTCAATCCGCGAAAGGAGATAGTCAGATGGGGACGCCCAAAGACGTGATGAAGATGATTGCCGACAACGAGGTCCGCTTCGTGGACTTCCGCTTCACGGACACGCGCGGCAAGGAGCAGCACGTCTCCGTGCCGGCCAAGGCGGTCGATATCGACAAGTTCGAGCAGGGCCACGCCTTCGACGGGTCGTCGATCGCCGGCTGGAAGGGCATCGAGGCCTCCGACATGCTGCTGATGCCGGATCCGGACTCGGCGCGGATGGACCCGTTCCGCGAGGAAAACACGCTGATCCTGACCTGCGACGTGGTCGAGCCGTCGACCGGCAAGGGCTATGACCGCGACCCCCGCTCGCTGGCCAGGCGTGCCGAGGTTTACCTGAAGTCGACCGGCATCGGCGACACCGCCTACTTCGGCCCCGAGCCCGAGTTCTTCATCTTCGACTCGGTGACCTGGGATGCCGGGATGTGGGGCTCGTTCGTCAAGATCAAGTCCGAGGAGGCGCCCTGGTCGACCGGCATCGACTACGAGGCCGGCAACCTGGCGCACCGGCCGCCGGTCAAGGGCGGCTACTTCCCGGTGCCGCCGACCGATTCGCTGCAGGACATGCGCTCCGAGATGTGCCTGCTGCTCGAGCAGCAGGGCGTCGAGGTGGAGGTGCACCACCACGAGGTGGCGGCGCCCGGTCAGTGCGAAATCGGCACCAAGTTCTCGACGCTGGTCAAGCGCGCCGACTGGCTGCAGATCCTCAAGTACACCGTGTGGAACGTCGCCGCCAGCTACGGCAAGACGGCGACCTTCATGCCGAAGCCGGTGGTCGGCGACAACGGCTCCGGCATGCACGTGCACCAGTCGATCTGGAAGGACGGCCAGAATCTGTTCGCCGGCAACGGCTACGCCGGCCTGTCGGAATTCGCGCTGTACTACATCGGCGGCGTGATCAAGCACGCCAAGGCCCTGAATGCGATCACCAACCCGGGCACCAACAGCTACAAGCGCCTGGTGCCCGGCTTCGAGGCACCGATCAACCTGGCGTACTCGGCGCGCAACCGCTCGGCGTCCTGCCGCATTCCGTACGTGTCGAACCCGAAGGGCCGCCGCGTCGAGGTGCGTTTCCCCGACCCGACCGCCAATCCCTACCTTGCCTTCGCGGCGCTGATGATGGCCGGCCTGGACGGCGTGCAGAACAAGATCCATCCGGGCGAGCCGATGGACAAGAACCTGTACGACCTCGAACCGGAGGAGGCGGCCAAGATCCCGCATCCCTGCGCTTCGCTCGACGAGGCGCTGGAGAGTCTCGACCGCGACCGCGAGTTCCTGACCCGCGGCGGCGTGTTCAGCAACGACATGATCGACGCCTACATTGCGCTGAAGATGGAGGAGGTCACCCGCTTCCGGATGACCACCCATCCGATCGAGTTCGACATGTACTACGGGCTGTAGCCGCAACCGTCGACCGTCACGGGAAGGGGCGGCGGACCGCCCCTTCCCCTGTCGAGCAGCAGCGAGTCGTGGCCGCCGAAACGAATCGAAACAACTCCGCCGGCCGGCTGATCGGTTCAGCCCAAATGCCGATGCACTGCCTCGCCTCGTTCCCTTACACTGGTTTGCATGAGTTCATCGGTATCGAAGCCGGCGGTCCGTACGCTGGTGGCGCTGATGCTGGCCGCCTCGCCACTGGCGGCATGGGCCAGTTCCGACATCTTCGTCTGCCAGGATGCGGACGGCCGCAAGACCTACCAGAACACCGGCCTGGGCAAGGGTTGCACGCGGCTGGACATCCAGCCGACGCTGTCGGTGGCGGCGCCACGCCAGCCTGCGGCGGCGCGTTCGGCGGCCGAGTCGCGGCCGATTTCACCGGCCAGTTTCCCGCGCGTGGACAGCCAGACGCAGCGGACGCGCGACGGCGACCGGCGGCGGATCCTCGAGGACGAACTCGGTGCCGAGCAGCAGAAGCTGCAGGCGCTGCACGCCGAGTACCGCAACGGTGCGCCCGAGCGGCTGCCCGGCGAACGCGGCGATGCGGGCTACCGCGATCGGGTGGCGAGGCTGCAGGCCGACCTGCAGCGGACCGAAAACAACATCGCCTCGCTGAGGCGCGAACTGACGCTGCTGTCGCGCCAGTAGCGCGCGTCGCCGCGCGTGACGATCGGGCGCCGTCGTGGCGTCGGTCGACCAGATGAGCCCGACGCTGAACGTGGCTCGCCCGCAGGGCGGCAGCGCCGGTGCAGCTCTGGGCGGTCTCGATCTGCTTGCCACCGGGGTGCTGGTGATCGGCCCCGATGACTGCGTCGCGTACGCCAACCAGGCGGCGGAAGTACTGCTCGACGCCTCGCGGCGACACCTGATCGGCCACCCGGCGCAGCGGCTGTTCAGCGACGGGCATCAGCTGGAACGCCTGTGGCAGTCGGCCGCCGCCGGCGATCTCGCCCAGCTGCCGCACGTCGTCGAGTTGCGCCGGCCGTTGCGCGAGCCGGTGGTGGTGCAGGTGATGGCCTCCGCGCTCGACGACGACGGCCGGCAGCTGCTGCTCGAGATGACGGAAATCGAGCAACAGCTGCGGGTCAGCCGCGAGGATCGGCAGGTCGGCCTGTCGGAGGCCAACCGCCAGCTGCTGCGCAACCTCGCGCACGAGATCCGCAACCCGCTTGGCGGCATCCGCGGCGCAGCGCAGCTGCTCGAGCGCGAGCTGCCGCTCGGCGAGCAGCGCGAGTACACGCGGGTGATCATCGCCGAGGCCGACCGCCTGCAGTCGCTGGTCGATCGCCTGCTGGCGCCGCATCGCGCGCCGCGCGTGGTGGCCGAGTACAGCGTGCACGAGCTCTGCGAGCGCGTGCGCGCCGTGATCCTGGCCGAGTTCCCGCGCGGCCTGGAGATCCAGCGCGACTACGACGCGTCGATGCCGAGCGGCCGCGGCGACAAGGAGCAGCTGATCCAGGCGCTGCTGAACATCGTGCGCAACGCCGCGCAGGCGCTGGCCGGGCGGATCGCCGACGGCGACGCGCAGATCGTCCTGCGCACGCGGGTCGCCCGCCACGTCACCATCGCCCGGCGCCACGTCCGGCTGGCCGCCGAGCTGACGGTGATCGACAACGGTCCCGGCGTGGCCGACGAGATCAAGGACCGCATCTTCTTCCCGCTCGTCACCGGGCGGGCCGACGGCACCGGCCTGGGTCTGACGCTGGCGCAGGCATTCGTGCTGGCCAACGACGGCACGATCGAGTTCGACTCCCGGCCCGGTCGCACCGCGTTCCGGATCCTGCTGCCACTGACATGAAACAGATCTGGATAGTCGACGACGACCGCTCGATCCGCTGGGTGCTGGAGAAGGCGCTGTCGCGACAGAACATCCCCTGCCGGGCCTTCGGTTCGGCACGGGAAGTGCTGGCCGAGCTCGAGCGCGACCAGCCGCAGGTGCTGGTGTCCGACGTGCGCATGGCCGGGCTCGACGGCATCGAACTGCTGCGAACGGTCAAGCGCAAGCATCCGGCGCTGCCGGTGATCATCATGACCGCCTACGCGGACCTGGACAGCGCGGTGTCTGCCTTCCAGAGTGGCGCCTTCGAGTACCTGCCGAAGCCTTTCGACGTCGACCGCGCGGTCGAGCTGATCCAGCGGGCGGTCGACGAGAGCCTGCGCGAGTCGGGCGAGGAAGAGGCGGCCGTGCAGACACCGGAGATCCTCGGCCAGGCGCCGGCGATGCAGGAGGTGTTCCGCGCCATCGGCCGGCTGTCGCAGTCGACGGTCACCGTGCTGATCACCGGCGAGTCGGGCAGCGGCAAGGAAGTGGTGGCCCGCGCCCTGCACAAGCACAGCGTGCGGGCGGGCAAGCCGTTCATCGCGCTGAACATGGCGGCGATTCCGCGCGACCTGCTCGAAAGCGAGCTGTTCGGTCACGAGCGTGGCGCCTTCACCGGTGCGCAGGCGATGCGGCGCGGCCGTTTCGAGCAGGCCGAAGGCGGCACGCTGTTCCTCGACGAGATCGGCGACATGCCGGCGGAGCTGCAGACGCGGCTGCTGCGGGTGCTGTCCGACGGCTTTTACTACCGCGTCGGCGGCCAGCAGCCGATCAAGGCCGATGCGCGGGTGATCGCCGCCACCCACCAGAATCTCGAGGAGCGTGTCCGCCAGGGGCTGTTCCGCGAGGACCTGTACCACCGCCTGAACGTCATCCGGCTGCGCCTGCCGTCGCTGCGCGAACGGCGCGAGGACGTCGCGCTGCTGGCACGGCACTTCCTCGCCAAGAGCGCCCGCGAGATCGGCGTCGAGCCGAAGCGGCTGTCGCCGGAGGCGCTGCGCTTCATCGAGCAGCTGCCGCTGCCCGGCAACGTACGGCAGCTGGAGAACCTGTGCCACTGGCTGACCGTGCTGGCGCCGGCGCAGGTGGTCAAGGTCGAAGACCTGCCGCTGGAACTGCGCGAGCCGCCGGCGGTGTCCGCGCCGACATCGCCGGCAGTCGAAACCGCCGATCCGGCACGCGCGGCACCGCTCCTATCGCCGCCGCCGGCGGCCGACGGCGACTGGGCCAGTTTGCTCGGGCAGGAAGTGGAGCGGCGCCTGCGCAGCGGCGAGCAGGACCTGATGGAGGCGGTCACCCGCCGCTTCGAGGCGACGGTGATCGGCACCGCGCTGCGCCTGACCCACGGTCGCCGGATCGATGCGGCCAGCCGGCTCGGCCTGGGCCGCAACACCATCACCCGCAAGATCCAGGAGCTTCGCCTCGAGGAGGACTGAGGCGAACACGCGGCAGGCACCGACTGGCCGGAGGCGGTGTGCCGTCGGTCGCACCCGCCGGGCCCGGCACCGTTGTCGGATTACCGTGTTTCTGTAAGCTCGGCTGCCGCCTTTCCCGAGGCCGCCTGGCGGCGGCCGCCCGCGCACCGAGCACGGGGCAAGCGCCGACGATCGCGATGAAAATGGAGACGCTGCGTTCGAACGACGATCCGGAACGGGCCGGCACCGTGCTTGCGCGCCGGCGACCGGCCGGCGAATCGATCCGCTGGCGCCTGCCGGTGCTCGGCCGGCTTCAGCGAGCCGGCCTCGCGGCGATCGGCATCGTGATGCTGGTCACGGTCGCGGCGGAGGTGGCCGAGTGGCTGTCGCCCGACGTCCTGCACCGCCTGTTCGGCGACGCAGCGGTCGGCCTGCACCGCCTGCTGCACGTGGTCCAGGCCGCCGCCTCGCTGACCCTGCTGGCCGGCGTGGTGATGTGGCTGCGGCAAGGCGGCGCCGAGGCGGCCGAAGCGGTCGAGCGTGCCTCGACGATCGAGAGCGCGATCGAGTCGATGAGCGCCGGCCTGGCGGTCTACGACCGCGACGATCGCCTGGTCGAGTGCAACGAGGCCTACCGGCGGCTGTACCCGGAAGTGCGCCACCTGCTCGAGCCCGGCGTGACGCACGAGGAACTGCTGCGCGTCTACTACCCGAGCGCGCCGGCGACGCTGGTCGAGGGGCGTTCGCTCGAGCAGTACATCGGCGAACGGCTGCGGCGCCGCCAGCTGGATGTGCCGTTCAACGATCGGGTGCGAATGCTGCATGGTCAGTGGGTGATGATGAGCGACTGCCGCACTGCCGACGGCGGCATGATCAGCCTGCGCAGCGTGCTTTCGGAGGAGGAACTGCACGCGGTGGCGCTCAGCCGCCAGCGCCGCGCGATGGAGGATCTGGCGGACCTGACCCACGACGGGTTCTGGCGAACCGACGCCAGGGGCCGCATCGTCGAGCTGTCGCCGGTGTCGGCGACGATGGCGGGCCGGCAGCGGCAGGACCTGCTCGGCCGCCAGGTACGGAAGCTGCACGGCTACTGGTCGGACACTCGGCAGCAACGCGAGCTCGACCAGCGGGTCCGACGTCGCGAGCCGTTCCCGTGGTTCCGTTTCCGCGTCGACCGAGCCGACGGCAAGACCACCTGGCTGGCCGCCTGCGGCAAGCCGGTGCTGCGCGCCGACGGCGGCTTCGGCGGCTACTACGGCGCGGTGCGCGACATCAGCGAGACGGAGAGCACGATCCACGCGCTGCGCCGTGACGAGGAGCGGTTCCGCGCGCTGGCCCGGATGGTGACCGAGTGGTACTGGGAGACGGACGCGGAGCTGCGCTACACGCTGGTGCGCGGCAGCTCGGAGTTCGACGACAGCCGCATCGAGGGCATGATCGGCAAGCCGTTCGGCCAGTCGGCGGTCGGCGAGGTGGAGGACGACGGCCGGCGGGCGGCCATCGCGGCGATGCAGCGGCGCGAACCGCTGCAGCGCCTACCGCTTCGCGTGCGCTACGCCGACCGCCCGGAGCGGGTCTTCGAGATCTCGGCCGAGCCGATGTTCCGCGGCAATGTCTTCATCGGCTACCGCGGCCTGTCGCTCGACGTGACCGAGCGAACGGCGCTGATCGACGGCCTGGTGGCGAGCGAGGCCCGCTTCCGCGCCCTGACCGAGCTGTCGTCCGACTGGTACTGGGAAATGGACGGCGAGTTCCGTTTCACGCGCATCGAGTACGGCACCAAGGGGCCACACTCGGGCCTGCTGCCGTTCGAGGAGCTGATCGGGCAGCGACGCTGGGAGCTGAATGTCGTGCTGGTCGAGCCCGCGTCGTGGGACGAGCACCGCGCGGTGCTGCGGGCGCGGCAGCCGTACCGCGATCTGCTGACGCGCAGCGTCGGCCGTGACGGCAGCATCCATTTCGTCGCCTCCAGCGGCGACCCGGTGTTCGACGCGCACGGCGCCTTCGTCGGCTACCGCGGCGTGTCGAAGGACGTGACCGAGCAGGTGCAGGCCAAGGAAAGCATCGAGCGGCTGGCGCGGATCGACTCGCTGACGCAGCTCGCCAGCCGCCATGCCTTCGACGAGCAGGCACGCAGCGAACTGGCGCAGGCGCACGCCCAGGGGCGCCGCTGCGCGCTGCTGTTCATCGATCTCGACAACTTCCGGCTGCTGAACAACGGCTACGGCCACCGTGCCGGCGACGAAGTGCTGCGCACGGTCGCCGCGCGCCTGCAGCGGGAAATCCCGGCGCCGCGGCTGCTCGGCCGGCGCGGCGGCGACGAGCTGGTCGCGCTGGTCGGCGAGATGCAGGAGCAGGAATCGGCGATCGAGCTGGCGCGCCGGCTGATCGGCGCGATCAGCGCGCCGATGCGGGTGTTCGGTCTGGATCTGGTGGTGACGCCGTCGATCGGCATCAGCTTCTTCCCGCACGACGGCGTCGACCTCGAGGCGCTGGTCAACGCCGCCGACGCGGCGATGTACGAGGCCAAGGAAAGCGGCCGGGCGACCTATGCGCTGTACACGCCGGCAGTGGCGCGCCGCGTCGACCTGCGGCTGAGGCTCGAGCAGCGCCTGCGCAAGGCGATCGAGTCGCGCGAGTTCATGCTCTACTTCCAGCCGACCGTGTCGCTGGCCGACGGCCGCATCGTCAGCGCCGAGGTGCTGGTGCGCTGGACCGACGCCGAGGTCGGCGAGGTCTCGCCGGCCGAGTTCATTCCGATCGCCGAGGAGAGCGGCCTGGTGGTCGGCCTCGGCGAATGGGTGCTGCGCGAGGCCTGCAAGGCCAGGCAGCGGTGGCGGGAGTCGGGTCTGCAGATCCCGACGCTGGCGGTGAACATCGCCGGCGTGCACCTGCGGCAGCCGGGTTACGTCGAGAAGCTGCTCGCCACGCTGGACGAGCACGGCGTGACGCCGGGCGAGGTCGAGATCGAGGTCACCGAGACGGGCCTGCTCGACACCTCGTCGTCGGTGCGCGAGAACCTGCTGCAGCTGCGCCATGCCGGGGTGCGGCTGGCGCTCGACGACTTCGGCGTCGGCTTCTCCAGCCTGGCGCACCTGCGCGACCTGCCGATCCACCGCCTGAAGATCGACCGCAGCTTCACCGTCGAGTGCATGCGCGACGCGCGCACGCTGACCATCGTCAAGGCGGTGATCGAGATGGCGCGCGCCCTGGGCATCCGGATCACCGCCGAGGGGGTGGAGACGCAGGCGCAGCAGGACTGGATGCAGCAGCTCGGCTGCGATTCGGCGCAGGGCTACCTGTTCTCGCGACCGCTGACGCCCGAGGAGTTCGCGCAGATCTACATCGAGCAGCGCGACACGGGGCGGGCGCGCCGGCTGACGCATTAGGGCGCGGTCGGCGCCGAACGCGGAGGCGGCCCGTAGAATCGCGCTCCTCCCATCTGCATCCGCTGCCGGCGCAGCTTCCCCGATGCTCGAACAGCAGACCCTGTTTCCGGCCAGCGATGGCGGCGAGACGCTGACGCTGGCCGCCTTCGCGCAGCGCGCCTATCTCGACTACGCGGTGAGCGTGGTCAAGGGACGGGCGCTGCCCGACGTCGCCGACGGCCTGAAGCCGGTGCAGCGGCGGATCCTCTACGCGATGGACCAGATGGGCCTGGCGGCGAACGCCCGGCCGGTGAAGAGCGCGCGGGTGGTCGGCGACGTGCTCGGCAAGTTCCATCCGCACGGCGACAGCGCCGCCTACGACGCGATGGTGCGGATGGCGCAGGACTTCTCGCTGCGCTACCCGCTGATCGACGGTCAGGGCAACTTCGGCTCGCGTGACGGCGACGGTGCGGCGGCGATGCGCTACACCGAGGCGCGGCTCACCCCGATCGCCCGCCTGCTGCTCGACGAGCTCGACGAAGGGACGGTCGACTTCGGCGCCAACTACGACGGCAGCCAGCAGGAGCCGAAGTGGCTGCCGGCGCGGCTGCCGATGGTGCTGCTGAACGGCGCCTCGGGCATCGCGGTGGGCATGGCCACCGAGATCCCGTCGCACAACCTGCGCGAGGTCGTGGCGGCGCTGCAGCTGGTGCTGAAGGACCCGGCGGTTGCGCTCGACGAACTGCTGATGGTGCTGCCGGGGCCGGATTTCCCGGGCGGCGGACAGATCATCTCGGCCCGCGCCGACATCCGCGAGCTGTACGCCAGCGGACGCGGCAGCCTGAAGGCGCGGGCGCGCTTTCGTTTCGAGGAACTGGCGCGCGGCCAGTGGCAGCTGGTGGTCGACGAGCTGCCGCCGGGGACCTCGGCGCAGAAGGTGCTCGAGGAGATCGAGGAGCTGACCAACCCGAAGGTCAGGGCAGGCAGGAAGTCGCTGAGCGCCGAGCAGCAGCAGCTCAAGCAGGTGGTGCTGGCGCAGCTCGACTCGGTGCGCGACGAGGCGGGCAGGGACGCGGCGGTGCGGCTGGTGTTCGAGCCGCGCACCGCGAAGATCGAACGCGACGCCTTCGTCACCATGCTGCTCGCGCACACCAGCCTCGAGACCAACGTGCCGGTCAACCTGGTGATGATCGGCCGCGACGGGCGGCCGCGCTGCAAGGCGCTGACCGAGATCCTCGCCGAGTGGATCGAGTTCCGCGTCGACACGGTGCGCCGGCGCAGCCGCCACCGGCTGGCCAGGGTCGAGGACCGCATCCACATCCTCGAGGGCCGGCAGGCGGTCCTGCTCAACATCGACCGGGTGATCGCGCTGATCCGCGGCTCGGACGAGCCGAAGCCGGAGTTGATGCGCGCCTTCGGGCTGAGCGAGCGGCAGGCCGAGGACATCCTGGAGATCCGGCTGCGCCAGCTGGCGCGCCTCGAGGGCATCCGCATCGATCAGGAGCTGGCGCAGTTGCGCAAGGACCAGGCGGCGCTCGGCAAGCTGCTCGGCGCCGAGGGCGCGCTGCGCCGCCAGGTCGGCAGGGAGTTCGACGACGACGCCAGGAAGTACGGCGACGGCCGCCGCACGCTGATCGAAACCGCCGAGCGCGCGGTGGCCGAGACGAAGGTGCTCGACGAGCCGGTCACCGTGATCGTCTCCGAGAAAGGCTTTGCCCGCGCGCGCAGCGGCCACGGCCATGACGCCGCGCAGTTCACCTTCAAGCCCGGCGACGGCCTGTACGGCGCCTACGAGTGCCGGACCGTCGATCACCTGGTTGCCATCGGCAGCAACGGTCGCGTGTACTCGCTGCCGGTGTCGGCGCTTCCCTCGGCGCGTGGCGACGGCTCGCCGGTAACCTCGCTGATCGACCTGGAGTCCGGCACGCGGCTGGTCGGCTATGTCGCCGGCGCGGCGGCGCAGCCGCTGCTGCTGGCAACGACGGCCGGCACCGGTTTCGCCTGCACGATCGGCGACCTGGTCTCGCGGATGAAGGGCGGCAAGCAGTTCATCAGCGTCGACCATGGCGCTGCGCCGCTGCGCCCGGTTCCCGCCGAGCCATCGGACGACCGCATCGCCTGCGTGTCGGAAAAGGGGCGACTGCTGGTGTTCGCCGCCACCGAGATCAAGGCGCTTTCCGGCGGCGGCCGCGGCGTGATCCTGATGGGACTCGACGACGGCGAGCGGCTGGTTGCCGCCACGCCCTGCGGCGGGGCAGGCGTGATCGTCGAGGGACAGGGCAGGGGCGGCAAGGCGACCCGGGTCGAGGTGCGCGCGGCGCAGATGCAGGCGCACGCCGGCCACCGCGCGCGCAAGGGAATCCTGATCACGCCGCGCGTCAAGCCAGTGGCCGTTCGCAAGCCGGCGCCGCCGCCCGCGGCATGAAGCGGCGCGTCGGGCGAGCGCTGGCGGTCGTCGTGCTGGCGCTGGTCGGCAGCGTCGCACTGCTGGCGGGGCGCTCGGCGGCGAATCCGTACTACGACCCGGCCAGGGCGCATCACGGCCCCGAAGGCTTCCGGAACATCGACCCGGCGGCGCGCATGCCGCGACCGTTCGGCGAGTTCCTGCGCTGGCAGCGCGAGCGCGCGCTGCTGGAGATTGCGCCGCCGAAGCTGGACCTGTCGGTGCAGGTGCCGGATCTGGGTTTCATCCGCAACCGGACCAACCACTTCTCGGTCACCTGGATCGGCCACGCGACTGCGCTGGTGCAGATCGGCCAGGTCAACGTGCTTACCGACCCGCACTTCTCGGAGCGCGCCTCGCCGGTGCAATGGGCCGGGCCGCGGCGCTGGCAGCCGCCGGCGGTCCGCCTGGAGGAACTGCCGCACATCGACATCGTGCTGATCTCGCACAACCACTACGACCACCTCGACCAAGGCTCGGTGCTGGCGCTGAACGCGCAGCCGGGCGGCCCGCCGCTGTTCATCGTGCCGCTGGGGATCGAGCGCTGGCTGGCGGAAGTCGGCATCACCAACGCGCGCGCCCTCGACTGGTGGGACTCGCTGCAGCACGCCGGCGTGGCCGTGCACCTGACGCCGGTGCAGCACTGGAGCCGGCGCACGCTGAGCGACGCAAACGCGACCTTGTGGGGCGGCTTCGTCGTCGAGGGCGAGAGCCGCGGCAGGCGGCGGCGCGTCTTCTTCACCGGCGACACCGGCTACTCGAAGCAGCACTTCACCGAGATCGGCAGCCGCTTCGGCGGCTTCGACCTGGCGCTGCTGCCGATCGGTGGCTACGAGCCGCGCTGGTTCATGAGCGCGCAGCACGTCAACCCGGAAGAGGCGGTGCAGATCCATCGCGACGTCGGCGCCCGGGTGTCGGTGGGCATTCACTGGGGCACGTTCCAGCTCACCGACGAGCCGCTCGACCAGCCGGCGATCGACCTTGCCGCGGCGCGCGAGAAGCTCGGCGTCGGCCGGCGCGAGTTCGTCACGCTGCGGCACGGCCAGACGCTGCGGCTCGATCCCTTCGACAAGCCCTGAACGCCGGCCGCGCGGCACGGCCGCCGCGCTCCGGGTATCTTGCACCGATGTCCTCGCCCGAGCCGCCGGCACCTGCTTCGCCCGCCGAGCCGCAGACCGCCTGGGCGCCGCTGCGCCACCGCACTTTCCGCATGCTGTGGCTGACATGGCTGGCGTCGAACGCCTGCATGTGGATGAACGACGTCGCCGCGGCGTGGCTGATGACCTCGTTGACGACCTCGCCGGTGCTGATCGCGCTGGTGCAGTCGGCAGCCACGCTGCCGGTGTTCCTGCTCGGTCTGCCGAGCGGCGCGCTGGCCGACATCCTCGATCGCCGGCGCATGTTCATCTTCACCCAGTTCTGGGTTGCGGCGATCGCCACCGTGGCCGGGCTGACGGTGCTTGCCGGCGCGATGACCGCGCCGCTGCTGCTCGCCGTCACCTTCGGCAGCGGCATCGGGCTGGCGCTGCGCTGGCCGGTGTACGCGGCGATCGTGCCCGAGCTGGTGCCGCGGCGCGAGCTTTCGGCAGCGGTGGCGCTGAACGGCATCGCGATGAACACCTCGCGCGTGGTCGGCCCGGTGGTTGCCGGCGCGATCATCGCCGGCGCCGGCAGCGGCTGGGTGTTTCTGCTCAACGCCGCGCTGTCGCTGCTGGCGGCGCTGGCGCTGCTGCACTGGCGCAGCGAGCCGAAGTCGAGCGTGCTGCCGGGCGAGCGCTTCGTCGGCGCGATCCGGGTCGGCTTCCAGTACGTCGCCAGGTCGCAGGTGATGCGGGCGGTGCTGGCGCGGGTGGCGATCTTCTTCCTGCAGTCGACCGCGCTGATGGCGCTGCTGCCGCTGGTGGCGCGCGGCATGCCCGGCGGCAACGCGTGGACGTACACCGTGCTGCTGGCGTCGATGGGGGCGGGCGCGGTGGCGGCGGCATTGTTCCTGCCGCGGCTGCGCGTGCTGATCTCGCGCGAACGGCTGCTGCGCGATGGCACCGTGGTGCAGGCGGCGGCGATGGTGGTCGTCGGCTTCGCCCCGGGCGTCTGGCTGGCGGCATCGGCGATGTTCGTCGCCGGCGCGGCGTGGATCAGCGTCGTCAACACCCTGACCGTGTACTCGCAGCTGGCCCTGCCGGACTGGGTCCGCGCCCGCGGCATGGCGATGTACATGATGGTGATGATGGGCGCCTCGGCGGCGGCGGCGGCGCTGTGGGGGCAGTCGGCGGCGCTGATCGACGTGCGCTGGACCTTCGTCGCCGCCGCGGCCACCGGCCTGGCGGCGCTTTGGCTGAAGCGGCGCGTGGTGTACTGGCCGGAGGCGGAGGAGGACCTGACCCCGGCACGCATCCTCAAGGAGCCGACGCCGGCCTTCGAGATCGCCCATGGCCGCGGCCCGGTGATGGTCACCGTGCAGTACCAGATCGATCCGGCGCGGACGCAGGAATTCCTCGCCGTGATGCAGGCGAGCCGGATCAACCGGTTGCAGAAGGGCGCGCTGTCCTGGGGCCTGTTCCAGGACACCGAGCGGCCGGGGCGTTTCGTCGAGTATTTCCTCGACGAGTCGTGGGCCGATCACCTGCGCCGCTTCGAGCGCTTCACCGCCGCCGATGCCGACCTGCGCGAGCGGCGCAACGCCTTGCACACCGGCGGCGACCCGCCGAAGGTGACGCGCTACGTCGCCGAGGCGATCGATCGCTGAGCAGCCTCGACCATCGGTGCGCCGGCGCCCGCCGCCTCGACGATGACCTGCCAGGCACGCGGATCCTCGATCAGCGCCAGGTGGCCGACATCGTCGAGCTCGACCTGCTTCGCGCCCGGCAGCAGCGGGCTCGAGCGCGGCACGACCAGGTTGTCGTCGCGCGTGGCGACCGTCGTGAAGCGGCTCCAGCGGCCGTGGTCGTCGCGCCGCAGGTGCTCGATGAAGGGCGAGCCGCGCGCCATCTGCCGCGCGTTGCGGCTATGGCCCAGCCTGCCGAAGATCGTGCCGTGGTGCGGGCTGGCCAGCGTGACGACGCGCGCCACCTGCGCGTCGCCGAACCTGCGCAGGTAGGCGCGCGCCGCCAGCCCGCCCATGCTGTGGCCGACCAGCACGACGCGCGCGGCCGCCGTCTGCTGCCGCAGCCTCTCCACCGCGCGCTGCACCACCTCCGCATAGGCATCGATGTCGCCGAAGATCGGTTCGAGGTTCACCGTGGCGACGTTGAACCCGCGCAGCAATCCGGCTTCGAGCAGCGGCTTCCAGGCGGCCCGGTTGCACATGAAACCGGCGATCAGCAGCAGTGCTGGCCGCTGCGGGTCGCGCGCCAGTGGCGGCTCGGGGAAGCCCGAGCGCCACGGCTGCCGCCAGAGGAACAGGCGCAGCGACACCGATGCCTCCTGCCACCACATGCGCAGCACGCGCGGCAGCGGCTGGCGTGGCGCGCGTGGATCGACTGCCGCGGCGACCGTGAACTCGACCGCCAGCAGGCTTGTCACGACCAGCACCGGCGCCAGCGCCGCGGCCGCTGCCACCTGCCAGGGCGCGACCGGCTCGGGCAGCAGCGACCACGCCAGAGCCGCGCCGAGCAGCGGCACGGCGACCGACCACAGCCGCTGCAGCGTGACGATCGTCACTTGCGCGCCTGCGCCTGCGGCAGCGGGTCGATGTCGATGAACTTCCAGAACTCGCGCAGCACCGGGTGCCGCTGATAGCCGCTCACCCAGGGGTGCGCCAGGCTGGTGCCGATGCGGTGGACGATCGGGCGCATCGGCGCGTAGGCGGAGAAGATGCGGTTCATGCGGTCGAACAGGGCGTCGCGTTCCGGCCCGTGGGGAAGTACCTTGGCGCGCTCGAACAGGGCGTTGAATTCCGGGTGGTCGAAGCGCGAGTGGTTGGACTGCCCTTTGTTCGGTCCGTAGAGGATCTGGTAGAACGGGTCGGCATCGGGGCTGCCGGCCGTCCAGCCCAGCCCCCACATCATCAGCTTGCCGGCGCGCGACTCGCGCAGCAGCTCGGGCCACTTGGCCTTGCGAAACTCGACCCGCAGGCCGATCGCATCCATCGAGCGGCGCCACACCTCGTCGCCGACTTTCGAGGCGCCGTCGGGGGTGGAGCCGAGTTCGAGCACCAGCGTCGAGCCGTCCGGCATTTCGCGGTAGCCGTCGCCGTCGCGGTCGACGTAGCCGAAGGTGTCGAGCAGTGCCCGCGACTTGGCGGGGTTGTACTCGGCGAGCGGGCCGACGAAGCCGGTGTCGGCTCCGATCGAGCCCGGCGGCACGGTGGTGTGCGCCCGGCGCGCCTGGCCCCGGTAGACCTGCAGGATGCTGGCCTCGATGTCGTAGCCGAGGGCGATCGCGCGGCGCAGTGCCACCTTCTCCGGTGTGTAGCCGCCGACCACCGGGTTGTCCATGCCGAAGTAGACAAACGCCAGGTCCAGTTCGGTGGTCCGGTCGATCTGGATGCCGCGCGCGGCGAGGTTCGGCGCCAGCTGGCCGTTGGGGATCGTCGTGTTGACGAAGTCCGCCGGCACGCCGGTGATCAGGTCGTGCTCGCTGTTCAGGAAGGCGAGGAAGCGCGGCTGGTTCTCTTCGATCACGTACACCTCGACGCGGTCGATCATCGGCAGCCTGCGGCCGCGCAGCCGGGCGGCGATCTCCTGCCTGACCTGGTCGCCGTTGGCAGGCTGCGGGTCGTAGAAGTGCTCGCGGTAGTTGGGGTTGCGTTCCAGCGCCATGCGCGAGGAGCGCCGCCAGTCGACCAGCCGGAAGGCGTTGGTGCCGACCGGGTGCTGCATGATCCGGTCGCCGTAGGCCTCTACCACCTCGCGGGCGAGCGCACAGCTCAGGTTGCAGCTGGCCAGATCGCTGATGAAGTTCGGGTTCGGCTCGGAGAAGCGGATCCGGTAGGTGTAGCGGTCGAGCACGCGCAGTGCGTCGACTTCGCGGTCGTAGTCGAAGCGGCCGGTCTTCTCCGCCTCGGCGCGCAGTTCCGCCATGCCCGGCACCTTCTTGTCGAGCAGATAGAGGTTGGGCGACTTGACCTTCGGATCCCAGTGGCGCTTCAGCGAGTAGACGTAGTCGGCGGCCGTCAGCTCGCGCTTCGCCCCCTTAAACGCCGGGTCGTCGGCGAAATAGATGCCGGGCCTGATGCGCAGCGTCCAGGTGAGCCCGTCGGCGGACACCTCGGGCATCTCGGCCGTGTTTGCAATCACCTTGACCGGCCGCGCCAGGTAGTCGTAGGTGAGCGGCGGATCGAATATGTGCGCCAGGATGTTGCTCGAGTAAAGATCGTTGATCTGGCCCGGGTCGAAGCCGGTCTCGGCGATCGGAAAGGCGTAGCGCAGCACCTTCTGCTGCGCGGCGACGGGCAGCGCCGCGGCGAGCAGCAGGGTCAGCGAGGCGAGCAGGCAGGGCAGGCGGTACGGCATCGGCGTATCGGGCGTGCGGTGGCGATGCGGCAATCTACTACCCTGCGGCCGCCCGCGCGGTGGCGTCGATGTCGACGAACTTCCACCAGCCGCGAAGAAAAGGATGGCGCAGGTAGCCGGCCAGCCAGGGTTGCGCCATGCCGTTGGCGACCTGGTGCAGGCGCACCTTGATCGGCGCGTAGGCCACCAGCAGCCGCACCTGCTCGCGCAGGAGCTCGTTGCGCTGCGGCCCGTCGGGCAGCCTGCTCTGCCGCTCGTGCAGCTCGTTGAACGCCGGCAGGTCGAAGCGCGAGAAGTTGCCGAAGCCCTTGTTCGGGCCGTAGGCCATGTCGAGCAGCTCGCCGCCGTCGGGGCTGTTGGCGCTCTGTCCGAGCTGCCAGAGCATCATCCTGCCGGCGCGCGCCTGGCGCAGCAGCTCCGGCCACTGCGCGTTGCGGAAAGACATCTGCACGCCGATCGCGGCCAGGTTGCGCTTCCACAGCTGCTGGCCCTCGCGGCCGCGCCTGTCCGGCGCGCTCGCCAGCTCCAGCACCAGCGGCGAGCCGTCCGGCCGCTCGCGCCAGCCGTCGCCGTTGCGGTCGACGAAGCCATAGGTGTCGAGCAGCGCTTTGGCGCGCCCGCGGTCGAACACGTTCATGCCGCTCACCCACGACGGGTCGTGGCCGCTGGTCAGCGGCGGCATCGACCCCTGCGCCACCACTGCCTGGCCGTTCCACTGCAGCCGGATCTCCTCGTCGAGGTCCCAGGCCAGGCTGAGCGCCCGGCGCAGCGCCACCTGCGCCGGCGCATAGCCGCCGACCACCGGATCGTCAATGTTGAAGTAGGTGAAGGCGATCGCCGAGATCACCTGCCGGTCGAGCTGGATGCCTCGCCGGGCCAGCCCCGGCGCCAGCGCACCGTTGGCCACCGCGGTGACGACGAACTCCTGCGGCACGCTGCCGATCAGGTCGTGCTCGCCGTTGAGGAATGCCAGCCACAGCGGCTGCGACTCCTCGATGATGTCGATCTCGACGCGGTCGACCATCGGCAGCCGCCGGCCGCGCAGCCTGGCGGCGACGGCCTGCGCGGCAACGTCGCCGGAGGCCGGCCGCTCGTCGAAGTGCTCCTCGCGGAAAGCCGGGTTGCGCTCGAGCACCATGCGCGACGAACGCCGCCACTGCGCGAGCAGGAACGGTCCGGTGCCGACCGGGTGCTCCATGATCCGCTCGCCGTAATGCTCGACCACCTCGCGCGCCACCGCGCCCGTCAGCGCGTGGTCGGCCAGGCGATACAGGAAGCGCGGTTTGGGGTGCTGCAGGCGCACCCGCAGCGTGTAGCGGTCGAGCGCCCGCAGGCCCTCGACCTCGCGGTCGTAGTCGAAGCGGCCGCTGCTGACTGCCTCGGCACGCAGACCGGCGAGGCCGAGCATGCCCTCGCGGTCGAAGGTGTTGTAGTTCGGGCTCTTGGTGCGCGGATCGAAGAAGCGCTTGATCGAATAGACGTAGTCGGCCGCGGTCAGTTCGCGCCGCGCACCGCTGAAGGCCGGATCGTCGGCGAAGAAGATGCCGGGTCGGAGGCGGATGGTGAAGGAGCGGAAGTCGTCGGCGATCTGCGGCGGCGCCGCCGCGGTGCACGGCTTCAGCAGTACCGGCCGGGCCAGGTAGTCGTAGGTGTAGAGCGCCTCGAAGATGTTGGCGATGATCGTCCGCGAGTACAGGTCCGACACCTGCGCCGGATCGAAGCCGGTCTCCGCCACCGGGAAGCCGTAGCGCAGCGTCTTGACGCCCTGCGCGCGCGACTGCGACGGTCCGGCGGCCGCCGCCAGCGTGCCGCTCAGCAGGAACGTCCGCCGGTCCACCGTTGCCCCGGGTTAGCGCGGCCTCGGGGCGCGCGGCCGCCGGCGCTCGCTTCGGGCGGCGCCGCCGCGCTGCCGGACTTCCGCTGTGGCGGCGGCCAGCACGAGCACGGCGGCGGCTATGCGCAGCGAGGTAATCATGACCGGTTCAGCGATGCACAAGCCCGCGATGATACGGAGCCCCGCATGCGTCGCACCTGCTGTTTGCCTCGACTTGCCCGCCGTCGCCGGCGCCCGTACAGTCGCGCCCCAGCATGCTCTCCTACGTCATCCGCAGGATCTGGCAGATGGTGCCGACGCTGGCCGGCGTCATCCTGCTGATCTTCTTCCTGTTCAAGTTCTTTGGCGGCGACCCGGCGGAGATCCTCGCCGGCCAGGTCGCCACGCAGGAACAGATCGAGTCGATCCGCCGCCAGCTCGGGCTCGAGCAGCCGTGGTGGGTCCAGTTGTGGATCTTCGTCAAGCAGATCGCCTCGTTCGACTTCGGCAAGAGCTGGATGACCAACGAGCAGGTCTCCAGCATCTTCGCGTCGCGCCTGCCTGCATCGCTGACGGTGATGGTGCCGATCCTGATCCTCGAGGTCGGCCTGGCCATCCCGCTGGCGATGGCGGTCGCCTACTTCCGCGGCACGCTGATCGACCGCTCGATCGTCGTCGTGTGCGTGCTGGCGATGTCGATCTCGTTCCTCGTCTACATCATCGTCGGCCAGTACATCTTCGCCTTCCGGCTCGGCTGGTTTCCGGTGCAGGGCTGGAGCGACAGCTTCTGGCGCAACCTCACCATCTACGCGCCGCTGCCGATCATCCTCGCCACGCTGGTCAGCCTGGCGCCGCAGACGCGGCTGTACCGCACCTTCTTCCTCGACGAGATCGGCCACGACTACGTGCGCACGGCGCGCGCCAAGGGGCTGGACGAGCGCCGCATCATGTTCACCCACGTGCTGCGCAACGCGATGATCCCGATTCTCACCAACGTCGCGCTGCTGCTGCCCGGCATCTTCGCCGGCGCCTTCCTGATCGAGATCTTCTTCTCGATCCCCGGCCTGGGCCGCGAGATCTACCTGGCGGTGAACCGCAGCGACTATCCGGTGATCCAGGCGGTGACGGTGTACCTGGCGGCGCTGACGATGATCATCAACCTGATGACCGACGTGCTGTACAAGTTCGTCGATCCGCGCGTGGTGCTGCGCTGAATGGCGACGGTGGCGCAGCAGCTTGCGGCCGGGCCGGCCGAGCGGTCGCAGGGCGTCTGGGCGGCCGCCTGGAGCCGCCTGAAGCAGGACCACGTCGGCGTGTTCTGCCTGGCGGTGGTTGCCGCATTCATGGCGCTGATCCTGCTGTCGGCCCTCGGCGTGCTCGCCGGTGGCTGGCAGTCGGAGAAGGGCGTTCCCTACGCCAACCCGTCGTTTCTCGGCGATGCGCCGAACGTCGAGGCGCAGTCGATCGACCTGGCCGGACCGAAGGGACCGCCGGTCGACATAAGCGACATCGACCCGCTGGCGCCGAAGTACGAGGAGTGGAACAGGCGCGCCGCCGAGATCCAGGTGAGCTCGCCGCCGCGCGCCGAGACGCTGCCGTTCGGGGCCGACCGCTGGGGCCGCGACGTGCTCGCCAAGGCGGTGAAAGGGGCGCAGATCTCGATCTTCGTCGGCCTGTTCGCGGCGCTGCTGGCCACCTTCATCGGCACGGTGCTCGGCGCCGTGGCAGGGTACTTCGGCGGCCGGGCCGGCGACTTTCTCGAGTGGGTCTACAACGTCTTCACCGCCATACCGGGCATCCTGCTGATCTTCGCCTTCGCCGCGGTGGTCGGCCGCGGCATCGACACGGTGATCTACATCCTCGGGTTGACCGGCTGGACCAGCATCTACCGGCTGGTCCGTGCCGAGTACATCAAGCACAGCTCGCGCGAGTACGTGCGCGCGGCGCAGGCGATCGGCGCCTCGCATGGCTCGCGCATGTTCGTCCACATCCTGCCGAACATCAGCCACGTGGTGCTGGTTCAGCTGTCGCTGCTGGTGGTCGGCTTCATCAAGGCCGAGGTGATCCTGTCGTTCCTCGGCCTGGGCGTGCCGATCGAGATGGTGAGCTGGGGAACCATGCTGGCCGAGGCGCAGACCGAACTGGTGATCGGCAAGTGGTGGCAGCTGGCGGCGGCGACGCTGTTCATGGCGGTGTTCCTGACCGCGTTCTCTCTGTTGACTGATGCGTTGCGCGACGCGCTTGACCCGAAGCTTCGCTAGTCCGATGACCAGCCTCGTCTCCGTGCAGGACCTGCGGGTGAGCTTCCGGCTCGGCAAGAGCCGCGTCGTCGAGGCGGTCCGCGGCGTCAGCTTCGCCGTGCCGGAAAACGCCACTGTGGCGCTGGTCGGCGAGTCCGGCTCGGGCAAGAGCGTTTCTGCGATGTCGATCGTCCGCCTGCTGCCCGACAATGCCATCGTCGGGCCGGCCAGCCGCGTCGAGTTCGGCGGCGCCGACCTGCTGACGGCGCCGATCGAGCGCCTGCGGCGAATCCGCGGCAGGGACATCTCGGTCGTGTTCCAGGAGCCGATGAGTTCGCTGAACCCGGTGTTCACCGTCGGCCAGCAGATCGCGGAGGTGCTGCGGCTGCACCTGGCCCTGTCGGCCAAGCAGGCGACCGACCGGGTGATCGAGCTGCTGACGGAGGTCGGCATCCCCGAGCCGAAGGCGCGGCTCGATGCCTACCCGCACGAACTGTCGGGCGGACAGCAGCAGCGGGTGATGATCGCCATGGCGATCGCCTGCGAGCCGAAGCTGCTGATCGCCGACGAGCCGACCACCGCGCTCGACGTGACCGTGCAGCGGCAGATCCTCGAGCTGATCGCGCGGCTGCAGGACAAGCACCGGATGAGCGTGCTGTTCATCAGCCACGACCTCGGCGTGGTCGGCGAGATCGCCGACCGGGTGGTGGTGATGCGCGAGGGCACGGTGCGCGAGAGCGGCCCGGTCGAGGCGATCTTCAACGAACCGCGCGATGCCTACACGCTCGCGCTGCTGGCCTGCCGGCCGCGCCTGGACGTGAAGCCGAAGCGGCTGCCGGTGATCGACGATTTCATGGCCGGCGGCGGCCGGCCGATCGTCGTGACCGAGAGCCGGGTCGCCCGGCCGCAGGAGGCCAGGCCGCTGATCGAGGCCAGGGGCCTGTCGAAGATCTACCGGCTGAAGACGGGGCTTTTCGCGCGCAAGTCGATCCCGGCGGTGCAGGAGGCGAGCTTCTCGCTGTGGCGCGGTCGCACGCTCGGCGTGGTCGGCGAGTCGGGCTCGGGCAAGACCACCATCGGCATGCTTCTGATGCGCCTGGTCGAGGCGACCACCGGCGAGGTGGACTTCGACGGCACCGACCTGCTGCGCCTGACCGACGCGCAGATGATGGCCTACCGGCGGCGGATCCAGATCATCTTCCAGAACCCGTATGCCAGCCTGAACCCGCGCTTCACCGTCGGCCAGATCCTGACCGAGCCGATGAAGATCCACCGCATCGGCAGCGGCGACGACGAGCGCTTCGAGCGGGCAGCGGCGCTCGCCCGGCGCGTCGGCCTGGCGGCCGACAGCATCCACAAGTACCCGCACGAGTTCTCCGGCGGCCAGCGGCAACGCATCGCCATCGCGCGCTGCCTGTCGATGCAGCCGGAGGTGCTGATCTGCGACGAGTCGGTCTCGGCGCTCGACGTCTCGGTACAGGCCACGGTGCTCAACCTGCTGCTCGACCTGCAGGACGAGTTCGGCATGAGTTACCTGTTCATCAGTCACGACCTGGCGGTGGTCAAGTACATGGCCGACGACATGCTGGTGATGCACGACGGGGCGATCGTCGAACGCGGCCCGGCCGAGGCGATCTACGAGGCGCCGCAGCACGAGTACACGAGGAAGCTGCTGCGCTCGATCCCGACGGGCTACCGGCCGGCGCGCGCCTGAGGCAGCCGGATGGGCAGCGCCGCGCAGCCCGGTGCCAAGGAACGGCTGACCGCCGGCCTGGCGCGGGTGATCGACCTGCGCCGCGCGCTGCACGCCGATCCGGCGGTCAGCGCGCGCTGGCTGGCGGTGAAGCACTGGCAGGCGCAGCGGCTGGCGCGCACCTACCCCGACCTGCTCGGCTCGCCGCGCTACCGGCCGGCGAGCGAGTTCTTCCTCGAGGAACTGTACGGCGCCAAGGATTTCGAGGCGCGCGATGCCGAGGCGCTGCGGGTGGTGCCAAAGCTCGCCCGCATGCTGCCCGAGCGCGCGGTCGAGACGATGGCGCTGGCGGTCGAGCTGGACGAGACCTCGGAGTCGCTCGACGCGCGGCTGGCGGAGGCGATCCGGCTGCCGGTCGACGTCGACGGCTACGCCCGCGCCTACCGTGAGACCGGCACGCTGGCCGAACGTCAGCTGCAGATCGAGACGGTCGATCGCATCGGCCAGACGCTGGAGAAGCTGGCGCGCATCCCGCTGCTGTCCGGCATGCTGCACATGATGCGGGCGCCCGCGGAGGCCGCCGGCTTCGGCCACCTGCATCGCTTCCTGCAGAGCGGCTTCGACGCTTTCAAGGCGATGGGTTCGGCCGGCGAGTTCCTGCGCACGATCCGCAGCCGCGAGACCGAACTGATGCACGCGCTGTTTGCCGGCCGAACGGCCGAACTCGCCGACCCGGAACTGCTCATTCGCGGATGACCCGCGAGCCGAGGATCAGGTCGTGCAGCAGCTGGCGACGTGGTTCGAGGCGAGCCACCGCCAGCATCGCCAGCAGGCTCGCCAGCAGTGCCAGCAGGCTTGCCAGGCCGCCGATGCCGGTCACGGCGACCGCCATCAGGCCCGGTGCAAACAGGCTCCATGCCAGGACGTAGCGCAGCACCGCGCGCGCCGGGCTGAGCAGGCGGCCGTCGCGGTCGACCAGGCGCAGCCGCCACGACTTCATCGGCAGCGTCTGGCCGGCGCGCACCCAGCAGTAGACGAAGTAGGCGCCAATGGCGATGAACAGCACCACCTGCAACGCCCAGCGCTGCGCCGGCTGCAGCGGATAGCTCCAGCCTGTCAGTGACAGCAGCGCAAAGCCGGCGACGAACACGACGCCGAACAGCAGCACCGCTTCGTAGGTCATCACCGCCAGCCGCAGCAGCACGCCGGGCGGCCGGGCTGTCGAGGCCGACACCGGTCGGTCTGCCGCGGCAGCCGCCTTGGCAGCAGGATCGGCCATCGACGGGGTCAGCTCGCCCGCGCGTCGCTGCGCGGCGACCGGCAGACTCGCTTCACTTCTTCGGCACCAGCTGCGCGGCTTCCTTGCGCCGGCTGCGTTCGTTCAGTTCCTTCTTCTTCTCCTCCGGCAGCGCCCGGTACTGCTCGACCGCCGACTCGCGGCTTTCGCGCGGCAGCTGATAGGCGCGCTGGAAATTCTCGCGCGCGGTGCGCCGCTGCTCGGGCGTCAGCTGAGAGAACTCGGACATCCGTGCCTGCAGGCGCGCTTTGCCTTCGGGGGAGAGCTGCGGATACCGATCGGCGATCTCCAGCCACTTCCGCTTGTTCTCCGCCGGCATGCCGCCCCACTGGCCGGCCAGCGGCGCCAGCGCCTCGCGCTGCTGAGGCGAAAGCTGGCTCCACAGCGGGCCGCCTGCCGGCGCCTGGGCCAGCGTCGGGCTGCAAATCAGCAGTGCCGGCAAAGCGGCGGCGGCGGCGAGCAGGTTGCGCCGCATCGAATCGACGCCGAAGGTGGGCAGTTGCGCGCTGGCGGCGAGCAGGCGCCACTTCGGCGGACGACGCTGGGCCGCCGCATCGACGGTTACACCGGGCGACCGGCAGATGCGCTCAGCCATCCGTCCCGGCATCAACGCTCCGCCCACCCCTCGGCCTGCAGCAGTTCGCCGAAACCCCGGTCGGCGTAGGCGTCGAGCGGACCCTCGTCGAGCAGCACGGCCAGGTCGATTGCAGCCAGGCGCCGGATCTCGCTCTCCTCCTGCCACTGGCTGATGGCGACGAAGCCGACTGCCAGGGCCAGCAGCGGCGCGACCAGACCGGCGCCGCGCAGCCAGCCCCACCGACCGCCCCCGGCCGCCAGCGTGCCGCCGGCGGTCGATGCCAGTTGCAGCGCCGGCAGACGCACCGTCACCGGCCCGGCCCGCCGCTGGCCGGCGAGCGCGCGGCTGCGTGCCTGCTCGAGGCGCAGCACGGTCCGGTAGTCGAGTCGCTCGGCGCCGTCGTTCAGGGCCTGCCGGACCCGCAATCCGAATTCGTCCTGGTTCATAGCGTTACGCCCCGCTCCCGCAGGGCCTTTGCCAGCGTATGGGTGGCGCGCGAGCAATGGGTCTTGACGCTGCCCTCGGAGCAGCCCATCGCGGCGGCCGTTTCGGCCGTGTCGAGATCCTCCCAATAACGAAGCAGGAAGGCCTCCCGTTGACGGGCCGGAAGCTTGGCTACCTCTTCCTCGATGATCGCCACGATCTGCTCCCGTTCGTAGCTGGCCTCGGTGCTTTCGCTGCGGCTGCCCGGGCCGGCCTCCAGCGTCTCCAGGGGGTCGGCGTCGGGCTCGTCGTCCGGATTCAGCGACGAGAACAGCGTGACCCACGCCGAGCGTACCTTGCTGCGACGGAAGAAGTCGTGGATCGCGTTCTGCAGGATGCGGGTGAACAGCAACGGCAGTTCCGCCGCCGGCCGGTCGCCGTAGTGCTCGGCGATCTTCATCATCGCGTCCTGCACGATGTCGAGCGCGTGTGACTCGTCCCGCACTGCGAAAACGGCCTGCTTGAAGGCGCGCCGCTCGACACCGGCCAGAAAGGCTGACAGTTCTTCTCGGGTGGCCATCGGCCGCGGCTGCCGGCTTCGGTGCGCCGCACAGCCTGCCGTCAGTTGGGGTGCGCGCGATGCTATCAGAGGGGCCCGACCGGCCTGCCGAGGGCGGCGCCGTTTGCCGATTCTGATGCGCTGCAGTATCGTGCACGGTCTTGCACCACAAGAAGCACTTAGCCCGGAGCAGCACATCACGTTGCATCGAACACGCTAATCGCGCTCGCCGCACCGCCGGCCACAAGCCGGTAAGGAGCGGCATCCAATCAATCTCCCGTGGATCTTGAGAGGAGTCGCAGCATGCAGTCCGTCAGCGCGGAGACCGCCGTCGCCAGCCGGCCGGAAACGCAAACTGATCACATCACCGGCGCCGAGATCGTCGTGCGGTGCCTGGAGGAAGAGGGGGTCGAGCACGTCTTCGGGTATCCCGGCGGCGCCGTCCTCTACATCTACGACGCGATCTTCAAGCAGGACAAGTTCCAGCACATCCTGGTGCGGCACGAGCAGGCCGCCGTGCACGCCGCCGACGCCTACTCGCGTTCGAGCCAGAAGACCGGCGTCGCGCTGGTGACCAGCGGACCCGGGGTGACCAACGCGGTCACCGGCATTGCCACCGCCTACATGGACTCGATCCCGGTGGTGATCATCACCGGGCAGGTGCCCACCCACGCGATCGGCCAGGACGCCTTCCAGGAATGCGACACGGTCGGCATCACCCGGCCCTGCGTGAAGCACAATTTCCTGGTCAAGGACGTCCGCGATCTTGCGTCGACCATCGCCAAGGCGTTCTTCATTGCCCGCAGCGGCCGGCCCGGCCCGGTGCTGGTCGACATCCCGAAGGACGTCACGGTCGCCCGCTGCAAGTTCGAGTACCCGCGCCAGCTGGCGATGCGTTCGTACAACCCGGTGCTCAAGGGCCACCAGGGGCAGATCAAGAAGACGGTGCAACTGCTCGCCGCGGCCGAGCGGCCGATGATCTACACCGGCGGCGGCGTGATCCTGTCCGATGCCAGCGAACTGCTGAACCGGCTGGTGAACCTGCTCGGCTATCCCTGCACCAGCACCCTGATGGGCCTCGGCGGCTTCCGGGCCTCGGATCCGAAGTTCCTCGGCATGCCGGGCATGCACGGCACCTACGAGGCCAACATGGCGATGCAGGACTGCGACGTGCTGCTAGCCATCGGCGCCCGCTTCGACGACCGGGTGATCGGCAACCCCAAGCACTTTGCACAGAACCAGCGCAAGATCGTCCACATCGATGTCGACCCGTCGTCGATCTCCAAGCGCGTGAAGGTCGACGTGCCGATCGTCGGCGACGTGAAGGAGGTGATGACCGAGCTGCTGGCCCAGCTCGAGGCGGCGCCGCCTCGCGTCAACACCGCGGCACTGAAGACCTGGTGGGAGCGGATCGGCGAATGGCGCCGGCGCGACTGCCTGAAGTACGACCGGGCGAGCCCGCTGATCAAGCCGCAGCACGTCGTCGAGACGTTGTGGAAGGTCACCGGCGGCGACGCCTTCGTCACCTCCGACGTCGGCCAGCACCAGATGTGGGCGGCCCAGTACTACCGGTTCGAGAAGCCGCGCCGCTGGATCAACTCCGGCGGCCTGGGCACGATGGGCGTCGGCCTGCCGTACGCGATGGGCGTGCAGATGGCCAATCCCGGCGCGCAGGTGGCGGTGATCACCGGCGAGGCGTCGATCCAGATGTGTATCCAGGAGCTGTCGACCTGCAAGCAGTACGGCCTGACGCCGAAGATCGTCAACCTGAACAACCGCTACCTCGGCATGGTGCGGCAGTGGCAGCAGATCGACTATGGCAGCCGCTACTCGAGCTCGTACATGGACGCGCTGCCGGATTTCGTCAGGCTGGCCGAGAGCTACGGGCACCTCGGCGTGCGCATCGACAAGCCTGCCGACGTCGAGCCGGCGCTGCGCGAGGCGTTCACTGCGCAGAAGGACCGGCTGGTCTTTCTCGACATCATCACCGACCAGACCGAGAACGTCTGGCCGATGGTCAAGGCGGGCAAGGGTCTGACCGAGATGCTGCTCGGCTCGGAGGACCTATGAACGACCGCCACGCCCTGCTGGTTCGCCGTCCCTCGCAGGGACGCTCAGCGCCGTTCGGGCGACAGGGTGGGCACTGAGATGCGCCACATCATCGCAGTTCTGCTGGAGAACGAGCCCGGCGCGCTGTCGCGCGTGGTCGGGCTGTTCTCGGCGCGCGGCTACAACATCGAGACCTTGACCGTGGCGCCGACCGAGGATCCGTCGCTGTCGCGGATGACCATCGTCACCACCGGCTCGGACGACATCATCGAGCAGATCACCAAGCACCTGAACCGGCTGATCGAGGTGGTCAAGGTCGTCGACCTGACCGAGGCCGAATACACCGAGCGCGAGCTGATGCTGATCAAGCTGCGCGCGGTGGGCAAGGAGCGCGAGGAGATGAAGCGGATGGCGGACATCTTCCGCGGCCGCATCATCGACGTGACCGAGCGCACCTACACCATCGAGCTGACCGGCGCCACCGGCAAGCTCGACGCGTTCATCCGCGCGGTCGACCGCACCGCCATCCTCGAGACCGTGCGCACCGGAAGCTCGGGGATCGGCCGCGGCGAGAGGATTCTCAGGGTTTGATTCCGTTTTTCACCGATTCAACGGGGACACAGATGAAGGTTTACTACGACAAGGATGCCGATCTGTCGCTGGTCAAGGGCAAGCACGTGGCGATCGTCGGCTACGGCTCGCAGGGGCACGCGCACGCGATGAACCTGAAGGACTCGGGCGTCGAGGTGACGGTCGCGCTGCGTGCCGGCGGCGCCTCGTGGAAGAAGGCGCAGAACGCCGGCTTCGCGGTCAAGGAGGTCGCCGAGGCGGTCAAGAACGCCGACATCGTGATGATCCTGCTGCCCGACGAGAACCACGCCGAGGTCTACCGCGAGTCGATCCACGCCAACATCAAGCAGGGCGCGGCGCTCGCCTTCGCCCATGGCTTCAACATCCACTATGGGCAGGTGCAGCCGCGCGCCGACCTGGACGTCGTCATGGTGGCGCCGAAGGCGCCCGGCCATACGGTGCGCTCGACCTACGCCGGCGGCGGTGGCGTGCCGATGCTGATCGCCGTGCACCGCGACGTCACCGGCCGCGCTCGCGACCTGGCGCTGTCGTACGCGGCGGCGATCGGCGGCGGCAAGGCCGGCATCATCGAGACCAACTTCCGCGAGGAGACCGAGACGGATCTCTTCGGCGAGCAGGCGGTGCTGTGCGGCGGCTGCGTCGAACTGGTGAAGGCCGGCTTCGAGACGCTGGTCGATGCCGGCTACGCGCCCGAAATGGCCTACTTCGAGTGCCTGCACGAACTGAAGCTGATCGTCGACCTGATGTACGAGGGCGGCATCGCCAACATGAACTACTCGATCTCCAACAACGCCGAGTACGGTGAGTACGTCACCGGGCCGTCGGTGATCAACCCGACGAGCAAGGCGGCGATGAAGGAGGCGCTCGAGCGGATCCAGACCGGCGAATACGCCAAGAGCTTCATCCTGGAAAACCGCGCTGGTGCGCCGACCCTGCTGGCGCGCCGTCGTCTGATGGCCGAGCACGAGATCGAGAAGGTGGGCGAGAAGCTCAGGGCCATGATGCCGTGGATCAAGGCCAACCGGCTGGTCGACCGCTCGCGCAACTGAGCCTGGAGCGTCTCGCCGGAGGCAACGCAGGAACCGCCGCGCCGGCGGTCAGGCGATGCCGGCGTCGCGCGCGTAGATGCCGAGCGCCAGCCGCCCGTCGACCTTCAGCTTGCGGGAGGCGTTGTGCAGGTGGATCTTCACCGTGCCCTCGTTGATCGCCAGTTCGCTGGCGATCTGCCGGTTTCGCAGGCCCCGCGCCACGCAGCGCACCACCTGCAACTCACGGGCGGTGAGCAGCGCCGCCGGATCGTCTGCGCCGCGCGACTGCCTGCGCCACTGTTCGGTGGCGCTGGCGAGCGAGCGATGGGGCGGCCACTGGCCACCCTCGTAGACGGTACGGATGCACTGGACCAGCGTGCTCAGCGCCATGTCCTTGAGCAGCAGGCCGCGCACGCCGAGCTGCGCTGCCTCAGTCACCTGCGCGGCGCGCAGCTCGGCGGCGAGCAGGATCACGCGCGTGCGCAGGTCGCGCCGCCGCAGCTCCTGCAGCATCGCCATCCCGTCGAGCCGCGGCATCCTGACGTCGAGAACCAGGATGTCGGGCCGGTGCCGTTCGACGGCGTGCAGCGCCGTCAGTCCGTCGGCGCAGCAGTCCAGCACCCGCATGTCGGCTTCGCGCGCAAGCAAGGATTGCAGGCCGCCGAGCACCAGCGGGTGGTCGTCGGCCAGCACCAGGGAGATCGGCAAGGCAGCAGCTCCTGGGCAGTCGGGCTCATGATGTTCTAGCCGATCTTCGGCGCCAGGTACAGCCGGCAGTCTGCCGCTGCGCCGGCGGCAGCGTTTGACCGCTGGCGTCGAACGACTACCCTTGCCACCGTTGATCGTCCAACCGAGGCTACCGATGCATGCACGAGCACTGACCGCCTTCGCTGCCGTTGTCTTCCTTTCCGCTTCTCTGGCGGCTGCGCAGGCGCCGGCGCCGGCGCTGCGCGGCGAAGGCACGCTGCTGCTGATGACCGGCAGCAGCGCCGTCGAGGTCGACAACGACGAGGCGCTGGCGCAGTTCTTCTTCGAAACGCAGGAGGCAGACCTGCCGCGTGCCCAGTCGCTGGTGAACCAGCGGGTGGCCGAAGGCGTGGCGCAGCTGAAGCGGGCCGATCCGAAGGGGCTGGTCGAGACCACCGGCTACACCAGCTACCCCGTCTACCAGCCGGGCAGTCAGCGCAAGCTGGTCGGCTGGCGGGTGCGGCAGGGGGTGTCGCTGCGCACCAGCGACCTGGCGGCGCTGCCGCGGGCGGTAGCCGCCGGGCAGCAGCACCTGGCGCTGGCCGGCATCGAGTTCCGGCTGTCGCGCGCCGCCCGGGCGAAGCTCGAGGCGGAACTCATCGAACAGGCGATCGCCAACCTGAACGACAAGGTGAACGCCGCGGCGCGTGCGCTGAAGGTACCGGCGGAACGTGTGCGGCTCGAGGAGCTGAACTTCGGCGTCGTACCGCCGCCGGTGCCGCGGATGCGCGCCGAGATGATGGCCAGCAGCGCACCGCCGGTCGAGGAGCCGCAGCTCGATGCCGGACGTTCCGTTCAGCAGATGACAGTGACCGGCAGGGCACGACTGCTGCCGCCGTAGCGTCGGCCGCGATGCCGGCCGTGGCTTGCGGATACCATAGCGCCTGACCAACCGAAGGCCGCCGCGTTGACCGCCTATCCGCATCCGATCATCGCCCGCGAAGGCTGGCCGTTCGTCGTCGCCTCGCTCGCCGCTGCCGTGGCTGTCTGGGCGGTGGCCGGCTTTGCGTGGTCGTTGCCGCTGTGGCTGGCCATGATCTTCGTCGTGCAGTTCTTCCGCGATCCGCCGCGCGCAGTACCGCAGCAGCCCGGCGCGGTGCTGGCGCCGGCCGACGGCCGCATCGTCAAGGTCGAGCGCGCGCGCGACCCGTACACCGAGCGGGACACGCTGCTGATCAGCGTGTTCATGAACGTCTTCAACGTCCATTCGAACCGCTCGCCGGTGGACGGCACCGTGGAGCGGGTCGAGTACTCGCGCGGCAGCTTCGTCAACGCCGATCTCGACAAGGCTTCAACCGAGAACGAGCGCAACGCGATGGTGCTCAGGCTCGACGGCGAGCGCATCACCGTGGTGCAGGTGGCCGGACTGATCGCGCGCCGCATCCTGTGCTACGTGAAGGCCGGTGACCGGCTCGCCCGCGGCCAGCGCTACGGCTTCATCCGCTTCGGCTCGCGGGTCGACGTCTACCTGCCGCTCGCCGCGCGGCCTCGGGTGGCGGTTGGCGACCGCGTGGCGGCGACCAGCACCATCCTCGCCGAGCTGTAGGCGTCGCGATGCGATTCCGCCGCCGCAAGCCGCGCCCGCACCTGCGGCCCGTCGTCCCGGTGGCCGACGAGATCGTGGTGCGGCCGGCGGCGCGTCGTCGCGGCATCTATCTGCTGCCGAACCTGTTCACGATGGCGGCGCTGTTCGCCGGCTTCTTCGCCATCGTGCAGGCGATGAACCAGCGCTTCGAGGCGGCGGCGATCGCCATCTTCGTCGCCATGGTGCTCGACGGCATGGACGGCCGCGTCGCGCGGCTGACCAACACGCAGAGCGCCTTCGGCGAGCAGCTCGATTCGCTGTCCGACATGACCTCGTTCGGCGTCGCGCCGGCACTGGTGATGTACGAGTGGATCCTCAGCGGGCTCGGCCGCTGGGGCTGGGCCGGCGCCTTCGTCTACTGCGCCTGCGCCGCGGCGCGCCTGGCGCGCTTCAACGCCAATCTGGGCGTGGTCGACAAGCGCTTCTTCCAGGGGCTGCCGAGCCCGGCTGCGGCGGCGCTGGTGGCGGGATTCGTCTGGCTGGCGATCGACAACAAGTTCCACATCAAGGATGCGGCAATGCCCTGGGTCGCCTTCGGCTTCACCGTCTATGCCGGCCTGACGATGGTCTCCAGCGCGCCGTTCTACAGCGGCAAGAGTTTCCAGCTGGCCCGCAGCGTGCCGTTCTGGGTGATGGTGGCGATCATCGTGCTCATCTTCGTCATCTCCTCGGATCCGCCGATCGCGCTGTTCACGCTGTTCTGCTGCTACGCCGTGTCCGGCTATGTGTACTGGGCGTGGCGCTGGTTCCGCGGCGAGCCGAACCCGGCGCGCCCGCTGCCGGCCGAGCCCGGCGGGCGATAGCAGCGCCGCCTGCCGGGGGCGCCGTGCGGTTGTGCACGGCCGCATTTGCCCCTATAGTCGCGGCCATGGTTTCGCACGCTTCGACCCTCCGCATTGCCGCAGCCGGCCTCGGCCTGCTGTGCCTGCTGCTGCGCCCAGCGCGCAGATAACCCCCTCCCCACAATCCGAGTTCTTCTGGCCGCCCGCGCAACGCCGGCGGCGGGACTTCCGTTCGGAGACCGACCATGGACCGCCTGATCATTTTCGACACCACCCTGCGCGACGGCGAGCAGAGCCCCGGCGCCTCGATGACGCGCGAGGAGAAGCTGCGCATCGCCAAGCAGCTCGAGCGGCTGCGGGTCGACGTGATCGAGGCGGGCTTTGCCGCCTCGAGCAACGGCGATTTCGAGGCAGTGAGGTCGATCGCCAATTCGATCAAGGACTCGACCGTGTGCTCGCTGGCGCGCGCCAACGACAAGGACATCGGCCGCGCCGCCGAGGCGCTGGCCGGCTGCGAGAACCGGCGGATCCACACCTTCATCGCCACCTCGCCGCTGCACATGGAGAAGAAGCTGCGCATGAGCCCGGAGCAGGTGCACGAACAGGCCAGGCTTGCGGTGCGCTTCGCCCGCCAGTTCACCGACAACATCGAGTTCTCGCCGGAAGACGGCTACCGCTCCGAGCCGGACTTCCTCTGCCGCGTGCTGGAGACCGTGATCGCCGAAGGCGCGACGACGATCAACATTCCCGACACGGTCGGCTACGCCGTGCCCGAGCTCTACGGCGAGTTCATCGCCAACCTGCGCCGGCGCATCCCGAACTCGGACAAGGCGATCTGGTCGGTCCACTGCCACAACGACCTCGGCATGGCGGTGGCCAACTCGCTGGCCGGCGTGAAGATCGGCGGCGCCCGCCAGGTCGAGTGCACGGTCAACGGCCTGGGCGAGCGCGCCGGCAACTGCTCGCTCGAGGAAGTGGTGATGGCGGTGAAGACCCGCCGCGACTACTTTGCGCTGGAGGTCGGCGTCGACACCGGGCACCTGGTGCCGGCGTCGAAGCTGGTGTCCGGCATCACCGGTTTCGTGGTGCAGCCGAACAAGGCGGTGGTCGGCGCCAACGCCTTCGCGCACGCCTCGGGCATCCACCAGGACGGCGTGCTGAAGGCGCGCGACACCTACGAGATCATGCGCGCCGAGGATGTCGGCTGGGTGGCCAACAAGATCGTGCTCGGCAAGCTGTCCGGCCGCAACGCATTCAAGCAGCGGGTGCAGGAACTCGGCATCCCGGTGGAGAGCGAGTCGGAGATGAACGCCGCCTTCGCCAAGTTCAAGGAGCTGGCCGACCGCAAGGCGGAGATCTTCGACGAGGACATCCAGTCGCTGTTCTCCGACGAGGCGGTGACGCCGCACAGCGAGTATTTCCGGCTGGTGTCGCTGGCGCAGCACTCGGAGACCGGCGAGCGGCCACACGCGCGCATCGTCTTCGTGATCGGCGACCGGGAAGTCACAGCCGAGTCCGACGGCAACGGCCCGGTTGACGCCTCGCTGCGGGCAATCGAGGGCGAGGTGAAGAGCGGCTCGGAGCTGCTTCTGTACTCGGTCAATGCGATCACTACCGGCACCGAGTCGCAGGGCGAGGTCACGGTGCGGCTCGGCCGCGCGGGGAGGATCGTCAACGGCGTCGGCGCCGACCCCGACATCGTCGCCGCCTCGGCCAAGGCCTACCTGAGCGCGCTGAACAAGCTGTACACCACCACCGAGCGGCTGAACCCGCAGACGTCGATGACGCCTTAGGGTCTCAGCGCAGCGCGGCGCGGCCGGCGACGCTGTCGAGCGCGAAGCGCGCCCAGCCGCCTTCGCCGGCCCGGCACATGCCGAAGCGAAACGGCTCGCTGCTGCGGCCGGGGAAGACGAAGCGCAGGTCGCGGTACCAGACGCAGGTCGATTCGCCGCGCTCGACCGCGTAGACCAGCGGGAACATCGCAAACCAGCGGAAGAAGCCGAACTCCGGGTGCTCCCACACCTCGCGCGCCAGCGCGGCTTCGGCGCCGCCGTCGCCGAACTTCGGCAGCCGCTCCCAGCGCGCCAGGTGTGCCGGGTCGTAAGGCGCCGAGAAGCGGCGGAGGAAGCCGTCGTCGGCCGAGGCCGTGAGCGGTTCGCTGCGGCGGGTGTTGACGTGGCTGACGTGATACTCGCGCCCGTCGAAGACGAACGCCGTCCAGTTGAACGGCGAAGCCGGCCGCGGCGCCGCGCCGACGCGCTCGGCGGCGATCTCGTGCCGCTTTGCGTAGTCACGCGCGATCTGCAGCGCCTCGTGCTTGCCGACGAGCGTCACGCCGACCCACGCCGGCAGCAGCGCCAGCGCCGCCACGGCCGGCAGGCGGGAGCGCGGCAACAGCGCCGAGCCCAGCAGGCCGGCGACGATGATGCCGGACAGCACGAGATCGATGATGAAAACGGAGCCGAGCCCGAAGCGCTGGTCCGACAGCGGCGCCAGCAGCATGGTGCCGAACTGGGTGATCCAGTCGCCGGCGATGTGGATGGCGATCGAGGCGGCGGCGAGCCAGCTGTAGCGCCGCCAGGCGTCGCGGCGGCGAAACGCCAGCGACGCCAGCGCACCGAGCAGCGCCGCCCACAGCGGCAGCATCAGCACCGAGTGGGTGACGCCCCGGTGGCCGCGCAGGTAGGCGAGGTCCGACACCCACTTCAGCACGATGTCGGCGTCGGGGAAGGTCGCCGCCGTCAGTCCGACGGCGACCGCCTGCCAGACGGGCACCGGCGGGCCGAACGACCCCGGCGCATGCCGGGCCGCCGCCGCGGAACGGTGACTTCCGCTGCCGGACAGCGCGCGGGCGAGCAGGGCGCCCGAAAGGGCATGGGTCAAGGTGTCCACGGCGGATCGAATCGCGGTCGTTGTCGGTGCCGGCCGGCTGCGCCGTGCTCGGACCCCCTCTCAGAGTCGATCGGGCGGCGAAAGTTCGCCGGCCGGCCGCCGCGCCCAGGGAGGACTTGGCGGCGGCCGAGGCGAGCCGTTCGGCTATACTCACCAGCTTCACGGCGCGGCCTTCCTTCCGCGTCCGCGTGTCTGATCGGAAAGGGAAAACCATGCCTGTTGCAAGCATCAATAAGGGCGACATCGTCGCCAAGTACCAGCGCGCCAAGGGCGACACCGGCTCGCCGGAAGTCCAGGTGGCACTGCTCACCGCCCGCATCAACGAGCTGACCGAGCACTTCAAGACCCACGTCAAGGATCACCACTCCCGGCGTGGCCTGCTGAAGATGGTCAGCCGCCGCCGCAAGCTGCTCGATTACCTGAAGGGCAAGAGCCCCGAGTCGTACAAGGGGCTGATCGAGAGCCTCGGCCTGCGCAAGTAAACGTGTTCCCGCCGCTGCACCACGGCCTTGGGGCTGGCCCCGAAGGGCGGTGCTGCACGCTCGACCGGCCGCCGACAGCCCGTTCGCGGGGCCTGCCGAAGGCGAGTACCGGCGTCGGCCCCTGTGCCGACGGCCGGCGGCCGCGTTCACTCCTTAAAGGATGACCATCGTGTTCGAAAAAGTTGCCAAGTCGTTCCAATACGGGGCGCATACCGTCACCCTGGAGACAGGTGAGATCGCGCGCCAGGCCAATGGCGCAGTGCTGGTGTCGATGGACGACACCGTGGTGCTGGCGACCGTCGTCGCCCGCACCGAGGCCAAGCCGGGACAGGACTTCTTCCCGCTGACCGTCGACTACATCGAGAAGACCTACGCCGCCGGCCGCATCCCGGGCGGCTTCTTCAAGCGCGAAGGCCGTCCGTCGGAGAAGGAGACGCTGACCAGCCGGCTGATCGACCGGCCGATCCGGCCGCTGTTCCCCGACGGCTTCTTCAACGAGGTGCACGTGGTGATCCACGTGCTGTCGGTCAACCCCGAGATCGATCCCGACATCCCGGCGATGATCGGAGCGTCGGCGGCTTTGTCGATTTCCGGCATCCCGTTCAACGGCCCGATCGGCGCGGCGCGCGTCGGCTACGTCGACGGCCAGTACGTGCTGAACCCGACGGCGACCCAGCTGAAGGCCTCGCAGCTGAACCTGGTGGTGGCCGGCACCGAGCGTGCCGTGCTGATGGTGGAATCGGAGGCCGACCAGCTGCCCGAGGACGTGATGCTCGGCTCGGTGGTATTCGGCCACCAGCAGATGCAGGCGGCGATCAACGCCATCCACGAACTGGTGCGCGACGCCGGCAAGTCGGTGTGGGACTGGCAGCCGCCGGCCAAGAACGAGGCGCTGATCGCCAAGGTGATCCACATCGCCGGCGCCGAACTGCGCGCCGCCTACGAGATCCGCAGCAAGCAGGCCCGCACGCAGAAGCTGCGCGACGTGCACGCGCTGGTGCTCGGCCGTCTCGCCGACGACGCCGCGGCGGCTGGCACGACGCCGCCCGACCGCAACCAGGTCGGCGACATCCTGTTCGAGCTCGAGTCGAAGATCGTGCGCAGCCAGATCCTCGAGGGCGAGCCGCGCATCGACGGGCGCGACACGCGCACCGTGCGGCCGATCTCGATCCGGCTCGGCGTGCTGCCGCGCACGCACGGCTCGGCGCTGTTCACCCGCGGCGAGACTCAGGCGCTGGTCACGGCGACACTCGGCACCAAGCAGGACGAGCAGATCATCGACGCGCTGATGGGCGAGTACCGCGAGCGCTTCATGATGCACTACAACATGCCGCCGTTCGCCACCGGCGAGACCGGCCGCATGGGAACGCCGAAGCGGCGCGAGGTCGGCCATGGACGGCTGGCCAAGCGGGCGCTGGTGGCGGTGCTGCCGAGCACCGACGAGTTCCAGTACTCGATCCGCCTGGTCTCCGAGATCACCGAGAGCAACGGTTCCTCGTCGATGGCCTCGGTCTGCGGCGGCTGCCTGGCGATGATGGACGCCGGCGCGCCGGTCAAGGCGCACGTCGCGGGCGTGGCGATGGGCCTGATCAAGGAAGGCAGCAAGTTCGCCGTGCTGACCGACATCCTCGGCGACGAGGACCACCTCGGCGACATGGACTTCAAGGTGGCGGGCACCGCCACCGGCGTGACCGCGCTGCAGATGGACATCAAGATCGAAGGCATCACCAAGGAGATCATGCAGGTCGCCCTGGCGCAGGCGAAGGAAGGCCGCATGCACATCCTGCAGAAGATGCAGGAGGCGATGGAAGCGCCGCGCGGCGAGCTGTCGGCCTTCGCGCCGCGCATGATCAAGATGAAGATCAACCCGGAGAAGATCCGCGACGTGATCGGCAAGGGCGGCGCGGTGATCCGCGCGCTGACCGAGGAGACCGGCACGCAGATCGACATCGAGGACGACGGCACCATCATCATCGCCAGCGTCGACATGGAGAAGGGTCGCGAGGCCGAACGCCGCATCCGCGAGCTGACCGCCGAGGTCGAGGTCGGCAAGATCTACGACGGCACGGTGCTGCGTCTGCTTGACTTCGGCGCGATCGTGCAGATCCTGCCGGGCCGCGACGGCCTGCTGCACATCTCGCAGATCGCCGCCGAGCGGGTCAACCAGGTTTCCGATTACCTGAAGGAAGGCCAGGCAGTGAAGGTCAAGGTGATCGAGGCCGACGAGAAGGGTCGCGTGCGGCTGTCGATGAAGGCAGCCGCCGCCGACGCCGGCGCCGCGCAGCAGTAGACCGCGGGATGGCGCGGGCCGACCCGGTCCGCGCCCGAGCAGCGATGCAGGCGATCGAGATCTCCCAGCCAGGCGGCCCCGAAGTGCTGCGGCTCGCGGCCCGGCCGCTGCCGCGCGCCGGCCGCGGCGAGGCGCTGCTGCGCGTGATGGCGGCCGGCGTCAACCGGCCCGACGTGCTCCAGCGCAAGGGCGCCTATGCGCCGCCTCAGGGTGCCTCGGATCTGCCGGGGCTCGAGGTCGCTGGCGTGATCGAAGGTGGCGAACTCGACGGAACGGATTTCGCGGTCGGCGACGCGGTGTGCGCCCTGCTGACAGGCGGCGGCTACGCCGAGCACTGCGTGGTGCCGGTGCAGCAGTTGCTGCCGGTACCGGCCGGGCTGAGCTTCAGCGAGGCGGCGAGCCTGCCGGAGACGTTCTTCACCGTCTGGAGCAACGTCTTCGACCGCGCCCGCCTGGCGCCTGGCGAGGCGCTGCTGGTGCAGGGCGGATCGAGCGGCATTGGCGTGGCGGCGATCCAGCTGGCGCACGCCCTCGGCAACCAGGTACTCGCGACCGCCGGTTCGGACGAGAAGTGCCGCGCCTGCGAGCAGCTCGGCGCGGCAAGGGCGATCAACTACCGGAGCGAGGACTTTGCCGCGGCGGTGAAGGAGTTCACCGGCGGACGCGGCGTCGACGTGATCCTCGACATGGTGGCCGGTGACTACGTGCCGCGCGAGCTGCAGTGCCTGGCCGACGACGGCCGGCTGGTGATCATCGCGCTGCTCGGCGGTGCCAGAGCGACCGTCGATCTGAACGCCGTCTTGCGCCGCCGGCTGGTGATCACCGGCTCGACGCTGCGTCCGCGCCCGGTCGAGTTCAAGGGCGCGATCGCCCGCAAGCTGCGCTCGGTGGTCTGGCCGCTGATCGAAGCGGGACGGATCAGGCCGGTGCTGTTCCGCAGCTTTCCGCTGGCCGAGGCGGCCGCCGCACATGCGCTGATGGAATCGAGCCAGCATGTCGGCAAGATCGTGCTTGAGGTCGACCCACGCGCAGGACAGCAGCCGGCGCGTCGCGCCGCCGCTGCAGCGAACCTGAACCCAGCATCTCCCTGATGGAAGCCGCCGTGCGCCGCAAACTTGTCGCAGCCAACTGGAAGATGAACGGATCGAGCGCCGCCAATGCGCAATGGGTGGCGGCGTGGCGAGCCGTCAAGGCGCCATGTGAGGTGGCGGTGTGCGCGCCGTTCGTCTACCTGCCGCAGGTCGGGGCCGGGCTCGCCGGCACCAGCGCCGAGCTCGGCGCACAGAACCTTTCCGAGCAGGCGCCCGGGGCGTTCACCGGCGAGGTGGCAGGCGAGATGCTGCTCGAGGTCGGCTGCCGCTGGGTGATCGTCGGCCACTCGGAGCGGCGCGCGATGTATGGCGAAAACAGCGAGCTGGTGGCGAAGAAGGCGGCCAGGGCGGTCGCGCTGGGCCTGAAGCCGATCGTTTGTGTCGGCGAGACGCTCGCCGAGCGGGACGCCGGCCGCACGCTCGAGGTGGTCGGGACGCAGCTGGCGGCGGTGCTGTCGCTCTGCCCGGTGGAGCAGCTGGCCAGCGGCGCCCTGGCCTACGAGCCCGTCTGGGCGATCGGCACCGGCCGCACGGCCACGCCGGCCCAGGCGCAGGAGGTGCACGCGGCAATCCGCGCGCAGCTGGCGCGGGCCGACACGCAGGCGGCGCAGCGCGCGAGGATTCTCTACGGCGGCAGCGTGAAGCCGGGCAACGCCGGCGAGCTGTTCGCGCAGCCGGACATCGACGGTGGACTGATCGGCGGCGCATCGCTGGCAGCGGCGGAGTTCGCCGCCATCTGCGCTGCGGCGACCTGATTGACTGACGAGGAAAAGATGGGTTTCGTGACGACTTTACTGATCGTCGTGCAGGTGCTCTGCGCGATCGCCCTGATCGTTATGGTGCTGCTGCAGCACGGCAAGGGTGCCGACATGGGTGCAGCCTTCGGCAGCGGCGCCTCGGGCAGCCTGTTCGGTGCGACCGGCTCGGCCAACTTCCTGTCGCGCTCGACGGCGGGCGTGGCAACGGTGTTCTTCGTCGCCACACTGGGACTTGCCTACACGGGCATGTCGGGCCGCGTCGGCGAGCGGCCAAGCGGCGGCGTGATGAGCACGATGCCGGCGCCGGCAGCGCCGGCGTCGAAAGCCGGCGAGGTGCCGGGCCCGGCCCAGACGGGCGACGTGCCGGCGCCGGCGGGCGAGCCGGCAAAGGACGCAGGCGGCAGCAAGCCGGCCGATATCCCGAAGTAGGTAGCGCGCCGCGCCGGCGGGCAAACCAGCGTTGCGCGCAGGGAAAGAATCGGTCCGCCGCGACGGCGAGCCGCAGTCGATTCAAGTAAGATCGCGGCGCTTTTGCCCACGTGGTGGAATTGGTAGACACACCATCTTGAGGGGGTGGCGGCGCAAGCTGTGTGAGTTCGAATCTCACCGTGGGCACCACCTGAATCGATGCACCGCGGCGCCGGTGCAATGGGCGCCGCGGCAACCCGGTGGCGCTGCAGCAAGCGCCTGGCAGATCCGACCCGACGCATCCGATGAACCTCGAAACCTACCTTCCGGTGCTGCTGTTCCTGCTGGTGGGACTGGTCGTCGGCGTGGCGCCGATCGCCGTCGGCGCGGTTCTCGGCCCGCACCGTCCGGATCCGGAGAAGCTGTCGCCGTACGAGTGCGGCTTCGAGGCCTTCGAGGACGCGCGCATGAAGTTCGACGTTCGCTACTACCTGGTGGCGATCCTATTCATCCTGTTCGATCTCGAGATCGCCTTCCTGTTTCCGTTCGCCGCCGCGATGACGGGGCTGGGACAGTGGAGCGTCGGTTTCTGGGCAGCGATCGTCTTTCTCGCCATCCTGACCGTCGGCTTCATCTACGAATGGAAGAAGGGCGCGATCGACTGGGAGTAGCGGCGCGCCGCTGCACGGGGAAGCACTATGGGCGTTGAAGGTGTCCTGAACGAAGGCTTCGTCACCACCAGCGTCGACAAGCTCGTCAACTGGAGCAAGACCGGCTCGCTGTGGCCGATGACCTTCGGCCTGGCCTGCTGCGCGGTGGAGATGATCCACGCCGGCGCGTCGCGCTACGACCTTGACCGCTTCGGCGTGATGTTCCGGCCGAGTCCGCGCCAGAGCGACGTGATGATCGTCGCAGGCACGCTGTGCAACAAGATGGCGCCGGCGCTGCGCAAGGTGTACGACCAGATGGCCGAGCCGCGCTGGGTGATCAGCATGGGCTCGTGCGCCAACGGCGGCGGCTACTACCACTACAGCTACTCGGTGGTGCGCGGCTGCGACCGCATCGTGCCGGTCGACGTCTACGTTCCCGGCTGCCCGCCGACCGCCGAGGCGCTGATCTACGGGATCATCCAGCTGCAGAACAAGATCCGTCGCACCAACACCATCGCGCGCTGAACGGACCCGATGACCCGGCTCGAAACGCTGCTCAGGAACCTCGCCGCCGTGCTCGGCGGCAGGATCTCGGCCACCGAGGCGGCGCGGGGCGAGGTCACCGTCGTGGTGCCGGCAGCCGAGTACCTGGAGGCGGCGCGCACGCTGCGCGACCATCCGGAGCTGCGCTTCGAGCAGCTGATCGACCTCGCCGGCGTCGACTACTCGGCCTACGGCGACGGCGGCTGGCAGGGCCGGCGCTTCGCGGTCGTGGTGCACCTGCTGTCGGTGACCCACAACTGGCGGCTGCGCGTGCGCGCCTTCTGCCCGGACGACGGGCTGCCGATGCTCGCCTCGGTCACCTCGGTGTGGCCATCCGCCGGCTGGTACGAGCGTGAGGCGTTCGACCTGTTCGGCATCGTCTTCGAGGGCCACGCCGACCTGCGGCGGATCCTCACCGACTACGGCTTCATCGGCCATCCGTTCCGCAAGGATTTCCCGGTCTCCGGCCACGTCGAGATGCGCTACGACCCCGGCGAGCGGCGCGTCGTCTACCAGCCGGTGACGATCGAGCCGCGCGAGGTCGTGCCGCGGGTGATCCGCGAAGCGGGCTACGGGCAGGGGCGATAGATCGTGGCCGAGATCAGGAACTACACGCTGAACTTTGCCGTCCGCCGCCCCCCCCCCGTCCCCCGCCCCCCCCCCCCCCCCCCCCCCCGCCCCCCCCGGTTGGCCCCCCCCCAAGTTGGGCGGGGGCGCCCCCCCTTTTTTTTTGTTCCCCCCGGGGGGGCCCCCCGGGGCCGAGACCGGAAACTACACGCTCAATTTTGGCCCGCAGCATCCGGCGGCGCACGGCGTGCTGCGGCTGGTGCTGGAACTCGACGGCGAGGTGATCGAGCGCGCCGACCCGCACATCGGCCTGCTGCACCGGGCGACCGAGAAGCTCGCCGAGACCCGCACGTTCATCCAGTCGGTGCCGTACATGGACCGGCTCGACTACGTGTCGATGATGTGCAACGAGCACGCCTACGTGATGGCGATCGAGAAGCTCGCCGGCGTCGAGGTGCCGCTGCGGGCGCAGTACATCCGGGTGATGTTCGACGAGATCACCCGACTGCTCAACCACCTGCTGTGGATCGGCGCCCATGCGCTGGACGTCGGTGCGATGGCGGTGCTGCTTTACGCCTTCCGCGAGCGCGAGGACCTGTTCGACATGTACGAGGCGGTCTCCGGCGCGCGCATGCACGCCGCCTACTACCGCCCCGGCGGCGTCTACCGCGACCTGCCGGATTCGATGCCGCAGTACCGGGAGTCGAAGTTCCGCAAAGCGGGCGAGCTGACGCGGCTGAACGAGAACCGGCAGGGTTCGCTGCTCGACTTCATCGAGGACTTCACCAACCGCTTTCCCGGCTACGTCGACGAGTACGAGACGCTGCTTACCGACAACCGCATCTGGAAGCAGCGGCTGGTCGGCATCGGCGTGGTCTCGCCCGAGCGGGCGCTCGCGATGGGCTTCACCGGGCCGATGCTGCGCGGCTCGGGGCTGGCGTGGGACCTGCGCAAGAAGCAGCCCTACGAGGTCTACGACCTGGTCGACTTCGACGTGCCGGTGGGCCGCAACGGCGACTCGTACGACCGCTACCTGGTGCGGATGGAGGAGATGCGGCAGTCGAACCGCATCATCCGCCAGTGCGTCGAGTGGCTGCGCAACAATCCCGGCCCGGTGATCACCGACAGCCACAAGGTGGCGCCGCCGTCGCGGGTCGAGATGAAGTCGAACATGGAGGAGCTGATCCACCACTTCAAGCTCTTCACCGAGGGCTTCCACGTTCCCGAGGGCGAGGCGTACTCGGCGGTCGAGCACCCGAAGGGCGAGTTCGGCATCTACCTGGTGTCCGACGGCGCCAACAAGCCGTACCGGCTGAAGATCCGCGCGCCCGGCTTCGCGCACCTGCAGGGGCTCGACGAGATGTCGCGCGGCCACATGATCGCCGACGCGGTGACCATCATCGGCACGCAGGACATCGTGTTCGGCGAGATCGACCGATGAGACGATCACGCATCGAGGCGCGGCAGCGATGAGCGCAGTGCCCAAGTCCGCGGACCTGCTGTCGGCTGCCGCGCTGGCGAAGATCGAGCGCGAGGCCGCCAAGTACCCGGCCGAGCACCGGTCTTCCGCGGTGATGGCGGCACTGGCCATCGCGCAGGATGAGCAGGGCTGGCTGTCGAAGGAGGTGATCGAGGCGGTGGCCGGGGTGCTCGGCATGACGCCGATCGCCGTCTACGAGGTGGCCACCTTCTACGCGATGTACAACACCGCGCCGGTCGGCCGCCACAAGATCACCGTCTGCACCAATCTGCCGTGCGCGCTGTCGGGCGGCAACCGCGCCGCGAGGCACCTGCAGGAGGCGCTCGGCATCGGCTTCAACGAGACCACGCCCGACGGACGCTTCACGCTGAAGGAGGGCGAGTGCATGGGCGCCTGCGGCGACGCGCCGGTGCTGCTGGTGAACAACAAGCGTATGTGCAGTTTCATGAGCGCAGAGAAGCTCGATGCGCTGCTCGACCAGCTGAAGCAGGAAAAGTGAAGCGATGAGCGCGCAGACCTGTTTCCACGGCCGCCACCTCAGCCCGGTGATCCTGGCAGGGCTGGACGGGACCAACTGGGACCTGGCGGGCTACGAGTCGCGCGGCGGCTACTCGGCGCTGCGCAGGATCGTCGAGCACAAGATCGCTCCCGACGCGGTGGTCGCCGAGGTGAAGAAGTCGGCGCTGCGCGGCCGCGGCGGCGCCGGTTTCCCGACCGGCCTGAAGTGGAGCTTCATGCCGCGCGGCTTCCCGGGACAGAAGTACGTGGTGTGCAACTCCGACGAGGGCGAGCCGGGCACCTTCAAGGACCGCGACATCCTTCGCTACAACCCGCACATCGTGATCGAGGGGATGATCATCGCCGGCTACGCGATGGGGGCGAGCGTCGGCTACAACTACATCCACGGCGAGATCTGGGAGACCTACGAGCGATTCGAGCAGGCGCTTGAGCAGGCGCGCCGCGCCGGCTACCTCGGTCGCGGCATCCTCGGCTCGGCTTTCGACTTCGAGCTGCACGCGGCGCACGGTTACGGTGCCTACATCTGCGGCGAGGAAACGGCGCTGCTCGAGTCGCTCGAGGGCAAGAAAGGCCAGCCGCGCTTCAAGCCGCCGTTTCCGGCCAGCTACGGGCTTTACGGCAAGCCGACGACGATCAACAACACCGAGACCTTCGCCTCGGTGCCGTACATCATCAGCCAGGGCGGCCAGAAGTTCCTCGAACTCGGCAGGCCGAACAACGGCGGCACCAAGATCTTCTCGGTCTCCGGCGACGTCGAGCGGCCGGGCAACTACGAGATCCCGCTGGGCACGCCATTCGCCAGGCTGCTCGAACTGGCCGGCGGCATGCGCGGCGGGCGGCGGCTCAAGGCCTGCATCCCCGGCGGCTCGTCGATGCCGGTGCTGCCCGGCGACCTGATGATGGGCTGCGACATGGACTACGACTCGATCGCCAAGGCCGGGTCGATGCTGGGTTCCGGTGCGGTGATCGTCATGGACGACACCCGCTGCATGGTGCGCTCGCTGGAGCGGCTGTCGTACTTCTATTACGAGGAAAGCTGCGGCCAGTGCACGCCGTGCCGCGAGGGCACCGGCTGGCTGTACCGCGTGATGCACCGGATCGAGCACGGGCAGGGACGAGCGGAGGACCTCGACCTGCTGAACTCGGTGGCCGAGAACATCATGGGCCGCACGATCTGCGCGCTCGGCGACGCCGCGGCGATGCCGGTGCGCGCCTTCATCAAGCACTTCCGTTCCGAGTTCGAGCACCATATCGAGCACAAGCGCTGCCTGGTGCCGGATTATCTGTAGCCATGGTCGAACTGGAGATCGACGGTCGCAAGGTCGAGGTTGCCGAGGGCAGCATGGTGATGCACGCGGCCGAGAAGCTCGGCATCTTCGTGCCGCACTTCTGCTACCACAAGAAGCTGTCGATCGCCGCCAACTGCCGGATGTGCCTGGTCGAGGTCGAGAAGGCGCCGAAGCCGTTGCCGGCCTGCGCCACGCCGGTCACCCAGGGCATGATCGTGCGCACCGCCTCCGAGCGCGCCAAGGCGGCGCAGACGTCGGTGATGGAGTTCCTGCTGATCAACCATCCGCTCGACTGCCCGATCTGCGACCAGGGCGGCGAGTGCCAGCTGCAGGACCTGGCGGTCGGCTACGGCGGCTCGGCATCGCGCTACGCCGAGCCGAAGCGGGTGGTGTTCGCCAAGAACCTCGGACCGCTGATCTCGGCCGACGAGATGCCGCGCTGCATCCACTGCACGCGCTGCGTGCGCTTCGGCCAGGAGGTCGCCGGGATCATGGAGCTCGGCATGGCCGGCCGCGGCGAGCACTCGGAGATCCTGTCCTTCGTCGAGGGCGCGGTGAACTCCGAGGTGTCAGGCAACATGATCGACCTGTGCCCGGTCGGCGCGCTGACAAGCAAGCCGTTCCGCTACGCCGCCCGGACCTGGGAGCTGGCCCGGCGCAGGAGCGTCAGCCCGCACGACTCGCTCGGCTCGAACCTCGTCGTGCAGGTGAAGAAAGATCGCGTGCTGCGGGTGGTGCCGCTGGAAAACGAGGCGGTCAACGAGTGCTGGCTGTCCGACCGCGACCGCTTTTCCTACGAGGGCCTGTACGCCGCCGACCGCATCACCCGGCCGATGGTGCGGCAGGGCGGCCAGTGGCAAGAAGTCGACTGGCCAGACGCGCTCGCCTACGTGGCGCGGCAGCTTGCCGACGTGAAACGGCAGCATGGCGCCGCCGCGATCGGCGCGCTGGCGGCGCCGGCGAGCACCGTCGAGGAGCTTTACCTGCTCGGCCGGCTGATGCGGGGGCTCGGTTCGGAGAACGTCGACTTCCGCCTGCGGCAGGCCGACTTCAGCGCCGACGGCGGCCGCGCCGGCGCGCCCTGGCTGGGCATGAAGGTCGCCGAGATCGATTCGCTCGACCGGCTGCTGCTCATCGGCTCGTTCCTGCGCAAGGATCACCCGCTGCTGGCGGTGCGCGTGCGCCATGCCGGCAAGCGCGGCGCGCAGGTGAGCGTGCTGCATGCCGCCGACGACGACCCGCTGATGCCGCTGGCGGCGCGCGCGATCGTGCGTCCGAGCGCCTGGGTGCGGACGCTGGCCGAGATCGCCGCCGCGGTGGCGGCGATCAAGGCCGTCGCCTCGCCGGTCGCGGGAATCGCGCCCGGCGAAGCCGCGCAGAAGATCGCCGCCAGCCTGTGCTCCGGCGGCAACGGCGCGGTGCTGCTCGGCAACGCGGCCGCCCAGCATCCGCAGGCGGCGCAGCTGCAGGCCTGGGCGACGTGGATCGCGCAGGCCGCAGGCAGCCGCTGCGGCATGATCGGCGAGGCGGCCAACAGCGTCGGCGGCTACCTGGCCGGCGCCGTGCCCGGCGCACTGGGCATGAATGCGGCGGCGATGGTGCACGAGCCGCGCCGCGCCTACCTGCTGCTTAACTGCGAGCCCGAGTACGACACCGCCGATCCGGCGGCGACGCTGCGTGCGCTGAAAGGCGCGGACACGGTGATCGCCTTCGCCAGCTACCGCAACAGCGCGCTCGAATACGCCGACGCCATCCTGCCGATCACGCCGTTCACCGAGACCGCCGGCACTTTCGTCAGCTGCGAGGGGCGGGTGCAGAGCTTCAACGGCGTGGTGCGGCCGCTGGGCGAGGCCAGGCCGGGCTGGAAGGTGCTGCGGGTGCTCGGCAACGAACTCGGCCTGCCCGGCTTCGACTACGACTCGCCGGAGGCGGTGCGCGCCGATGCGTTGCCGGCCGATGTCGCCGCCCGGCTGTCGAACGCCACCGCGATTGCGCCGGCGCTGGCCGCGGCCGCGGGCGAGCGCGCCGAGCGGATCGCCGACGTGCCGGTGTACTTCGCCGATGCGATCGTCCGCCGCGCGGCGTCGCTGCAGCGCACCGCCGACGCGCGGCCGCCGCGGGCCCACGCCAGCGCGCGCACGCTGGCGTCGTTCGGCCTGAAGCCGGGCGACAAGGCGCGCCTGCGGCAGGGCGCGGCCAGCGCGCTGCTCGAGTGCGCGCTGGATGACCGCCTGCCCGATGGCGTGGTGCGGGTGCCGGCGGCGCACGCCTCGACCAGCACCCTGGGCCCGATGTTCGGCCCGCTGACGATGGAGCCCGCCTGATGATCGACGGCTTCGTCAGCGGCGGCGCGCAGCTGCTGGGGCCCGCCTGGCCGCCGGTGTGGGCGCTGCTGCGCATCGTCGCCATCGTGCTGCCGCTGCTCGTCCTGGTCGCCTACCTGACGCTGTGGGAGCGCAAGCTGATCGGCTGGATGCATATCCGGCTCGGGCCGAACCGGGTCGGCTACGGTGGCCTGCTGCAGCCGTGGGCCGACGCCGTCAAGCTGATGTTCAAGGAAGTGATCGCGCCGACGCAGGCCGACAAGCCCCTGTATTTCCTGGCGCCGGCGCTGGTGATGATGCCGGCGCTGGCCGCCTGGGCAGTGATCCCGTTCGGTCCGGGCCTGGTGCTGGCCGACATCAATGCCGGCCTGCTGTTCGTGATGGCGGTGACTTCCGTCGGCGTCTATGGCGTGATCATCGCCGGCTGGGCGTCGAACTCGAAGTACGCGTTCCTCGGCGCGATGCGCGCCTCGGCGCAGATGGTGAGCTACGAGCTGGCGATGGCCTTCGTGCTGGTGACCGTTCTGCTGGTGGCCGGAACGCTGAACCTGACCGGCATCGTCGACGGGCAGAACCGCGGCGTGTTCGCCGACATCGGCCTGCCGCTGCTGTCGTGGAACTGGCTGCCGCTGCTGCCGCTTTTCGTCATCTACGTGATCTCGGCGATCGCCGAGACCAACCGCCATCCGTTCGACGTGGTCGAGGGCGAAAGCGAGATCGTCGCCGGCCACATGGTCGAGTACTCGGGCATGACCTTCGCGGTGTTCTTCCTCGCCGAGTACGCCAACATGATCCTGCTGTCGACGATGGCGACGCTGCTGTTTCTCGGCGGCTGGGCCTCGCCGGTGAACCTCGAACTGCTGCTCGGCGTCGACTTCCCGGACTGGTTCGACCGCCTCGCCGGCTGGTTCTGGCTGGTCGCCAAGACCTTCTTCGTCGTGTCGCTGTTCATCTGGGGCCGGGCGTCGTTCCCGCGCTACCGCTACGACCAGATCATGCGGCTGGGCTGGAAGGTGTTCATCCCGCTGACCGGCGTCTGGCTGGTGGTGGTCATGGTCTGGATGCAGACTCCCCTGAATATCTGGAAATAGGCGGCGGAACCCGGCAATGGCGGCGATCGGCGAATTCTTCAACAGCCTGCTGCTGAAGGAGCTGTTCAAGGGGCTGGCCCTGACCGGCCGCTACGCGTTCGCGCGCAAGATCACCATCCGGTATCCGGAGGAGAAGACGCCGGCCAGCCCGCGCTTCCGCGGCCTGCATGCGCTGCGCCGCTACCCCAACGGCGAGGAGCGCTGCATCGCCTGCAAGCTGTGCGAGGCGGTCTGCCCGGCGCTGGCGATCACCATCGACAGCGAGAAGCGCGCCGACAACACGCGCCGCACGACCCGCTACGACATCGATCTGGCCAAGTGCATCTTCTGCGGCTTCTGCGAGGAGAGCTGCCCGGTCGACTCGATCGTCGAGACGCATATCCACGAGTACCACGGCGAGAAGCGCGGCGACCTCCTGTACACCAAGGAGATGCTGCTGGCCATCGGCGACCGCTACGAGAGCGAGATCGCCGCTGCCCGCGAGCAGGACGCCGCCTACCGCTGAAGGCGGCAACGCAGATGGACATCACGACGATCCTGTTCCTCGTCTTCGCCGGCATGCTGCTGGCGGCGGCCGTCGGCGTCATCACCTCGCGCAACCCGGTGCACGCCGTGCTGCTGCTGGTGCTGGCCTTCTTCTCGGCCGCCTGCCTTTGGATGCTGTTGCAGGCCGAGTTCCTCGCCATCGTGCTGGTGCTGGTGTACGTCGGCGCGGTGATGGTGCTGTTCCTGTTCGTGGTGATGATGCTCGACATCAACGTCGACCGCCTGCGCGAGGGCTTCTGGCGGCACCTGCCGCTGGCGGCGATCGTCGGCGCGGCGATCGCCCTGCAGCTGTGGCTGGTGCTGTCGCACGGCGCCTGGCAGGGCAAGCGCACGGCCGGCCCCGGCATCGCCGGCGTCAACAACATCGAGGCGCTCGGCCGGCTGATGTTCACCGAATACGTGTTCCCGGTGCAGGTGGCGGGGCTGATCCTGCTGGTCGGCATGGTGGCGGCGGTGGTGCTGACGCTGCGCCGGCGCAAGGACAGCAAGTACCAGCGGCCCGGCGAGCAGGTGCGGGTACGGCGCGCCGAGCGGCTGCGGCTGGTGGCGATGCCGGCCGACCCCGAGGGCAGGCAGGACGCGCGACGCTAGCGCGGGAAGAAGGCGGGGCGCGGGGAGGCGCCCGGGAGAACATGGTTTCACTGTCTTGGTACCTGGGAGTCGGCGCGCTGCTGTTCGCCATCGGCGTGATCGGCATCTTCCTGAACCGCCGCAACCTGATCGTGCTGCTGATGGCGATCGAGCTGATCCTGCTCGCCGTCAACATGAACTTCGTCGCCTTCTCGCACTTCCTCGGCGACTACCACGGCCAGGTGTTCGTCTTTTTCATCCTGACGGTGGCGGCGGCCGAGGCGGCGATCGGCCTGGCGATCCTGGTGACGCTGTTCCGCAACCTGTCGACGATCAACGTCGACGAACTGGACAGGCTGAAGGGATAAGGATGGACGGCCCCCACGCTCACTGCGTTCGCTGCTCCCCGAGGGGGCTCAGTGCCCTCCGGACGGCCGGGCAGGCACCGGGATGACCGCCATGCAGAAGCTCTACCTGCTGGTGCCGCTGGCGCCGCTGGCGGGCGCCATCGTCGCCGGCCTGCTCGGCCGCGTGGTCGGCCGCTCGGGGGCGCACACGGTGACGATCCTCGGCGTGCTGGTGGCCACCGTCGCCTCGGCGCTGGTGTTCGTCGACGTGATGAACGGCAACACCTTCAACGGCACCGTCTACACCTGGGCCACCGTCGGCGACATGAAGCTGGAGGTCGGCTTCCTGATCGACACGCTGACGGCGACCATGATGCTGGTGGTGACCTTCGTGTCGCTGATGGTGCATGTCTACACCGTCGGCTACATGGCCGACGATCCCGGCTACCAGCGCTTCTTCGCCTACATCTCGCTGTTCACCTTCTCGATGCTGATGCTGGTGATGAGCAACAACTTCCTGCAGCTTTTCTTCGGCTGGGAGGCGGTGGGACTGGTGAGCTACCTGCTGATCGGCTTCTGGTGGAAGCGGCCGACGGCGATCTACGCGAACCTCAAGGCGTTCCTGGTCAACCGGGTCGGCGACTTCGGCTTCGTGCTCGGCATCGGCCTGGTGTTCGCCTACTTCGGCACGCTCGACTACGCGGCCGTGTTCGAGGCGGCGCCGGCGCTGGCCGCCGCCGGCACCACGCTGCCCGGCACCTCGTGGCTGCTGATCACGGTGCTTTGCGTGTGCCTGTTCATCGGCGCGATGGGCAAGAGCGCGCAGTTCCCGCTGCACGTCTGGCTGCCCGACTCGATGGAGGGCCCGACGCCGATCTCGGCGCTGATCCACGCCGCGACGATGGTCACCGCCGGCATCTTCATGGTCGCCCGCATGTCGCCGCTGTTCGAGCTGTCGGAGGCGGCGCTGTCGTTCGTCATCGTCATCGGCGCCATCACCGCACTGGCGATGGGCTTCCTCGGCATCGTGCAGAACGACATCAAGCGGGTGGTCGCCTACTCGACGCTGTCGCAACTCGGCTACATGACGGTGGCGCTCGGCGCATCCGCCTATCCGGTGGCGATCTTCCATCTGATGACCCACGCCTTCTTCAAGGCGCTGCTGTTCCTCGCCGCCGGCAGCGTGATCATCGGCCTGCACCACGAGCAGGATCTGCGCAAGATGGGCGGCCTGAGGAAGTACATGCCGGTGACCTGGATCACCGCGCTGATCGGCTCGCTGGCGCTGATCGGCACGCCGCTGTTCTCCGGCTTCTACTCGAAGGACAGCATCCTGATCGCCGCCGGGGCCGCGCGCGAGGCCGGCCTGCCCGGCGCCGGCTTCGCCTACTTCGCGGTGATGACCGGTGTGTTCGTCACCGCCTTTTACTCGTTCCGCATGTATTTCCTTGCCTTCCACGGCGAAGAGCGCTTCGGCAGGCAGCACCTCCATCGCGGCGACCACGACGACGAAGAGCCGTCGGCGGACCACCACCACGGCCTGGCGCCGGGCGAGACACCGCACGAATCGCCGGCGGTGGTGACGCTGCCGCTGATCATGCTGGCGATCCCGTCGGTGGTGATCGGCTTCGTTTCGATCGGCAGTCTCCTCTTCGGCACCTTTTTCGACGGCGCCATCTTCATCGACGCCGCCAAGCACCCGGAGATGGGCAAGCTCGCCGCGTTGTGGCAGTCGTTCGGCGCGGCCAACGAGCGGCCCTGGCACATGGCGCTGCACGGACTGGTCACCGCGCCGTTCTGGCTGGCGGTCGCCGGCGTGGCGCTGGCCTGGTACTTCTACCTGAAGCGGCCCGACATACCCGAGGCGATCGCCCGGCGCTTCGCCGGGATCTACCGCCTGCTGGAGAACAAGTACTACCTCGACCGCATCAACGAGGTGGTCTTCGCCGGTGGCGCCCGCCTGCTTGGCCATGGTCTGTGGAAGGTCGGCGACGTCGCGCTGATCGACGGCGTGGCGGTCAACGGCAGCGCCAAGGTCGTCGGCTGGGTCGCCGCGCTGATCCGCCGCCTGCAGTCGGGCTACATCTACCACTACGCCTTCGCGATGCTGGCCGGCATCGCCCTGGTGTTGTTCTTCTTCCTCACCATGCCCTACGTCCTGTCGGCCCGCTGACGGCACCAGCCCACGAGAACAGATGCACAACGCGCCCCCCTGGCTGAGCCTCGCGATCTGGCTGCCGATCCTGTTCGGCGTGCTGATCCTCGGCGCCGGCCGCGACCGGAACGCCAACGTCGTACGCACGGTGGCGCTGGCCGGCAGCCTGCTCGGCCTGCTGGTGACGCTGCCGCTGTATGCCGGATTCGACGCGGCACAGGCCGGCCTGCAGTTCGTCGAGAAGGCGGTGTGGATCGAGCGCCTGAACGCCCACTACCACCTCGGCGTGGACGGCCTGTCGGTATGGTTCGTCATCCTGACCGCCTTCATCACGGTGATCGTGGTGATCGCCGGCTGGGAGGTGATCGAGAGCCGGGTGGCGCAGTACTACGCGTCGTTCCTGATCCTGTCGGGCCTGATGATCGGCGTGTTCGCCGCCGCCGACGGGCTGCTCTTCTACGTCTTCTTCGAGGCCACCCTGATCCCGATGTACATCATCATCGGCGTCTGGGGCGGGCCGAACCGGGTCTACGCGGCGTTCAAGTTCTTCCTCTACACGCTGGCCGGTTCGCTGCTGATGCTGGTGGCGCTGGTCTACCTGTACTACGCCGCCGGCGGCAGTTTCGACCTGGCCGCCTGGCACGCGGTGAAGATCCCGCTCACCGCGCAGGTGCTGCTGTTCCTCGCCTTCTTCGCCGCCTTCTCGGTCAAGGTGCCGATGTGGCCGGTGCACACCTGGCTGCCCGATGCGCACGTCGAGGCGCCGACCGGCGGCAGCGTGGTGCTGGCGGCGATCATGCTGAAGCTCGGTGCCTACGGCTTCCTGCGCTTCTCGCTGCCGATCACGCCCGACGCGGCGCACGAACTGGCCTGGTTCGTCATCGCCATATCGCTGGTGGCGGTGGTCTACATCGGCTTCGTGGCGCTGGTGCAGACCGACATGAAGAAGCTGGTCGCCTACAGCTCGATCGCCCACATGGGCTTCGTCACGCTCGGCATGTTCATCTTCAACCGGATCGGCCTCGAGGGGGCGATCGTGCAGATGATCTCGCACGGCTTCGTCTCCGGCGCCATGTTCCTGTGCATCGGCGTGATGTACGACCGGATGCACAGCCGCAACATCGCCGACTACGGCGGCGTGGTCAACACGATGCCGCGCTTCGCCGCCTTCATGATGCTGTTCGCGATGGCCAACTGCGGGCTGCCCGGCACCAGCGGCTTCGTCGGCGAGTTCTACGTCATCCTCGGCGCGGTCGAGTACGACTTCTGGATTGGCGCGGCGGCCGCCAGCACGCTGATCCTCGGCGCCGCCTACTCGCTGTGGATGTACAAGCGGGTGATCTTCGGCGAGGTGGCCAACGAGCACGTCGCCGAACTGACCGACATCGGTGCGCGCGAGTTTCTCGTCCTGGCGCTGCTGGCCGGCGCGGTGCTGTGGATGGGCCTGTACCCGAAGCCGTTCACCGACCTGATGGGGGCGTCGGTGGCCGAGCTGCTGGCGCACGTCGGCCAGTCGAAGATCCCGCTCGGCCAGTAACGGATGAGCGCGATGGCAAACCTGAACCTGTTCGCCGCCGCCCCGGAGATCTTTCTCTCGGTGGCGACGATGCTGATCCTGGTCGTCGGCCTGTTCGTCGACGACGCCAGGCGCAACGTCACCTACGTGCTGTCGCTCGCCGTGCTGGCCGCCGTGGCGGCGATCTGCAGCGTCCTGCTGGCCCAGGACGCGGTCGTTTACGCCTTCGACGGCCTGTACGTCACCGATCCGATGGCCAACGTGCTGAAGCTGTTCGCGCTGCTGTGCACCGGCCTGGTGCTGGTCTACGCGCAGGGCTACGCGCGCGACCGCGGTATCTGGCAGGGCGAGCTGTTCGTGCTGGCGCTGTTCGTGCTGCTCGGCGTCATGCTGATGATCTCGGCCAACAACCTGCTGGTCGTCTACCTCGGCCTCGAGCTGCAGGCGCTGGCGCTGTATGCGCTGGTGGCGCTGCGTCGCGACGATGCCCGCGCGACCGAGGCGGCGATGAAGTACTTCGTGCTCGGCGCGCTGGCCTCCGGCTTCCTGCTGTACGGCATGTCGATGCTGTACGGCGCCGCCGGCACGCTCGACATCAACGAACTGGCCCGCAACATCGCCGCCGGCAGGGTCGCCAGCCGCGCCGCGCTGGTGCTCGGCACGGTGTTCATCGTCGCCGGCCTGGCTTTCAAGCTCGGCGCGGTGCCGTTCCACATGTGGCTGCCCGATGTCTACCAGGGCGCCCCGACGCCGATCACGCTGCTGATCGGCACGGCGCCTAAGCTGGCGGCGTTCGCCATCGCCTTCCGCATGCTGGTCGAGGGCCTGCTGCCGCTGGCGGTCGACTGGCAGCCGATGCTCGCATTGCTGGCGATCGCCTCGATGGCGGTCGGCAACATCACCGCCATCGCGCAGACGAACCTGAAGCGCATGCTGGCCTATTCGACGATCGGCCAGATGGGCTTCATGCTGCTGGCGATGTTCTCCGGCGTGGTCGGCGGCAACACCATGGTCACGGCCAACGCGTGGAGCGCGGCGATGTTCTACGTGATCACCTATGCGATCACGACGCTAGGCACATTCGGCGTGATCATGCTGCTGGCACGACAGGGCTTCGAGGCCGAGGAGATCGCCGATCTGAAGGGCCTGAACCGGCGCAGCCCCTGGTACGCGTTCGTCATGCTGCTGCTGATGTTCTCGCTGGCCGGCATCCCGCCGACGGTGGGCTTCTATGCCAAGCTGGTGGTGCTGCAGGCGCTGCTCGGCAGCGGCATGGGCGGCCTGGGCGGCAGCATCGCGATCTGGCTGGCGGTGGTGGCGGTGCTGCTGTCGCTGGTGGCAGCCTATTACTACCTGCGGGTGGTCAAGGTGATGTATTTCGACGAGCCGGCCGACGCCGCGCCGATCGTCGCCGCGACCGACATGCGGGTGGCGCTGTCGATCAACGGCGTCTCGGTGCTGGTGCTCGGCATCGTGCCGCAGTACCTGCTGGCGCTGTGCGCGCAGGCGATGGTGCGGGCGCTCGGCGGCTGACGCGGCCGGGCGGATCGTCAGGAATGCAGCCGATCGGCCCGGATGCCGGGCAGCCCGACCCGCTGGCCGAAGAAACGCTCGATTCGCGGCTCGCCTACAGCGGCCAGTTCCTGCGCGTGTTCGAGGACACGGTGCGCTGCGCGGACGGGCACGTCGCGCCGCGCGAGTACCTGCGCCATCCGGGCGCGGTGATGGTGGTGCCGGTGCTCGACGATGGGCGGCTGGTGCTCGAGCGGCAGTTCCGCTATCCGCTGCGGCGGACGTTCATCGAGTTCCCGGCGGGCAAGATCGATCCCGGCGAGGACGTCCTGGCCTGCGCGCAGCGCGAACTGCGCGAGGAGACCGGTTTCACGGCGGGCGAGTGGACCTACCTGGGCGGCTTCCACAACGCCATCGGCTACTGCGACGAGAAGATCGAGGTCTACCTGGCACGGCGGCTCGCCTTCGACGCCACTGCCAACGACCGCGGCGAGGTGCTCGAGGTCTTCACCGCCAGCCTCGATGAGCTGCTCGACTGGATTGCCGGCGCGCGCGTCACCGATGTGAAGACGATCGTCGGCGCCTACTGGCTGCAACGCCTGCTTGCCGGCGAATCCAGCGCAAGCCGCCCTTGAAGTGACGCCCGGCCGCGGCGTCGGCCGGTTCTCCGGTGTTGCTGCCGGGCTGCCCGTCGGACGCATCGCGATGCGAGTGATGGCAGGCGCCCGGCGGGGCTTTCCTTTTGCCGGCAAAGCGGTGCATCATCGCCGCCGGGGAGACACCAGATACGGCGCGAGACGGCTCGCCGTCGTCAGGCGGGCGGGACGGGCTCGCGTTTAAGCAAGACGAATCACCACTCCAGGAGAGAGACATGCAGACCAGGAAGAAACTCGTTGCGGCGGCGATGTCGGTGGCGTTTGCCGCCGGCGTGCTGGCAAGCGGTGCGGCGCAGGCGGTCGACAAGATCCGCTGGGCAGTGCCGATGGCGTTCGGTTCCAACCTGACCGCCCTCGGCGACACGATGCCGTGGGTGGCCAACGTTCTGGACAAGATGAGCGGCGGCGCCGTCAAGCTCACGGTGCAGGAGCCGGGCAAGATGATCCCGGCGCTCGCCGTGTTCGACAACGTCAGCGCCGGCAAGGTCGAGGCGGGTTACTCGTGGATGGGCTACGAGATCGGCAAGCTGCCGGCATCGGCGCTGTTCGGCGCGACGCCGTTCGGGCTGGAGCCGGACGAGTACATCGCCTGGTACTACTTCGGCGGCGGTGACAAGCTGGTCAAGGAGCTTTACGCGCCGCACAACGTGGTGCCCATTTTCTGCGGCACGATTTCTCCCGAGGCGGCCGGCTGGTTCAAGTTCGAGATCAAGTCGGTCGAGCAGCTGAAGGGCCTGAAGTTCCGTGCCGCCGGTCTGGGCGGCAAGGTGGCACAGAAGGTCGGCATGTCGGTCACGCTGCTGCCGGCCGGCGAACTGTTCCAGGCGCTCGAGAAGGGCGTGCTCGACGGCACCGAGTTCTCGTTGCCGACGGTCGACGAGCAACTGGGCTTCTACAAGGTCGCCAAGTTCTATCACCTGCCGGGCTGGCACCAGCCGTCGACGTCGCAGTTCCTGTACGTGCACAAGAAGGCGTGGGACAGCCTGCAGCCGGACACGCAGGCGATGATCGAGACCGCCTGTACCGCCGGTGTGACGATGGCCATTGCCAAGGCGGAAGCGACGCAGGCGCCGGTGATCGAGAAGTTCCAGAAAGAGGGCGTCAAGGCGGTCAAGCTGCCGGATCCGGTGCTGCGCGCATTCCAGAAGGCAACCGACGAGGTGATGGCCGAGGAAAGCGCCAAGGACGCGATGTTCAAGAAGGTCTACGACTCGCAGAAGGCGTTCCAGAAGCAGCACAAACTGTGGAAGGACCTCGGCTACCTGCCGCGCGACTGGAAGTAGGAAGCAACGATGGAGCGGCCAGAGGAGCACGTCGAGGCCAAGGCCGCGGTGCCGGGGGAACCTTTCGTTCTCCCGCGCAACCGGCTTTCCAACGCGATCGACCGGGTGATCATCACCGCCGGCGATCTCGCCTCGTGGCTCTGGCCGATCCTGGTCGCCGTCACCGTGCTGCAGGTGGTGCTGCGCTACGGCTTCGGGCAGGGTTCGATCATGTTCGAGGAACTGCAGTGGCACATCTATGCGGTCGGCTTCATGATCGGCCTGTCGTACTGCGCCGACGTCGACCGCCACGTGCGGGTCGACGTCCTGGCCGAGAAATGGCCGCCGCGGACGCGCGCCTGGATCGAACTGATCGGACTGTCGCTGTTCCTGCTGCCGTTCGTGATCATCGTCGCCATCGAGGGCGTGCCGTACGCCAAGTCGTCGTTTGACTTCGCCGAGGTCTCGGCCGCCCCCGGCGGACTGCCGTACCGCTGGGCGCTGAAATCGTTCATCTCGATCGCCTTCGTGCTGCTGGCGCTGACCGCGTTCTCCCGGCTCACCCGCTGCCTGACGGCGCTGTTCGGTTCGCCGAAGCCACTGCCCGACAACGGTAAGCGCTGAGGACGAGCGATGGAAGCGTATGAACTGCTCGTCACGGCGATGTTCCTCGGCTTCATCGGCCTGATCTTCACCGGTTACCCGATCGCCTGGATCATGGGCGGCCTCGCCCTGTGGTTCGCCGTCATCGGGCTGCTGCTGAACTCGCTCGGCGTCGACACCTTCCTGCTGAAGAACTACGCCAGCTTCACCATCATCGTCGACCGCATCTGGTCGGTGATGTCGAACTGGGTGCTGGTCGCGTTGCCGAACTTCGTCTTCATGGGCCTGATGCTCGACCGCTCCGGCGTGGCCGAGAACCTGATGACCAACTTCGTCAAGGTCTTCGGGCGCCTGCGCGGCGGCCTGGCGATCACGGTCGTGCTGATCGGCCTGCTGCTCGCCGCCTCGACCGGCATCGTCGGCGCCTCGGTCGTGCTGCTGGCCACGCTCGCCTTCCCGATCATGATGGAGCGGGGCTATTCGAAGGAACTGGCCTCCGGCGTTGTCGCGGGCGCCGGCACGCTCGGCATCCTGATCCCGCCGAGCATCATGCTGGTGATCATGGCCGACCAGCTTTCGCTGTCGGTCGGCGACCTGTTCATGGGCGCCGTGGTGCCGGGGGTGCTGATGGGCGTGCTGTACATCGTCTACATCGTCGTCATCGCGCACCTGAAGCCGCACATGGCGCCGGCGCCGCCGAAGGGCCCGGCACTGACACTGAGGGACATCGCCGGCAGCCTTTATGCCGTTGTGCCGCCGGCGGCACTGATCCTCGCGGTGCTGGGTTCGATCTTCTTCGGCGTCGCCACGCCGACCGAGGCCTCGGCGCTCGGCGCGTTGGGAGCGACGATCCTGGCCGCCGCCAACCGCAGACTGTCGCTGGACGTGGTGCGCAAGGTCTCGCGCGAGACGATGCTGACCACTGCGTTCATCTTCGGCCTGTTCGTCGGTGCCAATGCCTTTGCGCTGGTGCTACGCGCGCTGGGCGGCGACGAGTTCGTCAGCCACCTGCTCCATGGCCTGCCGTTCGGCAAGGACGGGCTGGTGGTGTTCATCCTTTTCATCGCCTTCCTGGCCGGCTTCTTCCTCGACTGGCTGGAGATCACGCTGATCATCCTGCCGCTGGTGGCGCCGGTGGTGAAGGCCGCTGGCTTCGACCTGAACTGGTTCGTGGTGCTGTTCGCCGTGTGCCTGCAGACGTCGTTCCTGACGCCACCGGTGGGCTTTTCGCTGTTCTACGTCAAGGGCGTGGCGCCGCGCGAGATCACCACCCAGCACATCTACCGCGGGGTCATTCCGTTCGTGATCATCCAGGTCTTTGCTGTGATGCTGACCTTCCAGTTCCCGCAACTGGTGACCTGGCTGCCGGAGAAGATGTACTCCACGCAGCAGCCGAAGTAAGCCGCACCGGGAGCAGCGTCCGGCCGGCGCCGGCGGCGCTCGCTGCGGCGTCGGCCCGGCGGCGTCGTTACGCTTGTCCGGTGCTGCGTCTGCGCCGCGTCTTCACTGCCCCCGGAGCCGTTGCCTTCTTGCCGGCGGCGCGCTTCCTGGGCGCCGCTTCGGCCGCCTGCCGCACCTCGGGCAGGACGGCGCGCAGCATCGACTCGCAGTCCTCCTGCGTCATCCGCCGCGGCACCGGGTAGTTGGTATCGGCCTCCCAGCAGGCCGCATCGGCCAGCGCCGGGATGTCGGCTGCGCGCAGCGCGTCGAGCCGGCGTGGGATGCCGATCGAAGCAGCCAGCGCCTCGACCGAGTCGAGAAAGCGGTCGGCGAGCTCCTCCTCGGGCTGACTTTCATTGCCGACCTTCGCGCGCACGGCCAGCATGGCGAGCTTGGCGGTGATTTCCGGCGCCGAGAACCTCAGCACCTGCGGCAGCATGATCGCGTTGGCCAGCCCGTGCGGTGTGTGGTACTTGCCGCCAAGCTGGTGCGCGATGGCGTGCACGTTGCCGACGTTGGCGCGGGTGAACGCCAGTCCGGCGTAGGTCGAGGCGAGCGCCATCTTCTCGCGCGCGGCGAGGTTGGCGCCGTCGTTGTAGGCCAGTGGCAGGTTCTCGTAGATCATCGACACCGCGGACAGCGCCATCCGGTCGGTGAAGCCGGTGCCCCAGTAGCCGATGTACGCCTCCACCGCGTGTGTCAGCGCGTCCATGCCGGTGGCCGCCGTGACGGGCTTCGGCAGGCCGGCCATCAGCGACGGGTCGAGTGCCGCCATCCTGGGCACGATGCGGGTGTCGGCAATAACCAGCTTCTTCTCGTGCTCGGGGTCGGAGATGACGGCGGCGACGGTGACCTCCGAGCCGGTGCCGGCCGTGGTCGGCACCGCGTAGATCGGCGCCGGTCCCCTGAGCCCGCGGAAGTAGCCGACCAGCGAGCGCGGGTGCCGGTCGTTGGCCGCAGCCAGGCCGATCACCTTGGCCGCGTCGATAACCGATCCGCCGCCGAAGGCGACGATCGCGTCGCAGCCCGCCCGCCTGAAGACCTCGATTCCCTTCTCGATCACCGGGATCGGCGCGTCGGCCGTGACCTCGTCAAAGACCGTGAACGGGGTTCCCCCGGCGGCCAGCGCATCGGTGAGCGGCTCGAGCAGGCCGAGCCGCGAGATGACCTCGTCGGTGACGATCAGCACCTGGCGGTGGCCGAAGCCGCCTACCGCCTGGCCGAGGCGGGCGCTGGAACCGGGGCCGACCATCAGCGTCGGCTGCGGGATCGGCAGCAGGCGGGTGACGATGCCGGCGACGCGTTTAACGGCGGGCAGGCCGACCGAGCGGGCCCTGTCGCCGATCAAGTTCGGGATCACGAACGTCCTCCATCATTGGGTTGCGGCGCCGGGCCAGGTCGGCCGCCGCGCCGGTGGCATCATCGGCGAAAAGAGCGAGAGCCGCCGCGCCAAGGAGACATTGTATGAAGAACGTGGTCAGCATCAGCCTCGGCTCGAGCAGCCAGGACTTCGAGTTCACGACGCGTTTCCTCGGCAAGCAGCTCGCGGTCAGGCGCTTCGGTACCGACGGCAACAAGGCCCGGGCCGGGCGGCTGCTCAAGCAGTGGGAAAAGCAGGCCGACGTGATCGGCATCGGTCTGGCGCGCGACAGCTACAGCGTCGGTCCGCGCCGCTTCGTCGACAAGGAGGCGGCGCAGATGAAGGGCCTGGTCAGCCGCGTGCCGGTGACCACAGGCAGCCGGCTGGGCGAGATCTTCCTCGAGTGGGCGGTGCGGCACACGCAGATCCGTCTCGGTCGCTATTTCGACAACGCGCTGGTGCTCTTCTTATCCGGGCTGTCGAGCTACAAGCTGGCCACCACGATGGCCGAGTACACCGACAACCTGCAGTTCGCCGATCCGCTGCTGCAGCTCGGCGTGCCGAAGCTGCTCACCTCGCTCGACGCCCTGTCTCTGTACGCGAGCGGCGCCCACTACGTCGCCGACTGGACGCCGCCGCGGGTCATCCCCGACGAACTGATGCGGCAGTGGACGCATTTCGTGCTGCGCAAGGCGATGGCCAAGGCCACCGTGATCGTCGCGCCGGTGCATGAGCTCGACCAGTTCGGGCCGGAGGAACTGGCCGGCAAGACGATCATCACCTCGGGCATGAACGGCGAACGAACCGCGGCGTTCGCCGACAAGGGCGTGATGATGGTGGTCGACGGGTCGCCGGCGATGTTCGGCCACGTGCTCGGCCCGAACCTGCTCGACGCGATGATCGTCGCCGTCACCGGCAAGAACCCGGACGACATCCTCGAGGACGACTACCTCGCCATCATCACCGATGCCGGCATGGAGCCGCGCATCGTCTACCCCGGCGGCGAGAAGCGGATCAACCGCTTCGCCTTCGTCATTCACCCGCTGTCGCAGGAGTACTTCAAGAAGATCAAGCCGATCGAGATGCTGTCGCGCATCTCGCCGCCGGTGCTGATGGACGCGGTCGAGAAGGTGATGGCCTACGCGCCGCCGTTCGTCTACTCGAAGATCTCCGGCATCAAGTCGCCGACCGGTGTGGAGGCCGAAGGCTGGCTGATTTCGGTCGGCGGCACGCCGAAGGAGATCATGAGCCACAGCCCGGAGTTCACCTACACGCGGCTGCTCGACGCCGCCGACACGGCGCGGCGGCTCGGCGCGCAGATCATGGGCCTGGGCGCGTTCACCAAGGTGGTCGGCGACGCCGGTGTCACGGTGGCCAAGCGGGCGCAGATCCCGATCACCACCGGCAACAGCTACAGCGCCTCGGGCGCGCTGTGGGCGGCGCACGACGCGCTGCTCAAGCTCGGCCTGGTAGACAAGCCCAGGGGCAGGGAGCGGGTCAGGTTCAAGGCGATGGTGGTCGGCGCCACCGGTGCCATCGGCTCGGTGTGCGCGCGCCTGCTGGTCAAGGCGGCCGAGGAGGTCTACCTGGTCTCGCCGGAGACCGCCAAGCTGCTGGCGCTGAAGGAGTCGATCCTGAAGGAGACGCCGGACGCGAAGATGTTCCTGTCATCGCGTGCCGACACCGACATCGCCGACATGGACATGATCGTCACCGCGACCTCGGGCGCCGGCAAGAAGGTGCTCGACATCATGAAGGTGAAGCCCGGCTGCGTGATCACCGACGTGGCCCGCCCGCTCGACCTGCCGCCGGAAGAGGTGGCCAGGCGGCCGGACGTGCTGGTTATCGAGTCCGGCGAGATCGAGCTGCCGGGCGAGGTGCAGATGAAGAACATCGGCCTGCCGAAGAACGTCGCCTACGCCTGCCTGGCCGAGACCATCGTGCTGGCGCTCGAAGGCCGCTTCGAGAACTACACCGTCGGCCGCGCCATCGAGTGGGAGAAGGTGCGCGAGATCTACAAGCTCGGCCTGAAGCACGGCATGAAGCTGGCGGCGATCTCGGGCGTCAACGGTCCGTTCTCCGACGAAGACATCGCGCGGGTGCGCGAACTGGCGCTGGCGGCGCGGGCGAAACAGGCCGCGGCACGCAGGCGGTCGGAGTCGAAGGCCGGGAAGTCGGGCGGGGTGAAGCCGGCGAAGAGGGCGGTGAAGCAGGCCGCGGCGGTCGCCGGGCCAGCCCCCGGCAAGGCCAAGGCCGCGGCGGCGAAGGCGGCGGCGCCCGCCGGGAAGACCAGGGCCCGACGGCGCAAGCCGGCATCGGCGTCGACATCGACGGCGGCCGGCTGAAGGGGGCGGAGCGGACGCCGAGCGCCGTTGCCTTCGGCGCTCAGCACTGCCGCAGTGCGTTCTCCAGATCGGCGATCAGGTCCTCCTCGTGCTCCAGGCCGATCGACATTCGCACCAGGCCCTCGCTGACGCCCACCTGCGCGCGCACGTCGACCGGCACACCGGAGTGCGTGGTCGACGCCGGATGGCAGATGAGCGACTCGGTGCCACCGAGGCTCACCGCCGACTTGAACAGCGTCAGCCCGTTGATGAAGCGGAAGGCCGCCTCGCGCCCGCCGTCGAGCACGATCGAGAAAGTCGAACCGGCCCCTGAACACTGCCGCCGGTAGACCTGTTGGTAGGCGGGGTCGCCGATCATCTGCGGGTGCAGCACCTGCACCTTGCGAACCGGGTTCTCCGCCAGCCAGTGCGCGACGCGGCTGGCGGTGGCGGCGGCGCGCCGCATGCGCAGCACCAGCGTTTCCATCGAGCGGGCGATCATCCACGACGAATGCGGGTCGAGCTGCGAGCCGAAGGCACTGCGCAGCAGCCGCAGTTTCTGCACCAGGTCGGCGCGCCCGGTCACGCCGCCGGCGACCAGGTCGCTGTGCCCGCCGACATACTTGGTCAGCGAGTAGATTGACAAGTCGATGCCGTCGCGGATCGGGTGCTGGAAGATCGGCCCGAGCATGGTGTTGTCGCAGGCGGTGATCGGACGGTAGCCGTGCCGCTGCGCGAAGGCATCGAGCGCGGCGCCCACCGCCGCGAGGTCGATCAGCGCATTGGTCGGGTTGGCCGGTGTCTCGATGTAGAACAGTCCGACCCGGCCGCGGGTCGCAGCCTGCTCGAGCGCGGCGTCCATCTGCGCCCGCGACAGCCCGTCGATGAACGGATGTCCGCCGATGCCCCACTCGGGCAGGATCCTGCGGATCAGCGTCTCGGTGCCGCCGTACAGCGGCGTCGAGTGGACGATCTGGTCGCCCGGCCGCAGAAAGGTCAGCAGCACGGTGCCGATCGCCGCCATGCCGCTGGAGGTGACGATCGCACCGTCGGCGCCGTCGAGCAGCGCCAGCCGGTCCTCGACGATCTCCAGGTTCGGATGGTTGAAGCGGCTGTACACCAGCCCGGTACCGGTGTCCTGCGGGGCGGGCTTGCGGCCGGCGACGATGTCGAAGTACGCGGCGCCGTCTTCGGCGGTACGGAAGGCGAAGGTCGAGGTCAGGAACACCGGCGGCTTGACCGCGCCCTCGGACAGGAACGGGTCGTAGCCATAGGACATCATCTGTGTCTCGGGATGCAGCTCCCGGTTGCGGATTGCCTTCTTGTGATAGCTGGAGTAGGTCATCGATGTCTCCGGTCGATGTGCGCCGGGGCAATCGTGGGCCAAGCCTCGCGGCGGTTCAAGTGGCTGCCTTACGTTTCGCGGGCGCGGCGTCGGGGCGGGGGGGGGCGGCGGCCGCGCGGCCTGTGCTGTGCGCGCCCATAGCTGGCGCCAGTGGAGGAGGTCCCACGACGGCCTTGCTTGTCGCCCTCCCCCCCGCCTCCCCCCACCGCCCCCCCACCCCTGCTGCGCCCCCCCCCCCCCCCCCCCCCCCGCCACGCGGACGTTGCGGCACTACGGCGTGATGAAGGTCACCGAGTAGCCGAAACTGCTGCCGGCGCTGCAGTTGCTCACGCCGCTGAGCTCGATGTCGAGTCGCGTGTCTGCCGTCCCGCGGTCCCAGCCGCTGGCCGGCGAGCGCGTGATGTCGATCGACCAGACGATCGTGTTGTCGCCGTAGCCATTGTCGACGCGGCTTTCGACGCGCACGTCCACCGGCTGACCGGTGTCGCTGCGCATCGTCACCGATGCCGTCGAGAAATCCGCGCCGGCGCAGGACAGGGAATAGCGGTCGGTTGGATCCGCCAGTGGGCGCGGGATGAAGCCGCGCCGTGGCCAGGCGATCGCCGAGTCCGAGGCGGCCGGTCCGGTCGTTCCGGCTCCGATCACCCAAAGCGCGTTGGCCTGCGGCGCGTCGCCGGTACCGAGCCTCTTCAGCTGTGGGTAGAGGATCCAGCGACGGTGGCCGACGGCAGCGTTGTTGGCACCGCGGTCGCGCATGTAGCCGTCGAGCAAGCCGACGCTGCGCGTCGGCGCGTTCGAGTAGGCGAGCAGCGAGCTTCCTGCCGCCTCGGCTCCGACGGCGCTGTAGCACGGCCAGCTCGCCGGCGGCGTGTGGCTGAGGCTGTCGCTGGCGTCCATCATCAGCGCCGCCTGCTGCGCCTTGGCCGACAGCGTCGGATCGAGCGCCAGGTCGCCAGGCAGGCCGGCCATGGCACGGAAGTAGTTCAGCCGCCTCAGCACTGCGCTCTTGAACGCGTCGGTGGTGTCGCCGGCAGCGCAGCCGGCGACCGAACCTGACCACGCGAACGGCGTGTTGTCGAAGTAGGTGTCGTTCCAGCGGGCCACCACCTCGGCGCGGTTGGCTGCATCGATCGGCGCGACGACGGTGCCTGTCGGGCCCGGGGGCGGCGATGGCGGGGGCGCTGGTGGAGGAGAGGCCGGAGTAACCGGCGAGGCAGGCGCCGACACGCTGTCGGAACCGCCACAACCGGCCAGCAAGCCAGCCAGGACCAGCACGGAAAAAAGTCGATGCATCGTCACCACCGCAGGAAGGCGCGGCCAGTCTAGCCGTCGGCTCGCCGGCGGCGCATCGTCGCTTTTCATGAGCCGGCGGCGGGCGACGACTTCGCCGTCGGCTAGCATTCAGGAAAGCGGGACGGACGACGGCGCGCTGTGTCCGCGTCGAACTCGAGAACAGGCAGCACCCGGGAGGATTGAGTCCGATGACGCAAGCGGCGCGCGAGTTTGTCCTGACGGTCTCGTGCCCGGACGCCAAGGGCATCGTCTACGCCGTCTCGGGCGTGCTGTTCCAGGGCGGGTGCAACATCATCGACTCGCAGCAGTTTGGCGATCCGGCCTCGGGGCTGTTCTTCCTGCGCGTGCATTTCGATGCGCCCGAGCACCTGGCGGCGGTCGACCGGCTGCAGATGCTGTTCGAAAGCACCCGCGCCAAGTTCGACATGACAGCGCGCTTCTACGACCTGTCCGGTCGACCGCGACTCCTGCTGCTGGTGTCCCGGCACGGCCACTGCCTGAACGACCTGCTGTTCCGCTGGAAGAGCGGCCAGCTGCCGGTGGATATGGTGGGGGTTGCCTCGAACCACGACGTGCTACGCGATCTCGCGCAGAACTACGGCGTGGCCTTCCATCACCTGCCGATCGGCGCGGGGGCATCGGCGCCTGAGCGGCATGCGCAGGAGCAGTGCATCCACGACATCGTGTCGCGCGAGCGCGTCGACCTGGTGGTGCTGGCGCGCTACATGCAGATTCTTTCGCCCACCCTATGCGAGCAACTGCGCGGCCGGGCGATCAACATCCACCACAGCTTCCTGCCGAGCTTCAAGGGCTCGCAGCCGTATCGTCAGGCGTTCGAGCGCGGCGTGAAGCTCATCGGCGCCACCGCCCACTATGTCAGCGAGCACCTGGACGATGGTCCGATCATCGAGCAGGAGGTCGAGCGGGTCGATCACACGCTCGACCCGGACCAACTGGCCGCGGTCGGCCGCGACGTCGAATGCGTGACGCTGGCTCGCGCCGTCCGCTGGCACTGCGAGCACCGGATCCTGCTCAACGGAGTGAAGACCGTCGTGTTCCGCTGAGCCGGGAACCGGTCGCGCCGCCGATCGCCAGGGCAGACCGCTAAGGCAGGCCGCGCACCTGCCGAACGAGCTGCGCGTTTCGCTGCGCCTGCTCCTGCGAGATTTCGGCGCTGGTCTGCCCTTCCTTGCGGGCGATCATTTCATGCAACTGCTCGATCCGTGCCCGGCGCTCGGAGCGTGTCATCGTGCCCTTGGCGATACGGTCGGTCATGCTCTGGTCTTCGGCGATCAGCTGACCGTAGAGCTCGGGATGCCGCGTCGCCGGCACGAGCTGGGAGCGGATGCCTTCATAGGCGCACGATCGCCACTCGCGCTCGCGGGGCAGCAGCTCGCGCTCGCCGACTGCCTTGGCAGTCCGCGGATCGACCCCCACCGACCTCGAACAATCGTCGAGGTATGCCTGGAAGCGCGCGAAGGCGCGCTCGACAGCGGTGGCTTCCGACTGGGCGGGCGCCTGTGGACCGGCGCAGCCGAACAGCGCCGATGCCAGCATGCCGGCGAGCAGCAGTCTGAGCCTGGTCGTTACCGAAATGTTGCCGGACCGCGCTGCGTTCATGTTCTTTCCCTCCTCGCCGAACGTCACGTTAGTGTGCCCGAAATCGATCGTCGATTCGACGAGCGGTGAGTGCTGCATCAAGGATGTGACAGTCGACCGTGACAAGTTGCCGGCGCGATCGACGCGTCCCGCGAACGCGCCTCGACTCTGATCCCCGCTGATTGCGCTCGACCGATGCGGCGGGCAAGGCCGCGGCGCTGTCATCCGCTGTCTCAGCCGCGTGACATTGGCGGACGGCGGCGCTTTGCGATCCCTTGCAGCTGCACCGCAAAAGCTGCAATCGGCTCAATGGCTTGCGCGACTGCGACGAGAGCTGGCCCGGCTCTTGCTTTTTTCACCAGTTGGATGGGCCGTCCGTGCGCCGATCCACGTCTTAACCTTTCGGAGGATCCGTATGAAGCACACCCCAATCGCATTGGGCATTGCCCTGGCCTTTGGCGTCACGTCCGTGGCTCTGGCTAACCCAGTCAACGAAGGAGCGTTCATCAAGGCGAAGGACGAAGGCGCGGTTACCCAGACCGCCACCGCGACGTCGGCGCAGGACTCGAACAGCGGCCCGGCCGCCAACGAGTACTCGAATGCGGCCCAGGGCTCGTTCAATCACACCAACGCGAACACCGACAACACCAATAACTCCAACCAGAACAACGACAGCAGCGGCGGCGATAACCGCGACAACGACGGCTGGGCGAAGGCCAAGGACTACGGCAACGCCGCCGCCAACAACGGCGCGACCGCCACGTCGAACTTCAGCAACGCCTTCAATACCAGCAAGGCGATTGCGCTGAGCAAGCTATCTGGCCATGTCAGCGGCGTCTTCGTGTCGAACATCGGCAACTACGCCACCAACAACGGCGGCAGTGCCAACGGCGGCGAAGGCGGCAAGGGCGGCTGGGGCATCGGCGGCGCCGCCATGGGCAAGGGCGGCTCGGGAGGCAGCGGCGGCAGCGGTGGCAGCGGCGGCTATGCCGGTGACGGCGGCAACAGTGGCGACGGCGGCAGCGGCGGCGATGCGGCCGCTTCGCACGGCAATGCCGGCAACGGCGGCAACGGCGGCAGCGGTGGCGAGGGCTACAACACCAACGGCAGCGCGACCGCCGAGAAGGCCAAGACCGGTGATGTGACCAACGGCAGCGCCACAAGTGACCGGGCGAAGGCCGGCTCGGGCGGCGACGGTGGCCACGCCGGCTTCACCCAGGCCAACGGCGGCGACGGCAAGGCCTTCAGCGGCGACACCAAGTCTTACGGTGGCGACGCCTCGGCCAAGAACTACCAGCACACCGGCAGCGCCGACGGCTACAGCAAGGGTTCCAGCGGCGACGTGGCGTCGTTCGGCAAGGCATCCGGCTACGGCGGCAAGGGTTACGGCGATGGCGGCAAGGCCTATAGCAATACCGAAAGCGAAGCGAAGGCCTCCGACAAGACCATCGGCGGTGACGCCTCGGCCAAGGCCATCAATCTCGGCGGCAGCGCGCTTGGCGCGCAGAAGACGACGACCGATACGAGCGCCGGAGGCAAGGCGGACGGTGGCTCGGGCGGCACGGATATCAGCCTCGCCGGCACCGGTGGCGCCAGCACTAGCACGACCAACAGGAGATCCGACGACAACACCAGCGGCGATGCCAATGCCAATGCGACAACCGGTTCGTCGGCTGGTGGCGCTGGGGGTGCGGCGAACAACACGCCAACGTCGACCGGAGGCACGGCGACCGGAACCTCGACCAACACCGGTGGCGCCGGCACGAGTTCGGAAACGGCGACCGGAGGTGCGGCGACGGGTTCGGCGAGTTCGACGTCCGGGTCGGCTACCGGCACATCGACCGGCGGCGCCGGCAGCGGCACGGGCGGTGCTGGCTCTGGCACCAACACGATGACTGCGTCCAGCGGCGCGGCCACCGGTGGGTCGGTCACTGGCACGTCGGGCAACAACACCGGGACGTCCACGTCGACCGGCGGACAGTCGACCAGCACCGGTGGTGCGGCCACGTCGACCGGCGGCGCCGGTGGCACGGCGACCAGCGCAGGCGGTGCCGGCGGAGCGGGTGGCAGCGCCACCAGTTCGGCCAGCAACGGCAGCGCGACCAACGGCGGCGCGACCTCGTCGGCCTCCAACGGCAGCGCTACCGGCGGCAACGGCGGCAGCGGCGGTGCTGGTGCGGCAGGCGGCGCGCAGAATCACGCAGCGGCTGGCGGCGGCGCCGGTGCCACGAGCGGCCAGGGCGGCGCGGGTGGCCAGGGTGGCGCGGGCGCGGCCGGTGGCGCGGGTGGCGTCGGCGAAGGTGGCACGGCGACCGGCGGCGTCGGCAACGGCGCAGTCGGTGGCAACGGCGGCAACGGCGGCTCGGTGGTCGTCGACGCTGGCACCTTCAACATGTCCAACACCATGTCCGGTACGGCGCAGAGCGCCGCCGGCATCCTGGTGATCAGCCAGAACACCGGCATCGCTGCCCTGACGCAGCAGAGCGTCAACGTCCAGGCCAACCTGAACGTCGGCAGGTAAGCGCGGAGAAGTGGCACGCCGTCGAATCGACTTCGGCGGCGTGCCGCACATCCTCACCAAGGAGTTGTCATGCAAAAGCGCGCGACCGCAATTTCTGGCGGCCTTGCCGCACTTGCGATTCTGGCGTCGGGTTCGATTGTTTGTGCGCAGGAGATGCCGCAGGCCGCACGGGCACAGCAACAGGCTGCCGAGGCAGGCGGGCCATTGCCGAGTTCCGCAGCCACACCCGGCCTGTTTCGCGCCAAGCCGATCGACGAAGCGTCCCTTGCGGCGAACCGGGGCGGCGCACAGGTCAGCGACATGAAGCTCGACGGCGTGGTCGCCGAGAACCAGGCGGTGAACATCGGTGCCACCGGAACCAACGTCATCAACCAGGGTGCGTTCACCAACGCCGCTGGCGTGCCGATGGTGGTTCAGAACAGTGGCAACAACGTGCTGATCCAGAACGCGACTATCGTCAACGTCGAAGTCAGGTGAGCAGCCCGCCATGCTGAAGGCTGCCGCGGCATCGCTGTCGCTGCTTCTACTGTGGGCCGGACCGGCGCAAGCCGGTTCGGTCATTCCGCCTTTTCAGATCGGCGGTGCATTGTCGGTGCCGGTCACCAGCCTGAAGGAGGAACGCTCGCGCAGCACGATCCGCCAGCAGTTCGACTTCAGCTGCGGATCGGCCGCGTTATCGACGCTGCTCACCCATCACTACCGTTACCCGGTCACCGAGCAGGCGGTCTTCGAGCAGATGTTTGCGCACGGAGACCAGCAGAAGATCCGGCAGGAAGGATTCTCCCTGCTCGACATGAAGCGGTTCCTGCAGGCGCACGGATTCGACGCCAACGGCTTCGAACTGCCGCTCGACAGCCTGGCCGAGGCAGGTATTCCGGGAATCGTCCTGATCAACGAGCGCGGCTACAACCACTTCGTCGTGGTCAAGGGCATGCGCAAGGGCCGCGTGCTGTTCGGCGACCCGGCAGGCGGGACGCGGGCAATGCCGCGCGCCGATTTCGAGGCGATGTGGGTCGGGCGGATCCTGTTCGTCGTTACCAACCGGCAGGACGTGGCCGGGTTCAACCTGGCCGCCGACTGGCGGGCGTCGCCGAGTTCGCCGATCAACGGCTCGGTGAACCTCAAGGAACTGACGGGCACCGCGTTGCCGAAGTACGGGCCATCGGATTTCTGAGCGCCGCCGACGATGCCGATGAGTCCGGTCCACACGAAGATCGCACTGCTCGTCTCTCTGATGAGCCTGGGGTGGTCTTCGGCAGGCGCGGCGAACGAAACGCTGGTTGCGGGTCCGCTCGCTCCGCCGGAACCGGCAACGCCCTTCGGCACATCCGGCTGGCCGGAGAACTGGTCATTCGATCTGCCGGCAGCGACGAGGTCAGCCGATGGTCAGTCCACTGTCGCGGTGCCCGCGGATACGGCACGCCGGCCGAAGGGCCGCTTCAAGACCGGCGCCGCTGCGCTATCGTTTCAGGATTACCCGGTCGCGAGCCAGCGCTATGTTTGCCTCGATGTCGAGACCGGCGTGCTGGCGCGAACCGCTTCCGGTTGTCGAGTTCCAACCGTGCTGCCGGACGGTGCGCTGGCAGCCGCGGAAGCGTCGGCGCTTTTCTTTGGCTCGCCCGATAAGCGTCGAACTGCAGGCGAATCAGCGGCTGCGGGGGCGCCGCAGGCCGCCGGCGGGCTACCCGTCGACGCGCCGCTTCAGGACCCGATCGATGATCTGAGCGCTGCCCGGGCGACGGCGCAGGGAGCGGCAGCGCAGGATCGACCGGCCAGGCGTCTGGGGGCGGCGGCGGAAGAAGCGACGGCGACTCCACCGGCGCTCGCCAGGTCGACGATCCGGCCCGATCTCGACGGGTTCCACGAGGCATGCCCGTTCTCGCTGCCGGATGACGCTGCGCTGGCGCAGTCGCGCGACCCGGCAACGCTGACCGAACCTGACACGGCAAAGCCCGCCGGCAAGCGCGCCGCGAAGCCCGCGAAGACTGCGAAGGCGCCCGCGGCGACGCCGGCTGCGGAACTCGGCAAGGTCAAGGCGTCGAAAGCGCAACTGCGCTCCGCCGCAGCGCAGACGCCGGCAAGCAAGCGCAAGGTCTCGCGCACGCAGGTCGCCTCGAACCCTGCCGCAGCGTCTGCTGCCGGCAGCGGGTCAGAACAGGCACGGCCGCAGCACGAGGTTTTCGACGAGACGCCTGCACGGGCGTCGGCCCCTGCAGCACCGGACAAGCCGGCGGCACTGAGCGAGGCAGTCCGGTCCGCAACACAGGCGATCGCGGATCTTCGCTTCATTCATGAAGAGGATCCGTTCCTGCTCGCTGATGCGAACGTACTCGAGCAGCAAGCCGCGGTCGGGGTCGTCGTCGCGCAGCCGACGGACACGAGAGGCGCCGGCGCTGCGGCGGACGTGGCTTCTGCACCGCCGCTGCCGGCGGACCAGGGCGCCGATTCGCAGAGTGCCGGGTCCGCGCCACGGCTGGATCGGCTAGCCTCGGCCGAAGGCCCGGCGATCGAGCGTCGCCGACCGAGCACCGATGGCGGCAGCGAGCAGAAGCGGCGACCAACAGCGCCGATGCGACAGGAGGCGGAAGCCTCGCCGGCTGCCGTAGCCGATGATCTGACGATTCCCGCGCTGAGCGGCGCCTATCCGTTCTGGCTGCCCGGCGACGTGGCGGCGACGATGACGCCGCGGTCGCCGGTGTTCGGTGCCGGCCCCGGGTCGGCGCAGCGGAAACCGGTCGACACGGTCCCGCTCGAGATATTCGGCATCGTCCTCGAGCGGACCACGCCGACGGCTGCGCGGCAGACCCCGCCTGCCGTGGTGCTGGCCGAGGCGACCGTCGCACCGGCCATTGTCGAGACGGCGCAGCCGCCGGCGGATGCGCCGTCTCTCGACGCCGGGCCGGTCGAGGTCTACGGCTTGCTTGCCGACGAGTACGCGGCTGCAGTCGATTCGTCCGGTCCTGCCCTGGCGGAAGCCGGGTCGCCGTCGCTGTCCGCCAACGACGAAGGCGTCGAGGTGCCGCAGGGCGCGTCGACCCTCGAGGCCGGACCGGTCGAGGTCTACGGCCTGCTCGCCGACGAATACGCCGCGATCGCGACGAGTGCCGAGGAGATGTCCGGTGCGCTTGCCGCGGAGACGCCGTCGGCGCAACCGGACGATCGGCATTCGCCGCGGCGCGTCGAGGTCGATGCGGCGGCGGACATCGGCCGCGCGACAGTCGACCTGCTTGCAGCCCTCGAGCATTGGGTCGCCCAGGTTGCCAGGGCCGAGGCGATGGCGGGTGGACCGGTGGCCAGCCCGAAACCGATCGACGCTCCGTCGGAAGGCTTGTTCGCCAAAGGCAGCATCGCGGTGGCCGAGGCGGCGCTCGACGGGGTCCGCGGCGGCTTCGACGATGGCTCGGGACTGCGGGTCTCCTTCGGGATCGAGCGCGCCGTCTACATCAACGGCAGCCTGGTCACGACGACCAATTTCAACGTCGCCGATCTCGGCAAGGTATCGGGCGGCAATGCAGTGCCACCGGCCGCCGCCGAAAGGCCCGACGTCGGCCTGGTGCTGATCCAGAACGGTACCGGCAACTTCGTCCAGCCGGGTATCGCGCAGACGGCCGCCGGGACGGTGATCCAGAACACCCTCAACAACCAGAACATCAGCAGCGTGACGCTGCTGAATGCCTCGGTGAACAGCCTGCAGATGTTCAAGGGTCTCGATCTGCACTCGACGCTGCGCAACGTCATCACCAGCGCCGTGCCGCGCTAGCGTTGCGCCGGCTGAACGGCCGGCGAGCAAGCGAGCGCGGGCCTTGCCTATAGCGAGAAGGGCATCCGGAACGTCAGGGTCACGTCCGGCGTGTCGGTCGTCAGGCCGGCGCCGAGCGAAACGTTGATCGTCCGTTTGGCGTCCAGGCGGTACGAGTAGCCAAGCAGAAGCGTGCCGAGTTGCACGCGCACGGCATCGGGCGCCGTGAGGCCGTTGATCTCGGTCTTGCCGACCGAGCTATGGTCGTAGCCGATGCTGAAGGAGGCCTTTTCGCTGAGCGCCAGGCCCATGCCGAAGTTGAAGCCCCAGATGCCGGCCGGCGCGACGCTGCCGATCTCCTCGGGCCCTTCGTCGGTGCTGCGCACGACGTTGTTGCGCTTGAAGCTGTGGATGTAGCTGACGGAGCCGAAGAAAACCGCCGGGTCGGCCGGATACAGCACGGTGAGCGCCGGCTGCAGCGAGTAGAAGCCCGAGCCCGTCGGCAGTTCCGTCTGCACGAAGTCGCTGCGGAAGCCAAGCAGGCTCTTCGCGGTCGTCACCTCGAACGGATCCTTGCCGGTACGCGACTTGAAGCGCAGGCTGCCGACAAAGTAGGGGCTGGTGGCGCCGCCGTCGTTGAACTGGTAGCGCGCGGTCGCCTCGACATCACCGACGCCGTGACCGTCGGCGTCGAAGATGACCGAGTTGAACGAAGCGCCCTCGAGGAATTCACGTCCGACGGCCGTGTCGGAACGGTACACGTAGGGCACCTTGCCTTCGATCTCGAACCGGTTGGTGACGCCGTAGCGGCCGGTGAACGCGCCGATGAAGGTGTTCCGCTTGGTCTCGCGCACGTCGATCAGGCCGATGACGATCGCCGGGATCACCGTGTAGCCGATCAGCGCGATGCGATTGCTCGACGAGTAGGCGTACTGCAGCGAGGGTTCGAGGCTGTACTTGCCCCGCGGTGTCAGCACGCCCGGCTGCTCGAAGATCGGCGCGACCTTTGGCGCCGATTCCGACTTCTCCGGCGCCTGGCCGACCGGCGCGGGCGCCGATGTCTGCGCCTGGGCCATCTGGGCGCCAGCCGGGGCTGTGTCGCCGGCGCCCCGCTGTGCCGCCAGGTCCTGCTCGGCGACGGCGCGGCGCAGCGTCGACAGGCTGGCCTCCTGCTCGGCGAGGCTTCGCTTCAACTCGTCGAGGCGCCGCGTCTGCTCCGCCAGCTGCCTCTTCAGCGCCTCGAGTCGCGCCGCGGCCTCTTCGGCCGGGTCCGCGGCCCTGGCGCCGGCGAACGGTGCCAGCATGACCAGCGCAGTCGTCGCAAGACTGACCAACCTGGGTCCCGCATTCCTGTGCATGGCGTTTCCTCCTCCGGCGCAGTTCCTCGCTCGCACAAAGACTCAACCGCCCGTGGCCCGGCATGCCGGACCGCTCGACCGATGCCTCATCGAGACCTCGGCTGCCCGGCGGCCCGCCAAGCCTCGCGTCAGCCGGCCGATTCCGGTGCGGCCGAGCCTAGTCATTGTCGTCACTGCGGCGCCCGTCGCCGAACAGGCCGTCGCGCTCGGTCATGCCGTGCTTGGCCATCAGCCGGTAAAGGGTCATCCGCGAAACACCTAGGTGCTTGGCCGCCAGCGACACGTTCTTGCCGGCACTGCGCAGGCTCAGCGCGATCGCCTTCTGCTCGGCCCGGGTGCGCGCCGCCTCGAGCGCCTCGAACGGCTGGGCCTCCGGACCCACGTCGAGACCGAGGTCCGCCGGGGTGATCAGCCGTCCCTGCGCCATCACCATCGCCCGCCTGACGCGGTTGATCAGTTCGCGCACGTTGCCGGGCCAGGGGTACGCGCGCATCGCGACAACGGCGCGGTCGCTGAAGCCCTTCAGCCGCGGGCTCTTCTCGGTGGCGAACTTCTCGAACACGTGCTCCGCCAGTGCCTGGATGTCTTCACGCCGCTCGCGCAGCGGCGGCACCCGCAGCGACAGCACGTTCAGCCGATAGAACAGGTCCTCGCGGAAGTTGCCCTGTGCGACCGCATGGTCGAGGTCGATGTTGGTGGCGGCGATGACCCGTGCGTCGATGTGCGTCGGTCGCGCCGAGCCGACCCGGTTGATCGTGCCTTCCTGCAGGAAGCGCAGCAGGTTGATCTGCAGGTCGCGCGGCAGATCGCCGATCTCGTCGAGGAACAGCGTGCCGCCGCTGGCTGCCTCGATCAAGCCGCGCCTTTCCCGCGTGGCGCCGGTGAAGGCGCCACGCTCGTGGCCGAACAGTTCTGACTGGATCAGGGTGGCGGGGATCGCCCCGCAGTTGACCGGGACGAACGGCAAGGCGGCGCGCGACGACAGGCGATGGATCATCTGCGCGGCCAGTTCCTTGCCGCTGCCGCTCTCGCCGATCAGCAGCACGGGGGCTTCGACCTTGGCTACCCGGCGCACCTGCGCGGCCAGTTCCCGCGCAGCCTCGCTGGTCCCGCCCACCATGTCGCCGTAGTGCGCGGCCTCCTGCGCCGGCACCGAACGCAGCAGTGCGGCATGACCGCGGGCATGACCGAGCGTCAGCGACAGTCGATTCGCGTCGACCGGCAGCGTGTGGTGGTCAAACAGGTGGTTGACGATCAGTTCGCGGCACGCCGGCGTGGCGATCGATGCCGCATCGAATGCGCCGACCCAGGCCATCGAGCCATGGCGCTGCAGGAACTTGTCGATCCGGGAGCATTCGGCCGAGTCCAGCGCAGTGGCAACGATCAGGCCGACCAGCGCCGGCCGCTGCTGCACGACCAGTTCGGCCGCCACGAAGTCGGTGACGGCCTCGACCTCCCAGCCGAGCGCCCGGAGTTCACGGGACCAACCGTGAGGGGCACCGGAGGCATCCATGCAAATGACGCGACGGTCCTGCATTCAGCCATTCCTGCAACTGCGCGATGTCGATCGGGCGCCGCAGCATGGACAACTGCCGGCTCGTCCCGCGAAGGCGCGACGCTTGCACGTGCCGCGTGCATCCCTGCTACGAGAGGCCCCGGCGAGGGCATGTCCATGGTTACAGCGGATAGTTCAGCAAGCAAGTTCCGTACCGACGTACGACAAGGCCTTGTTTTTGCTTTTGTCCCGCCAATGTGACAACTGGCGATCAGAGATGCGTGTAAAGAAAGTCGACAGCGTCAAGCGGAGGAGGGCGCGATCGGCATGCGCACTCGAACTTGCGCACGTAGTTCACCCAAGACGTATTCCCGCAAATGACTCGCGGCGAACGATCATCATGCGGTAACCAACCTGGTGTTCGGCGCTGCAGAACATTCGCCGGAAAGCCGAGGGTTTTCCTGAACCTACGGGCAGCCGGTCAGGTCGGTCGGGAATGGCGCCGGCGGTCGTGCCAGGGCCGTCTGTCCAGGGCAGATGCCGATCATGCAGCGACATTCGCGAGCGCCGGCAAGTCGGCTGGTGCGCCAGCAGATGCCAAGGACACGGCGCACACCGCGTGTCACATCGGCGATACGTGCAAGCCGGACGGCCCGCTGATCGTCGCGACGCGGCTAGCCGACCGTGGCTCCCTTCTCGATCAGCAACTCGCGCAGGATCGAGCGGTGGCAGTGCGACTCGTCGGCGCAGTAGCAGCCGACGGAGAAGTTGGCATGCCGCGACAGCGCAGCCAGCACGTCGAGCGCGCGGCCCGCCTCCGGGGTCGCCATCTCGGCGCGGTAGCGCCGGGCAAACGCCTGCCAGTCCTTCGGCGTCGATGCCTGCTGGGCGAGCTTCATCGTCGCGACGCTCGGCGCGAGGTTGGGGAACCAGACGTCGTAGTAGTCCAGCGCCGCGAACTGCGTCTTCGGCACACCGCGCGGCGGCCGGCGCACGGTACCGATGCGCGTGCCTTCGTCCTCGGCCCTCGGGCTGCCCAGCCTGACGATGCGCACGGTCATCGCTGCCTCCTGCCTCCGGCGGCTACATGCTGGTGTAGTTCGGCCCGCCGCCGCCTTCGGGCGCGACCCAGACGATGTTCTGCGTCGGGTCCTTGATGTCGCAGGTCTTGCAGTGCACGCAGTTCTGGAAGTTGATCTGCAGCCTTCGCTCGCCGCCGGCCTCGACGAACTCGTACACCCCGGCCGGGCAATAGCGGCTCTCTGGTCCGGCGTAAAGGGCGAGGTTGGTCGTCACCGGTACCGTCGCGTCCTTCAGCGTCAGGTGCGCCGGCTGGTTCTCCTCGTGGTTGGTGTTCGACAGGAACACCGAGGACAGCTTGTCGAAGGTGATCGTGCCGTCGGGCTTCGGATACTCGATCGGCGTGCATTCCTCGGCCGGACTCAGCTTCTGGTGGTCGGCGAGCCGGCGGTGCAGCGTCCACGGGGCCTTGCCGCGAAAGACGATCTGGTCGACGCCCCACAGCAGTGCGCCTGTCGTCAGCCCCCGGTCGAGATACGGCTTGAAGTTGCGCGCCCGGTACAACTCGTCGTGCAGCCAGCTCGCTTCAAAGGCCGCGGGGTAGGAGGTCAGCTCGTCGCCGCCGCGACCGGCGGCCACCGCCTCGTAGGCCGCTTCGGCGGCCAGCATGCCGCTCTTGATCGCCGCGTGCGAGCCCTTGATGCGCGGCGCGTTGAGGAAGCCGGCATCGCAGCCGATCAGCGCTCCCCCCGGGAAGACGAGCTTGGGCAGGCTCTGCAGACCGCTGGCATTGATCGCCCGCGCGCCGTAGGCGACGCGCTTGCCGCCTTCGAGGAAGGCGCGGATGGCGGGGTGGGTCTTGTAGCGCTGGAACTCCTCGAACGGCTCCAGGTAGGGGTTGGTGTAGCCGAGGCCGACCACCAGCCCGAGCGAGACCTGGTTGTTCTCGAAGTGGTACATGAAGCCGCCGCCGTAGGTGCTGCTGTCCAGCGGCCAGCCGGCGCTGTGCAGCACCAGCCCGGGCACGTGCCTGGCCGCGTCGAGTTCCCACACTTCCTTGATGCCGATGCCCCAGGTCTGCGGGTCGCGGCCGGAGTCCAGCGCGTACTTGCGGATCACCTGCTTGCCGAGGTGGCCGCGCGCACCCTCTGCGAACAGCGTGTACCTGCCGTGCAGTTCCATGCCGGGCTGGAAGTTGGCGGTCGGCTGGCCGTCCCGGCCTATGCCGACGTTGCCGGTGGCCACCCCGCGGACCGCGCCCGCATCGTCGTACAGCACTTCGGCGGCGGCGAAGCCGGGGAAGATCTCCACGCCGAGCGCCTCTGCCTGCTGGCCCAGCCAGCGCACCACGTTGGCCAGGCTGACGATGTAGTAGCCGTCGTTGATGAAGCACTTCGGCAGCAGCCAGTGCGGGTTGTAGATCGCGCGCTTCTCGGTAAGAAGGTAGAAGCGGTCTTCGCTGACCGGCGTGTTCAGAGGCGCGCCACGCTCCTTCCAGTCGGCAAACAGCTCGCCGATGGCGATCGGGTCCATCACCGCACCGGACAGGATGTGCGCGCCGACCTCGGAGCCTTTCTCCAGCACGCAGACGCTGACCTCGGCGCCCCTGTCCGCCGCCAGCTGCTTGATCCGGATCGCCGCCGCCAGGCCCGCCGGGCCGCCGCCGACGATCACGACGTCGTACTCCATCGATTCGCGCTCGATATCCTGCATCACCGCTCCCGCGTGAATGGCTGCCGCGATTGTCCGGCGTTTCTGTCGAGGGGGGATTCTATTGAGGGGTATGCGATCATCCCTCCCCATCGAGAGGGGGTTTGGCAATGCGCACCAATCTCAAGGAGAAGGTGGCGCTGGTGACCGGTGCCAGCAGCGGCCTCGGCGAACGCTTCGCGCGGGTGCTGGCGGCCAACGGCGCGCTGGTGGTGCTGGCGGCGCGGCGGCTGGATCGGCTGAAGGAACTGCGGGCGCAGATCGAGTCGGCCGGCGGCGCGGCGCACGCGGTGGCGCTCGACATCACCGACCAGGACGCCATCCGGTCGGCGATCGACGAGGTCGGCGCCAACGTCGGCCCGATCGACATCCTGGTCAACAACTCGGGCGTCTCGACGGTGCAGCGTCTGACCGAGGTCGAGCCGGCTGACTTCGATTTCGTGTTCAACACCAACGTGCGCGGCTCGTTCTTCGTCGCCCAGGCGGTGGCGCGGCAGATGATCGGCCGCGCCAGGGAGCAGCCGAACTTCCGCGGCCGCATCGTCAACATCGCCTCGGTCGCCGGCCTGCGCGTGCTGCCGCAGATCGGCCTGTACTGCATGAGCAAGGCGGCGGTGCTGCACATGACGCGGGCGCAGGCGCTCGAATGGGGCCGTTACGGCATCAACGTCAACGCCATCTGCCCCGGCTACATCCGCACCGAGATCAACGCCGAGCACTGGGAGACCGATGCCGGCAGGAAGCTGGTGGCGATGCTGCCGCGCCGGCGGGTCGGCGATGCCGCCGATCTCGACGGCACGCTGCTGCTGCTGGTGGCCGAGGAATCGCAGTTCATCAACGGTGCCGTCATCGCGGTGGACGACGGGATGAGCGTGACATGAAGTCCTTCCGCATCGAAGTGCCGCTGCGCTGGGGCGACATGGACGCCATGGCGCACATCAACAACGTGGCCTACTTCCGGCTGATGGAGCAGGCGCGGATCCAGTGGTTCGAGCAGTTCGGCTTCGCCACGCTGCCCAACGAGGGCGCACCGATCCTCGCCCACTGCTCGTGCGATTTCGTCCGCGCGCTTAACTACCCCGGCATTGCGGTGGTCGAGCAGACGGTGACCCGGGTCGGCCGCACCAGCCTGGACCTGAACATCACCATCGGTCGCAGCGACGAGCCCGACGTCATCTACGCCACCGGCCGCAGCGTGCTGGTCTGGTACGACTACCAGGCCGGCAGGTCGGTGCCGTGGCCGGAGAGCATCCGGGCGGCGATCTCTTAGAATTTTCTGCAGCGATTTCCCCGGAGACTGGAATGAACAAGATCTATCCGTCGGCGGCCGCCGCGCTGGCCGGCGTCGTCAAGGACGGCCAGACGATTGCCGTCGGCGGCTTCGGCCTGTGCGGCATCCCGGAGGCGCTGATCGCCGCGCTGCGCGACAGCGGCGTTCGAAACCTCACCTGCGTCAGCAACAACGCCGGCGTCGATGACTTCGGCCTCGGCCTGCTGCTGGCGACGCGGCAGGTGAAGAAAATGATCGCCTCGTACGTCGGCGAGAACAAGGAATTCGAGCGGCAGTTCCTGTCGGGTGAGCTGGAACTGGAGTTCACGCCGCAGGGCACGCTCGCCGAGCGCATGCGCGCCGGCGGCGCCGGCATCCCGGCGTTCTTCACCGCCACCGGCTATGGCACCGTGATCGCCGAGGGCAAGGAAGCGCGCGAGTTCGACGGCCCGTGGGCCGGCCGCCACTACGTCATGGAGCGCGGCATCCGCGCCGATGTGTCGCTGGTCAAGGCCTGGAAGGCCGACAAGGAGGGCAACCTCGTCTACCGCAAGACCTCGCGCAACTTCAACCCGGTGGTGGCGATGTGCGGCAGGGTGACGGTCGCCGAAGTGGAGACCATCGTCGAGAACGGCCAGATCGATCCCGAGCACGTGCACACGCCCGGCATCTTCGTGCAGCGGCTGGTGCTCAACAGCAGGCCGGAGAAGCGCATCGAGCAGCGCACCGTGCGCGCCAAAGCCTAGTAGGAGACGACAGATGGCCTGGACCCGTGAAGAAATGGCCGAGCGCGCGGCGCAGGAACTGCGCGACGGCTTCTACGTCAACCTCGGCATCGGCCTGCCGACGCTGGTGGCCAACTACATCCCGCCGGGCATGAGCGTGATGCTGCAGTCGGAGAACGGACTGATGGGCATCGGTCCGTTCCCGACCGAGGACGAGGTCGACCCGGACCTGATCAATGCCGGCAAGCAGCTGGTTACCGCGCTGCCGGGCTCGAGCTACTTCTCCAGCGCCGATTCGTTCGCGATGATCCGCGGCGGCCACATCAACCTCGCCATCCTCGGCGCGATGCAGGTCAGCGAGAAGGGCGATCTCGCCAACTGGATGATCCCCGGCAAGCTGGTCAAGGGCATGGGCGGCGCGATGGACCTCGTGGCCGGCGTCGGCCGCGTGGTGGTGCTGATGGAGCACTGCGCGAAGAACGGCGAGCACAAGATCCTGCAGAAGTGCACGCTGCCGCTGACCGGTGTCGGCGTGGTCAACCGGCTGGTCACCGACCTGGGCGTGTTCGACGTGACCGGCGACGGACTGAAGGCGGTCGAACTGGCGACCGGCGTCAAGCCGGAGGAAGTGCGGTTCAAGACCGGCTGCCACGTTCACCTGTCGCACCTCGAGGCCGGGGCGTGAGGGCTTGACCGCCGGCGGGTGCCTGCGGCACGACGCGCGATGAGCGGCCCGCACCCGCACCCGGAGCACGACCACTTCGGCGGCCACGGGCGGGGCGACAGCGCCTACACCCACCAGTCGCGCCCGCACGGCGCGCGGCCGCTGGCGATCGCCGTCGCGCTGACGCTCGGCTATGCGCTGGTCGAGCTGGTCGGCGGCCTGTGGTCGGGTTCTCTGGCGCTGCTTGCCGACGCCGGCCACATGGCGACCGACGCGGCAGCGTTGCTGTTCGCGCTGGCTGCCAACATCATCGCCCGCCGGCCGGTTTCGGACCGGCACTCGTTCGGTCTGGCGCGGGTCGAGGTGATCGCCGCCTTCGTCAATGCGCTCGCCATGCTCGCCGTGGTGGCATGGATCTTCTACGAGGCGATCGACCGCCTGACCAACCCGGTGCCGGTCAAGGGGCTCGCCGTGTTCGCGATTGCCGGCGTCGGCCTGCTGATCAACGTGCTGGTGGCGTGGGCGCTGTCGCGCGACCGCGAGAACGTCAACACGCGGGCGGCGCTGATCCACGTGATGGGCGACCTGCTCGGCTCGGTCGCGGCGATCGTCGCCGGCCTGGTGATCTACTTCGGCGGGCCGCTGGTGGCCGACCCGCTGCTGTCGATGTTCGTCGCCGCGCTGATCCTGCGCTCGACCTTCGGCGTGCTGCGCGAAACCACGCTGGTGCTGCTCGACAGCGTGCCGCAGGGTGTCGAGTACCAGAAGGTGGGTCTGTCGCTGGCGCAGGTGCCGGGCATCGTCTCGGTGCACGACCTGCACGTCTGGGCGATGGTGCCCGGGCGCAGCGCGCTGTCGGCGCACGTGCTGGTCGACGACATCGAGCGCTGGCCGGTGATCCTGCACCAGGTGCGCCATCTGATGCGGCGCGACTTCGGCATCGACCACATCACGCTGCAGCCCGAGTGGCTGCGCCGCGACGCGACGGCGACGGCGGTGCCGGTCAGACCAGTCGCCTGACCAGCCACAGCAGGCCGATCATGACCGGCTGGTGCAGCAGGTAGACGGTGAGCGACCAGGTGCCGGCGAGGACCAGCCAGCGCGGCGGCCGCGCGTTCAGCCGCTGCCAGGCCGGCGTGAGGGCGAAGCCGCGCCGCTGCCACAGCGAGCCGAGGCCGAGGCCGGCCAGCACCGCGGCGATCCACGGGAACAGCGGCACGTAGTCCTCGGTGCGCGGCTTGATCGTGACGAAGCCGACGATATTGGCCGGGAAGCCGTTGTACGCCGGGTCGCGGTACAGCCACCAGAGCGCGAACGCGGCCGCGGCAAGCAGGAAGTTCCACTCGCGCAGCCTCGCCAGCGGCCGGGCGACGAGCAGCGCCACGGCGATGAAGTGCAGGATGCCGATGTAGATGAGGCGCGGGCCGAACATCAGCCAGCTGCCGAGCGACACCAGCGCGGCGGCCGCCGCCACCTGCGCCCAGCGCAGCCAGAAGTCGCGCCAGCCCGGCTTGCGCGCCAGCCGAAGCACGAGGCTGACGCCGACCAGCAGCAGGAACTGGGTCACGATCGCGGTGCGCCAGCCGACCCACGGCTGCTCGCGGGTCATCGCCAGCTGCAGCCAGCCGAAGTGGTTCAGGTCGTAGATGAAGTGGTAGACGATCATCTGCGCAACCGCGAAGCCGCGCAGCGCGTCGACCAGGGGCAGGCGAGTGTGGTGGGCGGCGTTCATGGTTGCGGCTGCCATGCTAGCTGCCGCCTTCGGCCGCCGCATACACTGGCGACGCCCCGCAGCCGTGGCCCCGGCGCAGGCCGGGGCACAATTTGCAGCGCTGTACCCGGGTCCCGGCCTGCGCCGGGACGGCGACCGTCCTCATCTCACTCATGGCCTCCCGCACCTGGACCATCAACGCCGTCCGCATCATCGAGGCGGACTTCAACCGCAGCGCAGACACCCATCTGATCCCGCTGCCGCTGCCGGCGCTGCCGGGCGTGCACGTCTATCTGAAGGACGAATCGAGCCATCCGACCGGCAGCCTGAAGCACCGGCTTGCCCGCTCGCTGTTCCTCTACGCGCTGGCCAACGGCTGGATCCGCGAAGGCACCACGGTCGTCGAGGCTTCCAGCGGCTCGACCGCCGTCTCCGAGGCGTACTTCGCCGGACTGCTCGGCCTGCCCTTCGTGGCGGTGATGCCGCGCGCCACATCGCCGGAGAAGATCGCCGCGATCGAGTTCTACGGTGGCCGCTGTCACTTCGTCGAGCGCGCGGCGCAGATCTACGACGCGGCGGTGCAGCTGGCGGCGGCCAGCAGCGGCCACTACATGGACCAGTTCACCTATGCCGAGCGGGCGACCGACTGGCGCGGCAACAACAACATCGCCGAGTCGGTGTTCGCGCAGATGGCGCTCGAGCCGCATGCCGAGCCGCGCTACATCGTCTGCGCCGCCGGCACCGGCGGCACGCCGGCCACCTTCACTCGCTACGTGCGCTACCGGCGGCACGCCACCGAGGTGGTGGTTGCCGATCCCGAGGACTCGGTCTTCTACGACTACTACGCCAGCGGCGACTGCACGCTCACCTGCGAGGGTGCCTCGCGGATCGAGGGCATCGGCCGGCCACGTGTGGAGGCCTCGTTCATCCGCGAGTCGATCGACGCGATGGTCAAGGTGCCCGATGCGGCGTCGATCGCCGCCATCCACTGGCTGCAGCGAGCGATCGGGCGCCGTGCCGGCGGTTCCACCGGCACCATCCTGTACGGCGCACTGCCGCTGCTGCAGCGGATGGCGCAGGCGGGCGAAAGTGGCTCGGTGGTGCTGGTGATGTGCGACGGCGGCGAGCGCTACGCGCACAGCTACTACGACGACGACTGGCTGCGGTCGAGCGGCCTCGATCCGTCGCCGTACCTGCCGCGGATCGGCGCGTTTCTGGAGCGCGGCGTGGCACAGGACTGGGGAGTGCGCGAATGTCGTCGCTAGAAATCGCCGCCTCCTGCGGTCGATGCGAGCGTGGCGATCGGCGGCATGGCGATGGCTGTTCCCGCTCCTGTCCTGCGGCTTCTCGCTGCCCTTCCTGATCGCCGGCCTGGCTGCGCTGACTTGAGCGGTTGAGCGGTCGCGCGGTTGCGCAGGCGCGCTGCTCGCGCGCCGCCTGCGTTCGCACGTGTGTGGGTCTTTACCAGTCCCGTGCGATGAGTCGCTCGGACTAGCAGTGACCGGTGAGTGCTCTCGCTCGATCGGTTGAAGGAGGCCAGCACGATGCATCGATAACCTGCCGACGGGTTCGCGGATCCGGCATCGAGCGGCAATTGCAGCGCCGACCGGTCAGCGAAGCGGCTGTCGCGGAGTCCGAGAGGCGAGCGACGGCGCGGTCAGGCTACCGGAGCTCGAGTTGACTGGCAGCGGCATCGAAGCACATCGGCCAAGCGCCGCGACGATCGCGGGCGCAGGCTGGCTGCAGCGCGAAGCGGCGGTGATGGGCACGGCAATCGGCGTGCTTCTATGGTGCGACGACCGCTCGACGGGCGAGGCGGCGGCCGACGCGGTGATCGCGGAGATGCACCGCATCGACGCCGCGATGAGCCCATACAAGCCGGACTCCGAGCTGTCGCGCATCAATCGCGAGGCGGCGCAGCGTGCCGTGCCGGTGAGCGCCGAGATGCTGACGCTGCTCGATCGCTCGCTGCACTTCTCGCGGCTTTCCGGCGGCTTGTTCGACATCACCTACGCGGCGGTCGGTCACCTGTACGACTACCGGCGTGGTGTCGCGCCGAGCGACGAGCGGCTGGCGCGCGCCCGCGCGGCGGTGGGCTACCGGGGGCTCGTTCTCGACGCCGCGGCGCGCACGGTCCGCTTCGCGAGGGAAGGCATGCGGATCGATCTGGGCGGCTTCGCCAAGGGCCACGCGGTCGAGCGCGGCGCCGCCATCCTGCGCCGCTTCGGAATCGCGCAGGGCATCGTCAGCGCCGGCGGCGACAGTCGCCTGGTCGGCGACCGCCTCGGCCGGCCATGGACGATCGGCGTCAGCGATCCACGGCGACGCGGCCAGGTCGTTGCGGTGCTGCCGCTGGAGGACGTCGCGGTGTCGACCTCGGGCGACTACGAGCGCTACTTCGAGGCCGACGGCGTGCGCCATCACCACCTGATCGATCCACGCAGCGGCCGTTCGCCGTCGTCGGTGCGCAGCGTGACCGTCGTCGCCGGTGACGGACTGACCAGCGAGGCCATGTCGAAGTCAGTCTTCATGCTCGGCGTCGACGAGGGTCTGCGCCTGGTCGAGGCGCAGCCCGGCGTCGACGCGGTCGTCGTCGATGCGTCTGGACGGCTGCATTGCTCGCGCGGGCTGCTGGCTGTGGGTACGCCCGCTCGCCACTGAAATTGCGGAGGAGGAGACGGTCATGGCGAAAGGCCGCGAGTCTGGTACAGGGCGCCGGTGGACGGGCGCAGTGGCGATCGCGGCGGCGGTCGCAGGGCTGTTCGGCTGCTCGGGGGGGGAGCTCAGCACGTCCTCGGCGGTAGTGGTCGCCGGCGACGTGCCGATCGCCTACGTGAAGCGGGCCGCATCGGTGCGGATGAACCCCACCAATGGCGCGCCGAGCGCGCCGGGCGGCGACCTCATCATCCGCGAGAAGTCCTCGCCGAGCGCACCCGAGCACAACATCACCACTCGCTTCACGCAGGGCGCGGGGGACGTTTCGGATCCCGAGGTCTCCTACGACGGCCGGAAGATCGTCTTCGCGATGCGCTGCCCGGCAGCGAACGGCGTGACGGTCGGCGATGCGCCGGCCTGCACCGGCCGCTGGAACATCTGGGAATACGACATGACCGCCGGCGGATTCATGGGCGGCACGTTTCGCCGGCTGACTGCGAGCACGTCGGACGACGACGTCGATCCGGCCTACCTGCCGGACGGCCGCGGCGTCGTCTTCTCCTCGAACCGGCAGGCCAAGTCGCGCGCCAACCAGGCCCTCGGCCGCGCCTACTTCGCGCTCGACGAGTACGAGCGGGAGCGGGTGTTCAACCTGCACACGATGAACTCCACCGGCGGCGACATCGCGCAGATCTCGTTCAACCAGAGCCATGACCGCAACCCGGTGGTGCGGCCGAACGGCGACATCATGTTCTCGCGCTGGGAGCACGTCGCCGACCGCAATCGTTTCGCGATCTTCCGCGCCAAGCCGGACGGCACCGACATGTTCGTGCTGTACGGCGCGCAGAGCCCGGGCAACAGCTTCCTGCATCCGCGCGACATGGACCCGAAGGGCGCCTACAAGGGCTTCGTCGCCTCGACGCTGATGTCGCTGTCGGGAACGCAGGAGGGCGGCGCGCTGATGTTCATCGACGCCGCCAACTACTCCGAGCAGGACACGCCGGCCAGCAGTTCGGTGCCGGCGCAGGGCGGGCAGAAGCAGGCGACTGCGCAGAGGCTCAACGACGGCCGCGGGCTGTCGGAGTTCGGCCGCGTCACCTCGCCGTATCCGCTGTGGGACGGCACCGACCGCGTGCTGCTCGGCTACGCGCCGTGCGAGGTCACTCGCAACGGCGTGGTCGTCGCCTGCGCGAGCCTGACCGCCGAGGAGAAGGCGCGCCTGAGCGACGAGAACCGCTCCGAGGAGGAGGTCGCCAACGATCCGTTGCAGGACAACGTGCCGCCGGCCTACGCGATCTACATGTACGACCCGGCGAAGCAGACCTTTCTGATCATCGCCGCGCCGGCGGCGGGCTTCATGCACACCGACCCGGTCCCGCTGCAGCCGCGCGCCGAGCCCAACGCCACCGATCCGACCACCGTCGATGCGGCGCTGGCCGCCCGCGGCCTGGCGCTGATCGAGGTGCGCAGCGTCTACGACACCGACGGCCTGCGGCGGATGGGCGAGGTGATGCTGACCGACGCCGACCGGCCGGCAGGCTGTGCGGTCGGCATCGCGATGACCGCCAGCACCGACCCGCACGAGACGCGGGCGATGGTTCCCGACCTGGCGCGCATCAAGGACCCGGCCGACGCCGCCTACCGCTGTGCGCCGGCGCGCTTCGTCCGTGCGCTGCGGGCGATCGCACCGCCTTCGTCGTCGATGGGTCTGCGCGGGGCGATCGGCGAGACCGACTTCGAGCAGCAGCAGATCCTCGGCTACGCGCCGATCGAGCCGGACGGTTCGTTCAAGCTGCAGGTGCCGGCCGACGTGCCGCTGGCGCTGCAGGTGGTCGACGCCAAGGGCCGCGGCATCCAGACGCACACCAACTGGATCCAGGTGCGGCCGGGCGAGCGGCGCACCTGCGACGGCTGCCACAGCCCGCGCCGAGGCGCGGCGCTGAACTCCGGCGCGGTGGTCAACACGCAGCCGGCGGCGCTGAAGCCGGCGCTGGCAAGCCAGCACCAGTCGGGCGAGACGATGGCGGCGCTGCGCACGCGGCTCGATCCGGCGATGCTCCAGTTGACGGCGGACATGGTGTTCGTCGACGTGTGGGCCGACACCACGCGCGCCGGCGTGACGGCGCGCTCGTCGATCTCGCTGCGCTACGCCGGCAATCCGAACCCGGCCGACGATCTCGCCACGCCGGCGCCGGTCGACGGCGTGATCAACTACCCCGAGCACATCCAGCCGTTGTGGACGCGAGATCGCGGCGCCGGCACCTGTACCGGCTGCCACAACGATCCGGCACGCCTCGACCTGCGCGCCAACGTCGCCGGCAGCGGGCGGCTGGTGTCGTACGAGGAACTGCTGGTCGGCGATCCGCTGCTCGATGCCAACGGCCAGCCGGTCACGCGGCTGCGCAACGGCGTGCCGATGATCGAACGCGGAGCGCCGCTGGTGGAGACGAGTTCCGGCGCCACGAATACGGCAGGGCAGGCGCGCAAGAGCCGGCTGACGGAAATCGTCTTCGGCGAAACGCTGCTTGCCGGCGGCGGTGCCCGCACGGCGCACCCGAATCCGCCGGCGACCGCACCGAACCACGCGACGCTGCTCAATGCCGCCGAGAAGCGACTGCTCGTCGAATGGATGGACCTCGGCGGCCAGTACTACAACGACCCGTTCGGCACCGGCAGCGGCGTGCGCAGCGTCACCGGACTCGCCCAGTCGACCTTCGAAACGCAGGTGCTGCCGATCCTGCGCAGTCGCTGCGTCGGCTGCCACCAGCCGGTGGGCAGCGAAGGCAGTTCGGGCACCTCGTCCGGTGGCAGCCGCTACGTGCTGACCGGCGATGCCGACGGCGACTACAACGTGACGCTGACCATGGTCGGCGACGCCTGCGCTCCGGCGACGACCTACCTGCTCGCCAGGCCGTCGACGGTGCCGCATCCGGCGGGCGCCGGCAGCCAATCGGCGGCGGTGCTGCCCGTCGGCAGCGCCGAGTACGAGGCGATCGCCGCCTGGATCCGGACCGGTTGCCCGGCGCAGTGACGACGATGCGGCCAATCCCCGTTCGGGCGGTGGCGGTGGCGGTGGCGCTGATCGGCAGCCTGGCCGGCTGCGGCGGATCGGAGTCGAACCCCTTCGACAACCCGCCCGAGATCAGCAATCCGCCGGCAACCAGCGGGCGGAAGCTGTCGTTCGAGTACTTCCAGCGCTGCGTCTATCCGATCCTGCAGGCGCAGCTGCCGATCAACGTCAACGGCGTGGTGTCGACCAACAGCTGCGCCGCGTCCGGCTGTCACGACAACGTCAACGGCACCGGTGGTGCCCTGCGCATCTTCACCGCTGCCGAGGTCGACCTGACGGATCCGGCCAGCACGCCGGAGACGGTCCGCGCCACCGACATGTACAAGAACTTCTACTCGACGCAGGGCGAGACGGTGATCGGTTCGCCTTCCTCGAGCCGGCTGCTGAACAAGCCGCTGATCCGCGGCGTGCTGCACGGCGGCGGACTGATCTTCGCCAGCGAGCAGGATCCGAACGCACGCGTGTTCAGCTACTGGATCGGCCGGCCGATGCCGCAGGGCCAGGACGAGTTCGGGACCGCGGGCAACAGCATGTTCACGCCGCCGGATCCGGCAACCGGCAGCTGCAATTCGGACTGACGATGGCCGCGGTCGAGCTCCTGCGTCTCGCCCGTTTCCTCGGGCTGTGCTGCGTGCTGCTGCTGCCCGGGCTGTGGTCGCGACCGGCGAGTGCCGAGCGGCTGCAGGTGAACGATCCGTTCATCGAGATCCGCACCGGTCCCGGGCGCGGCTATCCGATCTTCCACGTCGCGGCGCGCGACGAATGGATCGATGTCGAGCTGCGCTACACCGACTGGTACAAGGTCCGCACGGACAGCGGCCGCGATGGCTGGGTGCATCGGCTGCAGCTGGAGACCACGCTGACCGCGGCGGGCGGCAAGCCGACCTTCCGCGACGTCGTGATCGACGACTACCTGCGGCGTCGCACCGAAGCCGGTGCTTCGTGGGGACTGTTCGAGTCCGAGCCGATGCTGAAGCTGTGGGCGGCCTATCGGCTGTCCGACATCGTGGTGGTCGAGGCGGCGCTCGGGCAGGTCCAGGGCATCTACTCCGGCACCTCGCTGTGGCACCTCGGACTGATCGCCGAACCGTTCGCCGACCAGCGGCTGTCGCCGTTCTTCGGCATCGGCTTCGGCCGCCTGCAGAACATCCCGAACGCCAGCCTGGTCGGCAACGAGACCACCGACGCCAACCTCGCCTACGCGGTGCTCGGGCTGCGCTACTACCTGACGCGGCGGTTCGTCGCGCGGCTCGACTACAGCCTGTACACCGCCTTCGTTTCCGACAGCAGCACCAGCCGGTACGGCGCGGTCACCGCCGGCCTTTCTTTCTTCTTCTGATTCCGATGGGCACTGCAACGATGAGCATCACACGCACCGCAGGACTGCTGCTGGCCGCCGCGAGCCTGCTCGGCGCGCAGCCTGCCCGGGCGCAGAAGGCGACGCCGTCTGCCAGCGAGCAGGTGATCGAGCCCGAAGTGGCCCGCCGCGAGGTCAGGCTGCCGCGCCTGCCGTCGAAGGACTTCTCGGTGAGTGCCTTCCTGGGCACCTACAGCGCGCAGAACTTCGGTGCCAGCGTCGTTTACGGCCTGCGGCTCGGCTACTTCCTGACCGAGGACTTCTTCACCGAGGCGACTTACGGCAGCACCGAAGTCAGCGACGAGGACTTCCGCCAGATCCTTCCCGGCGGGATCTTCCCGCAGCCGAAGGAAACGCTGTCGTACTACAACCTGTCGCTCGGCTACAACCTGCTGCCGGGCGAGGTCTTCTTCGGATCCAGCGTCGCCAAGGCGTCCGCCGTCTACCTGATCGCCGGCATCGGTAGCACGCGCTTCCTCGAGCAGCGGCCGCAGACGCTGAACGTCGGCTTCGGCATGCGGCTGCTGTTCTCCGACCGCTTCGCGGTGCAGGTCGACGTGCGCGACCACCTGTTCTCGCTCGACCTGCTCGGCCGTCGCGAGAGCACGCAGAACCTCGAGCTGACCTTCGGCGCGACCTACTACTTCTGATCGGGGAGGGCGGAGGAATGAGCGGTTCGACACGACGCCGGATGATCGTCGGCGCGGCACTCGCGGTGTCGGTCGGCGGCACCGGCGCGACGCAGGTCGCGCCGCTGGCGCCGCGCAGCGCACCCGACTTCACGCTGCGTTCGGCGGACGGGCCGGCCGTCAGGCTTCAGGAGCAGCGCGGCCGGGTGGTGATGGTGAACTTCTGGGCAACCTGGTGCGGGCCCTGCCGCCAGGAGATGCCGCACCTGAACCGCCTGTACGGCAGGTACCGCGACGCGGGGTTCACGCTGCTCGGCGTGAACATCGACGAGGACCAGGGCAAGGCCGTCAGCCTCGCCTCTCGCCTCGGGCTGCAGTTCCCGGTCCTGCTCGACACCGACAAGAAGGTGAGCCGGCTGTACGACCTGTCGGCGATGCCGTCGACCGTGCTGATCGATCGCGACGGCCGCCTGCGCCACCTGCATCTCGGCTACCGCGAAGGCTACGAGCACACCTACGAACGACAGATCCGGGAGCTGCTGAAGGAATGAACGCGCGCCTGTCGATTCTCCTGCGGCTGCCGGCGGCCTGCGTCGCCGTGCTCTTTGCTGCCGGCTGCAGCATCCAGCCGTGGGTCAAGCCCTACGAGCGCGAGCGGCTGGCGGACCCGATCATGTCGATGTCGGGCGATCCGCTGTCCGACAAGCATTCTGTCCACGTGCGCGAGGTGCGCGAGGGCGCGCGTGGCGCCACCGGCGTGCAGGGGGGCGGCTGTGGCTGCAACTGACACGCGGCCGGGCCGGCTGCGCCGCCTCGCGGCGGCGGTCCGGCGTGCGCTGGCCGAGTTCGTCGCGGCAGCCGCGCGACGGCGTGCCGCAGCGCAGGCGTCGTCGGCAGCGAGGGCCTTCGGTGTCGTTGGCGGTCTGCTGGCGGGGTCGGGTGCCGGCGGCGTCGAGCTGCCCGGAAGACCGCGCCGATGCGATGTACCACCGGTGGGAGGGCGGCGGGCTCACGGCGCACGGACCGGCGCTGCTGGTACGCAAGAGCATCGCCGACAAGGTCTCGCTGGCGGCCACCTACTACGTCGACATGCTGAGCAACGCGTCGATCGACGTGGTCACCACCGCCAGCCCGTACAAGGAGACCCGCAACGAGTACGGAGTGGTCGCCGACTACGTCTACCGCAACTCCCACATCGTCGTCGGCGGTTCGAACAGTTCGGAGCCGGACTACGAGGCGAGGGCAGTGAATCTCGACGTGGCGCAGGAAGTGTTCGGTGGCATGTCCGCCGTCAGCCTCGGCTTCAGCAGCGGCTCGGACGACGTGGGCAAGAAGAACTCGCCCGAGTTCGCCGAGACGGCGCGCCACTGGCGCTACCGCATCGGGCTGACCCAGATCCTGAGCCCGCGCTGGCTCGCCAACCTGAACTTCGAGGCAGTCTCCGACGACGGCTTCCTCGGCAGCCCGTACCGCACTGCGCTGGTGTTCGGCGCCAGCGTGCCGGAGCGCGTGCCGAGCACGCGTTCGAGCCGGGCGGTGAAGCTCGGCATCCTGGGTGAGGTGGCCGGAAACCAGGTGGCCTATGCCGACTATCGATACTTCTGGGACAACTGGGACATCGGCGCGCACACCTTCGGCGCCGGCTACCGGCGCTACTTCGGCGACAGGCTGCTGGCCGACGTCTTCCTGCGCTACTACCAGCAGGAAGCCGCGCTGTTCTACAGCGACAACGCGCAGACCGAAACGCTCTACGTGTCGCGCAACCGGCAGCTGTCGACCTTCTCCAGCATCGGCGCAGGCGCGCGGATCTCGTACCGCGCAGCAACGCTGCCGGGCGGCCAGCCGCTGCTGGTCAACGGCGCCTACGAGTTCGTCAGCTACCGCTTCGACGACTTCACCGACGTTCGAACCGGCAGCCTGTACTCCTACAACGCGCACGTGCTGCAACTGCTGCTTACGACGAAGTTCTGAGGACCCGCCAGATGCCGATCCGACCTGTCCGACTGATTGCGACCGTGACGACGCTTGCTCTTCTGCTGCCGCCGGCCCATGCCGCCGGCGAGACATCCGCGACGAAGGAGGCCGGCAGCCTGGAGGACCGGATCCAGGAACTGAAGGCGGACGTGATCGGCCTGAACCGGGACCTGCTGGTGCTCGAGGAGGAACTGCTGTTCCCGGCCAGCACGCAGGTGGCGGTGTTCGTTTCGATGGACGTCGGCAAGCTGTTCGCGCTCGAGTCGGTGCAGGTCAGGCTCGGTGACAAGGTGGTCGGCAACTACCTGTACACGCCGGCCGAAGTGCAGGCGCTGCACCGCGGCGGCGTGCAGCGCCTGTATGTCGGCAGCCTGAAGGCGGGCAAGCACGAGCTCACCGCCTTGTTCACCGGCCAGGGGCCGCACGAGCGCGACTACCGGCGTGGCGCGACGGTGGTGATCGAGAAGGGCAGCGAGCCGAAGTACGTCGAGCTGCGCATCCGCGATTCGGCCGGCAAGCTGCAGCCGGAGTTCGACATCAAGGTCTGGCAGTAAGGCGGGGCCGATGCGAAGGAAGTTCGCCACGGTGCTGCGCACGATCGCGGCGACGCTGGTCGCCGCGACGGCGCCGGCCGCGCCGGCGGGCGAGGCGACGATCCGCGATCCGCACTACGGCGACGCGCTGTTCCACTTCTACCAGGAGCACTACTTCACCTCGCTCACCGGCCTGATGGTCTCGCAGCACTTCGACCGCGTGCGGCAGCACGCCGACGAGGCCGAGGTCCTGCGCGGCGGCCTGTTCCTGTCCTACGGATTGCACCGAGAGGCGACGCAGATCTTCACCCGGCTGCTCGACGGTCAGGCCAGCCCGGCGGTGGCCGACCGTGCCTGGTTCTATCTTGCCAAGATCAGCTATCAGCGCGGCCTGCTGCCGCAGTCCGAGCAGGCCATCGGCCGGATCGGCGAACGCCTGCCGCCGGCACTGCAGGAAGAGCGCGTGCTGCTGCAGGCACAGCTGCTGATGGGGCGCGCCGACTACGCTGCCGCAGCGAAGGTGCTGGCGGCGGCGACGACGCCGGGCTCGCGCTTTGCGCGATTCAACCTCGGCGTCGCCCTGATCCGCAGCGGCGAGACGGCGCGCGGCGCGGCGCTGCTCGACGAGCTGGGCCGCAGCGCGGCGGCCGACGAGGAGACGCGCTCGCTGCGCGACCGCGCCAACCTGGCACTCGGCTTCACTTCGCTGCAGGACGGGCAGCCGCAGCAGGCGCGCGGCTACCTCGAGCGGGTCCGTCTGGACGGCATGCAGTCGAACAAGGCGCTGCTGGGCTTCGGCTGGGCGGCGGCGGAGCAGCAGCAGCCGAAGCTGGCGCTGGTGCCTTGGATGGAACTGGCCGGCCGCGATGCCGGCGACGCTGCGGTGCTGGAAGCGCAGCTCGCAGTCCCGCACGCGTTCGGCGAGCTCGGCGCGCTCGGCCAGTCGCTGCGGCGCTACGAGGAAGCGCTCGCGGTGTACGGGCGGGAGAGCGGCCGCCTCGACCAGTCGGTGGCGTCGATCCGCGCCGGCCACCTGATCGACGGACTTCTCGCCGTCGATCGCGGCGGCGAGATGGGCTGGTTTCGCAGGATCGATCGCCTGCCCGAGATGCCGCATGCGGGCCACCTGGCGCCGGTGCTGGCCGAGCACGCGTTCCAGGAAGGCTTCAAGAACCTGCTCGACCTGCTGTTCCTCGAACGAAATCTGCGCCGCTGGAAGGACAACCTCGACGCGCTGCGCGACATGCTGGGCAACCGCCGCGACGCATTCGCCGAGCGGCTGCCGGCGGTTCGTGCGCGGCAGGCGACGCTGGACGTCGGGGGACTGGCCGCGCGCGTCGACGCGCTGGCTGCCGAGCTGGCGCGCATCGAGGCGCAGGACGACGCGTCGGCGCTGGCCGACGCCAGGGAGCGCGAACTGGCCGGCCGGCTGGCTCGTGTGCAGGCGGCGGCCGAACACGCCAGCGACAGTACTGACTCGGCGGCGCTGCGCGAGCGCGTGCGACGGATCAGTGGTGCGCTGGCCTGGCAGCAGGCGGAGCAGTTCCCGGCGCGCCTGTGGCAGGCGAAGAAGGCGATGCGCGAGATCGACGCGCAGCTGCCGCAGGCAAGAGCCCGCGCCGAAGCACTGGCGCGGGCGCAGATCGGCGAGCCGGCGAACTTCGACCGCTTCGCGGCGCGCATCGGCGCGCTCGACCGGCGGATCGACCGGCTGCTGCCGCAGGCGACCGAGCTCGCCCGGGCGCAGCAGGTCGAGGTACAGGAACTGGCCGCCGCGGTGCTGCTGCGGCAGAAGGAGCGGCTGGCGCAGTACTCGAGCCAGGCCCGCTTCGCCATCGCCCGCCTGTACGACCAGGCTCATCTGGCGGCGGACAATCGCGATGAAGTCAGCCGGTAAGCCGATCGTCGCCTTGATGCTGGCAGCGCTCGGCGCGCTGCCCGCCTGCTCGATGCTGGGCCGCGGCAGCGCGGACAACGCGCCGACGCTGAAGAGCCTGGAGGGCAGGTCGGTCGCCGTCGAAGTCGATCGCGCGATCGCCGGCGATCCGCAGCGGGCGATCGCCGCCTATCGCAGCTATCTCGAGGCGGCGCCAGCCGACCGCCACGTTGGCGAGGCGATGCGCCGCCTCGGCGACCTCGAGATGGATCGCGCCGACGGCGCGCTCGTCGCAGGCATGCCGGCCGGCGGCGCAGCGGCCGACTACCGCGCTGCGATCGCCCAGTACCGGCAGGTCCTGAAGGCGCAACCGCAGGCGCCCGGCAACGACCGCGTGCTCTATCAGCTCGCGCGAGCCTACGAACTGTCGGGCGAGCTGCAGCCGGCGCTTGCGACCCTGGACCGGCTGGTGCAGCAGCATCCGCAGACGCGATTCGCCGACGAGGCGCAGTTCCGCCGTGGCGAGCTGATGTTCACGATGGGCAACTACGCCGGCGCCGAGAAGGCCTACGCGAGTCTCCTCGATCGCGCGCAGCCCACCGCATACGACGAGCGCTCGCTGTACATGCGCGGCTGGACGCAGTACCGGCAGTCGCGCCCCGAGGAGGCGCTGCAGTCCTTCTTCGCCGTGCTCGATCTGAAGCTGGCCGGCACCGACCCCGACGTCGAGCTGGCGGCGATCGCAGGTCTGACGCGTGCCGACCGCGAGCTGGTCGAGGACACCCTGCGCGTGGTGAGCCTGAGCCTGCAGAACCTGCAGGGGGCCGACTCGATCGTGCGGTTCACCGGCGGCGGGCGCGGCGACTACGACTCGCGCGTGTACGAGGCGCTCGCCGAGATGTATGTCCGGCAGGAGCGGATCAAGGATGCCGCGGACACCTACGCCGCCTTCGCGCGGCGCAATCCGACGCATACCCGCGCGCCGCTGCTGCAGGCGCGGGTGATCGACATCTACCAGGGCAACGGCTTTGCCGGCCTGGCGCTGGAGGCCAAGCGCGAGTACGTCGAGCGCTACGGCGCCGGCTCGGAGCTGAAGCAGAGCAACGCCGCGGTCTGGCAGCGTGCGCAACCGCTGGTGCGGAACCATCTGGCCGAGCTGGCGCAGCATCATCACGCCGCCGCGCAGAAAGGCAAAGGCGCGGAGGACTACCGGCAGGCGGTGCGCTGGTACCGCGAGTACCTGGCTGCGTTCGGCTCCGAGCCGCAGGCGGCGGAGAAGAACTTCCTGCTGGCCGAACTGCTGTTCGAGGACCGCCGTTACGCCGAGGCGGCCGTCGAGTACGAGAAGTCCGCCTATGCCTATCCGCCGCACCCGCGCGGCGCCGATGCGGGCTACGCGGCGTTGCTGGCCCACGCCGGGCAGCTCGAGCGCAGCGGCGCCGAGCAGCAGCCGGCGCTGCGTGCCGCCGGGGTCGAGAGCAGCCTGCGGTTTGCCGAGCACTTCGCAACCGACCCGCGCGTCGGTCCGGTGCTGACCAGCAGCGCGCAGACGCTCTACGGTCTCGGCCAGACCGATCGCGCCAGCGAAACGGCGCAGCGCGTGCTGATGCTCGATCCGCCGGCGACTGCCGCCGACCGCCGCACGGCGTCGCTGGTGATCGCGCACGCGGCGTTCGACCAGGGCGCTTTCGACCGGGCCGAGGCCGGCTACCTGGCGGTGCTGGGGCTGACCGGCGCGCAGGACAAGAGCCGCAACGAACTCGCCGAGCGGATCGGCGCCGCGATCTACAAGCAGGGTGAACAGGCACGCGCCGAGAACCGCCTGCCCGACGCGGTGAGCCACTTCGAGCGCGCCGCGGCGGCCGCGCCAGGCTCGGCGGTCGGCGCAGCAGCGCAGGTCGATGCTGCCGCTGCGCTGATCGCACTGAAGGACTGGGATCGGGCGGCGACGCTGCTGGTCGAATTCCGCCGCGGCCAGCCGAACCATCCGCTGGCCAAGGATGCGGGTGAGAAGCTCGCCGCGATCTACCTGGAGCAGGGCCGCTGGGCGCAGGCCGGTGCGGAACTGGAGGCGATCGCTGCCACGCAGAGCGATCCGGCGCTTGCCCGTGCCGCGCTCTGGCAGGCGGCCGAGCTGTACGAGAAGGCCGGCGCGGCGGCCCAGGCCGTGCGCGCCTTCGAGCGCTACGTGAAGGCCTATCCGCAACCGATTGCGCCGGCGACCGAGGCTCGTTACCGGCTGGCGCTGCTTGCCCGTGCAACGGGTGACCGCAAGCGCGAGCTGGCGCTGATGAAGGAAGTGCAGCGGGCCGATCAGTCTGCCGGTGACCCGCGCACTCGCTACCTGGCGGCGATGGCCACGCTGGCGCTCGCCGAGCCGTCGCGCGACGAGTTCCGCAAGGTCGCGCTGGTCGAGCCGCTGAAGCGCCAGCTGAAGCTGAAGAAGGCGCGCATGGACGAGACGCTGCAGGCGTACGCGCGCGCCGCCGACTACGGAGTGACCGAGGCCGCGACCGCGGCCACCTTCGAGAGCGCCGCGCTGTACGCGGAGTTCGGCCGCGCGCTGCTCGAGTCGGAGCGGCCGAAGGGGCTGAAGAAGCTCGAACTCGAGCAGTACAACGTGCTGCTCGAAGAGCAGGCCTTCCCGTTCGAGGAAAAGGCCATCGAACTACACGAGGCCAATACGCGGCGTGCCGCTGCGGGCGTGTACGACCGGTGGGTGAAGTCCAGCTACGGCGCGCTGGCGAAGCTGCGCCCGGCGCAATACGCGAAAAGCGAACTGACGGAAGGGACGATCGATGCGATTCGCTGAGCGGATCCGCTGCCGTGTGCTGACGGCCGTGCTGTGCCTGGCCGCCGGCGGCTGTGCGACGCCGCCGCCGGCGCCGTCCGAGGCTGCGCCGGCATCGTTGACACCGGCCGCCGCGCCGACCGCCGCCGCGCAGGCGGCAGGCACACCGACCGCTGCGCCGGCGACCAAGGCCGAAATTCCCGCGCAGGTCCGGCTGGCGTTCGAGCGGGCGGTCGCCGCGCTTGCCGCTGGGCGCCACGAAGAAGCGGAGCAGGAGTTCATCGCGCTGACGAAGTCGAACCCCGAGCTGGGCGGACCGTACGCCAACCTCGGGCTGATCTACCGCCGCGCCGGCAAGCTCGAGCAGGCCGCGACGCAGCTCGAGCGCGCCGTGCAGGCCAGCCCTCAGCAGGCCGTCTACTTCAACCAGCTCGGCATCGTCTATCGCGAGCTCGGCCGCTTCTCCGATGCCCAGCGGGCGTACGAGAAGGCGATCGAGCTCGCGCCCGGCTACCCGGCGCCGCTGCTGAACCTGGGCATCCTGCTCGACCTTTACCTGTGGGACAGCCGCAGCGCGCTCGCTACCTACGAGCGCTACCTCGCGCTGGCGCCCGACGGCGACGAGAAGGTGCGCAAGTGGGTGGCCGAAATCAGGAACCGCAAGGGGCCGGCGCAGCTGGCGGGCATCAAGGAGCGGCCATGAATCGCCTGCACACGGCTCTTGCGCTGGCGACGATCTGCACGAGCGCCGCCGCACAGGATCGCGCCGACATCGACCGCACGCAGATCATCGGCAATCGCGAACTGCCGAAGGTGACCTACATCGTGCCGTGGAAGAAGCCGCTGCCCGGCGAGTTCGATCCGCGGCCGCCGGGAAGCCTGCTCGACGAGGTGCTGGCGCCGATCGATCGCGACGTCTTCCGACGCCAACTGCGCTACGACACGCAGCTGCGCCGGGCCGATGTGGCGGCGCCGCCGCCGCGCAAGTGATTCCATCTATCGCACGACCCACCCTGAACCCGGAGGTGCATTCATGAGTACGTTGGACACGGTGATCAAGTTCTTCCAGGACAGCGGCATGTTCATCTACGTGAGCATCGCCATCCTGGCCCTCGGCGTGGCGATCGCCATCGAGCGCTTCGTCTTCCTGCAGCGCGCGCGGCAGCAGAACCGCCGCAGCTGGGACAGCATCCTGCCGATGCTGAAGAGCGGCCAGTTCAAGGAGGCGCACGGCGTCACCGCCCGGCGCGATTCGGCCATCGGCCTGATAGTGCACAACGGCCTGACGCGGATGCAGTCGGCGCGGCGGCGCGAGGACGTCGACGCGGCGATGGAGGAAGGGATGATGGAGATCATTCCTCGCCTGGAGAAGCGCACCCATTACATCGCCACCTTCGCCAACGTGGTGACGCTGGTGGGACTGCTCGGCACGATCATCGGCCTGATCAAGGCCTTCACGGCGGTGGCACAGGTCAACCCGGCCGAGAAGGCCGAGCTGCTGTCGGCCAGCATCTCGATCGCCATGAACAACACCGCCTTCGCGCTGATGGTGGCGATCCCGTTCCTGCTTATCCACGCCTTCCTGCAGGCGCGCACGACGGAGATCGTCGACAGCCTGGAGGCAGCCAAGATCAGCTTCCTCAACCTGGTCCATCGCGGCTCGGCCGACGCCGTCCGCGGCGCCGAGTGACGAGCAATCGGGGCTGGCGGCGGGGCCACTGCTGCCGAGGAGGATGAGTCATGCGCAGGCGACGATTGCGTAAGCACCCGGCCGCACTCGAAGTGTCGGCCTTCATCAACCTGATCATCGTGCTGGTGCCGTTCCTGCTTTCGACCGCGGTCTTCACGCGGCTGGCGGTGATGGACCTGACGCTGCCGGCGCAATCGTCGGCAGTGGAGAAGCTGACCGGCGAGCTGCAGCTCGAGGTGGTGATCCGCGCCGAGGCGCTCGAGGTGGGCGACCGCATCGGCGGGCTGATCGAGCGCATTCCGGCCGGCGGCGGCGGTCACGACGTCGCGGCGCTCGGCGCGCTGATGGCGCAGCTCAAGCAACGCTTCCCGCAGCAGACCGCCGCCACCGTGCTGGCCGAGCCGAACACCTCGTACGACGTGCTGGTGCAGGTGATGGACCAGGTTCGCGCCGGCCGGCAGATGCAGGTGAGCCGGCTGGTGGCCGTCGATTACTTCCCCGCCATCTCGATCGGCGATGCGCCGGTCCGCACGCGGCAGGCCGGGCTATGAACGGATCCCCACTCGAGAAACGCGCCGAACGGCGCGAGCGCAATCATTCGAGCGTCGACCTGAACCTGGTCGCGCTGATCGACATCTTCACCATCCTGATCTTCTTCCTGCTGTCGAACATGGCCGAGGTGCAGGCGCTGCCCAGTTCGAAGGCCGTTTCTCTGCCGCTGTCGAGCGCGGAAAAGGCACCGATGGAGACGCTGGTGGTGGTGGTCAACGACGCCGACCTCATCGTCGACGGGCGACGGGTCGCCGCGGTGGCCGACGTGCTGCGCTCGGACGACGAAGTGATCGCGCCGCTGAAGGCTGAACTCGACCTGCTCGCCGGCCGTCGCGTGGTGCAGCAGGACAAGGCCGACGAGGCGCGCGCCATCACGATCATGGGTGACAAGGACATTCCCTATCGCCTGCTGCGCCGGGTGATGGTGACCTGCGCGCGGGCCGGGTTCAGCGACGTGGCGTTCGCCGTGCAGCGACGGGATTCATGATGAGCGTTGCCATCGCCTTTCCGCCCGGTGTGCTGCCGTGGTCGGGCTACCGCGCGGACGAGGAGCGCTTCCGCCGCATCCTGGCGCGCACGCTGGGCATCTCGCTGGCGATCGCGCTGGCCATGCCCTGGCTGCCGGTGCGTGAGCCCGACCGCAGCAAGCCGCAGGAACTGCCGCCGCCGATGGCGAAGCTGCTGCTCGATCGCCCGCTGCCGCAGGCAACGCTTCCCCGGCCTGCCGAGACGAAGTCGAAGCCCGCCGACGCGGATGACCGCAAGTCCGACGCGCCGAAGCTCGAGCCCAGCAAGGCCGAACCGGCCAAGGTGCCGGTGCCCGAAGCGCGGCGGCCGCAGCCGAACAAGCCGCCGGGCGAAGTCGGCGAAGCGCGTCGAAAGGCGGCCGGCGTCGGGTTGCTCGCCATGGCCAACGAACTGGCCGAGATCCGCGGCGCGCCGGTCGCCGTGCAGTTGAAGAAGGACATCAAGCCGGGGCCCGGTGTGGGCACCGGCACCGGGCCCGGTGTAGGCGCCGGTTTCGAGCAGGGAATTCCGACGCGCGCGCTGATCACGTCGAACGCCACCCGCGGCAGCGGCGGCATCAATTCGGCGGCATACAGCCGCGACACCGGTGGCGGCGGACTTGCCGGCCGCGCCACGACGCTCGTGGAGGGCGTGGCCGGCGGCGGCGGAGGAGGCGGCTACGGCGGCGGCGGTGCGGTCGCGGGAAGCGGGGCAGGCGGCGGCAAGGGCGCGGGCGGCGCGGTGCAGCGCGGCGCCAGCGGCAAGGCGTCGCGCTCGATCGAGGAGATCCGACTGGTCTTCGAGCGCAACAAGGGGGCGATCTACGCGCTGTACAACCGCGCCCTGCGCGAGGATCCGACGCTGCAGGGCAAGGTCGTCCTCGAGCTGAAGATCGCGCCGAGCGGGGCGATCACCGACCTGCGCCTGGTGTCGAGCGAGCTGAAGGCGGCGGAACTCGAGGGCAAGCTGCTGGCGCGCATCCGCCAGTTCGACTTCGGCGCCAAGGATGTCGAGGCGATGACCGTCACCTGGCCGGTCGACTTCCTGCCGTCCTGAGCAGCCGCGCTGCAGTGGCCTGACGCTGCGCTGGCCGGCGGCGCCGAATCGCCGTGGTCGGTATGAGGCGGCGGCGGGCATCGGCCGATTCGTGGCCGACGCTCCGCGATAATGCGCGCATGAGCACTGCGAAGTCGCCGGAGGCGCCGCAGCCGGCCGTGCGCGAGATTGCGCTGACGCGGCCGTTTTTCTGGCTGCAACAGGGCTGGCGAGACCTGCATACCTGCTTCGGCCCGAGCCTGCTGCACGGGCTGATCGTCGCCGTCGGCGGTCTTGCCGTGCTGGCGCTGACGCTGCAGGCGCTGCCCTTGATGCCGGGCGCACTGACCGGCTTCCTGCTGGTCGGGCCGATCCTGTGTACCGGCCTGTACGAGCTCAGCCGCCTGGTTGCCGCCGGCAAGCGGCCACGGCTCGCAGATGCGATCGGCGCCTGGCGGCGCGGCACCCGGCCGCTGGTGGCGCTCGGGTCGCTGCTGTTCGTCGCCGCCACGGCGTGGGTGCTGATCTCGGCGCTGCTGTTCGAACTGTTCGTCGCCGTGCCGCTCGATTCGCCGCTGCGCTTTCTCCGCTACGTGGTCGACGGGCAGGGCGGCTGGCTGTTCTTCCTCTGGCTGGTGGCCGGCGGGCTCGGCGCGGCGCTGGTGTTCTCGCTGACCGTGGTCTCGGCACCGCTGCTGCTCGACCGCCGGGTCGGCCTGCGCACCGCGCTGCTGGCCAGCGTGCGCGCGGTTGGCGACAACCCTGCACCGATGGCGCTGTGGGCGGCGCTGATCATGCTGGCCACCGCGGCTTCGATGGCGACGCTGATGATCGGCTTCGTCTTCGCCGTGCCGGTGATCGGCCACGCAAGCTGGCACGCCTATCGCGACGTGCTCGACGTGGAGCGGCTGCCGCCGCGTCAGTGAAGCCGGCGATGGAATCCTCGGCCTTCGGCCTGACCGAGGCTCAGGTCGCCGAATTCGGCATGACCTGGGGCGTCGGTTTCTTCATCGCCTTCATGCTGTTCATCATCTACAGGCTGGCGCGCGACTCGAAGGCGGGCCGCTTCGGCACCTTCATCCTGTTCTTCGTGCTGGCCTTCGGCATCCTCGGCTTCGTCGCCAAGCAGGTGATCCAGTGGCTGATCGGCATCGAGTAGCCGCTGCCGGGCGGCGTGGGCCTGTCGTCAGCTGCCGCTGGTCCAGGTGAACACGCGCACCGGCGGGATGTTGACCAGTTCCCATTCCTTGCGCGCCTTGCCCAGATAGCGCGACGCGTAATCGGCCACGTGGGCGCGCACCTGGTAGGCGACGAAGCGCCCGCCCGGCGCCAGCACGCGCGCGATCTCCGCCGCGATTCGGTCGGCGACCTCGCGCGGCATGGTGGAAAACGGGATGCCGGAGAGCACCGCATCGGGCGCCGGCAGGCCATGGTCGGCGAGAAAGCGGTCGATCGACTCGGCACTGCCGTTGACGACGGTCAGGCGCGGGTCCCGGATCGACGTGCGCAGCCGGGCGGCGAACTGCTCGTTCAGCTCGATCGCCAGCAGCTGCGCGTTCGCCGGCATCGCGCGCAGGAAGGCGCGTGTCGTGCCGCCGGTGCCCGGTCCGAGCTCGACCACGCAGCGGGCGCGCAGCAGGCGCGCGCTGCGCACCAGCCGCTGCTCGAGCACGTGCGAGCTGGGGATCACCGAGCCGACCTGCCCCGGATGGGCGACGAAACCGCGCAGGAAGGCGAGCCGCTCGCGCCACGTCTGCAGCCCGCCGGAGACGGACCGCTCGGGCTGCCCGGCCGCAGGCGGCAGTTCGGAAAGCTCGGCGCGCGCGACACCGGCTTGCGGCGCGTGATGATCGTCTCGTCGCATAATTGCTCCTCTGTGGTGCGGCCTGTCGAACCGGCCGACTCGCGCAGGTGCCGCGCCCTGTCCCCCTTTTGCAGCGAGTCTAACGCCCTTGTCGCAATCGCCCTGGCGTTTCTGCGTCGCGCCGATGATGGACTGGACCGACCGGCACTGCCGGTACTTCCATCGGCAGCTCACCCGCCGTGCGCGGCTGTACACGGAGATGGTCACCACCGGTGCACTGCTGCATGGCGACGTGCCACGCCATCTGGACTTCGATCCTGCCGAGCATCCGGTGGCGCTGCAACTCGGCGGCTGTGAGCCGGACGAGCTGGCGCATTGCGCGCGGCTCGGCGAGCGATGGGGCTACGACGAGATCAACCTGAACTGCGGCTGCCCGTCGCAGCGCGTGCAGCGCGGCGCCTTCGGCGCCTGCCTGATGGCCGAGCCGCTGCTGGTCGCCGATTGCGTGAAGGCGATGCGCGAGGCGGTGTCGATCCCGGTGACGGTCAAGCACCGTATCGGCATCGACCGCAGCGAAGACTACGGTTTCGTGCGCGAGTTCGTCGGCCGGGTGCACGAGGCCGGCTGCGAGGTGTTCATCGTGCACGCCCGCAATGCCTGGCTGAAGGGCCTGTCGCCGAAGGACAACCGCGAGGTGCCGCCGCTGCGCTACCAGGTCGTCGACCGGCTGGCGGCCGATTTTCCGCGCGCGCAGTTCGTGCTCAATGGCGGCATCGCCTCGCTTGCCCAGGCCACCGAGCCGCTGCGTCGGCTGGCCGGCGTGATGGTCGGCCGCGCCGCCTACCACGACCCCTACATGCTGGCCGCGGTCGATCGCGAGCTGTTCGGAGCCGAGGCGCCGGCGCCGAGCCGCGCGCAGGTGGTCGGTGCGATGTCGGCGTACCTCGAGAAGACGGGCGCCGGCGTGGCGCCGCGTGCCGTGCTGCGCCACCTGCTCGGGCTTTTCCACGGCGAGCACGGCGCCCGCAACTGGCGACGCCTGCTGAGCGATCCGCAGTTCATCGAGCGCCATGGCGCCAACGCGCTGAACGCCGCGGCACGCGCATTCACCACCCGGCACGCCGACTGGTCAGGTCGCCCGGTCGCGTCGGCCGCTAGTTCCTGAGCGGACCGCAGTCGGCGACGTACAGATCCTCGGCACGCCTGAGGCGACGCTCCCCTTGGGTGCGTTGTCTGGCGCGGCTGGCCCCGTCAAGTTCTTCCTTCGCTGCATCGAGGCGAGTCTGCAGCCGCCGGCAGTGGTTCTCCAGCTTGCGGGCCTGGGCGAGCGACTGCTGCTGCTGGCGGGCTGCACGCTCCTCGTCGGCCTGGCGCGCGCGCTCGATCTGCGCGATCTGTCGCAGGTCCTGCTCGGCGCGCCGCTGTGCGGCGGCGCGCTCGCCATCGTTCGGCACGGCGGCCGGCGGCAGCGTCCGCACCGCAGCGGTCCCGGGCGGGCAGGCGCCGTCGGCATAGCTGACCCTGCCGTCGGCGCCTTCGCAGCGTCGCACCTCCTGCGCCAGCGATGACCACGACGCTGATGCCAGCAGTGCGGCGACGAGCAGGGCAACGCGCCTCATCGCTGTCTCGGACAGAGCGCCTTGTAGTCATCCTGGGCGCGCCGCAGCGCCAGCTCGGCCGAGGCGCGGTTGTCCGGCGCAGCGGCGTTGACGTCGTCGTGCAGCCGCTGCATCTCGCGGGCACGTGCCTCGCAGGCGCGCCGCTGCTCGGCGAGCTGGGCGTTCAGTTCCTCGTCGACCTGTGCCGGATTGTCGGCAGGGCGCGCCCGCGACGGCTCGACCCTGGCCGGCGCACGCGCCGCCGCACCCTTGGCGGACGGTCGTTCGCGCTCGTGCACCTCGACGGGCGGCGACAGGTCGATGCTGCGGACCGCCTTGGTGTTCGGCGGGCAGTCGCTGTTCGAGTAGGTGACCTTGCCGTCGGCGGACTCGCAGCGGACGATCGCCGCGGCGTCGCGCGCGTGCCCGGCGACGAGCACAACGAGGCAGGCGAGGGTGGCGGTGGGAAGGCGCATGGTGCAGTCCCGTAGTGAAGGCCAGTCTACCCAGCGTCGGCAGCGAACCCAAGGGGTCGGCGCCGTGAATCTTCCGCTTGCGCCGAGCGGATTAGCGTGCCGGCCGCGGCTGCCGATGCGGCTCAGATCACCTTGCCCGGGTTCATCAGCCCGAGCGGATCGAGCGCCGCCTTGATCCGCCGCATCAGCTCGAGCTCGAGCGCACCCTTGTAGCGGGTGATCGCCTGTCGCTTCAGCTGGCCGAGGCCGTGCTCGGCGCTGATCGATCCGCCGCGGGCGGCAACCGCGTCGTTGACCAGGTCGTTGATCTCCTGCTCGTGCGCGAAGGCGACGTCGATCGGCGTGCCCGGCACCGTGCCCATGTTGTAGTGCAGGTTGCCGTCGCCGAGGTGGCCGAAGACGATCGGCTCGATCCAGTCGAAGCGGCTGCGCAGGGCGGCATTGGTCGACTCAACGAACTCGGCGATCGACGACACCGGCAGCGAGATGTCGTGCTTGACGTTGCCGCCGCGCCTGGCGTGCGCCTCGGGAATTCCCTCGCGCAGCGCCCACAGGGCCCGCGCCTCGGCGATCGAACGGGCCACTGCCGCGTCGACGATCTCGCCGGCTGCCATCGCCTCGGCCAGCAGCCGCTCGAACGACGCGGTGGCGTGCTGCTCGCCTTCGGCGTCGGAAAGCTCGAGCAGCGCGTACCACGGATGCGCCAGCGGCAGCGGCGCGCGCAGCCCCGGCAGGGCCTCGACCGCATTCTGCAGCGTGATGCGTCCCATCACCTCGAAGGCGGTCAGCGCCGCGCCGGCGGCGCCGCGTGCGCGCTCGAGCAGGCGCGTCGCGGCGGCGAGCGACGGCACTGCGGCCAGCGCCGTCGACTGCGCTGCCGGCAGCGGATACAGCTTCAGCGTCGCCGCCGTGATCACGCCGAGCGTTCCCTCGGCGCCGATGAACAGGTGCTTCAGGTCGTAGCCGGTGTTGTCCTTGCGCAGCCCGCGCAGGCCGTCCCAGATCTCGCCGCTCGCCAGCACCACTTCCAGCCCGAGCGCGAGGTCGCGCGCGTTGCCGTAGCGCAGCACCTGCACGCCGCCGGCGTTGGTGGCGAGGTTGCCGCCGATCGTCGCGCTGCCCTCGGCGGCGAGACTGAGCGGAAACAGCCGTCCGCGCTCACGCGCGGCCTGCTGCACCTGCTGCAGCACGCAGCCCGCCTCTACCGTGATGGTGTCGTTGGCAACGTCGATCGCCCGCAGGCGCTTCATCCGCTGCAGGCTGATGATGACGGCGTCGCCCGAGGCGTCCGGCGTGCCGCCGCCGACCAGCCCGGTGTTGCCGCCCTGCGGCACCATCGGCGTGCGTGCCTGGGCGCAGGCACGCACGGCCGCGGCAACTTCAGCGGTGCTCGCCGGCCGCACCACCGCCTGCGCGCGGCCGACGTAGCGCTTGCGCCAGTCGGTGAGGTAGGGCGCGGCGGCCTCGCCGGCCAGCACGTTCGCCTCGCCGACCGCGGCGGCCAGTGCCTGCAGCAGGCTCATCCGCCTGCCCTGCGCCGCGCGGCCTTCTTGAACGGCCGCAAGTAGACGATCGCGGCGGCGAAGAACGCCAGGCCGAGCGCGATCTCGATCATCGCCAGCGTGCCGGCCGGCGGCGCATCGACGGCGCGCACGCTGCCTTCGGCGATGTACGCGAGCACCAGCAGCAGCGCCCACTGCATGACCTTGACGTCGCCGCGCAGCACGCCGCGCAGCGGCAGCAGCAGCGGCACGCCCTTCAGCACCAGCCACGAGCCGCCGGGGCGCAGCGGCGCCAGCAGCCATTCCCACAGCACGACGAGCAGCAGCAGCGCCAGCCAGCTTGCGGCGGCGATGCTGCGCGCCGCGCGCTGCTGCGGCGACAGCACGGCGAGGCTCATCCGCGCAGCTTCAGTGCCGCCCAGGCCAGCCGCCGGCCGAGCGCAACTGCCAGCCGTCCCTCTTCCGCGCTGACCGGTTGCTGGCTCAGGCGCGCGTGATGGCTGGCGCCGTAGGGGGTGCCGCCGCTCGACGTTTCGTTCAGGTCGGGCTCGGTGTAGGGCAGGCCGACGATCAGCATGCCGTGGTGGAGCAGGGGCAGCATCATCGACAGCAGCGTCGTCTCCTGACCGCCGTGCAGCGAGTTGGTCGAGGTGAACAGCGCCGCCGGCTTGCCGGCCAGCGCGCCGGACAGCCACAGGCCGGCGGTGCCGTCGATGAAGTGCTTCAGCGGCGCGGCCATGTTGCCGAACCGGGTCGGCGAGCCAAGGGCCAGGCCGACGCACTGCTCGAGGTCAGCCAGCTCGGCGTACGGGCTGCCCGCAGGCGGCACCGGCGGCGCGGCGACCTCGGTGGCGGGAGACACCGGCGGCACCGTGCGCAGGCGCGCCGCGGCACCGGGCACCGAGTCGATGCCCTGCGCCAGCAGTTCGGCCAGCCGCCGCGTGGCGCCGTGGCGCGAGTAGTAAAGGACGAGGATGTCGGCGTCGGCGGGCAAGGCGGGCTCGCTACTATCGGAGCGGACGATTATAGGAACGCGATGCCGGGCCTTTCCCTGCGCCATGTACGCCAGCGGCTGGTCGGCTGGATCGCCGTGCTCGTGCGCGTCGACCGCTGGCCGCAGCGGGCGCGGACACGCCTCGAGCAGGCTCGCGAAGTGCTGGCCTTCGCGCTGCGGCGGGCGCGCGAGGTGCAGGTGGCGCAGGTGGCAGGTGGCCTGACCTTCACCACGACCCTGTCGATCGTGCCGCTGCTGGCGGTGGCCTTGTCGGTGTTCGCCGCGTTTCCGATGTTTGCCGAGTACCGGCTCGCGCTGGAGCGCCAGCTGCTGCAGGGGATGCTGCCGCCACAGCTTGCGTCGACGATCCTGCGTTATCTGCACGACTTCTCCGCCAACGCGGCCGGCCTGACCGCCCTCGGCCTGGTCTTCCTGCTGGTCACGGCACTGCTGATGATCCACACCGTCGACCGGGTGCTTAACGACATCTGGCGGGTCCAGGCGCGGCGCAGCGTGCTGGCGCGGGTGCTGGTCTACTGGACGCTGCTGACGCTCGGGCCGCTGGCAATCGGCGCCAGCCTGAGCGCCACCTCGTACGTGTTCGCGCTGTCGGGCAGCCCGCTGGCGCGCTCGTCGGGGTTCATGCGCATCGCCCTCGACCTGGCGCCGTTCGTGCTCGGTGGCCTGGCGCTGGCGGTGCTGTACGTGCTGGTGCCGAATCGCAAGGTGGCATGGCACGATGCCCTGATCGGCGGCTTCGTCGCTTCCGCCATCGGTGAGGCGCTCAGCTATGGCTTCGGGCTGTACATCCGCACCGGCACGCTCACCAGCATCTACGGGGCTTTTTCCGCCCTGCCGCTGTTCCTGCTCTGGGTATACCTGTCCTGGTACGCGCTGCTGCTGGGCGCGGCGATCGCCGCCACGCTGCCGATGCTGCGGGCAACGCGCTTTGCCGACGAGCGGCGCGCCGGCAACCGCTTCGTCACCGCAGCCGGCCTGCTGCGCACGCTGCTGCGCGCACGCCAGCAGCGGATCGACGACGGACGGATGGAGCAGGCCGCGCTGGCAAGCGCGGTGCGCTTCCCGGACGACGGCGTCGAGCGCCTGCTGCTGGAGCTGGAAAGGCTGAACTACGTTACGCGGCTCGACGGGCCGCAGGCCGGCAAGTGGCTGCTGACCTGCGATGTCGACCGCGCGACGCTGCTGCCGCTGTTCGCGCGGCTGGCGATCGATCCGGCCAACTCGCTGCTTCGCTCGCAGCCGGAGCTGGGCCGGTGGCTCGAGGCGGGGCTCGGTGCGAGCTGGCTGCAGCAGCCGCTGGCGGTCGTGCTGGCCGCGCCTACGGACAGGGCCGCAGGGTAGTCGGCCCGGCCTGCACCGACAGCCAGTGCGCGAGCGGCCGGCAGCGGCCAGCGAAGCAGAGCTGGTAGTCGGGCGTGAACTCGGAGCGCGCCAGCTGCAGCTCGCGCAGCCAGCGATCGCGCGGCCGGAAGTGCCAGGCGCCGTCGTGCAGCACGCTGCCCGCCGGCGGCTCCATGCCGGCGCCGCTGCCGCGAATGCGGGCGCCGGTGGCGAGCAGCCAGCCGCCGGCGATCAGGTAGTCCTCTTCCCACAGCACTTTCTCGACTGAGTGCTGCCAGGAAAGCGTGAAGCGGCTGGTCGGCACTGCCACCGTCAGCGCGCCGGCGACCAGGCACAGCGTCGCGACGCTCACGCCGGCGGCGCTGCGGCGGCGGCGCGCAGTCGGCGGCGCTCGCGTGCGACGTGCCAGGCGGCCAGCGCGGCGGCCAGGGCCAACCCGATCTCGTCGGTCGCCGGCAGCGCGGCGACCAGGAAGGCGGCCGCGGCGAAGGCCAGCGCCCGCTCGTACCAGCGCAGCGGCGCCAGCCAGTGGCCGATTACCGCGCCGCCCCACAGCAGAATCGCCACCACCGCCTTGAAGACGATGTAGACGACCGCCGTCCAGTCGTCGGTCTGCAGCATCAGCGCCGGCGCGTAGACCGCCATGTACGGCACGACGAAGCCGGCGGCGGCGATGCGGATCGCCTGCAGGCTGATCTTCAGGCCGCTCTCGCGGGCGATCGGCGAGGCGGCGAAGCAGGCCAGCGCCACCGGCGGCGTCAGGTCGGCCATGATGCCGAAGTAGAAGACGAACATGTGCGAGACGAGCAGCGGCACGCCGAGCTCGAGCAGCGCCGGCGCGGCCAGCGAGCTGGTGATGATGTAGTTCGGGATCGTCGGGATGCCCATGCCGAGCACCAGGCAAACCAGCATGGTCAGCAGCAGGCTGAGGAACAGACTGTGCTGGCCGAGCTGGATGATGTAGCCGGCAAAGGTGGTCGCCGCGCCGGTCAGCGTCAGCACGCCGATGATCACGCCGACCAGCGCGCAGGCCACTCCCACCGGCAGCGCGTGGCGGGCGCCGTCGGCCATCGCATCGACCGCCGAGCGCAGCGTCTGGCGGCCACCCCTGACGATCGCCAGGACCACCGCCAGGGCCGCGATCACCGACATCACCGCGCCGATGCCGTAGCGGAAGAACGCCGAGCAGGCCAGCGCCACCAGCACCCAGAAGACGATGCGCAGCGGCAGCGCGCCGAAGCGCGACGACAGCGCGGCGCCGAAGATCAGCACCACCGTCAGCGCCAGGCCCACCATGCCGGAGAAAAGCGGCGTGTAGCCCGAGAACAGCAGGAAAACCAGTATCGCCAGCGGCAGCACCAGATACCAGCGCAGGCGCACCGCCTCCCAGGGGTTCGGGCATTCGTCCTTCGGCATGCCGAGCAGGTTGGCGCGGCCCGCCTCGAAGTGGACCATCACGAAGGCGGTGAGGAAGTAAAGAATCGCCGGGATCGCCGCGGCGATGCAGATCTCGAGGTAGGGAACGTTGATCGTCTCGGCCATGATGAAGGCCACCGCGCCCATCACCGGCGGCATGATCTGGCCGCCCATGCTCGAGGTCGCCTCGACGCCGCCGGCGAACGCCGGCTTGTAGCCGAAGCGCTTCATCAGCGGGATGGTGAACTGGCCGGTGGTCACCACGTTGGCCACCCCCGAGCCGTTGATCGTGCCCATCAGGCCGGAGGAGATCACCGCGACCTTGGCCGGCCCGCCCTTGGCGTGGCCGAACAGGCCGAGCGAGAAATCGGTGAACAGCTTGATCATCCCGGCCTGCTCGAGGAACGAGCCGAACAGGATGAACAGGAAGATGTAGGAAGACGAAACGAAGGTCGGCGTGCCGTAGATGCCCTCGGTGCCGAAGCCCAGCTGGCCGACCACCTGGTCGAGGCCGTAGCCGCGATGGTTCAGCGGTTCCGGCAGGTACTGGCCGAACAGCGCGTAGGCGAGGAACAGACCGCAGATGATCGGCAGCGCGGCGCCCATCACCCGGCGCGCTGCCTCGAACACCAGCACGATGGTGACGATGCCGACCACGTAATCGGCGCCGGTCAGGTCGCCGGCGCGCTGCACCAGGTCGGCCTCGAACACCCAGTGGTACAGGCCGGCGACGAACGCCGCGCCGCCGGCGAGCCAGCCGAGCCAGCGCTGCCCCAGCGGCGGGTACAGCGTGAAGGTCATCAGCAGCAGGAAGCCGACGTGGATCGCCCGCACCACCGGGCTGGACAGCGGCGCGAACGCCGCGGTGATCACCTGGAAGCTCGAGAAGACCACCGCGACGAGGAAGATCGCCGTGGTGAACGCCGGCGCGCCGGCGTGGCCGCCGGCGGACGACGTGGTGGGTGTCGAGGTCATGGCGGGGCCATCGGTGAGGGCGCAAACGCAAATGGCACAGCGCACGCTGTGCCATTTGCCTGTCGCTTTGAGCCTGCCTGCGCGGGTCGCGCGGCGGATTCGTCGCCGATCAGCAGCGCGACGTCGCGAAGTAGCGCTCGGCGCCCGGATGCAGCGGCACCGGCAGGCCCTTGTTGGCCTCGCTGCGGACGATTCCCTTGGCAGCCGAATGTGCCGCGACCAGGGTGTCGAGGCTGTCGAAGGTTGCCTTGGTCATCGCACACACCGTGTCGTCGGGCACCCCGGCGTGGGTGACCAGGAAGTTCTTGATCGTCGCCGTGGCGACCGCCTCGGTCTGGCCGGTATAGGTGCCGGCGGGGATCGTGCCGGGCGCGTAGGCGGGATCGCCCACCTTGGCCACGACGTCGGCCGGGATCGGCACCACGACGACCTTGATCGAGGTGGCGAGGTCGCGGATCGAGGCGACGCCCAGGCCGGCCGACTGCAGCGTCACGTCGAGCTGGCGGTTCTTCATCAGCTCGACCGATTCGGCGAACGACAGGTACTCGACCTTGGCGAAATCGGCGTACGAGATGCCGGCGGCCTTCAGGATGGCCCGCGCGTTCAGCTCGGTGCCCGAGCGGGGCGCGCCGACCGAGATCCGCTTGCCCTTCAGGTCGGCCAGTGTCTTGATGCCGGAGTCGCCGCTGGCGACGATCTGGATGTAGTTCGAGTAGATGCCGGCGACCGTACGAAGCCTGTCGAGCTTGCTCTTGAACCCGGCGTCCTCGACGCCGCGCCACGCGTCGGACAGCGAATCGCCGAGGGTGAAGGCAAGTTCGCCGCGGCCGGCCTGCAGCAGGTTCAGGTTCTCGACCGAGGCCTTGGTCGCCTGCACGGTCGCCTTGGCGTCCGGGATCGCCTTGCCGTAGACCTGGCTCAACGCGACGCCGAGCGGGTAGTACACACCGGCCTGGCCGCCGGTCAGGATGTTGACGAACTTCTGCTGTGCGGCCGCGCCGCTGGCCAGGACAAGGCCCGTGGCGACCACCAGCAGGCCGCGCAGGAACTGGCTGAACTTCATCTGAGGATCTCCTTGTGGAATTGGAGGTGCTGGCGGCTGTCGGTCGCCTGAGGGCCGGGCCGCTCTGCCGGCGAGTATACGGAGCGCCGGCAGTCGCCGAGCGGCGCGGTTGCCTACGTGTTTGCCCGCTGCTCAGTCACGCGCGACGCTCAGCACCATGGCGGCGGCGGCGAGCACCAGCGCGCCGGCGGCGCGGTCGGTGAGGCTGGCGAAACGGGGGTCGGTGGCGAGCCGCGCCGCGCGCGAGGCGGCAAAGCCATACCCGGCAAGGATGAAGAACTCGGGAATGATCGAGCCCGCCGCCAGCCAGGCCATCTGTGCGCCGATCGGCAGCCGGGGATCGACGAACTGCGGCAGGATCGCGACGAAGAAGACCAGCGTCTTGGGGTTGGCCAGTTGCAGCGTCAGGCCCGACAGGTAGATCGAACGCGGCGTGACGCTGCGCGCGGCGGCCCTCGACACCGTGATCGGCGATGGCTGGCCGAGCAGCGCCGCCAGCCCCAGGTAGACGAGATACGCGGCGCCGGCCCATCGGACTGCCTGGAAGAAGGTTTCCGAGGCGACCAGCAGCGCCCCGACGCTGGTCGCCGAAAGCGCGAAGTACAGGCCGTTGGCCGACAGGATGCCGAGGCTCGCCCACACCGATCTTCTCGCGCCCTGTGCCAGGCCGTAGGCGATGACCAGCATCACCGCCGGCCCGGGCGACAGCGACAGCGCCGCCTCGGTGGCGACGTAGAGCCAGTAGCTGTCCCAGTTGACGGCGTCGAAGCGCACCGCCGGGGTCAGACGGCGCTGGCGGCGAACACCTGCTGGGCGAACGAGGCGAGCGCCCGCCGCACGCCGTCCGGGTTCTCCGCCATCATCGCGTGGCCGGTGGCGGCGAGCAGGACCACCTGCGGCTGCGCGCAGGCGTCGATCAGCGACTGCGCCGCCTTCGGCGGCGTCATCTGGTCGCGGCTGCCGAGGATGACGAGCGCCGGGCACTGCAGCGCGCGCGCTGCGTCGATTGCGCCGTCGTAGGCATTGCAGGCGGCGAAGTCGGTCGGCAGGACCTCGGCGCCGCTGACCGCGGCGATCCGCTGCATCAGTCGCAGGTTCTGCCAGACGACGTTGAAGCCGGGCGCCGGGTTGCCGGGCCGCACCGCGAACGGCGCGATGACCGGGCTGTGCGACCAGACATTGATCATGTCCATCGCCGCCGCCGGATCGTCGCGGGTGGCGGCGAGCAGCGCATCGGAAACCCGCATCGGCGCCGCGGTGCCGATCAGCGCCACCCCGGCCACGCGCGCCGGCAGCCGCCGGGCGACCTCGAGGGCGATCAGCGAACCCAGGCTGTGGCCGGCAAGCAGCAGGCGCGGGCTGGCCAGCGGCGACAGCGCGGCGGCGATCCGCTCGGCGATGGCTGCGACGGTGCGCTCCGCCGGGCCGTCGCTGCGGCTGTGGCCGGGCAGGTCGAGCGCCAGCACCGCGCGGCCGTGGTGCGCGAAGTAGCGGCTCTGCAGGATCCACACGCTGTGGTCATTCTGCGCACCGTGGATGAACACCACGCACGGCAGGCGCGGGTCGAATGGCTTGCCGCCGGTGTAGGCGTACAGGCGACGGCCGGGAACTCCGAGATCCATTTCAGGCCACCCTCGATGCGGCTTTCAGGGCGCGAGACAGGTCCTCGAGCAGGTCGGCCGGGTCCTCCAGGCCGATCGACAGGCGGATCGTGCCCTGCCTGATGCCGGCCGCCGCAAGCTCCTCGTCGGGCACGCGGAAGTGGGTGGTGGAGGCCGGGTGGATCACCAGCGACTTGGCGTCGCCGACGTTGGCCAGGTGCGAGAACACCTGCAGCGACTCGACGAACCTGCGCCCGGCGGCGCGCGAACCCTGCAGGTCGAAGCTGAACACCGCGCCGCAGCCCTTCGGCAGCAGGCGCTGCGCCAGCGCGTGGTCCGGATGCGACGGCAGTTCCGGATAGGCGATCGACGCGATCTGCGGGTGCGCGGCGAGAAACGCCACCACCTTGCGCGTGTTCTCGACGTGCCGCGCCATCCGCAGCGGCAACGTCTCCAGCCCCTGCAGCAGCAGGAAGGCGGTGTGCGCGCTCATGCAGGCACCGAAGTCGCGCAGCCCCTCGCGGCGCGCGCGCAGCAGGAACGGTGCGACCGTGCTCTCGTCGGCGAAGGTCATGCCGTGGAAGCCCTCGTAGGGCCGCGTGAGCACGTCGAACCTGCCGCTGGACTGCCAGTCGAAGCGGCCGGCATCGACCAGCACGCCGCCGATGGCGGTGCCATGGCCGCCGATGAACTTGGTCGCCGAGTGATAGACCAGATCGGCGCCGAGTTCGCCAGGCTGCAGCAGGAACGGCGTGGTGAAGGTGCTGTCGACCAGCAGCGGCAGGCCGTGCATGTGCGCCAGCGCCGAGACCGCCGGCACGTCGAGCACGTCGAGCCCCGGATTGCCCAGCGTCTCGCCGAACAGCAGGCGGGTGGCCGGCCGGATCGCGTCGCGCCAGGCGTCCAGGTCGCGCGGGTCGACGAAGGTCGTCTCGATGCCGAAGCGCTTCAGCGTGTAGGCGAGCAGGTTGTGCGAGCCGCCGTACAGCGCGCGGCTGGCCACGATGTGGCTACCTGCGCCCATCAGGGTGGCGATCGCCAGGTGAAGCGCCGCCTGGCCGCTGGCGGTGGCGATCGCGCCGACGCCGCGCTCGAGCGCCGCCACCCGCTCCTCGAGCACCGCCACGGTCGGGTTGGAGATGCGCGAGTACACATGGCCTGCGCGCTCCATGTTGAACAGCGACGCGGCATGCTCCGAATCGTCGAAGCAGAACGAGGTGGTGGCGTAGATCGGCACGGCCCGGCTGCCGGTGGCGGGGTCCGGGGTCTGGCCGGCGTGCAGCGCCAGCGTGTCGAAGCCTGGATATCTGCTCATGGCGGGAACGCGTGAAATTGGGAGGAGCTGACGCCGGCCGCTGGGCGACGGACGCCCCGGATGGCCTGCGGGCCGACGGCATAATGCCACGCATGGACATGCGCTCGGACCTGCGGGCGGAGCTGTATCCCGCGCTTGAGCCCTACGACCAGGGCATGCTGGCGCTCGACGACGTGCACTCGATGTACTGGGAGACCTGCGGCAATCCGCTGGGCGTGCCGGTGCTGTTCCTGCACGGCGGGCCGGGCGGTGGCTGCTCGGTCGAGCATCGCCGCTTCTTCGACCCCGAGGCCTTTCGCATCGTGCTGTTCGACCAGCGCGGTGCCGGCAACTCGACGCCGCTGGGCGAGGCGCTCGACAACACCACCCGCCACCTGGTGCGCGACATCGAGACGCTGCGCGAGTACCTCGGCGTCGGCAAGTGGCTGGTCTTCGGCGGCTCCTGGGGCAGCACGCTGGCGCTGGCCTACGGGCAGGCGCATCCCGAGCGCTGCCTGGGTTTCGTGCTGCGCGGTGTCTTCCTCGGCCGTTCGCAGGAGATCCACTGGTTCCTCTACGGCCTGCGGCAGGTGTTCCCGGAGGCGTGGCGCCGCTTCGCCGGCATGCTGCCGGCGGGCGAGCGCAACGACCTGCTCGCCGGCTACCTGAAGCGGCTGTTCAGCGAAGACGTCCGCGTTTACGTGCCGTTCGCCCGCGCCTGGAGCGAGTACGAGGCGAGCTGCTCGACGCTGCTGCCCAACCCGGAGCTGGCGCGCCAGTACAGCGAGGAATCGATCGGCCTGGCCAGGCTCGAAGCGCACTACTTCTCGCGCGACTGCTTCCTGACGCCCGACCAGCTGCTCGGCGGCGTGCACCGGATCCGCCACCTGCCGGCGTCGATCGTGCACGGCCGCTACGACATGGTCTGCCCGATCGCCAGCGCCGACGAACTGGCCCGCGCCTGGCCGGACGCGCACTACGAGATCGTGGCCGACGGCGGCCACTCGGTCTGGGAGCGACCGATGCGCGCGGCGGTGATCCGCGAGGTGGAGCGGTTCAAGCACCTGCTCGGCTGAATGCCGTATCTGCGGCAATGCTCGGTTGCGCTGCCGCCGTTGCGGCGTAGCATCGCAGCACGCCGGCAGGACCGGCGACCGACGGTGCTGACGGGGGGAGAGGCAGCGATGAAAGTGGCGGACATACTTCGAGTCAAGGGCAGCACGCTTTTCACCGTTGCCCCGCAGGCATCGCTGTGGTCGGCGGTCCAGACGCTGGCCGAGAACGACATCGGCTCGGTGGTCGTGATGGATCGCGGCGAACTCGTCGGCATGCTGAGCTTCCGCGAAGTGCTGGGCAAGGTGCACGCCAACGGCGGCGCGGTCGGCGACGGCACGGTGCGTGAGGCGATGGTCCCGCCGCGCGTCGTCGCGCCGGACACCGACGTGATGGAACTGCGCCGGACGATGCTCGAGGAGCACGCCCGCTACCTGCCGGTGATGGACGGCGCCACGCTGATGGGTGTTGTCTCCTTCTACGACGTCGCCCGGGCGGTCCTCGAGGAGCAGAGCTACGAGAACCGCATGCTCAAAGCCTACATCCGCGACTGGCCGGAGCAGGAGCAGGTCGGCAATTGACGCGGCATGGGCCGTTCGCCGTCGTCGGCGCCGGCATCGCCGGACTGGCATGCGCGCGGGCGCTGAGCGAGGCCGGCGCGGCGGTCACCGTCTTCGAGCGTGAGCAGTTCCCCGGCGGACGCGCCGCGACGCTGATCGACGGCGCCGGCCCCTACGATCACGGCGCGCAGTACTTCACCGCTGCCGATCCACGCTTCGCCGCCGAACTGGCGCGCTGGCAGTCGGCCGGCATCGTGCAGCGCTGGGAAGGGCGGATCGTCGCTTTCGACGGCGGCGTGGTCGAAGACAAGAGCGACTCCGCCGAACGGTTCGTCGCCGTGCCCGGCATGCGTCGGCTCGGCATCCACCTGGCGCAGGGCATCGACGTGCGCCACGCCTCGGCGATCGCCAGCCTGCGACGCGCCGCAGGCGGCTGGCGCCTGGTCGGCGATGGCACCGGCAGCGAGGGAAGCGGACCGTTCGAAACGGTGCTGGTGGCGCTGCCGTCGCCGGCGGCGGCGACGCTGCTGGCCGGATTGACCACCCAGGCCGAGGCCGCTGCCGCGGTCGACTGGGATCCGTGCTGGGCGGTGACGATGGCCCTTGCACAGCGAAGCGGCGCCGGCTTCGACGGCGCCTTCGTCAACGACGACCCGATCCTCGGCTGGGTGGCGCTCGACAGTTCGAAGCCTCGTCGCGGGCAGGTCGACGGCGTGGCGGAGCGCTGGGTGCTGCACGCCCGCCCGCAGTGGTCGCGCCGCTTCGCCGACCTGCCGCAGGACGAGGTCACGCACTGGCTGATCCGGTCCTTCGCGGCGCGGCTGCGCCGCAACCTGATCCCGTTGCAGGCCAGCGCGGTGCACTGGTCGCACGCCTTGCCGGTCAACCCGTTGCCGCAGCTCTGTCTTTGGGACGCGGCACAGCGCCTCGGCATGGCCGGCGACTGGTGCGGCGGCCCGCGCATCGAAGGCGCCTATCGTTCCGGGCTGGCGCTGGCCGGCCTGGCGCTCCGATAAGGGGCGACGGCGCGGGGCGCCACCTTACAATCCGCGCGCCATGTCCGGATCGACCTTCGGCCGCCTGTTCCGCGTCACCAACTTCGGCGAATCGCACGGGCCGGCGATCGGCTGCGTGATCGACGGCTGCCCGCCCGGCCTGCCGCTGGCCGCCGAGGACCTGCAGCCCGACCTCGACCGGCGCAAGCCCGGCACGTCGCGGCATGTCACGCAGCGGCGCGAGTCCGACCGGGTCGAGATCCTCTCCGGCGTCTTCCGCGGCGAGGCCACCGGCACGCCGATCGCGCTGCTGATCCGCAACGAGGACCAACGCTCGAGCGACTACGACAGCCTGGTCGACACCTTCCGGCCGGGCCATGCCGACTACACCTACTGGCGCAAGTACGGGCGGCGTGATCCGCGCGGTGGCGGACGCTCGTCGGCACGGCTGACAGCGCCGATGGTGGCGGCCGGGGCGGTGGCCAAGAAGTGGCTGCGCCTGCAGTACGGCACGGTGATCCGCGGCTGCCTGCAGCAACTCGGGCCGATCGAGATACCGTTCGTTTCGTGGGACGAGGCCGAGTCGAACGCGTTCTTCGCGCCCGATGCGTCGATCGTGCCGCAGCTCGAGGCGCAGATGGATGCGCTGCGCCGGAGCGGCGACTCCTGCGGCGCGCGCCTGCGCGTCTGCGCCAGCGGCATGCCGGTCGGCCTGGGCGACCCGCTGTACGACAAGCTCGATGCCGACATCGCCTACGCGATGATGGGCATCAACGCGGTCAAGGGCGTCGAGATCGGCGCCGGTTTCGGCGCGGTCGTGCAGCTCGGCTCCGAGCATGGCGACGAACTGCTGCCGCAGGGCTTCGGCAGCAACCACGCCGGCGGCGTGCTCGGCGGCATCTCCACCGGGCAGGACCTCGAGGTCTCGATCGCCATCAAGCCGACCTCGAGCATCCGCCTGCCGCGCCGCTCGATCAACGCGCGCAACGAGGCGGTGACGGTTGCGACGCACGGCCGGCACGACCCCTGCGTCGGCATCCGTGCCACGCCGATCGCCGAGGCGATGCTGGCGCTGGTGCTGGTCGACCATGCGCTGATCGATCGCGCGCAGAACGGCGACGTCCGGCTCGACACCCCGCCGATCCCGGCCCATCCCTGATCGTGGGCATGCACGCGGCGCCGGCCTGGCAGCCGTGGCGTATCGGGCTGTTCTTCGCCGTCTACTTCGCCGGTGCGGGCGTGCTGGCGCCCTACTTTCCGCTGTACCTCGAGCACCGCGGCCTGACGGCGGCGCAGATCGGCGTCGTGATGGCGGTGGCGCAGGGCATGCGCATCTTCGGGCCGACGGCCTGGGGCTGGCTTGCCGATCACACCACCGAGCGCGTGCGCATCCTGCAGTTCACCTCGGTTGCTGCGGCAGTGTGCTTCGTGCCGGTGCTGTTTCCCGGCGGCTTCGGCTACGTGCTGCTGACGATGTTCGCGGTGCACTTCTTCCTGACCGGCCAGATTCCGGTCGTCGAGGCGATCACCGCCACCCGGCTGCGCGGCGATGCGCAGGCGGCGGCCCGCTACGGGCGGCTGCGCGCCTGGGGCTCGATCAGCTTCGTGGCAGTCGTGCTTGCCACCGGCGTGCTGCTCGACTGGGTCGGCGTGGCGCTGCAGCCGTGGCTGGTGCTGGCGTTCCTGGCTGGCACGGCGCTGGTCGCGCAGCTGGTGCGCGATGCGCCGCATTCGCCGCACGGCGCGGCGGCCGTTTCGGTGCGCGCGCTGTTTGCCGAGCCGCGGGTGCGCTGGTTCTTCCTGTCGGTATTGCTGATGATCTTCGCCCACGGCGCGCTGTACACCTACTTCTCGCTGCACCTGGCCGCGCTCGGCTACAGCAAGAGCGCCATCGGCGTCTTCTGGGTGCTCGGCGTGATCGTCGAGATCGGCTTCTTCTTCGCCCAGGGACGGATCTTCGCCCGCGTCGATCCGTTCCACCTGCTGGCGGCGAGCTTCGCGCTGGCGGCGGTCCGCTTCGCGCTGATCGCCGAGTTTGCCCACGTCGTCGCGCTGCTGGTTGTCGCGCAGGCGCTGCACGCGGCCACCTTCGCCGTGCACCATAGCGCCTCGATCCTGACCATCCAGCGCTGGTTCCACGGCAGCGCCACGGCGCGCGGACAGGCCCTGTACGTCAGCGTCGGCTACGGCGTCGGCGGCACGGCCGGCAGCCTGCTGGCGGCCTGGCTCTGGTCGGAGTTCGGTGCCTCCGCTGCCTTCCTGTCGAGCAGCGTGGCGGCGCTCGCCGGCTGGCTGGCCGTGCGCCGCGCACGCGAGCACGACAGCGCACAGCGTGCAGGCGAGCGAGCCGCCTGAGCGGCGGCGACCCGGCTGCTCAGGCCAGCCGCAGTTCGATCGATCCGGTGACGCGCGTGCCCTGCGCCAGCGGGTGCGCCGAATCGGTCGAGCGCAATGCCAGCGTGAGGGCCGCCTGCTCGTCTCGGGTCAGCTGGCGGAACAGGAAGTCGCGCGCATTGCCCGGCTCGTCGGGAAGGTACAGCTGCGTGGCCAGCGCGCCGCCGCTGCGCGGCGCGATGCGCAGATGGATGTGCGGCGTTCGCCCCGGATAGGCGACCGGCCGTATGGTGCGGAAGTGGAAACTGCCGTCGGGCTCGGTCAGCGCCCGGCCGTATCCCTGGAAATGCGGATCGCGCTCGGCCTCCGCCCCGCCGGCCGGGTGGTGGTAGACGGCATTGGCGTCGCATTGCCAGATCTCGACCTCGGCCCGTTCCATCGGTACGCCGCGGCGGTCATACAGGCGGCCTGTCAGGTACAGCGGCACGCCGCGACTGAGCAGCCGGTCGCCGTCGAAGGCGATCAGGTCGGCGTCGGTCTGCATCGGCCGCTCGCCGGCGTGTCGGGGATAGAACGGCCCGAGCGTCTGGCCCGGCGTGGCCCGGCCACTGCCGGCCTGGCCACGTGCCAGCGGCGCCACGCCGAGCGCCGACAGCGCGAAAATTGCCTGCCGGCGACGTAGCGTGGCGGCATTGTTGGGGCGTGCTCGCATCGTTTCGTCGGACCGTCGTTGTCAGTGAACGGCTTGGACGTCCGACAGGGTCCGGGAGTTCCTCGGCCGGCTGGTCCGATGCCGCGACGCGGCATAATGCATCCCTCGTCCTGCGAGGCGCACGGGAGCGATGACGCAGACGCTTTACGACAAGCTTTGGGATGCCCACGTCGTGCACGTCGAGGAAGACGGCACGACGGTGCTTTACATCGACCGCCACCTGGTGCACGAGGTGACCAGCCCGCAGGCTTTCGAGGGTCTGCGGCTGGCCGGACGCAAGCCCTGGCGGATCGGTTCGGTGGTGGCCACCGCCGATCACAACACGCCGACCCATGGCTGGGAACGGGGCTACGACGGCATCACCGACCCGATCTCGCGCGAGCAGGTGGTGACGCTCGATAACAACATCCGCGAGTTCGGCGCTGCCGCCTACTTCCCGTTCCTCGACAGGCGGCAGGGCATCGTGCACGTGATGGGGCCCGAGCAGGGCGCCACGCTGCCGGGCATGACGGTCGTCTGCGGCGATTCGCACACCAGCACGCACGGCGCCTTCGGCGCGCTGGCTTTCGGCATCGGCACCAGCGAGGTCGAGCATGTGCTCGCCACGCAGACGCTGCTGATGAAGAAGGCGAAGAACATGCGGGTGCGTGTCGGCGGAAGGCTGCCGTTCGGCTGCACCGCCAAGGACATCGTGCTGGCGGTGATCGGCAGGATCGGCACCGCGGGCGGCACCGGCTACGCGATCGAGTTCGCCGGCTCAGCCATCGAAGCGCTGACGATGGAAGGGCGGATGACGGTGTGCAACATGGCGATCGAGGCTGGCGCGCGCGCCGGCATGGTCGGCGTCGACGACCGGACGATCGACTACGTCAAGGGGCGGCCTTTCGCGCCGGAAGGCCCGTCGTGGGAGCAGGCGGTGGCCTACTGGCGCACGCTGCGCTCGGATCCGGACGCCCGCTTCGACGTCGAGGTCGAGATGCGCGCCGAAACGCTCAAGCCGCAGGTCACCTGGGGCACCTCGCCGGAGATGGTGGTGACCATCGACGACCGCGTTCCCGACCCGGACAGCGAGAAGGACCCGGTGCGCCGCGAGGGGATCGAGCGGGCGCTGAAGTACATGGGGCTGGCGCCGAACACGCCGATCGCCGAGATCCGCGTCGACAAGGTGTTCATCGGTTCCTGCACCAATTCGCGCATCGAGGACCTGCGCGAGGCGGCGTGGGTGGTCAAGCGGCTCGGCCGGCGGGTCGCGCCGAACGTCCGGCTGGCGATGGTCGTTCCCGGCTCGGGACTGGTGAAGGCGCAGGCCGAGCGCGAAGGGCTCGATGCGATCTTCCGTGCCGCCGGCTTCGACTGGCGCGAGCCCGGCTGCTCGATGTGCCTGGCGATGAACGCCGACCGGCTCGAGCCGGGCGAGCGCTGCGCCTCGACCAGCAACCGCAACTTCGAGGGCCGCCAGGGCGCCGGCGGCCGTACCCACCTGGTTTCGCCGGCAATGGCGGCGGCCGCCGCCATCGAAGGGCATTTCGCTGACGTCAGGAGACTCCAATGAAGAAGCTGATCGTGATCCTCGCGGCCGTCTTCGCCGTCGCCGGCTGCAACACCATTTCCGGCATGGGCAAGGACATCGAGGCCGCCGGCAGCGCCGTCGACAAGGCGGCGACCGACACCAAGAAGAAGATGTAGGCGCGACTTGGAAGCCTTCACCGTCCACAACGGGCTGGTGGCGCCGCTCGACCGCGCCAACGTCGACACCGACGCGATCATCCCGAAGCAGTTCCTGAAGTCGATCCATCGCAGCGGCTTCGGGCCGAACCTGTTCGACGAATGGCGCTACCTCGACCATGGCGAGCCGGGGATGGACAACAGCAAGCGTCCGCTGAACCCGGACTTCCCGCTGAACCAGCCCCGCTACCGGGGCGCGTCGATCCTGCTCGCCCGCAAGAACTTCGGCTGTGGCTCGTCGCGCGAGCACGCACCCTGGGCGCTGGTGCAGTACGGCTTCCGGGCGATCCTGGCGCCGAGCTTCGCCGACATCTTCCACAACAACTCGCTGAAGAACGGCCTGCTCGCCATCGTGCTGCCGGAACTGGTGATCGACCGGCTGTTTCACGAGGTCGCCGGCTTCAGCGGCTACCGGCTGACGATCGACCTGCCGCGGCAGAAGGTGATCGAGCCGGCCGGCGCCGAACACGACTTCGAGATCGCGCCGTTCCGCAAGTCCTGCCTGATCGACGGCCTCGACGACATCGGCCTGACGCTGCGCCACCGGGACAGGATCCGGCAGTTCGAGGCGCAGCGGCTGGCCCGCTTCCCGTGGCTGGAGAAGACTGCGGGTCGTTGAGGTTGAGCACTTCGTTCCGGGGGCGGGCGGAGTCGGACCAGTAAGTGCCCCGCGGAGGAAGCTGAATGAAGATCGCAGTGCTGCCGGGCGACGGCATCGGCCCGGAGATCATCGCCGAGGCGGTGCGTGTGCTGCGCGCGCTGGACGAGCACTTCGAACTGGAGTTCGCCGAGGTCGGCGGCGCAGCCTACGACCGGCACGGCCACCCGCTGCCCGAGGCGACGCTGAAGCTGGCACGCGAGGCCGACGCGGTGCTGTTCGGCGCGGTCGGCGACTGGAAGTACGACCAGCTCGCGCGCGCGCTGCGGCCGGAGCAGGCGATCCTCGGCCTGCGCAAGTCGCTCGGCCTGTTCGCCAACCTGCGGCCGGCGATCCTCTATCCGGAGCTGGCTGCCGCCTCGACGCTGAAACCGGAGGTGGTGGCCGGCCTTGACATCCTGATCGTCCGCGAACTGACCGGCGACATCTACTTCGGCACCCCGCGCGGACGCAGAGCCGCACCCGACGGCGCCTTTGCCGGCCAGCCGGAGGCGTTCGACACGATGCGCTATGCGCGGGGCGAGATCGAGCGGATCGCCCGCGTCGCCTTCGAGGCGGCGCGCCGGCGCAACCGCAAGGTGACCAGCGTCGACAAGGCCAATGTGCTCGAGACCTTCCAGTTCTGGAAGGACGTCGTCACCGAGGTGCACGCCGGCTACGCCGACGTGCGCCTCGAGCACATGTACGTCGACAACGCGGCGATGCAGCTGGTGCGGCTGCCGACGAGCTTCGACGTGATCGTCACCGGCAACATGTTCGGCGACATCCTGTCCGACGAGGCGGCGATGCTCACGGGCTCGATCGGCATGCTGCCGTCGGCATCGCTTAACGAACGCGGCCAGGGGCTGTACGAGCCCAGCCACGGCAGCGCGCCGGACATCGCGGGAAAAGGGGTGGCCAATCCGCTGGCGACGATCCTGTCTGCGGCGATGATGCTGCGTTACTCGCTCGACCGCGCGCCGCAGGCCGACCGCATCGAGGCGGCGGTGCGCAAGGTGCTGGCGCAGGGGCTGCGCACTGCCGACATCGCCGCCGGCGGGACAGCGGTCGGCACGAAGCAGATGGGCGATGCGGTCGTCGCGGCGCTGGGCTGAGGCGTTAGCATCGAGTTGTCGGAGGAATCGGTGTCATGAAAGTGGGTTTTGTCGGTTGGCGCGGCATGGTCGGCTCGGTGCTGATGGACCGGATGGCGGCCGAGAAGGACTTCGAGCTGTTCGACTCGGCGTTCTTCAGCACGTCGAGCGCCGGCCGCGCCGCGCCGAAGGTGGCGCGCGCCGAGCCAGTGCTGAAGGACGCCGCCGACCTGGCGGCGCTCGGCGCCTGCGACGCGATCGTCACCTGCCAGGGCGGCGAGTACACGGGCGACGTGCACCCGAGGCTGCGCGCCGCCGGCTGGAACGGCTACTGGATCGATGCTGCCTCGACCCTGCGCATGAAGGAGCACGCGGTCATCATCCTCGACCCGGTCAACCTGCCGGTGATCGAGGACGCGCTGGCGCGCGGCCTGCGCGACTACATCGGCGGCAACTGCACGGTCAGCCTGATGATGCTGGGCATCGACGGGCTGCTGAAGGCCGATCTGATCGAGTGGGTCACGGCGATGACCTACCAGTCGGCCTCCGGCGCCGGCGCGCAGAACATGCGCGAACTGCTGGCGCAGATGGGTCATGCCCACGCGTCGGTTAGCGAGCTGCTCGCCGACCCCGCATCGGCGATCCTCGAGATCGACCGCCGTGTCGGCAGCGCGCTGCTGTCCGACCAGCTGCCCAAGGAGCACTTCGGCGTGCCGCTGGCCGGCAGCCTGATCCCCTGGATCGACAAGGACCTGGGCAACGGCGTCAGCCGCGAGGAATGGAAGGGCGGCGCGGAGGCGAACAAGATCCTCGGCCGGCCCGCCATGGGGCAACCCGGCTCGCTGATCGTCGAGGGACTGTGCGTGCGCGTCGGTGCGATGCGTTGCCACAGCCAGGCGTTGACCATCAAGCTGAAAAGGGATCTGCCGCTGGCCGAAATCGAGTCGATGCTCGCCGGCGCCAACCGCTGGGTGCGGGTGATTCCGAACCGGCGCGAAGAAAGCATCCGCGAACTGTCGCCGGCGCGCGTCAGCGGCAAGATGGACATTCCGATCGGCCGCCTGCGCAAGCTGGCGATGGGCGGCGAGTACCTGTCGGCCTTCACCATCGGCGACCAGTTGCTGTGGGGGGCCGCCGAGCCGTTGCGGCGTATGTTGCGGATCTTGCTCGACCGGCCCGATCGACCCCGCCGCTAGGGCTTAGGGCATTCGGACGGCGCCGCGCGGCTGTTCCGCGGTTAAGCCTCGGCCGCACGGACGATGTGTTGCGACGCTTTGTCAGCTTGCGGGCCTAAGTGGCTGATGCTAATTTCAAATTTCGAAGTTCGAGCTGCCGAGGGGCAACCGTGGCAATGAAGAAACTAACGCGCATGCCGGGCCGCTGCGCCCTGGCGCTGGCGATCGGTCTGGCTTTCTCGGCGCCCGCTGCGTACGGTGCCGGACTCGGGCGGATCACCGTTCAATCGGCCCTCGGCCAGCCGCTGCGGGCCGAAGTGGAAGTCACGTCGGTCAGTCGGGAAGACGCCGCTTCGATGGCGGTCAGGCTCGCCTCGGCGGCCGCTTTCCAGCAGGCCAACCTCGACTTCAACCCCGCCCTGGCGGGCCTGCAGGTGAGCCTCGGGCAGCGCACCGACCGCGGCTACATCGTGCAGATTGCCTCGCGCAATCCGGTCAACGAGCCGTATCTGGACCTGCTGCTCGAACTGACCTCGGCAACCGGCCGGGTGTTGCGCGAATACACGATCCTGCTGGATCCGCCGGCGTTGCGGGCAGCGCCCGATGTGGTGGCGCCAACCGCCGGCCGCGTCGCGGCGGCGCCGGCGCCAGCCGCAGCCCGGGCGCCGGCCGCGCCGCGCGCCGCGCCGCCGGCTGCCGCGGGCATTGCCGCCGGCTCGACCTACGAAGTTCAGCGCGGCGACACGCTCGGCCGTATTGCCGAGAGGACGCGCCCGGCGGCCGCTTCGCTCGACCAGATGCTGGTGGCGCTGTTCCGCTCGAATCCGGACGCGTTCATCGCCAGCAACATGAACAACCTGCGGGCCGGCAGCGTGCTGAAGGTCCCCGGCGAGCAGGAGGTGCTGGCGAACGACCAGGCGGCCGCGCGCCGCGAGGTGGCGGCCCAGAGTGCCGACTTTGCCCGCTATCGCAGCCGTCTGGCGCAGGCTGCCACGGAAGCCGGAGCGGGGGCCGCGGCGGCCGCCGGTCAGGGTCGGATCACCACCCAGGTGCGTGACGGCAGTGCCGCCGCTCCGGCTGGCGACCAGCTGAAGATCGCCCAGGCGCCGGCGGCGAAGTCCGGCGACGAGGCGGTCGCGCGCGACCGCCAGATCAAGGACCTGCTCGACCGCGTCGCCGAACTCGAACGAACCAACCAGCAGCTGCAGAAGGCGCTGGAGTTGCAGAGCAGGACCGGCGCACAGGTCCAGGCGGCCGCCGAAGGCAAGCCAGCAGCAGCGATGGCACCTGCTGCGCCAGCGCCCGCCGCGGCGCCGACCCCGGCACCGGTGGCGCAGGCGCCGACGCCTGCTCCAGCGCCCGCGCCGGCGCCCGCCGCAGCGCCGGCGCCGGTCGAGCCGCCGAAGGCCGAGGCGCCGAAGGCAGCTCCAGCTGCCGCGCCGGCCGACGAGCCGGGCATGCTGTCGAGCCTGATCGGGCCCAATTTGCCTCTGGTGGCGGGGCTCGGTGTGGTGCTCGCCGGTCTCGTCGGCTACAGCATGTACCGGCGGCGCAAGCCGGCCGGCGAGGACGAGGATTTCAGCCTCGGCGCCGAATCGGCGCACGGCAATTCGCTGTTCGGCCAGACCGGCGGACGCAGCGTCGATACCGGCGCGGCCAGCTCGTTCAATTCGAGCTTCATTCCGGCAGCCACGCAGGTCGATGCAAGCGACGTCGATCCGGTTGCCGAAGCCGACGTCTATATCGCCTACGGCCGCGAGGAACAGGCCGAGGACATTCTCAAGGAGGCGTTGCGGGTGCAGCCCGATCGCCACCCGGCGCGCGTCAAGCTGATGGAGATCCTCGCCCGTCGCGGCGACAAGGCGGGTTTCCTGCGCCACGCGGCCGACCTGATGACCCGAACGGGCGGTACCGGCGAGGATTGGGAGCGCGCTGCGGCGATTGGCCGGTCGATCGACCCGACCAATTCGATGTTCACGGCGTCGACCGCGGCGATGGCGGAGATGATCCGCCGCGGCACCATGTCCGAGTTGAACCTCGAGACCGATGCGCCGAACCGGCTCGGCGCCGAGACGGGCGGCTTCCGGGCACCGCCGGCCACCCTCGGCGGTGAAGCGACCGCGCTCGACGCTTCCGCCGCTGGCGGGCGGCGAGGCCCGGATTCGGTGGCGTCGCCGGACACTTCTCTGCGCGCCGACACCGTGCTGCCGCTCGACTCGCGCACCAGCACCGAGGCGCCGACGGTCGCCGGTGGCGGCACCGGCACGCGCGCACCCGCCGACCTGTCGGCGCTCGAGTTCGAGTCGATGACCATGATGCCGAGCACGCGCATGATCGATCCCGAGACGCGGCCGGCGCCGGTGTCGGCGGATGACAAGCCGCTCGACTTCGATTTCGGCCTGCCGGCGACTGGCGACAAGTCGCCGAAGCTGCCCGAGCTGCCGGACCTCGATCTGAACCTGCCGCCATCGACACCGCCGAAGCCCGAACTCCCCAGGGGGCCGGCCAAGCCGGAGGGTGCCGGCTTCGCCGGCGGCCGTGCGACGTCGCCCGAACCGACTGCCATGCCGCCGGCGCCAACGGCGCCGGCAGCCCCGCAGCGCGTACGTCCGGCGCCACTGGAGGACACCCTGATGCAACCGACGCTGCTCGGCGGCCTGACCGCTGCCCTGCCAGAGGGATCGACCCGCCTGATGTCGAATACCGACCAGGCAACCGTGCCGTTGATCGATTTCGACCTCAGCGGTGCCGATATGCCGCTAACCACGCGTCCCGGCGTGAGCGGCGCGCTGACCGGCAGCCAGATGGCCTCGCAGATGGCGACCAAGCTCGACCTGGCGCGCGGCTATATCGATCTCGGGGTCAAGGACGGCGCGCGAGAGCTGCTCGAGGAAGTCATGCGCGACGGCTCGCGCGAGCAGCGACAGGCGGCGGTCGAGCTGATGAGGCAGATCGAGCGCTGACCGTCCAGCCGCAACGAGGGCCGGCGCGAGTAGGCTTCGCGCCGGCCCTTTTCTTTCGATTCGTCCCGCGCTGATGAGACTGGCGCTTGGCCTGCAGTACGACGGCGCCGCCTTCCACGGCTGGCAGAGACAACCCGACGGGAACACGGTACAGGATGCGCTCGAGCGCGCCCTGGCACAGTTCGCCGGCGGCGCCGTGCCGACCGTATGCGCCGGCCGCACCGACGCCGGAGTGCATGCCACCTTCCAGGTCGTGCACATCGATCCGCCGGCTGCCCGTCCGCTGACGGCGTGGGTTCGCGGCGTCAACCGCTTCCTGCCGGAGGCAGCCGCGGTGCGCTGGGCGATCGAGGTTCCGCCGGCTTTCCACGCCCGCTTTGGCGCCACTTCGCGCCGCTACGACTACTGGCTGCTCAACGAGCCGGTGCGCTCGCCGCTGCTGGCGCGGCGCACCGGCTGGCTGGCGCGGCCACTGGCGGTGGCGCCGATGCGCGAGGCGGCCGCGCTGCTGGTCGGCCGTCACGACTTCAGCGCGTTCCGTTCGGCCGAGTGCCAGGCCGCTTCGCCGGTGCGCGATCTGCGCGAACTCGCCATCGAGCGCTTCGGCAGCCTGGTCCGGCTGCGCTTCGTCGCCAACGCGTTCCTGCACCACATGGTGCGCAACCTCGTCGGTACGCTGGTCTACGTCGGCCTGGGCCGCCGGCCGCCGCAGTGGGCGGCCGAACTGCTGCAAGGGCGCGATCGCAGCGCGGCGGCGCCGACCTTCGCCGCCGCCGGCCTGTACCTGACCGGCGTCGAATACGATGCCGCCTTCGGCCTGCCGGCACCGCCGGACGAGATCGCACCCGCATGCGGCGAACGCGCGTAAAGATCTGCGGCATCACCCGCATCGAGGATGCGGTCGAGGCCGTTTCCTGCGGCGCCGACGCGGTCGGCTTCGTCTGCTACGAGCGAAGTCCGCGCTTCGTGCCGCGTGCAAGGTTGCGGGAGCTGGCGCGCTCGCTGCCGCCGTTCGTGACGCCGGTGCTGCTGTTCGTCAACGCCGCTGCCGCCGAGGTGCGCGCCTGCCTGGCGGAGGTGCCGGCTGCACTGCTGCAGTTCCACGGCGATGAGACCGCCGCCGACTGCGAGCGTTTCGCGCGGCCGTACCTGCGCGCCGTGCCCATCGGCGGGCAGAGCGATTTGTTAGACTGCCAGCGCGTTTTTCATTCGGCGATCGCGCTGCTCGCCGACGCGCCGACGGCGGGATTCGGCGGCGGCGGCACGGTATTCGACTGGTCGCGGCTGCCGGCGCCGAGGAGCCGAACGATGCCCCTGGTGCTGGCCGGCGGACTTGACGAAGACAACGTGAGCGACGCCATCGCACGGGTCCGCCCCTTTGCCGTCGACGTAAGCAGCAGGGTCGAGTCGGCGCCCGGAATCAAGAGCGCCGAGCGGATAGCGCGCTTCTGCGCCGCGGTACGGTTGGCCGACCGGCGCGAGCACCCGGAACCCTCCGACACAGCATGAAACCTTACGATCTTCCGGACGCACGCGGCCACTTCGGGCCCTATGGCGGCGTGTTCGTCGCCGAGACGCTGATGCATGCGCTGGCCGAGCTGAACGAGGCCTACGCGGCGTGCCGCCAGGACAAGGAGTTCGTCGCCGAGTACCAGCGCGAGCTGGCGCACTTCGTCGGCCGGCCGAGCCCGATCTACCACGCCAGGCGCTGGAGCGAGATGCTCGGCGGCGCGCAGATCTACTTCAAGCGCGAGGACCTGAATCACACCGGCGCGCACAAGGTCAACAACACGGTCGGCCAGGCGCTGCTGGCCAGGCGCATGGGCAAGCCGCGGGTGATCGCGGAGACCGGCGCCGGCCAGCACGGCGTGGCCACCGCCACGGTGGCGGCGCGCTTCGGCATGCAGTGCGTCGTCTACATGGGCACCGAGGATGTCGGCCGCCAGGCAGCGAACGTCTACCGGATGAAGCTGCTCGGTGCGGAGGTGGTGCCGGTCGAGTCGGGCTCGCGAACGCTGAAGGACGCCCTGAACGAGGCGATGCGCGACTGGGTCACCAACGTCGAGAACACCTTTTACATCATCGGCACGGTGGCCGGCCCGCATCCTTACCCGATGATGGTGCGCGACTTCAATTCGGTGGTCGGCAAGGAGTGCCTGACGCAGATGCCGGCGATCGCCGGCCGGCAGCCGGACTACGTGATCGCCTGCGTCGGCGGCGGCAGCAACGCGATGGGCATCTTCTACGACTACATCCCGCACCAGCAGGTGAAGCTGGTCGGCGTGGAAGCGGCAGGCGAGGGACTGACGACGATGCGGCACGCCGCCAGCCTGCAGCGCGGCTCGCCCGGCGTGCTGCACGGCAACCGCACCTACCTGCTGCAGGACGAAAACGGCCAGATCACCGAGACCCATTCGATCTCCGCCGGCCTCGACTACCCGGGCGTCGGTCCGGAGCACGCTTGGCTGAAGGACAGCGGCCGCGCCGAGTACGTCGGCGCCACCGATGCCGAGGCGCTGCAGGCCTTCCACGACTGCTGCCGCATCGAAGGCATCATCCCGGCGCTCGAGTCGAGCCACGCGCTGGCCTATGCGGCGAAGCTGGCGCCGACGCTGCCGAGCGACAGGCTGCTGCTGGTCAACCTCTCCGGTCGCGGCGACAAGGACCTGCACATCGTCGCCGAGGCGAGCGGGCTGGAGTTCTATTGCCGCGCGTCGTGCCGCGAGGCATCGATCGCCTACAAGAAGGCCGGGCACTGATGTCGCGCATCGCCGGGGCGTTCGCCCGCCTCCAGGCGCAGGGGCGCAAGGGACTCATTGCGTACGTCGCGGCCGGCGACCCGGCGCCGGAACTGACCGTGCCGCTGATGTGCGCGCTGGCCGGGGCTGGCGCCGACGTGATCGAACTCGGCGTGCCGTTTTCCGATCCGATGGCCGACGGCCCGGTGATCCAGCGGGCCACCGAGCGGGCGATACGGCAGGGCGTTGGCCTGAAGCAGACGCTGCAGTTGGTCGCCGATTTCCGGCGCGACGACCCGCACACGCCGGTCGTGCTGATGGGTTACGCCAATCCGATCGAGCACATGGGGCGCGATGCGTTCGCCTGCGCGGCCGGGCAGGCGGGTGTCGACGGCGTGCTGGTGGTCGACTATCCGCCGGAGGAGTGCGAGGAGTTCGCCGCTGCGATGAAGGCGGCCGACATCGACCCGATCTTCCTGCTGGCGCCGACATCGACCGAAGATCGCATCGCCCGGGTGGCCAAGGTGGCCAGCGGCTACCTGTACTACGTGAGCCTGAAGGGGATCACCGGTGCCGGCCACATCGACGTCGACGCGGTCGCCGCCCGCATTCCGCTGATCAGGAAGCTGGCCAGGGTGCCGGTCGGCGTCGGCTTCGGCATCCGCGATGCCGCCAGCGCGCAGGCGGTGGCGCGAGTCGCCGACGCGGTGGTGGTCGGCAGCCGCATCATCCAGGAAATGGAAAGCGTGCCGCGCGAGCAGGCGGTGCAGGCGGCGGCGACCCTGCTCGCCGGTCTGCGCCGCGCGATCGATGCGGCGGCGCCTGCCGCGGCTGCCGCGTGAGGCCGCGCCGCCGCCCGCTGCGCTTCAGAGCGGCTGCTCGTCGGGAGGGGCAATGAGCTGGATCGAGAAACTGCTGCCGCCGCGCATCAAGCAGGGCGGCTCGCGCAAGGTCGTCCCCGAGGGGCTGTGGACCAAGTGTCCCGGCTGCGAGTCGGTGCTGTACAGCGCCGAGCTCGAACGCACGCTGAGCGTCTGCCCGAAGTGCGCCCATCACCTGCGCATCGGCGCGCGGCCGCGGCTCGACGCGCTGCTCGACCCGGAGGGGCGCTACGAGATCGGCATCGAGGTGCTGCCGACCGACGCGCTGAAGTTCCGCGACAGCCGCAAGTACCCGGAGCGGTTGCAGGAAGCGATGGCTGCCACCGGCGAGACCGACGCGCTGGTGGTCATGGGCGGCTCGATCCGCGCCCTGCCGGTGGTGGTCGCCTGCTTCGAGTTCGGCTTCATGGGCGGCTCGATGGGCTCGGTGGTCGGCGAGCGCTTCGTGCGCGGCGTGCAGACGGCGCTCGAGCAGAAGCTGCCGTTCGTCTGCTTCACCGCCACCGGCGGCGCACGCATGCAGGAGGGCCTGCTGTCGCTGATGCAGATGGCGAAGACCACCGCGATGATCACCCGGCTGGCCGACGCCAGGCTGCCGTTCATCTCGGTACTCACCGACCCGACGATGGGCGGCGTCTCGGCGAGCTTCGCTTTCCTCGGCGACGTGGTGATCGCCGAGCCGAAAGCGCTGATCGGCTTCGCCGGCCCGCGGGTGATCGAACAGACGGTGCGCGAGAAGCTGCCCGAGGGCTTCCAGCGCGCCGAGTTCCTGCTCGCCAAGGGGGCGATCGACATGATCGTCGACCGGCGTGCCCTGCGCGACGAACTGGCGCAGCTGCTGGCGCTGATGTTGCGCCAGCCGGCCGAAGCGATCAGCTAGAAGCGGCAGGCCAGCGTGAGCGGCCGCGTGACCCGTTGAGCGCGACCTCGTTGGGCCTCGACGGCTGGCTCGAGCGCATCGAGCATCTGCATCACCGGGCGATCGACCTGTCGCTCGATCGCGTGCGCGTGGTGGCGGGGCGGCTCGGCATCGGCTTCGACTGCCCGGTGTTCATCGTCGGCGGCACCAACGGCAAGGGATCGACCTGCGCGATGCTCGAGTCGATCCTGCGCGCTGCCGGATACCGCACTGCGCTGTACACCTCGCCGCACCTGCTGCGCTTCAACGAGCGGGCGCGCATTGCCGGCGACGCTGCGGGCGACCAGGCGCTGATCGAGCAGTTCGAGGCGGTCGAGCGCTCGCGCGGCGACACCTCGCTCACCTACTTCGAGTTCACCACGCTGGCGATCCTGCGGCTGTTCATGGCGGCGCGGCCCGACGCGGTGGTGCTCGAGGTCGGCCTCGGTGGCCGGCTCGACGCGACCAACATCGTCGATGCCGACTGCGCCGTCGTCACCTCGATCGACCTCGATCACATGGACTACCTCGGACCGACGCGCGAGCACATCGGCTTCGAGAAGGCGCACATCTGTCGTGCCGGGCGGCCGGCGGTCTGCGCCGATCCGCGCCCGCCGCAGCGCTTGCTCGAGGTGGCGCGCCAACTCGGCGCCGACCTGTGGCTGCTCGGCCGCGACTTCGGTTACCAGGGCGACCGGCAGCAATGGGCCTATGCCGGGCGCAGGCTTCGACGCGCCGGCCTGCCTTATCCGTCGCTGCGCGGCGCCAATCAGCTGCTCAACGCCGCCGGCAGTCTCGCCGCGCTGGAGGCGCTTGGCCAGCGACTGCCGGTGAGCCAGCAGGCGGTCAGGCACGGGCTGCTCAACGTCGAGCTGGCCGGGCGATTCCAGGTGCTGCCGGGCAGACCGGCGGTGATCCTCGACGTCGCGCACAACCCGCATTCGGCAGCCGTGCTGGCGGCGAACCTGGACAACATGGGTTTCTACCCGCGCACCCTGGCCGTGCTGGGTATGCTTCGCGACAAGGACGCCGGCGGCGTGGTCGACAAGCTCGCCGGCCGCATCGACCACTGGTACGTCGGCGGCACCACCGGCCCGCGCGGCCTGTCGGGCACGGCGCTGGCGGAGACGGTGCGCGGGCGCCATCCGGCGGCGACGGTCGATGCATACGACGACGTCACCGCCGCCTTCGACGCTGCGCATCGGGCGGCGGCCGCCGACGATAGAATCGTGACTTTCGGAAGCTTCCTCACCGTGGCAGAGGTCATGCGCGCGCTGCGCCGCCGAGTTGCGGAACCCCGGTAGCGAGATGCCCTGGCCTTTTTCGCGCAGCGAGCCCGAGCAGACGGAACGAGACGGCAACGGCGAGGGCCGCGCCTCCGGTGGGCGCGATCCGGCCGCCGAACTGCGTGCGCAGACCCGGCGCCGCCTGATCGGCGCGGCCGCGCTGCTGCTGGCAGCGGTGATCGTGCTGCCGATGTTGCTCGACACCACGCCGCGGCCAGTGCGCGAGGACGTCTCGATCACCATCGTCAACCCGTTGCCGCCGGTGCAGCGGGCGCAGGACGAGCCGCCGGCAGTCGACGAAAAGATGGCCGAGCCGCTGCCGATTCGAAGCGAGCCGCCGCCGGCGGCCGAACCCCCGCCGAAAGGCGCCGCCGCGGCACCTGCGCCGGCGGCAGCGGGCGCGCCGCCTGCCAGGCCGCCGGCCGCCGCCGCAGCGACCGATAAGTTCGCCGTGCAGGTCGCCGCCCTGTCGACGGCGGCGGCAGCCCGCGAGCAGGTGGCTCGCCTGAAGAAGGCTGGGTTCAGCGCCTACGTCGAGGCGGTCTCGACGCCGGACAGCACGCTGCATCGGGTGCGGGTCGGGCCGTTTGCCAGCCGCGACGAGGCGCAGCGGGCGGCGGAAAGGTTGAAGGCGGCCGGGCACAAGGCGACCGTCGTCGGTGGCTGATTTCATGAACGCGCTGGACTGGGCGGTCGTCACGGTGATCGGCGCGTCGATCCTGCTCGGCCTGCTGCGCGGCTTCATGCGCGAGATGATCTCGCTGGCCGGCTGGATCGCAGGCATCTGGCTGGCGTTCCGCTTCGCCGCCCCGATCAGCGCATCGCTGCCGCTGGCGCAGGATTGGCCGCTGGCGAGAACCGCGGTGGTCGCGCTGCTGATCGTGGTCGGCTGCGTGTTCGCCGCCGCCTTCGCGGGATGGTTGGTGCGCGAACTGGTCAGGGCGGCGAAGCTTTCGGCGGCCGATCGCACCCTCGGCGGCCTGTTCGGGCTGGCGCGCGGCCTGCTGATCATCGGCCTGGCGGTGTTCCTGGTGCGCGACACCGCCCTGTATCGCGAACCGCTGTGGCGCGAATCGCTGGTGCTGCCGCAGATCGAGGCAGCGCTAGCATTCGCGCTGCGCCGGCTGCCGGACACGGCGGCGCACGGGCCGAAGGTGTAGGAGTCGAGCATGTGCGGAATCGTCGGAGTCTCCGGAACCTCGCCGGCCAACCAGCTGCTTTACGACGCCCTGCAGCTGCTGCAGCACCGCGGCCAGGATGCGGCGGGCATCGCCACCGCCGACGGACGGTCGTTTCACATGTTCAAGGGCAACGGGCTGGCGCGCGACGTCTTCCGCACGCGCAACATGCGGTCGCTGCCCGGCATGTCGGGCATCGCGCAGGTCCGCTACCCGACGCAGGGCTCGGCCACCAACTCCGAGGAGGCGCAGCCGTTCTACGTCAACGCGCCTTTCGGCATCGTGCTGGCGCACAACGGCAACCTGACCAACTGGGAAACGCTGAAGGAAGAGCTGTTCCGCGTCGATCGCCGGCACATCAACACCCAGTCGGACTCCGAGGTGCTGCTCAACGTGCTGGCCCACGAACTGCAGCTGGCCAGCGAGGGGCTGTCGCTCGACCCGGCGGCGATCTTCCGCGCGGTCGGCGGCGTGCACCGGCGCGTGCGCGGCAGCTACGCGGTGGTGGCCGAGATCGCCGGCTACGGGCTGCTCGGCTTCCGCGACCCCTTCGGGATCCGGCCGCTGGCCTTCGGCGTCAACGAAACCGACTCGGGCACCGAGTACATGATCGCGTCCGAATCGGTCGCGCTCGATGGCAACGGTTTCAGGATGGTGCGCGACGTCGCCCCGGGCGAGGCGATCTTCGTCGCCCATGACGGTCGCTTCTTCAGCCAGCAGTGCGCCGAGAAGCCGTCGCTGAATCCCTGCATCTTCGAGTACGTGTACCTGGCGCGACCCGACTCGCTGATCGACGGCGTGTCGGTCTACGGCGCGCGACTGCGGCTGGGCGAGTACCTGGCCGAGCGCGTGAAGGCGGCGATCCCGCGCGGCGACATCGACGTGGTGATGCCGATCCCCGACTCGAGCCGGCCGGCGGCGCTCGAGCTGGCGCGCAAGCTCGGGCTCGACTATCGCGAGGGTTTCATCAAGAACCGCTACATCGGCCGCACCTTCATCATGCCGGGGCAGGCAGTGCGCAAGAAGTCGGTGCGGCAGAAACTGAACACGGTCGGCGTCGAGTTCAGGGGGAGGAGCGTGCTGCTGGTCGACGACTCGATCGTGCGCGGCACGACGATCCGCGAGATCGTGCAGATGGCGCGCGATGCCGGCGCGCGCCGGGTGATGGTCGCCTCGGCGGCACCGCCGGTGCGCTTTCCCAACGTCTACGGCATCGACATGCCGACGCGCGCCGAGCTGATCGCCCACTCGCGCGGCGAGGACGAGATCCGCCGCGAGATCGGCGCCGACGCGCTCATCTACCAGCGGCTGGAGGACATGAAGCAGGCGGTGCGCGACTGCAACCCGGCGCTCGCGCGCTTCGAGGCATCGTGCTTCGACGGCGAGTACATCACCGGCGACGTGACGCCGGCCTATCTCGACCGGGTCGAGCGGGCGCGCGAGCAGCCGTCGGTCGCGGCTTCCGACGATTCGGCCCGCTCGCAGCTGTCGCTGGCCATCGAGGCGGCCGAGTCCTGAGGACCCGTGAATGAATCTGCTGCGCGGGCCGGATCGAGGGTCGTGCGGTGCTCGCGATCCTCACGTATGTCCATATACGCTCCGGTCGCTGCGCTCCGGCCGCCCCTCGCTGCGGCCCGCTCGCGACGATTTCTTCACGGGTCCTGAGGCGGCCGCGGTGTAACATCCGAGGCTGTCGGCGCCGATTTGAGTTCAGCTTGCGGGCGCCTAACAAATGCGGCTAAAGCGAGCGCCCCTCGAGACCCGCTCGGCCGCGCCGCGCGGGTTTTTCTTTCATGAGCATCGATCATCCTGACTTCGACACCCGGGCCGTGCGCGCCGGCACGCTGCGCAGCGAGTTCAACGAGCACGGCGAAGCGCTGTTCCTGACCTCGAGCTTCGTGTTCGACAGCGCTGCACAGGCCGCGGCGCGCTTTGCCGGCGAGGACGAGGGCTACGTCTACTCGCGCTTCGCCAACCCGACCGTGCGCATGTTCGAGCAGCGGCTGGCCTCACTCGAGGACGGCGAGGACTGCCTGGCGACCAGTTCCGGCATGGCGGCGATCCTGGCCACCTGCCTGGCCACACTGCGCGCCGGCGACCACGTGCTGTGCGGGGCGAGCGTGTTCGGCGCGACGACGCAGCTCTTCTCGAACCTGCTCGCCCGCTTCGGTATCGAGGTGACGTACGTACGCGGCTCCGACGCGCAGGCGTGGCGCGATGCCGTGCGGCCGAACACGCGCCTGATGTACTGCGAATCGCCGAGCAACCCGCTGATGGAACTGGTCGATCTGCAGGCCTTTGCCGCCACCGGACGCGCCGCCGGTGCGCTGACGGTGGTCGACAACTGCCTCGGCACGCCGGCGCTGCAGCAGCCGCTGCGCTTCGGCATCGACGTGGTGATTCACTCGGCGACCAAGTCGATCGACGGCCAGGGACGGGTGCTCGGCGGAGCGGTGGTCGGCACGCGGGCGTTCATCCGCGAGGCCGTGCTGCCGGTGCTGCGCACGGCCGGGCCGAGCCTGTCGCCGTTCAACGCCTGGGTTCTGCTGAAGGGCCTGGAGACACTGAATCTGCGCATGCGCGCGGAGTCGGCTTCGGCGGCCGAGCTGGCACATTTTCTGGAGCAGCACCCGGCAGTGGCGCGCGTGTTCTACCCCGGCCTGACCAGCCATCCGCAGCATGCGCTCGCACAGCGCCAGCAGGCGGCAGGCGGCGCGGTGCTGTCGTTCGATCTGCGCGGCGCCGCGGAGCAGTTGCGCGAGCGGGCCTGGCGGGTCATCGACGGCACGCGGCTGATGTCGATCACCGCCAACCTCGGCGACACGCGGACGACCATCACGCATCCGGCCAGCACCACGCACGGCCGGCTGAGTGCGCAGCAACGACAGGAAGCTGGCATCGGCGAAGGACTGGTGCGGCTGGCCGTCGGCCTCGAGTCGACCGCTGACCTGCGGCAGGATCTCGCCGCGGCGCTCGATAGCCTGGGCTGAAGCGCCGGGAAAGGGCGGCGCGCCGGCGATCCCGCCGCCGCGGCATGCGATATCGTCCGTCCGGTCTGCCGGTCAGGTGTGAGCTTCGTTCCCGCCGGGAACGGGCCGGCGGCGTGACGGCTAGCAGGTGATAGAAATGGTCAACGTGCCGGACAACATCACCCTCGGACAACTCTGCAAGAAGGCAGCGGAGGCGCTGGCGCGTGCTGGCCTCGACCGGCGCATCGACATCTATCGCGAGGTGGAGATCGACGACCCGGCAGTGCGGCTGATGCTCGGCCGGCCGCACCGCCTTCGGGTGCGGCTGAAGATCACCGCCGCCAGTTTGCTGTTCGAAAGCGGTCAGGACGAGGAGCAGCAGCCCGCCGCCGGGGCGGAGCCGGAGGCGGGTGACTCCCTGCTCGGCGCCATCGGCCCGGACACCATGCAGCCCTGGGCAGGGGACTCGACGAGCTAGATCATTCCCGCCTGCTGGGCCAGGCGGCGGTAATGGGCCACCGAAGCGGCGACCGAGCGGAGGAACTGCTCGGGGGTCTCGTCGATCGGGTGGTAGGCGGCCTGTGCCAGTTGCGCCCGCACCGACGGGCTCTTCAGGACACCGGTGGCGAGCGCGCGCAGCGGCTCGACAATCGCCGGCGGGGCGCTTGCCGGCAGCATCAGCGCGTAGCGGGTGTCCACCCAGAGTCCTTCGGCGCCCTGTTCGTCGAGGGTCGGAACGCTCGACGGACTTCCCGAACGAAGTGCATCGCCGCGGCCGAGGACGGTCACCTTGCCGGCCGCCGAATGCACGGGTGCGGTGGCGCCGTCGAGCATCGCCAGTTCGACGCGGCCCGCCAAGAGATCGGTCATCGCGGGAGCGAGGCCGCGGTAGGGCACGCCGACGAGGTTCAGGCCGAACTTCTTCTTCAGGTTCTCGAAGATGAGACGCACGCCAGGACCGGCATCGACGTAGAACAGACTCGTTGGCGTTGCGCGAGCCAGAGCGATCAGGTCCTGCAGGTTGCGCAGTCCGAGCTTTGCAGTGGCAACCATGAAGTACTCGTATCGCGCCACCGGGGCGACGATGGCGAGGCTGCGCAGCGGATCGAACGCCGGGTCGTTCCGGAGCACGCGCTCCTGCGCCAGGATGTCGACGTTGTGCAGCAGTGCGAGCTTGCCGTCGCCTTCCGACCGCGCGACCTGCTCGGTGGCGACCATGCCGCCGGCGCCGGGGCGGTTGTCGACGACGAAGCCGGCCGGAGATTCCTGGCCGAGCGCCTCGGCAACGATCCGCCCGAGGCGATCGGCCAGGCCGCCGGCGGGGAAACCGACGACCAGTCGGCGGACGTTGACGGACTGCCCACGCGCGCCCGGCGGCGCTCCGAGCGATCCCAGGGCAGCTGCGAGGCCGGCGGCGAGCGTCCGGCGGCGTGAAGGCGACACAAGTATCGTCATGGTGGTCAGGTCGATTGCATGTCGGTCTGTCCGGCGCGCTGCTCGGCGATGAGTCTTGCCAGTGCGGCGAGGCTGGGGTTCTCGAGCAACGTGTCCATCGTCAGCGCCACGCCAAAGGCTCCCTCGATCAGCTCGATCGCCTCGACGGCGCGCAGTGAGTCGCCGCCGCGATCGAAGAACCGGTCGTCGCGTCCGATGTCGTCGAGGCGAAGCACCTGGCGGTAGATCTCCGCCAGCTTCTGCTCGTGCGGTCCCGCCGGCGGCTGCCACGCCTGCCTCAGCAATGCCTCGCCGAAAGCGGCGAGTTCGGCGCGCGGCAGCTTGCCCGCCGCGTTGCGCGGCAGGCTCGTCGCGGCGACGATCCGCGTCGGCACCTTCGAGGCGGCAAGACGCTGGCGTACGAAGCGGCGCAACTCCGCCTCCGAAGCGCTGCGCCCATCTTCGAGCACCACCACGGCGCACAGGTCCTCGCCGAGCGTCGGGTGCTGTCGTGCGAACGCCGCCGCCTCGCGCACTGCCGGGTGACCGGCAAGGGCTAATTCGACCTCGGTCGGCGCGATCTTCACGCCGCCTCGGTTGATCGCATCCTTCAGCCGCCCGGTCAGGTGCAGGAAGCCCTGCTGGTCGAGCAGTCCGCAGTCGCCGGTGCGGAACCAGCCGTCGCGGAAGGCGTCGCGGTTCGCCTCGGGCGGGTTCTCGTAGGCGGTGATCACCTCCGGTCCGCGCACCCACACCTCGCCCTGCTGGCCGCGGGCGAGGAATCTACCGGCGTCATCGACGATCGCCAGATCGAGGACCGGGCGGCCGACCGAACCGGTCGGCGCGGTCTCCGGCGGTATCGGCGACTCGGCGATGCCGCCCATCTCGGTCATGCCGTAGGAGATCACCATCGGCACGCCGAGGGCCTGCTCCAGGCGCGCGCGCGCCTGCGGCGACTGCTCGGCGAACGACGAGTAGATCGCCCGCAGGCGGTGATCCGGCGTCTTGTCCCGCTTCTCGATCAGCTCCAGCAGGCGGCTGAGCAGGGCCGGCGCGGCCATGAAGTAGGTCGGTGCGAGCGACTCGATCGCCGACAGCACGCTCTCCGCTGCCAGGTCGCCGGTGTGCATCAGCGTCGCGCCGGTGGCCAGGTTCGACAGGCACAGACGGGAGGTCACGGCCGAAGCCGGCGTCGACGTGATCAGGCATCGGTCGGCGGCATCGATGCGGCGCCGCGCGACGCGCTTGCGCACGTCGAAGCAGATCCGCCACTGCTCGTAGGCGATGATCTTCGGCGCGCCGGTCGTGCCGGAGGTGTGCCAGAGAAAGGCCAGGTCATCCGCGCCGGGCAGATCCGCTGGCGCCGGACTTCGCCCGGTGTCGGCCCTCAGTTCATGCTCGCCGGCGGCGCCGCCGGCGGCCGTCGCCGCCCCGATCAGCGCAATGCCGATCCTGCTGGCAGCGCGCGCGGCATTCGACGCCGGGCCATCCGGCACGATCACGGCGTCGAGCCGCATCGCCGTCATCAGGCGAACGAACGAGTCGACATCGAGTTCGGGGTCGAAGTGCGCGCACGCGGTAGAGCGCGCCACGGCAGCCATCATCAGCAGGCCCTCGGCGCCCGGCGGCATCGCCACGCCGATGCGCGAGCGGGCGCCGAAGCCGGCGCTGCGAAGAAAGGCATGGTCGTGATCGAGCTGCCGGCCGAGCTCGGCATAGCTCAGCGAGCGCTTGCCGGGGGTCACCACCGCCTCGCTGCCAGCATGCCGCTCGAGCGATTGCGCCAGCAGCGAGTGAACGGTTTCCTTCATTTCGGCTAGAGTCGATTCAGTGTTCGGCACGGCGCGCCGCCGAATCGTATCGTTTCCGCGTCGATCGGGTTGCCGGGCCCGCCGCCTTTCGCTTCGGCGACAGCGGGCAGCCTGCACTGCGGCAGGCGGTTGAAGGCGGCCCGCAACGGGGAGAGGAAATGTCCAGGCGACTCGTGATCGTCGGTAACGGCCAGATGGCGGAGCTGTTCTGCTCGAACTTCACGCATCTGACCGACTTCGTGGTCGCCGGCTTTGCGGTGGATCGTCGCTTCATCAAGGAGGACCGGCTGCTCGGCCTGCCGCTGGTGCCGCTGGAGGAGATCGAGGCCAGCTTTCCGCCGGACGATTTTCACGCGTTCGTCGCCATCGGTCCGGTGCGCAACAACACGGTGCGTGCCGCCGGGTTCGACGAACTTCGGCGCAGGGGCTACCGGTTCGCCAGCTACATCAGCCCCCGTGCCGAGGTTTCGCCGGACGCCGGCATCGGCGAGAACGTCTCGATCGGCCACTTCTGCGTCGTCGGTCCGTGGGCGCGGATCGGCGATAACGTGCTGATCGGCTCGGCGAGCATCATCGGCCACCACAGCCACGTGGGCAGTCACGCCTTCCTGCCCGCTCACGTCGTCATGGCGGGATCGGTGCAGATCGGCGAACGCGCGTTCGTCGGCACCGGCGCGACGATCCGCGACAACGTCAGCATCGGCGCGGGATCCGTCATCGCGGCCGGCGCCACGGTGCTCGGCGACGTCGAGCCGAACTCGGTCTACGCCTCGCCGGCGGCCAAGCCCTTGCCGATGCGCGCCGACCAGGCGCGCCTCTGAACAGCAGCGCCGCACGGCACACGATGAGCTGGAAGTGGTACGAGCGGCACGTCCTGCCGTGGCTGGTCGATCTCGCCTGCAGCGTCCGCCCGGTGCGGCGGCAGCGGCGCAAGGTGGTGCCCTTGGCGAAGGGCCGGGTGCTCGAGATCGGCATCGGCACCGGCTTGAACCTCGAGCACTACGACAAGGCGAGGATCGAGCGGCTTGTCGGCCTCGACCCGGGACTGGAGATGCATCCGCAGGCGCGCCGGCGCAGCCGGCGGGCGGCCATCGAGGTCGAACTGGTCGGCCTGTCGGCAGAGCGCATTCCTTACGACGACGGCAGCTTCGACACCGTGCTGGTCACCTACTCGCTGTGCACGATCGGCGATCCGCTGTCGGCGCTGAAGGAGATGCGGCGCGTGCTCAGGCCCGGCGGCAGGCTGATCTTCTGCGAGCACGGGCGCGCGCCGGACGCGCGGGTCCGGCGCTGGCAGGAGCGGCTGACACCGCTGTGGTCGACGCTCGCCGGCGGCTGTCACCTCGATCGCGACATTCCCCGCCTGCTGGCGCAGGCGGGTTTTCGCTCCGACGACATGCAGCAGATGTACCTGCCGGGCCCGCGCCCGCTCACCTATAACTACTGGGGCACGGCGGTGGCGGCGCCAGCGGCGGCGCCCGATCGGCAGTCATGAGGCGATTGCGGGCGGTCGCCGGACCCGCCGGCGTCAGCGGCGCAGAAGCGGCAGCGCGTCGATGCGCTGCTCGATGGTGGCGATCAGCTTCTCGTAGCCGGCGCCATCCACGCCGCCGAAGCGGCGCCTGAACTCGGCGTCGGCGATGAACTCGGGAAGGTCCGACACGTCGGGCATCAGGTCGGCTTCGGCAACGCCGGCGGCGACCGCCTGCGCCAGTTCGCGCGCCCTGCGCGGCGACTGCACGGCCGCCTCGCCGAAGCGCGTGCCGGCGCGGTTGGCGCCGACGTCGCTGAAGGAGAAGCCGCTGCCGCCGCGCGCGTCCTCGATCTCCTTGTGCAGCCCGACCGCATCGGCAAGCGGGCTTCCGGCCTCCGCAGCGATGGCGGCGGAGACGAGGAAGTGCATCGGGAAGTCGGTGCGGCCGGCCAGCGTAACGGCGCGCCTGGCGGGCCTTGGTCCGCCCGGCTGCACGGTCAGGAGGCGGTCGAGCGGTTTGCCGGTCACGTACAGCGCCAGCACGACGATGGCGGCGCGGTTCTCGCGCAGCGGGTCGCCGGCGGCACCCCGCTGCACCGCGAGGCCGAACAGCGGCGCCATCAGCGAGGCGAGGCTCAGCGCGCGCGGTGCCCGTGCCACGGTGTCGGCGAGGCGCGCCTGGTAGGCGAGCAACCGCTGCTGGTCTTCCGGCGCGACGAGCACGCCGCGCGCCAGCTCGGCCGCCTCGTCGGACCAGCGGTAGACGACGGTCATCCTGCCGTCGCCGAAGCGCACCGACTGCAGCATGGCGGACAACTCGTCGATGTCGATCACGGCGAGCCTGCGCAAGGCAACGCGCAGCAGGCGCTCGGCGATCGGCCTGGGCACGGGCAGGCTGCCGATCGACAGCCGGTCGAGCGTCGGCATGGCCTGGGCCTCACGGAACTCGGCCACGACGTTCAGGTAGCGGCCGAACGGGTTTGCGGGTGCCGCGACGCTCGCCTGCAAGGTTGCCACGCCGCCGTGCATCGCGACGATCGCGGCGCCCTGGCCCAGCTGGCTGGCCGCGTAGTTGGCAACCAGCGAAAGATCCTGCTCGTCGACCGACAAAGTGCGCAGGCCGCTTCGTCCGCCCCGCCGTGGATCCTGGCTCCTGAACAGGCCCTTTGCCCGCGCGATGTCGTGCGCCGCCGGCTGCGGCACGCCGGACACCAGCGGGCGGTCCTGCACAGACAGGGCGAGCAGCGCCAACGCCGCCAGCGGCAGCGCGGCGAGCACGAGGACGAAGCTGCGGATCAGCAATCGCATCCGGGTTGCCGGCCGGCGAGTACAAGCGTCGAGTCTGTCACTGCCCGGCGCCATCAACCGCTGCCGCCGGCGTCGTCGAAGCAGCCGGACCGAGCCGCGGCGGTGTCCTTGGCGGCAGTGGCGTCTGCCGGCTAGACCATTCGGTCAGTTGCCGGTCGCGCGCAGCGACTGAACACTGGACCAGGGGAATCCGTACCATGCCGCGAGGCGGCTGCGCGCGTGGCGTGGCCTGCTGCCGGCCGCCGGGCGCAGGCCCAGAGCAATCACCTGGAGAGCGCGATGAAGTCGATCCTGCTGCCATCTCTGCGAGGCGTCGTTGTGTCCGCCGCGGCCATGATTGTCGCCGCCTGCGGCGGAGGCGGGGAAGCACCGGGCGGCACCAGCGCGGGAGCCGGAACCCTGCGACTGGCGCTGACCGACGCGCCGGCGTGCGGCTACGAGCAGGTCAATGTCACGATCGAGCGAGTCCGGGTTCACGCCAGCTCGACAGCGGGCGACGGCGACGGCGGCTGGTTCGAGATCGTGCTGACCCCGCCGAAGCGGGTCGACCTGCTCACGCTGACCAACGGCGTGCTGGAGGAACTGGGTAGCACCTCGTTGCCGGCTGGCCGGTATATGCAGATGCGGCTGGTGCTGGCAGCCAACACGTCCGCCGCCGGCATGGCGAACTCGGTGGTTCCGGCGGGCGCAACCGAGAGGGCGCTGCAGACGCCGAGTGGCCAGCAGACCGGACTGAAGATGAACGTCAATATCGACGTTGCCGCAGGCCAGCTGGCCGACTTCGTGATCGACTTCGACGCCTGCAGATCGGTGGTGCGCGCCGGCCAGTCGGGCCGCCACCTGCTCAAGCCGGTGCTGTCGGTCCTGCCGAGGGTGAGCAACGCAAGCCAGGCCGTCGAGGGCTACGTGGCGGGCGCGATCGCGCTGGGCACGACGTCGGTCACGTTGCAGAAGGACGGTGTCGTCGTCCGCGGCACCGTGCCGGCCTCGAACGGCCGCTTCCTGCTGACGCAGGTGCCGGTTGGCGTCTACGACCTCGTCGTTGCTGCCGATGGTTGGGCCACCGCCGTCATGACCGGCGTGCCGGTGAGCGGCACCGCGGTCACGGTCGTCAACCCGGCGACCGCCAGGTTCGACCCGCCGGCGAGCGCGATGCGCACCGCCTCGGGCATCGTGCTGACGACCGAGTCGAGCCTGCTCGCCAGCGCCACGGTCAGCGTGCTGCAGCAGATCGGCGCCACCGAGGTGGAGATCGTCAGCCGCCCGGTGGACGCCGACACCGGTGCCTACGGCTTTTCGCTGCCGATCGCCGCGCCGGTCAGGACGACCTACGTCGCCGGCGCGACGTCGCTGAGCTTTTCGAGCGAGACGGCATCGGCCGGCCTGTACCTGCTGGAGGCCGCAGCGCCGGGCAAGGTCGCACAGTCGATCGGCATCGACCTGACAACCGGCGACGACACCGGTCGGACGTTGACGCTGGCGCCGTAGCAGCGTAGCGGCGCTCTCCGGGCCGAGCGCCGCCGCGTCCTGGCGAAAGGAAGGGTCACGCCCGGCGAGGCCGCGGCACGCAGCCGATTGCGCGAGAATCGGCTTTTTCCCCAACCTCTCGAAGGCATCCAGGATGAGCATCAAGCAGATCGGCGTGGTCGGCGCCGGCACGATGGGCAACGGTATCGCGCAGGCCTGCGCATTGGCCGGCATTCCGGTCGTGATGACCGACATCGCGCAGGCGGCGGTCGACCGCGGGCTGAAGGCGATCGACGGCAGCTTCGAGCGGCTGGTGAAGAAGGACAAGCTCGCTGCCGAGGCCAAGGCGCGGGCGATGTCGCTCGTCGGCACTTCCACCGACACCGCGGCGCTGAAGGACTGCGACCTCGTCATCGAGGCGGCGACGGAAAACCTCGAGCTGAAGCTGAAGCTGTTCGCCTCGCTCGACGGCCTGGCCAAACCCGGGGCGATCATCGCCTCGAACACGTCGTCGATCTCGATCACCCGGCTCGCCGCGGCGACCAGGCGGCCGGACAAGGTGATCGGCATGCACTTCTTCAATCCGGTGCCGGTGATGCAGCTGGTCGAGCTGATCCGCGGGCTGGCGACCGCCAACGAGACTTACGCGGCGGTCGAAGCGGTCGCCAGGCAGCTCGGCAAGACGCCGGTGCAGGTGAAGAACTCGCCCGGCTTCGTGGTGAACCGGATGCTCTGCCCGATGATCAACGAGGCGATCTTTGCGCTGTCGGAGGGACTGGCGACGGCGCAGGAAATCGACGATGCGATGAAGCTCGGCTGCAACCACCCGATCGGCCCGCTCGCGCTGTGCGACCTGATCGGCGTCGACGTGCAGCTGGCGGTGATGCAGGTGCTGTACGAAGGCTTCAAGGACTCCAAGTACCGGCCGGCGCCGCTGCTGGTCGAGATGGTCGAGGCCGGCTATCTCGGCCGCAAGACCGGGCGGGGCTTCTACAGCTACGGCTGAGGTCCGGCGACGGCGGCCGCCGCGGCGGCCGCCGCCAGCGATTCTGCGATTGGTCCTAATGAATCCGACTTAGTCGGCCGGCGGGCATGCGAACTAGACTGGGACGCGCTTTCTCGCATGCAAGACGAACCGATGCCCGCCTATTCGCTCGCCGTTCAGGGACAGCCCAGAAATGTCGGGGTCGCGGTCGAGTCGATGCTCGGCCTGCTGTTGCCGATGCTCGGCGACCACTGGAAAATGGGCGAGCCGGCCACCAGCGACGTGGTCATCCTCGACGCCGCATCGCTCGACGAACTGAATCGCACCGGCGCTGCCCGACCGGGCACCCTGTATGTCGTCTTCGAGGAGGCGACACCGCCACCGGCGAACGCCTTCAGCGCCGTGCGGCGCCCGCTGAACAGCTCGGGCCTGATCGAGGTTCTGCACAAGGCTCAGGCGGAACTGGCGCGGCGCGACGGCGGCAATGCCGAGACGACGATCGTTGCGCACGGCGCCGACAAGGAATCAGCCGAGAACCGCGCCATCCAGACCTCGATGCGCGCCGCCGTTCGCTGGGCGCTGCAGGGCCGGTCGGCGGCGGCGACCGTGATGAACCTGAATCAGTCGCGGATCTTCTCCGTCGTGCAGGACCTGGGATTCACTTCCCGACTGGATTCGTCCGAGATCGCCGGCCTGATCCGGACGAATGCACAGGTGATGGTGCTGACGCTCAGCGACAGGGAGAGAAAGGAACTGCTCGGCAAGCAGCGCAAGTTCTATCCGCTGACCAAGCTGGAGTGGATCTACTGGCTGGCCGGATCCAACGGCCAGCTGAGGCCGGAGCTCGACGCAGCCACGCCGTACCGGCTGTCGCGCTGGCCTGACTTCAGCCGCCTGCCGCACTATCGCGCCGACGTGCGCCTGGCCTCGCTGCTCAAGGCCGATGCGCTGGCTGTCGGCGAACTGGCCGAACGTGCCGGCGTACGGGTCGAGACGGCGACCAACTTCGTCAATGCCTGCTGGTCGCTGGGGCTCCTTGCGCCGCCCCTGGGGCGCGAATCGACCGGTCGCGCCGCGCTCAGTGAACCCGAGTCGCCGGTCGCCGGGAAGAAGGGCGAAGCAGCCGCAGGCGGCAGCCGGCTCGCGTGGCTGCGCAGCGCACTCGGACTGGGCGCACGCAGGGCAGGTGGCGCGTGACGCCGGCGGGCGTGCGACGAGCCGATCTTCCCGATACTCGGTCTCCCGGCACGGCGCGCGTCGCAGGAAGGATGTGCGTCAGCTTGCGGCAGCGGCGAACGACCAGTTCAGACGACTCCATTTGCAGGATGCCGCAGATGAAAGGTGACGCGCCGTGCATTCCGCGCCGCCGGGCGCTTCTGGCCCTGGCGACCGCAGGCTTCCTGGTCTACCTGCCGCCGGCTGTCGGTAGCGAGCAGCGGTTCCCCGACGTGGTGGCGGTCAAGGTGCGGTCGTCTGGGCCGGATGTGTTCGACTTCGACGTGACGATCTCGTCACCGTACGACACCCCCCGGCGCTATGCCGATGGATTCCGCGTCAAAACGCTCGGCAACCAGGTGCTCGGCGAGCGCAAGCTGCTCCACGATCACCAGGACGAGCAACCGTTTACCAGAGACCTGTACTCGGTGAGGATCCCGCTGGCCGTGAAGAGCGTGTCGGTCGAGGCGCGCGATCAGAAGCACGGCTACGGCGGCATGGTCGTCGAGGTGGCGCTGCCCGGTCGCTGACGCGACACGCAGAGCAACCGAACGAGCGATTCGGCACCGGCTTGCGGCCGGCGGATCAGCAGGTCTTCGACCAGGCGGAACTCTCGATGCGGCCGAGCGCGAGGACAACCGGCAGGCGGCGCCCAGCGCGCGGCCGGTGCGCCGGCGACCCGCCCCAGGCAGACCGTCGACTTCGCAGAACGGCCAGCTGTTGCCGGCCGTAGATGCCCGGTGAATCACGGCAGAGCAGCCGCTCAGAGGCGCTGCCAGCGCCCGCCTGCGCTCCATGCTTCTGGGTCGCGAATCAAACCATTGAATCATAACAATCGTGGCCGTGGCAGAGCGTTTTCGAATTACCTCCGTATCCAGCGGCCGCTATACCGAGAAGCCTCGTGGCCGGTAGGCCGACACCCGGTCCCTCGAGGACTGGCTTGCGCAGAGCGCGTTTGGCACAGCCCGATCGGGCGCGGCGAGGTCGGCAGGTAGAGATCAAGCCGGCGTTCAATGCCTGCTGGCCGGCTGGGGATGCCGGTGGTCGACCATGTCGACCGCGATATCTGGGAAGTGCGGACACGTCTTGCCAATCGGCTGGCGAGAGTGCTGTTTGTCCTGGAAGGCAGCGAGATGGTCCTGTTGCACGGATTCATCAAGAAGGAGCGGACGACGCCCAAGCCCGATCTGGATCTGGCCCGCCAGCGATTGAAGAAGTTACGGAGCAGTTCATGAAACGCAATCCGCACATCGGTTCCGACTTTGACGAGTTCCTTCGAGAGGAGGGCATCCTGGACGCCGTTCAGGCTGTCGCGGTCAGCGCGCCCTGCTCACCCATCAGCTGGAGCAGGGCATGAAGGCGAAGCAACTGACCAAGACGGCAATGGCAAGGCGCATGGGCACGACCCGCGCCCAGTTGGACCGGTTGCTCGATCCCAACAATCCATCCGCCACCTTGGCAACGCTCGTCAAGGCGGCCAACGCGGTTGTCAAAGGCAAGCTGCTTTTCATGTGCGGAAAGATGGCGGCAGGCAAGTCGACGCTATCTCGCTCGTTGGCAGCGACTCAACCCAGCTTGCTGCTCGTGCAGGACCATGAACTTCATTCCATTGTCGCCTCGGATGAGTTCTGCAAGCGGCAACTGAAGCAACGCAGCCAACACTTAAACCTCGCGCTCGGAGCCAAGTGGACGACAAACTGCCACTTCGCGGAGGGTGGTCCGTCGACCTTGAGCCGGCGGCGCGACGAACGGTTGAACGTCGCCAGACCGGCACGAACGCGCGTAATGCGTGTCGATCGGGCGATAAGTCGCCACCTTGTGAACCCGCGACGACCCACAGCGGAACGAGCCTGGCCGATCCCGAGCCGATGGCGGCTTTCGGCCTGCAGATCGATGGCCGGTTTCGATGATTTTGCCCGACCTACGCTTTGGGTCGGTTGCACGGCGCTGGCCACTGGTCCCTGGGCTGCGGCGGGCCGCAAGCGGCCGCCAGTCCCGCCGGTGCAGATCCCGATGCCGACACGACTTGACGGGGCATGGAGAAGGGCGTCAACTAAGGGCGTTCGTTCGGGTGCGTTGTTGAACCGTTGACTCGGCTGTACTCGTGAGAGGAGGGCAGACCTATCGATGAATCATCCGAAACCCCAACCTTGAAGCCGGTAGCGACAGGCCGGCATACGTCACGGTGAGTGGCGAAGGAAAGCCCTGCGAACGCATCGCGGGGCTTTGCGTTTGTGGAGCGCCGCATCGCGCGCCATGACAACAAGGAGCACGTCAACATGAGCGGTTCGCGGAAGCTGTCGGACGCTGCACCGAAGGTGGAGAACCTCAGGCAGCTCGTCGAGTATCAGGACAAGGCCGTCGTCAGCCGCATGCTGGTGAAGAATGCCGGCGGCAGCGTCACGCTGTTCGCCTTCGACGGCGGAGAGGGGCTGAGCGAGCACACGGCGCCGTTCGATGCGCTGGTGATCGGCGTGGAGGGCGCCGCCGACATTCCACTCGGCGGCGTGGTTCATCGCGTTGCCGAGGGCGAAACGCTGCTCATGCCGGCGAACGTGCCGCACGCGGTCAGTCCGGTCGGCCGCTTCAAGATGCTGCTGGTGATGATCCGCGGCGAGAAGCCGGACTAGCGCCGCGGCGGCGCCCTGGGCGCGGTGCAGGCGGGAGCGGGGCCCGAATTGGACTGGGCGCCCGGGCGATTCGGCTACATTGAATGGCGGGGTCGTGTCCTGTTGCAGGCCCTCCGAGTCAGAGAGCTCGAGCAGACCATGAACGAAAGCATCGATTCGGAACTCACCGCACTGTTCGGGCGGTGGACGTTCGCCACCGCGCAGGTCAAGCGGCTGGACGACTTGAACGTCGATCCCGACGCTGTCAAGGCGGCCGCACGCCTGATCGTCGAGGAACGTGGTCACCCGGAGCGCCAGCGTGAGATCGTCGATGCCCTGGATGACGACACGGCGGTGGCGTTGTGCATCTGGCTGCGCGATCCGCAGAACGCGTCCGGTCTAATCAAGCAGGCCCGGGCGAAGGCGCGCAAGCGCGGCTGAGCGCGGCGGCGGGTTTGGGTCGGGCGGAGCCCCGGTCGGTACCGCGAGTTCTGGATGACCGCAGCCGGAGTCGGCTAGTGTCAGCAAGGTTACGATGGGACTGCTGCCCTCGGAGTAGAAAGGCGCGGACGTCCGCAGCGGGCCGGTCTGCGCCAGTAAATGAGCGTCGGAGATCGCAAGACGTGAAGCAGTCGCGCATCGTCGCAGCAGTGTTCGCTGGGGTGCTCGCCGCCGCCGGCGCCGCTCCGTCGCAGGCCCAGTCGGCTGCCGGCGCGACCATCGGCTGGGGCTGGCCCGGCTACGGCCCCGCTGTGCCATACCGCATCGGGCCGCACTGGCACGGATGGAACGGTCCGTGGGAGCTCTGCGGCGCGAGTGCGTGCGTCGACAATCGGTACTTGCGCCGGGCGATCCAGCGCGAACTGGCGCAGTTCGAGTATCTCCGCGAGCTCGAGCAGCGTGCCCAGCGCGGCTTTCAGTCGTCCGGAACACCGCTGAGCGGCATGCGTGGCGACTGGCCGCCTCCCACGCCGGAGGCGCAGGTGCAGCCGGCCTACCGCGGCTCGGGCGAGGTCCTGCCCGAGTTCAGCGGCACCGGACAACCTCGGCAGGATTCCGCTCTGCCGCCTCGCTGACGACCGCTGCATGGCCGGACCGCTGCGGGCACATGAGCGCGCGGGCGGAGCAGCATCAAGCCGCGAAGTTCCTCGCGCCGGTGCGAATGACTTCCTTCATCGGCCAGTCGTTAGCCGCGGCCTTGCCGGCCGGTCTGACCCGCTGATGCGCGGTGGAACGGATCAGCCGCAGCAGCCAGCGCCACGCGCCGGGATTGCGACGGATGAAGGCCGTCAACGCCACCGCTTGCTGCTGCATGAAACGGTTGCGATTGCCGGTCTTGCAGCTGCCGTGATGATGGATGGCATGCATGATTTCGTGCAACGCGATGACCGCGAGGTGCGGGCCATGCAGCTCACGGGACAGGTGAATGCGGTTGTTCGCGTAATCGAAGAAACCCCATTCCTGGTATCGCACCGCCAGCCGCTTGGGCCACCAGTGCAGGGTGACCACGTGACGGCCGAAGTTCAGCCGCTTCGGCATGCCGCGCACGTGCACCTGGTCGCTGATGAGCACCCGCTGAAAGCTCGCCTGGGCCGTGATGTGCTCCGACAGCAAGGCATTGAACCAGACCCAGGCGCTCGGGTTGCGGTGTGCCAGGCTGACCAGCCCGTTGGCCAGGCTGTGGGTGAAGCTTTCCTCGCTTCGAACGGAATCGTCGGACAGGCCGTTGACGTAATGAATCAGCCGGATGCATACGCGCATGAAATGCTCGGCGAGCAGCGCCGGCCGGTCGGCCAGCGAGGGGTCGAGCCGGATCAGCTGTGCGTTCAGGTCGACCTCGGAAAGACGGCGCCTGTCTCGCGTGAACAGCTTGCGCGAGACGAACACGACCTTCAGCCGGTAGGCGCCGTAACGCAGCGTGAACGGCGCGATGGCCTCGTGGCGGCTCGAACGTTGGGCAAGGCCTGCTTTCATGTCTGCACTGCAAAAAAGTCGCAGCTGACACTATAGGCCGAAGAAAAAAGACTTTCTAATCATATGCTTGCGTGCCATACTGGACGGGGTGCGAGCCGACGTCCTCGCCACGCAGCCGCAGAGCCATGACTGTTCCGCCCATCGTCCCCCGAGGAGAGGCGTTGCGCCGGGCTGTTGCCTGGCTCGCTGAACAGCGAGCCTGGACGCCGGCGCTCATCGAGCAGGCCTGCCAACGTTTCGATGTGTCCCCGCAGGACGAGGAGTTCCTGCTGCGCGAGTTTCTTCGGCGGCAAGAGCACGGGGAGGCGTAGCCAGGCGGTCTCCGGCAACCGCATGTCTGCTCGTGCCTTTGCACCGCTGCGCGGCCTGTCGATCGCCGTTGCGGCGACCGTCCCGCCGGCACCAAGCAGATCGCAGACGAGCGGGTCAGTCCTCGGCAAAGCTGTAGGGCCCGCCGGCCTTGAGCGCTCGCTTGTAGGCCGGCCTCGCGTGGATCCGCTCGAGGAAGTGCAGCAGCTTCGGCCAGTCGGCATCGAGCCCCCCGCGCTGCGCCGCCGCCTCGATCGGAAAGCTCATCTGGATGTCGGCGGCACTGAACCGGCCGCCGGCGAACCACTTGTGCTGCGTGAGTTCCGACTCCATGAAGTCCCACTGACGCTTCAGGTTCGGCTCGACCGTCATCGCCTGCACCCTGGCGGATATCGCCCGTGCGACCGGCCTGGCAAAGAACGGCATCGGCGCCTTGGCGACCTGGTCGCAGATGAGCTTGATCAGCAGCGGCGTCATCGCCGATCCCTCGGCGAAGTGCAGCCAGTAGCGCCAGCGAAGCCGCTCCGGGGTGCCGATGGGCGGCGCAAGGCGCCCGCCGTCGTCGTACCGCTCGACGAGGTACTCGATGATCGCCCCGGATTCGGCGACGGTGATGTCGCCGTCGGTGATCACCGGCGACTTGCCGAGCGGGTGCACCTCCGTCAGTGCCGGCGGCGCCAGCATGGTCCGGGGATCGCGCTCGTACCTGCTGATCCTGTAGGGGACGGCGAGTTCTTCGAGCAGCCAGAGCACCCGCTGCGAGCGGGAGTTGTTCAGGTGGTGAACGGTGATCATCGGCAGCCTGTCCAGAGCGAAGCCGGCATTGTCGTCCAGGCCTCAATGTGCCCTGCACCAGGCCAGCGCGTCGTCGAGCCTGTCGTCGCCCCAGAAGATCTCCTCGCCGACGGCGAAGGTGGGCGAGCCGAACACGCCCAGTTGCCGCGCCCGCTCGGTTGCCGCCGAGTACCGTTGCCTGACGCTCTCGTCCGACGCCCGGGCGATGCACTGTTCGGCATCCCTTCCGAGCGCCGTCAGGATCTCGCGCAGGTTCGCTGCTTCTCCCGGATCCCGCTTTTCCAGGAACCACTTCCGGTAGGCGGCTTGCGTGAACTCCCTGCACCAACCTTCACCGGCCGCAAGGGTGGCGACATGGTTCGCCAGCTCGCCGGGATCGATCGGATAGGGCGGCACGCCGTCGAAGGGCACGCCGAACCGTGCTGCCCGGCGCTCGAGATCCCGCCACATGTACTTCATCTTCACCGGCTTGCCAGCGAAGGGAATGTTGTTCTGCTCGCGCATGAGCGTTCTTACGCTGAACGGCCGCCAAACCAACTCGACCCCCGCCTGCGCCGCCAGGGCCTCGGCGCGGGTCACCGACAGATAGCAGTAGGTGCTGCCGATGAAGAAGTAGAAGTCCATCCGGCTGCTCATCTGAGGTCTCCCGTCGAGGGTCGCGAGGCCCGACGTGGCTCGGCGTGCGCGATCCGGCTCGCCTTGTCGGCGCGATCGACCTATCCCCGCACCAGGACCGCGTCTGGCGGCACCCTGTACTGCAGTTCCCGGCAGTCGCCGGGCGGCGGCTGCTGGCCCGGCGGGCGCCCGGGGAACCAGATGCGGCACTGTCCCGGCGGCGGCATGTGCCCGGGCGGTATGGCAACCGCGGGATGCCCTGGAACCGGAGCGGGCATCGGCACGGGCTCGCCCACGACGACGCAGCCCGTCTGTGAAACCAGGACAACGAAGGCGGCCAGCGCGGTTCGAGACAGCATCGGAGTCCCTGGCAACGTTGCAGCGGCTGCGTGATTGTCCGCCATCCGCGCCACATGCGGGAACGTCAGCGGTAAGCTGAAATAAAGCGAACGGTCGAAGCTGACCTTGGAGAAGTGCACGAATGACGCGTCCGTCCTTGTCGTCTCAAGCGGTTGGCCTGCTTGGTTGGGTTTTGCTCGCGTTTGCCGCTGGCGCGGTGGGTGCGATTGCCTCGGTTGATGCCGCGTCGTTCTATGGCCAGCTGAGCAGGCCGTCCTGGGCGCCCCCGGCTTCGGTCTTCGGGCCCGTATGGACTGCCCTTTACGCCCTGATGGGCATTGCCGCGTGGCTGGTGTGGCGGTCGCCGGGGCCGAAGGCACTCGCGCTGGCGCTTTTCGTCGCGCAGCTCGCGGCCAATGCGCTCTGGTCGTGGCTGTTTTTCTCGTGGCGGTCGGGACCGGCGGCGGCAGTGGAGGTGCTGGTCCTGCTGGCGCTGATCGCGGCGACCATCGCCGCCTTCCGGCATCGCAGTCGCCTGGCGGCTCTGCTGCTGTTGCCCTACTTCGTCTGGGTGAGCTTCGCTTCCGTGCTGACCTGGGTGCTATGGCGGGGCAATCCGGGTCTTCTTTAGGGCGCGTTGCCGGTCAACGTCACGCGCGGCAAGGTGCGACTGTCGACGGTGATGGTCGGGTCACGCATGGATCTGCCATCGACCGAGGCCTCCGGGTTCCGGAGGATCGTGCGAAGCCACGAGCCTCCACCCTGAAGCAAAGGCAGTGTGCATGACAGCTCGACCGAAAGGTCGAGGTCGCCGGCGCCGGGAGCAGCAGGCTGGCCGACGGCGCGACCGCGCTTGATCAGTTCAGCCGCTTGAGCAGCTCATCGCGAAGGGGCGCCGGCATCTCGAACGGGTTGGCCCTGAGAAGCGAGGCGAACGCCTGCCGGTCGGCCTCCTGCCAGTCGTCGATCTGATCCGACATCTCGCGGACGAAGTCGGCGCGATCCTCCGGCGTCATCGCCGCGAACGTTCGCCTTGCCTCGCTCATTTCCCGGTCGAGTTCGCGGAAGCTGCGCAGCATCATGCGCACGGGTGCCGCGGTCATCGGCAGCACCATCGACGGCGCGAGCATGCGGCGCAGCGATTCCGGCGAACACTGGGCGCCGTCGGGCGCAAGCCTGGCGAAGCGTTCGTAGATGGCGACGAACTCCTCGAGTTCGGCGCCGCTCAGCGGCTTCGAGTCGTGCAGCATCGCCACCGTCTCTTCGGCTTCGCGCAACCGCTCCCTGGCGATCTGGCGGTCCTCGGCCTCGATCTGCGCCGGCGTCAGGCCGCGCCTGCCCTGATCGGCGCGGCGCTCGCGCATGTCCTCCTCGCGCGCCTCCTCGATCATCTGGCGGATCTGTGGGCCGAATCCCGCCGCTCCGCCGTCGAGCCCAAGGGACGACACGGTGTCGGCCACCAGCTCGCCGACAGGGCCCGAGGGCGCGCCGGGGGCAACGATCGCCGTGCCGACGCCGGCCAGCGCACCCGCAGCCGCGCCGCCGGAAGAGGCGCCGACCGCTCCTGCCGTCCCGGCCGGAAGCGGCGGAATGCCGGCGGGCAGGCTGGCGACGGCACCGCGGCTGCCGACGACCGCCTGCACGTTGGTCAGCGCGGCCAATGCCAGTGCGCCGTCGCAAGGCCCGAGCAGCGCCCGCAGCGATGCATGGATGGCGTCCTCGACGAGGCTTTCGACGATCGACTGGACGAGTTGCTTGCCCAGCAGCGCGAGCGGCAGCGCGGCCTCTATGGGGCCGCAGCCGACGGCAAGCAGCAACCCGGCGATCCACCGGCGCATCCGATCCCTCCCGCAGCCAGCCGTGTCACGGTAGCGCCGCGCCCGCATGCGTACAAGCGCAGGGTCGCCCGGCACGACCGTGACCAGCTAACGCGATTCGCAGCCGGTCCGCGAAACCGATCCTGCAGAAGAAGTACTCCAGCGACGTTCGCCGTCCGCAGTCTGTTCAGACCGCCGAGGCAGGATCGAGCGCGTACAGGTGCCGCCTGGCTCATGCGTGCCTGGCCCGTGCAGCGGGCGGAACGCGTTTCAGCGTCCACTGCCTTAGTAAGGACGAGGACCGGGTGCAAGGAGCGGACTCGCCTTCGTTACCCGCCCGCGCCCGCCGTCGCACCTTGCCGGGTTCCCGGTTCGCCAGGTTCCCGGAGGCTGCGTGCCGAGTCTCGGCGAGCCCGCGCGTGCACGCCAGTGACCGATGTTCGTCGGCTCGGCTCGCCGATCCGCGCGAGGCGGGGCTGGACTTGCCGCGCCGCACGGGGCTAAGGTCTGCGGCCCACTGTGGGCGCACCGCGACGAGACCGATCGTATGAAGGCTGATGCGAAGACGACGGAAAAGGTGATGGCGACGGCCACGAGGTTCACCGACGCCTATCGGGCGCCGAACCTGCAGGGCGTGCTGGGCAGCCTCGTGCCGGACGCCGACCTGGTCCTCTACGGCATCGGCGCGGACGAGAAGCACGTCGGCCCGGAGCAGGCGCGGGCGCAGGTCGAGCGAGACTGGGCGCAGAGCGACAGCATCGCGCTGTCGTTCGGGTGGAGCTCGGTCTCGGCGGCGACGCAGGCGACGGGGCAGTCCTTCTGACCCGGTCGCCGGGGGCGCGACGGCGACGGACCGCCCCGATCGTTTACCTGCGCGCCGCGATGTACACCCTGCACTGCACGGCGAAGCTGCGGGACCGCCTGAAGCTGCCGATGTCGGCAGCATCTCGGCCGCCGTCGACGGCGCTCGGCGACTGGTACGCCACGGCGCTGTTCTGGCGGCCGCAGCTGGCGCTGCTGGTGAACGAACGCACGCTGCTGCCGGTGCTGCTGCCGCTGGCACCAGCCGCGACGCTGATTGAACGCATCGCCGCCGCGGTCGCCAAAGCGTTGCACATGCACGGCATCGGCGATGACTTCATCGAGCGCGAAGTCGCCGCGATGGCCGAAGTCAGCATCGCGAAGACCGCCAACCGCAGCGTCGTCGGCACGATGAGCGAGTTCGCGTTCGAGGCCGAGGTCTACCGCGACCACCGCGGGATGACCGACCCGCTGCAACTGGCGATGCGCCTCGCCGAGACGCCGTGCGGGGCGATCAGGGGCAACAGCCCGGCGCGGCTGCTGCGGGAGGTGGCGGCCGGGCAGTCGCACTGAGCAGCCGATCCCAGACACCGCACCTGACTGCGGTGTGTGTTCGCCAATGGCGGCGGGCGCAATGCCGCGGATTGCCGTCCCCAATGACCCGGCTCAGAATCGCCCGGAACGCGGACCGACCGGGAGAGGGTTGACGATGCGCATCGACGGCGCCTGCCACTGCGGCCAGATCTCTTTCGCGGCCGAGATCGATCCGACACGAGTGATGGTCTGCCACTGCACGGACTGTCAGGTGCTCTCAGGCGGCCCATACCGGACCGTGGTGCTGGCGCCCATCGAGACATTCGTCCTGCGCGGCCAGCCCAAGAGCTACATCAAGGTCGCCGAGAGCGGCAACCGGCGGGCGCAGATGTTCTGTCCCGACTGCGGCACGCCGCTATTCGCCACCGCGCCGGAGCACCCGACCTCCGTCAGCATCCGCCTGGGATGCGTGAAGCAGCGCGCGCAGCTGACGCCCGCCGCCCAGATCTGGCAACGCTCGTCCATGCCGTGGGTCTATGAGCTTGACCGCATCCCCGGCTCTCCGGAGCAGCAGGCGCTGCTTCCGATTCCGCAGCGTACGGCCCTGTAGCCGGTCGAGCGCCGCGCGTGACGCTTCTCGGGTGTGCCGATCGCCCGCGCTCGGAGGAGTTCTGGAATCCTGAAGCACTGCGAACCTCGCGCGCTGCGGCGAGGTGGCGGCCGCCCAGGACTCCAGGTTTCCAGATTCCCAGATCCCCAGACTGCGCGGCCCCGGCCCCGCCGGCGCGCGCCGGGAGCCAGCCGTCGATTTCGCAGACCGGCCATCTTCGGTCACTCGACGGGGAGTCGAAGTCACCAGCAGCAAGGCAGCGCAAGGAGTCGGTCGCTTTCAGGTCACGCGCCCGTGCTTTGAGCAATGGGCGCTCATTTGCCTTCGGTCTGACGCGCGTAATCGTCTGCGTCAAACCAGCCGCGCGACGCCTTCACTTTGAGTTCTGCATCGAGATCCCATTCTTCCCATCCGACGACCCGCAAGGGGTTCTTAGTCCCGGAATGGTTACCCGTAAAGGTCCACAGGTACACGACGTGTTCGCCAGCGCAGCGCACTCCGTCGCAAGTCAAATGCAAGTCCGGAACATCCGCGAAAAAGCCGGCGGCCATTTCGGCGACGCGAGTGCGACCTTCCCACGGCGCACCGCGATTAATGACGATGCTGCCATCTTGTGCGTAGAACTCAGCGACAGCGTCGGGCGATCCGGAGTTCCAAGCCGCGGTGTATGCCTCCGCGATCTCCAGAGCCTTGTTGTGGTCGAGCCTCATTGAGTTCTCCTGGGGTACACGTCGTCGACGACTATACGCAGCCGGGAGCAGCCTGCGACGCCGCCGCTCGCATGCCTGGGACGAAGGTCTGCAACCGGTCTGAACAGGTCAGGCCGGGAGCCAGACTCGACCGTCTCGAACGGGTCGACAGCTCGCCTGCGCGTCCGTCCGCTCCGGCCGCGCGGGGGTGCCGGCGAGGGCGCGTCCGCCGGGCGCTCCGCCGACCTGAGAGTTGCGCACTTCCCTGCGCCCGCAGTTGCGGCGCGCCGGCGACCGATGGGGGCCGCCATGACCGCCCGCCGCTCGCCGCCCCTGGGCGCAACCTGGGGCCCGGGCGCGCCTCCGCCGCGGCGACGGACCCCCCCGCCGCGCGCCCTCACGCCGCCCGCTGCCCGGCCTCCGGCTGATGCGGCGCTTCGTCCTCGCCGCCGGTGGTCGGGGCGTTGGCCGCCTCGGACCGCTCGACCGGCGCCGGATGAGCGACGACCACTACCGCGTTGGCCGCGGCGGGCGCTGGCGCTGATGTCACAGGCTTAACGAGCACCGACGCCGCGCCGGCCGCCTCCTGCAGCGCCCTCGTGCTCAGGTGCGCGTACCGCTGCGTCACCGTGGGGCTGCTGTGCCCGAGGATGGCCTGCACCTCGTACAGCGACCTTCCGCCGTTGACCAGCAGGCTGGCGTACTGGTGCCGCAGGTCGTGCAGGCGCAGCCCGGGCAGCCCCGCCTTGGCGCACAGGCGCAGCCACACCTTGCGTACGGATACGTAGCGCGCCTTCGTCTTGGCATTGAGGAAGATCGGGCCCGCGGTGCCCACGCCGACCTCCTCGAGCACGGCCAGGGCGCTGTCGTTAAGGGGCACGGACCTGATCCTCTTCGACTTCGAGTGCGCGGCGGCGATCTTCCAAACCCTGTGGTCGATGTCCACCTGGTCCCAGGTCGCCGACAGCGCCTCGTTCAGCCGCGCGCCGGTCGACAGCAGGAACATCGCGATTTGGCACACGGCCCGACTCCTGTCGGTCCGGAGCACCTCCAGCAGGCGACCCAGCTGCTCGCCGTCCAGCAGCCGCTCGACCTGGTTGTTCGCGTTGAACAGTGGGAAGCGCGACAACGGGTTGCTGTCGATCAGTTGCCACTCCTGGGAAAGTGCCAGGCAACGTCTTGCGAGCTTGGCCATGTGATCGGCGCTGGCCGGAGAAAGCCCCTGGTTCAGGAGCGAAGCGTGATGCTCGATCAGCTCCTTCCGCGAGAGTTCGTTCAACCGCTTGTGGCCGAACTTGCCGTCGAGGTAGAGCCGATAAAGCTGCTCGTCCCTTTTCCAGGATCGCTTCCGCGGCTTTGCGTGCGGCAGATAGTGATCGCGGAAGAACTCGGCGAACGTCGGCACCGCCGTACGCGCCTTCGCCTCAGCCCGTGGATCGCGCTGGCCGAGGCTGATCTCGGCGCGCATGGTCTTGGCCGCCTTCCTCGCCTCGGCCAGGCCGACGTCGCCGGTGCGGCCGAGCTTCTGGTGGCACGTCTTGCCGCCGCGGTCCTTGTAGCGGAGGTAGAAGGTGCCCTCGCCGGGGCTGGTGGCGCGCGCCTCGACGTACAGGCCCGGCACCTCGGTGTCGCAGTACTCGACGCGGCCCTTGCCCTCGGGGCAGCGCAGCTGCGTCTGGATGAACTCCTGGGTGAGCTTGAGTTTCATGCTCTTCCTCGGTTTTCGATGCGGATCAAGGCGATAGAGCCCTGTGTTTCTCCGCATACCCTGTGGGGTATATAAGAGCGGCGGACACCGGGTTGGCGCCGGCCGCTGTCGCTGACTCGCGGTGTCGATTTCGTGACTGGCATGTTCGTGCTCCTTACTTGGTCTGATGTCGAATCGGATGGGTGAGCGATCGGAGGGGGCGGCGCGGCCGCGGACGACCGGCGCCGCCGTGGCCGTCAGATCAGCCGGAACTTCAGCGGGTACTCGTGCGCCCACTCGACCAGCACCAGCGGCACCAGCCCGCGCAGCGACAGGTCCTTCAGCACCATTCCGGCGAGCCTGCACTCGCCGTCGCTGAGCAGCGGCCAGAAGTCGGCGCCGCAGATCTGCTCGGTCGTGTAGTCGACACCGGGGGTCAGCGCGGGCAGCCGCTCCACGACCTGGTTCCGGACGATGTTGTGGAAATCGATCGAGACGCTGCGGCCGTTGAGCAGGGTGACGTCCCTCGATTCCGTCGGCGCCAGGTTCGTCGGGTCCGTCATTTCGACGCCTCCTTGGTGCACTTGATGGTGACCTGGCGTTCGCGGCCGCGGGTGACCTCCACGACGACGCCCTGGGTCAGAAGGGCCGGAATCAGAACCGCCAGGCGCCTTCCCAGCGAGATGGGGTTGCTCGGCCACTCGCGCGAGCGCTCGGCAGAGAAGGTCACGAGCTTGCCCAGCTCGGTCAGCAGCTCGGCCGGCGTGCCGGCCCACTTGCCCTCCTTCTCGGCGAACTCGAGCAACGTCGCCCCCAGCAGGCTGTCCATCACGCTGTCGAGCTGCGCCTCGTGCAGCAGCGTGGAGTAGGCCGCCTGGTACACGTCCACGGGGGCGCCGTCGGCCCGCTCCATGGCGGCGAGCCAGCGGCAGAAGTCGTACATCCGCTCGGGCGTGGTCACCTCGGCCGAGTCGAGGTGCTGCAGGATCGCGGCGGTCTTCTCGAACAGCCCGCGCTGGATGGCCGGCAGGTCCGCCTCGAAGCGCCGCGCCAGGTCGGACTCGGACCGGCGGTGCCGCTCGTCGATCGGCCGCAGGTGGAACACCAGACTGCGCTGCGCGAGGTCGGGCTGGCCCATGAAGCCGCCGAAGATCCCGTTGAGGATCACCGCCACGTGCAGCGGCATGATCACCTGCTCGGCGTCGGTGTACAGCTGCCGCGTCACGAAGGAGCCGCCGGTCGACGCCGTGCACAGCGCGTCGGACATCGACGGGTGGATGCGGCGCAGGTTGTCGTAGGCGAGCACGTGCGCGCTCTGCGCGGCGATCCCCAGGTCCCGGGCGCTGCCGGGGAAGCGCTGCACGCCGACGGCGCTCGGGTCGATCAGCCGCACGGTGATCTGCGCGGCGGTGCTCTTGGCGCTGCCCTGTCCGCCGAGCAGGACGAGCAGCAGGAACTTGCTGGACGGCACCTTCGGGCGCGCCATCGTGTAGGTGAGGTAGCCGACGTACTGCGTGAATTGCATGTCGTCGAGGTTCAGGTACTGCTTCAGCAGGCGGACGTCGCCCCTCGCCGCGGGCAGGGCCATCGGCCGGCAGTGCGGCGTGCGGTAGAAGGCCACCGGCGAGCCGGAGGTCACCACCTCGACGCGGCCCGGCGTGATCCGGACACGCGTGTCGGCGTCGTCGTACAGGGCGATCTCGACGCCTCCGACGATCACGCCGTACCGGTACCACACGTCCTCGGCCGGCAGGTGAAGCTCTGCGTGCGAGCGGATCGCCTCGGTCAGGTCGCGGACCTGGGTCGGGGTCCCGAGCTCGCCGACCCGCCGCAGCAGCTCGCCGAGGACGGCGTTGGCTGCGCGCGTGCCGAGTGGGTGGGCTCGGACGTTGGGACTGTCGCGCTCGATCAGGTAGACCCTGCCGTCGCGGCCGAGCGCGGCGCGGTGGTCGTCACGCAGCGCGCGGGCGACCTGCGCCGGCGGCTCAGGCGCGACGGCCACCGGCGATGGGGCGGCCGGGACGGCGACCGGGATTCTTTCCGGCGCCTCAGCAGCGTCGCGCTGCTTGTCTTCTTCAGGGGGGCGAGCGTCGTGCTCGTCTGCTCTTTCCAAGGTGAACTCCTTTGGCCGTGTTGGCCTGTTTAGGAGTCACCATTCCATCGATCGGGAGGTAGGAAAGTATCAATTTCCCAAAAAGTAACTTGGAAAGTACGAAGTTACTTCGTGGGCAGCTGCTCTCGCTTGGCCCCAAGTGCGTCCTCGATTCGGCTCTTGATGGAATCGGGACTCAGCCCTTTCAGAAACTTGTTGTCTTCTTTGATGTTTGCTGCCTGCTTCGCCCGCTTGGCGAGGTCCTGCGCGAGAGGATCGATCTTCAGTTGACCCTTGTCGTCCATGTATCGCGACGCGGATTTTTCCGCCAGCGCTTCGACCACGAAGGCGAAGGTCGCGAGAAAGTGGTCGACGCGATCGCACCTCCAGGCGCTCTTCGTCTTGATGACGATGATCGGCGCGTCGGCGTTCGCTGCCGTTCTGTCCGGCCCTGCATCTGCCGGGGCAGGGACTGAAGCCGCTCGCCCTTCGGCAGTCGGCGGTTCGTCAGGCCGAGACCCCAATTCAACTGAGTGAGCGGAAGTTGAGTCTTCGAAGATCGATAACCCTGCGTACCTCTCACGCGCCCATCGATCGAGGCTCGCCAGAGTGATGTGCTCCTCGCCGGATTCCGACGTGGCCGCCGCATCGATGCGCAAGGCGCTGTCGGCACCCTTCGCGAACTCGTCCTCGATGTGGACCGAGTACGTTCGAGCCTTCTTGATGAGTTCGTCGACGACCGCGAGCGCGGACTCCTTCTCGTCCAGTTCGCCTGGTGCGACGTCGCCTTCGGCGGCCGTCAGCAAGTCGCGGCGGGCTGCCTCGCGGATGGCCGCGAGTTGCTCGTGCAACGGCATCTCGGTCGACAGAAGAAGTGGAATCTGATCGACGCGGACTCCGTCGATGTTCACGTCGAAGTACTTCGGGACGAGCGGGCCGCGGCGCCAGCCGAGCAGCTTGGCGATCGCCTCGTCTCTTGTGCAGCTGGGGCGCAGATCGACCAGTCGCTCGGGTTCGATTTCCGTCGGCATGAAGATCCTCTCGTCAAGAAGGCATGCACGGCAGTGTAGAGAAGAGAAGCGGCCAGGGGCGGCGCGCCGTCGTCGACCTGACGACCCGACGCACCCGTCGCCGCCCGTCGCGCCGCAGGCCGTTGATCCGCATGGGCCCGCGACGGGTCGTCGGGTGCGACGGGTGAGGCGCGACGATGCGCGGCGGCCGGCCGGGGGGGCCGGCGCTCGGCCCGCTCGTGCGAGCCCGCGCGGACCCGACGCACCCGACGACCTGACGCAGCGGCTTGCGCGTCAACGGGTTGGCGACGTCGGGTGCCGCGACGGGTCGTCGGGTGGGGCGTCAGTCGATGCGGCCGGCTCGCTCGAAAGAGAGCGGCCCGGCCGGCTTCCGCAATGCAGGCAGCGAACGGCGCCCAGCGTCTGGGGGTATGCGGCGGTGACCTCGGCGGAGCGGACCGAGGCACGCGAGCAGCGGCCGTCGCGAAACGGCCACTAGCCGGCATTGGAAGACGCAGCGAGAATAACGGCAAAGCCGGTGCCGAGACCGACCGCAGAAAGTGACTCTCGATCAACGGCGGCGGAGCACGGGATAGTCGTCAAGAGCGCTGCCAACGTCGCCTCTCTTGAGGCCATCTTCTTTGATATGTCTGGCCTGGCTGGGGCGCACGGTGCAGACTGGATCAACGGACAGTTCCGCCATTCAACACGGCAGCCCGCACCAAATACATTTCTGTCATGGCCGCAAACGTAACCTTCCTCGAGCAGAACGCCCCAATAGATGAATATGGGCGAGGCCTCTACGCAGTCGCGCGCTCAGTGCTGCGAGCGTTGCTGGACTCACTTTCCTCGGAAGACCTGGCCGATCTGAACACTCCGCTTGACCGGGTCCGAATGCGCCAACTAGCGAAGGTCGTGCGTTTAGACCGCGACAAGGGCATGCGTGGAGATGGATTCGAATGGGCAGTGCATGAGGCCATCATCGGCGGTGAGCCATCAGTGCTCAATCCGCTCAGCACCGCAATGCGCAAGGCGTCCTCTTTCATAAAGGACGGCCAACCGCAGTCCCTACTCTTCGGTTACGAGCGCGCCCGGTATCTTGGCTTTCTGGATGCCGTCGTCGACGAAGCTGGCACTGACTCGTTTCTTCTCCCGGAGGGGAGCGGACGGCCTTTTCGGTTTGGTCCCTGGGTGGCGAAGGCCGCCATGGGCAAGACGGCAGAACCGATCTTGAACGAACGAATCAAGCAGATTTGGAAGACCGACCTCTTTCTGTCAACCGAGGGCGATCCGCGATACTTCGCGGCAACTGTGAAGTCGAACTTTAAGCAACTGGAGGGCGGCAAAGGGCTACGGATCGGTATCGTGCCTGAGTCGGCGGACAAGGGGAATCACAGCACCATTCGCTATAGCCAGTCACATCGCTTGTGGATTGTTTCCCTTGCAGATCCGAATGGATTCATGGGCCTGTTCAGTGATGCTTACCACGCCGTCGGGCGAAGCATGTGCTCGCTTGGAAAACAAGAGCCACCACCGTACTACGTCAAGCCAAGCGCCAAAGCGCAGCGAATGCAAGAGCAGATCGAGCAGTACCCTGATGCCTTTGTCGTCGACATTGAGGAAGCTCTTAATGAGGCTGCTCAGCAGGACTTGGTAGGTCAGAAACACCAACTTGTGTCAGTCAATGCGCCAAACTGGCTTCACCTTAAGCAGATGGCAACCACGCTGATCTGCCCTAAACCTAAGTTCTACAAACTCGATTAGGGTCAGCGCTAACCCTTCGTTGCATCGGACGGCCTGCGGCTGCAGGTGAACTCGAATGTTGAGCATCTGCTATCAACGCCGCTCTGAATGACTGCCTCTGAATGACCGCTTTCGGCAGGCATGTAGGTCAGCAGCGGTTCGTGCCGCCCCACGCGCGGCGCCGGCGTTCGGCCGGTAGCACCGGGGGAGCGGACCCCCAGGGGCGGCGGCCCGGGGATCTGGAAACCTGGCGATCTGGGAACCTGGCGGGGTGCTCCGCCGGCAGGCCCTCCAGGATTCCAGGTGTCCAGTTTCCCAGGCCGCGCGTGGTCGCCGCGGGGGTCAGTCGATCGCCGCGAGGATCGCCGGCGACTCGCCGTGCCCGGCCAGCACGTACTCGCGCAGCAGGTGGTACTGCCGCGCGCACTCCCCGGCGAGCGCGTCCGGCCCGGCGAAGCTCAGGTGGCTGTACGCGTAGAGGCAGCAAGTGATGCCCAGCGCGTCCGCAGAGAGCTCGCCGTCGAAGCCGTTCTCGCAGCGGACATCGAAGCGCTCGTCGCCGGCCGGAGCCATGTAGAACGCACCGTTGCTGAGCGTGTGGAAGTCCCAGTACCCGCCGTCGTAGTCCTCCGACAGCGTGCGGGCGATGCCGAAGACGTACGGCTCGACGCGCGTGGCGAAGTGCACGCCGAACAGCGCGGCCGGCACCGACATGCGCTGCGCGTCGTCGAGGGTGGTGCGCGCGATCAGTGTTTCCTCTGTCGAGTCCTGCATGGGTGGATCTCCTTTGTGAGGACGAGCGGAGCCCTCCGCGGAAGCGGATCGGTCGTCGTCGGTTTCGGGGAAGGGGCGAAGCGGGAGGGGGTGCTGCTGGATACTGCCGGTGATCAGATCAGTCGGGCTGGCACACCGCCTCGGGGCTCAGGTGCGCCAGCAGGCCGGCCCGCGAACGGATGGCCTCCCGCAGCATGGCTTCCTCGGAAAGATCGTCGAAGGCCAGGACGAGCTGGACGGCCTCGGGCAGACAGCTTGCGTAGTCCATGGTGCTTTCTCCTTTCAGTGGGTGAAGGCGTACAGAACCGCGAGGCCCAGGACGAGCAGCGCGACGTACGGATAGAGGTACAGGGCGGCCAGCGCCGCGGCGGCGATGAAGGCGGCGGGCGAGCGGAAGACCACCGCCAGGACGGCGGCGGCGACGAACAGTGCGAGTGCGGTCAAGCGTTCTCTCCATTTGTGTTGAAGGGGAAGGAAAAGTGCGTGGGTCGGTATTCGGCCGGTATCGGGAGGGCGGCCGGGAAAAGTCGTTGCGATTCAGCGGTAATGGCCCGGAGACCTGCGGAAAGGAGATCCAGAGGTCACTTCCGCTTCGCCTTCGGCTTGGCTGGCGCCTTCGCCTTCCTCTCGGCGGGCATCGCTGCGTCGGCCTTCTGCTTCGCTGGCGTCTTCTGCACTGGTGTCGATGCTTCGGCCTTCTTCGCGACGATCGACGCGACGGTCGGCGCCGGGCCTTTCTCGAGCAGCCGCCGCGCCTCCTTCATAAATTCAACGCCGTCGGAGGGCTGGTAGCCCCGGGTGTCGCGGAGAGGCTTCAGCAGGCCCTCGTGGAACAGCGCGGCGAGGACGAAGCCGCTCGTGTTCTGGCTTCTGCCCGCGAAGGTCGCGTTCAGACTCCCCGAGGTGATCGGTCCCGAGACCTTCGCCAGCGCCTGCTGCAGCGTGCGCAGCGCCACCCAGTCGCGGCCGAAGCAGCCGTGCCCCGAATTGGCGTGGATGCGAAGGTGGATCTCGTTGTCGGCGGTGCTGCCCAGGTGGTAGGTCAGCGTCGAGCGCCCGCTGAGCGACGGGCACGTGTCGACCTTCAGGACGCGGATGTGCGAGTCGGCGGCGGCGTCTTTGGCTCTGCCTGGCTTGCCTTTCATGCGTTCTCCTTTCGTGTGTGTGGGTGGGTCAAGGTCCTTCGGATGAATTGCCTCTCTGCGCGCGGTCGTCAGTCGGGCACCGGCGACAGCAGCGCCGCGCCGCCGAATCTCCCGGCGACGATCGCGGCCAGGTCGGCGCCCCGGTCGGCCTCGCACAGCAGCCGCAGCCGAACGGCGCGCCTGTCCGTGACGAGGGCGCAGCGGCTGTCGCCGTCGAGCTCGGCCTCCAGCACCTCGACGCCGAGCAGCGCGGCGGGGCGCAGGCGCAGCACGTCGAGCAGCGCCAGGGCCTCGGCGTGCTCCCTCGGCTGCAGCCCGTCGAACTCCCTGATCGCCGCGCGCTCCTCGTACAGCTCGCGGTCGGCGGCGCCGAGGCGGCCGATCAGTTCCTGAAAAGCGTCCTGTTGCATTCGCGGTCCTCCAGAAACGAGAAAGCCGCCCGGAGGCGGCGTGGGTGGGTGCTGCTGATCGGTGCTGCCTTGATTCAGGGCTGCGACGGGACGGCGTACTCGGCGCAGAGGGAGAGAAGTCGGCCGTCGATGCCGTCGCCTTTCGGGACGAGCACGATCACGCCGTCGCCGTAGTCGGCGAGGACGAACACCAACTCGAAGAGGCCGCCGTGGTCCTCGGCGAGCTCGAACGACGGGCTGAAGCCGCGGTCGCCGTGGCGCGTGCCGTCGAAACGGTTCGACAGGACGGAGAACCCAAGCTGCGCGTCGAGCGCGCCGAGCGGGTCGCCCGGCTCGACCACGACGAAGGTGGCCAGGCCGGCGTCCTCGCCGTACTCCTCGATGCGCTGTTCGATGAGGCGGCGCACCTCGGGGTCGGTGACGCGGGAGAGCGAGGATGGATCGTTGATCACGAGCATCGGTTGCTCCTGTTGAGGGCGAAAGAAAAGCGCCCGGGGTCCGGGGACCGGGGGCGCTCTGTGGAGGGCTGTGCTGCGGGTCAGGTCAGATCAGGAAGGACACCTTCGGGCGGTGAAAGAGAGAAGGGGCCGCGCCGTGGAGCGCAGCCCCTCCCGAGGGTCGCGGCGTTGACAGTTTCTCGTCCCCTCGACGCCGCCAAAGAGACTTGTTGTTGTACGGGTGCGGAGCCGCTACTTCTCCGTCGCGCTTCGCCCGTCGAAGGGGGCCCCTTCAAATAAGATGGCCCGAACGCCGCGCCTCGGGCGGTGTTTCATCGGCGTCCGAGGCGGCCGGCTCGCCGCACGACGCGGGCTCAGACGACGAGCCTCGGTGACGGCACGATGAGAACGCGCAGTCCGTGTTGAGGGGAGGGGAGATGAATTCGGCACCGGAATCCAAAGCGCCCCCGGGAATCGTGCGGCGCCTGGTTCGGCTCAAGGGCTTCCTGGTGGCGATCTCGCTGGTCGGCCTGGTGGCCAGCAACCTCGCGACGCTCCTGAGCGCCAGCTTCTACGACCGGCTGTACACAGGCGTCCGCAAGGTGGCTCTCCTCGCGGGAGAAGCTGTCGCCGACAGGGTGACTAGACACAGCAAGAAGGCGCAGGCCGATGAGCGGCTGCGGAAGGAAACCCAAGACCTGCGGGACAGGAAGGCACGGGTCGACGCGGAGCTTGAGGAGACGAAGGCTCGCCAAGCGAGGACGTCGGTCGAACTCGAAGAGCGACGCGTGGAGACTCAGCATCTGCGGGATCAGAAGGCCCAGGTCGATGCGGAGCTCAAGGAAGCGAAGGTGCAGTCCGCGAAGACGTCGGAGGAACTGGCGAACGAGCGCGCGACTGCAGGGCGGGTCAGACAGGAACTCGATGGAGTGAAGGGGGAACTCGATGGTGTGAAGGCGCGGCGCGCTCTCGACGCGAAGTCCGCGAAGGAGGCGGCCGGCCGCGTACAGAAGCGGTTGGTCGCCGGCGTCGCCAGGAACACCGCCGCGATCCCTGCCGAGGCGATTCCCTACGTCGGCATTGGCGTGAACCTGAGCGTCACCGCGCTCGACATCTACGACGCCTGTCAGACCATGGGGGAGATCAACTCGCTGCTGACCATGCTCGGGCAGGGTGTCGAGAACTCCGACTTCTGCGGCCAGAAGCTGCCCACGAAGGAAGAGGTCGTGGCCGGCATCAAGGACGAGTGGCGCAGGAGCATCCAGTTCGTCGCAGACCAGGCGAGAAAGGTCCCCACGCAGGTGCCCGTGCCGCAGGTGCGGGTGCCCACAGTCGACGAGGCGATGGCAGTCGCTTGCTCCATCGTCGCGCTTCCCGGCTGCTGATCCGCTCGAGCAGCGGCTTCGACTGGCTCCCGGTCGGGCGTGGCTTTCAGTGCAGAGCCTGGTCCGCTGTCTCGTCGGCGAACACGACGACGACGCGGTGCTCCGGGTCGCGCTTCCACTGCTGCTCCCTGATGAGCCACTCGGCGACGACCGCGCTGCCGGCCTCGCGCGCCGCCGTCGCGATCATGCCGATCGTCTTGCTGTGGGCGCTGCTAAAGGCGGCGGGTGGCGTCCTCTTCTGGCGTGCCCTACCGGCGCCGTCGGTGACGGACGGCTGACTCAGCGAACCGCGTCCTGATGGGCATCACGAATTCGCGGCGCGGCTAGCTGCGATCTTGCGTCCAGGCCAAGACGCGAGCGTCAGGCTCTCGGTGCAAGTACAGCATTTTCTCTTGCGTATCCACTCCTTCCTGATCGAGCCAGGTGCAGAGCTGGGCACGCTCTGCGGCCACCTTCTGGCCGGATTGAATGAGCACGCTGGTGGCCTTCGCGAGGCCAGTCACCGCTTCTAGCTGGGTAGGTGGAACGGCACGACCCTTGATTCTGGCCTGTGCCAGATGCTTGGGCGACGAGGGCAGAGTCTTGAGCCAGCGCCCCGATCGGTCAGCGAGTTGTGCCGCGCTCCCAGCGTTTCCCAGGCAGAGTAGGAGTTCGGTGCGCGCAGCGCTGAAGGCCATGAGCCAGCGCAGAGTGTCGACTACCGCTGGCGTCGAAAGCGCGAGAAGGCGCTCCTCGCTGCTTGCGACCCCAGGTCCGACTCCCTCGAGGGCCAGTCCTTGCCCGGCTAACAGGCTCAGGGCTGTCTCAATCAACTCGCCCAACCGGGAGTCGGCCTCGCGCCAATAGCGCAGCCTCTCGGCTGGCGACTGTAAAGCGAAGGCCTCCTCAGCTTGGACGAGAGCGCGATTGCAGCGGCCCATGAAGTCTGCGTGCTGCAATGTGGCTACATCGTGCAGTTGCCTCGCTACTTCATCCACCCTTGACTCGACGCGCCGTAGGCTGTTCATCACCATCAGAAAGCCGCCGACGGAGACCCCGAGATTCAGGACGGACGCGGCGGCGCCGATGCTCGCAACGGCCTGCACGGTTTCGATCATCTTCTTGATCTGCAGCAGCTGGATGTTGCCGACGACGCTGCTGACCAGATCCAGCGTCCCCAAGGGAAGCCCGAGACCCTGGCTGATCACCCACTGACTCAACGGGCTTGTCGGTTGCAGGTGTGCGAGGACCTGTTGACTGACGGCATCCTTGACGACGGCACCATCGACGAGGGCGGTTCCGAGTTCAACCTGACGCGCGAGCCAGGCCGGCACCTGCATGAGGTGAAGCGTCACTTTGGCTCCTCCAAGGCCGCGAGTTGCCGGCGCAGCTCGTGAGCAGTCAGCAGTAGAAGCGTCGCCGGAACTGTCTTGCGGTACGAGGTCGTCATAAGCGCGTTGGCCGCGAAGGCGACCGCCGCAGGAGCCGACAGCAGCGCGCCGCCGACGGCAGCAGCTCCGCCTCCAACCGCCAACTGCGCTCCCGTGAAGATGCCGAAGACGCGAACGATGAGCCAAACGCCAAGCTGATAGAGCACACCGCCCATCAAGCCGCTGATCGCGAAGCTGGTCGCCCCCTGCGCGAGCGCCAGCGCTCCAGCCCCGGTGACGAGGCCGGCCGAAATGCCAGCGCCGAGGGACGTCATGGTCACCGAGCCGAGTGCCGCCTGCCCAGCGGACTGCGTCAGCGCCGTCTGTGCAGATGACAGCTCGGCATCAAGTTGCTGTGCCATCTGAGCTCGCTCGCTGTCCTTCATCGCGCCCCAAGCCGCCTTCGCGCGTTCGTCGAAGTAGCCGAGGATCGCGCGCTCAATTTGCTCTTCTGAGCTGCCGTCCCTGATCCGAAAAGAGGTCCAGCCCCAACCAGGCTTGAGCTTGTCCGCCACGTCGATGAGGATGCGTTTCCATGGGAGATCATGCGGTCCGCGCCAGAGATTCAGGATGGTGTGACCGTGAATTGCTCGCCATTCCTTGCTAATCTGGTCGATCCGTAGGTGACGCGGCATCGTATCGAATGCCTTGTCGCTGATCTCCCGCCGCAGCGCTGTTACCCAGATAGCTTCCAGCTCAGTGTCGTCGAGCTCGCGCAGCAGGACAAACAGGCGGTCGTCGTAGGGCATTGGTTGGGGGAGAGACCGTGGGGAAGAGGCGGTTGCGATCCTGCGGATTCTTCGGGTCAGGCGATTGGAAAAACGCCGGGCGAGAGAGCGTCAGGTTCGCTCCGTCCGGCGTGCTGGCTTGTCGCCAGGTGAGTGTTGCCGAGTTGCTGCTAGCACATGCCTCCCGGAGAGGTAATCGGCCAAGTCACTCTCCAATTGCCGCTGCAATCCGTCAGGGCTAATGATGCGGATGTGGGGTATCCAGTACCGGACAAGAGGCAGGACTTGGTTTAAGTGCCCAACCTTGGTCGCGACAATCAGTCCGCCATCTTCCAACTGCTTCTCGATCACTTGATTGGCGATGAGCTTGCGCCGCTGAAAGAATGGCGCGGCGTCTTTGCTCACCACAAGGACGACTTCGATGGGCGTATCGCTCATCCATGCGCCGTCGTCGATCTCGATTCTCCTGAGCAATGCGGCATCGCGTTCGAACCTTTCGGCAGCGAGCTGGACGTCGTTCATGCGCGCGAATGAGTACGTCTTGAGCTGCCCGTCTTGTTTGGCCGCCAGATACCAGATGCCCTTGATGTTGACCAGCCTGTGCGGCTGTGCGTGAACGCTCTTGGTGCCGTTGACGCCCGGGTAGGTGAACCGCACGCATCGTCGGGCAGCAATCGCCTGCTCGAGCAACTTGAAAACGGCTTCCCGTCCGCTCAGATCTTCGTAGTAGTGGCCTTTGACGAGCAGACTGGACTCGATGCGCGAGTCGAACAGGTCGCGAAGAAATTCGGTCGACAGGGAAGGGAACAATCCGCCGACGCCCGCGAGCGCGGCGAAGCGCTCGACATCCTTGAGAGTCAGCCGACCGAGAAAGGCCGCGCTCATCCGATACTTCCCGCCGTGCTTCTCCAGCGGCAGGTAGCCGAAGCGCTCGTTCAGGTCGCGCTGGATCGTGCGCAGGTTCACGCCGAATTCGTCCGCCAGTTCCCGCGGTTCCAAGCTCGCGCCCTGATTCAGTTTGACGAGCATCATCGCCAGCCGTCGGACCAGCGTGTCGTGGCTCATGGTCGAAGTGCAGCCGCAGTACTCACACTTCTCAGGACTTGCGCGGACCTGCCCAGCGAGATCGGTAGGGTGATGTGCCGGTCGATGAACTTGTTGACGTCCTCGCCCATGCCGTAAAGGCCTTGAATGCTCTGTGCCATTGCGGTCACTGCCGCACCGGTGCCTAGTGCGGTCGTGGGGAGCGCGATCGCCATCTTCTTTTCGTTCGCTTCTTGTCCTGATTGGAGAGCGGGTCGTGTCGGAACGATTATGCGATGGCGAGCGGACACGGGGAAGCAACAGGGCCGCTACCGCGCCACGAGTCGCCAGAGTGCGATGACGACGAGGACGATCGCGAGAAAGGCGGCCAGCTTGAGACCGGCAGCGAGGAAGGTCACCCAGGCGGAAAGCGCCCCAAGCTTGACGAGCGCGACAGCGACAGCCGCGAAGGCGAGGAAGGCCCAGAACATAGTCAGCTCCAAGAGTGGATGAAAAGGGGACTGCGATGGCAGTCTCGGATAGGGCTCCGACAGGGCGTGTCGTTTTCATGCGAGCCCATCTGAAGCGGGCATCGATGCACTGAAAGGAGACAGCTGGAGTCGCGAGGGGGGCGGCAGGCACGGATCAGGTCAAACCAATGACGGCACCTTGATGAATGGCGGAACGGACCGATCTCAGTGCTGCGCCGGGTCGGCGGGCTCGTCGTCGAACAGCACGACGACGCGGTGCTCCGGGTCGCGCACCCAGTGCCGCTCCCTCAGCAGCCACTCGGCGACGAACTCGGCGACGACCGCGCGGCCGGCTTCCTGCGCTGACTGTCGGTAGATCGGCGCGCGGTCTGCCAGCTGCTGGGTCAGCGATCGTTCGAGCGCCTCGAGGTTCTCGCGCTTGTCGAACCGCGCCCATCCGCTGGCGGTCCTGCGCTCGACCGTCGACGTGTCGAACGCGACGGGCAGCGTCGGCCGGACGGCGCCGGCGCGGACCAGGCAGGTCTTCCCGACGATGCGCAGCGGCCACGCCTTCTCCATGCCGATGTGGAAGCGGTAGACGGCGTCGACGCGGACCTCGGAGACGGTGGTGCCGAGGTCGACCAGGGCGAACAGCACCCTCGGGTCCGAGCGCGCGAACGCCTCGCGGGCGGCGACGGCGGCGACCTCGAGCCGGCCGCCGGCGGTGGGCATGACGACGACGCGCTCGGCACTGGCCGTCGTCGTGATCGCCGGGGATGGTTTGGCGGTGGACTGGTGGTTGCCGACGACGCCGACCCCGATGGCGAATGCCAAGGCGACGGCGAGCGCGAGGAGGAGGGCGGTACTCAGAATGTGGACGGTCAAGTGGATGGGCTCCTTTGCGGTGGCGAAGTGAACGAACCCCGAGGGAACTCGGGACAGGTGACTTCGAGAAGGGACGAGGCGACGGCAGGGCGGCAGCCGCGAGGCGAGCGCGCGACTTGATCTGGCTCAGACCTCCGACGCAGGCGACGAAGGATGCTTCTGCGCGTCGGCCGCCACCTACGGCGATCGACTCAGATCCGCGGGGGGTCAGCAGTGACGACGGGAAAGCGCAAGGGGAGCGAGGAGGAAGCGAAGAAGCGCCGGCGGGCGAGGGAGCGCCTCGACCGGGAGAACCTGGCGGACTGGTACGTCCGGAAGCTGACAGTCGCGCGGCTGGGAGGCTCGGCGCGGTACATGCGGCCGGAGGAGGTCGAGGTGATGCGCGCCATCCTCTTCGCCAAGCGAGCGGCACACGAGCGGCTGGGCCACGATCGCTGGCTCTCGAATTCGAGCATGCGGCCGGAGGCGAAGGAGAAGCACTTCGGCGCCGTCAGGGCGAGAATCGCGGCGGAGGCGCGCGAGCGGCGCGCAGCGAGACGGAAGCGGCGAGAGTCGCGGGCCTGATTCGCGCCGCAGCTACCGGGGGCGCGATGACGGCCAAGTGTTGGTGCGTTGGGAGAGGTTGACGACTATCGAGGCAAGTGTGGGCGAACCTATGAAGACGCGACTTGAGTCGATCGTCATTTGTGTGGACATCGGATCCACACTAGACGGCGACTTGGAGCATCTGCGTCTATGAGCGATAACCTCGCGCGGCAACGGACCGTTGCCAACGTGCTTCGCGCACTGGGTCGGGCCACGGAGCGCAAGCGCCAGAACGCTGTGTCCTGTATGCAGCAAGCGCAGGGCGCATTGACGTCAAGCAACCCTTGGCGCGTGCAGGCGGCATCAAGATCAACGTATCGGCGGACGGCTTCGCGGCACGCGACGTTCGAGTCCATCCATTGCTCTTGCGCAAATGCACCAGATATGCAAAAAGCGCAAATGTGGGCCGGCAAATGAAGCGACGACAGGGCGGCAACAGCCTTGCGGGCGCCCTTATAGGGCTATTCCTTGTTGTGTATTGGATATCCACTTCCAAAGGATGCAGTGGCTCTAAGCCGCCGGTGGTGCCGCCCGTATCGACGATGCAGGAAAAACCTGGAGGAGAGGAAGCGGCGCTCAAGAATGCTGCGGCGCCGCGAGATTCAAGGGCGCCGACCATGGAGTGCATTAACGCGCAACAAACGCTCCGAAACATTGAATACTCGATTAACCAGAGCGGCGAAGCAGATTCCAGGTTGGTTAGTGAGCTAAATGCAGCAATAAAGCTTCTCGCCGATCTTGGGTGCCCGTCGTCACAAGTGCTCAACGCCGCGCTTGATCGCCGGCTGGAAGATGCAAGATCTATTGTGGAAAGCAGCAGGCGCCAAAGCGCAAGATCATACGTAGAAGGGCATGAGGCGGCCTTGAATGAAGTTAGTTCAATGCTCGACTGCAGAGTTGTGTATCAGGATGGAATGCGCTTCTTGTTTGTAACCGGCACGGATGAGACGGGGACTTACGCAATTAACGGCACGGCGCGCACTGTGGCGGCAAGAATGGGCTGGATAGACGGGGCGAGGAAATTTTCGCCAGAGCAAATGCAGCAGCTGCTCAAGATTGGGCTTGCAAAGTGCCAACGCTAGCCAGGACAGGCGAAAGAGAGGCGGAAGCTCGCCTTTGACGTAGGCAGTTCAGAAGTGGAACGTGCTGCGGTGATCAGCCGCCTTCGTAGCGTACTGATGTCCTCCTGGGAGGTGTCGCGGACGGTCTGCCCGCAGACTTTGACTACGGCGAGCGACTAGGAGATCAAGCAAGGGCTGACGCCCTCGCCACGTACTCGCAGAAGGCGCACTCGGGATCGGCCTGGGGCGCGCTCCCCGACGCCAGGCAGTCGGCCACATCGCGCAGCGTCGGCTCGACCCAGCCGGCGTCCCCGTCGTAGGGGATCACCCTCGTGCGGAACCGCAGGACGTCGTCGAAAGGTGCTTCTCCCCTGATGCCGTTGGCGTAGACGAACCACGCGCGGTCGGAGACGTTCAAGCCGCGCCGCCCGCGCAGCAGCCACTGGTAGAACTCGACCTGGCGCCGGTAGCCGTCCTGCCAGTCGGCGTCGAGGTTGACCTCGTCCTTCTTCGAAGTGGCCTTGTAGTCGACCACGTAGTGCGTCCCGCCGTGATCGACCCACAGGTCGTCGATCGCCCCGAACAGAGTCAGTCCCGTCGGGCCGTGCTCGACGCGGACGCCGGTGAAGTTGTGCCGCCACTGCTGCAGTTCGGGGTGCGCCGCGGGGACGTAGGAGAGGCCCTCCCGCGCCAGGCGGGGCGGGACCTCGGCGCCGCCGCGGTAGCGGTCGAACTCGTTCTTCAGCAGGTGGTCGACCGCGCTGTTCAGGTTGAAGGGGTACCCCGGCGGCTGCCGCACGCCGGCCACCGCGTCCAGCCAGAAGCAGCGCGGGCACTGCAGGAACAGCTCGACCTTCGTGCGGCTCAGCGGACGTGGCATGCGTTGCCTTCTTGTCGTGGCAGCCAAACGTGAAGGTGGCGTTCGTCTTTGCCGCGGGCGTCTTCGTCACGCCGAGCCATCGCGGCATGTCGGGCGTTTGAGCTCACCTCGGCAAAGGCGGGATGGGACGGTCGGCTGGCAAGAGACGGCAACGCGGCGAGCAGGTAGCTACGAAGGGCGTAATGATGTCATCTGAGGCTAGGGTCCCAAGTCCTCTGAGCGCGAACCCAAGCGCCAGGACACGTTCGCTGAGTCGGCCTCGGCCCACGCGTGACGAGAGGCACCAAACACAGGGACCCACATGTGTGCGGCTCAGCCCTCAGGTGCGTCGGCAGCCTTCGCTAGATCGCACAGCCACGGAATCTGTAAGCAATTAGATTCTTGGACAACCTGGACGTTGTGCCCGAGTTCTTGCTGAATGAGCGCGACCACGCGACCCAAGACGGTCTTGCCGTGACGGAACCTCTCGGGGTTTGCAGCGTACTTGGCCTGCGCGTCCGCGGCGATTTGTCCGTAGTTGATCTCTCCGCCTCCCGTTCGGTTGCGATGTCGCTGGGCGGCTGCAACTTGGCTGTTTGTGAACTTCTCAATTGAGGTCGCCCGTGCCAGCTCGGTTGCCTGCGCCACGATCTCAGTTAAGCGCTCAACCGATAGCGGTTGAGCCACTGTTGCCAGATGATCTGGGCGAAGGAGGTGGCTTTCGATGTCGGTACCCTGCGTGACCAGTGCGTGTAATCCCGACTCTTTCAACCGCTGCGAAAATGTCGCGACCTCGTCCTCAGTTAAGTAATCGCAGTCTCGGTGGACAACAATGATCGTGTTTGGAGCGTGTTCCCGAATGAATTGAGCAAGTAACAACGCCGACTCGGCGTTTGTACAGCCCGCGTAGGACCATACCTCGCACTTGTCGTCTCCCATACCGCAGGAAGCAAGTATCTTCTTTAATGCCGAGGAGTTCTTGTCCTCGGTGAGAACGACGAATGGAGTTGCTCCATTGCGCAATCTATCGCCCGCATCGAGCGCACCAAGACTCAAGAGGGCGCCAACTCGATCAGTGTTGTCCGGCTGAATCTGACCACCGCTAAACCAATGGATCGTTGCTTCAAGTCGCCCAAACTCGTCCAGCAAGTGTCGGGAATGCGTCGAAATCAAGACTTGAAAGCCGCCGGAGCGAGCGAGGTTGTCAAGCAGCCGGGCTAGTTTCCGCTGATTGTCTGGATGTAGGTGGGAATCCGGTTCGTCAAGGATGAGCAGGCGCGGCTTATACACGCCGATATACGCCAACGTTTGGACGGCTTGCAGAACGCCAGTCCCACAAGAATCGATGGGAAGAGTTCCTTCGTCCCTCACAACGAAGGCCGAGATATGCTCATCGATCGCTGGGTTGAACGTCACGTCTACATCTAGATCCTCGAAAAGGAGTTTGAGATTGTTCTTGAACTCTTGCCAAGCAACAGCGTCCTGCTTCAGGACCCACAGGACATTGCGGAAGACACTGTTCGCATCCCCTCTTGCAGCGGCTCGACGGACAATCCCTGCTGATCGGAATTCCTCCATTGACGGAATGCCTGCTAAGCCAGGCGCAACGACGCTAAACGGTTCGTCGAGCTTTTCGAGCCGCTGGCCAAGTTGATGGCCATCGATGCCCACGGCGACGTTCTTGTTCTTTCCACGTCTGACTTTTACTTCCGCTGAACCCAGATCGGAGGTGACAATGGTGATGGTGATTGCGCTTGCCTCGTCTTGCCGAAGCACGCCGCCGGAGGCTAAGGCCTGTACATCCCGAAGTGGGGTGTAAACGAGTTGCTGGGCCGACAGTGTTCCTGAAAGGCGGTTGTTGGCCCACGTCGCCACGTTGTCTAGTCGGAGGCTTTGTGCAACAGAAACCGCGAACTGAATTGCATGCAGCACGCTACTCTTGCCCGCGTTATTGGGGCCGACGAGCAACGTGACGCGGCCGAAAGGGATTGCCGCATCGGCGATCGATTTGAAGCGCTGAACGCGCACGGTTTCAAGCATCACTCTGGCTCCTAAGCCCACTCCATGTTAGCCCGCCTGCGTCCTCGGCCGGTTGCGGACGAGAGCGTTTGCTCGTGTGGAAAGGCTGGTTGTCGGTGCCTCGAAGGCAGTTGGGCGGCGACTGCTGGCGGCGCGGTCCCCGTGTGAGTGCGGGAGCGGCGTCTGGATGTGCTCCGACAGTGCTTGAACGATTGGGATTGACGCCAGGGCTGCTGATAGCTGATAATTTTTCTGTCGAAAGACGCCGCCGATTTAACGAGCAACTTGCGGGCGGTTAACAAATGCAGCTAAAGCGCGGAACCCGCTGCGGCTGCATGGCTTCAGCGGGTTTCTTGTTTCTTGCAGTTGCGGTTCACGGCGCGTAGCGCGCCGGTCGCCGATTTATCCGACTACTTGCGGGCGACTCATCAAGTTCAGCTAAAGCGTCGCCGGCTCTCCACCCCGGGGGTCGACGATCCATCAACCCGGGGCATGGAGAGCACGATGACCGCCACTTCCAGCAACGCGCCGCAAACCGACATTGCCCGGCTCTGGCGCCGGCTGAATCCCGACCACTACTTCGAGAAGGGTGAGGTCGCCATCCTGCGCGCGTACTTCGCCATGAGGCCGCGCTGGTTCGATCCACCGCTCGAGTCCCTGTACACCGAAGCCCCGGCCTCAGTCGTTTACCGCGGCGAGGATGACGAGGACAAGTTCCTCATCAAGGGTCCGATCCGCCTGCATCGGCTGAAAGAAGAGAGCGACATCACCGAACTGCAAAACGCGGTGGCGCGGATCTGCCTCACCGAGATTCAGGATCGGTTGCCGCAGTGGTCATGCGGCAAGGAGGACGGCATTGTCATGGCGCGTCCCCCCATCGAGCGCGGCGACCGGCTGCTGACGCCCCTGAAGCCGCAGCACCTCATGTGCATTAACTGGGCCGACTCGGGCCCCGGGTTCTCTTGGCCCGAGGAGTACCACGTCACCTACCTGCCGGGATTCGACCGTTACGTCGTCACCGCCTCGGTGGACTCGCCTGATGTGCACGGCGTGACCGACTGGGCGATCGGCTGGTTCTCGGGCAAGGCCGACGTATTGAGGAGCAGCAAGCGCCTAGTCGCGCGGTGGTGGCGAAACCAGCGCGACAACGGGCAGGGGCGGTGGGCGTACCTGTTCGACGCCGGCCTGATCAGCGTGGAGGAGGCGGAGCAGATGGGGGACCGGGTGTGGCGCGGCGCGGAGGAACCGTGGTGAAACATCCGGTCAAGCAGAGATCCGCCGCGGAGGTCGCCTGGTGCACGCAGGACAGCGACGAGCGCTGGGAGCGGCGCGCCGAGTACCTGCTGGACTTCTTCAGTCAGCCGTCGGGTCCGATCTATCGCCCATCAGGGTTGGGTCACGGGCCGCAGCGGTCGTCCGGAGGAAACAGATGAGCGCGCGGCACTACTGGCTGGGGCGCGTCCACGGGATGAGGGAGGCGCGGGCGATCGTCGAGAAGTGCCTGCGGCTCGGCATGGACCCGCCGTCGGCCCTGGACACGGTCGAGGAGATCGCGGACGACATCAGGTTCGACCTGGGCCAGGGCGACGGGCGGATGCTGGCCGCGCGGTTCACCGCGCGAGATGCAGAGGAACTGCCGGACGACCTCTTCCAGGAAGTCCGGCGCCGGACTTAGCTGCCGCTGGCGCTAGCGGGGTGCACGGCGCGGCGGCGAACTGAAGCAGGGCCGCTGCAGGCCCGCTCCTGCAGCCCGGGGCGGTCGACGACCGCGGGCCGCGTTTGGCCGAACCGCTGCCGACGAACCCGTCCGCCGCTCCGCGCGAGCACCGCTCTCGCCGCTGCGACCGCGACAACGTCGAACGGGCGGTCGCCTGACCGGCGACGCGAGAACGAACCGCCATCAACGTTCCTGCGAGGGGAACGAGCACCGAGCGGGTCAATGGCCCATGACCGGGAACAAATCCGCGGTCAGGCCGTTCGCTGCAAAGTCTCGACGACAGCCCGCATTACGGGCGGACAAACGCCGTTACCGAGAAGCCGAATCTTGTCTCGACGGGTCCCGAAATTCAGCTTGTAGTCCGAATCAAGGCCCATCGCACGCTTCAACTCGGGCACCTGGAGCATGCGCATTGAGTGCCCCGTTGGGGAGGGTCGAACTAGGGCGAAGCGATCAATCGTTGTAATGGTTCGCAACGGTCGATTGAGTGGCTGCCATCCACCGCACCCGTCCGTGCCGTAATAGACGATGAGGAAGGGCTTGTTGGTTCCAAGCTCAGACATGGCCCGACGCGCGCGCGCTCGCGTCTCAGCGGCGCGTCCTCGACGAAACAGCGGCGTCGTCTTCCATAGATGATCCGGATCAAGGATGTCACGGACCCACCTGGGCCTCGCCTGCTCGGAGACGCGCACCTCACTCGGCATGACATCCCGGTCGCAAATGATAAAGAGGCGGCGACGCCTCTGAGGGACGCCAAGCTGGGCCGCGTCGATCACTTGTTCTCTGATCTGGTAGCCGAGACCCCTAAGTGAGTTCAGTAACTCCGTGTATCGCGGCCACGGCTTCATGTGGACCACGTTTTCCATAACGATCCAGCGGGGTTCAAACACGCTCGCAAACCGGATCACCTGCATCGCAGTCGCTCGGCTCTCCTCGGACCGCGGAGCACTGCCCTTGGCGCATGTGTGATTTGTGCACTCGGGTGAGGCAAGCAACAGATCAACGTCGCCAATCCTGTCCCGGAGCTTCGCTGGAGTCACATCCTCCAACCGCCGGTGCAGGACGTGCGCTTCAGGAAAGTTCTCCCGATACGTTTCTGCAGCAAGGCAACACGAGTCCACCGCTCCTGCAATCGTGACGCCGGCGCTCTTAGCACCCGAGCTGCCAAGTCCAGCACCACAAAAGAGATCAAGTGCCCGCATCGCTCCAACGGTAGAAAGTACCTCGACGAATGTTAGGATGATGCCAGGTTTTCGTGTGCTCGGCATCTCGCCGGCACTGGCACCTCGAAGTCTCGTGCCGTCGATTCCCTGCGCCGCTGTGACTGACGTCCTGACCAAGGCACAACGCAGTTACTGCATGTCCCGGATCCGGGGACGTGATACTCAGCCAGAAGTGCTGTTGAGAAAGGCGCTCTGGGCCAAGGGGTTTCGTTACCGGCTTCATCCGCCGCTGCCAGGCAGGCCCGACTTTGTCTTACCTGGACTGAAGGCCGCCATCTTTGTCGACGGCTGTTTCTGGCATTTCTGTCCTAAACACAGGACGGCGCCCAAGACAAACACGGCGTTCTGGAACACGAAGCATCAGGCCAACGCAGATCGTGATCGCAAGGTGAACAGGAGGCTCAAAGCCCTCGGCTGGCGAGTCGTACGGATTTGGGAACACGAAGTCAGGGCAAGCCCCGAACTGTCCGCAGCGAAGTTGGCGAGGAGGCTGCAAAGGATCGGAAAATGACTTCTGTGAGAGTCCCTAGGGAGGCGCTATCTCGCTCAGATCTGATCATCGACGCGACATATGAGGGTGGCAGGGCCGGAAACGCGGGTGACGACCCTCTCGGCCCTCTGATCGGTGTTAGCAATCAGGGAGGGTTCCGTCACCTCGGCCGTCGTGAGCGTCCGGCATTGCTGGTCATTACAAGTTCGATGAGTGAACCGGACTGGCCCGACCATCTTGACCTTGAGACTGGGCTCTTCACCTATTACGGCGACAATCGACACCCCGGCAGGGACTTGCATGGGACGCCTCGTTGGGGCAATGAGATGTTGCGTGATCTTTTTGCGCGCGCGCACGCGCATCCGCCCCGACGTGCGGAAGTTGCTCCCGTGCTCATCTTTCGGACGGCCGGGACGTACCGCGACGTCGTATTCCTTGGCCTCGCAGTACCCGGCGCACCAGGCATGCCTGCTACGGAGGACCTCGTTGCCGTATGGCACAGTTCGAGCGGCCAGCGATTCCAAAACTACAGGGCCATCTTTTCAATTCTTAGCGTGGCGTGCGTGCCACGCGCCTGGCTGGACGATATCCGTCAGGGAGAGCCGTCCTCGACAAACGCGCCTCGAGAGTGGCTAGAGTGGGTTGCGGGCGGACAACCGACACCGCTCAAGTCTGTATCTGGGATTCGCTATCGCAGTAAGTCCGAGCAACTGCCCGATAGGGAGGCCGATTGGCGCATGCTCGACGCGATATGCGCCCGATTCAAAGCCGACCCGTTTGAGTTCGAAGAGTGCGCGGCAAGAATCGCCGAGATGCTTTTGCCTAGCATCGTCGACAGGGATCTGACTAGGCGGTCACGGGATGGAGGTCGCGATGCCGTCGGCCACTATCGCATTGGATCTGATGCCACGGGCATCAAAGTTGAGTTCGCGTTGGAGGCCAAGTGCTACGGACCGGACTCCGCGGTCGGGGTCAAAGAGACCGCACGGTTGATCTCAAGGCTGCGCCACCGGCAGTTCGGCATCATCGTCACGACTTCGTATGTCCACGCGCAGGCGTACAACGAAATTCTGGAAGACCGTCACCCTGTATTGATCGTAAGTGGCCGTGACATAGTCACAATTCTCAAGAATGCGTCGATTCGAGACGAGAAGTCGGTTAATGATTGGCTGACCGCGAACTTCGCCGTTCCCGCACATCGGAAGGAGTGATGTCGCTGTGCCTTCTTGGTCAGCTGACAGAGCACGAAAGAGGCCTTTGCGACGGTCGCACCATCTCGAAGCTGTAGGACGGCATCAGCGCGCATGTCCGCCTCAATTGGCGTTCGAGGAGATCTTTTAGAGAATTCTCCGGCGCACGGGTCGCTCGACCCTAATTGCCCCGGGACCTCCTCCCCGACCACAAGACGATTGAGACGGCTCAGCGAACTTCGGGGATGCCCTCGGCTGGCGCTGAGTACGTGGCCCCTAGGACCGCGTCGCGACACTCCGGCTTCTTCGCCCACTCGGAAATCATTCGCCCCCCCGCCGTACGGTGGAGCATGTCATTGACCTCTCGAGCCCACGCTGCAATCTGCGCAGCAAGTTGGGTCGAAATCCCCTGCCGTGTCCACACCCGGTCGAGATCAATGTGCTTGCCTAATCTATTCGCCAAGACCGCGACCACATAGGCCGTCACATTGGCCTGAAATGCCTGGAACATCGGGCGAACAAGCTTCTGAGTGTCGCGGAAGATCTTTGCCTTCGCGATCATCGCCTTGTAGTCTTCCTTTGTTGGTAGACGCACCTCGGTGCCATCTGACGCAACGAGCGAATCCATGAACTTGTCAAAGTTCTTTTGCGCTCCAAGGCTCACGAAGTCGGGCCTTTCGCCCCACGCATTCATGTACTTCGCCAAGTCGGTCTTGGTGATCCGCCGCGATGGGGGAATCTGATCCTTCAATGCCCGAAGCTTGGCTGGCGTCGAGCCTTCACGGGCGAGCATCGTGCTGTAACTGCCTGCCGCCCGTTCGTAGAACCAGCGGGAGACGCCGTCAGGGCAGAAGACGGTCAGAGATAGCCTTTCCACTTCCACATGAAAGGGCTTGTTAGCCGAGAGATCCGACTGCCGCACAGCGTTCTGGCTGTTTGCGAAGCGAGAGATGTCAGCGACCAGGGCCTCTTCTTTCACATTGTCCTGTGTGCGCATCACAATGATCTTGGCCGCCACGCGCACTTGGCTTAAGTCAGTGTCCGGAAACCGTCTCTTGGTGAAATAAAGGGAGGCCGTTGTCTGACCACCATTGACAATCTGCAAACCCTTCATCCAAGCAATGCCGGTCGCGCTGTCCTGGGCTTGGCCAAAGCGCAATTCGTCGGCGACGATCACGATGCCGTTGTTATAGGCCATGAATCTGCCCGGCGCAGTCCGTAGGGTGTTCTGAATGCCGGCGTTGACGCCCTTGCTGCCCTTTACGCTTAGGAAGGATCGCACGTTCGCTTCGAGCAGTCTCGCGCCGAACTTCTCGTAAAGCAGGCGCAAAGCCTCGCCCGGGATGGCTGTCAGCGCGTAGTCGTAATCGTCGCTTTCGCCGGGTACGAAAACGCAGGGAAGGGGAGAACCTGATACTTCGCTGAAATCGACGACAAGCTCGTCGCGTGGTTTGCCCTCGGACCAATGTCGGTGAAGGCGCTCGATATCCATGACTTCGAGTCTTACTGCCTTTCCGCCAATCTCCCTCGTCTGAAAGCTCTTTGCCTTGGCGACCTTATCGGTTAGAACAAAAACACGTACCTGTTCAAGTTGGTCGTAAATTGCCTGCAGCGTCTGAGCCAGGGATCGCACATCACTGGAGGGGTCAAGCCGTTGGGCCATCCTTCCTTCCGCGCATAAGCTCAGAAAGCGCAGACACTGTTCAGCCGCATGCTTGGTATCGGAGTCTGGAATCGGCGTTGGCGCATCAACGGCGTCGTACAGGCTGACGAACAAATCAAGTTGATCCTGATCGTCGGAGATGGCATAGCCGCTTAATCGTAGGTTGGCATTGCCCACTCTGCCTTGGAAATGGCAAACGACCGGCTCAAAGGTCATGCCGATATCGGCCATGTGTGACATGACGATCTCGGAGAAGACAATCTCCGCAAACGGTGACCCATCGACCATCTGGGTCTTGACCTCCGCTTGCGTCTCACGAAGGAACTCCGCCAGATCCATTTTCAGAGCACTCCGAGTTTTCTTAGGGCGCCGTCCATTCCTGCGTCGTCGCCGGTTACCTTATCTAAGTCGACTTCATACGCGGCCTTAAGAATGCCGGTTGGCACGCGACCGTAGGTAAGTCGGGGGAAACCGTCGGCAACTTCGAGCACACGCACGTTTACGACCACGAAGCGCCGTGGGTAATGGTCGGCATGGGCATCGAAATAGCCAGCCGCTAGTAACCGGTCGGCCAGCAAGCGCTCGGCTTCCGGACTTCCTTTGATTTCTGCTTGGAGAGTTCCGACGATTCCGGGCAGGTTCTGGCCGTCGGCAGTTTGGCGCAGTCGAATGGCGACGACAAAGAGGGGTTGGCGAACCGAGTCATCGAGTTGTTCGAGGGAGCCGATGCGAGCGGGAAAGCCGGCGTGGGAAAGTGTGGTTTTCACCTCCAATGCGCCCGCGCCGAGCTCGAAATCCTGCACGCCATCGAAAGGTCCAACCCAGGACTCGATGGCCCGCGCGGCAGGCAGACCAGTGTCGATTAATGAATGCAGAAGCGCCAGTTCTCCGAACAACCCAATCTCGGCTTCCGGGCCAAGAGCCGTTACACCCTTGCGCATGAACTCTTGCCATGCGCGCACGCGTCCGAGCAAGGTCCGAAGAAGATGGGGTTGATCCGAATCGGCGTCAGCGTCCAGTGCGCCTGCGACATCGCAAACCATCGATAGAAAGAGGTCCGCGCTGCCGGACGCATTCCGTGTGAGCGCAAGCCATGTCATCCCGTCGTGATGGGGATCGACGCGTTCGACGCGAAAGCCCACGCCTTCCGGCAGGTTTTCCGCGCGGGGAACGGTTACTGATGAAAAGCCCGCTAAGAGGGCTTCCTCATTGCCGGGGAAGCGGCGCCCGGCGCATAACTGACACGGACCCGCCGGTGTGATCGGGATCGTGCGCCACCCGGAGCCATTCCCCGACCCAAGCAACGAGTTCCATGCCAGGATGAACTCGTTACTCGGCCGAGCCATATTCCTGCTCCCATCTCGCCCACGTGAGGTGATCAACCTTGTATTCGACCTTCACGCCGGAGTCGCTCGAAGGGAAACTTACTCCGAAGGCGATGATCGGCTCCTTGCGCTCAGGGAAGACGTCTGCACCCGCTTCGTGCGGGTCAAGAGGGTAGAGCAAGAGGAGTCCGCGTTCCGGCGCAGCCGTAACGCCATCAGCGCCTTTGCCGCGGATACGACGGATCGCAGGGCCATTTGGCATCTCCGGCGGCCTAGGCTCCTGTCCATCAGGCTGCCGTCCGGGATCAGGTTTCCAGGCGCGGATCGTCGCATCGAGGGCCGCCTTCCATGCCGCCGAATCAAGATCGATTGCCTCATCGCGCGGTGAAAGCAGTCGGCCGATGGAGTAGCGATCCTTGATATCTGGGTCGGCGGCACGTTTAAGCATGTTGTCGATCTTCAGAGTGCCATCAAATACATACGGAGCGCCCGTCCCGCCGCCGAGGAGCGCCACGGTCCATGCGGTGAGCTCAGACGTCTTTGCCATGGAGCGGATGAATTCTGCAAGTAACGCGCTGTTGACCTTGCGTGCCTTCGGGTGCGTGGCGTAGTTCTCCAAGAACTCGGCGATCAACTCCGCCCTTATCCCGTTCCATAGAAAGCCCTCCCAGGGCTGCTCTGTCGCTCCGCGCTTTCGACGAATTACGCCTGCCTCAGCGGGAACCCCCATGGCGGTGAGCAGTCTGCTGGTGGCGGCAAGATTGCGATCCAGAATTGCCGAATCCTTATGGAGCGCAACTGTTTCCAAGAGCTCGCCGCTGAACGAGAGCTGCAGGCTCTTTGCTGTACGCATCTTTAGTGGCGATGTCACTAGCAATACCGGATGGGACTGCACCTTTAGTCCATAGTCTCTCGGAGTCGCGCCGCTTTCGGCCATGGCGTCGAATTCCTCACGCAACTCCTCGGAGGCGTCGGCTATGTGTCCAAACCATTCCACCAAGTCCACAGAGGTGTATAGGCGGCACAGGTCTACGTAGCCGGGTCGGTAACCGAACCATCGACCCATTTGCATTAGCGTGTCGTACATCTTCGTCGTTCTGACGAAATAGCTGACACACAGTCCTTCCAGGGTCAGGCCGCGCGAAAGCTTGTCCCCCCCGATGGCGATGACCTTGAGACCCCTGCCGGTGTTCTCCGCGTAGTCGAGTGCGTCCTTTGCTGTGCCGTTGATCATCCGCACTTCGATGTCAGACAAGACGTCAGGCAGTGCTGCAAGGATCTCGTCCCAGTGTGGCACTCTCGGCGGCCCGACGGGTTCGGGCACGCGCCGCGCAATCTCTTCGCACGTCGGCACGAAATCCAACTCCCAAAGCGACCTCAGTTGAGCCACCAGCGCGAGGTGATCGCTGCCTCGGGTTATCCGTTGTCGCATCCGGCGGACCGCCTCGTCGACCTGTTGACGCACGCAGGCCTGAACGTTGTTGTATCGAGTTACGTGCACCAGCATCGACGAATGCTCTGCAACCTGTCCCCTGCAGGCGCGTGCCGCGCACGCGAGAACAAAGGCACAAATTGCCTCCTTCAATGATGGCGGCAACGTCTCTTGGCCGTGATACGTGGGGATGTGGTCCTTCTTGTGCTTTGCGGGCATCCACCCGCCAGGCTCGTCTTTGTTAACGTGATCTGCAACATCGCGGACAAGTGGCAACCCGGCGGATCGGCCTTCTGGCGAGCGGAGGCCGAACACGCGCGCTGGCCCCACATAGTTGGACGGCGCGGCAAGATTGATGATGAACGCCTGTGGGAAGAGGTCTGGCCCTTCGTCTAAGGTCGCCCCCTTTCGATGAATGAAGATATTGGCAAATGGGGTTGCCGTGTATCCGACGTATGCGGACTTAGCGAAGGAATGGAGGATTTTCCGAATGAGGCTATTGATGGTCTTGGGCTGATGCTCCTCGTCTGGCGTGCCATCGGCATTGAACAGTTGCTCCCCCGTGTCTACGGAGGCGTGGTCGGCTTCATCATCGATCACAAGCAGTGGCAGATTTGTCACGAAGCGCCGGCCAGTAGCGCTGTCCGTTGCGTCAGCAACGTGGCCCTGTATCCAAGAAAGCAAGCGCGTGAGGATTGTGCGCTCCTTCTTGACTACAAATAGCCACGGCCTTTCTTCTGGGGAAATGGCAAAGTGCCGTGCCACGCGCGTATTGAAGTCCCCATTGTTTTGTCTGGTTGTCGCGCAATGGGGGTGAATCCTGGGATCGCTGTCTATCTCGGCCACGCCTATGGGTTCACCCGGGTCGCGGTTTGCTGAGGTCTCATACCCAAGAAAGCTTTCCTCCAGGCGTATCTGGGTTTGCGAGCGCAGATTGTTATGCAAACCCGCCAAGACAATGATGACCTTGTATCCGGCATCGGCTGCCTTGCAGACGAGCCCCGAATAGTTTCCGGTCTTGCCCGACTGAACGTGCCCGACGACGAGTCCGCGCCGATCCCAAGACCCTTCTCGCCGTGGATCTTCAAGGCGCCCGAGAATGCCATCGGTGGATTCATCAAGGGCCGACACAACGTCAGCCGAGAGCTTCCGCTCAAGAAATGCCCGATACCTCTGCCAGTAGCGCCAGTCTTTCTTGCGCGCCGCTACTAGCCAAGGCACATGTCCTTCGATGTCGTGCAGTGACGCGTCCTTTCCGATCCAGTGGCTAAAACGGCGTATGAGTTCAGTTATCGCAGCGTCTTGGTCGATTCCCTCCGGAAACGATGCTGAGAGCACGGCTGCCGCCACTTTGACTTTCTCGGAGATGAGCGAGGGCGTTATGCCGGACTTCTCGCGCTCCGCAAGCAACATCGTCTGCGCGAGGCTGATCACATAAGGCAAGGCCGTTTCGGGTACACGCATGGGCGAATCGCTCCGCCTACTGACTGCCGGATTGCTGATCGATCATCGGCAGGGAGGCGATGAGGGTGGGGTAGTTGTGAAATGGTTCGGTCGACATGAGCATTCGCTTGGCAGCGTCAGGGCTCATGCCGCGACGATCGACCATATCTGCGTAAAGAGTAGCGAGCACGTGAAGGATGGACGCGGGCGGCTCGCCCGCGAACCCCGTCCGCGGTGTTTCCCTGTTCTCCGCCGTGTCGAGCCAAATGCGTTGGACTGGTACTGTTTCTTCGATTACACGCAGCATGGCGCGCACGAGGGGGAGTTGTTCCCCAGAGCTGTCGAGGACGGCTGCTACCGCTGGGTGCTTCTCGTCGATCCGGTAACGCGCGCCGGTTGCCGAATGTTCTACTCGCCAAGCCTGCTCAATGGCGTTCCCGCTTGGCCCGGGAGGCGGCGAGCCGCGGAAGGCGAACACCTTGCGGGCGCGTTCGCGAGTGTCCTCGGCCAATCGCGTGAGCCAGGGACGGAGCGAGACAGGCGGCCGTGCTGTTGACTTCCTAATGTCAATTGTCCAAGCGGCGTCGGCCGTATTGGGGATATCGAGTCGGATGCGCGCAAGACGATGTGCCTCTTCTCGATTCCAGGCACGCCCTGGGCCGAGCCCAAGCCAACCACCGGCCACCAAGAGCCGCTCGTTGCGATAGACATAAAAGCCCTGTTGTGCTGTCCAGCCGTTCGGGCCAGCCGCCACAGCAAGCTCACGGGAAGTTAGCCTGTCTTTGTGCGGAAGCACGTGGCACTCGACCTCAACCGGTCCAGCGTCGGTGTTCGTTCTCGCAATGGGTGAGGCCCACGGCTTCGCAGGGTGTCCCACCATGAAGGGATCCCAAGGCGCAACCGGCCGTCCATTCAACAGCAGACACAAACTTGGCTTCGGAGCCTGGAGAAGACGGTGGAAGACCATCGCCAAATGCGCTTCCACGCGATCGATCAGGTCATTGAAATCATCAGCGGTGAACCCGCAGGTCACGATACGGTCCAGTTTTTCCCACAGAACCAACGTGCCGGCCGTTCGATTTGCCAGCGGTTCGAGGAAGCGCTCCGAGCCTAGTGCAGCCCCTTCGAACAACAGCCATCCGCCGTCGGGATTGTCGACCAGGGCGTCTAGGTCCCAGCGAAGACAGGAGTGCTCACCGGCCTTGACAGTCGCGACCGTTAACTGGCGGCATTGGGCGAAGGAGGCTGTCTTGAGCCCCACGCCAAAGCGGCCAAGATCTCCGGGTGCGCGTGCGTCAAGGGGGCTCTTCTCGCCTAGACGCATCGCGCTCTCAAGCTCGGCGTCATTCATGCCTCGACCATCGTCGAGGACAGAGATACGACTCGAGGTTCCGAGCCACGCGAAGTCGACGCGAACCTCCGTAGCGCCGGCCGAGATGCTGTTATCAATGATGTCGGCCAGCGAGGCCGCCGTTGAATAGCCGAGACCGCGGAGTGCCTCCATCATTGCCCCGGCTCTTGGTGGCGCGCTCCTTGTCTTGGCGTTCATCTCCAATAACCCTTCCCTGGCCAATGCTCAAATCCGAGGGAGTGCAACTTGCGGACGAGAGCCTCGGCACGCTTACCGCGCACGGAAGTCAGATGGACCCACACCGATCCCGTACCCTCCCGGTCGTCCTCGACGGGTATTCCCAACTTCTCGGCCTGCGCGAGCACCTCGTCTAGTCGGGTCTGCTGGCTTTTCACGATCTGCTTGTGGACGGAAGGGGTCGTGTTTGTCCTGCCGATATCAACTCCGTTAACCAGCATCGAGGCATCGGCCTCTCCATCGCTAGAGTCGTCATCGTCGGAGCTAGCAAGACAGCGTTCCGGCGCCGCGTCATAGAGCCACGGCCAAAGCGGGGCTCTACGAAATGGACGCCTTAACTTCCTGAACGCTTTTGCTTCAAGCTGTCTGATACGTTCACGAGTCACATTAAACCGAACGCCGACTTCTTCCAACGTCATCGGATCGTCTTCGCCAAGCCCAAAGCGCAGTGTCACGATCTGTGCAAGTTTGGTGGGCAGCTGCGAGAGGATGTGGTCGAGGGTCCGGCGCAGTTGATCGGTTGAAACCTTCTCAAGCGGATCGAGCGCGACCGGATCGCCAAACTCCGGCTCATCCTCCAACTCCTCAATCGGCAGAGGAACTGCAGTTGCACGAAGAATGTTCTCCAACCTGCGAGGTGCGAGTGATATGCGTTCGGCGAGCTCTGCAGTGGACGGTCGGTGACCGGTTGTGCGCTCCGCGGTGTCGGCGTCCTGGGCAACAAGTCTTGCGGTTTCGTAAGCGTGAACAGGTAGTCGAATCAGCAGCGATGAATCCGCAAACGCACGCGTAATCTGCTGACGAATCCACCAGGTGGCCATCGTCGAGAACTTGAAACCGCGACGCCAGTCAAACTTGTCAATCGCGCGCAGCAAGCCGATGTTGCCCTCCTGAATCACGTCAGCGAAGGCGTGCGGACCGCCCGCGTAGCGCCTCGCGATGGACAGGACAAGTCGGATGTTTGCCAGTGCAAAGGCATCACGTGTGTCGCAGTACTCGCTCATTGCCTTGGCGAAGCGCTGGGCGGATGCCGAGTCATCACCTACTGCGTGCGCTCCGAGCTCGATGAGAAAGGTGCGCTTGAGCGACAGAAGCCCAAGTACTTCCCGAACGGCGACGACTGGACTTCCCCCCGAGTTCTCATCCTCTGCCAACCCGATGACTTCAGCGAGTTTCTCAAGCGCCCCAAGCCCTTGATAGTTCGGCGAAGGGCCGGCGCCAACTTCGTCGGTGTCGCCATGAGTGTCGTTCCCCTCGATATCAATCGAGGCTGCGGAGGAGTCGGCGAGTTCCTCCCCATCTTCTTCGGTAGTCCTTTCGTTGCCGAAGGACGGTTCGTCGAGTACCGGCCAACAGAGCGAACTCAAAGGTCGCTGTCCGCCCTTCACGAGCTCTGCCGCAGCGAGCAGTTGTGACAGGCCGCTGCGCCATTCGGCTAAGGCGTCGAGTGCTCTCTCGATCGCCTCTTCCATCGCCTTTGCAAGTGTCAACTCTTCCGCTGCGCCGATGAGCCGCTTGCCTCGCATGTCGCGAAGGTAAAGGCCCATTGGGTCGCTTTTTCTTGAGTAGAGGTCGTTGAAGAAGGCCAGAGCCTCTGTGACGGCGTTCTCTTCGTCGGGAGATTCGTCAGGGTTAACGTAGACGTCGGGGCCTCCTGGATTCGATGGGTACTCGATGCGTTCATCAATTTCTGCGCCCAGATCGTTGATGACCAAACGGACAAGCGGTCCCAGGTCGTCAGCCGCAGACGTGACACCGCTGAAGCTCAAGTCTTCGACACATAGCTCGGGGACGCTGCCTTCGCGCAAAGCGCGCAGCAGGATGCGCCGCAGTTCATCGTTGACGTCGGCAAGATCGGCTGGAATTGGTGGTGTCGCATGCGCGGGTAGGAATGCAGCCAGATCCTCCCAGGGCTCGGAGGTATCGAGTGGGCGGTGTGCGCTGATTGCCAACTGAACAGCAGTCGCGGCCTGGGCAAGCTGCGGATCATCCTCTGGCGCCGGACACTCTGACTCGGCTTCCCATTCGCTCAGGTCAAGTGGTGCCCAGTCATCTGCGGATGACTCTGTCGACGCTGTGTTTGTAATCGACTCGGCATCGACGGGGGTCGTGTCGACTCTGAGCGGCGGAGTCTCAGCTGACTCAATATCGAAGTGCGGGGCGCCGGGAGTCGACGGCCGGGAGGGCGATCGGCCGACGTCAGCCTCGGTGGATGCAGTCCTTGAACCCTCAGGCGGACTGCCCGTGACGGCCGGCATTTGCCGCGAGGTGGGCGCCGACACCCGGCTAGAGCCACTGACGCCTGCATGGCGAGCAAGGGCCGCTTCAAGAACTGCCACCGCATCCGCAGCACCGGCAAACGTAGCGAGCGCGAGCGCGTCTCGGCCTTCTGAGTCGACTGAGCAAGCGTCGACTCCACAATCCAGCAAGAGCCTGCAGATATTTGCCCGATTCCGCGACGCGGCGAGCATTAGTGGTGTCAAGCCATTTTCGTCGCGGGCATTGAGGTCGTCGCCGCGACGTACGTGCAGCTGCACAGCCTCCTCAACGCCAGCCAGGACGGCCATCCTGAGAAGGCGGTTAAGCGCCGGCGCACCATCGTTTGGTCGCTCGCCCAAGCTCGTACCTCTATCCGCGGCTCCTGCGGGAGCGGGCCGAGAGATCGCTGAGGCTTTCACGCGCCGTGGCTGGGCAAACCATTCCGCTCATTCCCCAGCCAGCTGCTGAGGCCTGCGCCCGTTTCCTCAAAGGGGTTGCCCCTTGGCCGACATCGTGACCAAAGGCTGTCGGTCCGAGCTGTCCTTCTGAACCCAAGGAGCTGTCCAATCGACGAAAGCAAGCTTTGAATGGATCACGGCGTGAGTGACCAGCGACAGCGCTCTCGACGAGCTTCGCTATGCGTATAGAGCGACCGCCGTTTCTTGCTTGTGGGTCTTCCCTTCCATCAAAAAATTGCGGGCGCTGCAGGTCTGTGGTGTGCGTCAACTGCCGGCTACCGCCGGGGCGCAGGAAGTCTACGGGCGGACCTTCACAATCGGTGAGGCGCGAGCGTTTGATCGTGACCTGGAACAAGACCAGGCGGGTACGACCGTAAGCGGTGGGTGCTTTCCCTCGCTGCTGCCCACGCCCCCTTGTTCTTCCGGGCTAGACAGAAGCGGAAGCGATCCGCTGTTGAGGTCGGTCGGAAATTCAGACAGGTCTGAAGTGGAGCCTCGTTGCTCGTGGGGGCCTGGACGGGGCAGCCAGCGCGGTTGTGCCGCAGATCCCAGGCAGGCGTGGTGCCAGCCAAGTCAAATCACCGACAGCCGCCACGCTGTTCGGAGCCGTGGCGGCTCGAACGGCGCGCCGCGGGGCCGATGCACCGACCCGCGGTCCATCCAGCAGCCGACGCCTCGCCGCCGATGGAGGGACCCGCGGACTTTTCATCCGATGGTCCCCGCCGCAACGCAAGAGCGGCCGAGCCGCCCCGCGCGGCCGGCTACGCGGCCTCAGCGGCCGCCCGGCCGCGCAGCTGCGCCAGGCCCGCCGACATCAGCGCGATCGTCGACCGGTCCTCCATGCGCTCGATCAGGGCCGACACCAGGGCCCGGATCAGCGGCGCGTTCGCCGCCGACTCGCCGTCGAGCCTCGCGACCTCGTTGTCGAGCAGGGACGCGAGGGCGAAGTCGACCTCGGCCTTTGCCTGCACTTCGCCGGCGCACTCGCTGGCCCAGTCGATGCCCGCCGACAGTGTCAGGGACTCGGGCAGGGGAGGGGAAGTCAGGTCGATGTCCATGGTCGGTCTCCAGAGAGTGGATGCACGCGCCGGCGCCGCGGTCGCCGCGTCGGCAGGGTGTGCTTGCGGTGGGGGGCGCGTCGCGGCGCGCCCCGGATGGAGGGACCCGCGGACCATCCGTCCGCCGACCCCGCCCGAGACGGAGGGGACCCGCGGACTTTTCATCCGCGTATCACCGCCGGAAGGGAATAGGGGCCGCGCCGCTCGGTCGCAACCCCCTGATTCAACTGGCTCCCCGACCTGGACTCGAACCAGGGACCTGCGGATTAACAGTCCGTCGCTCTACCGACTGAGCTATCGGGGAAAAGAGCCCGCGATTATATCGATTCGCGATGCCCGGACAACGGCGCTGTCAGTCGCCGACCACCTTGGCAAGCGCGTCGCAGACGTAGTCGATGTTCTTGCTGTTCAGCGCGGCGACGCAGATGCGCCCGGTCGCGACGGCGTAGATGCCGAACTCGTCGCGCAGGCGGTCGACCTGGGCGGGGGTCAGCCCGGAGTAGGAGAACATGCCGTTCTGCTTCAGCACGTAGGAGAGGTCGCGCTTGACGCCGCGCGCCTTCATGCCGTCGACCAGTGCCTGGCGCATTGCCTTGATGCGGTTGCGCATCTCCGCCAGCTCGTCCTCCCACTGCGCGCGCAGTTTCGGGTCGGCGAGTATCGCGGCGACGATGCTGCCGCCGTGCGTCGGCGGGTTCGAGTAGTTGGTGCGGATCACCCGCTTCAACTGGCTGAGCACCCGCGCCGACTCGTCGCGGCTGCCGGTGACGATGGTCAGCGCGCCGACCCGCTCGCCGTAGAGCGAGAACGACTTGGAAAACGAACTGGCGACGAAGAACGACAGGCCCTCGCCGGCGAGCAGCCGCACCGCCGAGGCGTCGGCATCGACGCCCTCGGCAAAGCCCTGGTAGGCGATGTCGAGCATCGCCACCAGGCGCTGCGACTTGAGGATCTGCGCGACTTCCTGCCACTGCGCCGCGGTTAGGTCGACGCCGGTCGGGTTGTGGCAGCAGGCATGCAGGGCGACGATCGTTCCGGCCGGCGCGGCGCGCAGCGCGGCACACATGCCGGCGAAGTCCAGGCCGTGCGTCGCCGGGTCGTAATAGGGGTAGGCCGCGACCTGGAAGCCGGCGCCCTCGAACAGCGCCCGATGGTTCTCCCAGCTCGGGTCGCTGATCAGCACCTTCGCACCCGGGTTGATCCGCTTCAGGAAATCGGCGCCGATCTTCAGGGCGCCGGTTCCGCCGAGCGCCTGCGCCGTCACTAGTCGGCCGGCGGCAATCAGCGGCGAATCGGCGCCGAAGAGGATCTTCTGCACCGCAGCATCGTAGGCAGCCAGCCCTTCGATCGGCAGGTAGCTCCGCGGCACGCCAGCGTCCACCCGCGCCCGCTCGGCCTCGCGGACCGCGCGCAGCAGCGGAACCTTGCCCTGGTCGTCGCAGTACACCCCGACACCGAGGTTGACCTTGGTGGGGCGGGTATCGGCGGCAAAGGTCTCGGTCAGCCCGAGGATGGGATCGCGCGGTGCCAGCTCAACGCTCTCGAATGGAGATGTTTTCATCATATAAATATTGAGCTTACGCTTGTTAGTTCACGTAGTTTGTGATGATAAAGATGCGCTGAAAATGCCGACTTCGCAACGCAGCACAGTCTACACGGGGGGGTTCGCCTTTTCCGGTCCCGGGCGCTTCGCCGGCTTTGGTGCGACGCGGCTTGCGTGGCCTTCGGTTCGCCGCTGATGAAAAAACGCGGCCGGCGGAGGACATTCCGGCGATCCACTTGTAACTATCTGAAATTTATAGGGCAGGTAGAGTCGACTGCCCAAGTCGGGGGCTAGGTTTTTTCGATCGTCGCCACTAAACTCCGCGACTTGCCAGCGCCTATTGCAGCGCAAAAATCGACGTGCTCCAGGTCAATCCCCAGTCACCGTTCCGCCTTGCGCAGCCGTTCGCCCCGGCGGGCGACCAGCCGCAGGCGATCGAGCGCCTCATCGGCGGGCTGAACGACGGCCTGGTCTGCCAGACGCTGCTCGGCGTCACCGGGTCGGGCAAGACCTACACGATGGCCAACGTGATTGCCGCCATCGGGTCGCCGACCCTGGTGCTGGCGCCCAACAAGACGCTGGCAGCGCAGCTTTACGCCGAGATGCGGGAGTTCTTCCCCGACAACGCGGTCGAGTACTTCGTCTCCTACTACGACTACTACCAGCCCGAGGCGTACGTTCCATCGCGCGACCTGTACATCGAGAAGGACTCGAGCATCAACGAGCACATCGAGCAGATGCGGCTGTCGGCGACCAAGTCGCTGCTCGAGCGGCGCGACACGGTGATCGTGGCCACCGTCTCGGCGATCTACGGCATCGGCAACCCGGGCGACTACCACGCGATGATCCTGGTGCTGCGCCACGGCGACCGGCTCGGCCAGCGCGACATCATCGCCCGGCTCACCGCGATGCAGTACCGGCGCAACGAGACCGAGTTCGCCCGCGGCACCTTCCGCGTGCGCGGCGACACGATCGACATCTTCCCGGCCGAGCACGCCGAGATCGCGGTGCGGGTGGAACTGTTCGACGACGAGGTCGATTCGATCCAGCTGTTCGACCCGCTGACCGGCCGCGTGCGGCAGAAGGTGCCGCGCTTCACGGTCTACCCGTCGTCGCACTACGTGACGCCGCGGCAGACGGTGCTCGCCGCGATCGAGACGATCAAGGTCGAGCTGAAGCAGCGGCTCGAGGAGCTGTTCGCTGCCGGCAAGCTGGTCGAGGCGCAGCGGCTGGAGAGCCGCACCCGCTTCGACCTGGAGATGCTCGGCGAACTGGGTTTCTGCAAGGGCATCGAGAACTACACCCGGCACCTGTCGGGCGCCGCGCCGGGCGAGCCGCCGCCGACGCTGATCGACTACCTGCCGGCCGACGCGCTGATGATCATCGACGAGTCGCACGTGACCATCCCGCAGCTCGGCGGCATGTACCGCGGCGACCGTTCGCGCAAGGAAACGCTGGTCGATTACGGCTTCCGCCTGCCCTCCGCGCTGGACAACCGGCCGCTGCGCTTCGACGAGTTCGAACGCAAGATGCGGCGCTGCGTCTTCGTTTCGGCGACGCCGGCGGACTTCGAGCTGCAGCGCTCGTCGCAGGTGGTCGAGCAGGTGGTGCGGCCGACCGGGCTCATCGACCCGCAGGTCGAGGTGCGGCCGGCGCGCACCCAGGTCGACGACGTGCTGGCCGAGATCGGCCGGCGGGTGGCGGTCGCGGAACGGGTGCTGATCACCACGCTGACCAAGCGGATGGCCGAGGACCTGACCGCGTTCCTCGCCGAGCACGGCGTCCGGGTCCGCTACCTGCACTCCGACGTCGACACGGTGGAGCGGGTCGAGATCATCCGCGACCTGCGCGCCGGCGTGTTCGACGTGCTGGTTGGCATCAACCTGCTGCGCGAAGGGCTGGACCTGCCCGAGGTGTCGCTGGTGGCGATCCTCGACGCCGACAAGGAGGGTTTCCTGCGCTCGGAGCGCTCGCTGATCCAGACGGTCGGCCGGGCGGCGCGGAACCTGAACGGCACGGCGATCATGTACGCCGACGTGGTCACCGATTCGATGCGGCGGGCGATGGCCGAGATGGACCGCCGGCGGGCCAGGCAGGTCGAGTTCAACCGCGTGCACGGCATCGAGCCGCGCGGCGTGCGCAAGGACGTCAAGGAACTGATCGACGGCGTGTTCGACGCCTCGGCGCGCCGCGAAGAGGCGGCCGCGGCGGCGGTCGAGGCGGCGCCGATCGGCGAGAAGCAGGCGGCACGCGAGATCAAGCGGCTGGAGAAGCTGATGTTCGAGCACGCCAGGAACCTGGAGTTCGAGAAGGCGGCGCGGGTGCGCGACCAGCTGGCGGCGCTGCGCGGGCAGGTCTTCGGCGGGCCGGGGGCCGACAAGGTGGTGCCGCTGGTGCCGCGGCAGAAGGCGGCCTGATTGAACTCTTGCCGGCATGGGCGGTCTTTTGTTGCAACGCAGGCAGCGGCGGGGTCAACGCAGCAGTGATTGGGTAGTTGATATTTCCTGAAACTGAACCGGGACGGCGCTTGAGCAATCGGCAGACGCCGTCAAATGCGGGCTCGTATACGCCGGCCCGAACCAGAAAGGCGCGATGGACATGACCAAGGTACTTTTCGTTTGCATGGGCAACATCTGCCGTTCGCCGACCGCGGAAGGGGTTTTCCGCAAGATGGTGCGCGAGGCGGGGCTCGAGGACAGCGTGCAGATCGCCTCCGCCGGCACGCACGCCTACCACGTCGGCGAGGCGCCCGACCTGCGCGCGCAGCAGGCGGCACTGAAGCGCGGCTACGACCTGGGCAGCCTGAAGGCAAGGCAGGTGACGCAGGACGACTTCCGCGAGTTCGACCTGATCCTGGCGATGGACTGGGAGAACCTGTCGCTGCTGCAGCAGCAGTGCCCGCGCAGCTTCAAGCACAAGCTGCACCTGCTGATGCGCTTCGCCGGCGAGCACGACGCGGCGACCGTGCCCGACCCGTACTACGGCGGGCCCGAGGGCTTCAACACGGTGCTCGACTACGTCGAGGACGCCTGCCAGGGCCTGATCGAGGTGGTGCGTCGCCGCGCGACGATGTACGCGGCCGCGTAGGCCGCGTTCCGGCTTGCCCTCGATGACCGGCGCGACCCGAGGCGGGACGCGCCGGTTTTCTTCGTCCGCGATCCGCATACCCCCCATGGGTTCCGGCCCCGCCGCGTCGGAAGGAGGGTCGCCGGGCCCGTTAAGGTTGACTAAAAAGTCGGGAACAGGTAGAATCCCGACCGTATTGATCGGGAATTTATCGCTGTCAGTGGCGGTCATAGGCAGCAACGCGGCCATCGGTCGCGATCGACCGAAAGGGGACTGAAGATGCGCTTGACCACCAAAGGGCGGTTCGCGGTGACCGCCATGATCGACCTGGGGCTGCGCCAGCATCACGGGCCAGTGACGCTGGCATCGATCAGCCAGCGGCAGGACATCTCGCTGTCCTACCTCGAACAGCTTTTCGGCAAGCTGCGCCGCCACGAACTGGTGGCCAGCACGCGCGGGCCGGGCGGCGGCTACACGATGGGCCGGCCGATGAGCGAGATCTCGGTTGCCGACGTCATCTACGCGGTCGACGAGCCGCTCGACGCGACGCAGTGCGGCGGCAAGGAGAACTGCAGCAACAACGACGAGCGCTGCATGACCCACGACCTGTGGGCCAACCTGAACCGGGTGATGGTCGATTACCTCGACTCGGTCACCCTGCAGCAGCTGGTCGACGAGCAGCGCGAGCGGCTGGCACGCAAGGGCGCCGGCGTCAGCACGCTGCAGGATAATCGCGGCCTGCGCGAGCGCACCGATGCCGGCAGGGCCGGCAAGCCGGTCGCCACGCTCACCTAGGATCGCCCGCCATGCAACTGCCGATCTATCTCGATTACTCCGCCACCACGCCGGTGGACCCGCGCGTGGTCGACAGGATGGTGCCGTACCTGCGCGAGCACTTCGGCAACCCGGCCTCGCGCAGCCATTCGTACGGCTGGGAGGCGGAGCAGGCGGTCGAACAGGCGCGCGAGCAGGTGGCGAAGCTCGTCAACGCCGATCCGCGCGAGATCATCTGGACCTCCGGCGCGACCGAGTCGAGCAACCTCGCCATCAAGGGCGCGGCGCACTTCTACCGGGAAAAGGGCCGGCACCTGGTCACCGTGAAGACCGAGCACAAGGCCACCCTCGACACGACCCGCGAGCTCGAGCGCGAGGGCTTCGAGGTCACCTACCTCGACGTGCTGCCCAATGGCCTGCTCGACCTCGAGGCATTCAAGGCGGCGCTGCGGCCGGACACCATCCTGGTGTCGGTGATGTACGTCAACAACGAGATCGGCGTGATCCAGGACATCGCCGCCATCGGCGAGATCTGCCGTGGCCGCGGCATCGTCTTTCACTGCGACGCGGCGCAGGCCACCGGCAAGGTGGTGATCGACCTGGCGCAGCTGAAGGTCGACCTGATGTCGTTCTCGGCGCACAAGACCTACGGGCCGAAGGGCATCGGTGCGCTGTACGTGCGGCGCAAGCCGCGCGTGCGGCTCGAGGCGCAGATGCACGGCGGCGGCCACGAGCGGGGGCTTCGCTCCGGCACGCTGCCGACGCACCAGATCGTCGGCATGGGCGAGGCCTTCCGCATCGCGCGGGAGGAGGAGATGGGCGTCGAGTGCGAGCGCGTGCGCATGCTGCGCGACAGGCTGCTCAAGGGCCTGTCGGAGATCGAGGAGGTCTACGTCAACGGCGACCTCGAGCAGCGCGTGCCGCACAACCTGAACATGAGCTTCAACTTCGTCGAGGGCGAGAGCCTGATCATGGCGATCAAGGACATCGCCGTGTCGTCCGGCTCGGCCTGCACCTCGGCGAGCCTGGAGCCGTCGTACGTGCTGCGCGCGCTCGGCCGCAGCGACGAGCTGGCGCACAGTTCGATCCGCTTCTCGATCGGCCGTTTCACCACGGTCGAGGAGATCGACTTCGCGGTCGATCTCATCAAGCGCAAGGTCGGCAAGCTGCGCGACCTGTCGCCGCTGTGGGAAATGCACAAGGAAGGAATCGACCTCGCCACCGTTCAGTGGGCCGCCCACTAGAGCGCACGCAAACGGAGAACACGACATGGCATACAGCGACAAGGTCATCGATCACTACGAGAACCCGCGCAACGTCGGATCGTTCGACAAGAACGACGAGGCGATCGGCACCGGCATGGTCGGCGCGCCGGCCTGCGGCGACGTGATGAAGCTGCAGATCAAGGTCGGCGCCGACGGCGTGATCGAGGACGCCCGCTTCAAGACCTACGGCTGCGGCTCGGCGATCGCCTCCAGCTCGCTGGTCACCGAGTGGGTCAAGGGCAAGACCCTCGACGAGGCGGCGACGATCAAGAACACGCAGATCGCCGAGGAGCTGGCGCTGCCGCCGGTGAAGATCCACTGCTCGATCCTGGCCGAGGACGCCATCAAGGCGGCGGTCGAGGACTACCGCAACAAGCACGTCGCGGCGGCGCAGCCGAAGGCCGCCTGACAGGCAAGGCAAAGGAGGGAGACCGTCATGGCCGTCACGATGACCGAACGCGCCGCCCGGCACGTGGCCGGGTTCCTTGCCCGCCGCGGCAAGGGCATCGGCGTGCGGCTCGGGGTCCGCACCACCGGCTGCTCGGGCATGGCCTACAAGCTCGAGTACGCGGATGCGCCCAATCCGGAGGACCAGGAGTTCGAGAGCCACGGCGTGCGGATCCTGATCGACCCGAAGAGCCTCGCTTACCTGGACGGCACCGAGCTGGACTTCGTGCGCGAGGGACTGAGCGAGGGTTTCCGCTTCAACAATCCGCGGGAAAAGGACCGCTGCGGCTGCGGCGAATCGTTCCGCGTCTGATCCCGCCACCGCGGCTGCGGCGCAACAGCCCGCCGTCGCCGGATTGCCTGCCAGGCACGCCCCCGTGACCGACCCTCGCCACGACCACTTCGCGCTGTTCGACCTGCCGCCGCGCTTCGCCATCGACGAGGTGTCGCTGGAGCAGGCCTACCGGCGCGTGCAGGGGCAGGTCCATCCCGACCGCTTCGCCGCGGCGGGGGCGGCCGAGCGACGGGTGGCGATGCAATGGGCGGCGCGTGCCAACGAGGCGTTCCGCACGCTGCGCTCGCCTTTGGCGCGCGCGGCCTACCTGTGCGAGCGGCACGGGCAGCCGATCGAGGCCGAATCCAACACCGCGATGCCGGCGGCGTTCCTGATGCAGCAGATGCAGTGGCGCGAGGCGCTCGACGAGGTGCGCGGTGGCGACGGCGCCGGGGCGCAGGCGCTGGCGCGCGAAGTCGAGGCGCGGCGCGACGAGGTGCTGGAGCGCGTTGCCAGCGCGCTCGACGAGCGGCACGACTATGCGGAGGCCGCCGCCGGCGTTCGCCAGCTGCACTTCATCGACCGCTTCCGCGACGAACTTGCCGCCTACCTGGCCGGCGACGAGGCGGGGATGCAGGAACACTGATGGCGCTGCTGCAGCTCGCGGAGCCGGGCCAGTCGGCCGCGCCGCACCAGCACCGGCTGGCCGTCGGGATCGACCTCGGCACCACCAACTCGCTGGTGGCGACCGTGCGGCACGGGCTGGCCGAGGTGCTGCGCGACGAGGAAGGCCGCGCGCTGCTGCCGTCGATCGTCCGCTACCTGCCTGACGGAACCACCGAGGTCGGCCACGTCGCGCAGGCGCACCAGGCGAGCGATCCGCGCAACGCGATCGTCTCGGTCAAGCGCTTCATGGGCCGCGGCGTCAAGGACGTCGCGCACGTCGAGAACCTGCCGTACGACTTCGTCGACGCGCCGGGCATGCTGCAGATCAAGACCGTGGCCGGAATCAAGAGCCCGGTCGAGGTGTCGGCCGAGATCCTGAGGTCGCTGCGCCGGCGCGCCGAGCAGGCGCTCGGCGGCGAGCTGGTCGGGGCGGTGGTCACCGTGCCCGCCTATTTCGACGATGCGCAGCGCCAGGCGACGCGCGACGCGGCGAGGCTCGCCGGCATTAACGTTCTGCGGCTGCTCAACGAGCCGACCGCGGCAGCGCTGGCCTACGGCCTGGACAACGCCGCCGAGGGCATCTACGCGATCTACGACCTCGGCGGCGGCACCTTCGACATCTCGATCCTGAAGCTGACCCAGGGGGTGTTCGAGGTGCTGTCCACCGGCGGCGATTCGGCGCTCGGCGGCGACGACTTCGACCATCGGCTGTACTGCTGGGCGCTCGAGCAGACCAACCTGTCGCTGCTGCCACCGTCCGATCAGCGTCTGCTGACGGTCAAGGCGCGCACGGCGAAGGAGGCGCTGAGCAGCCGGGAGACCGCCATCCTGCAGGCGCGGCTGTCGAGCGGGCAGTGGGTGAACCTGTCGATCGGGGCCGACGCCTTCGTCGGCATGACGCAGCATCTGGTGGCCAAGACACTGACCGCATGCCGCAAGGCGCTGGCCGACGCAGGCCTGAAGCCGGCCGACATCAAGGGGGTGGTGCTGGTCGGCGGCGCCACGCGCATGCCGCAGGTTCGCAAGGCGGTGGCCGAACTGTTCGGTCGCGAGCCGCTGACCGACATCGACCCCGACCAGGTGGTATCGGTCGGCGCGGCGATGCAGGCCAATGTGCTGGCCGGCAACCGGACCGCCGGCGACGACTGGCTGCTGCTCGACGTGATCCCGCTGTCGCTCGGGCTGGAGACGATGGGCGGACTGGTCGAGAAGATCATCGCCCGCAACTCGACGATTCCGATCGCCCGCGCCCAGGAGTTCACCACCTTCAAGGACGGCCAGACGGCGATGGCGATCCACGTCGTGCAGGGCGAGCGCGAACTGGTCGACGACTGCCGCTCGCTGGCGCGCTTCGAACTGCGTGGCATTCCGCCGATGGCGGCCGGCGCGGCGCGGATCCGCGTCACCTTCCAGGTCGACGCCGACGGCCTGCTGGCGGTGTCGGCGCGCGAGACCATGAGCGGCGTGGAGGCCTCGGTCACCGTCAAGCCCGCTTACGGACTGCACGACGACGACATCACCCGCATGCTGGCCGAGTCGATGGGCTCGGCCGAGACCGACATGCGGGCGCGTGCGCTGCGCGAACTGCAGGTGGAGGCCAAGCGGCTGCTCGAAGCGACCCAGCAGGCGCTGGCGGCCGACCGCGATCTGCTCGATGAATCCGAGTTCGCCGGCATCGCCGCGCTGATGACGGAACTCGTCGAGCGGGCGGCGGCGGCCGACACCGCCGCGCTGAAGCTGGCGATCGACCGGCTGGCGCGCGGCACCGAGGAGTTCGCCGCCCGCCGGATGGACCGCAGCATCCGCGCCGCGCTGTCGGGCCGCCGCGTCGACGACGTGCTGGCCAAGTGACGAGGCGAAGCGCGGCACCATGACACGCATCACCGTATTGCCGCACGAGGAGATCTGCCCGGCCGGCGCCGAGATCGACGCCGTGCCCGGCAAGAGCATCTGCCGCAACCTGCTCGATCACGACATCGAGATCGAGCACGCCTGCGAACTGTCCTGCGCCTGCACGACCTGCCACGTGATCGTGCGCGAAGGCTTCGCTTCGCTCGAACCGAGCGACGAGGACGAGGACGATCTGCTCGACCAGGCCTGGGGGCTGACGCCGACCTCGCGCCTGTCGTGCCAGGCGATCGTCAGGGACACGCCGCTGGTGATCGAGATCCCGAAGTACTCGATCAACCAGGTCAAGAGGGGCACAAGTGAAGTGGACCGACTCGCTCGAGATCGCCATCGCGCTGGCCGAGAAGCGCCCCGACGTCGACCCGAAGACGGTCCGCTTCACCGACCTGCGCCAGTGGGTGCTCGAGCTGCCGGGCTTCGACGACGACCCGAAGCACTCGGGCGAGAAGATCCTCGAGGCGATCCAGATGGCGTGGATCGACGAGGCCGATTAGAGCATATTTGATTTATTGGTTTACCGTTCGGGGTGGGTGCGTGCCGACACCCGGGGCCGGCGCCGGGGGCCCGGCGCCCCCGCGCCCCGCCCGGCGCGCGGCCCCCCGCCGGGCCCCCCCGCCCCCCCGCGGCCGGCGCCGCTGGGCCCGGGCGGGGCCGCGCCCCCCCCCCCGCCCCGCGCCGGCGGCCGCCCCCCGCCGCCCGCCCGCCGCCCGCCCCCCCCCCCCCGGCGGTGTCCGGGGGCCGGGCCCGCCCCACCCCGCCCCCGGCCCCCCCCCGCCGCCGGCCGCCGCGGCCCGCCCCTCCCGTGCGCCGCCGCCCCCGCCCCGGCCCCGCCCCCCGGCGGCCCCCCCCCCCCCCCCCCCCCCCCGCCCCCCCCCCCCCCCCCCCCCCCCCCCCGCCTGCCGGATCAGGCGGCGGCGCGGTCAGCCGGCGGGGCGCACGCAGTACAGGCCGAGCGCGCCGAATCCCTTGGCAAGCGGGATGCGCCCAACGTAGCGCATCGTCAACCCGTCGACGCCGGTGGCTGCCACCGAGGCGAAGGCACTGCTGGCATACACCTGGCCCGGCGGCGTGATGGGCTCGATGCGTGCCGCGCGGCTGGTGTGCGGCCCGGTGTAGAGGTTGCCGCCGGTGATCGGGTCGCGCGCGCAGTGAACAGGCCCGCAATGCACGGCGATGCGCAGGTCGAAAGCGGGCGGCAGGCGCCACGCCTTGCGGTCGAATCCGCGCATCAGGGCGCTCAGTTCGAGCGCGTAGTGCGCGGCGTCGCGCACGTCGCGGAAGACCATGTACAGGCCGTCGCCGGCCGTCTCGACATGCTCGAATCGGTGCTCGGTACGCTGGTTCAGTCCGGCCACCGCCTCCAAGAAACCGGAAATGAAGCCCGGAATCTGGTCCTCGCTCAACTGGCTGTAGCCGACCGCATCGGCGAACAGCAGCGCCCGCATCTCGTGCCTGACCACCGCCGCGCTTTCGCCAGCGGCGGGGGTCGGGACGGAGGTCCCGCTCTGGCCATCGCGGAACCAGTGCGGGTGCACGTGCTCCACTGCCAGCCCGCGCCGTTCCCACAGTGAAACCAGCGACGCCGCGCCGCCGGCGAATCCGCTGATACGCGGATCCCACGTGGCCAGGCCGCACAGGGTCGTATCGAGCACCTGCGCGCGCAGTTCGCCCATGCCGGTGAGGATGAGGTTGGCGTATTCGAAGGTCGCCGCACTGCCGCTGGCGCGATGGTCGCTGGCGATCGTCACACTGTCGGCGGCGGCAAGGATGCGCTCGAACCGCTCGCCCCAGTTTCCCCCCGCGTAATCAACGCTGGTCCGGCGAAACTCCACCGCTGGAAACGGCAGCACGACGTGTGTTTCGCAACCGAGTCCGCGCGCCACCTCCAGGCAGAGGATGTCGGCGCCGCAGGCGGCCGATCCATAGACGGCCAGCGGCCGCAGCGCGGCAAGACGTTCCGTCACCGCCGCGCGGACCGCGGTCTCGATCGCCGCGGGAAACCTCGGCGTGTGGCGGCCGGGACGGTCGATCATGTTGCCGGTGAAGACGAGGATCGGCGGTATGCGCAGGGATTCGGCGCAGGTGGCCGCGACGCCAGGCAGGCAGGAGGCAAGGAGCCTGAACTGCCGTCGCGTGCTGCTCAGGTCGCCGAACCGGTTTCCCGCCAGTTCCGCCGCACGCGTGTAGTGCATGGCGGCGGAATCGGCTTCGCCGAGAATCAGCGCCGCTTCGCCGAGGGTGGCTTGCCGCCAGTAGCCGGACGGCGCGTCATCGCCCGCGGCAGCGCCACGCTCGCAGATCCGGCGGACCTCTCGCGCAATGGTGCGGGCACGCTCGCGCTCGCCGCGCAGCGTCGCCATCGTGGCGGCATTGATTCCGGCGTAGTACGCGTCGGCATCGGAGGCGTCGCGGCGGGCGTTCTCGAAGGCCCGCGCATACAAGCGGAATCCAGCGTTCAGATGCCGGTTGCGCTCCGTCTCGTCCTTCGCGGCCAGTGCCAGATCCTTGTGGGTGCGCGCCAGCATGCCGAGCGTTTCGGCGTCGCCGTGGCCTTCGTCGGCCAGTTCCGCTAGCAACTGGTTGGCGCGTTCGACGTCGCCGCTGCGGGCCAGGGCGAGCGCCTGCAATTGACGCAGCCGCACGTGATCCGGCCAGCGTTGCAACCCCGCCTGTGCGGCGTTGTAGGCAAGCAGGGGTTCGCCGCGGCGCAGTTGCCCCTCGGCGAGCGCCGTCGCCGCCGGGGCGTCGGCTGCCGCCGCTTCGGAATCGTCGCTCATCGCCGGCGCCGCGACCGCCTGGCGAGGGCGCGGCGGCATTGCACGATCGGATCGTATCTCGGCATGTGGGCGGAGTCGGGCGCGGACGGCGCAGCGATGATGACACGCTACCCAAACCACGGCGGATCGCCTACGCTGCGCCGACCTCGGAACGCTGGCCCGGCCGGCCGCCGTTCGGCGGCGCCAGCGCCGGGTCATGAACGCCGCGGATCCATGAGGGGAGGAGCGCTCTGTGTCGATCGACCGCATCTGTTCGCCGTCGCCCCGGACAGCCTGACCATGAGCAGCGTGCACCGCCTGGAGATGCAGGCGCCGAGCCTCGACGAGGACGCCTGGGACGACCTGCTCAATTTCATCGAGGAGCGGCGAGTCATCCCGATCGTCGGTCCGGAGCTGCTCACCGTGGAAACGGAAACCGGCCCGCGCCTGCTTTATGACTGGATGGCCGACAAGCTCGCCGCGAAGCTGGCCGTCGATACCTCGCAGCTTCCGGACCCGTACACGCTGAACGACGTCGTGTGCTGGTTCCTCGCGGCGCGCGGCCGCCGCGAGGACACCTACACGCGCATGCGCAGCGTGCTGCGCGACGCGAATTTTCCGCCGCCGAGGGCGCTGCGCCAGCTGGCCGAGATCACCGACTTCGACCTCTTCGTCAGCACCACCTTCGATTCGCTGCTGGAGAGCGCGATCAATGCCGAGCGCTTCGGTGGCGCCCAGTCCAGCGAGGTGATCAGCTACGCGCCGAACCGCGTCGCCGACCTGCCGAGCGAGCGCGAACAACTGCAGCGGCCGGTCGTCTATCACCTGCTCGGCCGCTGCTCCGCGTCGCCGACCTACGTGCTCTCTGACGAGGACATGCTCGAGTTCGTGTGCGCGCTGCAGAGCGAGCATCTGACGCCGGAGAAGCTCTTCTACGAGCTCGAGCACAACCACCTGCTGCTCATCGGCAGCAACTTTTCCAACTGGCTGGCGCGACTTTTCCTGCGCATGGCCAAGCGACGCCGCCTGTCCGACCCGCGCGACGTCGGCGAGGTGCTGGCCGACGACCACAGCGGCGGCGACGAGCGCCTGATGACCTTCCTGCAGCAGGTCAGCGTGCGTACCCGCGTCTACAGCGGCGCCGCCCACTTCGTCGACGAACTGCACCGTCGCTGGAGCGCTCGCCGGCAGCCGGCCCAGGTGATCCCGATGAGCGCCGCGCCGCAGCGGTTTCTGCCGCCCGAGCGGGAGATGCCCGATCAGGCGGTGTTCATCAGCTATGCGCGCGACGACCTGGCGGCGGTGCAGAAACTGAAGGCCGCGTTCGACGCGGCGGGGATCAGGACCTGGTTCGACATGGACCGGCTCGAAGGCGGCGACGACTACGACCGCAAGATCCAGAAGAACATCGCCCGTTGCTCGTACTTCATACCGGTCATTTCCGCCGCCACGGAGCGCCGTCTGGAAGCCTTCTTCCGGCGCGAGTGGAGCTATGCGCTCGACCGCACGCGCAACATGGCCGACGAAGCGATCTTCATCCTGCCGGTGTGCATCGACGCGACCGATCCGCGCAGCGCACGCGTGCCGGACAAGTTCAAGGCGCTGCACATCACGCAGCTGCCGGGCGGCGAGCCGGCGCCCGAGTTCGTGCGGCGGGTCAGCAACCTGCTGTCGGCGAGCAACCGCGGCGGCGGGGGCGCGGCATGAGTGCACCGCTGACCGCCGCGCCTGCCGGGCAGCAGGTGGCCGACTTGCAGCCTGCCGTCGATGCGCAGCATCCGTGGCTCGGGCTGGCCTCGTTCACCGAGGAGACGCGTGGCTTTTTTCACGGCCGTGAAGAGGAAGTCGCCGAACTCGCCCGTCGCGTGCAGCGCAAGCTGCTGACGATCCTGTTCGGACAGTCGGGGCTGGGCAAGACCTCGATCCTGCGAGCCGGCATCGTGCCGCGACTGCGGCCCGAGGGTTACTGCCCGGTGTACGTGCGCGTCGACTATTCGCCGGAGTCGCCGCCGCCGTCGGAGCAGATCAAGCAGGCGATCTTCCGCGCCACCGAATCGAGCGGCCAGTGGACCAAGCCGGGCGTGGCGGTCGCGGGCGAGTCGCTGTGGGAGTTCCTGCACCACCGCGACGACCTGCTGCTCGACGCCGGCGGCAGGCCGGTGATCCCGCTGCTGATCTTCGACCAGTTCGAGGAGATCTTCACGCTCGCACAGGCCGACGATGCCGGCCGGCAGCGCGCGGCGCAGTTCATCGACGACCTGGCGGATCTGGTCGAGAACCGACTGCCGAAGGTGCTCGAGGCGAAGCTCGACCAGGACGAGACGGTCGCCGAGCGCTTCGACTTCGGCCGCGCCGACTACCGCATCCTGATCGCGCTGCGCGAGGACTATCTCGCCCACCTGGAGAGCGTCAAGGGCGTGATGCCGTCGATCACGCAGAACCGCATGCGGCTGGCGCGGATGAACGGCCAGCAGGCACTCGCCGCGGTGCTCAAGCCCGGCGGCCGGCTGGTCTCGCAGGAGGTGGCGGAGGCGATCGTGCGCTTCATCGCCGGCGGCGCCGAGTTGCGCAACGCCGAGGTCGAGCCGTCGCTGCTGTCGCTGATCTGCCGCGAGCTGAACAACGCGCGCATCGCCCAGGGACGCAGCGAGATCTCGGCCGACCTGCTGGCCGGCTCGCACGACACGATCCTCGCCGAGTTCTACGAGCGTGCACTCGCCGACCAGCCGGCCGCCGTGCGCAAGGTGATCGAGGACCAGCTGCTCACGGACTCAGGCTTCCGCGAGAGTCTCGCCGAGGAACGCGTGCGCAAGGCCTTCGCCGAGGCGGGCGCCGCACCGGATGCGCTGGCCACGCTGGTGAACCGACGGCTGCTGCGCATCGAGGAGCGCCTCGACATGCGCCGCGTCGAGCTCACCCACGACGTGCTGTGCGGGGTGGTCAAGGCGAGCCGCCAGGTCCGCCTCGAGCGCGAGGCGCTCGAAGAGGCCGAGCGCCGGCTCGCCGCGCAGCGCGAACGCGAGGCCGCCACCCGCAAGGCGCTGATCCGCGCCCGCCAGATCGCCGCCGGCTGCGCCGTGCTGGCGATCGTCGCCATCGGCGCCGGCATCTTCGGCGTCGTCGGCATGAAGCGGGCACAGCAGGCCGAGGCGATGGCGCATCAGACGCAGCTGCTCGCCGAGACCGCGCGCGGCGAAAGCGAGCGGCTCATCGTCTATCTGCTCGACGACTTCTATCGGGAATTGGAGCCCGTCGGCCGGCTGGAAGTCGTCGGCGAACTGGCCAGGCGGGCGCTCGACTATTACCAGGGCCTGCCGGTGGAACTGCGCACCACCGACACGCAGCGCAACCAGGCGCTGGCGCAGGCGCGCCACGGCGCGGTGCTGCGCAACCAGGGCCGCATCGTCGAGGCGCGTCAGATGCTCGACACTTCGATTCCGACGCTCGACGAGTTGCGTGCGAAGGGCGACACCAGCGAGGCTACCGCGATCGGCCTGGCGCTTGGGCTGATGGCGCAGGCGAAGCTCGGTCCGGGAGGCGGCGGCAGCGAAGCGGTCGAAGCGATCGCGCCGGCGAGGCGCGCGGTCGAGGTGCTCAAGCCGGGCGCCGAGGCACAAGGGGCGAGCGTGGCGCTGCGCCGTACCTACGCGGCGGCGTTGACGCAGCTGGGTTTCATCGAGCAGCGCACCGGCCGCAACGAGGCGGCGCTGGCGACCCTGCAGGCCGCGCTCGATGCCTACCGCGGCATCGACGACCTGAAATCCGACAACGACGCCGCCGCCAACTTCGGCATCACCTCGGGCTGGCTGATGGACGCCCTGAACCAGGCGGGGCGGCCGGCCGAGGCGCTTGCCGTCGGCGACGAGGGCCGGCGCGTGGCCTCGCAGGTATTGGAACGACAGCCGACGCACATGCTGGCGCTGCGTGCCCGCGCACTGCTTTCGTCCAACGTGGCGACCGTGTCGGAGAACGAACTGCAGCAGAGCAGGCGGTTCGCCGCGTCCGAGGACGCGGCGCGCGACTGGATGCTGCTTTCGCGGACCGACCCGACCAACGTGATCTCGCGGCACAACCTCGGCGTCGCACGCACCAACGCAGGCAATGCGCTGTTCGACCTGGGCCGACCACGCGAGGCGCTGGCCAAGCATCTGGAGAGCCGAGAGGCCCAGGAGGCGCTGGCGGCGCGTTCGGCGATGCTGGCCGGCCGCCTTTCGGTCGCGCACTTCGTGGCCGCGCTGACCGCCGGCGAACTGGGCCAGATGGCGCTGTCGGAAAGGTACCAGGCCGAGTCGTTACGCTACTACGGGCTGTGGAAGAACGCGTTTCCCGCGGGCTCGTACGAGGCGCAGTTCTGGCCGAAAGCCGATCCAGTGTTCGAAGCCGAGTTCGCGCTGGTGCAGGGTGACCTTGCGCGGGCCCGCGCCGTGACCCGCGGTGCGCGCGAAGGGCTGCTGCAGGTCCGGCCCGGCGACGACCCGGGCCGCCAGCGGGAGCAGGCGAGTTTCCTGCGCCGCCTGCACGCAGCGCTGGGGCGGGTCGAACTGGAGTCAGACGACTTCGTCGCCGCCGAGAAGCACTTCCGGCTGCTTGCCGAGGCCCGCCACGCGTCGCCCGCCCGGACGATGAGCGAGAGACGCGAGGAGGCCGAAGACGCCGCCCGCTGGGCGCTGGCACTGGCGCGCAGCGACCGCGCCGACGAAGCGAGGCCCCTTGCCGCGCGGGCGCTGGCTTTCGAGCGCGAGGTGCACGCGCTGAAGACCGACGACCAGATGCACAAGTGGAACCTGGCGATCGCGCTGGTGGCGGCGGCGCACGCCAATCCGGGGCAGGCCAAGGCGCTCGTCAGCGAGGCGCAGGCGATCTTCGACTCGATGCCGCAGGAGGCACGGGCGCTGCGTACCAGCCGCTGGATCGAGAGCCTGATCGCCGACGCGCGCCGCTCGTTGCGCTGAGCAGGCGTCCGCGGCCGGGCCTCAGGGTCGCACGATCTCCAGCAGGTCCACTGCCGGACGGCCGTCGCAGTCGATCGTGGCGAGCCGTCCGTAGGCAGGTCGTGGCGAAGGCGCTCCGAAGCGCGCCACCAGCGGATCGGCGGGATCGAAACGAAGGAACGCGTCAGGCGCGACCCGCCGCAGGATGCGGTGGCGGATCAGGATCTCGCCCAGCGGCGAGGCGGCCTGCACGATCTCCTCGCGCACCGCGGCGCCGACCAGCGCCAGGTTGAAGATCATGATGCCGGTCATCACCACAGCGTCGTGGCCGGCCGCGCGCAGGTCGATGCGGCGGCCGTAGATGTCACCTTCGCGGCGGATGCGGTAGGGGTGCACGCTCAGCGCGCCGCCGTGCCGGCGCTCGAGCACTTCGGTCATGTGGCCGCCGTGCACCAGCAGCGGCTGATAGGGCGGCGGCACCGCGGCGCCGTCGACGGCGTGCGCCAGCGGCACTTCGCTGTCGCCGAAGAACGCCAGCATCAGGCGCACCACCTTGGCGGGATCGATCGACTGGCCGGCTTTCCTGCGGCCGGCAGCCACGGGCGCGACGTCGGTGGGCATGTCGGGCGAGGCGCTGGTCGGCAATCAGAACTTCTGTGGCCGGAAGACGCCGACCTCGGCGGTGAACAGCGTCACCGCGTAGTTGGGGGCATAGGTGGCGAGCACGTGCTGCGCCAGGCTGGCGGCAACCGCTTCCTCGCAGATCACCTTCATTTCGATCGATCGGTCCGCTTCCCAGCGCGCCTCGCGGTCGCCCCGCTCGCCGCCGCCGCGCACCTCGGCGATCGTGTAGCCGTGCGCGCCCAGGCGGCGCGCGTCGGCGATCAGGCGTTTCTCGAGGGAAGCCTCGCCGATGATCACCAGCAGCTTCTTGGCATGGGCATCCATCAGGAGCCTCCGATCCAGCGCGCGTACTGAAGGTACAGCGGAACGCCGACGAAGATGTTGAACGGGAAGGTGATGCCGAGCGCCACGCCGATCGACAGCGCCGGGTTGGCCTCCGGCACGGCGATCCGCATCGCGGTCGGCGCGGCGATGTAGGAAGCGCTGGCGGCGAGCGTGGCCAGCAGCGTGGTGCCGCCGAGCGACAGGCCGATCGCCTGGCCGACCAGCGCGCCGAGGAGGCCGAGCAGTAGCGGCGCGCCGACGCCGAAGGCGAGCAGGAACGGTCCGGCGCGCTTCAGGTCGCCGATCCGGCCGCCGGCGACCAGGCCCATTTCCAGCAGGAACAGCGCCAGCACGCCCTTGAACAGATCGGTGAAAAGCGGTGCGATCGGCTTGCTGCCTTCGGGGCCGACCAGCGCGCCGATGGCCAGGCCGCCGAGCAGCAGCAGCACGCTCTTGCCGAACAGCACCTCGCGCGCCAGCGGGCCCCAGGCGATGCGCTGCGCGCCGCCGGCCCTCGCCAGCACGATGCCGACGACGATGCCGGGCGCCTCCATCAGCGCGACCAGCAGCGGCATGTAGCTCTCGGCGTCGATCGACTGCGCGGCGAGGAAACTGCTGGCCACCGCGAAGGTCACCACCGACACCGAGCCGAAGTGGGCGGCGATCGACGCCGCGTCGGGCCGCGGCAGTCGCGCGCGCAGCAGCGGGAAGAGCAGCAGCGGAATCGCCGCGCCCAGGGCGATCGCGGCGAGCGCCTGCGGCAGCACGGTGGCCAGCGGCTGCTGCGCCAGCTGCACGCCGCCCTTCAGGCCGATCGCCAGCAGCAGGTAGATCGCCAGTGCTTCGTACATCGCCTCGGGCAGGCGCAGGTCGCTCTTGGCGATGCGCGCGACCAGCCCGAGCAGGAAGAACAGGACGACCGGGTCCATGGCGCTCAACCGCCGGCTGCGCGGCGCAGCAGCGCGTCGAGCGTCACCAGGGCCGACTCCAGGGTGAACTCATCGCGCCCGATCGCCTCGATCACCGCGGCGACCGGCCACCGCTCGATCGCGGCGACTTCGCCGTCCTGGTTGCGCAGCGCGATCGCGTCGTCGATGACGGCGTCGAAGACCTGCACGATCTCCGACTGGAATCCCTCCGGCACCCGGCGCGTCACGTGCACGCGGCCGCCGCGCGCGAGGGCCACGCGGGCGAGATCGAGCCCCGCTTCCTCCAGCGCCTCGCGGCGCAACGCATCGGTTTCGGACTCGCCGGCGGGCACCATGCCGCCGACCAGGTTGTCCCACAGCCCGGGGTCGATCTGCTTGTGGCCGGCGCGCCGGGCGACGATCAGTTCACCGGCCAGCGTGAAGGCGTTCAGGTGCACCGCAGTCGTCGCGATGCCGAGCGTGCGGCAGGCGGCGCGCTCGATCGTCGCGATCGGCGCCGCGTTCGGCGCCGGCCGGATATCGAGCGGCTCGTCGCGCCATCCGCGCAGCAGGCCGGCATCGCGCAGCCGCAGCGCGCAGTCGGCGAGCAGTGCGCTGCGCGCCGCCGGGTCGAGGCCGTCGTCGCCCAGCCGCAGGCGGTAATCGAGCAGCGCGAAGTGCGGTGTTGCGGAAGCGAGGAAGCTGGCGACCTCCGGACTGGCGATGCCGACTTCGCAGCCCGCCATCACCACCGGCAGCCAGTCGCGCGGCGGCCGCTGCTGCGTGCTCGGCAGCAACTTTGCCTGCAGTGCGCGCAGGCGGGCCACATCGATCAAACGCGCTCCTCCGGCCGCATGTGCGGGAACAGGATCACGTCGCGGATGCTCGCCGCGTCGGTCAGCAGCATGATGAAGCGGTCGACGCCGACGCCGCAGCCGGCGGCGGGCGGCATGCCGTACTCGAGCGCGCGGACGTAGTCGGCGTCGTAGTACATCGCCTCCTCGTCGCCGGCGGCGCGTGCTTTGACCTGCTCCATGAAGCGGGCGGCCTGGTCCTCGGGGTCGTTCAGCTCGGAGAAGCCGTTGGCCATCTCGCGGCCGGCGATGAACAGCTCGAAGCGCTCGGTGACCCCGGGCTTCGTGTCGGAGGCGCGCGCCAGCGGCGAGACTTCGACCGGGTAGTCGACGATGTAGGTCGGCTGCACCAGCTTCGCCTCGGCCACCTGCTCGAACAGCGCCAGCTGCAGCGCGCCGAGCCCGGCTTCCTCGGCGTGCGTGCTGCCCATGCCGCGCAGCTCGCGGTGCAGGAAGGTGCGGTCGGCCAGCTGCGCGTCGCTGTAGCGCGGCGCGTGCTGCCTGATCGCCCCGACGATGGTGAGCCGCGCGAACGGTTCGCCGAAGTCGATCCGCTCGCCCTGATAGGCCAGCACCGCCGAGCCGGTGGCGCGCACCGCCGTCTCGCGCAGCAGCAGCTCGGTGAAATCCATCATCCAGCGCACGTCGTGATAGGCGGCGTAGAACTCCATCATGGTGAACTCGGGGTTGTGCCGCGGGCTCAGGCCCTCGTTGCGGAAGTTGCGGTTGATCTCGAACACCCGCTCGAAGCCGCCGACCACCAGCCGCTTGAGGAACAGCTCCGGCGCGATGCGCAGGAACATGTCGATGTCGAGCGCATTGTGGTGGGTGACGAACGGCTTGGCCGCCGCGCCGCCGGGGATCACCTGCAGCATCGGCGTCTCGACCTCGAGGAACCCCTGCTCGACCATGACGGCGCGCATGGCGGCGATCGCCTTGCTGCGCACGACGAACGCCTGCCGCGTCTCCTCGTTCATGATGAGATCGACGTAGCGCTGCCGGTAGCGCAGCTCGCGGTCTTCCAGGCCGTGGAACTTGTCCGGCAGCGGCCGCAGCGACTTCACCAGCAGCCGCAGCGCGCGGAGCCGCACCGACAGCTCGCCTTTCTGCGTCTTGAACAGCTCGCCCTCGGCGCCGAGGATGTCGCCGATGTCCCAGTGCTTGAACGCCTCGTAGACCTCGGCGCCGACGTCCTCCGGCGTGACGTAGAACTGGATCCGTCCGGAGCTGTCGGCTACCGTGGCGAAGCTGGCCTTGCCCATCACCCGCTTGAGCATCATGCGGCCGGCGAGTTTCACCTCGACGCGGGCGGCAGCGATCTCGTCGCGGTCGAGCGCGCCGTACCTGGCCTGCAGGTCGCCTGCATGATGGGTGCGGACGAAATCGTTCGGAAAGGCCGGGCCGCGCTCGCGCAGGCGGGCGAGCTTGGCGCGCCGCTCGGCGATGATCTGGTTCTCCGCCGCTCCCGCGACAGGCGTCGTTTGACTGTTCATTGAGAGCGTCCGAACAGGGAAACCGTCAACCCCATTTCCCTGGCCGCAACGGCAAGGACATGGTCTGCAGTGGCGATCGAGTCGGCGCCATGTGCGATGGCGGCGGCGAGGTGAAGCGCGTCGAGCGTCCGCAGCGGTGCGGCCAGGCGTGCGATCAGGTCGTTGGCGGCAAGTGCCTGCTCGTCATTGAGCGGCAGCAGCGTATAGGCGCCAACCGCGACATCGGCGAAGAAGCGGCCGAGCACGTCATCGGCGGTTGCGTCGTCGAGATGCCGGGCACGGCGGCGGCGGTTCACGGCGCAGCGGAACTCGAGCCAGCCGACCCTGGAGAACACCAGCGACGACTGCCCTTCGATCCATGCGGCGACGGCATCCGAGCCGGGCTCGGACACGTACCACTTCAGAAGGGCCGATGTGTCGACGTAGCTGATCGGCTCAGCCACGAGAGTCGCGATCCTCGCGCACCAGGACCTCGGAGGGCACCGACTGCTTCCTCTGCGTGGCGCGGAACGCCGCAAGTTCCTTTCCGCGCTGCTCCCGCAGTTGCTGCTGCGTCAGTCCCGTCAGCGGCAGGACGCGCGCGAACGGCTTGCCGTGATGGGTGAGGATGACCTCGCCTTCTTTCTCGAGGGTTTCCTTCAGCACCTCGTAGCGCTGTCGTACCTCGCGGATCCCGAGAGTTTTCACGTCCAGCTCCAGTGTGTCACAACGGACAAAGTGTGACACATTCAGCGGTTGATCGGCTAGGCATCGCGCACGTCGGCCACCGGATTGGCACCGAAGTCCGGTCTGGCCAGGTAGACCAGCACACGGTCTGCGGCATCACCGGGCGACGTCAGCGCACCGCCAGCCTTCATCTCGCGAAAGCGCGGCTGATCCGGGAAGCCCGCCGCATCGGCGGCGCGAAGTTCCGCCTGCATGTCGGTGTCGATGACGCCCGGCGCCAACGACACCACCCTGGCGCCGTTCGGTCGCCGCGCCTCGTCTTCGGCCATCACCCGCGACAGCTGATCGAGCCCCGCCTTTGCGGCGCAGTAGACCGACCAGCCGGCGATCGCCCGCCGGCCGGCACCGGATGAGATGTTCAGCACCTTGCGCGGCAAGCGCCAGCCGTCGGTGGCGCGCAGGAACGCACCGGCGAGCAGCGCGGGCGCCTCCAGGCCGACGCGCAGCGCCGCGGCGATATTCTCCGCATCGGCGTCCTGCAGCGGACCGACGCGGCCGAGCAGGCCGGCGTTGTTGATCAGCGTCGCGGCGCCGAAGCGGGCCGCATCCTGCCTGCCCAGCCAGGCCTCGAGCCGCGCCGCGGCGCCGATGTCGTGCGCCAGGTCGAGCGCCCATTGTTCGAGATGGGCGCCGCACGCCTTGGCCTGCGCGTCGAGCGACGGATCGGGCCGACGCGAGATGGTCAGCAGTGCGCGGTCGCCGGCGAGCAGCCGCTCGGCCATCGCGCGGCCGAGACCGCGCGAGGCGCCGGTGAGGATGACGAGTTCCATGGCGGTCAGGGGGTCGGGCGGGGAGGGCAGACGCGTCGGCCGGCGGCGCCTCAGACGCCCTGCTTCAGGCTCGCCTCGATGAACGGATCGAGGTCGCCGTCGAGCACAGCCTGCGTGTTGCCGATCTCGACGTTGGTGCGCAGGTCCTTGATGCGCGACTGGTCGAGCACGTAGCTGCGGATCTGGTGGCCCCAGCCGATGTCGGTCTTGGAGTCCTCGAGCTTGGCCTGCTCGGCCAGCCGCTTGCGCATCTCGAGTTCGAACAGCTTCGACTTGAGCATCGCCATCGCCTCGGCGCGGTTGCGGTGCTGGCTGCGGTCGTTCTGGCTCTGCACGACGATGTTGGTCGGCAGGTGCGTGATGCGCACCGCGGATTCGGTCTTGTTGACGTGCTGGCCGCCGGCGCCGCTGGCCCGGTAAACGTCGATCCGCAGGTCGGCCGGATTGATCTCGACCTCGATCGACTCGTCGACTTCCGGGTAGACGAACACGCTGGCGAACGACGTGTGGCGGCGGGCATTCGAGTCGAACGGCGACTTGCGCACCAGCCGGTGCACGCCGGTCTCGGTGCGCAGCGTGCCGAAGGCGTACGGGCCGCTGACCTTGATCGTCGCGCTCTTCAGCCCGGCCACCTCGCCCTCGGTCTCCTCGAGCAGTTCCGGCCTGAAGTCCTTGCGCTCGGCGTAGCGCAGGTACATGCGCTCGAGCATGGCGCACCAGTCCTGCGCCTCGGTGCCGCCGGCGCCGGCCTGGATCTCGACAAAGCAGTTGCTGGGGTCGAGCGGATTGCTGAACATCCGCTGGAACTCGAGGTCGGCGACCTGCTTGCCGAGCCTGCCGACGTCGGCGTCGATCGACTGCAGCGTCGCGTCGTCGTCGTCGGCGCGCGCCATCTCGAACAGTTCCTGCGCGTCGGCCAGGCCCGAAGTCAGCCGCTGCAGCCGGCCGACCACGTCGTCGAGCAGCTTCTTCTCGCGGCCGAGTTCCTGCGCCCGCTTGGGATCGTTCCACACGCCGGGGTCCTCCAGCGCGCGGGTGACCTCGGTCAGTCGACGCTCTTTGGCCTCGACGTCAAAGATACCTCCGCAGGTCGCCGAGCCTGGTGGTCAGGTCGGCGACGGTGGCCGCCAGCGCGTTGATGCGTTCCGCTTCCATGGTGTCCTGCGCGACTCGAAACGGCGAATTATAGGGACGCGTGCTCGATGTGCAGGGCGATGCTGCGGGCGCCGCGGTACTCCTCCTCGACCGGCCGGTAGGCGAGCCGCACGCGGGTCGGCAGCGGCTGCGTGCGGCGGAACCAGATGGCAGGCAGGCGGCGCCCGTCGAGCTCGAGGGTGAGCTTCAGGTGCGCCTCCTTGACCAGCCGCTGCTCGACCACCGCGAACTCGTTGTCGAACAGCGGCGGCGCGAATCCCTGACCCCAGATCTGGCGGTCGATAGCCTCGGTGAGCGCCAGGCCGATCTCGGTGGCTGCGAGCGGCCCGTCGGTGGCGACGCGGCGGGCGAACAGTTCGGCGTCGGCGCTGGCGCGCGTTGCCGCCTCGAAAGCCTCGCTGAAGCCTTCGTAGCACTCGGCGGCGAGACTCAGTCCGGCGGCCATCGCATGGCCGCCGAACCTGTCGATCATGCTGGGCGCCGCCTTGGTCACCAGGTCGAGCACGTCGCGCAGGTGCACGCCTTCGATCGAGCGGCCCGAGCCGCGCAGGCTGCGCGCGTCGGCGCGGGCGAAGGCGATCGTCGGCCGGTGATGCCGCTCCTTCACTCGCGACGCCACCAGGCCGACCACCCCCTGGTGCCAGCCTTCGTTGAACAGCGTGATCGTGCGGCGGCCGCCGAGCTCGGCGTCGTCGAGCCCGGCCAGCGCGTCGACCTGCATGTCGGCCTCGATCGCACGCCGCTCACGGTTCAGCTCGTCGAGCTGGCGCGCCAGCTCAGTGGCGCGGGCAGGATCGTCGGTGAGCAGGCACTCGATGCCGACCGTCATGTCGGTGAGCCGGCCGGCGGCGTTGATGCGCGGGCCGACGGCGAAGCCGAGGTCGGCGGCGCGCGCGGTGCGGCTGCTGCGGCCGGCCACCTGGAACAGCGCCGCGATGCCCGGCTGGGCTAGCCCGTTGCGGATGCGCTCCAGCCCGGCGGCAACGAGGATGCGGTTGTTGCGATCGAGCGGCACCACGTCGGCCACGGTGCCGAGCGCCACCAGGTCGAGCAGCGTGTTCAGGCGCGGCTGCGTCGCCTCGCTGTAGCGGCCGCGTGCGCGCAGTTCGGCGCGCAGTGCCAGCAGCACGTAGAACATCACGCCGACGCCGGCCAGGTTCTTGCTCGGGAAGCCACAGCCGCGCTGGTTGGGATTGACGATCACCGCCGCATCGGGCAGCCGCTCGCCCGGCAGGTGGTGATCGGTGATCAGCACCTCGATGCCGAGTTCGCGTGCCCGCGCCACGCCGGCGACGCTGGCGATGCCGTTGTCGACCGTGATCAGCAGATCGGGCCGGCCCGAAGCGGCAGCGGCGGCGAGTTCGACGATCTCCGGCGTCAGCCCGTAGCCGTAGTCGAAGCGGTTGGGCACCAGGTAATCGACGCGCGCACCCATCATGCGCAGCCCGCGCAGCGCGACGGCGCAGGCGGTGGCGCCGTCGCAGTCGTAGTCGGCGACGATCAGCAGGCGCGCGCCGGCCGCGATGCGGTCGGCGAGCAGCTTCGCGGCCTCTGCGATGTGCGACAGCCGCAGCGGCGCGATGAGGTCGCGCGCCGGCAGCTCGAGCTCGCGCACGCTGGTGATGCCGCGCGCGGCGAGCACGCGCGCCAGCGGCGGCGCGATGCCCTCGGCCGCCAGCCGGCGCGCGGCGTCCGCGTCGAACAGGCGGCGGACCAGTTGCGCGGTCATTGGGCTGCCGAGGCGCTACGCGCCGTCCCCCCGAGGGGGAGCAGTTCGCGCTTGGGGCGGCCCGGCGCGCTCACGGAGCCCCCTTGGCGCTGCGCGCCGTCCCCCCGAGGGGGAACGCTGCCCCGGGCCCCTTGGCGCTGCGCGCCGTCCCCCCGAGGGGGAGCAGTTCGCGCTTGGGGCGGCCCGGCGCGCTCACTCGGCCTCGGCGAACAGCGGCGCCAGCGGTGCGCGACGCCACAGCCGCCACGCGTCACCGCGGCGCAGGCGGACGACGCGCGCCTCGCGCCGTCCGCACAGCACCAGCGCCAGCTCGTCGAAGCCGGCGGCGAAGCAGGCCTGCTGCAGGTCGCGCAGGTCAGCGTCGAGCCGCGCCAGTCGGTCGAGCCACTGGCCCCAGGCTTCGAACTGCGCCGGCACCAGCAGGTCGCGGCGGATCGAGGCGGTGTCGCCACGCGGCGGGACCGCATCGCTGTCGTGCAGTGCCGCGCGCGGCAGACCCGCGGCCAGCGCCCAGCCGCGCAACACCGGGTCGGCGTCGGCCACTGCGGCGAACGGTTGCGACGGCAACGCCGTCCAGGCGCCGCCGCCGTGCAGCCACAGCGCATTGACCGGCTTGCCGCCGCGCGCTTCGCGTTCCTCGTTGAGCGGCTCGCCGTGCCAGCGCATCTGGATCTCGTTGAGCAACCGGCGCCACAGCGGCGCCTCGGCGCCCGTCGGCCAGTGTTCGTGGGCCGGCTGGCCGACGGCACCGTCGAGCGGCGTCGCGCGCACCGACCACGGTCGCGCGAGGGTCAGCAGCCAGTGGCCGCCATGCCGGAGGAGCTTCGCTCCGCCTTCGGCGGCGAACTCATCGAGCACCGCCTGCACTTGCGCCGCCAGCACCGCTTCCTCCGGCGGCGTCGGCGGCTGCTCGAGCGGCGACACTAGCAGGTGATCGCGCGCGAAGGTGAAGTGCACCGGGTCGAGGTGCCAGCACTGCGCGCCGGCATCGGCGGCGTCGTCGAGCGCGCGCAGCGCGAAGGGCGCTGTCACCGGCTCGCCGGCGCCGCCGAACTCGCGCCACAGCCAGGTCAGGTGGGGCGCGCCGCCCGGCTCGAAACTCTCCGCCGGCGCGGCCTGCGCCCGCGCGAGCACCTGGGTCAGCCACGGCGCGGCCGCGCCGGCAATCACATCGGCGGCGATCGGTGAGGGCAGCAAGCCACCGGCAACGACGACGGTCCAGCGCATGGCGAAGGATTCTACGAGCGTGCCGACGAGTGCCTTCGATAGAATGCCCAGCGCCTATCGCATGGTCCCCCTCTTGAACCTCCCCTACGAAGTCCGCATCGGCCTGCGCTACACGCGGGCCGGGCGCCGCGCGCGGCGGCGCAATGCCTTCATCTCGTTCATCTCGGCGGTGTCGATGGCCGGCATCGCGCTCGGCGTGGCGGCTCTGATCGTCGTGCTGTCGGTGATGAACGGCTTCGTCAAGGAAGTGCGCGAGCGGATGCTGGCGGCAGTGGCGCACGTCGAGATCGGCTCGACCGGCGGCCATCTGATCGACCCGCAGTCGGTCATCGCGCAGGCGAAGCGCAACCCCGAGGTGACGGCTGCGGCGCCGTTCGTCAATGCGCAGGGGATGTTCGCCCAGGGCGACATCGTGCGCGGCGCGCTGGTGCGCGGCGTCGACCCGGCGCTGGAGCCCGAGGTGTCGGACATCGCGCGCAAGACCGCCGGCGGTGACGTCTCGCTGCTCGTCGACGGGCAGTTCAACGTGATCCTCGGCATCGAACTGGCCCGCGCGCTGCGGGTGACGGTCGGCGACAAGGTGACGCTGATCTCGCCGCAGGGCACGGTGACGCCGGCCGGCGTGGTGCCGCGGCTGCGCCAGTTCACCGTGGTCGGCACGTTCTCGTCGGGTCACTTCGAGTTCGACAGCTCGCTGGCGATGATCCATCTCGGCGACGCGCAGCGGCTGTACCGCGCCGAAGGACCGACGGGCGTGCGGCTGCGGTTGCGCGACGCCGAGCGCGCGCCGCAGGTGGCGGGCGAGCTGGCGCGCTCGCTGCCGGCGGGCATGCTGGTGCGCGACTGGTCGCGGCAGAATCCGACCTACTTCGCGGCGGTGCGGGCCGAGAAGCGGATGATGTTCATCATCCTGACGCTGATCGTCGCGGTGGCGGCGTTCAACCTGGTCTCCACCCTGGTGATGACCGTCACCGAGAAGCAGGCCGACATAGCCATCCTGCGCACGCTCGGCGCCAGCCCGCGCAGCGTGATGGCGGTGTTCATCGTGCAGGGCGCGCTGATCGGCGTGTTCGGCACGCTGATCGGGGCGGGCGGCGGGCTGCTGCTGGCAGCCAACCTCGACGTGCTCGTGCCGGCGATCGAGCGGCTGATGAACGTGCAGTTCCTGCCGCGCGAGGTCTACTTCATCAGCGCGCTGCCTTCGGATCCGCGTGCCGCAGACATCGTGCCGATCACGGTGATCTCGCTGGTGCTGTCGCTGGTGGCGACGCTGTATCCGAGCTGGCGCGCCTCGCGCACGCGGCCGGCCGAGGCGCTTCGATATGACTAGCGGCGCAGCCGCCGACCGTTTCCCCTCCCTTTCAAGGGGAGGGGCAAGGGGTGGGGATGGGGGCGCACATGACTGACGTCATCGCCGCGCGCGGCGTCTGCAAGGCCTATCGCGAGGGCGGGCTGGCGGTGGAGGTGCTCAAGGGCGCTGACCTGACGCTCGCCGCCGGCGAGATCGTCGCCGTGGTCGGCGCCTCTGGTTCCGGCAAGAGCACGCTGCTGCACTGCCTCGGCGGGCTCGACGACCTCGATGCCGGTTCGGTGGAAGTCGGCGGACGGGATCTGGCGAAGCTGACCGACGAGCAGCGCGGCAGCCTTCGCAACCGCGCGCTCGGCTTCGTCTACCAGTTCCACCACCTGTTGCCGGAGTTCACCGCGCTGGACAACGTGGCGATGCCGCTGACGATCCGCCGACTGCCGCTGCCGCAGGCGCGCGAGCAGGCGGCCGGGGCGCTGTCGGCGGTGGGACTGGCCGGGCGGCTCGACCATCACCCGGCGGAACTGTCCGGAGGCGAGCGCCAGCGCACGGCGATTGCGCGGGCGATCGTCACGCAGCCCGACTGTGTACTGGCCGACGAGCCGACCGGCAACCTCGACCGCGACACCGCGCGGGCGGTGTTCGACGTGTTCGTCTCGCTTGCCCGCAGCCGCGGCACGGCGATCGTGATCGTCACCCACGACCCGGAGCTGGCCGGCAAGTGCGACCGGGTGCTGCGGCTGAAGGACGGGCGCCTCGAAGCGAGCTGAGCAGCGGCCTGCGGGCGCGCGGCATCAGCGGTTCGTCAGAACTGCAGCAATTCGTTCCACGGAATGTCGCGCGTCGACTCGAACGTGCCGTCGTTGTTGGCGTCGAGTTCGAGTCGGGCGGTGGTCGTGCTCACCACGGAAAGGCGCAGCTTCGACTGATGGCCGGTGATCAGCACCGCACCGCTCTGCGGTCCGTCCATATCGTGGACGTAGCCGAAGGGCGGGTCGGTCGCCAGGAGGACCTTGCCCAGCGAGGTGAAGGCCACCTTGCCGCTGAGCGCCGCGGTCGAGTAGGCGACGGCGCCCACCGGCGTGACGTCGTGCCATACGGCGGCGAAATCCGGAGCGTAGGTGAATGTCTCCTTGAAGGAGGCCGTCTCCACCGCAGCGACGAGGCCGGCGGCGGGAATCCTCATGTCGACCCGCGTGGTCGACGTGTCGGCCGAGTCGAGGCTGACCGCATAGGTGATGTTCGCCTGGCCGTTGACGGCAATTGCACTGTCGGGGTCGTCGAGCCTCAGCTGGTTGAACGTGAACAGTCCGCTGACCGTCGGCTCCGCATAATCGGCGATGTTGACGGCGAAACCGCCCTCGATCTTCGACAGCGGGTCCTCGCGACAGTTGTTGAACGCCGCGGTGAGCACGTCGCCGGCCGAAGGCCCCTCGCTGTTGTCGCGGTCGTCGAGGGTGACGTCGATCAGGCCGCCGAAAGGGCACGGCACCGTGCCGGACAGGGCGTCCAGCGGATACATTGCGGAGGTGGCGGCGATCGCCTTGACCAGCGCGCGCTTGGTCGAACGGGCCGCCGCCGCTGCCTGCGCCGTGCCGGCGGCGCCGATGCTGCCCGCGTCCCTTACCGTGTCCAGGCCGGCGAAGTTCACCGCGGTCGCGCTCGCGACAGCGAACTGGTTGACCGTGGTGACCTGAAGCAGTTCCGGCGGTCCCGGCGTGTCGTCATCGCCGCCGCAACCGCCCGCGAGGATTGCGCCCAGGCAGGCGGCGGCCCCAAGCGTCCGTTCGAATGCAAGGCCTCGTGACATTGCTGCATCTCCCTGCGTGTCGGGGCTGAAACCGTCGCCCGGCCGGGTGCCCGCGCTTGCCTCGTAGCGGTCGACCGGCGCGAACCCCTGCCGACCGCACGGCGCGCTGGCGCGCCGCGCAAAGCCATGGTACCCGCCACAAGGCGTGCGTGTTCGAGCATCGATCGACGCAGGCGGAGCGCGCGCGATCGGCGCGCGGCCGGGTCCGGCGAATCCCCCGTGCCGCGCTCACTCCCGACGTCCGGCGAGTGCAGCCCAGAGCACGCAGAGCAGCCCGAAAGCGCCGAGCAGCACTGCCCCGACGCCGAGCAACACGCCCACCGCACTGCTGCCGGTGGTCACCATCTCCAGTACCGGCTGGCCGAGCAGCGCGGAAAAGATTGCCGCCGAAAGCCCCAGCGAAAACGCGCCGCCCAGCGCCAGCGCGCCGAGCCTGAGCGGCACCGGGCGCCCGGCGAGCAGCAGCGCGACGAAGCCGGCGACGCCGAGGGCGGCGCCGAGCGCCAGCGCGCCGAGGTCGACGACGTAGACGATCGCCGCGGCGACGAGGAACGGCGCGGCGAGGCGCCAGCGCGAGTTCATCGACCCGCGGCAGTGCCGCGTCGCCGCCGCCGGGCGATCCAGGCGCGGCGCAGGTGGACGCTCCACAGCACGCGCACGAACAGGTAGCCGGTCGCCGCGAGCAGGCAGGCCAGCAGGAACACGCCGAGCGCCAGCGGTGCGCCGAGGCCCATCGCCCACTGGCCGAGGGCCTCGATTGACGCCATCTGTGCCGACCACTGCCACTGCGGCGGCGGCGCCGGCGGCGGCCCGCCGGTGGCGCCGAGCACCAGGCTGCCGATCTTGTAGGCGGCCAGGTACAGCGGCACGATGGTGATCGGATTGGTGTACAGCGTGCTGAGCAGCGCGGTCGGCAGGTTGACGCGGAACAGCACCGCGGCAATGCCGGCACCCAGCATCTGCAGCGGCCCGGGGATCAGCCCGCAGAACATGCCCACCGCCACCCCGCCGGCGGCCGAGCGCCGGTTCAGGTGCCACAGCGACGGATGGAACAGCGCATCGCCAAACAGGTGCAGTGCGCGCACCTGCCGCACCTTCTCGACGCTGGGCACGTACCGTTTGAAGAACTTGCGTGGCATAAGGTGAATTTTAGGCAGCGTCGGCGCCAGCCTGTTTCGTAAACTGCCCGCGGGGAAAAACCGCGATGTGGATCGACACCCACTGCCATCTGGACGCCGCCGAGTTCGACGGCGACCGCGACGAGGTGCTTGCCCGCGCCCGCGACGGCGGCGTGTCGATGATGGTCATTCCCGGTGTGGAGGCGGCCGGCTTCGCCAGGGTGGCCGCTCTGGCTCGCCGTTACGGCTACGCCTACGCGCTCGGCATCCACCCCTTGTACACGCCTCGGGCGGCCGACGCCGACCTCGAGCGGCTGCAAGCCTGCCTCGAGGCGGGGCGCGACGATCCGCGACTGGTGGCGGTCGGCGAGATCGGCCTCGACTATGCGGTCGAGGGTGTCGATCGCGGGCGGCAGGAGTGGTTCTATGCGCAGCAGTTGCGGCTGGCGCGCCAGTTCCGGCTGCCGGTGATCCTGCACGTGCGTCGCTCGGCCGACGGGCTGCTCAAGTACCTGAACCGGCACGAGGTCATCGGCGGCATCGCCCACGCCTTCAACGGCAGCGAGGACCAGGCGCTGCGCATGGTCGCCCGCGGCCTGAAGCTCGGCTACGGCGGTGCGATGACCTACGACGGCTCGCTGCGCATCCGCCAGCTCGCCTCGAGCCTGCCGGACGACGCCTGGGTGCTGGAGACCGACGCACCGGACATCCCGCCGCAGTGGCGACGCAAGGAGGGCGCCCGGCTGCGCAACGAACCGGGCGACCTGCCGGCAATGGCCGGGGTGATGGCGCAGCTGCGCCAGTTGCCGCTGGCGGAAGTGGCACGGCTGAACCGTCGCAACGCCTGCGCGGCGCTGCCGAAGCTGGCGGCGCTGCTCGATCCGCCCGGCTGAAATGCTTCCGGCCGCGCTGGCCGCGTTCGTCGCCGGCGTGTTCCTGTTGCAGCAGCAGGCGGCGCTGCCCGCCCGCTCGGCCCTGGCCGCCTTCGGACTTGCGGCAGTCGCCTTCATCGCCCTGGCGCTGCGGGCATGGCGGCAACCGCACGACAGCCGGCGGCTGTTGGCCGCGCCGGTGCTGCTTGCCGCCGCCTGCGCCGCCGGATTCGCCTACGCCGGCTGGCGGGCGCAGCAGCGGCTCGCGCTGGCGCTGTCACCGGCCGACGAGGGAAGCGATGTCGAGGTGGTCGGCGTCGTGGCCGGCCTGCCGGCGGCGATCGAGCGGGGCCAGCGCTTCGAGTTCAGGGTCGAGCAGCTGCACACCGCGGGCAGGTCGGTGCCACCGCGGCTGTCGCTTGCCTGGTACGCGACGACGGTCGCCGTGCTGCCGGGCGAGCGCTGGCAGTTCACGGTGCGACTGCGTCGGCCGCACGGCGCCTTCAACCCCGGCGGCTTCGATCTCGAAGGCTGGCTGTTCGAGCGCAACCTGCGCGCCGGCGGCTACGTGCGCGAGAAGCCCGAACCGCGGCGGCTGGCGTCGATGGTCTGGTCGGCGGGCTCGGCGATCGACCGGGCGCGGGCCGATCTGCGCACGCGCCTGCAATCTCGCGTCGGCAGACTGCCGCTCGGCGGCGTGCTGATCGCGCTGGTGATCGGCGAGCAGCGGGCGATCACCGAAGCCGACTGGGTGCTGTTCAACCGTACCGGCGTCTCGCACCTGGTCAGCATCTCGGGGCTGCACATCACGATGATCTCCGGCCTGGTGGCGATCGTCGCCGGCGGCCTGTGGCGCCGGTCGGCGCGCGCGCTGGCGTTCGCCCCGGCGCAGCACGCGGCGGCGGTCGCGGCGGTGCTGGCGGCGCTCGCGTACTGCCTGCTGGCCGGCTGGGGCGTGCCGGCGCAGCGCACCTTCTTCATGCTGCTGACGGTTGCCGCCGCGGCGTGGCTGCGCCAGGCGACTCGCCCGCTGGCGACGCTGGCGCTGGCGGCGTTCGTCGTGTGCCTGCTCGATCCGTGGGCGGTGATCGCGCCGGGATTCTGGCTGTCGTTCGGCGCCGTGGCAGCGATCATGTTCACGGTCATCGGCCGACCGGGCGCCGGCGAGCCCGGCTGGCGGGGCCGGCTGGGCGAGGCGGGACGGGTGCAGGCGGCGGTGACGCTGGCGCTGCTGCCGCTGACCGCAGCGCTGTTTCGGCAGGTATCGGTGGTATCGATCGCCGCCAACGCCGTCGCCATTCCGCTGGTGAGCCTGGCAGTCACGCCGCTGGCGCTGCTTGCCGGGCTGCTGGTCAGCCTGCCGGAGCCGCTGTCGTGGCTCGCGACGCCCTGCCTCGCCGTTGCGCACTCGCTGCTCCAGTGGTTGCACGCATTGCTGGGCATTCTGGCGGCGCCGACCTGGGCCAGCGTGTCGCTGCCGGCGCCGCCGGGATGGGCCGTGGCGCTGGCGCTCGCTGGCGTGGCGTGGCTGCTCGCTCCGCCCGGCTGGCCGCTGCGCTGGTCCGGCGCCATCTGGCTGATGCCGCTTCTCCTGTGGCCGGCGGCGAGGCCGCAATCCGGCGAGCTGTGGGTGACGGCGCTCGATGTCGGCCAGGGCAGCGCGGTGCTGATCGAGTCGTCGACGCATGCCGTCGTCTACGACACCGGTCCGCGCTACTCGGGAACGGCCGACGCCGGCGGCCGCATCGTCCTGCCTTACCTGCGCTGGCGCGGCATCGAGGCGATCGATCTGCTGGTCGTCTCGCACCTCGACAGCGACCACTCGGGCGGCCTGCTGTCGCTGCTCGGCGGCGCGCGCGTCGACTTGCTGTGGAGTTCCATCGATCCGTTGCATCCCGCCCTCGGCAGGGCGACGAGGGCGCAGCGATGCGAGGCGGGGCAGCGCCTCGACCTCGGCGGGATGCGCGTCGAGGTGCTGCGGCCATCGCCGGCTGACTACCAGTCGCCGCGCCTGACGACCAACGCGGCGAGCTGCGTGCTGCGCATCGGACTCGCCGGGCACCGGCTGCTTCTGACCGGCGACCTGCCGGCGCGCGAGGAGGCCGAACTGGTCGCGCGCAGCGGCGATCTGCAGGTCGACTGGATCTCGGTGCCGCACCACGGTAGCCGTGGTTCGTCGAGCCAGCCGCTGCTCGATGCGACGCGCCCGGCCTGGGCCAGCGTGCAGGCCGGCTATCGCAACCGCTTCGGACACCCGGACCCGGAAGTGCTCGCGCGCTACATGGCACGCGGCGTGCATGTCGTACGTAGCGATGAATCCGGGATGGCGCAGTGGCGGTTTCGAGGCGATGGTTCGGTCGAACTGCACCGTTGGCGTGCGTCGGCGCACCGTTACTGGCACAACCTGCCCGGCCCGGGTGCGTCGGCGAACGCCGGCTTGTCGGCCGACGACGGGGCCACGGACGCCGCCGGCGCCATGGCGGAACCGACGGTGCCGTTCTGAGGGCCGCGAGCAGCTCGCTAGGGCCTGTTCACGCTAAAGCCGGGAGTGCGAAGGTCAATGGCGGGAGGAAGTCGCAGGCGCCGCGAGCGCCGTTGGCTGATGCCAACAAGCGAAGCGGCAACGACGCAATGCGCCCGCCATTGACCTTCCCGAAGGGTTGGGCCGAAATGCGGCGTCTGCTTTGTCGGACGGCTTGCGCAGGGGAGCGACCCTGCGCGGCGCCGTCCTTCGCGCATCCGTCCGCATTGCGGCCCAACGCATCTCCCGCATTTAGCGTGAACAGGCCCTAGACTGGCCGCGCATCGCCGCCGAATGCCAACTGCCATCTGATGACCGACGCCTTTGACGAGATGTACACGCCCGCCGGGGTGGCCAGGCCGCACTACCGCGGCTACGAGTCCTGGCTCGGCGAGCAGAGCCCGCAGACGATCGGCAACAAGCGCGCCGAGGCCGACCTCGTGTTCCGCCGCGTCGGCATCACCTTCGCCGTCTACGGCGAGGCGGCGGGCACCGAGCGGCTGATCCCGTTCGACGTCATTCCGCGCATCATTCCGGCGGACGAGTGGGCGCAGCTCGAAGCCGGCCTGCGCCAGCGGGTGCGGGCGCTGAACATGTTCCTGCACGACGTCTACCACGGGCAGGACATCATCCGGGCGGGCCGTGTGCCGGCCGACCAGGTCTTCCGCAATTCGCAGTACCGCCCGGAGATGCACGGCATCGACGTGGCCAGCGGCATCTACGCGCACATCGCCGGCATCGACATCGTGCGGGCCGGCGCCGGCGAGTACTACGTGCTGGAGGACAACCTGCGCGTGCCCAGCGGCGTGTCGTACATGCTGGAGAACCGCAAGATGATGATGCGGCTGTTCCCGGACCTGTTCGCACGCAACAAGGTGGCGCCGGTGGCGCACTACCCGGACGTGCTGCTGGAGAACCTGCGCTCGGTGGCGCCACAGGGCGTCGCCGACCCGCTGGTGGTGGTGCTGACGCCGGGGATGTACAACTCGGCGTACTTCGAGCATGCGTTCCTGGCGCAGCAGATGGGCGTCGAACTGGTCGAGGGCCAGGACCTGTTCGTGCAGGATCACGCGGTGTACATGCGCACCACGCGCGGACCGCAGCGGGTCGACGTGATCTACCGCCGGGTCGACGACGACTTCCTCGACCCGCTGGTGTTCCGGCCCGACTCGACGCTCGGCGTGCCGGGGCTGCTCGCCGCCTACCGCGCCGGCCGCGTGACGCTGGCCAACGCCATCGGCACCGGCATCGCCGACGACAAGTCGATCTACCCGTACGTACCGGAGATGATCGACTTCTACCTCGGCGAGAAGCCGTTGCTGGCCAACGTGCCGACCTACAAGTGCCGCAATCCCGACGAGATGGAGGCGGCGCTGGCGAAGCTGCCCGAGCTGGTGGTCAAGGAGGTGCACAACGCCGGCGGCTACGGCATGCTGGTCGGCCCGGCGGCGACCAAAGCCGAGATCGACGATTTCCGCGCCAAGATCCGCCGGGACCCGGCCAACTTCATCGCCCAGCCGACGCTGGCGCTGTCGACCTGCCCGACCTACGTCGAATCCGGCATCGCGCCGCGCCACATCGACCTGCGGCCATACGTGCTGTCGGGCCAGCAGATCTCGATCGTTCCCGGCGGGCTGACGCGGGTGGCGCTGCGCGAGGGCTCGCTGGTGGTGAACTCGTCGCAGGGCGGCGGCACCAAGGACACCTGGGTGCTGGAGCAGTAGATGCTGAGCCGCACTGCGGACCACCTGTTCTGGATGGCGCGGTATATCGAGCGCGCGGAGAACACCGCGCGGATGCTCGACGTCAATATGTCGACCTCGCTGCTGCCGCAATCGGCCGAGGAGGCCGAGCGCGGCTGGCGGGCGATGCTGGGCATCTCCGAGCTGCAGGCGGCGTTCGACGCCAAGTACCTGCTGCTCAACGCGCGCGACGTGCTCGACTTCATGGTGCGCGACCCGACCAACCCGTCGTCGATCTACTCCTGCATGCAGGCGGCGCGCGAGAACGCCCGCGCGGTGCGCGGGTCGCTCACCACCGAGGTCTGGGAGACCCACAACGACACCTGGCTCAAGCTGCAGCGCGAGCTTGGCGAAGGCGTGCTCGAGCGCGACCCGCAGCAGCTGTTCGAGTGGGTCAAGTACCGCTCGCACGTCTCGCGCGGCGTGACCATCGGCACCATGCTCAAGGACGAGGCGTTCTTCTTCATCCGGCTGGGCACCTTCCTCGAGCGTGCCGACAACGCGGCACGGATCCTCGACGTCAAGTTCCACGACAACGGCGAGGCGACGGAGCTGCTGCCGGCCGGGCGCGGCAACGGCGTCGGCCACCGGCAGCGTGACTTCTACTACTGGGCGGCGGTGCTGCGCTCGGTCTCCGCCTTCGAGGTCTACCGCAAGGTCTACCGTGACGTGATCACGCCGGAGCGGGTGGCCGAGCTGCTGATCCTGCGCGGCGACATGCCGCGCTCGCTGGCCGCCTGCGTCAACGAGGTCTGCACCAACCTGGAGATGGTGCGCAACAGCCGCTCGAGCGAGACCGAGCGGCGCGCCGGCCTGCTGCGCGCCGAACTGCGCTATGGCCGCATCGATGACATCCTGCAGCAGGGGCTGCACGGCTATCTGACCGGCTTCCTCGAGCGTGTCAACGACCTCGGCGGCCGCATCAGCCAGGACTTCCTGGTGCCGCTGGCGGCAAGCTAGCGGGCCGCTCCGTAGAATCGGCTCATTCGGGGGACTGGCGGACCGGGCAATGACCTACTGCGTGGCAATGCGGCTGAATGCCGGGCTGGTGTTCCTGTCGGACTCGCGCACCAACGCCGGGGTCGACCAGATCTCGACGTTCCGCAAGATGACCGTATTCGAGCATCCGGGCGAGCGACTGATGGTGCTGCTTTCGGCCGGCAACCTGGCGATCACCCAGGCGGTGCGGCAGATCGTCTGCGAGCGGACGGGGCCGCACGACGACAGCCTGTGGAACGCCAAGTCGATGTTCGAGGCGGTGCGCGTGGTCGGCGAGGCGGTGCGCGAGGTACGCACGCGGGACTCGGTGGCGCTGAAGGACGCCGGCATCGAGTTCGCCTGCAGCTTCATCTTCGGCGGCCAGATCCGCGGCGAGGGCATGCGGCTGTTCCACGTCTACGCGGCGGGCAACTTCATCGAGGCCACACCCGAGAACCCGTACTTCCAGATCGGCGAGGCGAAGTACGGCAAGCCGATCATCGACCGGGTGATCGGGCCGGCCACCGGTCTCGACGAGGCGGCCAAGTGCGCGCTGATCTCGATGGACTCGACGCTGCGCTCGAACATCTCGGTCGGGCTGCCGCTCGACCTGCTGGTCTACGAGGCCGACTCGCTGCGCGTCACACGCTTCGTGCAGATCGACCACGCCAACCAGTACATGCAGATGATCCGCAACGCCTGGGGCGCGCGGCTGAAGCAGGTGTTCCAGGAGATTCCGGACCCGACCTGGCGCGATGCCAATGCGGCGCCCGGCGCGCCAAGGCTGGAGACGGAACTGACCCACCCGGTCCGCGCGCCGCTGCCGGCCAGCGTCGAGGTCGACGTACATCCGGAGGCCTCGCATGTGCAGCTGGTCGCGCAGGGCACCCAGGCGCGACCGCCGCGCTGAGCCGCCGGCGGGCTGCGGCGAGGCGCCGGCAGAGGCAGGCACGCAGATTGCATGCCGAAGGGCGCCACCGCGGCGGCGGTGGCGTTTCGTCCCGCGCTGAAGCGAACACACCGTGTCGATCCACGTCGCCCTGAATCACGTCACCGAGTACCGCTACGACCGCCGCGTCGGCCTGTCGCCGCAGGTCGTGCGGCTGCGGCCGGCGCCGCACAGCCGCACGCCGATCCTGTCGTACTCGCTGAAGATCGAGCCGGGCGGGCACTTCATCAACTGGCAGCAGGACCCGTTCGCCAACTACCTGGCGCGGCTGGTGTTCCCGGAGAAGACGCAGCTGTTCCGCGTCACCGTCGATCTGGTCGCCGAGATGTCGGTCTACAACCCGTTCGACTTCTTCCTCGAACCTTCGGCGGAAAGGTATCCGTTCCGTTACGAGGCGGCGCTGCACCACGATCTGGCGCCGTACCTCGCCAGCGAGCCGCTGACGCCGAGGCTGCGCGAGTTCCTGCAATCGATAGACGTCGGTGAGCAGCGGACGATCGACTTCCTGGTTGCCCTGAACCAGCGGCTGCAGCAGGCGATCCGCTACCTGATCCGCATGGAGCCCGGCGTGCAGACGCCGGAACAGACGCTCGAACTGGCGGCCGGTTCCTGCCGCGACACCGGCTGGCTGCTGGTGCAGGTGCTGCGCCATCTGGGTCTGGCGGCGCGCTTCGTCTCCGGCTACCTGATCCAGCTGAAGCCGGACGTGAAGTCGCTCGACGGGCCCTCGGGCGCGGAGCACGACTTCACCGACCTGCACGCCTGGTGCGAGGTCTACCTGCCGGGCGCCGGCTGGATCGGGCTCGACCCGACCTCGGGCCTGCTCGCCGGCGAGGGGCACATCCCGGTGGCCTGCACGCCGGAGCCGATCTCGGCGGCGCCGGTGAGCGGGGACGTCGACCACTGCGAGGTCGAGTTCTCGCACACGATGACGGTGACGCGCATCTTCGAATCGCCGCGCGTGACCAAGCCGTACACCGACGAGCAGTGGGCGAAGATCATCGCGGTGGGACGACGGGTCGACGAGAGCCTTCGCGACGGCGACGTGCGGCTGACGATGGGCGGCGAGCCGACCTTCGTGTCGGTGGACGACCGCGACGGCGCGGAGTGGAACACCGCGGCGCTGGGGCCGTCCAAGCGCGGCTGCGCGACCGAACTGGTGCAGCGCCTGCGCGAGAAGTACGGCGCCGGCGGCTTCCTGCACTTCGGGCAGGGCAAGTGGTACCCGGGCGAGCAGTTGCCGCGCTGGGCGCTGTCGGTGTTCTGGCGTGCCGACGGCGAGCCTTGCTGGAACGATCCTTCGCGCTTCGCCGACGAACGCCTGCCCTCGTCGTGCAGCGATGCCGACGCGCGCCGCTTCATCGAGACGCTGACGAGGCGGCTCGGGCTGGAGCCGAAGTTCATCCAGACCGGCTACGAGGACACCTGGTACTACCTTTGGCGCGAGCGCCGGTTGCCAGTGAACGTCGACCCGTTCGAATCGAGGCTCGACGACGAACTCGAACGCGCGCGGCTGCGCAAGGTGTTCGACTGGGGACTCGACAAGCAGGTGGGCTACGTGCTGCCGCTTGCCCGCCAATCGCGCCCGGGGCTGGCCGGGCCGGTGTGGGTCAGCGGGCCGTGGCTGTTCCGCGAGGAGCGCATGTACCTGATCCCCGGCGACTCGCCGATGGGTTATCGCCTGCCGCTCGACTCGCTGCCGTGGGCCTCGAAGAGCGACCATCCCCACCTGCACGAACTCGACCCGTTTGCGCATCCTGCGCCGCTGCCGCTGCATGCCGACATCCGTGCGCAGTACGCGCCGCATGCGATCGGTGGTGGCTTCGCGGAGGGCGGCGCCGTGGCGCTGCAGGCCGGGTTCGAAGGCCCCGGCGGGACGGCCCCGCCAGGCGCTGTCACCGCCGCTGCAGGCGGCGCGGCGGTCGAACACGCCCGGGTTCCCGTCCGCTTCGAGTCCGCTCACTGGATTACCCGCACCGCGCTGTGCGTCGAAGTCCGCAACGGGGTGCTCTACGTCTTCATGCCGCCGCTGGCGGCGCTCGGCGACTACCTCGACCTGCTCGCCGCGGTCGAGGCCACCGCGGCGGAACTCGACCTCAGGCTGGTGCTCGAGGGCTACCCGCCGCCGCGCGACCCCCGCCTGACGATGCTGCAGGTCACGCCCGACCCGGGCGTGATCGAGGTGAACATCCATCCGGCGCACGACTGGGACGAACTGGTCGAGCACACCGAGTTCCTCTACGAGGCGGCGTTCCGGTCGCGGCTGTCGAGCGAGAAGTTCATGCTCGACGGCCGCCACACCGGCACCGGCGGCGGCAACCACTTCGTGCTCGGCGGCGCCACGCCGGCGGACAGTCCGTTCCTGCGCCGCCCCGACCTGCTGGCCAGCCTGATCTCCTACTGGCACAACCATCCGTCGCTGTCGTACATGTTCTGCGGCCTGTTCGTCGGCCCGACCAGCCAGGCGCCGCGGGTGGACGAGGCGCGCAACGACCAGCTCTACGAGCTGGAGATCGCGCTGGCCGAGCTGTCGCGCATCCGCCAGCGCCACGGCCACGACGCGCCGCCCTGGCTGGTCGACCGCGCGCTGCGCAACATCCTGATCGACGTGACCGGCAACACCCATCGGGCCGAGTTCTGCATCGACAAGCTGTATTCGCCCGACGGCCCGAGCGGCCGCCTCGGCCTGCTCGAGATGCGCGCCTTCGAAATGCCGCCGCACGCGAAGATGAGCCTGGCGCAGCAGCTGCTGCTGCGGGCGCTGGTGGCGCGCTTCTGGCGCCAGCCGTACGCCGCGCGGCTGACACGCTGGGGTACCGAGCTGCACGACCGCTTCCTGCTGCCGACCTTCGTCTGGATGGACTTCGAGGACGTGCTGCAGGAGCTGAACGAGGCGGGCTACGGGTTCGATGCCGCCTGGTTCGCGCCGCACTTCGAGTTCCGTTTTCCGCTGTTCGGCGAGGTGGCGGCGCGCGGCATCGGCCTTTCCCTGCGCGGCGCGCTGGAGCCTTGGCACGTGATGGGCGAGGAGGGCGCGGCGGGCAGCACGGTGCGCTACGTCGATTCGTCGCTGGAGCGCATCGAGGTGCGCGTCACCGGGTTCAACGAAGGGCGCTATGTGATCACCGTCAACGGCCGCGCGGCGCCGCTGCAGCCGACCGGACGCGTCGGCGAGCACGTCGCCGGCGTGCGCTACCGCGCCTGGCAGCCGGCGGCGTCGCTGCATCCGACCATCGGCGTGCACGCGCCGCTGACCTTCGACATCGTCGACACCTGGAACCGTCGCTCGCTCGGCGGCTGCCAGTACCACGTCGCCCACCCGGGCGGGCGCAACTACGAGGCGTTCCCGGTCAACGCCTACGAGGCGGAAAGCCGACGCCTGGCGCGTTTCTTCCGCACCGGCCATACCCCCGGGCCGATCGAGGTGCCGGCGGCCGCGCCGAGCCGAGAGTTCCCGTTCACGCTCGACCTGCGCAACGCCTAGCTCGTAACATCGGCGCGTGGCGAACTCAGGTTTCCAGGTCGACAGCGGCGCCGATCCGCGGGCGATTGCGCTCGATCTCGCGCGGCCTTCGGGCGACGGACACTACGACGAGCTGCGAGCGGCCGATGGCGGCCTGCGGCCGGCGTGGCAGCAGTTCTTCACCCATCTCGGTGCCACCGGCTTCGCCGACCTCGACCGCCGCGCGGCGATGCTGGCGCGGCAGATCCGTGACGACGGCGTCACCTACAACGTGTACCGCGCCAGCGGCGGCGGCGAGCGGCCGTGGTCGCTCGACCTGCTGCCGCTGATCGTCGGTGCCGACGAGTGGGCGCTGATCGAACGCGGCGCGGCGCAGCGCGCGCGGCTGCTCAACGCCGTGATGCGCGACGTGTACGGCCCGCAGCGGCTGCTGCGCGAGAGCTTCCTGCCGCCGGCGCTGGTCTACGGCCAGCCCGGCTACCTGCGGCCGCTCGTTGGCTTCACGCCGGCCGATGGCATCTACCTGCACGTCATTGCCTTCGATCTGGCGCGCGGCACGGATGGCGCCTGGTGGCTGATCGGCAACCGCACCCAGGCGCCCTCCGGCCTCGGCTACGCGCTGCAGAACCGGATGATCGTCTCGCGGCTGTTTCCGGAAGCCTTCCGCGAGCTGCGCGTGCAGCGGCTCGGCGCCAGCTTTCGCCGCCTGCTCGAGATGCTGTATCGGGGCAGCCCGGCGGGGGGGGACGCGACGCCGCGGGTGGTGCTGCTGACGCCGGGGCCGCACAGCGAGACGTACTTCGAGCACGTCTACCTGGCGCGCTATCTCGGCATCCCGCTGGTCGAGGGCGGCGACCTGACGGTGCGCGAGGAGCGCGTGTTCCTCAAGACGCTGCAGGGACTGGAGCGCGTGCACGGCATCCTGCGGCGACTGGACGACGACTACTGCGATCCGCTGGAGCTGCGCAGCGACTCGGCGCTCGGCGTGCCGGGGCTGCTGCAGGCGATCCGCGCCGGCCAGGTGATGGTCGCCAACGGGCTCGGCTCCGGCTTCCTCGAGTCGCCGGCGATTGCCGGGTTCCTGCCGGCGATCGCGCAGCGGCTGTTCGGCGAGAAGCTGGCGCTGCCGTCGCTGGCGTCCTGGTGGTGCGGCGAGGCTGCGGCGCTGGCGCAAGCGCTGCCTGAGCTCGGCAAAATGGTCGTCAAGCCGACTTCGCCGGCGCAGGCCAAGGCGCAGGGCTGGGATACCGAGGTCGTCGCACGGCTCGACGAGCGGCAGCGTCAGCGGCGCGCCGAGCGCATCCGCGCCCGGCCGGACGATCACACCCTGCAGGAATACCTGCCGCTGTCGGAGGTGGCGACCTGGCGCGACGGGCAGCTCACGCCGCGCACGGCGATGCTGCGCGTGTACGCGGTGGCCGAGGGCGACGGGCAGTGGCACGTGCTGCCCGGCGGACTGACACGCATCGCCGGCGACGAGCAGGTGGTGACGGCGGCGCGCGGCGGCTCCAGTGTCGACACCTGGGTGCTGACCAGCGGGCCGGTCGAGACCTTCTCGATGCTGCCTGGGCCGCTGTCGGCGGCGGCGCTCGAGTCGGCGCGACGGCCGGTGACCAGCCGCGCCGCCGAGAACCTGTTCTGGATGGGCCGCTATGCCGAGCGGGCCGAATACGGCGTGCGGCTGGCCCGCAGCACGCTGGCGCTTCTGGGCGAAGACGCCGACGTGCCGTTGCCGCTGCTCGACACGGCGGCGCGGCTGGCGGTGCTGCAGGGGCTGGTGCCGGCCGGCGTGCCGCTGCCGTCGCAGCGGCTGGCGGTGTTCGAGCGCACGCTGATCGCCTCGCTGTTCGACGAAGTCGACAGCCGTGGCGTTGCCTTCAGCATCGCCTCGCTGGCGCGGGCCGGCGAGCAGATACGCGAGCGGCTGTCGGCCGAGCATGCGCGGCTCATCGGCCAGACGCTCGCCGAACTGCGGGCCGGGAGCGCCGCCGCCGGCGCCGACGGCGTGGTCTCCGACGACGAGGCAGTCGAGATCCTGCAGCAGCTGGAGCTGCGGCTGGCGGCGGTGACCGGCGCACAGGCCGACCGCATGACACGCGACGAGGGCTGGCGGCTGCTGACGATCGGCCGCCAGATCGAGCGGCTGGTCACCCAGGCGGGCGGCCTGCAGATGATGTTCGAGACCCAGCAGGCGCTGTCGGGGGACGGCTTCGAACTGCTGCTGCAGCTTGCCGACAGCGTGATCACCTACCGGGCCCGCCACCAGCGATGGCAGCATCCGGTGGCGCTGGTCGAGCTGCTGGTGCGCGACCATGCCAATCCCCGCTCGCTCGCCTGTGTGGTGCGCACGCTGCGCCAGCAGCTGACCCAGCTGCCGGCGCCGCACGGCGAGGAACTGCTGGCACGGCTGCCGCCGACCGAACAGTGGCCGACGATCGAGATGCTGACCACGGCCGGTGCCGACGGCTACCTGCACACGCTGCTCGAGCTGGTCGAGGCAATCGGCGTCGCCGGCATCGGGCTGTCCGAGTCGATCGGCAGCCGGTTCTTCAGCCATGCCGACCCGGCATTCCACATGGTGCGGGCATGAGCAGTGCCGGCGCGGCGCAGGCGCTGCGGGTCGTGCACGAGACGACTTATCGCTACTCGCCGCGCGTCGACATCGCTTATCACCTGGCCTGCCTGATGCCGCAGTCGGGCCACGCGCAGCAGGTGGCCGACGCCGAGATCGCCATCGAACCGAAGCCGGCCCAGTGCACCGTGGCGACCGACGCCTTCGGCAACCTGCGCACCTGGTTCGCCCTGTTCACGCCGCACGACGTGCTGCGCGTGCGGGCCGAAAGCCGGTTGGTCGTGACGCCGCGCTTCGCCGAGCTCGATCCCGAGGCGAGCGCCCGCTGGGAGACGGCGGCGGGTGCGCTGCGCTTCCGCGTGCGTGCGCCGTTCTGGCCGGCGGCCGACTTCCTCTACGGATCGCCGTTCGTGCCGATCATCGACGACCTGCGCAGCTATGCCGAGGCATCCTTTCCGGCCGGCCGGCGGCTGATCGCCGGCGCGATCGACCTGATGCACCGGATCCACGCCGATTTCACTTACCGGCCGGCCAGCACCTCGGTCGGCATGCCGCTGGCCGAGGTGTTCGCGCAGCGGCATGGTGTGTGCCAGGACTACGCGCACGTGATGCTCGGCTGCCTGCGCGCGCTCGGCCTGCCGGCAGCCTACGTCAGCGGCTACCTGCTGACCCGCCCGCCGCCGGGGCAGCCGCGCCTGCTCGGCGCCGACGCCTCGCACGCCTGGGTGTCGGTGTGGTGCCCGCAGGCAGGCTGGGTCGACCTGGACCCGACCAACGATCTGCTGGTCGGCGCCTCGCACGTGACGCTGGCGGTCGGCCGCGACTTCGGCGACGTCACGCCGCTGCGCGGCGTCATCCGCGGCGGCGCCGAGCACACGATGAAGGTCGCGGTGACCGTGCTGCCCGCCTGAGCGGGCCGCCCGGCCGCTGTCAGCGCTTTCTGCCGCTCGTGCGTTAACGGCTTTCGGCCCGACCTGGGCCGGAACCTGCCGGGAGAGCCGACGTGTTCGAATCGCTGCAAACGGTCTTTGTCTCGAGCCCGCTGGTGTCGGGCGGCACCGCGCTGGCGGTGATCGGCATCCTCGCCATGTGGCTGCGCGAGGTGCCGGGCAAGGTGGCGGCCTGGGCCAAGCATTTCCTGATTACCACGCTGGCCGTCGACAGCCGCGAGGAGCTGATGTTTCCGGCGCTGGTCGAGTACATGGACAGCCGCGAGGTGCTGCGCCGGATCAACAACTTCACCGTGCGCACCGTGCGCCAGCAGAGCTCGACCTACCAGAGCCTGCAGGACGAGCTGCAGCAGGGCGGCCGGCCGGCGCCGATCTTCTCGCCCGGCGAGGGCTTCCACCTGTTCGTGCTGGACGGCCGCCTGATGTGGATGAAGCGCGAGGTGCAGGTCGGCGGCGCCTCGGTGATCGAGAGAATCTCGGTGTCGACCTTCGGCCGCGACAAGCGGCCGCTGGAGGCCATCGTCCACGCGGCGATGAACCACCGCATCGAGCGCGAGCTGAACCGCATCGCCGTCTACGTGCCGAGCCCGTACAACAACGAGTGGACACGGGCGCGGCTGGGCAACAACCGCAAGCTCGACTCGGTGGTCCTGAAGCGCGGCCAGAAGGAGGCGATCCTCGCCGACCTGCACCGCTTCTTCGACGCCCGCGGCCGCTACGAGACGCTGGGCATCCCGTGGCGTCGCGGCTACCTGCTGTACGGGCCGCCCGGAACCGGCAAGACCTCGCTGGTCACGGCGCTGGCTTCCGAGCTGCGGCTCAACGTGTGCGTGCTGTCGCTGGCGTCGCCCAACGTCACCGACGAGAAGATCGGCAACCTGCTGGCCAGCGTGCCGAACCGCTCGGTGATCCTGATCGAGGACGTCGACGCCTTCTTCCAGCAGCGGCAGAAGAGCGACTCGGCGGTCAAGGTCTCGTACTCGGGCTTCATCAACGCGCTCGACGGCGTGGCGGCCCACGAGGGCTCGGTGGTGTTCCTGACCACCAATCACCCGCAGCTGATCGACGAGGCGGCGATCCGCTCCGGCCGGGTCGACTTCCGGATGGAACTCGGTCTGTGCGACAGCGACCAGCTGCAGCGCATGTACCTGAAATTCTTCGACGACGCGGCGGCCGCGGCGCGCTTTGCGGACTCGCTGGCGGCCGGCCGCTGGTCGCCGGCGCAGGTGCAGGAGCGGCTGCTGAAGGCGACCTCTCCCGAGGAGGCGATCGCGCTGTTCGCCGAGCCGCCGCTGGCCGAGACGCTGGAGCTTCGGCGGGCCGCTTAGGCCTACTGCCGCCGGTGGCCTTTTTTCGCTCGCCGGCGGCGCCGTTCTTGAGTGCTGTCAACCCGCGGTCCTGCGGAAGCCGCATGCTTGGCGCATCTGTCCGGGCGGCCCGCATGCGCGGCCCGCGTCCTGCGGCGACCCCCGAACGTGGAGCGTCGCCATGGCAAAGACTTCCCTGAAACTGGTTGCCGGCCGCGCCGGCAGGGGCGGCAAGGAAACGCCGCCTCCGCGGCCGGTCCCGAAAGCCGTCGAGCCGCCGTCCGAGGAATACCTCGCCGAACCGGTGCCGCTGGCCAACTACGACCGGGCGATCCGCGCCGCCGTGGCGCGTGCCAGCCGCGGCATCGCCTGGCCGTCGCTGGTGTCGGCCTGGGCCGACTGGTACTGGCACCTGGCTGCTGCTCCCGGCAAGCAGATGGAGCTGGCCAGCAAGGCGCAGCGCAAGGCAGCCCGCTTCGCGCTGTACGCGACCGAATGCACGCAGGGCGAGGCGCCACCGTGCATCGAGCCGCTGCCGCAGGACCGGCGATTCGCCGATCCGGCCTGGCAGCAGTGGCCGTTCAACCTGATCCACCAGTCGTTCCTGCTGACCCAGCAGTGGCTGTGGAATGCGACCAACCACGTCACCGGCGTCACCCGGCACCACGAGCGGATGGTGACCTTCACCGCACGGCAGGCGCTCGACGTGGTGAGCCCGACCAACTTCGTCTGGACCAATCCCGAGGTGCTCAGGCGCACGGTCGAGACCGGCGGTGCGAATCTCGCCGGCGGCGTGACGGACTGGTGGCGCGACCTGCTGGCCGGCGCCGCCGGTAAGCCGCCGCACGACGGCGTGACATTCCGGCCGGGCCACGAGCTGGCGGTCACGCCCGGCAAGGTGGTGCTGCGCAACGACCTGATCGAACTGCTGCAGTACACGCCGGCCACGCCGACGGTCCATGCGCAGCCGGTACTGATCATCCCGTCGCCGATCCTGAAGTACTACATCCTCGACCTGTCGCCGGCGAACTCGCTGGTCCGCTACCTGGTCGAACACGGGCACACGGTGTTCATGCTGTCGTGGCGCAACCCGGACGTGCGCGACCGCGAGCTGGGCGTCGATCACTACCTGCGCCTGGGCATCCGCGCCGCGATCGACGCCGCCTCGAGCATCACCGGCGAGAAACTGCACGCTGCCGGCTACTGCCTCGGCGGCACCTTCCTGGCGATGCTGGCGGCGTCGCTGGCCAGCCACGGCGACGACCGGCTCGCCTCGCTGACCCTGCTCGCCGCCGAGGTCGACTTCACCGAGGCGGGCGAGCTGTCGATCTTCATCGACGACAGCCAGCTCGCCTACCTCGAGGACCTGACCTGGGAGCAGGGCTACCTCGACGGCCGGCAGATGTCGGGCGCCTTCACGCTGCTGAATTCCAACGACCTGATCTGGTCGCGCATCGTGCGGCAGTACCTGATGGCCGAGCCGCCGAAGCTCACCGATCTGGCGGCGTGGAACGTCGACACGACGCGGCTGCCGCACCGCATGCACACCGAGTACCTGCGCAACCTGTACCTGAACAACGACTTCGCATCGGGACGGCTGCGCTACGACGGGCGGGCGCTGGCGCTGGCCGACATCCGCGCGCCGATCTTCCTGGTCGGCACCGAGCGCGACCACGTGGCACCCTGGAAGTCGGTGTACATGCTGCATCTTTACGCCGACGCCGACATCACTTTCTGCCTGACCAGCGGCGGCCACAACGTCGGCATCGTCAACCCGCCGCAGGCCGAGGCGCCGCCTCGCCACTACCGGATGGCCACCAAGGCGGCCGCGGATCGCTACATCGATCCGGACCAGTGGTACGCGCGGCACGAGCCGCGCGAGGGTTCGTGGTGGCCGGCCTGGCAGTCCTGGCTGGCCGGGAGATCGGGCGAGCGCGTTTCGCCGCCGGCGATGGGCAACAAGGACTACGCGCCGATCGGCGCGGCGCCCGGCTCGTACGTGCTGATGCGCTGACGCGGCGCCAGCCGCATCGTCAGTCGCCAGTGCCTGCCGGCACGGCGTTGAACCTGCCGGCCTGGTAGTCGCGGATTGCCTGCGCGATCTCCTCGCGCGTGTTCATCACGAAGGGGCCGTGCGCGACGACCGGCTCGCCGATCGGCTCGGCGTGGCCGAACAGCAGCACCGTGTCGCCGACGGACTCGAGGACCAGCCGGTCGCCGTCGTCGTCCAGCTCGACCAGCACGTGCTCCTTCGCCCGCTCGCCGCCGATGTCGATGGCACCGCGCACGACGTACAGGAAGACGCTGCGGTGGGCGAGCCCACCGCACACGAAAGTGCCGCCAACGGCAAGCTCGACCGTCGACATGAACACGCCGGTCAGCGAGTCGATCGGGCCCTCGGCGCCGCCCCAGCGGCCGGCGATCAGGTCGACGCGGCCGCGCCCGTCGGCGGTCGGCAGCGCCGGGATCGACTCGCGCTGCAGGCCGACATAGGCAGGCGGTGCCATCTTCAGCCGCGCCGGCAGGTTGATCCACAGCTGCAGGATCTCCAGCGGTCCGCCGCGCTGCCTGAACGACTCCGGCGAGAGCTCGGAATGGCTGGTCCCGCTTCCGGCGGTCATCCACTGCACGCCGCCGGCGCGGATCACGCTCTGATGGCCGGCGGTGTCGAGGTGAGCCAGCTCGCCGTCGACGATGAAGGTGACGGTCTCGAAGCCGCGGTGCGGATGCGGCCCGAAGGGCAGTCCGCGGTTGCCCGGCGGGTAGACCTGCGGCCCGTGGTGATTGAGGAAGAGGAACGGATCGACCTGGTCGAGCCCGGGGCCGGGCAGGGGCCGCCGCGTGACCAGATCGCCGATATCGTCGCGCTGCGCGGGATGGCAGCGCCTGACCTTTCGTTCGCTCAACATCGGCTTTCCTCGGGTTCAGCCCGGCGTCCGCCGGCGGCAGCCGCGGTCATCCACGGCAGTCAGGCTGCCAGGAGCTGCGGCGCCGCCAGCCGGTCGATCGCCGCGTGGGCCTGGGCGAGCGCCTTCTGCCGGCTTTCCTCGCCGATGGCAAGGCCTTCCGCATAGACGAACTCGACGTCGTCGATGCCGATGAACGACAGGAAGTCGCGCACCTGCCCGGTCTGGCTGTCGCGCGCCGTGCCGGCGTAGCGGCCGCCGCGCGCCGCGAACACGATGGCCCGACGGCCGCCGAGCAGGCCGACCGGTCCCTTGTCGGTGTAGCGGAAGGTCACCCCGGCGCGGGCGATGTGGTCGAAGTAGGCCTTCAGCGTCGACGGCATGCCGAAGTTGTACATCGGCAGGCCGAGGGCGACGAGGTCCGCCTGCCGCAGTTCGTCGATCAGCGCGTCGGAGTGGGCGACGATCGCCCGTTGCGCCTCGGTGCGTTCATGCGGCCTGGCAGTGAAGGCGCCGAAGCGCGCCGCGTCCAGGTGAGGCAGTGGCTCGCGCGCAAGGTCGCGCACGACGACGCGGCCGGCCGGGTTCGCCTGGCGCCAGGCCTCGACGAAGCGGCTGGCGAGTCGGCTCGACTGGCCGTCGTCGGAAAACAGGCTCGACTTGATCTGCAACAGGGTGCGCATGTTCGTGTCCGGGAGAGGGGTTGGAGAGCGACGTCATTTCATCATTGAGCCGATCGATAAAAAAGCGCAAAATTTCGCTCGTATCAATCGATTGAATAGATATATGAGCCGATCCCGCGTGTCGCTCGACCAGTGGCGTGCGCTGCTTGCCGTGGTCGATGCCGGCGGCTATGCGCAGGCGGCGCAGCGCCTGCACCGCAGCCAGTCGTCGGTGAGCTACGCGGTGCGGCAACTGGAGGCGGCCCTCGGTGTGCGTGCCTTTGCGATCGAGGGCAGGCGCGCCGTGCTGACGCCGACCGGCGAGATGCTGGTGCGGCGCGCGCGCTTCCTGCTCGACGAGGCGGCGGCGATCGAACAGGCCGCCCGGCGCCTGTCGGCCGGATGGGAGGCGGAAGTGCGGCTGGCGGTGGAGGTCGCGATGCCGACCTCGCCGCTGCTCGCCAGCCTCGAACGCTTCGGCGCCGAGGGCCCGGGCACCCGGATCGAACTGCTCGAGGTCGTGCTCGGTCATCTGACCGATGTGCTGGGGCGCGGCGAGGCCGACCTGGCGATCTTCGGCGCGGTGCCGATGGGATACATCGGCGAGCCGCTGATGCAGTTGCGCTTCGTTCTCGCCGCGAATCCGGCGCATCCGCTGCATCGCCTGCGGCGGCCGCTGAGCATGCGCGACCTGCGCGCGCACCGGCACCTGGTGGTGCGGGAGTCGAGCGCCGAAAGGCCAACAGCGCCGCCGCTGCAGGCCACGCAGCGCTGGACCGTCAGCCACATGACGACCTCGATCGAGGCGGCGCGCGCCGGCTACGGCTTCGCCTGGCTTCCCGAGGAGAAGATCCGCCCCGAACTGGAGGCGGGCACGCTGAGGCCACTGAAGCTGCGCGACGGCGGCGAGCGCCTGGAGAACCTTTACCTGATCTTCGCCGACCGCGAGCACGCCGGTCCGGCGACGCTGCGCCTGGCGCAGATCATCCGCGACACGATTGCCGCCGCCGGCAACACGTCGCCGCCGCGGCGCGCCCGGCACCTGCGCTGACGGCCGTTCAGGGTCGCGCCGCGAGGCGGAGCCTGGCAGCGGCCGGACTGCCGACGCCGGAAATCACGAAGGCGGTGCTCCAGCCGCCTTCCTTGCATGCATCGCGCAGCGACTCGGCCGGGTCGGCCTCCGGCGCGAGCCTCGGCACCCAGGTCTGCATCGGCGCCGTCCCCGGCGCAGGGCCCGCTACTGCGCCGCCCAGCCGCCGTCCATGTTGTAGGCCGTGCCCCGGATCTGGTTGGCGGCCGGCGAGCAGAGAAACGCCGCCATCGCACCGATCTGCTCGGGCGTGACGAAATCCAGCGACGGCTGCTTCTCGCCCAGCAGGGCGCGTCGCGCGGCGTCGCTGTCGAGGCGCTCGGCCGCGGCGCGCGCGTCGATCTGCTTTTGCACCAGCGGCGTCAGCACCCAGCCGGGACAGATCGCGTTGCAGGTCACGCCGGTGGTCGCGGTCTCCAGCGCCACCACCTTGGTGAGGCCGACGATGCCGTGCTTGGCAGCGACGTAGGCCGACTTGTGCACCGAGGCCACCAGGCCGTGCACCGAGGCGATGTTGATGATGCGGCCCCAGTCGGCCCGCTTCATCTTCGGCAGCGCCATGCGGATCGCGTGAAAGGCCGACGACAGGTTGATCGCGATCACCGCGTCCCAGCGCTCGGGCGGGAACTCGTCGATCGGCGCCACGTGCTGGATGCCGGCGTTGTTCACCAGCACGTCGAGGCGGCCGAAACGCGACTCGGCGGCGCGCACCATGTCCTCGATCTGCGGCGGCTTGCTCATGTCGGCGCCGTGATACATGGTGGCCACGCCGTGCGCCTGCAGTTCGCGTTCGATGCCGGCGATCACCTCGGCCTCGCCGAAGCCGTTGACCACCACGTTCGCCCCCTGCGCGGCGAGCGCGCGGGCGATGCCCAGGCCGATGCCGCTGGTCGAACCGGTGACCAGCGCGGTCTTGCCCTTCAGCATGTCGGTTGCTCCTTTCTCGTTCGATCTGCGGCGCTGCTAGTATGCCGTCGATTCCTGTCGTTGCCGCCCGCCCGCCGGTTTTCCAGCCATGTCGAACGCACCGCGCTTCGATTCGGTGCAGTGCCTGAGTCCCGCCGGCCTGCACCGGATGGCCTACGTGGAATGGGGCGATCCGCACAATCCTCGGGTGCTCGTCTGCGTGCACGGGCTGACCCGGCTCGGACGCGACTTCGACCGCCTGGCGCGTGCCATGGCGGAGCACTACCGGGTCGTCTGCCCGGACGTGGTCGGCCGCGGGCGCAGCGACTGGCTGCGCGATCCGATGCACTACGTCGTACCGCAGTACGTCGCCGACATGGTGACCCTGATCGCGCGCCTGAACGCGCAGTCGGTGCATTGGGTCGGCACCTCGATGGGCGGGCTGATCGGCATCTCGCTGGCCGGGCTCGCCGACTCGCCGGTCTCGCGGCTGGTGATCAACGATGTCGGGCCGCGCCTGGACGCGGCGGCGCTGGCGCGCATCGGTTCCTATCTCGGCCGGCCGGTCCGCTTCGCGACGCTCGACGAGGCGATCGACTACGTAGCCAGGGTGGCGGCCCCGTTCGGCCTGCGCAGCCGGCAGGAGTGGCGCGAGATCACCGAGCCGGCGCTGCGCGCCGACGGCGACGGCTGGGTGCTGCACTACGACCCGCTGATCGCCATGCCCTTTGCCGCGGTGACGCCGCAGTCGGCGGCGGCCGGCGAGTCGACGATGTGGAAGCTTTATGACGCGATCCGTTGTCCGACGCTGCTCACACGCGGGGCCGAGTCGGACCTGCTCTCGCGCGAGACGGCCGAGCTGATGACCCGCCGCGGAGCGCACGCGCGGCTGGTCGAGTTCGCCGGCATCGGCCATGCGCCGATGTTCTTCGACGACGAGCAGATCTCGGCGGTGCGGGACTTTCTACTACAGGGGTGAAGCCGATGACTATCAGACGCCTGCACAGCGGTCCGCGGATGAGCCAGGCGGTCGTCTGCAACGGCCTGGTGTTCCTCGCCGGGCAGGTCGCCGAGGACACCGGCCAGGACGTCGGCGGCCAGACGCGGCAGGTGCTGGCCGCGATCGACCGGCTGCTGGCCGAGGCGGGCAGCGACAAGTCGCGCCTGCTCGCGGCGCAGATCTTCCTGGCCGACATGGGCGACTTCGCGGCGATGAACAAGGTCTGGGAGGCCTGGGTCGCCGCCGGCCAGACGCCGGCCCGCGCCACCGTGCAGGCGGCGATGGCCGCGCCGGCCTACCGGGTGGAGATCGTCGTCACCGCCGCCTGCGACTGACGCGCGGCGACCTCAGAAGACGCCGGCCGCCAGGCCGGCCGCGAGTCCGGCGCCGATCTCGGCGCAGCGGCCGAGATCCTCGGCGCGGATCGTCTTCGGCGCCAGGATCGCCTCGGGCGACTGCGCGTGCGTGAGCACGATCAACGGCGGCGCGACCGGCTTCAAACGCAGTCCGGTGGCGATGCGCTCGATCTGCCGCACGGCGCCGGTGCCGTCGGAGCCGGCGCAGACCAGCGCCGCGTAGGGGCGGCCGTTGATGCGCTCGAGCGCCGGGTAGTAGACGCGGTCGAAGAAGTCCTTCATCAGCCCGGCCATGCTCGCCAGGTTCTCCGGCGCGACGAACAGATAGCCGTCGGCGGCCAGCACGTCGGCAGGATGCGTCTCGGAGGCGTGCTGCAGGCGGACCTCGATGCCTTCCTCGCCGCGGGCTGCCTGCGCCGCCGCCTGTGCCATCTGCCGCGAGCCGCCGGTGTGGCTGTGCCAGACGATCAGCAGCCGCTTCATGCGCCGGCCGTGCCGAGCGGGTCCTGCAGGAAGAACTCGGCGAGCAGCGCGTACCACTCGGGAAAGGCATCGCGCAGCCGCGCCGGCGAGACGAAGAACGCCTCGCTCGACACCGCGAAGAACTCGCCCGGATCGGTTGCCGCATACGCATCGAGCGGCAGCCGGGCGTAGTACCGGTTGGCCTCGGGCGAATCGGGATCGACGTCCGGCGGGATCTCCGACTCGATCAGGTCGAGCTCGGCGTTCAGCCGCTCGAAGGCATCGTGCAGCGCCGCTCGCCAGCGGCCGGCGGCAAGGCGCGGATGCAGCCGACGGTCGAACGGCGGCAGGCCGTCGGCGTCGCCGTTGACCATGTCGATCTTGTGCGTGAACTCGTGGATCACCACGTTGTACTCAGGGCCGACCGCCCGCGCGTCGGCCCACGACAGCAGCAGCGGGCCGCCGTCCCACGCCTCGCCGGCGAGCTGGTCGACGTACTCGTGGACGATGCCGGCCTCGTCGGTGACCTCGCGCGGCACCAGGAACTCGTCGGGGTAGACGACGATGCTGGTCCAGCCGCGGTAGGCGCCCAGCCCCAGCCGCAGCACCGGCAGGCAGGCCTGCGCGGCGATGCTGACCTGCATCGGCGCGGTGAGCTGCAGTCGGCCTGCGGCGGCGAACTCCTTGTCGGCGAGGAACTGCTGTGCAAGATCGCGCAGCCGACGGCGATCGTCGTGGTCGAGCCGGGCGACGAACGGCAGCGAGTCGAGCGTCGTTCGCCACAGATCGTCGTCGATGCGCACGTGCGCCGCGGGCCGCAGCCGGTCGAGCAGGCTCTTCAGCATGGAACGATTGTGCCGCAGGGCGATAATCGACGGCATCGCATCGGAGAACTGATGGTGGCACGCGATGCCGGCAGCGGCGCGGTCGCGCCGGAGAGGATCGACCCGGCCGAGGTCAGGGCACTGGTCGTGCCGCTGTACGGCGAGCGCACGCTGCGCACCGGCGAGCCGTTCGCCGCCCACGCCGACGGCATGGTCGGGATCATCCGCGACCTGCGCGCCGATCCCGACCTGCTGGCGGCGGCCTACCTGTTCGGCATCCACGACGTGCTGCGCGATGCCGACGACTGGCTGCGCAGCCGCTTCGGAGCGGTGGTCGCCCAGCTGGTGGCCGATCTGCGGCAGCTGATGCGGCTGTCGGAACTGACGCGCACCCGCGGCCAGGCCGGATCGCAGGCCGAAGGGCTGCGCAAGATGCTGCTGGCGATGGTCAACGACGTGCGGGTCGTGCTGCTGCGGCTGGCTTCGCGCGAGCAGACGCTGCGCTACTTCGCCGCTCGCCGCGGAACCGGCATCGATGCCGACCTGCAGCGCGCCATCGCCCGCGAGACGCTCGATCTGTACGCGCCGCTGGCCAACCGGCTCGGCGTCTGGCAGCTCAAGTGGGCGCTGGAGGACCTGGCCTTCCGGCTACTCGAGCCGGAGACCTACAGGCAGCTGGCACGTCTGCTCGACGAGAAGCGAGTCGAGCGCGAGCGCTTCATCGCCGATGCGGTGGTCGCGCTGCGCCAGCGGCTGGAGGCGGCCGGCATCAGTGCCGAGGTCAGCGGCCGGCCGAAGCACATCGTCAGCATTCACAACAAGATGCTCGCCAAGCGGCTGGCGTTCGACGAGATCTACGACGTGCGCGCGCTGCGGGTGATCGTCGACCAGGTGGCGCACTGCTACCAGGTGCTGTCGCTGGTGCACGAGATGTGGTCGGCGGTCGAAGGCGAGTACGACGACTACATCGCCAGGCCGAAGCCGAACGGCTACCAGTCGCTGCACACGGTGGTGCGCGACGCCGGCGGCCGCACGCTCGAGATCCAGATCCGCACGCGCGAGATGCATGAGTTCGCCGAGCTCGGCGTGGCTGCACACTGGCAGTACAAGGAGGGTCGCCGCCGGGTCGCCGGCGCCGACCAGCAGCGCGTCGCCTGGCTGCGCCAGCTGCTGGCCTGGCGGGCGGAAGTCGACCGGCCGCTGCCGTCGGCCGGGGCCGAGGAGCGCATCTACGTGCTGACGCCGCAGGGCCGGGTGGTCGAGCTTCCCGCCGGCGCCACGCCGATCGACTTCGCCTACCACGTGCACACCGAGCTGGGCCACCGCTGCCGCGGCGCCCGCGTCGACGGCGCACTGCTGCCGCTGAACCGGCCGCTCGCCAACGGGCAGACGGTGGAGATCATCGCCGGCAAGTCCGGCGGTCCGAGCCGCGACTGGCTCAATCCGGAGCTCGGCTACCTGGCCAGCGCGCGGTCGCGGCAGAAGGTGCGTCACTGGTTCAACCTGCTCGAACTCGAGCAGTCGATCGCCACGGGCAGGGCGGTGGTGGAGCGCGAGCTGCAGCGGCTCGGCCGCACCGCGGTCAAGCTCGACGACCTGGCGCGCCGCCTCGGCTTCGCCTCGGTCGACGAGCTGTCGGTGGCGGCGAGCAAGGAGGAGTTCAGCCTGCGCAGCATCGAGCAGGCGATCGCGGCACCATCGGCGGCTGCGTCACAGGCGCCGCCGCCGGTCATCGGCAAGGCGGAAGCCGGCAGGACGGCGGCGCGCGGCAAGGGAGGAATACTGGTGGTCGGCGTCGATTCGCTGCTGACGCAGATGGCGCGCTGCTGCCGGCCGGTGCCGCCCGACGAGATCATCGGCTTCGTCACCCGCGGCCGCGGCGTGTCGGTGCATCGGGCCGGCTGCTCCAACGCGGCATCGCTTGCCGACCGGCATCCCGAGCGGCTGATCGAGGTCGCCTGGAGCGCGGCGCCGGAGGCGGTCTACCCGGTGGACATCGCGGTGCTGGCGCAGGACCGCTCCGGTCTGCTGCGCGACATCTCCGAGGTCTTCGCCCGCGAGAAGCTCAACGTGGTCGGCGTCAACACGCTGTCGCGGCGCGGCGAGGCACGGATGAGCTTCACGGTCGAGGTGGCCGATGCGGCGGCGCTGCGCCGCGCGCTTGCGCAGATCGCCGAGGTCAACGGCGTGTACTCGGCAAGGCGGCGCTGACCGGCCGGGCGCGGCGCAGATCGATGCGTCGGCCGTCGTGTATCATCCGCGACCGCGACAGGCGCGTAGCTCAGTTGGTTAGAGCACCACCTTGACATGGTGGGGGTCGGTGGTTCGAATCCACTCGCGCCTACCAGTGCATTGCCGCCCGAAGGAACCGAAGATGTGGGTCTTCCGAACTACGTTCACCGGCAGCTGATCGGACCGGACGAGTTCGCCCATGGAAAGAGAAGTGCGGCTCGGCCGCACTTTTTTTTCGTCGGAGATTGCAGCAGATGATTTCGATTCGCCTTCCGGACGGCTCCAGCCGTTCGTTCGACCAGCCGCCGAGCGTCGCCGAGGTGGCTGCCTCGGTCGGGCCGGGCCTGGCCAAGGCGGCGCTTGCCGGCAGGGTCGACGGCAGGCTGGTCGACATGAGCCACGTCATCGAGCACGACGCCGCGGTGTCGATCGTCACCGCCCGCGATGCCGAGGGACTGGAGATCCTGCGTCATTCGACGGCGCACCTGCTCGCCTACGCGGTCAAGGAACTGTTCCCCGAGGCGCAGGTGACGATCGGCCCGGTGATCGACAACGGCTTCTACTACGATTTCTCGTTCAGGCGCCCGTTCACGCCGGAGGACCTCGAGGCGATCGAGAAGAAGATGGCCGAACTGGCGAAGCGCGACGAGGCGGTGGCGCGCGAGGTGTGGAAGCGCGACGACGCGGTGAAGTTCTTCGAGTCGATCGGCGAAAAGTACAAGGCCGAGATCATCGCTTCGATTCCCGCCAACCAGGACATATCGCTGTACCGCGAGGGTAGCTTCGTCGACCTGTGCCGCGGACCGCACGTGCCGTCGACGGGGAAGCTGAAGGTCTTCAAGCTGATGAAGGTCGCCGGCGCCTACTGGCGCGGCGACTCGCGCAACGAGATGCTCCAGCGCATCTACGGCACGGCGTGGCAGTCGAAGGACGAGCAGGACGCCTACCTGAGGATGCTCGAGGAGGCGGAGAGGCGCGACCACCGCCGGCTGGGCCGCGAACTGGACCTGTTCCACTTCCAGGAGGAAGCGCCGGGACTGATCTTCTGGCATCCGCGCGGCTGGGCGATCTGGCAGCAGGTCGAGAGCTACATGCGCAAGGTCTACCAGGACAACGGCTACCAGGAAGTCAGGGCGCCGCAGATCCTCGACCGCTCGCTGTGGGAGCGCTCGGGGCACTGGGAGAAGTACCGCGAGAACATGTTCACGACCGAGTCGGAGAACCGGTACTACGCGCTGAAGCCGATGAACTGCCCGGGCCACATCCAGATCTACAACGCCAATCTGCACAGTTACCGCGAGCTGCCGCTGCGCTACGGCGAGTTCGGCGCCTGCCACCGCAACGAGCCGTCGGGTTCGCTGCACGGCATGATGCGCGTGCGCGGCTTTACCCAGGACGACGGCCACATCTTCTGTACCGAGGCGCAGATCCTCGACGAGTGCGTCGCCTACACGGCGCTGCTGCAAAAGGTCTACCGCGACTTCGGCTTCGAACAGATCCTGTACAAGGTCTCGACGCGGCCGGAAAAGCGGATCGGCTCCGACGAGAGCTGGGACAAGGCCGAGCAGGCACTGATGGAGTCGCTGCGCCGCTCCGGCGTCGAGTTCACGGTGTCGCCGGGCGACGGCGCCTTCTACGGGCCGAAGATCGAGTACACGCTGAAGGACGCCATCGGCCGCGAGTGGCAGTGCGGCACGATGCAGGTCGACTTCCAGATGCCGGGCCGCCTCGGCGCCGAGTACGTGGCCGAGGACAACACGCGCCAGGTGCCGGTGATGCTGCACCGGGCGATCATCGGCTCGATGGAGCGCTTCATCGGTATGCTGGTCGAGCACTATGCCGGCGCGATGCCGCCGTGGCTGGCGCCGCTGCAGGCGGGCATCGCCAACATTTCCGAGGGGCAGGCGGAGTACGCGCAGGCCGTTGCGCAAACGCTGAAAAAACAAGGCTTTAGGGCCGAGGCTGATTTGCGCAACGAAAAGATCACCTATAAAATCCGCGCCCTTGCGCTGCAGAAGCTGCCCTACATCCTCGTTGTCGGGGAGAAGGAGAAGCCGGCGGCGGATGGAATCAAACGGGTGGCTGTCCGGGCCCGCGGCGGTGTCGATCTCGGCGTGATGACGCTGGATGGCTTCGCCGCGCTGCTCGCCGAGGACGTCGCGCAGCGACGTCAGGTGGGCCCGGCCGGCTAGGATTTCTTGGGAGTCAAGGACCATCGCACAGGAACACACGCATCGCATCAACCGCGAGATCTCGGTGCCGGAGGTGCGGCTAGTCGGCGTCGACGGAGAGCCGCTCGGCATCGTGCCGCTCGCCGAAGCCTTCCGGCTGTCGGACGAAAAGGACGTCGATCTCGTCGAGATTGCCCCGACCGCCATGCCGCCGGTCTGCCGCCTGATGGACTACGGCAAGTTCAAGTACCAGGAGCAGAAGAAGGCGCACGAGGCACGGCTGAAGCAGAAGGTCATCCAGGTCAAGGAGGTCAAGTTCCGTCCGCAGACCGACGAGAACGACTACCTGACCAAGATGCGCAAGCTGCAGGAGTTCCTGGCGGAGGGTGACAAGGTCAAGGTGACCCTGCGCTTCCGCGGCCGGGAAATGGCGCACCAGGAGTTCGGTGTCCGTCTCCTGGAGCGGATCAAGGCCGAAGTCGAAGAAGGCGCGCAGGTCGAGTCCTGGCCGAAGCTGGAGGGCCGGCAGATGGTGATGGTGCTGGCGCCGAAGAAGAAGAAGTAGGAACGGGTTTTCGTCGCTGCGGTCGGGAATGGTCTCCCGGCGGCGGCGCCAACAAGTGAACGCAGGCCAGACGAAGTCCCCCCGGGGCGCCTGCGGTCATCCAATGAGAGGAGGGCAAGATGCCCAAGATGAAGACCAAGAAGTCAGCGGCGAAGCGATTCGCCGTCCGCGCGAGCGGATCGATCAAGCGCGGCCAGGCGTTCAAGCGCCACATCCTGACCAAGCGCACCACCAAGAACAAGCGCCATCTGCGCGGCGCGGTCGACATGCACGCGTCCGACGTGGCTTCCGTGCGCCGCATGCTGCCGTACGCGTAGGAGGGAAAAACCATGCCTCGAGTAAAACGTGGTGTGACCGCCCGCGCGCGTCACAAGAAGGTGCTTTCGCAGGCCAAGGGATTCACCCAACGCCGCAAGAACGTCTACCGGGTCGCCAAGCAGGCGGTGATGAAGGCGGGGCAGTACGCCTACCGCGACCGCCGGGCGCGCAAGCGCGTCTTCCGTGCGCTGTGGATCGCCCGCATCAACGCGGCGGTGCGCGAGCAGGGGATGACCTACTCGGCCTTCATGGCCGGCCTGAAAAGGGCGGCGATCGACATCGACCGCAAGGTGCTGGCCGACATGGCGGTGATGGACAAGCCGGGCTTCACGGCGGTCGTCGACAAGGTCAAGTCCAGCCTGCCTGCCTGATCCGTCCCCGGCGCGTCTGTTGGTGGTGCGCCGGCGTCTGCTGATCACGATGGGGCCTGGCCTTGCCGCCGGGCCCCGTTCCATTCCGCGCCATGACTGATCCTGAAGAACTGATCCAGGCCGCGCAGGCCGCGTTCTCGGCGGCCACCCAGCCGGCAGCACTGGAGAACGAGAAGGCACGCTTCCTCGGCAAGGGCGGCAGGCTCACCGAGCTGCTGAAGGGCCTGGCCAGGCTGGCGCCGGAGGAAAAGCGAACCCAGGGCGCGCGGATCAACGCCGCCAAGGAGCACATCGAGGCATTGCTCGAGCGCCGTCGCGGCGAACTGGCGGAAGCGGAGCTGAACGCGCGGCTGGCACAGGAGGCCGTCGATGTCACGCTTCCGGGGCGTCGGCGCGGCGCCGGCGGGGTGCACCCGGTCATCCGTACCTGGCAGCGGATCGAGGAGATCTTCGGCTCGATCGGCTTCGACCTGGCCGACGGTCCGGAGATCGAGAACGACTGGTACAACTTCACCGCGCTGAACAATCCGGAGAACCATCCGGCGCGCTCGATGCAGGACACCTTCTACGTCGACACCAGCGACGAGCACGGCAAGCCGCTGCTGCTGCGCACCCACACCAGCCCGATGCAGGTGCGTTACGCGCGCATGCATGCGCCGCCGATCAAGGTGATCGCGCTCGGCCGCACCTACCGGGTCGACTCCGACGCCACCCACTCGCCGATGTTCCACCAGGTCGAGGGGCTGTGGATCGACGAGGACATCAGCTTCGCCGACCTGAAGGCGGTCTACACCGACTTCATGCGCCGCTTCTTCGAGACCGACGATCTGCAGGTGCGCTTCCGGCCGTCGTTCTTCCCCTTCACCGAACCGTCGGCCGAGATCGACATGATGTTCACCAGCGGCGCCCTGCAGGGCCGCTGGCTGGAGATCTCCGGCGCCGGCCAGGTGCATCCGGACGTGGTGCGCAACTTCGGCCTCGACCCGGAGCGGCACATCGGCTTCGCCTTCGGTTCGGGTCTGGAGCGGCTGACGATGCTGCGCTACGGCGTCGACGACCTGCGCCTGTTCTTCGAGGGCGACCTGCGCTTCCTGGCGCAGTTCAACTGACCGCGCGCGGAGAGAGAGTCATGGATCCCCGTACTCACGGCGTTCGCTGCCCCCCGAGGTGGCGCTCGCTGCCCTGCGGCCGGCCGGGCGGGCACTGACATGCAGTTTCCCGAATCCTGGCTGCGTGCCTACGCCGATCCGGCGCTCGACTCCGATGCGCTGGCGCAGGCCCTGACCATGGCCGGCCTCGAAGTCGACGAGACCGTTGCGGTGGCGCCGCCGTTTTGCGGCGTCGTGGTGGCCGAGGTGCTCGACGTCGCGCGCCATCCGGACGCCGACAGGCTCACCGTGTGCCGGGTCGACGCCGGCGCCGGCGCCGTGCTGACGATCGTCTGCGGTGCGCCGAACGTGACGGCCGGCATCCGGGTGCCGTGCGCCCTGGTCGGCGCCGAGCTTCCCGGCGGTTTCGCGATCAAGGAAGCGAAGATGCGGGGCGTGCTGTCGCAGGGCATGCTGTGCTCGGCGCGCGAGCTCGGCCTGTCCGAGGACCACCAGGGCCTGCTGGTGCTGCCGGCCGACGCGCCGGTCGGGCGCGACCTGCGCCAGTATCTGCTGCTCGACGAACGGAAGATCACCATCAAGCTGACGCCGAACCGCGGCGACTGCCTGAGCGTGCTCGGCGTGGCGCGCGAGGCGGCAGCGATCACCGGTGCGCCGCTGCGCGCGCCGTCGTTCGCGCCGGTGCCGGCGACCATCGACGATCGCCTGCCGGTAAGAGTGCTCGCGCCCGACCTGTGTGGCCGCTTCTCGGGCCGGGTGATCCGCGGCCTGAACGCCCGGGCGCCGACGCCGCTGTGGATGAAGCAGCGGCTGGAGCGCAGCGGCCAGCGGTCGATCTCGGCGCTGGTCGACATCTCCAACTACGTGATGCTCGAACTCGGGCGGCCGTCGCACGTGTTCGACCTGGACAAGGTCCACGGCGGCCTGCAGGTGCGCTGGGGTCGCGCCGGCGAAACCGTCGAACTGCTGAACGGGCAGACGGTGGCGGTCGACGACTGGGTCGGTGTCATCGCCGACGACCGCGGCGTCGAGGCACTGGCCGGCGTGATGGGCGGCGAGGCCACCGCCGTGGCGCTGGAGACGACCAACGTCTACGTCGAGGCGGCGTTCTGGTGGCCGGAATCGATCCAGGGCCGGGCGCGTCGGTTCAATTTCAGCACCGATGCGGCGCACCGGTTCGAGCGCGGCGTCGACTTCTCGACCACCGTCGAGCACATCGAGTACATCACCCGGCTGCTGCTCGAGATCTGCGGCACGCCGACGACGCGGGTCGGGCCGATCGACGACCAGGTGCTGGCCCTTCCGGAGCGTCGCCCGGTCACGCTGCGCACCGAGCGCTGCCGCAAGGTGCTCGGGGTGGCGATCGGCGACGAGGAGATCGTCGAGATCCTGCAGCGGCTCGCGCTGCCGTGCGAGCGGCAACCCGGCCGCGTCGCCGTCACACCGCCGCCGTACCGCTTCGACCTGCAGATCGAGGAAGACCTGATCGAGGAGGTGGCGCGCCTGTGGGGGTTCGGGCGGATCCCCGCGCAGCCGCCGCGCGCGCCGGCCGTGATGCGCAGCCAGCCGGAAGGGCGGCGCACCCAGCATCTGCTGCGGCAGCATCTCGGCGCGGCCGGCTATCAGGAACTGATCAACTACTCGTTCGTCGAGGCCCAGTGGGAGCGTGACTTCAACGGCGTCGAGGAGCCGATCCGGGTGCTCAACCCAATCGCCAGCCACCTGAGCGCGATGCGCAGCAGCCTGATCGGCGGCCTGGTGGCGGCGCTCAGGTACAACCTCAACCGCAAGGCGGCGCGGGTGCGCGTCTACGAACTCGGCCGGGTGTTCGCCCGTGACCCGTCGGCGGCCGACGGGCCGCTCGCCGTGCGCGGCGTCCGTCAACCGCTGCGGCTCGCCGCCCTTGCCTATGGGGCGGTCGACGACGAGCAGTGGGGCCTGCCGGCCCGCGCGGTCGACTTCTTCGACGTCAAGGGCGACCTCGAGGGCATGCTGGCGCGCGAGGCGATCCGCTTCGAGGCCGCGGCGCACCCGGCGCTGCATCCGGGGCGCAGCGCGCGGGTGCTGCTGGCCGGCGAGCCGATCGGCTGGATCGGCGAACTGCACCCGCGCTGGCAGCAGCGCTACGAGCTGCCGGGCGCACCGGTGCTGTTCGAAGTCGAGGTTGCGCCGCTGCTGCCCGTGGCCCTGCCCGTCGCCACGGCCGTGCCGAAGTTCCCCGAAGTGCAGCGCGACGTGGCGCTGTGGTTCGACGAATCGGTGCCGCTGCAAGGTGTCTACGACGTGGTGGGCGAGCTCGCGCAGACCGACCCGCGACTGCGCTGCCTTCGGCAGTTCCGTCTGTTCGACCTGTACCGGCCGTCCGTCAGGGCTTCAAGCAAAGTCGGAGAAGTAGGCGCTAACGCTCTGTTAAATAAAGAGAAAAGCCTTGCATTCCGTCTGCTTCTCCAAGATACTGAGCGGACTCTCGCCGATGCGCAGGCCGAGGCGGCCGTAGCAGCGATCGTCGAGGGACTGAGCACACGCCTGAACGCGCGTCTACGGCAATGAACAGATGAGCAACGACCGAGAAGCCAACCCGTTCAAGACGCCCGAGCCTGCCGCCGACGGCGGCGGCGACCGGGGTACGCACACGGTGACCAAGTCGGAACTGGCCGATGCGCTGTTCGAGCGGCTGGGCCTGAACAAGCGCGAGGCCAAGGAAATGGTCGACGCCTTCTTCGACGAGATCCGGCTGGCGCTCGAGCGTGGCGAATCGGTGAAACTGTCCGGCTTCGGCAACTTCCAGCTTCGCGACAAGCCGCAGCGGCCGGGTCGCAACCCGAAGACCGGCGAGGAGATCGCCATTACCGCGCGGCGCGTGGTGACCTTCCACGCCAGCCAGAAGCTGAAGGCGGCGGTGTCGAGCCCGCGCGACGCGGGCTGAGCGTCGCCGGCCGGGATTCTTTGCCGCGCTCCTGACAGATGTTGCGGTCCAACGCGACGAACACCGAAAGCGAGGCGCTGCCGCCGATACCGGCGAAGCGCTATTTCACCATCGGCGAGGTCAGCGAGCTCTGTCGCGTCAAGCCGCATGTGCTGCGCTACTGGGAGCAGGAATTCACGCAGCTGAAGCCGATCAAGCGGCGCGGCAATCGCCGCTACTACCAGCACCACGAGGTGCTGCTGGTGCGCCGCATCCGCGAACTGCTCTACGAGCAGGGCTTCACCATCAGCGGCGCGCGCAACAGGCTCGAAGGCGGACGAGGCGGCGGCAGGCGGGGCGAATCTCCCGCCGCCGAGCTGACACCGGCGGAACTGCGCCGCGAATTGCTCGCCCTGCGCGCCATACTCGGCGCAGAACACTAAGGGCCGCGTGTACAATCCGCGGCGATCGGGGCGTAGCGCAGCCTGGTAGCGCACTTGCATGGGGTGCAAGGGGTCGCGAGTTCGAATCCCGCCGCCCCGACCACAGGTGGTCACCAAGGCCGGTGTGCGCCGTGCGCATGCCGGCCTTGTCTTTTCTCGATGCGCATACTTGTTGCCAACGACGACGGCTACCTCGCGCCCGGTCTGGCGGTGCTCGCCGATCGGATGCGCAGCCTCGGCGAGATCTTCGTCATCGCCCCCGAGTCGAACCACAGCGGCGCCAGCAATTCGCTGACGCTCAGCCGGCCGCTGACGGTGCGCGAGGCGGCGAACGGTTTTCGCTACGTCAACGGCACGCCCACCGACTGCGTGCACGTCGCCCTGACCGGGCTGCTGCAGGAGCGCCCGGACCTGGTCGTCTGCGGCATCAACAACGGCCAGAACATGGGCGACGACACGATCTATTCGGGCACCGTGGCCGCGGCGATGGAGGGCTACCTGTTCGGCGTGCCGTCGATCGCCTTCTCCCAGGTCGAAAAGGGGCACGCGCACCTGGACGCCGCGGCGCAGGTGGCCGCCGATATCGTCGAGCGGTTCATCCGCGAGCCGCTGACCGGAGCGGTGCTGCTGAACGTCAACATCCCGAACCGGCCGCTCGAGGAAATGCGCGGGATGCGCGTTACGCGGCTCGGCAAGCGGCATCACTCCGAGCCGGTCATCCGTGCCGCCAACCCGCAGGGCGAGCCGATCTACTGGATCGGTGCTGCCGGCGTTGCCAAGGACGCAAGTCCGGGCACCGACTTCCATGCGGTCGACAACGGCTGCGTGTCGATCACGCCGCTGCAGATCGATCTGACCCACTGCGGTCAGATCGAGGCCGTCAGGCAATGGCTGGACAGCGGCAGGCGCTGAAGCCGGACGCCGACGGCGGCGCCGCGCTGGCGTCGCAGCGCGTCCGCGAGAAAATGGCCGAACGGATTCGCCAGCAGGGCGTGCGCGATGCGCGCGTGCTGCAGGCGATGGCGACGGTGCCGAGGCACCTGTTCGTCGATGCCGCACTCGCGAGTCGCGCGTACGAAGATTCCGCAATGCCGATCGGCCACGGACAGACGATCTCGCGTCCCTATATCGTCGCCCGCTGCGCCGAACTGCTGCTCGCGGCGATACCGCGGCCCCAGTCGGCCACCGTCTTGGAGATCGGCACCGGCTGCGGTTACGCTGCGGCCGTGCTGGCGCAGTTGTTCGGAACGGTGGTCTCGGTCGAGCGGCTTCGGCCGCTGCACGAGATGGCGCGGGCGAACCTTCGGCCGCTGCGGTTGCCCAATCTGCGGCTGGTCTTCGGCGACGGCAGTCTCGGTGTTCCGGGGCAGCCGCCGTTCGATGGCATCGTGGCCGCTGCCGCCGGGGCGGAACTGCCGCCCGCCTGGCTCGCCCAACTGCGCAACGAAGGCCGGCTGGTCGCGCCGCTCGGCGTCGCACAGCAGCGGCTGGTTGTTGCGCACAAGGACGCGGCGGGCCGCGTCAGCCAGCGAACGGTAGAGGCCGTGCGCTTCGTCCCCCTGAAACCGGGTACAGGCTAATGACGAGTGAATTGAAGACGAACGGTGCCGCGTCCCGGCGGCGATCGGCCCGCTCGATGGCCGCGCTGGCCGTGGCCGCGATGCTGGGCGGCTGCACGGTGATGTCGACGCGCGAAGCACCGGTGGCCGACCGCTCGACCGCGCCCGCAGCGAAGCCCGTCGAGCCGGCGCCGGCCAGCGCTCCGCTCAAGCCGGCTGCGCCGCGCGTGCCGGCGGCCGACGGCACCTATGTCGTGCAGGCGGGCGACACGCTGTTTTCGATCGCGGCGGCGTTCGGCCGCGAGGTGAAGGACCTGGTGCGCTGGAACGGCATCGACGAGCCTTCGCGGCTTCGCGTTGGACAGACGCTGCGCGTGGTGCCGCCAGCCGGCGAAGCGGTGGCGGTGCTGCCGGTGACGCCGACGGCACCCGCAGTGACCAAGCCGCTGGACGGCCCCGCCGTGCCGCCGCCGGCAACGGTCGATCCTTCGGCGACGCCGGGCCCGCTCGCGTCGGTACCCGAAAGCAGGCCGGCGCCGCCGGCAGCGACCGCGGACTGGATCTGGCCGGTCAGCGGCAAGGTGACCGATAGGTTCGACGAGAAACGCAACAAGGGCATCGGCATCGCCGCCAAGGAGGGAGATCCGGTGGTGGCCTCGGCCGACGGCCAGGTTGTCTACAGCGGCAGCGGACTGCGCGGCTACGGCAACCTGGTGATCCTCAAGCACAACGACGACTTCATCTCGGCCTACGCGCACAACCGCCAGATCCTGGTCAAGCAGGGGCAGATGGTCAAACGCGGCCAGCGCATCGCCGAGGTCGGCAAGTCGGACGCCACGCAGCCGAAGCTGCATTTCGAGATTCGCCGGCAGGGCAAGCCGGTGGACCCGCTGGCCTACCTGCCACCGCGCTGATCCACTGCGCGAAGCCGGCAGCGGAGCGGCCGCAATCACGGTCAGGCCAATGACGCCGACACTCGTCTTCGACATCGAAACAGTGCCGGACGTGGCGGGTCTGCGCCGCCTGCGGCCGCAGTGGCAGTCGCTGTCGGATGCAGACGTGGCCGAGCACGCGTTTGCCGAGCGGCGCGAGAAGACCGGCTCGGACTTCCTGCCGCTGCACCTGCACCGGGTGGTGGCGATCGGCTGCGCCTTCCGCGGCGCGAAGGGATTCCAGGTCCGCTGTCTCGGAGCCGAGGACGACGGCGAGGCGCGGCTGATCGCCGAGTTCTTCGGTTACATCGACCGCTACACGCCGCAGCTCGTCAGCTGGAACGGCGGCGGCTTCGACCTGCCGGTGCTGCACTACCGCGCACTGATCCACGGCGTGCAGGCATCGCGCTACTGGGAACTGGGCGACGACGACCGCGATTTCCGGTGGAACAACTACATCAGCCGCTACCACGCGCGCCATCTCGACCTGATGGACGTGCTCGCGCTGTACCAGCCGCGCGCCACCGCGCCGCTCGACGAGGTCGCCCGGCTGGCCGGATATGCCGGCAAGCTCGGCATGGACGGCGCACGGGTCTGGACGTTCTTCCAGGAAGGCAGGCTGGCCCATATCCGCGCCTATTGCGAGACCGACGTCGTCAACACCTTCCTCGTCTACAGCCGCTTCCAGCGGATGCGCGGCGCGCTGAGCGAGGCGGAATTCGCCGCCGAGCAGTCGCTGGTGCGCAGTTCGCTGAAAGCGGCCGCAGCCGCGCACTGGGGCGAATTTCTCGCCGCCTGGCCGGAAGCCTGAGTCGGTGACAGCAGTCGAACTGCAGATCGATTCGCTCGATCTCGACGGGCACGGCGTCGCCCGCAACGACGGCAAGGTCGTGTTCGTCGCCGGTGCGCTGCCGGGAGAACGGGTGCGCGCCGAGATCGTCGGGCGCAAGCCGAAGTTCGACCGGGCACGCCTGCTCGACGTGCTGCGGGCGAGCCCGCTGCGGAGCCGCCCGCAGTGTCCGCATTTCGGACTGCACGCCGGCGCCTGCGGCGGCTGCTCGATGCAGCATGTCGAGCCGCGGGCGCAGGTGGCGATCAAGCAGCGCGTGCTCGAGGACGCGCTGTGGCACCTTGGCCGGCTGCGGCCGCAGCGGATCCTGCGTCCGGTCGAAGGCAGCCCATGGGGCTACCGCCACCGGGCGCGGCTGGCGGTGCGCTACGTTGCCAAGAAGGGCGGGGTGCTGGTCGGCTTCCACGAGCGCGGCAGCAGCTACGTCGCCGACATGCGCGAGTGTCACGTGCTGCCGCCGCGCGCCAGCCGCCTGCTGCTGCCGCTACGTGAGCTGGTGGGCGGGCTGTCGCTGCGCCAACGGCTGCCGCAGGTCGAGGTCGCCGTCGGCAGCGGCGAGGGCAACGTCGAGCGCATCGTGCTGGTGCTTCGCGTGCTGCAGCCGCCGACGCCCGAGGATCTGGAGCGGATCGAGTCGTTCGGCTCAACGCACGGCGTGGCCGTGTGGCTGCAGCCAGGCGGCCCGCACACCGCAGGACCGCTCAGCCCGGAGCACCAGGGCGAGCTGACGATGAACCTGCCGGAGTTCGGGCTGGCGCTTGCCTTTCGGCCCACCGACTTCACGCAGGTCAATCACCGGATCAACGAGGTGCTCGTGCGCATCGCCGTGCGACTGCTCGATCCGCAGCCGGGCGAACGCGTGGTCGACTTCTTCTGCGGGCTGGGCAACTTCACGCTGGCGCTGGCCCGACGATGCGACGCGGTGCTGGGCATCGAAGGCAGCGACGAGCTGCTGCGGCGTGCGGCAGCGGCGGCAGATCGCCACCGGCTCGCCGGGCGGGTCCGCTTCGCCGGTCGCAACCTGTTCGAATGGACAGCCGCCGACTGGGGCGAGACCACCTCGAGCTTCGGTGCCGTCGACCGCGTGCTGATCGATCCGCCGCGCGAAGGCGCGCTGGCGGTGGCGCGGGTGCTGGCCAAGGAGACGGGCGGACCCCGCCGCATCGTCTACGTGTCGTGCAACCCAGCCACCCTGGCGCGCGACTGCGCGGTTCTGGCCCACGAGGGCGGCTGGACGCTGGCGGCGGCGGGGGTCGTCAACATGTTCCCGCACACCTCGCACGTCGAGTCGATCGCCATGCTCGAACGGGGCTGCGGAAACGACCCGGCAGGCGCTCCAGCATGTTAATATGCGCGGTTCAAGAAGCGGCGCAAATCATTAATTTGTAGAGGTTTTTTTGCGAGCGCGCCGGTGCCGGCCGGCAAGCCTTCCGCCGTCCGGCAAGACCACATCAACGAAGGCCTTAGAAAGGTGAAGCGAGAACCATGGGCATTGAAAGAACCCTATCCATCGTCAAACCCGATGCCGTCGCCAAGAACGCGATCGGCCGGATCCTCGCGCGCTTCGAGGCCGCCGGACTGAAGATCGTCGCGGCGCGGATGATGCACCTGTCGCGCGCCGAGGCGGAAGCCTTCTACGGCGTGCATCGCGCGCGGCCGTTCTTCAAGGACCTGGTCGATTTCATGGTGTCCGGGCCGATCATGGTGCAGGTGCTCGAAGGCGAAGGGGCGATTGCCAGGAACCGCGACCTGATGGGCGCCACCGACCCGAAGAAGGCCGCACCGGGCACGATTCGCGCCGACTTTGCCGACAGCATCGACGCCAACGCGGTGCACGGCTCGGACGCGCCGGAGACGGCGCGCGACGAGATCGCGTTCTTCTTTCCCTCGATGAACATTCACTCGCGCTGACCAGCGCGACCTGCCGGTGCGTAACCTGCTCGATCTCGACGCCGCCGGGCTCGAGGCCTTCGTCACAGGCCTCGGCGAGAAGCCGTTTCGCGCCCGCCAGCTGCTGCGCTGGATCCACCGGCGCGGCGCCGCCGATTTCGCGGCGATGACCGAGCTCGCACGGTCGCTGCGGGCGCGGCTCGAGCAGACGGCGTGCGTCAAGGCGCCGCCGGTCCTCAGCGACTCGACCTCGGCCGACGGCACCCGCAAGTGGCTGCTCGACGTCGGGCAGGGCAACGCGATCGAGACGGTCTTCATCCCGGAGGACGACCGCGGCACGCTGTGCGTGTCGTCGCAGGCCGGCTGTGCGATGAACTGCCTGTTCTGCTCGACCGGGCGGCAGGGATTCAACCGCAACCTGACGACGGCGGAGATCATCGGCCAGCTCTGGTGGGCCGAGCACGCGCTGCGGCAACAGTTCGGCATCACGGCGGAGAACGAGCGGGTGATCAGCAACGTCGTGCTGATGGGCATGGGCGAGCCGCTGCAGAACCTCGATGCCCTGCTGCCGGCGCTGCGGCTGATGCTCGACGACAACGCCTACGGACTGTCGCGCCGGCGGGTGACGGTGTCGACCTCGGGGCTGGTCCAGCAGATCGACAAGCTGGCCGCCGAGTGTCCGGTCGCGCTGGCGGTTTCCCTGCACGCGCCGAACGATGCGTTGCGCGATCGGCTGGTGCCGCTGAACAGGAAGCATCCGCTGGCCGAGCTGATGGCTGCCTGCCGCCGCTACCTCCGTCATGCGCCGCGTGACTTCGTCACCTTCGAGTACGTGATGCTCGACGGTGTCAACGACTCGCCCGGGCAGGCCCGCGAACTGGTGGCGCTGGTGCGCGACGTGCCCTGCAAGTTCAATCTGATTCCGTTCAATCCGTTCCCCGGATCCGGGCTGGCCCGCTCGCCGGCGGTTCGCGTGCGCCAGTTCGCCGAGGTGCTGATGCAGGCGGGCATCGTCACGACGACGCGCAAGACCCGTGGCGACGACATCGCTGCCGCCTGCGGCCAGCTGGCCGGCGAGGTACGCGACCGGACCGGGCTCGCCAGCCGCCTGGCAGGGCGCCTGCCGCCACTGGTGGCGGCAACCGAAAGCTGAGGGCAGGGACGATGTCGGCACGATCGAGGCGGGTGCTGGTTGCGATGCTGCTCGCAGCGCTCGCCGCCGGCTGCAAGACGACCACCACCACGGTCGCCGGGGTCGAAGTGCCGGTGGCCGCCAAGTCGGAGGCCGATCCGCGAAAGCGGGCCGAGATACGGACCGACCTGGCCTCGAGCTACTACCGCGACGGCCGGCTCGGCGTGGCCCTGGAGGAGGCGCAACGCGCGGTGCAGAGCGATTCCCGCTATGCGCCGGCGCATGGCCTGCTCGGGCTGATCTACATGGAGATCGGCGACCGGTCGGAGGCGGAAGCGAGCTTTGCGCGCGCGCTGCGGCTGGAGCCGGAGAACTCCGGCATCCTCAACAATTACGGCTGGTTTCTCTGCCAGTCCGGCCGCGAGCGCGAGTCGGTCGAGTATTTCCAGCGGGCCGCCGCCAACCGCCTCTATGCGACGCCGGCCCTGGCCATGCGCAACGCAGGCGTGTGCCTGCTGAAGATCAACGACGTCGAGGGCGGCGAGCGGGCACTGCGGCGCGCCCTCGAGCTCGACGCCTCGGACCCGGTGACCAAGTTCGAGCTCGCGCGCATGTACCTGCGGCGCAACCAGCCCGAGCGCGCGAATTTCTACTACGGCCTGCTCGATCCGGTGAGCCGCGCCAGCGCTCCCGGGCTGTGGCTCGGCCTGCGAATCGCGCGCGCCAATGGCGACATCCGCCGCGAGCGGGAGCTGGCCGGCCAGCTGCGCGAGCGGTTTCCCGATTCCGCCGAGGCAGCGGCCCTGCGAAGGGGGGCGTTCGATGAGTGAGGTCGAGACCAGGAGGCGGAGCCAGTCCGCGTCGCTGTCCGCCGCTTCGCCTGTCACGCGGACGATGCCGGCGCAGCCGGGCACGATCCTCGGCGCAGGCAGCGAGGAAGGCTCGTTCGGCCGCGCGCTCGCCGCCGCGCGCGAAGCGCGCCAACTGTCGCAGTCGGAGGTCGCGGCGCAGCTTCGCCTGCATCCGCGCCAGGTCAAGGCGATCGAGGAAGAGAATCTGGCAGGCCTGCCGGAAGGCCCGTACGTTCGCGGCTACGTGCGCAACTTCGCCAGACTGGTCGACCTGCCGGCCGAGCCTCTGCTGCAGCTGCTGAACGCCAGGCTCGGGCCGACTGATCCGCTCACCGGCGCAGGCGCCGCCGCGCCGATGAGCGCGATCCAGCGGATGCCGCGCGAGCCGCTGTCGGGGCGCCTGGTGATCGGCGGGGCCGTCGCCTTGCTGCTCATGTTCGCCGCCTTCGGCTGGTGGGCGATGCGCTCGGAGCAGGCAACGCTCGAGGCGCAGCCGGCCGAACCGGCACCGACGGCGCGCGCCGCAGCGGCGCAGCCGGTGCCCGAGGCGGCGCCGGCGGCGGCAGGTGTCGAGCCGGCGAGCGACACGCGACCGAATGCGGATTCCGCCGGCAACGTGCTCAGACTGGCCTTCCGCGGGCGTTCGTGGGTGGAGATCCGCCAGGCCGATGGCACGGTGCTGATGTCGCAGAACAATGCGCCCGGAACGGTGCAGACGGTCGAGGGGCAGCCGCCGTTCACGCTGGTGATCGGCAACGCCTCGCTGGTCGAGCTGGAGTTCCGCGGCAAGGTGGTCGATCTTGCCGGCGCGTCGAACCGCGACGATGTCGCGCGTCTGCAGCTTGACTGAGGCGGCGATGAACCTCCCGCAGGCGGCGCTGCAGTGCCTGCCGGCACCGGCCGGAGCGATGGCGCGCCACGCCACGCGGCAGGTGGCGGTTCGCTGGGGCGCGCGCGTGGTGCACATCGGCGGCGACGCGCCGGTGATGGTGCAGTCGATGACCAACACCGACACGGCCGACGCGGTAGCCACGGCGATCCAGGTCAAGGAGCTGGCGCAGGCCGGCTCGGAGGTGGTGCGCATCACCGTGAATTCGCCGGCCGCCGCCGCCGAGGTCGAGCCGATCCGCGCGCAGCTGGACCGGATGGGCGTCGACGTTCCGCTGGTGGGCGACTTCCACTACAACGGCCACAGGCTGCTCGCCGACTTTCCGGGCTGCGCGCAGGCTTTGTCGGCATACCGGATCAACCCGGGCAACGTCGGACGCGGCGCGCGGCGCGAGGACAACTTCGCGCAGATGATCGAGGTGGCCTGCCGCAACGACAAGCCGGTGCGGATCGGCGTCAACTGGGGCAGCCTCGACCAGGAACTGCTGGCGCGGATGATGGACGACAACGCCCGTCGGCCGCAGCCTTGGTCCGCCGCCGAGGTGCTGCGCGAGGCGCTGGTCCGCTCGGCGATCGACAGCGCACAGCGGGCCGAGCAGCTCGGCCTGCGCGGTGACGCGATCGTGCTGTCGGCCAAGGTGAGCGGCGTGCAGGACCTGATCGCGGTGTATCGCGAACTGGCGCGGCGCTGCGACTACCCGCTGCACCTCGGCCTGACCGAGGCCGGCATGGGCAGCAAGGGCATCGTCGCCTCGACGGCGGCGCTGGCGGTACTGCTGCAGGAAGGCATCGGCGACACCATCCGCGTATCGCTGACACCGGCGCCGGGCGAGCCGCGCACGAAGGAAGTGCAGGTGGCGCAGGAGATCCTGCAGGCGCTCGGCCTGCGCGCCTTCGCGCCGCAGGTGATCGCCTGCCCGGGCTGCGGCCGCACGACCAGCACCTTGTTCCAGGAACTGGCCCAGAAGATCGAGAGCTACCTGCGCGATCAGATGCCGGTCTGGCGCACCGCGCACCCGGGTGTCGAGTCGATGAACGTGGCCGTGATGGGCTGCGTGGTCAACGGTCCGGGAGAAAGCAAGCACGCCGACATCGGCATCAGCCTGCCGGGCTCGGGCGAGGAACCCGTGGCGCCGGTGTTCATCGACGGCCAGCGCAGCGTGACGCTGAAGGGCAGCCGCATCGCCGAGGAGTTCCAGGCGATCGTCGAGGACTATGTCCGGCGCAGATACGCGCGCCGGCGCGACTGAGCAGCATGAAGAAGGAAAAGCTCGCCGCCGTGCGCGGCATGAACGACCTGTTGCCTGCCGAGGCGTCGCTGTGGGAGGTGTTCGAGGCGCGTGCGGTCGACGTGCTGCGCGCCTACGGTTACCAGCAGATCCGCACCCCGATCGTCGAGCACACGGCGCTGTTCGCCCGCGGCATCGGCGAGGTGACCGACATCGTCGAGAAGGAGATGTACTCCTTCGTCGACCAGCTCAACGGCGAGCAACTGACTCTTCGCCCGGAGGCGACGGCCTCGGTCGTGCGTGCCTGCATCGAGCACAACCTGCTGTACGACGAACCGCGACGACTCTGGTACATCGGACCGATGTTCCGTCACGAGCGGCCGCAGCGCGGTCGCTACCGGCAGTTCCACCAGGTCGGCGCAGAGGCGCTCGGCTTTGCCGGTCCCGACGTCGACGCCGAGCAGATCCTGCTGCTCAGGCGCCTTTGGCAGGCGCTCGGGATCGGCCCGGTGCGGCTGGAGATCAATTCGCTCGGCGACGGGCAGGAGCGCGCCCGCCACCGCGCCGCGCTGATCGAGTACTTCGAGTCGCATGGCGAACGGCTCGACGCCGACGCGCGCCGCCGGCTGCACACCAACCCGCTGCGCATCCTCGACAGCAAGAACCCGGCGATGCAGCCGCTGGTGAGCGAGGCGCCGCGCATCACCGACTACCTGGGGGTGGCTTCGCGCGCGCATTTCGAGCGACTGCAGGAACTGCTCGCCGCCGGCGGTGTCGAGTTCAGCATCAACCCGCGTCTGGTGCGCGGACTCGACTACTACAACCTGACCGTCTACGAGTGGATCACCGACCGCCTCGGTGCGCAGGGTACGATCTGCGGCGGCGGTCGCTACGACCCGTTGATCGAAATGCTCGGCGGCAAGGCTGCGCCGGCCTGCGGCTTCGCCATCGGCGTCGAGCGGGTGATCGAACTGCTGCGCGGCAGCGGGCAGGCGGCGGCGAGCCCGGCCTGCGACGTCTACGTGCTGCACCAGGGCGGCGGCACCTACCTGGCGGCGCTGCAGGCGGCGGAGAACCTCCGCGACGAGGGGCTCGACGTAATCCTGCATGCCGGCGAGGCGAGCCTCAAGTCGCAGATGAAGCGGGCCGACGCCAGCGGTGCCGAGTATGCGGTGATCGTCGGCCAGGCAGAGGCGGCCGACGGCACGGCGATGGTCAAGGCGCTGCGCACGACCGACGAGGCGGCGCCGTTCGCCCGGCAGCGCGCGCTGTCGCTGGCCGAACTCGGCGGGACGCTGGCGGCAGCGCTGGCGGCCGGCGATGCATTCGATGACGAGAGAACCTGCGGGACGAACTGATGGCTTACGACCTCGAAGAACAGGAACAGCTTGCAACGATCAAGGCCTGGTGGGACCGCTGGGGCAACCTGCTGCTGACCGCGGTGACGGTGGTGCTGCTCGCCATCGCCGCCTTCAACGGCTGGCGCTGGTACGAACGCCACGAGGCGGGCAACGCCGGCGCGCTGTACGAGGAGTTCGTCGGCGCCCTCGACGGGGCCGACATCGCGCGCAAGAAGGAGCTCGCCGGCACGCTGATCGAGCGCTACGGCCGCACCGTCTACGCGCCGCTGGCGGCGCTGCAGATCGCCAAGGTGAACCTCGAAGCGGGCGACGCCGGCGCGGCGCGGGCGCAGCTTCGCTGGGTGATCGACAAGTCGGGCCATCCCGAGCTCGTGCAGATCGCGCGGCTGCGACTGGCCGGTGTGCTGCTCGACGAGAAGTCGCACGACGAGGCACTGACGCTGCTCGGCGGCGATGTGCCGCCGACGCTCGCCGTCTCGTTTGCCGACCGGCGCGGCGACGTGCTGATGGCGATGGGCAAGGCCGAGGAGGCGCGCACCGCCTACCGGGAAGCGCTCGACAAGGCCGACGCGCAGCACCCGCTGCGGCCGATCATCCAGCTGAAGCTCGACGCGCTGCCGCCACCGGCCGCGTCGTGACTGCCGTGATGGATCGATCGGTCGCCGCCGGCCGCGCTCGCCGGGTGCTGCTTGGCGCTGCCGCCGCGGCACTGCTCGCCGGCTGCGGCCTGTTTGAAGACAAGAAGACGCCGCCGTCGCCGCTGCCCGAACTGCAGCCAGGCCTTGCGGTCGGCACCACCTGGCGGCTGTCGATCGGCAGCAGCCGCGGCGCCTTCCTGCAGCCAGCGGTCGTCGAGAATGCCCTGTACGCGGCAAGCGCCGGCGGCGCCGTGCTGCGGGTCGAACCGGCGTCGGGCAACGTGGTGTGGCGGACCGAGGTCGGCGCGGCGATCGCCGCCGGCGTCGGCGCCGACGGCTTCACGGTGGCGGTCGCCACGCCGCGCGGCGAGGTCATTGCGCTGGATGCCGATGGCACGGTCCGCTGGCGCGCCCAGGTGAGCAGCGACGTGATCTCGCCGCCGCTGGTCGGTCGCGGTGTGGTGATCGTCCGCTCGACCGACCATCGGCTCAGTGCCTTCGAGGCCGACAGCGGCAAGCGACGCTGGGTCTTCGTCCGCCAGCTGCCGCCGCTGATCCTGCGCGCATCGACCGAGGTGGCCTTCGCCGGTGACAACGTGCTGGTCGGCTACCCGGGCGGCAGGCTGGTGGCGGTCGCGCTTTCCAACGGCGCAGTGCGCTGGGAGACCGCCGTCTCCGAACCGAAGGGAACCACCGAGGTCGAGCGCCTGGCCGACGTCCTCGGTCCCATCGCCGTGGCCGACGGCCTGGCCTGCGCGGCTTCGTTCCAGGGGCGGGTGAGCTGCGCCGACGCTGCCAGCGGCTCGCTGCGCTGGGCGCGCGACATGTCGGCGGGCGGCGGCGTGGCGCGCGACTCGCGCAGCGTCTATGCGGTCGACTCGGCCTCGCAGCTGCATGCATTCGCCGTCGACGGCGGGGCCAGCCTGTGGCGCAACGAGCGGCTCGCCCATCGCCGGCTGACGACCCCGCTGGCCCTGCCGGGCGCCGTGGTGGCCGGCGACCTCGAGGGCTACGTGCACTTCCTGTCGCCGGCCGAGGGAAGCCTGCTGGCCAGGGTGCGGGTCGATTCGAGCCCGATCGTCGCCCGACCGATGGCGTGGAACGGCAGCGCGGTCGTGCTCACGACCGACGGTACGCTCACGCTGCTGGCGCCGCCGCGCTGATCCGCAGGCCGCGACGATGACGCCGGTAGTCGCGCTGGTCGGCCGCCCGAACGTCGGCAAGTCGACGCTGTTCAACCGGCTGACGCGCAGTCGCTCGGCCCTGGTGGCCGATTTTCCCGGGCTGACGCGCGACCGCCACTACGGCGAAGGCCGGCTCGGCCCGCTGCCGTACATCGTCATCGATACCGGCGGCTTCGAGCCGGTGGCCGCCGAGGGCATCACGCGCGAGATGGCGCTGCAGGCCGAGGCGGCGATCGCCGAGAGCGACGTCGTCATCTTCATCACCGACGCGCGCGACGGCCTCGTGCAGCAGGACCGCCGCATCGCCGAGCGGCTGCGCCGATCCGGCCGCATGCCGATTCTGGTGGTCAACAAGGCCGAGGGCCTGCCATCGGCGGCGACCGCCGAGTTTCACGAACTGGGACTCGGCGATCCGCTGCCGATCTCCGCGGCTCACGGCGACGGCGTCGCGGCGGTGATGGATCTCGCGCTGGCCGGATTCGCCGCCGAGCCGCCGGCGCTCGACGAGTCCGGCGCTGGCCGGGCCCGTGTCGCCATCGTCGGCCGTCCCAACGTCGGCAAGTCGACGCTGGTCAACGCGCTGCTCGGCGAGGAAAGGATGATCGCCTTCGACGCACCGGGCACGACGCGCGACGCCATCGAGGTCGAGTTCAGCTACGGCGGCCGCGACTACCTGCTGATCGACACGGCCGGCCTGCGCCGGCGGGGCAAGGTCTTCGAGACGGTGGAGAAGTTCTCGGTGGTCAAGACGCTGCAGGCGATCGAGGGCTGCCACGTCGCCGTGCTGCTGCTTGACGGCGCGGCGGAGATCGCCGAGCAGGACGCGCACATCGCCGGCTTCATCCTGGAAAAGGGCAGGGCACTGGTGCTGGCGGTCAACAAGTGGGACCAGCTGGACGAGTATCGCCGCGCCATGGTCAAGCGCGATCTCGAGCGCAAGCTGCACTTCCTCGACTGGGCGCAGCTGCACTTCATCTCGGCACACAAGCGCGCCGGACTCGGCGCACTGATGCGGTCGGTCGACAGCGCGCACCGGGCCGCCTTTGCCCGCCTGCCGACGCCGCGGCTGACGAGGGCGCTGCGCGCGGCCGTCGAAAGGCAGCAGCCGCCGCGCGCGGGCAATGCCCGGCCGAAGATGCGCTACGCCCACCAGGGCGGGCACAACCCGCCGGTGATCGTCGTGCACGGCAATTCGCTCGGCCACATCCAGCCTTCTTACCGGCGCTATCTCGAGGGCTGGTTCAGGCGCGAGTTTTCGCTCGCCGGCACCCCGCTGCGCATCGAGTTCCGGACCAGCACAAATCCCTATGCCGGTGCGCGCGAGGCGCGATAGCGGGCGATTTTCTTTTCCGCTACATTGAATTTCCCCGCGGCGGGGCCATCTAAGAAGCATTGCGGCGGACGGCCGCCCGCGGGCGCTGTCCAAACGAAGAAGACGGAGCCGACATGAGCAACAAAGGGCAACTTCTACAAGACCCGTTTCTGAACGCGCTGCGCAAGGAGCACGTGCCTGTGTCGATCTACCTCGTCAACGGCATCAAGCTGCAGGGCCAGATCGAGTCGTTCGATCAGTACGTGGTCCTGCTGCGCAACACAGTCACCCAGATGGTCTACAAGCACGCCATCTCGACCGTCGTGCCGGCACGGCCCGTCAACCTCGCCACGGAGCCGGACGCCTGACCACGTTCCAGGTCGAATCCGCGCGGGCACAGCGCCGGCCGCGCGCCTATCTGGTCAGCGTTGTCGTCTCCCGTGGCCCGGTCGGCCACGAGGCGGCCGACGCGCTCGACGAGATCCGCCAGCTTGCCGTCTCGGCCGGCTTCGAGATTGCCGGCGAAGCGAGCGCCCGGCGGGCGAGACCGGACGCGGCTTTCTACCTCGGCAGCGGCAAGGTCGAGGAGCTGGCGGCGGTCCTGCAGGAGCGAGGCGCAACGGTCGCCGTGTTCGACGTGCCGCTCAGCCCGGCGCAGCAGCGCAACCTCGAGCGGGCGCTGAACGTCCCGGTGCTGGACCGCGAGCTGCTGATCCTGGAGATCTTTGCCCAGCGGGCCAAGAGCAGCGAAGGCAAGTTGCAGGTCGAGGTCGCCCAGCTCGAGCACCTGGCCACCCGCCTGGTGCGCGGCTGGACCCACCTCGAACGGCAGCGCGGCGGCCTCGGCAAGACCGGCGGTCCGGGCGAGAAGCAGATCGAGCTGGACCGCCGCCTTATCGTCGCGCGCGTGAAGCGGCTGCGCGAGCGGCTGAAGTCGCTCGGCAAGCAGCGCCGCACCCAGCGTCGCGCCCGCGCCCGGCGCGAGGTCTTTTCCGTGTCGCTGGTCGGCTACACCAACGCCGGCAAGTCGACCCTGTTCAACGCGCTGACGCGTGCCGGAAGCTACGCCGCGGACCAGCTTTTCGCCACCCTCGACACCACCTCGAGGAGGTGCTTCGTCGCCGATGGCGTCGAGGTCGTGGTGTCGGACACGGTGGGTTTCATCCGCGGCCTGCCGCACCAGCTCGTCGACGCGTTCAAGTCGACACTCGAGGAGTCGATCGAGGCCGACCTCCTGCTGCACGTCGTCGATGCCGCCTCGCCGGCCCGTGATGCGCAGATGGCGGAGGTCGACCGGGTGCTGGCGGAGATCGGCGCCGCCGAAGTGCCGCGGCTGCTCGTGTTCAACAAGTTGGACCGGCTCGAGCGCGGCGCAGCCGCCGAGCGGAGTCCCTGTGGTACGATCCGCGCCGTTTTTCTCAGTGCAGCAACCGGCGACGGCATCGAACTGCTGCGCGAAGCGATTGCCGAACGCGTGCACGCCGCGCGGGCGGTATTGGCGGAGCCGCACCGTTGTGCGCGTGCCTCGATGCTGACGTCCCCTTCCGCGATTCGCGCCGACAAGTAGCGCTTGGCAGTCTCCATGTCTTTGCTCTCGGGCATTTCCCTGGCATTGAACGATCCGCAGTGGGGTCGCGGCTCCGGCTCGGATGGCGACGACGGCGATCGCGACGAGGGCCGTCGAAACAAGCCTTCGACCGGCACCGGCGCGCCGGACCTGGACGAGCTCTGGCGTGACCTGAACCGGCGCCTGAACGGGCTGTTCGGCCGCCGCGGCGGCGGTTCGGGCGGCGGGCAGTCGGGTGGCGGTGGCGGCGGCTTCCGTCCGGATGCGCGCGGTGCCGGCATCGGCGTGGCACTGGTGCTCGCGGTGGCGGGCCTGATCTGGCTGGGCAGCGGTGCCTACATCGTGCAGGAGGGGCAGGTAGCGGTGGTGACGACCTTCGGCCGCTACAGCGAAACGACGCTGCCGGGCTTCCGCTGGCGGCTGCCCTGGCCGGTGCAGGCGCACGAGACGGTCGATGTGCTGTCGGTGCGGACCGTCGAGGTCGGCGCGCGCGGCCGCGCCGACCGTCTGCGCGAGTCGCTGATGCTGACCGACGACGAGAACATCGTCGACCTTCACTTCACCGTGCAGTACCGGATCCGGGAAGGCGCCGACGGCGCCCGCGACTTCGTCTTCAACACGCGCCGGCCGACCGAGTCGGTGTCGCAGGTGGCCGAGTCGGCGATGCGCGAGGTCGTCGGTCGGCAGCAGATGGACCAGGTGCTGTACGAGTCGCGCCAGGAAATCGCCGACGCCGTGCGGACGCGGATGCAGGAGAACCTCGACCGCTACGGCACCGGCATCCTGGTGCTGCAGGTGGCGATCCAGAATGCCCAGCCGCCGGAGCAGGTGCAGGCCGCCTTCGACGACGCGGTCAAGGCAACCCAGGACCGGGAGCGGCTGATCAACGAAGGGCAGGCATACGCCAACGACGTCATCCCGCGGGCGGGCGGCACGGCGGCGCGCCTGCGGCAGGAGGCCGAGGGACACCGCACGCGGGTCGTCGAGACGGCCCAGGGCGACGCCGCCCGCTTTCGCCTGATCGCCGCCGAGTACAGCAAGGCACCGCAGATCACCCGCGAGCGCCTCTACCTGGAGACCATGCAGCAGATCTTCTCGAGCACCACCAAGGTGATGATCGAAAGCCGAAACAGCAACCCGCTGCTGTATCTGCCGTTCGACAAGCTGCTTCAGTACTCCGGCAGCGAGACGCCGGCAGTGGTGCGGCCGGCGCCGGCGCTGCCGGCCGAGCCGGCGGCCGGCGAAACGCGGCCAAGCGCCGGTGCGCGCAGCCGTGAGGCGAGGTAGGCGGCGATGAACAAGGCCATCGCCACCGTCGTCGCGCTGATCGTCGCTGCGGTGATCTTCCGCGCCAGCACCTTCGTGGTCGACCAGCGGCAGCACGCGATCCTGTTCCAGCTCGGCCAGATCACCGAGGTGCACTCGGAGCCGGGGCTGAAGTTCAAGATTCCGCTGATCCAGAACGTCGTCTACCTCGACCGGCGCATCCTGACCATCGACACGCCGCAGGCCGACCGGGTGCAGACGTCGGAGAAGAAGAACCTGCTGGTCGACTCGTTCGTCAAGTGGCGCATCGCCGACCCGCGACGGTACTTCGTCAGCTTCCAGGGACTCGAGCGGGCGGCCGAGGAACGGATCAATTCGCTGGTGCGCGACGCGCTTAACCGGGCGGTGAACCGGCGCACGGTCAACGAGATCTCCTCGCGCGAGCGCGAGCGGGCGATGGAGGAGATCAAGGAGAGCGTGCAGGAGCGGGTCCGCGACGTGGGCGTCGAGATCGTCGACGTGCGGCTGAAGCGGGTCGAGTTCGTGCCGGAGATCAACGAGGACGTCTTCCGCCGCATGCAGTCCGAGCGCAAGCGGGTGGCTACCGAGCAGCGCTCGATCGGTGGCGCCGAGGGCGAGAAGATCCGCGCCGATGCCGACCGCCAGCGCGAAGTGCTGCTGGCGGAGGCCTATCGGGACGCCGAGAAGGTCAAGGGTGAGGGCGACGCGCGCGCTTCGGCGATCTACGCGCAGGCCTTCGGCCAGTATCCCGAGTTCTTCTCCCTGTACCGCAGCCTCGAGGCCTACCGCGCGAGTTTCCGCAACCGCAGCGACGTCCTGGTGATCGAGCCGACTTCCGAGTTCCTGAGGTTCTGGAAGGATTCCAGCCCCGGCCGCGCGCCGGCGCGCTGATGTGGACCACGCTCGGCCTGGCCTTCGCGCTGATGCTCGTTCTGGAGGGGCTGCTGCCGCTCGTCGCCCCCGCCTCCTGGCGGGAGATGTTCCGGCGCGTGAGCGAGCTGAAGGACGGTCAGATACGCTTCTTCGGGCTGGCGTCGGTCGCCGTCGGCTTGACCTTGATCGCGCTGTTCGCCTGAGTTGACAAGCAAAATGGCGACCGTGCGCGGCGGGGCAGCCGCGGCGCGGGCGGCGGCCCGCTGATCAAGACAAACTGCATGGCGCGCTGGCTACTTCCCGAGGGCATATCCGACGTCCTGCCGAGCGAGGCACAGTTCCTCGAGCGGCTGCGTCGCTCGGCGCTGGACCTTTATCGCGGCTATGGCTACGAGCTGGTCGTGCCGCCGCTGCTCGAGTACACGGATTCACTGCTGACCGGCGTCGGCGCCGATCTCGACCTGCGCACGCTGAAGCTGGTCGATCAGGTCTCCGGCCGGCTGCTCGGGCTGCGCGCCGACACCACGCCGCAGGTGGCGCGGATCGACGCGCACATCCTGAATCGCGCCGGCGTGGTCAGGCTCTGTTATGCGGCCAGCGTCCTGCACGCGCGACCACTGCACCCGCTGGCCACCCGCGAGCCGTTCTACGTCGGCGCCGAGCTGTTCGGCCACGCCTCGGTACTGGCCGACGCCGAGGTGCTCGAACTGGCGGTCCGCTCGCTGGGCCTGGCCCGGATCGCCGAACTTCGCTTCGATCTCGGCCACACCCGCATCCTGCGGGCATTGCTCGAGCTCGACCCGGCGGCCCGCCAGATGTCCGAGGAGATCGTCGCGGCGCTCAGCACCAAGGACGCGGCGGCGCTGGGCCCGTTGACCGAAGCGCTGGCCGCGCCGGCGCGCACGGCGCTGCGCGCGCTGATGCGGTTGCACGGCGACCGGCAGGTGCTGGCGGCGGCGCGTGCCGAACTGCCGGCCATGCCACAGGTTCTGGCGGCGCTCGACGAACTCGACCGGCTGACCGAGGTCCTCGGACGCCTCGACGCGGCGATCAGCATCGACCTGGCCGACCTGCATGGGTTTCGCTACCACACCGGGGCGACCTTTGCCGCCTATGCGGCCGGCTGGCCGGCCGCGCTGGCTCGCGGCGGCCGCTATGACGACATCGGCCGCGCGTTCGGCAGGGCGCGGCCGGCGACCGGCTTTTCGATCGATCTGCGCGAGCTGGCGCGGCTGCACCAGGGTACGACGGCGCGGGCGATACTGGCGCCGGCCGGCGCCGACGGCACGGTCGCGGCGCTGGTCGAGCGGCTGCGCGCGGCTGGCGAGATCGTCATTCAGCGCCTCGGCGACGACGATCGGATCGACGGAATGGAGTGCGACCGCGAAATCCGCCGCGTCGACGGCGTCTGGCAGGTGGTCGACAGGCAGCATTCAGTGGACGCGAAGCGCTGACTGGCGCAACGCCGCGGAGGCCGCCGGTTGGCGAGCGGCACGTCGAGACGGAATCGGGGCGAGAGATGGCAAGAAACGTGGTGGTGGTCGGGACCCAGTGGGGCGACGAAGGCAAGGGCAAGATCGTCGACTGGCTGACCGAGCAGGCGCAGGGCGTCGTCCGCTTCCAGGGCGGCCACAACGCCGGTCACACGCTGGTCATCGACGGGCACAAGACGATCCTGCGCCTGATCCCGTCGGGCATCCTGCGGCCGGAGGTCGCCTGCTACATCGGCAACGGCGTCGTGCTGTCGCCGTCGGCGCTGCTGGCGGAGATCGACGAGCTGCAGGCCGCCGGTGTGAACGTGCCGCCGCGGCTGCGCATCAGCGGCAACTGCCCGCTGATCCTCGACTACCACGTGGCCCTCGACAGGGCGCGCGAGGCGAGGCGTGGTGCAGACAAGATCGGCACCACCGGCCGCGGCATCGGTCCGGCCTACGAGGACAAGGTGGCGCGGCGGGCGGTGCGGGCGCAGGACCTGTTCGACGAGGCGAAGTTCGCCGAGCGCGTGCGCGAGGCGCTCGACCTGCACAACTTCGTGCTGACCAGGTACCTCGGCACCGACGCGGTCGAGCCGCAGGCGGTGATCGACGACACGCTGGCGCTGGCGCCGCGGCTCAAGCCGATGATCGGCGACGTGTCCTACCAGCTGAACCAGGCCATGCAGCAGGGCCACCGGCTTCTCTTCGAGGGCGCGCAGGGCGCGCTGCTCGACGTCGATCACGGGACTTACCCCTTTGTCACGTCGAGCAACACGGTGGCGGGGGCGGCGGCGGCGGGCGCCGGCGTCGCGCCGCAGCAGCTGCACTACGTGCTCGGGATCACCAAGGCCTACGCGACGCGCGTCGGCTCGGGGCCGTTTCCCACCGAGCTGACGGATGCGGCGGGCGACGAACTTCGCCGGCGCGGCAGCGAATTCGGCTCGGTCACCGGCCGACCGCGGCGGTGCGGCTGGTTCGATGCGGCGGCGCTGCGCCGTTCGGTGCAGATCAACGGCGTCACCGGCCTGTGCATCACCAAGCTCGACGTGCTCGACGAGCTGCAGACGGTGCGGCTGTGCACCGGTTACCGCCACGGCGGCACGCTGACCGACATCCTGCCCTACGGCGCCGACGCGGTGGCTGCCTGCGAGCCGGTGTACGAGGACTTCCCCGGCTGGCGGCAGTCGACCTTCGGCGTGCGTGACTGGAGGCAGCTGCCGGAGGCGGCGCGCCGCTACCTGTCCCGCCTGAGCGAAGTGACGGGAGTCACCATTGCCATGGTCTCGACCGGGCCGGATCGCGAGCAGACGATCCTGATGCGCCATCCGTTCAACGACTGATCGCCGGGGCGTCTCGCGTGTCGATCAAGCATCTTTACGTCGACTGGGAGCAGTACCACCGGATGATCGAGCAGCTGGCGCTGCAGGTTCACGACAGCGGCTTCCGCTTCGACTCGCTGCTGTGCCTGGCCCGCGGCGGTCTGCGCATCGGCGACGTGTTCTCGCGCCTTTACGATGTGCCGCTGGCGATTCTTGCCGCCAGTTCGTACCGCGAGGCGGCGGGAACGCAGCAAGGGTCGCTGGACATCGCCGAGTTCATCACCAGCACCGGCGGCGCGCTGCACGGCAACCTGCTGCTGGTCGACGATCTGGTCGATTCGGGGGTGACGCTGGCGCGGGTGGTCGATCACCTGCGCGGTCGCTTCCCGGCGCTGCGCGAAGTGCGCACCGCAGTGCTCTGGTACAAGGCCGCCTCGACCGTCCGGCCCGACTACTTCGTCCAGCATCTCGCCGACAGCCCCTGGATACACCAGCCGTTCGAGGAGTACGACACGCTGCGGCCGCACCAGCTGGCGGCGCGGCTGCGCAGCCAGGGCGACGCGGCAGCGCCGACGGCCGCGGCGCAGGGGCGGGCCTAGAATGCAAACGGCCTGCTCGCGCAGGCCGTCTCGATCTTGGTGCCCAGGAGAGGACTCGAACCTCCACACCTCGCGGCGCTAGTACCTGAAACTAGTGCGTCTACCAATTCCGCCACCTGGGCACTGGCAAGGCGCGGATTGTAATTGCGAGACCTTGCATGTCAAATTGACCGGCTGCGTCGCGACGGCTGCGACGGCCTTTCTGGAAAGAGCTGCTTGAAGAACAACGGCGCGGACCCCGAAAACATACTGGCGGCGTTGAGCCACGCGCGCGGGCCGATGACGCCTGCCGAACTGTCGGACCTGCTCGAGGTCGGTGACCACCGCGCGGAGTTCGAGGCGGCGCTGGCCGGCCTCGAGCACGCCGGGCGGGTCGTGCGCAACCGCGCCGGTCTGCTGCTGGTGGCGGCGCGCGCCAACCTGCTCTCGGGCAGGGTGCAGGGACACCGTGACGGCTACGGCTTCCTGATCCGCGACGACGGCGGTGCCGATCTCGTCCTGCCCGAACACGAGATGAGCCGGGTGCTGCACGGCGACCGCGTGCTGGCGCGGCCGGCAGGACAGGATCGCCGCGGCCGGCCGCTCGGCGAGGTCGTCGAGGTGATCGAGCACCGGACCAACCGCCTGGTCGGCCGGCTGCTCAACGAGCGCGGCGTGACCATCGTGGTGCCCGAGGATCAGCGGATCAGCCACGACATCCTGCTGCCGCCCGGCGCCACGGCCGGCGCCGAGCACGGCCAGGTGGTGGTGGTCGAGATCGTCCAGCAGCCGCAGCGCCATGTGCAGCCGGTCGGGCGGGTGGTCGAGGTGCTCGGCGCCATCGACGATCCGGGCATGGAGATCGAGATCGCGGTGCGAAAGTTCGCCGTGCCGCACGAGTTTCCGCCGGCCGCGCTGGCGGCCGCCGAGGAGCTGCCGAGCCAGGTTGAGCCGCGCGAGCTGCGCGGCCGGGTCGACCTGCGCGACGTGCCGCTGGTGACGATCGACGGCGAGGACGCGCGCGACTTCGACGATGCGGTCTACTGCGAGCCGATCAACGCCCGGCGCACGCGCTGGCGGCTGATCGTGGCGATCGCCGACGTCAGCCACTACGTGCCGGCGGGCAGCGCGCTCGATGCGGAGGCGCAGAACCGATCGACCTCGGTCTACTTCCCGCGGCGGGTGATCCCGATGCTGCCGGAGAAACTCTCCAACGGCATCTGTTCGCTCAATCCGAAGGTCGACCGCCTGGTGATGGTGGCCGACCTGGTGATCTCGGCGCGCGGCGCGATCACCGCCTACCAGTTCTATCCGGCGGTGATGCATTCGCACGCGCGGCTCACCTACAGCGAGGTGTGGGAGGCGTTGTCGGTGCCGGAAAGCCGCGCCGTGCAGCGGCTGGCGGCGGTGATGCCGCAGCTGGCCGACCTGCACGACCTGTATCGCCTGCTGGCCAAGGCGCGCGGCGCCCGCGGCGCGCTGGAGATGGACACCACCGAGACCTACATCGTCTGCGACGCGCAGGGGCGGATCGAGAAGATCCTGCCGCGCACGCGCAACGACGCGCATCGGCTGATCGAGGAGATGATGCTCGCCGCCAACGTCTGCGCGGCCGATCTGCTGGCGCGGCACAAGCACCCGGCGCTCTACCGGATTCACGAGGGGCCGACACCGGAGCGGCTGGAGAACCTGCGCACGCTGCTCAAGGCGCTCGGCCTGAGTCTCGGTGGCGGCGATCGGCCGCAGCCGAAGGACTTCGCCGAGCTGCTCGAGCGCATCCGCAACCGCCCCGACACGCAGCTGCTGCAGACGGTCCTGCTGCGCACGATGCAGCAGGCGGTCTACAGCCCGCACAACGTCGGCCACTTCGGGCTTGCCTACGAGGCGTACGCGCACTTCACCTCGCCGATCCGGCGCTATCCCGACCTGCTGGTTCATCGGGCGATCAAGGCGGTGCTGAACAAGAAGGTGTTCGAGCCGCAGCTGCTGGCGGCGATGGACGTGCAGGAGGTGCCGCGCGCGGCGCGGCGGCACGCCGGCCGCACGACGACGGGGCGCGCCGCGGTGCCGCTGTGGGAGAAGCTCGGCCTGCTGTGCTCGGCCAACGAGCGGCGGGCCGACGACGCCTCGCGCGACGTCGAGGCCTGGCTGAAGAGCTACTACATGCGCGAGCGGGTCGGCGAGACCTACGGCGGCACGATCAGCGCAGTCGTCCCGTTCGGCATCTTCGTGGTCCTCGACGACCTGTTCGTCGAAGGGCTGGTGCACGTGTCCGAGCTGGGCAGCGAGTACTTCCAGTTCAACGAGCCGATGCACGAGCTTCGCGGCGAGCGCACCGGGCTGCGCTACCGGCTCGCCGACCGCGTCTCGGTGCAGGTGGCGAGGGTCGACCTGGAGGCGCGGCGGATCGAGTTCCGGCTGGTGCGCGGCGTCGATCGCAAGTCGGTTCTCGGCGCCGAGCCGGCGGGTGACAAGCTGCCGCGCCGAAAGGGGGAGAGCGTCGAGCGCAGGCGCGAGCGACTTGACGCAGCGCAGGCGCGCCACGGCCGTGACATCGACAAGCGCGAGAAGGCGCGCGGCGGCAAGCAGGGTGTCGGCGGCGAGCCGGCCGCGGGTGCGCGGCGCCGCGGTCGCTCCTGAGGGCGACGATGGGTGGCAAGCGCGTGCTGGCCGGTTTTCACGGGGTGACCGCCCGGCTGCGTCATGCGCCCGAGTCGATCGACGCGCTGTACGTCGACGCGGCGCGGCGCGACGGACGCATGCAGCAGCTCCTCGATCGCGCCAAGGCGGCCGGCGTGCGGGTCACCGTCAGCGACGGCGAACGGCTGCAGCGAATGGCCGCCGGGTCGACCCACCAGGGCGTGGTCGCGCTATGCCGCGAGGTCGATCTGGCGCGTTCGCTGGACGACGTGCTCGAGCAGGTCGACCGGCGGACCCTGCTGCTGCTGCTCGACGGGGTGACCGACCCGCGCAACCTCGGCGCCTGCATGCGCACGGCGGAAGCTGCCGGCGCGCGGGCGCTGATCGTGCCGCGCGACCGCTCGGCAAGCCTGACGCCGGTGGTGGCTGCCGCGGCGGCCGGCGCGGCGGAAACGCTGCCGCTGATCGCGGTGACCAACCTGGCGCGGGCGATGGAGGAGATCCGCGAGGCCGGCGTGTGGATCGTCGGTGCCGCCGGCGAGGCGGAGCGCACCGTCTACGAGGTCGACCTCACTGGCCCGCTGGCCTGGGTGCTCGGCGCCGAAGGGCAGGGGCTGCGTCGGCTGACGCGCGAGAAGTGCGACTGGCTGGCGCGCATCCCGCTGCAGGGGCGGACCGAGAGCCTGAACGTTTCGGTCGCCTGTGGCGTGTGCCTGTTCGAGACGCAGCGCCAGCGCCAGGCCAGCGCCGCCGAGGGATGAGCGGAGCGGGCCTCGAGGCGGCGAAGTCGATGCTGGCCGCGGTCCGGCGACTGGCTGTCCTGACGGGCGCCGGCATGTCCGCCGAAAGCGGCGTGCCGACGTTTCGCGATGCGCAGGCAGGGCTGTGGCGCCGCTTCGACCCGCAGCAGCTCGCCTCGCCGGAAGGCTTCCGCGCCGACCCGGCACTGGTCTGGCGCTGGTACGCGTGGCGGCGCGAGCTGGTTGCCGCGGCGCAGCCGAATGCCGGCCACCTGGCGCTGGCGCAGGCAGCCGCTCGCTTTAGCCGGCTGAGCATCGTCACGCAGAACGTCGACGGACTGCACCAGCGCGCCGGCAGCCGGGAGCCGATCGAGATTCACGGCAACATCCTGCGTTCACGCTGCCTCGCCGAATGCGGCGCGAAGTACGAGCGACCCGAAGATCTTCCGGCGGGCGAACCGCCGCGCTGCCCGGACTGCGGCAGCTGGCTGCGTCCCGACGTGGTCTGGTTCGGCGAGATGCTCGATCCGGGCCGCCTGCTGGCCGCCGAGGAGGTGGTCACCGGCGCCGAGGCACTGCTGGTGGTCGGCACCTCGGGGCTGGTCCAGCCGGCCGCGGGACTGCCGGCGCAGGCGCGACGGGCTGGCGTGCCGGTGATCATCGTCAATCCGCGACCGACCGAGATCGACCAGATCGCCGACCTCATCGTGACCGGCACCGCAGCGGCGGTGCTGCCGGCGCTGCTCGGCGGGATGGCGGCGCGAGGCGTGGGTTGAGGCGGCCGCCAGAGAGCGGCTACAATATCGGGCTTTTCCGTCCTTGCTGCACCCGATCGACGCTCGGGGCGGCTCATCCATAAGGAGCATCGATGCGTCACTACGAACTGTGTTTCATCGTCCATCCGGACCAGAGCGAGCAGGTTCCGGCCATGCTCGAGCGCTATCAGTCGCTGATCACCAGTCAGGGCGGCAAGGTGCACCGGGTCGAGGACTGGGGCCGGCGCCAGCTGGCCTATCCGATCCAGAAACTGGTCAAGGCCCATTACCTGCTGCTGAACATCGAGTGCGGCAAGTCGACGCTCGACGAACTCGAGCACGCGTTCCGCTACAACGACGCGGTCCTGCGCCACATCATCATCGGCATGAAGAAGGCCGAGACGACGCCGTCGCCGATGATGAAGCTGGTCGAGAAGGAAGAGGCGCGCAAGGCGGCGGCCGAGCAGAGTCAGGCAACCGCCTGACCGGCCAGTCGCGGCAGCCGCGTTGACCAACCGGGTCCGCCTGCGGGCGAAGCTGGTTGCGCGGGGCGATCTGCGCTACACGCCAGCCGGCGTGGCGGTCCTCCACACAGGACTGAGCTACGGCGGGGCGGTGGTCGAGGCGGGGATCGAACGGCAGCTGAGTTTCGAGCTCGAGGCGGTCGCGATGGGCGACCTGGCGAAGCGGCTCGACCGGCAGGCTCTGGGAACCGAAATGGACATCGACGGGTTCCTGGCGCCACGAAGCCTCGGGTCGCGCAGCCTGCGACTGCACATCACCGAATTCACCGCAATCTGAACGGAGTACGAAAAGTGGCATTCATGCGAGGCAAGGGCAAGGGCAAGGGCAAAGGCAAGCCGGTGAGGCGTGGCGACAAGCAGAACGCGCTGTTCAAGCGCAAGAAGTTCTGCCGCTTCACGGTCGAGGGCGTTGAGACGATCGACTACAAGGACATCGACACGCTGCGCGACTTCCTGACCGACCAGAACAAGATCATGCCGGCGCGCCTGACCGGCACCAAGTCGCACTACCAGCGGCAGCTCGACACGGCGATCAAGCGCGCCCGCTTCCTGGCGCTGCTGCCGTATTCGGACAACCACTAGCGCCTCGCCGGAGCAAGCCATGCAAGTCATTCTTCTGGAAAAGATCATCAACCTGGGCGGGCTCGGCGACGTGGTCAAGGTCCGCAACGGCTTCGCCCGCAACTTCCTGATCCCGCAGGGCAAGGCCAAGCGAGCCACCGAGGCGGCGATCAAGGAGTTCGAGGCGCGCCGTGCCGACCTGGAAAGCGCGCAGGCCGACAAGCTGGCGCAGGCGCAGGCGACCGGCGAGAAGCTGAACGGGCTGGTGGTGAGAATCGCCATGAAGGCCGGCGTCGACGGCCGGCTGTTCGGCTCGGTCACCAACTTCGACATTTCCGAGGCGTTGCGCAAGCAGGGCTTCGACGTCGCCAAGGGGCTGATCCGCATGCCGCAGGGCCCGCTGAAGGCGGTCGGCGAGCATCACGTCGTGGTGGCACTGCACACCGACGTGGCGGCGGACATCACCGTGGCGGTGGTCGCCGAACAGTCGTAACCGCGGCGGGCGCGCGACGCCCGCGCCGTGTCCTTCGCCTGGCGGGAACGGCCGCGCCGCGGCGTTAAACTGCATCGACATTGATGGAGTGTCGATGAATTCGCCCGTTGCGGACCCGCAGCTCGTCGCCGTCCGCACGCCTCCCCATTCGATCGAGGCCGAGCAGTCCGTGCTGGGCGGGCTGCTCCTCGACAACACTGCCTGGGACCGCATCGCCGACCTGGTCAGCGCCGGCGATTTCTACCGCCACGACCACCGCCTCATCTTCGAGACCATTGCGCGGCTGATCGACCACTCGCGGCCGGCCGACGTGGTCACCGTCTACGAGTCGCTGCAGAGCGCCGGCAAGGCAGAGGAATCCGGCGGCCTGGCCTACCTGAACGCGCTGGCGCAGAACACCCCGTCGGCGGCCAACATCCGGCGCTACGGCGAAATCGTCCGCGACCGCTCGGTGCTGCGACGGCTGGTCTCGGTCGGCGACGAGATCGCCACCACCGCGCTGAACCCGCAGGGCCGTGAGACCAAGACCATCCTCGACGAGGCGGAATCGAAAGTCTTCCGCATTGCCGAGGAGGGCGCGCGCGGCCGCCAGGGTTTCGTCGAGATCGAGCCGCTGCTGACCCGGGTGGTCGAGCGCATCAACGAGCTGTTCGAGCGGGCGAACCCGTCGGAAGTGACCGGCGTGCCGACCGGTTTCGTCGACGTCGACCGGATGACCTCCGGACTGCAGCCGGGCGATCTGGTGATCGTCGCCGGCCGGCCGTCGATGGGCAAGACGGCCTTCGCGATGAACATCGGCGAGCACGTGGCGATCGAGCAGGGCCTGCCGGTGGCCGTGTTCTCGATGGAGATGGGCGCACAGCAGCTGGCGCTGCGCATGCTGTCGTCGGTCGGCCGCATCAACCAGCAGCGCCTGCGCACCGGCCGGCTGGAGAACGACGACTGGCCGAAGCTGTCGGAGACGATCCGCCGGATGCAGGATGCGCCGCTGTACATCGACGAGACGCCGGCGCTGAATTCGCTCGAGGTCCGGGCGCGGTCCCGCCGGCTGGCGCGCACCTGCAGCAAGCTCGGCCTGATCATCGTCGACTACCTGCAGCTGATGTCGGCCTCCAGCCTCGGTGAGAACCGCGCCACCGAGATCTCCGAGATATCGCGGTCGCTGAAGGCGCTGGCCAAGGAGCTGCAGGTGCCGGTGATCGCGCTGTCGCAGCTGAACCGCACGGTCGAGAGCCGCACCGACAAGCGACCGGTGATGTCCGACCTGCGCGAGTCCGGCGCCATCGAGCAGGATGCCGACGTGATCTTTGCGCTGTACCGCGAAGAGCACTACAACCCGGACACCACGGAAAAAGGGGTGGCGGAGCTGCTGATCCTCAAGCAGCGCAACGGGCCGACCGGGCGGATCGCGCTGCGCTTCGCCGGCGAGAACACCCGCTTCGACAATCTCGCGCAGGGCATGTCGGCGCCGTTCTGAACCGGCCGGTCCAACCAAGGTGAACACGGCACTCTGGATCGTCGCGGTGCTGATGGTGATCGTCGGCGTCGCCGGCACCGTGCTGCCGGCCTTGCCGGGGGTGGTGCTGGTGTTCGCCGGCATCCTGCTGGCGGCGTGGATCGACGGCTTCACGGTGATCGCCGGCTGGACCGTCGGCCTGCTCGCCGTGCTGGCGGTGATCGGCGTCGCGGTCGACTACGCGGCCCAGGTGATGTCGGCGCAACGGGCGGGCGCAACCCCACTGGGCATCGCCGGCGCCGCCGTCGGCACGGTGGCAGGAATCTTCAGCGGCTTGATCGGCCTGCTGTTCATGCCGCTGGCGGGCGCGGCGATCGGCGAGTACATCGCCCATCGGGACGCGCTGCGCGCCGGCAAGGTGGGGCTGGCGACCTGGATCGGCCTGCTGGTTGGCGCGGTGCTCAAGCTGGCCATCGTCTTCACGATGACCGGCATCTTCATCGCTGCGCTGCTGTTCTAGCGCCCTACAGCACGTCGGCGGCGTGGTCGGCCAGGCGCGAGCGTTCGCCGCGCTGCAGGGTCACGTGCCCCGAGTGCTGCCAGCCCTTGAAGCGGTCGACGACGAAGGTCAGCCCGGAGCTGCCCTCGGTCAGGTAAGGCGTGTCGATCTGCGCGATGTTGCCGAGGCAGACCACCTTGGTGCCCGGGCCGGCGCGGGTGATCAGCGTCTTCATCTGCTTCGGCGTCAGGTTCTGGCACTCGTCGATGATCAGGTACTTGGCGAGGAAGGTGCGGCCGCGCATGAAGTTCATCGACTTGATGCGGATGCGCGAGCGGATCAGGTCGATGGTCGCCGCGCGGCTCCACTCGCCGGCGGTGTCGTCGCCGCGCGTCAGTACCTCCAGGTTGTCCTCGAGCGCGCCCATCCATGGCGCCATCTTCTCTTCCTCGGTGCCGGGAAGAAAGCCGATGTCCTCGCCGACCGGCACCGTGGCGCGGGTGACGATGATCTCCGCGTAGCGCTTGGTCTCCAGCGTCTGCGCCAGCCCGGCGGCCAGCGCCAGCAGCGTCTTGCCGGTGCCAGCCTGGCCGATCAGGGTCACGAAGTCGCACTCCGGGTCCATCAGCAGGTTCAGCGCGAAGCACTGCTCGCGGTTGCGGGCGGCGATGCCCCACACCGCATTCTTGGCGTGCATGTAGTCGCGCAGCACGCGCAGCACCGCCGTGCGCCCGCGGATCTCCTTGACCTGGGCGAGGAACGGCGCGTCGCCCTCGAGGTAGACGAACTGGTTGACCAGCATCTCGCCGACCTGCGGTCCGGTCAGCCGGTAGTAGGTGAAGCCGCCGTGCTGCCACGACTCCATGTCCCTGCCGTGCCGGTCCCAGAAATTCGATGCCAGCGCCAGCGACCCGGTGTAGAGGATGTCGGTGTCCTCCAGCACCTTGTCGCTGGTGTAGTCCTCGGTCGGCAGCCCCAGCGCACGCGCCTTGACGCGCATGTTGATGTCCTTCGACACCAGCACCACGTCGCGCCCCGGATGCATGTCCTGCAGCGCCCGCACGACGCCGAGGATCTGGTTGTCGGCCTTGCCGGCCGGCAGTGTCGACGGCAGCGGGCCGGCCACCGCCGTGGTCTGGAAGAACAGCCGGCCGGTCGCGTCGGCGTTGCCGAGCCCCGACAGGGGGATGCCGTCCTCGATCGGGTTCTTGCAGGCGGCGATCAGCGCGTCGAGCGAGCGGCTGACCTGGCGGGCGTTGCGCGCCACCTCGCTCATCCCCTTCTTGTGCCCGTCGAGCTCCTCCAGCGTCATCATCGGCAGGAACACGTCGTGCTCCTCGAAGCGGAACAGCGACGTCGGGTCGTGCATCAGCACGTTGGTGTCGAGCACGAACAGCCTCGCCGGACCGGTCGGCTTGGCCTTGCGGCCGTTGCGCGTCCTGCTCTCGACCAGCGCCAGTCGGGCGGCGGCAGGCGCCGGCGCCGCAGCGGCATCGGCGGCGCGGGACTCGCGTGCCTCGGCTGGCGCCGCGTGCTCCGCGAGGCTTTCATCGACGGGAATCTGCTTCAGCAGGGTGGCGGGTTTGCTCGGCGGTTTGGGCAGGGGCATGAAGCGGATGAGACTCCGGAAAAGGAAGCAGTGTCCTACAGCGACTGCACGAAGGCCAGCACTTGATCGACGTGCCCGGGCACCTTGACGCCGCGCCACTCGCGGCGCAGCCTGCCTTCGCCATCGATCACGAAGGTGCTGCGCTCGATGCCGCGCACCTGCTTGCCGTACATGTTCTTCGTCTTCATCACGCCGAAGGCCTGGCAGAGCTTCTCTTCGGGGTCGGCGACGAGATCGAATGGATATTCCATCTTCGCCTTGAAGTTCTCGTGCGACTTGATGCTGTCGCGCGAAACGCCAAGGATCACCGCGCCGGCCTCGTCGAACTTCCCGTGGGCCGCGGCGAAATCCCGGCCTTCGGTCGTGCAGCCCGGCGTGTTGTCCTTCGGGTAGAAGTACAGGACCACGATCCGGCCCTGCAGCGCCGACAGCCTGACCTTGCCGCCGGTCGCCTCGGCGGCGAACTCAGGCACCTTCCTGTCGATTGCCAGGGGCATGTCTGCTCACTCCTCTTGCAGAAAGGCGGCCAGCACCCGCCGGCCTTCGGCCATCAGGATGTTGTAGGTGCGGCAGGCCGCCGCGGTGTCCATGACCTCGAGGCCGACGCCGGCCCTCGCCAGGCAGGCCGTCAGCCGCGGATGCGGAAATCGCTGCTGCCGGCCGGTTCCGAGCAGGACGACGTCCGGGCGCAGGGCGAGCAGCGAGGCAAAGTCCTCTTCGCGAAGCGCGGCGAACGACGTCGCCGGCCAGCGGCGCGGCGGCGCGTCCGGCGCGAGCAGCAGGTGTCCCGAGTGACGTTCCTTGTTGACTTCGATGAAGCCGGGACCGTAGCCGGTGACGGTACTCAGGCTGCTCGGCGCGTCGGCGTGAAGCTTCAAACGGTCTCCGCTGGTTCCCCGGGGCGCCGCCGATGCGATGCTGCACGGCAACGGCGGGAGGGGAATCCGGGTAAATTATGCCCAACGAAATCCCTTGCACAAGCAGCCCGCGCGTCGCTGTCGGCGCCGGCGCAACAGCGGCCGACCGGCCGAGACACACATGCCCGAGTTTCCGCGCATCAAGCGCCTGCCGCCCTACGTATTCAACATCACCGGCGAGCTGAAGATGGCGGCGCGCCGGCGCGGCGAAGACATCATCGACATGAGCATGGGCAACCCGGACGGGCCGACGCCGCAGCACATCGTCGAGAAGCTCGTCGAGGCGGTGCAGCGGCCCGACACGCACGGCTACTCGGTGTCGAAGGGAATCGTCCGCCTGCGCCGGGCGATCACCAACTGGTACCAGTCCCGCTACGGGGTGAGCTTCGACCCCGACTCGGAGGCGATCGTCACCATCGGCTCGAAGGAGGGCCTGGCGCACCTGATGCTCGCCACGCTCGACCGCGGCGACACGGTGCTGGTGCCCAACCCCAGCTATCCGATCCACATCTACGGCGCGATCATTGCCGGCGCCGACATCCGCTCGGTGCGGATGACGCCCGGCGTGGACTTCTTCGCCGAACTGGAGCGGGCGATCCGCGAGACGCTGCCGAAGCCGAAGATGATCGTCGTCGGCTTCCCGAGCAACCCGACAGCGCAGTGCGTCGAGCTCGACTTTCACCGCCGCGTGGTCGAGCTGGCGCGGCACTACGGCATCTATGTGGTGCACGATCTCGCCTACGCCGACATCACCTTCGACGACTACCGGGCGCCGTCGATCATGCAGGTGCCGGGCGCGCGCGAGGTGGCGGTCGAGTTCTTCACCATGAGCAAGAGCTACAACATGGCCGGCTGGCGGATCGGCTTCATGGTCGGCAACAGGGACCTGGTGTCGGCGCTGGCGCGGATCAAGAGCTATCACGACTACGGCAGCTTCACGCCGGTGCAGGTGGCGGCGATCGCCGCGCTCGAGGGTCCGCAGGACTGCGTCGAGCAGATCCGCGCCGAGTACCAGCGTCGGCGCGACGTGGCGGTCAAGGGCCTGCACGAGGCCGGCTGGATGGTCGAGGTGCCGAAGGCGTCAATGTACATCTGGGCCGAGATCCCGCCCGCCTACAAGGCGATGGGGTCGCTCGAGTTCGCCAAGAAGGTGCTCGAGCAGGCCAAGGTCGCCGTGTCTCCCGGCATCGGCTTCGGCGACTACGGCGACGGCCATGTCCGCTTCGCGCTGATCGAGAATGAACACCGCACCCGGCAGGCGATCCGCGGCATCAAGGAGATGTTCCGCAAGGACGGACTGCTGCCAAAGGCGGCGGCCTGAGGCGGAATCTCTGCGGTTGAATGGAAAGTTCGTCGCCCCGGCGCAGGCCGGGGCCCAATCCAGCGGGCACCGAACCCTGGGTCCCGGCCCGCGCCGGGACGACAACAGTCGGTGCGGCAGTGCAGGTAAATGAACCATGCAAAGCATCAAGGTCGGACTGATCGGCTTCGGCACCGTCGGCCGCGGCACCTGGAACGTGCTGCGGCGAAACCAGCAGGAGATCACGCGCCGCGCCGGCCGCGGCATCGAGATCGCGGCGATCGCCGAGCGCAGCGCCGAGGCGGCGCGCGCGGCGGTGGCCGGCGAGGCGCCGGTGTACGCCGACGCCGCCCAGCTGCTGGCCCGCGACGACATCGACATCGTGATCGAGCTGATCGGCGGCTACGAGCCGGCGCGCTCGCTGGTGCTGGCGGCGATCGAGCGCGGCAAGCACGTGGTCACCGCCAACAAGGCGCTGCTGGCCCGCCACGGCAACGAGATCTTCGAGGCCGCCCGCGGCAGGGGCGTGATGGTGGCGTTCGAGGCGGCGGTCGCCGGCGGAATCCCGATCATCAAGGCGCTGCGCGAGGGGCTCACCGCCAACCGCATCGAGTGGATCGCCGGGATCATCAACGGCACTAGCAACTTCATCCTGTCGGAGATGCGCGCGAAGGGGTTGCCGTTCGACGCGGTGCTGGCCGAGGCGCAGCGGCTCGGCTACGCCGAAGCCGATCCGACCTTCGACATCGAGGGGATCGACGCCGCGCACAAGCTGTCGCTGCTGTCGGCGCTCGGCTTCGGCGTGCCGATCAACTTCGACGCCGCCCACATCGAGGGGATCTCGAAGCTGGCCCCGGAGGACATCCGCTACGCCGAGCAGCTCGGCTACCGGATCAAGCTGCTCGGCATCACCAAGCGCACGGCCAAGGGCATCGAGCTGCGCGTGCACCCGACCCTGGTGCCGATGCAGCGGCTGATCGCCAACGTCGAGGGGGCGATGAACGCCGTGCTGGTCAAGGGCGACGCGGTCGGTTTCACCCTGTACTACGGGAAGGGCGCCGGCGCCGAGCCCACCGCCTCGGCGGTGGTGGCGGATCTCGTCGACGTGACGCGCATGCACACGGCCGATCCCGAGAACCACGTGCCGCACCTGGCGTTCCAGGCCGACCGGATCGACGAGGCGACCTGGCTGTCGATCGAGGACACGGTCACCTCGTACTACTTCCGCATGCGGGTGGCCGACCAGCCCGGGGTGCTGGCCGACATCACGCGCATCCTCGCCGACGGCGGCATCAGCATCGACGCGCTGTTCCAGCGCGAGCCGAGCGAGGGCGAGAACCAGACCGACATCATCATGCTGACCCACGATGCGGTCGAGTGCGATGTCAACGCCGCCGTCAGGCGCATCGAGCAGCTGCCGACGGTGCTGGCGCCGGTGATCCGCATCCGCCAGGAAGAGCTGGGCTAGGGCAGAGAGCCGGTGAAGTACGTCAGCACGCGCGGCAACGCGCCGGAAGCCGCGTTCCTCGACATCCTGCTGTCCGGGCTGGCGCCCGACGGCGGCCTGTACCTGCCGGCGTCCTATCCGCCGGTCGGCCGCGACGAACTCGATCGCTGGCGCACTCTGCCGTATGCCGATCTGGCCGCGGCGGTGCTCGGCAGGTTCGTCACCGGCATTGCGGCCGCCGACCTCGAGCGGCTCTGCCGGCAGACTTACACCGCGCAGGTCTACGGCCACGGCAGGCCGGACAGCGACGCGGCGCAGATCGCGCCGCTGCGCTGGCTCGAGCCCGGCCTGGCGCTGCTGGAACTGTCCAACGGCCCCACGCTCGCCTTCAAGGACATGGCGATGCAGCTGCTCGGCGCGCTGTTCGAGTACGCGCTGGCCAGGAGCGGCGAGCGGCTGAACATCCTCGGCGCCACCTCGGGCGACACCGGGTCGGCGGCCGAGTACGCGATGCGCGGCCGGCCCGGGATCAAGGTCTTCATGCTGTCGCCGCACGGCCGGATGAGCGAGTTCCAGCGGGCGCAGATGTACTCGCTGGCGGATGCCAACATCTTCAATATCGCCGTCGAAGGCGTGTTCGACGACTGCCAGGACCTGGTGAAGGCGGTGTCGAACGACCTCGAGTTCAAACGTCGGCTGCGCATCGGCACGGTGAACTCGATCAACTGGGCGCGGGTGGCCGCCCAGGTCGTCTACTACTTCAAGGGGTACTTCGCCGCGACCAAGCGCAGCGGCGAGCGGGTGTCGTTCGCCGTTCCGTCCGGCAACTTCGGCAACGTGCTGGCCGGCTGGATCGCCAGGTGCATGGGCCTGCCGATCGAGCGGCTGGTGCTGGCGACCAACGAGAACGACGTGCTCGACGAGTTCTTCCGCAGCGGCCGCTACCGCCTGCGCGCGGCTGCCGAGACACTCGCCACCAGCAGCCCGTCGATGGACATCTCCAAGGCGTCGAACTTCGAGCGTTTCGTCTTCGACGTCGTCGGCCGCGACGCGCCCCTGGTGCGCCGCCTGTGGGCGCAGCTCGACGCGCGGGGCAGCTTCGATCTGGCCGGCACGCCGCACTGGCAGGCGGTGCGGAGTTCCGGTTTCGTCTCCGGCCGCAGCACCCACGCCGACCGCCTGGCGACCATCCGCGAGCTGCACGCGCGCAGCGGGCTCGTGATCGACCCGCACACCGCCGACGGGCTGAAGGTGGCGCGCGAGCACCTGAGCCCCGGTGTGCCGATGATCTGCCTGGAGACGGCGCTGCCGGCCAAGTTCGCCGGGACGATCGTCGAGGCGATCGGCCGCCAGCCGGAGCGCCCGGCCGGCTACGCCGACGTCGAGTCGCGGCCGCAGCGCTTCACCGTGCTGCCGGCGGACATGGAGCGGCTGAAGGCCTTCATCGAGACCCATGTCGGCTGACCGTCCGATGAAGGTGATCGGCTTCATCGGCTACTCGAACACCGGCAAGACGACGCTGATCGAGAAGCTGATCCCGCTGCTCATCGCCCGCGGCCTGCGGGTGTCGACGCTGAAGAACGCCCACCACGGCTTCGACATGGACCGCCCGGGCAAGGACTCCTTCCGCTATCGGCAGGCCGGCTCGGCGCAGGTGCTGATCGCCACCAGCGAGCGCTGGGCGCTGCTGACCGAGGTGCGCGGCGGGCCGGTGCCGCTCGAGGCACTGATCGCGCAGCTGGCGCCGTGCGACCTGGTGCTGGTCGAGGGATTCAAGAGCGAGGGTCACTTCCCGCGCATCGAGGTGCGGCGGACGACCAACGCCGAGCCGCCGATCTTCCCGCACGATGCGAACGTGATCGCCGTGGCCGCCGACCACGCGATCGACACGGCCTTGCCGGTCCTCGACCTGAACGACGCCGCTAAGATTGCCGGGTTCATCGTCGAACGCCTCGAACTGGCCTGATGCTTTCCGTCGAACAAGCGCTGGCGCGACTGCTCGCGCAGGCGCGTCGCATCACCGACAGCGAAGCGGTGCCGACGCTGGCCGCGCACGGCCGCGTGCTGGCGGCGCCGGTTGTCTCGGACATCGACGTGCCGCCGATGGACAACTCGCAGATGGACGGCTATGCGCTGCGTTGCGCCGACGTGGCGGCGGCGCCGACCACGCTGCCGGTTGCCCAGCGCATCGCCGCCGGCCACCCCGGCCGGCCGCTGGCGCCGGGCACCGCGGCGCGCATCTTCACCGGCGCGCCGGTGCCGTCGGGCGCCGACGCGATCGTGATGCAGGAGGCCGCCACCGTCGCCGGCGAGCGGGTCACGATCAACGAAGTGCCGACGCCGGGGGCGTGGATCCGCCGTGCCGGATTCGACGTCAAGCGCGGCGCCACCGTCCTCGACGCCGGGCGGCGCCTGCAGCCGCAGGACTGCGGGCTGGCCGCTTCGATCGGCATCGCGCAGCTGGCGGTCGTGCGGCGGCCGCGGGTGGCGGTGTTCTTCACCGGCGACGAACTGGTGATGCCCGGCGAGCCGCTGCCGCCAGGCCGCATCTACAACTCCAACCGGTTCGTCCTGCGCGGCCTGCTCGAGCGGCTGGGCTGCGAGGTGATCGATCTGGGCATCGTGCCCGACGAGTTCGAGCGCACGCGCGCCGCGTTCGTCGAGGCGACCGCGCGGGCCGACCTGATCGTCACCTCGGGCGGCGTGTCGGTCGGTGAGGAAGACCACGTGAAGCCCGCCGTGCAGGCCGAGGGCTCGCTCGACCTGTGGCAGATCGCCATGAAGCCGGGCAAGCCGCTTGCGTTCGGCGAGGTGCGCGGCGTGCCCTTCATCGGCCTGCCGGGCAATCCGGTGTCGAGCTTCGTGACCTTCCTGCTGTTCGCGCGGCCGTTCATCCTGCGCCGGCAGGGCGTGTCCGAGGTGGCGCCAAGGGCGCTGTCGCTGCGCGCCGACTTCGACCTGACCAAGCCGGACCGACGCCGTGAGTTCCTGCGCGTGCGCGTCAACGAAGACGGCGGTCTGAGCCTGTTTGCCAACCAGAATTCGGCCGTGCTCACGTCGACCAGCTGGGCCGACGGTCTGGTCGACCATCCCGCCGGCGAGACGATCGCCCGCGGCCAGGTGGTCCGTTACCTGCCCTTTGCGGAGCTGCTCGGATGAAGGTCACGGTGCTTTACTTCGCCCGCCTGCGCGAGGCCGTCGGCCGCGACCGCGAGACGCTCGAGCTGCCCGCCGAGGTGAACACGGTCGGCGCGCTGCGCGCGTGGCTGACGGCGCGTGGCGCGCCCTGGTCCGAGGCGTTCACCGAGATCAAGCGCATCCGCGCCGCGGTGGCGCAGCAGATGGCGACCGACGACAGCAGTCTCGCCGACGGCGCCGAAGTGGCCTTCTTCCCGCCGGTGACCGGAGGCTAGATTGCCTGTCCGGATCCAGCACGAGGACTTCGACGCCGGCGCCGAGATCGCCCGCCTGCGCGCCAACGATCCGCGCGTCGGCGCGGTGGCCGGCTTCGTCGGCGTGGCGCGCGACCGCAACGACGGCGCCGCCGTCTCGACGCTGGCGCTCGAGCATTATCCGGGCATGACCGAGAAGGCGATCGAGGCAATCGTCGCGCAGGCGAAGGCGCGCTGGTCGCTGTTCGAGGTGCTGGTGATCCATCGGGTCGGCGAGCTGAGGCCGCTCGACCAGATCGTGCTGGTGGCGGTGACGAGCAGCCACCGTGCAGATGCCTTCGCTGCCTGCGAGTTCGTGATGGACTACCTGAAGACCGAGGCGCCGTTCTGGAAGCGCGAATCGACTCCCTCGGGCAGCCGCTGGGTCGATGCGCGCGAATCAGACGAGGCGGCACGCAGCCGCTGGGAGCGGCGCGGCGCTTCCTCGTGAATCATTTGCGCTTCCCTCCGCTGCTGCTTTGCCTGACCCGCGCCCGTGCATTGCCGGCGGCACTGCTGGTCGTCGGCCTGCTCGGCGCCGGCTGCAGCAGCGAGGCACCCGCCACCGACGATGTTCGGCCGGTGCGCACGATGATCCTGGCGCCGGTGTCGATCGACGCCGACGCCGAGCTGTCCGGCGAAGTGCGGCCGCGCGTCGAGAGCCGCCTCGGATTCCAGGTGGCCGGCCGCGTCAGTTCGCGGCGGGTCGAACTCGGTCAGCGGGTCCGGCGTGGCGATGTGCTGGCCACCCTCGATCCGGCCGACTTCACGCTCACGGCGACCGCGGCCAGTGCGCAGCTGAGCGCCGCGCTGGTCGAACGGGACCAGCAGCGCGCCGACATCAAGCGTTTCGAGGACCTGCACCGGCAGGGGTTCATCTCGGCGGCCGAACTCGAGCGCCGGCGCGCACAGCTCGACGCCGCCGAGGCGCGCCACGCGCAGGCCTCGGCGCTTGCCGACGTCAGCACCAACCAGGCCGCGTATGCGACCCTGCGGGCACCGGCCGACGGCGTGATCAGCGCGGTCGACGCCGAGGTCGGCCAGGTGGTCAGCGCCGGTCAGTCGGTCGTCCGAGTCGCGCTGGCCGGTGACAAGGAGGTGGCGGTGTCGATTCCCGAGACGCGCCTCGAGCAGTTTCGCCGCGCCGAGACGTTGCGGGTGACGCTGTGGGCACATCGGCAGGAGCTGTCGGGCCGCGTGCGCGAGATCGCGCCGATCGCCGATCCGGCGACGCGCACCTTTGCCGCCCGGGTGACGCTGATCGAGCCGCCGGCCGAGGTGGCGCTCGGCATGTCGGCGACCGTGCGGTTCTCTTCGGCGCCGATGCCGCCGAGCCTGGCGGTGCCGCTGACGGCGCTGCTGCGCGAGGGCGACGCCACCTACGTGTGGCGGCTCGACCGGCAGGCGATGACGGTGGCCCGGTCGCCGGTCACCGTGGCCGGCGTGTCCGGCAACCAGGTGATCCTCGGCGGCGGAGTGCAGGCGGGCGAGACCATCGTCACCGCCGGCGTGCACCTGCTGAAGCCGGGGCAGAAGGTCAGGCTGCTCGATGTCGATCCGGCGAGCCGGCCAGGCGAGCCGGTCTCGGCGGTGCAGTAGTCGATGAGCGCAACGCCGCCGGCGCCGGTCGCAGCCGAAGGCGGCCGCTTCAACCTCTCCGCCTGGGCGCTCGAGCATCAGCCGCTGATGCGCTACCTGATGGCGGTGCTGCTGGCCGCCGGCGCGTTTTCCTTCTACTCCCTCGGCCAGGACGAGGATCCGCCGTTCACCTTCCGTGCGATGGTGATCCGCGCCTACTGGCCGGGCGCCACCGCGCGGCAGATGGCCGAGCAGGTGGCCGACCGCATCGAACGCGAGCTGCAGGAGGTGCCCTACGCGGACAAGATCCGCTCCTACAGCAAGCCCGGCGAGACGGTGATCACTTTCCAGCTCGGCGACACCTCGCCGGCGAAGGAGATTGCCCAGCTCTGGTACCAGGTGAGGAAGAAGGTCGGCGACATCCGCGGCACGCTGCCGCCGGGCGTGCAGGGGCCGTTTTTCAACGACGAGTTCGGCGACGTCTACGGCGTGATCTTCGCCTTCTCGGCCGACGGTTTCTCCTACCGCGAGCTGAAGGACTACGTCGACTGGGCGCGCCAGCAGCTGCTGCGGATCCCCGGCGTCGCCAAGGTCGACCTGATCGGCGCGCAGGAGGAGCGGATCACGGTCGAGATCCCGCACCGGCGGCTCGCCCAGCTGGCGCTCACGGTGCCTCAGCTTGCCGAGCAGATCGGCGCGCAGAACGCGATCGAAGGCTCCGGCGTGCTGGTGCTGCCGACCGACAACGTGCAGATCCGGCTCACCGGCGAGCTGCGCTCGGTCGACGAGCTGCGCCGGCTGCCGGTGCGTGCCGGCGGCGCGAGCTACGTGCTAGGCGACATCGCCACGGTCAGCCGCGGCTACGTCGACCCGCCGCGCGAGAAGATGCGTGCCGCGGTGGGCGGCGCGGCGGGGCAGGAGGTGATCGGCCTCGGCATCTCGATGGCCAGGGGCGGCGACATCATCGAGCTGGGCCGGGCGCTGGCGCAGGCGGAACGGCGTCTGCGGCAGGTGCTGCCGGTCGGCATCGAGATCACGCGGGTGGCCGACCAGCCGCGCGCGGTTGCGCGCTCGGTCGGCGAGTTCATCAAGGTGCTGGTCGAGGCGATCGGCATCGTGCTGGCGGTGTCGTTCGTCACGCTGGGTCTGCACCGGCGCGAAACGGGGCGGGGCTGGTATGTCGACATGCGGCCGGGCCTGGTGGTGGCGCTGACCATCCCGCTGGTGCTGGCGGTAACCTTCGTCGGCATGCAGATCGTCGGCATCAACCTGCACAAGATCTCGCTCGGCGCGCTGATCATCGCGCTCGGCCTGCTGGTCGACGACGCGATCATCGCGGTGGAGATGGTGGTAAGGAAGATGGAGGAGGGTTACGACCGCCTGCGCGCCGCGGTGGCGATGTACGAGCTCACCGCGATGCCGATGGCGACCGGCACGCTGATCACCGCCACCGGCTTCCTGCCGATCGCGCTGGCCAACTCGAACGCCGGCGAGTACACGATGTCGATCTTCCAGGTCACCGCGCTGTCGCTGGTGGTCTCCTGGTTCGTCGCCGTGCTGTTCGTGCCGCAGCTTTCGATCTGGCTGCTCAGGGTCAGACCGAGGGTCGGCGCCGACGAGGCGGCGCACGAACTGTTCGACACGCCGTTCTACCGCCGCTTCCGCGCGCTGGTCGACTGGTGCGTCGATTGGCGCCGGACGGTGATCGCGGCAACGCTGGCGGCGCTGGCGCTCGGCGTGTTCGGCTTCCGCTACATCGAGCAGCAGTTCTTTCCCGACTCGAACCGGCTGGAGATGATGGTCGACCTCTGGCTCGCCGAGGGATCGAGCTTCCATGCCACCGAGACGCAGGCCAGGAAGTTCGAGCAGTGGCTGCAGCGGCAGCCGGAGGTCGAGTACTACGCCGGCTACGTGGGCACCGGCAGCCCGCGCTTCTACCTGCCGCAGACCCAGCAGTTCCCGCAGAGCAACCTGGCGCAGTACGTCGTGGCGACCCGCTCGATTGCCGACCGCGACAGCCTGCGCGCACGGCTCGGCCACCTGTTCCGCGAGGAGTTCGCCGAGCTGCGCGGCCGCGTGCAGCTGCTGCCGAACGGTCCGCCGGTGGCCTATCCGGTGCAGTTCCGGGTCGAGGGCGACGATCCGGCGCGGGTGCGATCGATCGCCGATCGGGTCAAGGAGCTGGTGCGCGCCAACGAGAACACGGTCGGCGTGAACGACAACTGGAACGAGAACATCAAGCAGCTGCGCCTGATCCTCGACCAGGACAAGGCACGCGCGCTCGGCGTGTCGACGCAGCTGCTCGCGCGGGCGGCGCAGGCGATCCTTTCCGGCGCCGTCATCGGCCAGTATCGGGAGGGCGACGAACTGATCGACATCGTGCTGCGCCAGCCGCACGAGGAGCGCGACACCATGACCCGGCTCGCCGACGCCAATGTGCCCACCGGCGCGGGCCGCTACGTGCCGCTTTCGCAGCTGGTGAAGGTCGAGTTCGGCTGGGAACCCGGCGTGATCTGGCGCGAGAACCGCAGCTTTGCGATCACCGTGCAGGGCGACGTGCGCGAAGGCATCCAGGCAGCGACGGTGAGCGGGCAGATCTGGAACACGCCGGGCATGGAGGCGGTGCGCGCGTCGCTTCCGGCCGGTTACCGCCTGGTGATCGCCGGCGCCGCCGAGGAGAGCGCCAAGGCGGGCAGGGCGATCGCCGCCAAGGTGCCGCTGGCGCTGTTCATCATCTTCACGCTGCTGATGCTGCAGCTCGCGAGTTTCTCGCGCTCGGCGCTGGTCTTCCTCACCGGGCCGCTGGGCTTCATCGGCGCATCGGTGGCGCTGCTCGCGCTGCAGCGGCCGTTCGGCTTCGTCGCGCAGCTCGGCGTGATCGCGCTGGTCGGCATGATCATCCGCAACTCGGTGATCCTGGTCGACCAGATCGAGCGCGACGAGCAGCGCGGGGTGGACACCTGGACGGCGATCGTCGAGGCGGCGGTGCGCCGCTGCCGGCCGATCCTGCTCACCGCCGCGGCCTCGGTGCTGGCGATGATCCCGCTGTCGCGCAGCCAGTTCTGGGGCCCGATGGCGGTGGCGATCATGGGCGGCCTGATCGTCGCCACCGTGCTGACGCTGCTGTTCCTGCCGGCGCTCTATGCGCTCTGGTTCCGGGTCGGGCGCGGCGAAACCGCCGTCAGGAATGCTGGCCACGCCGTCTGAGCGGGACGCCTCCGGGGAGCGCGCAATGGGCAGGATCGACCGTACGTTCCGCATTGTGCCGGCGAGCGTCATCGCGCTGGCGACGCTGCTGGCCGGTTGCGCTACCGCGCTTCCTTCGCTGGAAGGTCGGGCGCCGACCACCGCGCTCACCGATACCGCGGGCACGCGGCTCGGCCGCGTGCTCGAGCCCGTGGTCGCCGCGCACCCGGGCAAGACCGGCGTGCACCCGCTGCTCAAGCCGCGCGACGCCTTCGCCACCCGCGCGCTGCTCGCCGCGGTGGCCGAGAAGTCGCTCGACGTCCAGTACTACATCTGGCACGGGGATCCGGTCGGCTACCTGCTGTTCGAAGCGCTCTGGCAGGCGGCTGAGCGCGGCGTGCGCGTACGCCTGCTGCTCGACGACAACAACACCGGCGGGCTCGACCCGACGCTGGCAGCGCTCGACGCGCATCCGAACGTCGAGGTTCGCCTGTACAACCCGTTCCTGCAGCGCAGCGGCCGGATCTTCGGCTACCTCGGCGATTTTCAGCGCCTGAACCGCCGCATGCACAACAAGTCGTTCACCGCCGACAACCAGGTCACGGTGGTCGGCGGCCGCAACATCGGCGGCGAGTACTTCGGCGTGGGCAGCGACATGGTCTTCGCCGACCTCGACGTGGCGGCGATCGGCACGGCCGTGCACGAGGTGTCGAGGCAGTTCGACCTGTACTGGAACAGCCCGTCGGCCTATCCGGCGGCGAGTTTCGTCGGCACGCCGGGACCCGAGGGTGTGGGGGACCTCAAGGCCCGCTTCGCGGCTGCGCGCGCGAACCCGGAATCGGTGGCCTACCTGGAGGCGCTGCGCACGACGCCGGTCGTGCGCGACATCCTCGACAGGAGGGTGTCGTTCGAGTGGGCGAAGGCGACGGTCGTCTACGACGATCCGGCCAAGACGCTCGACACGCAGGCCCGCGCCGACTTCCTCCTGTTCCCGGCACTGGTGCGGGCCATCGGCAGGCCGGAGAAGTCGCTCGACCTCGTATCGCCGTATTTCGTGCCCGGCAAGGAGGGCACCGAGTCGCTGGCGGCGCTGGCGCGCGGCGGCGTGCAGGTGCGCGTCCTCACCAATTCGCTGGCCGCCTCCGATGTGGCCGTGGTGCATGCCGGCTACGCCAAGCGACGCCACGACCTGCTGCACGCTGGCGTCCGGCTGTTCGAACTGAAGCCGACGGCGACCGAGGAACTGCCGCCCGAGCGGACCGGGGTCGGCTCGAGTTCGTCGTCGGGCCTGCACGCGAAGACCTTCGCCGTCGACCGCGAGCGGATCTTCGTCGGCTCGTTTAATTTCGACCTGCGCTCGGCGCTGCTGAACACCGAGATGGGGCTGGTGATCGATAGCGCCGTGCTGGCGCAGTCGATGGCCGACGGCTTCGACTCGATCATTCCCCTCGCCGCCTACGAGGTGGTGCTGGCAGCGGACGGCAGCAGCCTGCAGTGGATCGAGCGCACGTCCGCCGGCGAGAAGCGCCACGACACCGAGCCGGAGACTGGCTGGCTGCGGCGCACCGGGGTGGGCGTGATGTCGCTGCTGCCGATCGACTGGCTGCTGTAGCGCGTCGTCCGGCGTCGAAGCCCGTCAGCGGGGTGCAGTGCCGGGCGGCGCGATGCCCGCGTCGCGCAGAAAGCCGTGAAGTTCGCGCGCGAAGCGCTCGTAGCCGGCGGCGTTGGCGTGGATCCGGTCGGCCTTCAGCGCCGGATCGGACAGCACCCCGGACCAGCCCGAGGCGAACAGCGGCACGCGCCGCTCGTCGGCCAGCGCCTCATACAGCGGGTGATCGTCGAGCGAGCCGAGCAGGGCGGCCACCAGCGCCGGCCGCGGCACCGCGATCAGCACCGGCTGCGCGCCGGCGGCGCGGCTCTCGTCGAGCATCGCGGCGATGTTCGCCCGCGTCTGTTCCTCGGGCACCCGGCGCAGGAAGTCGTTGCCACCGATCGACAGCAGCACCAGCCTCGGCGTGTGCTCGGCAAGCAACGAGGGCAAGCGCTCGCGGGCCTGGGCGCTGGTGTTGCCGGGCACGCCGGCGTTGACCACGCGCCAGCCGGTCAGTCCGGCGAGCCGCAGCGGGTAGGCAGCCTCCGATGCAGCGCCGGTACCGAAGGTCAGCGAGTCGCCGAGCGCAAGCACCGTGCTGCCTGCGGCAACGGCCGCGTGGCGCGGCGCCCTGCGGCCGCAGGCGGCGAGCGGCAATGCCGCAAGGGCGGCGAGCAGCCGGCGGCGCCCGGCATTGGCGCGCTCAGTCGAAGGCGAACGAGTAGACGAGGTCCAGCGCATTGTCGGTGCCGCCGCGCGCGACGACGGAAAGCCGCTGCGACAGGCGGTAGTTCAACTGCAGAATGCGGGTGGTGTCCGAGATCGCCTGCTGGTAGCTCACCGTCAGCGCATCGTTGATGTTCTTGCCGATGGTGATGATCTCGCCTGCGACCGTGGCCCCCGACGCGTCCTCGCTGCGCAGGGAACCAGCCACGCCGCGTGCGGGCAGCAGCGAGGCGATGCCGAAGTTGCCGCTGCGGATCGAGATCTCGTCGACACCGATGGCCCTTGCCACGCGGGTCGGGTAGCCCTCGCTGCTGCCGCCGAGCAGGCCGGCGGCGGCAGCGGCCAGCGCGATGTTGTCGCCGCCGGCCTGGTCCGGCGGCCGTCCCAGCACCAGCCACGACAGCGCCTCGGCATCGGGCATCGGCGGGTCGCTGTGGATGCGCACCAGCGGCGCGGCGGCCGTGCGCGTGATGGTGACGCCGACTTCGACCGGCAGGCCGGTGCGCAGCGCCAGGATGTCGAGGCCGGGGTTCTCCGGCGCGCCCTGGAAGTTGAGCCGGCCGCGGGTGATCTGCAGCTTTTGCCCGAAGCCCTCGTAGACGCCGTCGACCGCGGCGATCGAGCCGACCGCGGTGACGGCCCCGCGCCCGGCGCTGCGCAGCCGCACCGCCCCTTCGACGCGCGTGCTCAGACCCTTGCCGGTCAGGTAGAACGCCTCGCCGAGGTCGATGCCGAGGTCGAAGCCGAGCGTCACCCGGCGCTCCCGGCCTTCGGCGGTCTCGCCCGCCCTGACCACCACGACGTCGTCGGACAGCGAGGGCAGCTCGGCGCGAGCGATGCCGACGAAGCCGGCCTCGGCGGCGAAGGCACCGTTGACCTGGACGTGCTTGGCGGCGATCTCGATGTTGCCGCCGCCGGAAGCGATGACCCAGCGGTCCGGTCGCTGCAGCAGGGGAAGGTGGATGGCGGCCACCTGGATCACGCCGCTGAGATCGCCCAGCCGCAGGCGGCCGCTCGCACTGACCGAGCCCTCACGGTCGGCCGGCACGGCCGCGGCGGCGCGGCGGTCGTCGGGCTGCACGCGCGGCGGACCGCTGAACCGCAGTTCGTCGAGCACGATCAGGTCGCCCTGCAGGTGCGCGAGCAGCCGGCCGTTTTCCAGGCGCACCCCTTGCTCGACCCAGGCGACGCGCAGATCGGATCCGCTGAGCCGTCCGGAGGCGGAGGGGCTCGCCGGCGTGCCTTCGATGCGCACGGTGCCGGTCAGGTTGCCGCCGAGGCGGACGTTCGCCCGCATGTGATCCGACAGCAGCGCGTTGATCCAGTTCAGGCCCTTCAGATCGAAGGCACCGCTGATCAGCCAGGGGCGCGCCTGCGCCAGCCGCCAGCCGGCCTCGGCGGAGTCCTCGAGCCAGGCGTCGAGGTGCGCGCCGATGCCGCCGCTGTTCGTGCCCTCGATGCGCATGGCGGCGGCCAGATGATTGGCCTCGATCCGTGCATCGAGCCAGGCGTCGGTGAGACCGAGCGCCGACCTGGGGCCACGGCCGGCGTACAGGTCCCCCTCGCTGCGCTCGATCAGCACGCGGCCGTCGATCAGGCCGCCGGCGAGGCGCAGGTCCCACTCGCCCCGCAAGGCCAGCGGCGTTCGCCTGCCGGTGGGGGCGAGCACCGGCTTGAGCCCGCCCTGCACCGGGACCGAGAAGCGGGACGGCTGCAGGCCGCTGAAGGTGCCCTGCGTGGCTATGCCGGCGTCGTCGCTGCGCAGGCGGACGTCGTCGAAGCGCACATGCTCGACGGCGATCTTTGCCGGGCCGAACTCGGCGCCGCGGGTGCTGACGACGAGCGAGGCCGGCATCAGCAGCCGCAGATCGAGCGGCGGTGCGACGACCGCCTCGCGCACGCGCCCGCGCCAGGCATCCTCGCGCCAGCCGCCATCGGCGATGATCGAGGCGGACTGCGTCTTGTCCGCCGTGGCCTGCAGCCGGATGGCGTGGTTTGACAGGCGCCCTTCGACGACCAGACTCACCGCCTGCACCGACGCTGCCGGCCGCGGCGCATAGCCGTAGCCGGCTGCGCCGGCGCTCACCCGCAGCGTGCCGTCGCTGCCACCGCCGTAGCTCGCCAGCGCCGAGACGCTCGCCAGCGAGTGATCGCCGTAGCGCAGCGCCTTGGCCGCCAATTGCACCTGCACTTCGGGTGCCGTCCACTTGCCTCGGGCGGTGCCGGAAAGCTCGAGCGAGCCGGCGACGGCAGCCTTCGACGAGGGCGGCAGGAGTTCGGCGATCGACGGCACGTCGAGCTTCACCTCGATTGAACGGTCGGGCGCGCCCAGGCCGCCCCTGGCGACGAGCCGAGCTGAGCGCACCATCAGGTCGATGTCGACGTCGAGGTGCTGTTGCGCATCCACATCGATGCGACCGCGTCCGCTCAGCGGCCGGTTCCAGGCACGGCTGTCGGCCAGCTCGAAGGTCAGCCTTCCTGCCGGCTGTGGCTTCAACGCACCATCGATCGCCACGCTGCCGCTCAGGCGGGCGTCGACGCCCTTGACCAGTCGTCCAGGCTCGAAGCCCTGCAGCGATCCCTGCAGGCTGGCGCGGTGCGCGCCGGACAGTTCGATGCTGCCGGCGGCGGTCGCCAGCCCGTCGCCAAGGGCGAGCCGAGCGCTGTTGATCGTTGCCAGCGTGGACGTGAAGCTGCCATCGAAGGTCAGCGCGGCAGCGGGCTCGCCGCGGCCAAGCAGATCGGTGGTGACGAAGATCGCCTCGGGCGTGCGGCGCGCCTGCAGCCGGCCGTCGACGCGCAGCGGCTGCAGGGCGCCGTGCAGCCGCGCCGGATCGACGTCGGTCAGCTGCGCGTTCGTCTGCCAGCTGCCGTCGGCGAAGGCTACCGAAAAGTCGCCCCTGACCGAGCCCTGCAGCAACTGCCCGACGACGCGGCTGAACCGCAATTGCCTGGCATCGACCTCGACTTGCGCGGTGGCGCTGCGTGCCGGAATGCGGTCGGCATCGATCAGCCCGGGCGCGCGGTTTTCCACCGCGATGGTGCCGGCGACGCGGTCCATCGCCGCATCGGGGGAGAGCTCGCCCTTGACGTACAGATCGGCGCTCGGCGCGGCCGGGTGCCAGGCGCGCGGGTCGACGTTGGCCAGATCGAGCGACAGCGTGCGCAACGCCGGCTTCTCGAAGCTGGCGACGGCCGCCGACAGCGCGCCGCTCGCCGCACCGGAAAGCGCGCCGTCGATCCGCATCTGCACCAGCGAGCCGCCGACGCGCACCGCTGCGCCGATCGTCTTGTCCTGCACCTGTGCGCTGACGTTGCCCTCGGCCCGTAGCGGGAAAGGTCGCCGCGCGCCAAGCTCGGCGTCGACTCGCGCGCTGTGGGGCCCGAGCGACACCCTGCCGTCGTCGATCCGGTAGCCATCCGGCCCGGCCGTGGCGCGCCCCTCGATGGATTGCAGGCTGAATTCCGCCAGGTCGACGGCGATCGTCAGGTGGCCCAGGCGGGCGCGCTGCGCAGACAGGCCGATCGGCACGCCGATGTCGGCCGGCGGGGCCGCGTCGTCATCGTCGGTGAGGACGCCGACGCGCAGCGACGCCGCCTCCAGGTTGTCGAAGTCCAGCCGCAGCGGCTGCCAGTGCCAGTCGCGCAGCCGGGCGCGTACGTCGGTGGCGTCGACGGTCGTGTCGCCGACGGTGACCTTCAGTGCGGCGAAGCCGAATTCCTCGGCCAGCGCGCCGAAGGCGCCGCGCGTTTCGATCGACACCGGCGCCACGCGGTTGGCGAGGGCGATGATGCTGTTCATGCCGTTGGTGGTGCCGACCAGCCAGCCGACGGCAGCAGCCAGCAGGGCGACCACCAGCAGCAGGCTGGCGGCGGCGGTCGCCAGCGAGCGCAACAGCAGCCGTCCTCGTCGGCGCGGCCTGGCCGCGGGCGCGGCCGGCGCGGCAGGCGGCTCGGCAGGTGACTCGGGTGCGGCCATCATCAGAAGGCGATGTTGATCGAGAAGTGCACCCGCACGTCGTTGGTGCGGTCAGCGTAGGCCACATCGAGTGCCAGCGGTCCGGCCAGCGTCCGGTAGCGCATGCCGAGGCCGTAGCCAAGGGCGAGCGGCTCGCTGAACAGGTCGTCGCTGGCGTCGCCGGCGTCGACGAAGACCGCCGCACCCCAGTCTTCCCAGAGCCAGCGCACGTACTCGGCGGAGAACACCGCCAGCTTCGTGCTGCCGGTCGTCGCCGTGCCGACCTTGCGGCCCAGGCTCTGGAAGGAGTAGCCGCGCACGGTTCCGACACCGCCGGTGCGGAACAGGAACTCGTTCGGCACCACCCGCGGATCGTCCACCGCCACGTAACCCAGTTCGGTGCGAAGTATCAGCTGGTCGCGCGGCGACAGCGGCACGTACAGCGTGTAGCGTCCGTAGCCGCGCAGAAAACCCGTGTTGAGGAAGTCGGTGACGCTGCTGCGGCCGAGGCCGGCCGTGCCGGACAGCGTCAGCAGCGTTCCGCGCGTTGGCATGGTGATCGAGTCGACGTCGCGCCGGGTCCATGCATAGGTGGTGGAGACGACGTCGTTCACCGTCTCCTCCTCGGGTGCGCCGACGACCTCGCGCGTCTCGTGCTGGAAGTTCAGGGCCAGCCGGGTGTCGTAGGACTTGGTGCCGCTTTCGCGAGTGAAGGTGCGCTGCGCGCCGACCGCCCAGCGGTCGGTCTTCACGCCCTCGTTGTCGGTCAGTTCGATCAGCGCGCCGACCGCATCCTGCTCGCCACCCGGCTTGGGCGGCAGGTAGACGTCCGCGTAGGCGACCTGCCGCGTGCGGTCCAGCCCGATGCCGGACTGCAGCGAGTACGGGTAACCGAACAACGTCGCCTGGCGGTAGGCGATCTCGCCGCGGACGCCGATATCGGTGGAGTAGCCCAGGGCGAAGGAGGCACGCTTGGACTTCGCTTCGCGGACCTCGACCAGCAGCGGCAGCCGGTTGCCTTCGCCCCGCGCCGGATCGACATCGACGATGACGCTGCTGAAGAAAGCCGTTCGCTGCAGGCGCCGCTGGAACTCGAGCAACCTGTCGGCATCGTAGGGGTCGCCGACGGTGAATGGATTGAATCGCTCGACCAGGGCTGTGTCGTACCGCTCCAGGCCGCGCACCTCGACCGACCCCATCGTGTAGGCGGCGCCTGAGTCGACTTCGACCCGCAGGCGGGCGGTGGCCTTCTCGGAGTCGATCAGCGCCACCGAGTCGGCCAGGCGGGCGGCGGCGAAATCGCGGCTGCGGATGCGGTTGACCAGCCTCGTCTTGGCCGCCGACCAGAGGTCGTCGCGGAACGGCTTGTCGACCGGCAGTTCCCAGCCGGCACGCAGCTGCTCGGCGCGCTGCGGCTGCTGGGCCAGCTCTCCCGTGAACTCGATGACTACCTCGGTGACGCGGGTGCGCGGACCGAGGTCGAGCCTGAGCACGTAGCGGGCCCGGCCGCTTTCGTCCGCGGCGACGGTCAGGGTGGGCGTGAAGAATCCCTCGGTGGCGAGGACATCGATCGTCTGCCGGCGCAGCCGGCGAAGGATCCGCTCCTCGTCTTCGCTGTCGATGATCCTGCCTTCGGTGGCGTCGCTCAGCACCCGGTCGAGTACCTTCGACGTCTCGACCGGCGGCGTGGCGGTGACCTCGAAGCGGGCCAGCCGGGGGGCCGAACGCGCCGGGGCGGCAGGATCGTCCGGCAGTCCCTCCGCCGCGTTGGCGACTCCCAGTGCCACGAAGCCGACGAAGAGCAGAGTCTGAAGCCGATGCACTGGGGTGCGGCGCTGGCTGGGCGATGGGCCCGTGTTGGAAGGGCATTCTATCGGGGCGTTGAAATCTGCCCGGTACAGCCCTACCTACAGCGAGGATCCGCCATTCGGGTCCGAGGGGACAGAACGATGCGCCAGGACAAACTGACCACCAAATTCCAGGAAGCGCTGGCCGACGCGCAGTCGATCGCGGTCGGCAACGACCACCAGTACATCGAGCCGCTGCACGTGCTGGCGGCGATGCTTCGCCAGAACGACGGCGCCGCCCGCTCGCTGCTCGCCCGGGCCGGTGCCAACGTCGGGCCGATGACGGCCGCGGTGGACAGCGCGCTGAAAGGCCTGCCGCAGGTCACCGGCACCGATGGCCAGGTGCAGGTCGGCCGCGAACTCGTGGCGGTGCTCAACCAGGCCGACAAGGAGGCGCAGAAGCGCGGCGACGCCTACATCGCCAGCGAGATGTTCCTGCTGGCGGTGGCCGACGACAAGGGGCTGGCCGGCCGCACGGCGCGCGAGCACGGCCTCGCCCGCAAGAGCCTGGAGGCGGCGATCGACGCGGTGCGCGGCGGCGGCAACGTCGGCAGCCCCGAGGCCGAGGGCCAGCGCGAGGCGCTGAAGAAGTACACCATCGATCTCACCGAGCGGGCACAGCAGGGCAAGCTCGACCCGGTGATCGGCCGCGACGACGAGATCCGCCGGGCGATCCAGATCCTGCAGCGGCGCACCAAGAACAACCCGGTGCTGATCGGCGAGCCGGGGGTGGGCAAGACGGCGATCGTCGAGGGCCTGGCGCAGCGGATCGTCAACGAGGAGGTGCCCGAGACGCTGAAGGGCAAGCGGGTGCTGACGCTCGACATGGCGGGGCTGCTGGCCGGTGCCAAGTACCGCGGCGAGTTCGAAGAGCGCCTGAAGGCGGTGCTGAAGGAGATCGCCGCCGAGGAGGGCAGGATCATCGTCTTCATCGACGAGCTGCACACGATGGTCGGCGCCGGCAAGGCGGAAGGAGCCATCGACGCCGGCAACATGCTCAAGCCCGCCCTGGCGCGCGGCGAACTGCACTGCATCGGCGCCACCACGCTCGACGAGTATCGCAAGTACATCGAGAAGGACGCGGCGCTGGAGCGCCGTTTCCAGAAGGTGCTGGTCGACGAGCCGAGCGTCGAGTCGACCATCGCCATCCTGCGCGGCCTGCAGGAACGCTACGAGCTGCACCACGGAGTGGAGATCACCGACCCGGCGATCGTCGCCGCCGCCGAGCTGTCGCATCGCTACATCACCGACCGTTTCCTGCCCGACAAGGCGATCGACCTGATCGATGAAGCGGCAGCTCGCATCAAGATGGAGATCGACTCCAAGCCGGAGGTGATGGACAGGCTCGACCGGCGGCTGATCCAGCTGAAGATCGAGCGCGAGGCGGTGAAGAAGGAAAAGGACGAGGCCTCGCGCAAGCGGCTGGAGATGATCGAGGACGAGATCAGGCGGCTGGAGAAGGAGTACGCGGACTTCGACGAAGTGCTGCGCGCCGAGAAGTCGGCGGTGCAGGGCTCGGCGGCGATCAAGGCCGAAATCGACAAGCTGCGCGCGACCATGGCCGAGCTGCAGCGCAAGGGCCAGTACGACAAGCTGGCCGAGATCCAGTACGGCCGGCTGCCGCAGCTGGAAGCGCAGCTGCACGCGGCGGAAAAGGGCGGCGCGAAGCAGGAGTTCAGGCTGCTGCGCAAGGAAGTCGGCGCCGAGGAGATCGCCGAGGTGGTCTCGCGCGCCACCGGCATCCCGGTGGCCAAGATGATGCAGGGCGAGCGCGAGAAGCTGCTCGCGATGGAGTCGAAGCTGCACTCGCGGGTGGTCGGCCAGGACGAAGCCGTGCGGCTGGTGGCCGACGCGATCCGTCGCTCGCGCGCCGGGCTGGCCGACCCCAACCGGCCGCTTGGCAGTTTCCTCTTCCTCGGCCCCACCGGCGTCGGCAAGACCGAGCTGTGCAAGGCGCTCGCCGAGTTCCTGTTCGACACCGAGGAGAGCCTGGTCCGGGTCGACATGAGCGAGTACATGGAGAAGCACTCGGTGGCGCGGCTGATCGGCGCGCCGCCGGGCTATGTCGGCTACGAGGAAGGCGGCCAGCTCACCGAACTGGTGCGCCGCAAGCCCTACTCGGTGATCCTGCTCGACGAGGTCGAGAAGGCGCACCCGGATGTCTTCAACGTGCTGCTGCAGGTGCTCGACGACGGCCGCATGACCGACGGCCAGGGCCGCACGGTCGACTTCAAGAACACCGTGCTGGTGATGACCTCGAACCTCGGCTCGCACGAGATCCAGCGGATGGCCGGGCAGGACTACGACCTGATCAAGGAGGCGGTGATGGGCGAGGTGCGGCGCAGTTTCCGCCCCGAGTTCGTCAACCGCATCGACGAGATCGTCGTGTTCCACTCGCTCGATGCGCGGCACATCGCCTCGATCGCCAAGATCCAGCTCAGGCGGCTGGAGCAGCGGCTCGCGGCGCAGGAAATGAAGCTGGAAGTGTCGGACGCGGCGCTGGCCGAGATCGCCAAGGCCGGCTTCGACCCGGTCTACGGCGCAAGGCCGCTGAAGCGGGCGATCCAGCAGCAAATCGAGAACCCCATCGCCAGGGCGGTGTTGGAAGGCAAGTTCGGCCCGAAGGACATCGTGCCGGTGGATTTCCGCGGCGGCAGGTTCAGCTTCGACCGGACGGTGCACTGAGCGGCGACGGCGGCGCGCGACCGCGCGGCGCCACCGTGGCGGCCGGGGCCACCGGGCAGCGGCGCCCGGTCAGTGCAGCGGCGCGGCCGGCTGCTCGTCGGCATCCTCCGGTGGCTCGGCGTGCACAGCATGGCCGGCCGGGTTGGGGAACATCGGCGCGCCGCAGTCGTCGCAATACTCGAGCGGGAAGCGGTGCGCGTGGGCGGTGACCTTGTTCACGCCGAGGCGGCGCAGCGCCGTGTCGATCTCCTCCTGGGCGCGTTCCTCCTCGTCGCCGAGAAGCGGCCAGACGACGCCTTCGATCACCGCGTCGTCGTTGCCGGCGCCGCCGATACCGATGCGGATCTCCTCGACCCGCTTGTCCTCGAAGGCGGCGAAGGTGGCCTGCAGGGTGGCCGGCCCCAGGTCGTAGGCGAGCTTCAGGTAGGACACGGCCGCCTCGAGCGAGAACTCGCGCAGGTCCCGGTCGGCCTGGCGCAGCCCGGCGTGGAACGCGTTCGGTGCCAGCACGCGGAAGCGGCAGCCGGTCATCAGCGGCGCCAGTGCGCTGCCGGTCTGCTCGCGGAACGCCGCCAGCGCCGCTGTCTTGGCGTCGGGATCTACGCCGGTTTCCTGCCAGTGATAAAGCGGCGCACCCTGCGGCGCGACGATCGCCGCCAGCACGTAGCGGGTGTCCGAAAGCATCATCACCGGCTCGCGCAGGCTCTTGCCGTCGATCTTCATGCGCTTGCCCGCCACACAGGCCTCGAACAGCTTCTGCGCGGCGTCGTAGACCTCGCCGAACGACTCCGGCAGCTGGTCGATCGAGTACAGATAGTCGGCCACCGCGATGCGCGTGCCACGCGCCGCGAGGTGGCCGGCGATCTGCGCGCCCACCGCGTCGACCAGCGCCGGCGCAAGCGCGGTCGCCGGCAGCCGGTAGCGCGACCAGGCGAGCAGCGGCACGGCGAGCAGCAGCGCGTCGTGCGGCTTGCCGTCGACCTCGACCGTGGCGCTCTCGGCGCAGGATTCGGCCAGGTCGGCCAGGTCGTCGTAGGCGCGCGCCTGCGTGCGCGACAGTTCCTCGAGCGCTGCGTCGATGTCGTCGGCGAAGCCGCGGGCCAGACGGTCGTTGATCGCTTCGACCAGGCGCCGCTCCCACAGCCGATCCTCGATGCGGCTGCCCGACTCGGAAAGCCGGCGCGCCAGCTTGGCCAGCGAACCGGCCGAAGCGGAGGTGCGGGCGCGGGAAATCAGGCGGTTGCGGCGCATGACGGAGCCTTGTGAAGCGAAGACGGCGATTATCTCACTCGCGTCGCGCTGTCCGTGCTGCCGCGCCGGACGATGCGCCGCTTGGCATCGGCCACCAGCGGCGCGCCTGCCGACTGCTGCGACAGGTAGTGCGCCAGCGCGTCGACGTCCAGCGGGCCGCCGATGCGGTCGGTGCCGTCGAGGAAGAGGTGAAAGCCGTCGCCGCCGGCGGCCAGGTAGCTGTTCACCGTGACGCGGTATCCCGCGTCGTGGCGCCAAGGCCGGCCGTCGACGGCGATCGACGCCTCGTCCACGCGGCTGCCCGCCGCGGCGCCGTCGCGCCAGGCGTAGGTCAGTGTCGACGAAGGCTGCAGGAAGTGCGGCCGCCCGGTGCTGCTTCGCCATTGCGACTCGAGCAGCGCCTTCAACTGCCCCCCGGTGAGGGTCATCGTGACCAGCGAGTTGCCGAACGGCTGCATGGTGAAGATGTCGCCGAAGGTGACGGTGCCGTCCGGGGCGCGCGGCCGCAGGCTGGCTCGGATGCCGCCGGTGTTGGTGAAGGCGATCTGCGCGCCGTTGCCGCGGGTCGCTGCCAGATGGGCGTCGGCGATCAGGCGGCCGGCCGGCGAATCGCCCTGGTCCGAGGACATGCGCTCGACGATGCCGGCAAGCCGGCCGACCGGACGGTCGGCGAGCGGCGCGACCCGCTCGCGGTAGTGCGCGACGATCGCTGCGACCTGCCCGTCGGCGGGATATGGCGGGTAGGCCGCGCGGATCGACGCATCGGCGTCGAGTCCGTTGGCGACCGGCACGTTGCGCGCATGCGTGTGCCCGCGCACCACCTTGCCGGTCGCGCGATCGATCTGCAGGTCGATCACCGACAGCAGGCGGCCGAACGAGGCGCCCTGGATCACGGCGCGATCGTCCAGCCGGCAGTTGTAGGCGCGGTGCGTGTGCGCGCTGAGCACGACGTCGACCGCAGGATCGAGTGCCCGCGCGATGTCGAAGATCGGTCCGCGCGGGTTGTCGCAGCCGTTGATGCCGCCTGCGGCATCGCCGCCCTCGTGCACCACCGCGACGATGGCATTGACGCCATCGGCCCGCAGTTGCCTGGCGTAGCGGTTGATCGCCGGCGCCTCGGCGGTGAAGCGCCAGCCGCGGATGCCGTCCGGGACGACGATGCCGGGGGTGGTGCGGGTGACGGCACCGATGAAGCCGATGCGCACGCCGGCGACGGTCCGGACCACGTACGGCAGCAGCAGCGGCACACCGGTGGCGGCGTTCTCGACGTTTGCGGCGATGAACGCAAAGCGCGCGCCGTCGTAGCGCCCCTGCGCACCGGCGCAACCCGCGGCGATGCCGCGTGGCTGCGTGGCGCAACCGCCGGCGATCAGGCGCTGCAGTTCGGCGACGCCGTGGTCGAACTCGTGGTTGCCGGCGACGTTCAGATCGAGGCCGAGTGCGTTCATCGCCTCGATCGTCGGCTCGTCGCGGAACAGCGCGCTGACCAGCGGCGAGGCGCCGACGAGGTCACCGGTGGACACCAGCACGCTCGCCGGCTGTTCTTCGCGCAGACGGCGCACCGCACTGGCCAGGTAGGCGAGGCCGCCGACGCGCAGCGCGATGGCACGGCCGGGATCGCGGGGGTCGGCGGCGGTGATGGTGTTGTCGCCCGGCTCCAGATGGCCGTGCAGATCGTTGAAGGCGATCAGGCGCACCGTCGCCAGGTCGCCCGCCTGCAGCGGCAGGGCCAGGGCGAGCGCGGCGGCGACAAGCAGCGCGTGGAAGGCATGGCGCAGCGACCGGGCGATCGGCAGTGGAAACGTCGGCATCGGCGAGCAGCGACCGGGCAAGCGCGGGGGTTGCCGATTATCCGCCGGCCTGCTTTGCTAGAGTCGCCGCCGTGAGTGCGACGACCATCGGAACCACCGGCAGGCAGGACGCCGAGGTGATCGGCCTGATCGGGCTGGCGCACGGCACCTCGCACTTCTTCCACCTGATGCTGCCGCCGCTGTTCCCGTGGCTGATGGCGGATTTCTCGCTGTCGTACACCGAGGCCGGCTTCCTGATGACGGTGTTCTTCGTCGTCAGCGGCATCGGCCAGGCGCTGGCCGGCTTCGTGGTCGACCGCATCGGCGCCAGGCCGGTGCTGATGTTCGGCATCGGCACGCTCGGGCTGTCGGCGCTGGTTCTCGCGGCAGCGTCGAGCTACGGCGGCCTGCTTGCCGCGGCGGCGGTCGCCGGCATCGGCAATTCGATCTTCCACCCGGCCGACTTCACGCTGCTGAACCGTCGCGTCTCCGCAGGCCGCCTCGGTCATGCATTCTCGGTGCACGGGCTGTCGGGCAACCTCGGCTGGGCGGCCGGCTCGGTGGTGATGGCGGGTGTCGCCGCGGTCAGTTCCTGGCGCACTGCCGCCCTGGTCGCCGCGCTCGTCGGCCTCGCGGTGTTCGCGCTGCTGCGGCTGCGCCGCCGCGTGCTCGCCGACACCGCCGGCGCCGCCGTTGCCGGCTCGGGCCGGGATGGGTCGGGCCCTGTCGCCGGGGCGTTTTCCTTCCTGCGCAGCGGCGCGGTGTGGCTGTGCTTTGCCTTCTTTCTCATCACCACCGGCGCCTTCGGCGTGCTGCAGAACTACGGCCCCGCCATCCTGCACAACGTCTACGCGCTGGCACTGTCGGTTGCCAGCATGGGTCTGACTGCCTACCTGCTCGGCAGCGCCCTCGGGATGGTGGTCGGCGGCTTCGTCGGCGCGCGCTTCGAGGACAGCGACTTCGTGATCGCCCCGGCGCTGGCGGTCTCAGCGCTGACCGCCATGATGCTCGCCTCGGCGATGTCGCCGACCGTTGCCGTTCTGCCGCTGATGGGACTGGTCGGCTTCGGCGTCGGCGTTGCCGGGCCGAGCCGCGATCTGCTGGTGCGGCGCGCCGCCACGGCACAGTTCGGCGCTGCCGCCTACGGGCGCGTGTACGGCTTCGTCTACTCGGGGCTCGACATCGGCCTGGCGATATCGCCGCTCGTCTTCGGGCCGCTGCTCGACGCCGGGCGCTACACGGAGCCGCTGGTTGGCGTGGCCGCCCTGCAGGTGGCGGCGCTGCTGATGGCGCTGTCGGTCGGATCCGGCACGCGCCGGGTACGCGCCGCTCGTTCGGGAGTACGGCAATGAACGGATTTCCTCCGACGACCGACCTGTGCGATGCGCACGAGGCGCTGTTCGACAGCGGCGGTCTGCGGCTGCTCGCCGGCGGCCTGCTGGCCTTCGGCGCGCGGCCGCGCTTCTTCGGCGCCGCGTGCACGATCAAGCTGTTCGAGGACAACTCGCTGCTTGCGCAGGCGGTGAAGGAGCCAGGCGACGGACGGGTGCTGGTCGTCGATGCCGGCGGCAGCACACGCTGCGCGGTGCTTGGCGGCAACCTGGCGCGCCATGCTGCCGACAGCGGCTGGGCCGGCGTGCTCGTCTTCGGCGCGGTGCGCGACGTCGACGAGATCGACGCCTGCGCCATCGGCGTGCGGGCGCTGGCGGTTACGCCGCGTCGCTCGGTCAAGCGCGGCGAGGGCCAGCGCGACTGCGTCGTGACGCTCGGTGGCGTGCTCGTTCGCCCGGGCGACTGGATCTACGCCGACCGGGACGGTGTGCTGGTCAGCACGCGGCCGTTGCACCTGCCGGGCGGCTGACGGCTGCGGCCCGCCGACGGCGCCTGAAGCAGCGGCGCGGCTTTCGAGCCGCGCGGCCGCGGGCGGAATTTCACGCCGACATACCCCGTTTCTCATGACGAAAGGGCGCTGCTGCCGTGCAGCGCGACGCGTTTCATGACCATCGATCGTGTTTCGTAGTTCAAAACGAAACAAGCAACTCATTGTTTATATTGATATTGATTTAATGTCTTATATAAGATAATTGACTTGTCGCAGCGCGGACGCCTCCGTACGATTTCATTCGATGCCCCGCCGGCCCGTGGCCGGCAGCAGCCTGTATCGAACCCTGTTGGAGGACTCGCGCGATGACCGCACGCAAACTGGAAGCACAACGCCTGCAGAAGGACTGGAACGAGAACCCGCGCTGGAAAGGCATCAAGCGCGGCTATACCGCCGACGACGTCATCCGGCTGCGCGGGTCGGTGCAGGTCGAGCAGACGCTGGCCAGGCGCGGCGCCGAGCGCCTGTGGCGGTCGATCAACGAAGAGCCGTTCGTCAATTCGCTCGGCGCGCTGACCGGCAACCAGGCGATGCAGCAGGTCAAGGCCGGCCTGAAGGCGATCTACCTGTCGGGCTGGCAGGTGGCCGGCGACGCCAACCTGGCCGGCGAGATGTATCCGGACCAGTCGCTGTATCCGATCAACTCGGTGCCGACGGTCGTGCGGCGGATTAACAACGCGCTGACCCGCTGCGACCAGATCCAGTGGATGGAAGGCAAGAATCCCGGCGATCCCGGCTACATCGACTACTTCGCGCCGATCGTCGCCGACGCCGAGGCTGGATTCGGCGGCGTGCTGAACGCCTTCGAACTGATGAAGGCGATGATCGAGGCCGGCGCGGCCGGCGTGCACTTCGAAGACCAGCTGGCCTCGGTGAAGAAGTGCGGCCACATGGGCGGCAAGGTGCTGGTGCCGAGCCGCGAGGCGGTGGCCAAGCTCATCGCGGCGCGCCTGGCGGCCGACGTGATGGGCGTGCCGACGGTGCTGCTCGCGCGCACCGACGCCGAGGCAGCCGACCTCGTCACTTCCGACGTCGACGAGAACGACAAACCCTTCATCACCGGCGAGCGCACGGTCGAAGGCTTCTTCCGCACCCGCAACGGCCTGGAGCAGTCGATCAGCCGTGGCCTGGCCTACGCGCCATACGCCGACCTGATCTGGTGCGAGACAGGCAAGCCCGACCTGGCGTTCGCCAAGGCCTTCGCCGAGGCGATCCAGAAGCAGTTCCCCGGCAAGATGCTGGCCTACAACTGCTCGCCGAGCTTCAACTGGAAGAAGAACCTCGACGACGCGACGATCGCCAAGTTCCAGAAGGAACTCGGTGCGATGGGCTACAAGTTCCAGTTCATCACGCTGGCCGGCTTCCACTCGCTGAACTACTCGATGTTCAACCTGGCCCACGGCTACGCGCGCAACCAGATGAGCGCGTTCGTCGAACTGCAGGAGGCGGAGTTCGCCGCGGCCGAGAAGGGCTTCACCGCGGTCAAGCACCAGCGCGAGGTCGGCACCGGCTACTTCGACGCGGTTACCACGACCATCGAGTCGGAGGCCTCGACGGCAGCGCTGAAAGGCTCGACCGAGGACGAGCAGTTCTTCGAGGCGAAGCAGAAGAAGGCGGCCTGATTGTCACCGCGCCGACAGTTGCGCTGCGGCGCAGCTTGAGCCCTCCGTGCGGCTTTCGTATGCTCGCGCGCCGACCCGGCTTGCGGAAACCGGCGCGCGGGCGCGCAACAAAGGCACGAAGGGCGAGGCAGTAGGAGACAACGCTGCAACGAGAACGTAAACAAGAGCAATAACCTGGTCGAGCCGCCCCCGAGGCGGCTCTTTTTTTTGTGCGGCGTCCACGGATCCGTGCCGTTCGCGCAGCGCCCTGGCGGCGTGGCAACGGCGGCGGCCGGGCCAATATACTCGGCGCAACCAACGACGATTCCGGCGGGAGAGGGTGAGCGCATGTCGATCCGTGCTGTCCTGTTCGACGTTTTCGGCACGCTGCTCGACGTGCACTCGGTCGGCGCGCGCGCCGATCAGCTGTTCCCCGGCCAGGGGCAGCGCCTGACGCAGCTGTGGCGGGACAAGCAGATCGAGTACACGCGTCTGCGCACGATGTCGTCGCGCTACGTGCCGTTCACCCAGGTGACCGAGGACGCGCTGCAGTTCGCCTGCGAGGCGCTGAAGCTGCCGCTCGATGCCGCCGCCCGCGGCCTGCTGATGCACGAGTACACGCAGCTCGCGCCTTACGCCGACGCCGTGCCGGCGCTGCAGAAGCTTCAGCAGGCGGGCACGACGATCGGCGTGCTGTCCAACGGCGATCCGGGCCTGATCGAGGACGTGCTGCACGGCGCGCAGATCGCCGAGTACTTCGACGTGCTGCTGTCGGCCGACCAGGTGCACGCCTACAAGACCGCGCCGCCGGTCTACGAGCTCGGGCCGCTGACGCTCAAGCACCCGGCGCACGAACTGCTGCTGGTATCGAGCAACTGCTGGGACGCCATCGGTGCCAAGTGGTACGGCTACGTCAGCTTCTGGGTCAACCGCGGCGGCGCGCCGCTCGACCGCCTCGGCGTGCGACCCGACGGCATCGGCGCCTCGCTCGCCGATGCGGTCGACTTTCTTCTGCAACGACGCAAGCACTAGGAGTACGCAATGAACATGCCTCAAGGGGTCGAGATCCGGGCGCCGATGAAGCCCGGCTTCGAGGCGATCCTCACGCCGGAGGCGCTGGCGCTGGTCGCCCGCCTGCACCGCGGCTTCAATCCGCGCCGCAAGGAGCTGCTGGCCAGGCGCCTCGAGCGGGCCAAGCGACTGGACGCCGGCGAGCGGCCCGACTTCCTGGCCGAGACCAGGCAGGTCCGCGACGGCGACTGGACGATCGCCCCGGTGCCGAAGGACCTGCAGTGCCGGCGGGTCGAGATCACCGGTCCGGTCGAGCGCAAGATGATCATCAATGCGCTGAACTCGGGGGCGGACTCCTACATGACCGACTTCGAGGACAGCAACGCGCCGAACTGGGACAACCAGATCACCGGCCAGATCAACCTGATCGACGCCATCCGCCGCCGCATTTCGCTCGAGCAGGGCGGCAAGACCTACAGACTGAACGACCGGGTGGCGACCCTGGTGGTGCGGCCGCGCGGCTGGCACCTCGACGAGAAGCACGTGCTGGTCGACGGCGAGCGGGTCTCCGGAGGGATCTTCGACTTCGCGCTGTACATGTTCCACAACGCCAGGGAACTGGTGGCGCGCGGTTCGGGGCCGTACTTCTACCTGCCGAAGATGGAGTCGCACCTCGAGGCGCGGCTGTGGAACGACATCTTCGTGGCGACGCAGAAGGAACTCGGCATCGCGCAGGGCACGGTCAAGGCGACGGTGCTGATCGAGACGATCGTCGCCGCCTTCGAGATGGACGAGATCCTGTACGAGCTGCGCGAGCACTCGGCGGGGCTGAATGCCGGCCGCTGGGACTACATCTTCTCCTGCATCAAGAAGTTCAAGGTCGATCGCGACTTCTGCCTGGCCGACCGCGCCCGGGTGACGATGACGGCGCCGTTCATGCGCGCCTACGCGCTGCTGCTGCTGGCGACCTGCCACCGGCGCAACGCGCCGGCGATCGGCGGCATGAGCGCGCTGATCCCGATCAAGGGCGACCCGGTGGCCAACGAGAAGGCTCTGGCCGGCGTGCGCACGGACAAGGCGCGCGACGCCACCGACGGCTACGACGGCGGCTGGGTGGCGCACCCCGGCCTGGTGCCGATCGCCATGGAGGAATTCGTCAAGGTGCTCGGCGATCGCCCCAACCAGATCGACAAGAAGCGCGACGACGTGCAGGTGGCCGCCGCCGACCTGCTGAACTTCCAGCCGGAGACGCCGATCACCGAGGCCGGCCTGCGGATGAACATCAACGTCGGCATCCACTACCTCGGTTCGTGGCTGGCCGGCAACGGCTGCGTGCCGATTCACAACCTGATGGAGGACGCCGCCACCGCCGAGATCAGCCGCTCGCAGGTCTGGCAGTGGATACGCTCGCCGAAGGGCGTGCTCGACGACGGCCGCAAGGTCACCGCCGAGATGGTGCGCGCGCTGATCCCCGATGAACTAGCCAAGGCGAAGGCGGCGGTCGGCGGCGACACTCGCACCTACGACCGGGCAGCGCAGATCTTCGAGCAGATGAGCACGCAGGAATCGTTTGCCGAGTTCCTGACGCTGCCGCTGTACGAGGAGATCGAGTAGCGGCGATCGGCACCACGACGAGGGCGGTGGTGGCCGCCCCCGCTGGCGATCAGCGCGCCCGGAGCCTCCCCCCCCCCCCGGGGGCCGGCGAGGAACTCGGTCACGGCCGGGTCGGCGTTCAGCGCAGCGAACGGTTCGAGATCGTCGTCGCGCCAGTTGCGCAGGACGACGCGCCGGCCACGCAGCTCCGTCACAGCAGCAGCCCCACCAGCGCGGCCGTCAGGCAGGTCGACAGCAGGCCGGCAAGCACCGACTTCATACCCAGTTCGGCCAGTTCGGCGCGGCGCTCGCGCGGCAGCAGCGCATCGAGGCCGCCAAGCATGATGCCGAGGCTGCCGAAGTTGGCAAAGCCGCACAGCGCATAGGTCATCAGCAGGCGGCTGCGCGGTGAAAGCTCGTCGGCTGGCAGGCGGGCGAGCTCCAGGTAGGCGATGAACTCGTTCAGGACGGTCTTCTTGCCGAGCAGGTTGCCGGCGATCGCCGCCTCGTGCAGCGGCACGCCGACCAGCCATGCCAGCGGCGCGAAGAGCCAGCCGAGGATGCGTTCCAGCGACAGCGGCTTTCCGTCGAGCGACGGCAGCAGCGTCAGGGCCGCATTGGCCAGCGCCACCAGGGAGACGAAGACGACCAGCATGGCGACGATGTTCAGCAGCAGTTGCAGGCCTTCGAGCGTGCCGCGCGTCACCGCCGCCACCGCGTTGGCGTCCTGGCGCGCGAGGCGGACCACCGAGTCGTCGCGCAGCGGCGACGGCACCATCAGCGCCGCCACCGCGATGGCCACGGGAGTGGCGACGAACGACGCCACCAGCAGATGGACCAGGGCGTTCGGCAGCACCGGCGCGAGGAAGGTCGCATAGAGCACGAGCACGGTGCCGGCGATCGTCGCCATGCCGCAGTTCATGACGATGAAAAGCTCGCCGCGCGTCAGTCGGGCAAGGTAGGGCGCGACGACCAGCGGCGCCTCGACCATGCCGACGAAGACGTTGGCCGCCGCCGACACGCCAACCGCGCCGCCGACGCCGACTGTCCGTCGCAGGACCCAGGCAAAGGCGTGCACCAGCAGCGGCATCACGCGCCAGTGGAACAGCAGAGCCGCTAGCGCCGAGATCAGCAGCACCAGCGGCAGTGCCTGGAACGCCAGGATGAAAGCCGACTGTGGATGGCTCGGGCTGAATGGCAGTTGCCCGCCGCCGAGGTAGCCGAAGACGAACGACGTACCCGCCAGGGTGGCCCTGTTCAACGCCTCGACGAGCCCGTTGAGCGACTGCAGCGCCGTGGCCACCGGTGGCACCTTGAGCATCACCGCTGCCAGCGCCAGCGCCAGCAGGATGCCGACACCGACCGTGCGCCAGGACACGGCCCGCCGGTCCTCCGAGATCGCCCAGGCGAACCCGAGCATGGCGGCAATGCCGAGCAACTGATGGAGGATCGTCATGGGCGGCTGCGATGGGCGGCCGAACTGTGCAGCAATTGTCGCGTCGCGACAAGCACTTGCGCTGGCAGCCTGGCCGCGGCGCCGCCCCTCGGGTTAGTGCACTTGCTCGGCGCTTGCGGCAGCTGCGGCCACTAACATGTGTTTGTTTGAGTCACCGACATGATCGAACCGATGAAAGCCAACGATATGCCGACCGACATGCAGTCGCTTTTCGAGTTGCAGCGTGCCGCGTTTGCCCAGAAGCCGCACTCGCAGTGGCCGGAGCGTCGCGATCGCCTGCAGCGGCTGCGCCGGCTGGTCGGCGACAACGAGGAAGAGATCGAGCGAACGATCGACGCCGATTTCGGCGGCCGGCCGGCGATCGAGACTCAGATCGCCGAGGTCTATCCGTCGCTGGCCGAGATCAACGGCGCGTTGCGCTCCGGCGAGCGGTGGATGAGGCCCGAGCGGGTCTGGGTCTCCAAGTGGTTCCTGCCGGCTCGCGCCGAGATCCAGCCGCGGCCGCTCGGCGTGGTCGGCATCATCGTGCCCTGGAACTACCCGCTCTACCTGGCCGTCGGTCCGATGGTCGGCGCGCTGGTCGCCGGCAATCGCGCGCTGGTCAAGATGTCCGAATTCACGCCGGCCTTCTCGGCGCTGTTCAGGCGGCTGGTCGAGAAGTACTTCGCGCCGGAGGAGGCCGCCGTGGTCACCGGCGACGCCACCGTGGCGCAGGCATTCTCGGAGCTGCCGTTCGATCACCTGCTGTTCACCGGCTCGACGAAGGTCGGCAAGCGGGTGATGGCGGCGGCGGCGGCCAACCTGACGCCGGTCACGCTGGAACTCGGCGGCAAGTCGCCGACGGTGGTGGCGCCGGAGTACCCGGTGCAGCGGGCCGCCACTCGCATCCTCGCCGGCAAGTTGCTCAATGCCGGCCAGACCTGCGTGGCGCCGGACTACGTGCTGCTGCCGCGCGAGATGGTCAAGCCCTTCGTCCGCGAGGCGAGAGCGCAGGCGCGCCGGATGTTTCCGGCCGGGCTGGGCAATCGTGACTTCTGCGCGGTGGTCAGCCAGCGGCATTACGAGCGGCTGACCGGCTACCTCGACCAGGCGAAGGAGGCCGGCGTGCGGATCGAGACGCTGTTCGATGGCCGCGCGCGCGACAACGCTGCCCATCGCCTGGCGCCGGCGCTGCTGATCGATCCGCCGGCCGCACTCGATGTGATGCGCGAGGAGATCTTCGGGCCGCTGCTGCCGCTGGTGCCCTACGACCGAATCGAGGACGCAGTCGCCCACATCAGCGCCATGCCCAAGCCGCTCGCCCTGTACTGGTTCGACGAGGACGAGCAGCGCACCTCCTGGGCCCTTCATAACACGCAGGCCGGCGGCGTATGCGTCAACGAGACGCTGATGCACGTGGCGCAGGAGGAACTGCCGTTCGGCGGCGTCGGCCCGTCCGGCATGGGGCACTACCACGGCCGTCACGGTTTCGAGACGTTCAGCAAGATGACGCCGGTGTTCGTTCAGTCGAAGCTGAACGGCATGGGCCTGTTCATGCCGCCGTACGGTCAGGCCGTGCGGCGGATGCTGGAACTGATGAAACGCTTCTAGGGCGGCGGCGCGGGCGCGCTGGCCGGCGGGATCACCGCCTCCTGGCAAAGAGCCCTGGTGTGTCTCAGTCGAACAGCGCCAGCGGCAGCGTGTCGACCAGCTCGCCGGCCGCGTAGGCGTCGCGTGGGCCGAGCGCGATCAGTGCATCGGCCTCGGTGACGGTGCGCAGCATCGCCGAACCCTGCTCGCGTAGCGGCTCGACCAGCAGCCGCCCTGCCGGCTCGCGGACGAAGCGCGCCCGGCGGTAGTCGATACGTCCGCCGCGCAGGCGAACAGCGCCTGCGAGCGGCAGCGGAATCGGCGACGGCAGGGTTGCCCGGCATCCCGCGAGGTGCAGCAGCAGCGGCCTTGCCAGCAAATGGAACATCACGTAGGCGGCGACGACGTTGCCGGGCAGGCCGAGCATCGCCATCATCGGGCCGCCCTCGTCGAAGCGGGCGAAGGCGATGCCGCGCCCGGGTCGGATGTTCAGCGCAACGAAGCGCACCCCGGGAGCCGCGCGGACGATGTCCGCGTCACCCTGCGCGGCGCCGCCGCTGGCGACCAGCGCGTCGAGACCGAGTCGGCGAGCCTGCGCCAGCACGGCGGCGAACGCCTGTGCCGAGTCGCCACAGATGCCCAGGTCGTGCGTTTCGAAGCCGAGGCGACCGAGGCTCGCGGCGAGCAGCGGCCGATTGGCATCGAAGCTGGCGCCGGCGTGCAGGACCTGCGGCGGATCGGCGAGTTCATCGCCGGTGGAAACCACGCCGACGCGCAGCCGGCGGCGAACCGTGAGCCGCGCCGCGCCGACCGCTGCGGCGAGGCCGACGTCGGCGGCGCGCAGGTGCCGGCCGGCCGGCAGGGCGAGATCGCCGACGGCGATGTGCTCGCCGCGCCGGCGGATGTTGGCGCCAGGAAGTGGCAGTCGCTCGACGCGGACGATGCCGCCGTCGGCGCTCACGTCCTCCAGCATCACCACCGTGTCGGCGCCGTCGGGCAACGGGGCACCGGTCATGATGCGCACGCAGGTGCCGGTATCGATGCGTCCGCCGAACGGGTGGCCGGCGTAGGCGCGGCCGATCTCGTGCAGCCAGTGGCCTGGCTGCAGGTCGGCCAAGCGCAACGCATAGCCGTCCATCGCCGAGTTGTCGAAGGCCGGCAGGTCGACCGCCGAGACGACGTCCTCGGCGAGTAGGCGACCGGCGGCGGCACGGGCCTCGATCCGTTCCGTCTGCGCGATGGGCGACAGCCCCCGGATCAGCTCGTCGAACGCCTGGCCGAGCGTCAGTTCATTGGCGGGCATCGCGGGCTCGCAGCTCCTGCAGGGTATTCAGGTTGGCGAACTGCTCGGGATGCAGGAACACCGCCGGCGCCGCGCCGATGCTCCTCAGCCAAGCCTCGGCGCGGCGTTCGCCGTTGGCGAGCGCGGTGGCCAGTTCGTCGGCCAGATCGATGTGCGCCAGGCAGAAGACCGGCTCGGCGCGGTCGCCCACGCTGGCCATCGCGGCGCGACTGCGGCCGAGCGATGACACCAGCCGGCTCACCAGGTCGGCCGGCAGGAACGGCGCATCGCAGGGCACGGTAGCGAGCCACGGCGTGGCCGCGGCGCGCAGCCCCGCCAGAAGGCCGGCCAGCGGCCCGGGAAAGGCCTCCAGGCCGTCGGCGGCGTCGAGCAGCACCGGATGGCCGAAGGTTCGATAGACGTCGACGTTGCGATTGGCGCTGATCATCAGCATGCCGACCTGCGGGCGGATCCGATCGATCACCCGCTCGACGAGCGTCCGCCCGTTGAACTCGACCAGACCCTTGTCGACGCCGCCCATCCGCGAGCCGCGGCCGCCGGCGAGCACCAGCCCCGTGATCTCCTCGCGGGTCGGCATGCGCATCGTGGGTGGCGGCCGGCTAGCCGCCGATGTAGGACATCTCGATCTTGCGCAGATCGGCAGTCGCCGCGCTGCGCAGTTCCGAGTAGCGGTCGGCGCGGGACTGCCAGATCCTGCCGACGGCGGCGCTGATCTGCCCGTCGCTGGCGCCTTCGCGCAGCATCCGTCGCAGGTCGTAGCCGCCGGTGGCGAACAGGCAGAGGTAAAGCCGCCCCTCGGTCGACAGCCGGGCCCTCGTGCAGGCGCGGCAGAAGGCCTGCGTGACGCTCGAAATGACGCCGACCTCGCCGCCGCCGTCGCGGTAGCGCCAGCGCTCCGCGACCTCGCCGGTGTAGTTGGGCTCGATCGCCTCCAGCGGCATCTCCAGGTCGATGCGGCGAACGACCTCGCGCGACGGCACCACGTCATCGAGCCGCCAGCCGTTGGAACTGCCGACGTCCATGAACTCGATGAAGCGCACGATGTGCCCGCTGCCCCTGAAGTGGCGAGCCATCGGCACGATCTCGTGCTCGTTGACGCCGCGCTTGACCACCGTGTTGATCTTGACCGGCGCCAGCCCGGCGTCGGCGGCCGCGGCAATGCCTTCGAGCACCGCGCCGACCGGGAAGTCGACGTCGTTCATCCGCCGGAACACCGCATCGTCGAGCCCGTCGAGCGAAACGGTGACGCGCCTCAGGCCGGCGGCGGCAAGCGAGCGCGCCTTGCGGGCGAGGATCGAACCGTTGGTGGTCAGCGTCAGGTCCAGCGATCCGCCGTCGCGCGTACGCAGGCGCGCCAGCATCTCGATCAGCCGTTCGATGTCCTTGCGCAGCAGCGGCTCGCCACCGGTGAGCCGGATCTTCTCGACACCGTGCTCGATGAACAGCCGCGCCAGCCGCGCGATCTCCTCGAAGCTCAGCAGGTCGGCATGCGGCAGGAAGCGATAGCTCTTGTCGAACACCTCCTTCGGCATGCAGTAGGTGCAGCGGAAGTTGCAGCGGTCGGTGACCGAGATGCGCAGATCCCGCAGCGGCCGATCCAGCCGATCGGCAACGCGCCCGTCGGCGGCGAGGTCGGCGCCGGCCGGCACGCGCAGTGCGGCGCGCGCGTCGACGACAGGGATGATTCGATCGGTCATCGGTGCTGCGGCTCCGGCACGGATGTTAACGGCGCGCCACGGGGCCGGGTGCCGTCATGACCACGCGCTCGGCGCTGCCTTGCGGCCGGAGAGGGCGCCGTCAGGCGACGGCGCCCGTGCCTCGCGCGGTCAGTGCTGCGGCGGCGCTGTCCGGCGCGTTTCGACCTGGACCAGCGGACCGGTCTCGAGCGGCGGCGGCACCGGACGCTCGCGCGGCACGCGCACCGGCTTCGCCTCGCTTGCGAAACGATTCAGCACGTCGGCGAGCTTGCCCGGCTCGGTCTGAACCAGTTTGAGGCCCGCCTGCTCGAGGATCGGCTGCAGATCGTCCACCGGCATCGGTGCCGGCGTGACCGGCGGCGCAACGATGATCGGCGCGGCAGCGGGCAGCGGCTCGGAGTCCGATGGCGCCGCGGGCTTCGGGGACTCGGCAAGCGCCGGCAACGGAGCCGGCACCTCAGCCTGCGCCTCGACCTGCGCGTCAGCATGCACCTCGACCGGTACCTCGGCCTCGCCGACCGATTCCTCGGCCGCGGTGGTATCCGCCTGCTCGCCCGACGGCGCTTCGCGGCCATCGGCCTCACCTCGACCGCCGCGGCCGCGGCGACGACGCCCGCGCCGGCGGCGGCGCTCTTCGGCCGAGGCCTCCTCTGCGCCGCCGGCGGGCGATTCCGCCGTCAGCGCCGCCACGGGATGCATCTCCTCCGGGGCGGCAGCTGCGAGCTCCACCGGTACGGCGGCGGCTGACTCGACGGGCTTGCCGCGCGGCGGGCGGGCAGGGCGGTCGCGTTCCCGGCGCTCGCCGCGCTCACGGCCTTCCTGGGCGGCGGAAGCGGCCTCCGGCGCCGCCTGGCGTGGTGCTTCCTGCGAGGGGCGCTGCCCCCTGGGTTCCCGCGCCGGCGCCGCCTCACGCTCGCGACGCTCACCGCGCTCTGCTCGTTCGCCACGCCCGCCACGTCCGCCCCGACGATCACGGCCACGCTCGCCGCTGCGCTCGGGACGTTCCGGGCGCGGCGGCCGGGCTTCGGCGGCCGCCGGCGGCGCCGCCGGCGGCACGATGATCTGTTCTGTGACCGTGCGACCGGTGACGAGATTCCACAGCCGGGCGAGGAACGAAGGCCTCGCCAGCGGGGCCGCCGGCAGGACAGGCGCGGGCGACAGCGCTGCCGGAGGCGGCGCCGCCACTGGTGCCGGCGTCTCGTGCACGATGCCGCGAACCACCGCCTCCTGCTTCGGCTTGGCCGGCTCGGCGGCGGCGGCGTACGGCGTGTCGACGGCCGGCGACTCGGCCCGCTCGTAGCTCGACTTGGCCAGGTCGAGCCGCTCGTCGTCGTGGCGCAGGCGCTCGACCTTGTAGTGCGGCGTCTCGAGGTGCTTGTTCGGGATCAGCACGATCGATACGCGCAGACGGGCCTCGAGCTTGGCGATGTCGGCGCGCTTCTCGTTGAGCAGGTAGGTGGCGGCGTCGACCGGCACCTGCGCATGGATGGCGGCGGTGTTCTCCTTCATCGCCTCCTCCTGGATGATGCGCAGGATGTGCAGCGCGGAGCTCTCGGTGTCGCGGATCACGCCGACGCCGTTGCAGCGCGGGCAGGTGATGTGACTGCCTTCGGACAGCGCCGGGCGCAGCCGCTGGCGCGACAGCTCCATCAGGCCGAAGCGCGAGATCTTGCCCATCTGCACGCGGGCGCGGTCGTAGTGCAGGGCCTCCTTGAGCTTGTTCTCCACCGCGCGCTGGTTCTTCGACTCCTCCATGTCGATGAAGTCGATCACGATCAGGCCGCCGAGGTCGCGCAGGCGCAGCTGCCGGGCCGCCTCGTCGGCCGCCTCGAGGTTGGTGCGCAGGGCGGTCTCCTCGATGTCGGAGCCCTTGGTGGCGCGCGCCGAGTTCACGTCGATCGACACCAGCGCCTCGGTGTGGTCGATGACGATCGAGCCGCCCGACGGCAGCTGCACGATGCGCGAATGCGCCGTCTCGATCTGGTGCTCGATCTGGAAGCGCGAGAACAGCGGAATGTCGTCCTTGTAGCGCTTGACCCGGTTGACCGTGTCCGGCATCACGTGCGCCATGAACTGCTGGGCCTGGTCGGCGATCTCGTCGGTGTCGACCAGGATCTCGCCGATCGACGGGTGGAAGTAATCGCGGATGGCGCGGATGACCAGGCTGGATTCCTCGAAGATGAGGAACGGCGCCGGATTCAGCCGCTTGTTCTTCCGGCCGTCGCTGGTCGGTTCGGCCGTCGATTCGCCGGCCTCGGTGCGATACACGGCAGCGGCGGCATCGACGATCGCGTGCCACAGCTTCAGCAGGTAGTTCAGGTCCCACTGCAGTTCCTCGGCACTGCGACCGATGCCGGCGGTGCGGGCGATGACGCTCATGCCCGCCGGCAGTTCGAGCTGGTCCATCGCCTCGCGCAGTTCCTGCCGGTCCTCGCCCTCGATCCGCCGCGACACCCCGCCGCCGCGCGGATTGTTGGGCATCAGCACGAGATAGCGGCCGGCCAGCGAGATGAAGGTGGTGAGCGCCGCGCCCTTGCTGCCGCGCTCCTCCTTCTCGACCTGGACGATCAGCTCGTCGCCTTCGCGCACCGCCTCGTTGATCCTGGCCCGGCCGACGTCGACACCGGCCCTGAAGAAGCTGCGCGATATCTCCTTGAACGGCAGGAAGCCGTGCCTTTCCTCGCCGTAGTCGACGAAGCAGGCTTCCAGGCTCGGCTCGACGCGGGTGATGACACCCTTGTAGATGTTCGACTTGCGCTGCTCACGCCCCTCGGTCTCGATGTCGATGTCGACCAGCCGCTGGCCGTCGACGATCGCCACCCGCAGTTCCTCCGGGTGGGTGGCATTGAAGAGCATCCTCTTCATCACAACACTCCATGCGCCAAACTGGCGCGGCAGTGCCGGATCGAGTGCGCCGCGGGACGAGGCTAGGCGGATCGCGCCAGGCGCCGGCGCCGCGGCGGATCGGCCGCGGCGCTGTGTCCGAGTGCCGGCGCGCGCTGTAGCAGCGCGCGGCAACGGGCGGACGACGATGGGAGCCTGAACACGAGAAGACCTTTGCTTGCGTGACCCGACGCCGGTGCGGCCGGCGTGCAGCGACGAATCCGATCCAGCCGAGCCGGCCACACCCGCAGGCGGCACGGCTCACATTGTTTCAACCCAGACGGCAAGGTTTGCCAACCCGCCGCCAGCTTCGCTCGGCGCGTGCGGCCTTCGCCGCCGCGCGCTGTCGCGTCCCGGCACCGCGCGGGGTCTCGCCGGGCTTCGAGCCGGCGAACGGCCATCGCTACAATCGGTGCCCTGTGCAGGGTCGGGACGATGCTCCCGCATCCGTGGGCGAATCGCCGCGGACTGCCAGCGGCGGACAATTGATCCGCAACTTGAACAGCGCCGCCTAACTCCTGCGCGCGAAAGTATAACGGCACGATGAACGACACCGCCAAGGAGCGCCGCGGCGCGAGCGGGATCGGCCCCGACCACGTCAGTTACCTGACCGTCGGGCCGGAGGCCGACGGTCAGCGCCTCGACAATTTCCTGCTGCGCCTGGCCAAGGGTGTGCCGCAGAGCCACGTCTACCGGATCGTGCGCAGCGGCCAGGTGCGGGTGAACAAGGCGCGCGCCTCGGTCGACCAGCGTCTGGCCGAAGGCGACCAGGTCCGGGTGCCGCCGCTGCGGCTCGCGGCGCAGATGCCGCCGCCGGCGCGGGCGCAGATGCCGCCGGTGCTGTTCGAGGACGAGCACCTGATCGCCGTGGACAAGCCCGCCGGGCTCGCGGCACACGGCGGCAGCGGCATCGCCCACGGTCTGATCGAGATGGTCCGGGCCGCCCGGCCGAACCAGCCGTTCCTCGAACTGGCCCACCGGCTGGACCGCGATACCTCGGGCATCCTCCTGCTGGCCAAGACCAGGCGGGCGCTGCTGGGACTGCATGAGCAGCTTCGCGAGGGCCAGGTCGACAAGCGCTACCTCGCCGTGGTCGCCGGCGACTGGGTCAACGATCGCCAGCACGTGCGCCTGCCGCTGGCCAAGCGGACGACGGCGAGCGGCGAGCGGCGCGTGTCGGTCGATGCCGACGAAGGACTGGCGGCGCACACGGTGTTCAGCCTGCGCCACCGCTATGGAGGATTCTCACTGCTCGAGGCCGAACTGAAGACCGGCCGGACGCACCAGATCCGCGTGCATCTGGCCCACGTGGGCTTCCCGATCGTCGGCGACGACAAGTACGGCGACTTCGATCTGAATCGCCGGGCCGCCCGCGGCGAGTTCGGCGTGCCGTTCAGGCGGATGTTCCTGCATGCCTGCGCCGTCCGCTTTGCTCACCCGGCCGGCGGCGCACCGATGGCGATCGAATGCGCGCTCGACCGCGAGTGCAGCGACTTCCTGCGGGGACTCGGCCGTGCTTGACCGTTTCGACCTCGTCGTCTTCGACTGGGACGGAACGCTCAGCGACTCGACGGCCGCCATCGTCAGTGCCATCCAGGACGCCGCTGCCGACCTCGATCTGCCGGTTCCCGATCACGCCACCGCCAGTCACGTGATCGGCCTCGGACTGCACGACGCGCTGGCGCGGGCGGTGCCGACGCTGCCGGCGGAGCGGATCGCCGAATACTCGGCGCGCTACCGGGTCCACTATCTGGCCCGCGAGGCCGAGCTGGTGCTGTTTCCCGGCGCGCGCGAACTCGTCGCCGAACTGCGGCAGTCGGGCGTGATGCTGGCGATCGCCACGGGGAAGTCGCAGCACGGCCTGCAGCGCGCCCTGGCCGCAACCGGGCTCGGCGCCGAGTTCGCCGCCACCCGCTGCGCCGACCAGACGCATCCGAAGCCTCATCCGGCGATGCTGCTCGAGCTGGCCGAAGAGCTGATGGTGGCGCCGCAGCGGACGCTGATGGTCGGCGACACCACGCACGACCTGCAGATGGCAGAGGCGGCGCAGGCGGCGGCGGTTGGCCTGACGCAGGGCGCGCACCCGTACGAGCAGCTCGCCGCCTGTCGACCGCTGGCGCTGTTCGACTCGCTGGCGCAGCTGCACCAGTGGCTGATGCCGAACCGCTGATCGCGCTGTGCCCGTCGACGCAGCTGGTCGACGGCGGCGTCGGACTGCGCTTCGACGTGCTGGTCGACGGCGAGACGTTGGGCGCGTTCGCGGTCCGTCACCGGGGCCGGGCGGTGGCCTACCTCAATCGCTGCGCGCACGTGGCGATGGAGCTGGACTGGGTGGCCGGCCGGTTCTTCGACGGCGACGGCGAGACCCTGCTGTGCGCCACCCACGGTGCTGCCTACGATCCCGCCGACGGCCGCTGCCTCGGCGGACCCTGCGCCGGCCGCGGCGGCCTGCGGCCGCTGCAGGTCGTCGAGCAGGATGGCGTCGTCTACTGGCGACCCGAACCGGCGGTGCGGCCACGAGCAGAAGCCGCGGGCGCACGGGCCTGAGCCATCAGAGCGAAGACGGCAGGCCGGCGCGCGAGCGCCGGCCTTGCCTCGACCGGCATCGCCTTCCAGTCCGCGATCGGCAGCGAGGTCACCCGCTCGTCGTCGGTCGTCAGGTCGACGGCAACGGCGAGCCGGGTGTCGGGGCGCGCATGCTCGAGCAGTGCCAGCAGCAGCCGTTCGTTGCGATAGGGCGTCTCGATGAACAGCTGGGTCTCCTCGCCGCCGCTGGCGCGCTCGAGCGCCGCGATGGCCGCCGCCAGCGCCTGCCTGTCCTGCGGCAGGTAGCCGACGAAGCGGAAACGCTGGCCGCTCATCCCGGCCGCCATCAGGGCGAGCAGCAGGCTGCTCGGGCCGACCAGCGGCCGCACCCGCAGGCCGCGCTGGTGCGCCCTGGCCACCAGCCCGGCGCCCGGATCGGCGACCGCCGGGCAGCCGGCGTCGGACAGCAGGGCGATGTCGCGCCCGTCGACCGCCGGTTGCAGCCATTGGTCGAAACGACGCGGATCCGGGTGGTGGCCGATCTCGGTCAGCGAAAGGCTGGCGATCGGCTGCGGGTGGCCGATCGCCTTGAGAAAGGCGCGCGCGCTTCTGGCGCTTTCGGCGAGAAAGACGGTGGTCGCCCGCGCCAGGTCGATGGTCCGCGCCGGCAACGACCGCTCCGGTGGCGACTCGCCGAGCAGGGTCGGCAGCAGCAGCAGCGTTCCCGAAGGCCGGTTCATGGCACCGGCAGGTCAATCCCGCAGGCTGCGAGCATCGACGTCAGACGGATCAGCGGCAGCCCGATCAGCGCCGTCGGATCGTCGGAGCGGACCGACTCGACCAGCGTGATGCCGAGCGACTCGATCTTGGCGGCACCGGCGCAGTCATAAGGTCGCTCGGCGCGCAGGTAGGCATCGAGCCGATCGATCGGCAGGACCCGGAAGCGCACCGTTGTCGGCACCTCGCCGACCTGCTCGGCACCGTCCGCGCCGATCACCGCGACGGCCGTATGAAAGACGACCTCGCGGCCCTGCATTCGCGCCAGCTGCGCCAGCGCTGCCTCGTGCGTGCCGGGCTTCGACAGCGCGCTGCCGTCGACGTCGGCGACCTGGTCCGAGCCGATCACGACGGCGCCCGGCAGGCCTTTGGCCACCGCCTTTGCCTTGGCCAGCGCCAGTCGGCGGGCGGTTGCTGCCGGTGCCTCGCCGGGCAGCGCGTACTCGTCGAGCTGCGGTGCCTGCACCGCAAACGGCAGGCGCAGGCGCGTCAACAGCTCGCGGCGGTACGGTGAGGTCGATGCGAGTACGATCGGCGGCATGCTGTCGAGCCTCGGTGCTTCGGGTGCGCGGCAGTTTAGCGACGCACCAGCCGCCGGCCATGTCGACAGATCGCGTTCCGTCCTGCGACGTCTGGGAACTGTCGCGGCGTCGTGGCACGGTGCAGGGCGAGCTGGCGGTCAGCAACGCGCCGAGGCTGGCCGCTGCACTCGCCGATGCCGAAGGCACGCTTCGCTACCGGCTGACCGGCCGGGTCGACGAACTCGGCCGGCCGGCAGCGACGCTCGACATGCATGGCACGGTGCGGGCGCGTTGCGACCGCTGCGGCGGCGCGGTCGACCTGCCGATCGACGAGCAGGCGCAGTTCTTCTTCGTGGCCGACGAGCGGCAGCTCGACGAGCTGCCGATCGACGAGTCGGCCGAGGAGCCGCTGCTCGGTTCGCGCCGGTTCGATCTCGCGGCGCTGCTCGAGGATCAGGCGATCCTGGCCCTGCCGATTTCGCCGCGGCACGACCGATGCGCCGGGCCGGCGGAGGTCGACGACAAATTGGCAGGCGAGACGCGGCGCCCGTTCGAGGCTCTTGCGGCACTGAAGAAGTCGCGGCGCTGACGACGGCCGCGGCAGTCCAGTCGGCTACAATGCGCGGCTATTTGTCTTCCGACTGGCGAGGCAGCCATGGCAGTGCAGCAGAACAAGCGGTCGGCGTCGAAGCGCAACATGCGCCGGGCGCACGACTTTGCCACCAATCCGCCGCTGGCGATCGAGCCGGGCACCGGCGAGGTCCATCGCCGGCATCACGTGAGCCCCAACGGCTTCTACCGCGGCAAGAAAGTCGTCGCGACCAAGAGCGACGAGTAGCCGGAGTGGTCGCGGCTGTGAGGCCGCGGCCGGCTCGGGCCTGACCGCTGGCGGCCAACGGTGACCGTTCGCATCGCCATCGACGCCATGGGCGGGGACCACGGCCCGCCGGTCACCGTGCCGGCGGCGCTTTCGTTCCTGCGCGCGCAGGCCGACAGCCGGCTGCTGCTGGTGGGCCGGGGTGGCGAGGTCGAGCCCCTGCTGGCCTCCGCGGGCGAACTGAAGCCGCGCGTCGAACTCCTGCACACCGACGAGGTCGTCGCGATGGACGACCCGCCGGCCGTTGCCCTGCGCGGCAAGCGAAACTCGTCGATGCGGCTGGCCATCAACCTGGTCAAGGAAGGCAAGGCCGACGCCTGCGTGAGCGCCGGCAACACCGGCGCCCTGATGGCGATCTCGCGCTTCGTGCTCAAGACCCTCGACGGCATCGACCGGCCGGCGATCGCCACCGTGCTGCCCAACATCAAGGGCGGCGTCACGACGATGCTCGACCTCGGCGCGAATGTCGACTGCAGCGCCGAGCACCTGTTCGAGTTCGCCATCCTCGGCGCCGCGCTGGTGGCCGCGGTGCAGGAAAAGGAGCAGCCGAGCATCGGCCTGCTCAACGTCGGCGAAGAGGTGATCAAGGGCAACGACGTGGTCAAGCGCGCCGGCGAGCTGCTGCGCGCCAGTTCGCTGAACTTCCACGGCAACGTCGAGGGCGACGACATCTACAAGGGGACGACCGACGTCATCGTCTGCGACGGCTTCGTCGGCAACGTGGCGCTGAAGACGTCCGAGGGCCTGGCGCAGATGCTCGGCACGATGGTGCGCGAGGAGTTCACCCGCAGCCCGCTCGCCAAGGTGGCGGCGGTGCTCGCCTACCCGGTGCTGAAGCGCTTCCGCCGGCGCCTCGACCACCGTCGCTACAACGGCGCCAGCCTGCTCGGCCTGCGCGGCATCGTGATCAAGAGCCACGGCGCAGCCGATGCGCTGGCATTCGAGAACGCCATCGCCGTCGGCTACGAGGCGGCCCGGCATCACCTGCTCGAGCGGACGGTGGCGGCGATGCAGCCTTTCGTCGAGCAGCTCGAGCGCGAGCAGCGGCGCTCGCCGGCCGCCGCCTGAAGGCGATGGCCCGCCCCTGGTCACGGATCACCGGCACCGGCGCGGCGCTGCCCGGGCGGGCGGTGTCGAACGACGAGCTGGCGCGGCAGCTGGCGGCGCGCGGCATCGAGACTTCCGACGAGTGGATCGTCGCCCGTACCGGCATCCGGCAGCGCTACATCGCCGATGCCTCGCTGAGCACCACCGCGCTCGGCGCGCAGGCCGCCCGCGCCGCGCTGCAGGCGGCGGGCCTCGAGCCGGCGGCGCTCGACCTGATCGTGCTCGCCACCTCGACGCCCGACCAGATCTTCCCGAGCACGGCCTGCCTGGTGCAGGCCGATCTCGGCGCTGCCGGCGCGGCGGCCTTCGACGTGCAGGCGGTGTGCAGCGGCTTCGTCTACGGGCTGGCGGTGGCCGACGCGATGATCCGCACCGGTGTGTACCGGCGCGCACTGGTGGTCGGCGCCGAGATCTTCTCGCGCATCCTCGACTGGAACGACCGCACTACCTGCGTGCTGTTCGGCGATGGCGCCGGCGCCGTCGTGCTGGAGGCAAGCGAGCAGCCCGGCATCCTGGCGGCGCGGCTGCATGCCGATGGCACCCAGGCGCGCATCCTGTGCACGGCCGGCCGCCTCGCGCAAGGGGCGGTGCACGGCGATCCCTTTCTGCGCATGGACGGGCAGGCGGTGTTCAGGCTCGCCGTCAACGTCCTCGATGCCTCGGCGCGCGAAGTGCTCGCCGACGCCGAGCTCGGCGTGGAGGCGGTCGACTGGCTGGTTCCGCACCAGGCCAACGTGCGCATCCTGAGCGCCACCGCGCGCCGGCTCGGGCTTGCCGAAAGCAAGGTGATCGTCACCGTCGGCCAGCACGGCAATACCTCCGCTGCCTCGGTGCCGCTGGCCCTCGACCTGGCGGTTCGCGACGGCCGCGTGCGAGCCGGGCAGCACGTGCTGCTGCAGGGTGTCGGCGGCGGCTTCACCTGGGGTTCGGTGCTGCTTCGATTCTGAACAACGAAAGCACAGACGATGAAGATCGCCTTCGTATTTCCCGGCCAGGGATCGCAGTCGGTCGGCATGCTCGACACGTTTGCCGACCAGCCGGCGGTGCGCGACGTGCTGGCCAGCGCCGGCGCGGCGCTCGGCGAGGACCTGGGCGCGCTGATCGCCGGCGGGCCGGCCGAGCAGCTGAACCTGACCGTCAACACCCAGCCGGCGATGCTTGCCGCCGGTGTCGCCATCTATCGGGCCTGGCTGGCGGCGGGCGGGGTCACGCCGGCCGTGATGGCGGGCCACAGCCTCGGCGAGTACACGGCGCTGACGGCGGCGCAGGCGGTTCCGCTCGAGGCCGCACTGAAGCTGGTGCGCTTTCGCGCGCAGGCGATGCAGGAAGCGGTGCCGGCGGGCAGCGGCGGCATGGCCGCCATCCTCGGCCTGAGCGACGAGCAGGTGGCGCAGGCCTGCGCCGAGGCGGCGCAGGGCGAAGTGGTCGAGGCAGTGAACTTCAACGCGCCGTCGCAGGTCGTGATCGCCGGTCACGCGGCCGCCGTCGGCCGGGCGTGCGAGGCGGCGAAGCGGCGCGGCGCCAAGCGGGCGCTGCCGCTGCCGGTGTCGGCGCCGTTTCACTGCTCGCTGCTGGCGCCGGCGGCGCAGCGCCTGCGCGAGCGGCTGCGCGGCGAACCGATCGGCAGCCCGCAGGTTGCCGTGATCAACAACATCGACGTGGCGACCGAGTCCGAGCCGGACCGGATCCGCGACGCGCTGGCGCGCCAGGCCGCCGGCCCGGTTCGCTGGGCCGAGATCATCCGCCGGATGGCGGCCGAGGGCGTGACCCATGTGGTCGAGTGCGGTCCCGGCCGGGTATTGGCAGGGCTGACCAGACGCATCGCGCCGGACCTCGAGAGCTTGGCGCTGACCGACCCGGCAACGATCGACGAGGCGCTGGCGCGCCTGCGGGGGTGACGATGAAGCCGATGAGCGTATTTGCAGGCGATTCACTGGCGGGCGAGGTGGCGCTGGTGACGGGCGCCTCGCGGGGTATCGGCGCGGCGATTGCCGAGGCGCTGGCCTGCGCCGGTGCGGTGGTCGTCGGCACGGCGACCAGCGAGGCAGGGGCCGCGGCGATCGGCCAGCGGCTGCGCGAGGCGGGCCTGGCGGGCGAGGGCCTGGTGCTCGACGTCGCCGACGCGGCGCGCTGCGAGGCGGTGATCGAGCAGGTCGGCAAGGCCCACGGCAAGCTGTCGATCCTCGTCAACAACGCCGGCATCACCCGTGACGGCCTGGCGATGCGGATGAAGGACGAGGACTGGGACGCCGTGCTGGCGACCAACCTGTCGGCGGTCTTCCGGCTGTCGCGCGGCGTGCTGCGCGGCATGATGAAGGCCCGCCATGGCCGCATCATCAACATCACCTCGGTGGTCGGCGAAAGCGGCAACGCGGGCCAGGCGAACTACGCGGCCGCCAAGGCCGGGGTCGCCGGCATGACGCGAGCGCTGGCGCGTGAGATCGGCAGCCGGAGCATTACGGTGAACTGCGTTGCTCCGGGTTTCATCGACACCGACATGACGCGGGCGCTCGGCGAGGCGCAGACGCAGGCGCTGCTCGCGCAGATTCCGCTCGGCCGCCTCGGCGCCGTGCAGGACGTGGCGGCGGCGGTGGTCTATCTTGCGTCGCCGGCCGGCGCCTACGTCAGCGGCAGCACGCTGCACGTCAACGGCGGCATGTACATGGGCTGAGCCGGCGGGACCGGCAAGGTTGCTCTGCTAGACTTTTCGTGGTTTTGGGCTCGCCGTCCGGCCGCTTATCGAGGCTGGCGGGAGCCCAAGTAGTTTCGAGGAGGGACGAATGGAAAACATCGAACAGCGGGTCAAGAAGATCGTCGCCGAGCAACTGGGCGTGAACGAGGCGGACATCAAGAACGAATCCGCCTTCGTCGAGGACCTCGGTGCCGACTCTCTCGACACTGTCGAGCTGGTGATGGCGCTGGAGGACGAGTTCGAGTGCGAGATCCCGGACGAGGAGGCCGAGAAGATCCGCACCGTCCAGCAGGCTATCGAGTACGTCACCACCCATCTGAAGAAGGCCTGATGCGCGGCGGCTGCGCCCGCCCAGGTCCCCCATAGCCTCATGAGCGAACGCCGACGCGTCGTCGTCACCGGCCTCGGCGTCATCAGCCCGGTCGGCAACGACGTCCCCACTGCGTGGGGCAATCTCGTTGCCGGCAGGTCCGGCATCGGCCCGATCACCCGTTTCGACGCGAAGGACTTCCGGGTCCGCATCGCCGGCGAGGTGCGGGGATTCGACGTCGAGGCCTACATGCCGGCGAAGGAGGCGCGCCGGATGGACACCTTCATCCACTTCGGCATCGCCGCCTCGATCGAGGCAGTCCGTGATTCGGGCCTCGAGGTGACCGACGCCAACCGCGAGACGATCGGTTGCATGGTCGGCTCCGGCATCGGCGGGCTGCCGATGATCGAGGACAACCACGGCGAGTTCGTCAGCCGCGGGCCGCGGCGCATCTCGCCGTTCATGATCCCCGGGGCGATCATCAACATGGTCTCCGGCAACCTGTCGATCATGCTCGGGCTCAAGGGCCCGAACATGGCGATCGTCACCGCCTGCACCACCGGGCTGCACTGCATCGGTGCCGCCGGCCGCCTGATCGAGCACGGCGACGCCGAGGTGATGATCGCCGGCGGCACCGAGTCCTCGGTCTGCCCGCTCGGCGTGGGCGGTTTCGCGTCGATGCAGGCGCTCTCGGTGCGCAACGACGACCCGGCGACGGCCAGCCGGCCGTTCGACCGCGACCGCGACGGCTTCGTGCTCGGCGAGGGGGCCGGGGTGGTGGTGCTGGAGGAATACGAGCACGCCCGCCGGCGCGGCGCCCGGATCTATGCCGAACTGGTGGGCTTCGGCATGAGTGCCGACGCCTATCACATGACGGCGCCCGACGTCGACGGGCCGCGCCGCTCGATGCTCAACGCGCTGCGCAGCGCGGGGCTGAACGCCGACCAGGTGAGCTACCTGAACGCCCACGGCACGTCGACGCCGCTGGGCGACATCAACGAGACCAACGCCATCAAGCTGGCGCTGGGCGACGCGGCGCGTCGGCTGGTCGTCAACTCGACCAAGTCGATGACCGGCCACCTGCTCGGCGGCGCCGGCGGGGTCGAGTCGGTGTTCACCGTGCTGGCGGTTCATCATCAGGTCTCGCCGCCGACGATCAACGTCTTCAACCAGGATCCGGAGTGCGATCTCGACTACTGCGCCAACACCGCGCGGGACATGCCGATCGAATTCGCGCTGAAGAACTCCTTCGGTTTCGGCGGCACCAACGGCACCCTCGTCTTCAGGCGTGCCTGAAGTCACTGCGTTCTGCGTCGATCTCGTTGCCTCGCGCCGCGCGGGGCGGCTGTTCGCGGCCGCCAGGCTGCTCACCGGGGCGGCGCTCGTCGCGACCATCTGGGCCAGCGTGCGGCTGCCGACGATGCCGCGGCTGCTGGCTGCGCTGGCGGCGATCGGTGCGTCGGCGCTCGCCTTTCGGCCACGGCAAGCCGCTGCCCGGACACTGGCGGTCGGTGCCGACGGTGCGATCCGCAGCGGCCCGGGCGAGTCCGCCGAGACGGCGGCCGTCCGCTACGCCGGCCGGCACTTCATCTGTCTCGAGACTGCCGGCGGGCTGATCGGGGTCTGGCCGGACTCGCTGTCGCCCGACCACTGGCGCCGCCTGTCGGTCGCCTGCCGGTGGCAGCACCGCCCGCCGGCCGATGGCACACAGGCCTCCTCGGGATTGCGAACTAAATGAACGGGTTCTGGTCTGAGCAGGCGTGTTGCGCGGCGGCGCGTAAGCAGGCCGGCCGATGAGCGAGCGCGACGCCGACTGGCAACTGGTCGAGCGCGTGCAGCGTGGCGACAAGCGGGCGTTCGACCTGCTGGTGGCGAAGTATCAGCGCAAGCTCTTCCGGCTGCTTTCCCGGCTCATCCGTGACCATGCCGAGATCGAGGACGTCGCCCAGGAAGCGTTCATCAAGGCGTATCGGGCATTGCCGAACTTTCGGGGCGAAAGCGCTTTTTACACATGGCTGTACCGCATCGCGATCAACACGGCGAAGAATTACCTGGTGGCGCAGGGTCGCCGGGCGCCGACGCAGACCGAGACCGAGATCGACGATGCCGAGAACTTCGACGACGGCGATGCGCTGCGCACCGAGGACACGCCCGACCGGATGCTGCTGTCGAAGCAGGTGGCCGAGGCGGTCAACCGGGCGATCGAGCGGCTGCCGGAAGAGCTGCGCACCGCGATCGTGCTGCGCGAGCTCGAGGGACTGAGCTACGACGAGATCGCGGCATCGATGAACTGCCCGATCGGCACCGTCCGCTCGCGCATCTTCCGGGCACGCGAAGCGGTGGCCGAGGAATTGCGGCCGGTCCTGGACACCAAGAAGGACCGGCGTTGGTGAGGTAGCAGATGAAACAGGACAGAGACAACCGCGACAGGACCGCGGCGAGCCAGCCGCCCGACGGCACCGACGATTGCGCGCAGCGCCTGTCGGCGCTGCTCGATGGCGAGCTCGACGCGGAGGGATGCGGCGCGCTGGTCGAGCGCCTGCGCCGCGACGAGGCAGCCTGCCGCACCTGGGCCATGCTGAGCTGCGTCGGCGATGCGCTGCGCTCATCGGAGGTGGCGTCGTTCCACTCGGACGGATTCGTCGCGCGCGTCTCCGCCGCGCTCGATCGCGAGCCGACCGTGCTGGCGCCGGCGGCGTTGCCTGCGCGCCCGGCGGTGCGTCGCTGGCTGCTTCCCGGGGCAGGCGCTGCCGTCGCTGCCGCCGTCCTGCTCGCCGTCGGCCTGCCGCAGCGGCAGCAGCCGTCGTCGGAGTTGGCGGTCGTCACGGTGCAGCCGTCGGCGGCCCCCGTCGCGGCGAAGCCAGATGGGCCGCCGATCAAGCGCTCGCCGCAACTCGAGCGCTACCTGGCCGCCCACCGCGAGCTTGCCGCGCCGACGGTCATGCCGAGCTCGATTCCCTACGTGCGCACCTCGGGCGCGGTGCCGATGCAGGAGGTGCGTTGATGCGGCGAGCGGCCCTGGCGCGCTGGCGCTGGCTGGCTTCGGCCGTCTGGGCGTTGGCCTTCGCCTCGCTGGCACAGGGTCAGGAGCAGGCAAGCGGCGCGTCGACCGCGGCCGGCGCCGACGCCCGCAGTCCGGAGCAGTGGCTGCAGGTGATTCAGCAGGCGGCACGCAGGCTCGATTACAGCGGCACCATGGTCTACCAGCAGGGCGCCGAAGTCCGCATGTCGAGGATCGTGCACGTGTTCGACGGCAAGGTGTCGCACGAGAGGCTGCAGCCCATGGACGGCCATCCGCGCGAGTTCATCCGTCGCGCCGACGAGGTGAAGTGCCTGATCCCCGAGGCCAAGCGGGTGGTGATCGAGCGCCGGACGCGCGCCGAATCCTTCCCGGGACTGGCGGCGACCTCGACCGCGGAGCTGCTGCAGCACTACCAGGTCAAGGTGGTCGGGCGGGAGCGGGTCGGCGGCTTCGACTGCCAGGTGCTCGAGATACGGCCGCGGCAGACAGACCGCTACGGCTACCGGTTGTGGGTGGACAGGAACTCCGGCCTGCTGCTCCGTTCACAGACCATCGACGGCCGCGACGAAGTGCTCGAGCAGATGGCCTTTGCCGAGATCCACATCGGCACCGTCGATCGCGAGCTTCTCAAGCCGTCGTGGCCGATCGACGGCTGGAAGGTCGACGAGGCCGCCCATCGGCCGGTCGACCTGAAGGAGCAGGGCTGGCGGCTGGTGCCGCCGGCCGGCTTCAAGCCGCTCTACGCGGTCCGCCGGCCGATGGCCTCCGGATCCGCCCTGCAGGCGGTCTACTCGGATGGCCTGGCGTCGCTGTCGGTGTTCATCGAGCCGGCGTCGGCCTCGGATGCCAGCGAGGCGCTTGCGCCGCGCGGGCCGATCAATGCCTACGCCCGGCGGGTCGGCGATTCGATGGTGACCGTCGTCGGCGAGATTCCCGTCGGTACCGCGCGGGCAGTGGCCGATGCGTCCGAACGGATCGGCCGCTGATTTCCCAGTCGAGAGTTCGTTTTCACGAAAGTCGAATGATGAGCAAAGTGATACTCAGAGCCCTGTTGCCCCTTTTCCTTGCCCTCGGCGTCGGCGCGGCGGCGGCGCAGTCGCCAGCGCCGCAATTGCCGGACTTCGCCGACCTCGTCGAGCGGGCCGGGCCGGCCGTCGTCAACATCCGGACCACCGCGCGGCTGGGCGCCATCCACGGTCGTGGCGGGGCGCCGCAGATCCCCGGGCTGGACGAGAACGATCCGTTCTACGAGTTCTTCCGTCGCTTCTTTCCGCAGCCGCAACCCGGTCCGGGACCGCAGCAGCGCCCGGGGCCGCGCGGCGATCGGCAGGTGCCGCGCGGCCTGGGCTCCGGATTCGTCGTCTCGGCCGACGGCTACATCATGACCAATCACCACGTGGTCGAAGGCTCCGAGCAGATCACGGTGACGATGGCCGACAAGCGCGAGTTCAGCGCCAAGCTGATCGGTTCCGACCAGCGCACCGACGTGGCGTTGCTGAAGATCGAGGCAAGCGGGCTGCCGGCGGTCAGGATCGGCGACCCGAACAAGCTGCGGGTCGGTGAATGGGTGATCGCGATCGGTTCGCCGTTCGGCCTCGAGAGCACGGTGACGGCGGGCATCGTCAGCGCCAAGGCGCGCGAGACCGGCGAGTTCCTGCCCTTCATCCAGACCGACGTCGCCGGTCAACCCCGGCAACTCGGGCGGCCCGCTGATCAACATGCGCGGCGAAGTGGTCGGCATCAACTCGCAGATCTTCACCACCTCGGGCGCTTTCGCCGGCATCTCGTTCGCCATCCCGATCGACGAGGCAATCCGCGTCCAGGAGCAGCTGCGCGCCTCCGGCCGCGTGATCCGCGGCCGCATCGGCGTGACGATCGGCGCAGTGTCGCGCGAGGTGGCCGAGGCGATCGGCCTGGCCAAGCCGCAGGGCGCGCTGGTCACCAGCGTCGATCCCGACGGGCCGGCGGCCAAGGCCGGGGTCGAGGCGGGCGACGTCGTGCTGCGTTTCGACGGTCGTCCGATCGAGAGCCAGTCGGACCTGCCGCGCATCGTCGGCGGCACCAAGCCGGGGGCACGCGTGGCGATGAACGTCTGGCGCAAGGGCAGCCCGCGCGACCTGCAGGTGACGGTCGGCGAGATGGCGCAGGAGCAGCAGGCGGCCGCGCGCCGCGGCGACACGCCGCCGCGCAGCGCGGCGGCGGCAAACGCGCTCGGACTGACGGTCTCCGATCTGCCGGCCGAAAAGCTGAAGGAGCTGGGCATCCGGTCGGCCGTCCAGGTCGATGCGGTCGACGGCCCGGCTGCCTCGGCCGGGTTGCGGGCGGGCGACCTGATCCTCGCGCTGAACAACGTCGACGTGGTGAACGCCAAGCAGTTCAACGACCAGGTGGGCAAGCTGGACCGTAAGAAGAACGTGGCGCTGCTGGTACGGCGCGGTGATGCGACCCAGTACGTGATCGTCCGCCCGGCTGACCGTTAGGCAGGGCGGCATACCGCGGCCACGCTAAAATGCGCGTCGCGGCCAGTAAGAGGGGGTGACGCCGGCGGCGCACCCCCTTTGCTTTGCCCGTCGCGGCCGGAGGCCGTTTCCGCCTGGCGCTTCGGGTTCCACCGGGAGGGCCGAGGCGGCCTGTTCACGACATCGATGCAGCACATTCGCAACTTTTCCATCATCGCGCACATCGACCACGGCAAGTCGACGCTGGCCGACCGGCTGATCCAGCGCTGCGGCGGCCTGGCCGACCGGGAGATGGAGGCGCAGGTGCTGGACACGATGGCGCTCGAGCGCGAGCGCGGCATCACCATCAAGGCGCAGACCGCCGCCCTCGAGTACCTCGCGGCGGACGGGCGGCGCTACAACCTGAACCTGATCGATACGCCGGGCCACGTCGATTTCTCCTACGAGGTGAGCCGGTCGCTGTCGGCATGCGAGGGCGCGCTGCTGGTGGTCGACGCGTCGCAGGGCGTCGAGGCGCAGACGGTGGCCAACTGCTACACCGCGATCGAGCTCGGCGTCGAGGTGCTGCCGATACTGAACAAGATGGACCTGCCGTCGGCCGACCCCGGGCAGGCGCGCGATGAGATCGAGGAGGTGATCGGCATCGACGCGCACGACGCGGTGCTGGCCAGCGCGAAGACCGGCATGGGCGTCGACGAGATCCTCGAGCGGATCATCGAGCGCGTGCCGCCGCCGAAGGGCGACCCGGCGGCACCGCTGCAGGCGCTGATCATCGACTCCTGGTTCGACAACTACGTCGGCGTGGTGATGCTGGTGCGGGTGGTCAACGGCACGGTCAGGCCGAAGGAACGCATCCTGCTGATGGCCACCGACGCGCACCATCTGGTCGAGCAGGTGGGTGTGTTCACGCCGAAGTCGCGCGCCCGCGAGCTGCTTGCCGCCGGCGAAGTCGGTTTCATGATCGCCGGCATCAAGGAGCTGCGCGACGCACGCGTCGGCGACACGGTCACGCACGCGCCCAGCCAGACGACCCGCACGGCCGCCTCGCCGCTGCCCGGTTTCCGCGAGGTCAAGCCGCAGGTCTTTGCCGGCCTGTATCCGGTCGAGTCGAACCAGTACGAGGCGTTGCGCGACGCGCTGACCAAGCTGCAGCTGAACGACGCGGCGCTGCACTTCGAGCCGGAGGTGTCGCAGGCGCTCGGCTTCGGCTTCCGCTGCGGCTTCCTCGGCCTGCTGCACATGGACATCGTGCAGGAGCGGCTCGAGCGCGAGTACGACATGGATCTCATCACCACCGCGCCGTCGGTGGTCTACGAGGTCCTGCTGCGCGACGGCTCGGTGATTCTGGTGGAGAACCCGTCGAAGCTGCCGGATCCGGCGAAGATCGAGGAGATCCGCGAGCCGATCGTCCACGTGACGATCTTCGTGCCGCAGGAGTACGTCGGCGCCGTGATCACGCTGGCCACCGGCAAGCGCGGCATGCAGACCAATCTCGCCTATCACGGCCGGCAGGTGCACCTGCACTACGACCTGCCGCTGGCCGAGATCGTGCTCGACTTCTTCGACAAGCTGAAGTCGGTTTCGCGCGGCTACGCGTCGATGGACTACGAGTTCAAGGAGTACCGCGCCGCCGACGTGGTCAAGGTCGACATGCTGATCAACGGCGACCGGGTCGACGCCCTGTCGGTGATCGTCCACCGCAGCAACTCGCAGTACCGCGGCCGCGAGATCGCGGCCAAGATGCGCTCGATCATCCCGCGGCAGATGTACGACGTGGCGATCCAGGCGGCGATCGGCGCCAACATCATCGCCCGCGAGAACGTCAAGGCGCTGCGCAAGAACGTGCTCGCCAAGTGCTACGGCGGCGACATCACGCGCAAGAAGAAGCTGCTGGAGAAGCAGAAGGCCGGCAAGAAGCGGATGAAGCAGGTCGGCTCCGTCGAGATACCGCAGGAGGCCTTCCTCGCCATTTTGCAGGTCGAGGACAGGTGAGCCGCCGATGAACTTCGCCCTGATCCTGTTCGTCCTGCTGGTCGCGAGCTTCGTCATGTGGCTGCTCGACGTGCTCTGGCTGAAGAAGGCGCGCGCAGCGGCGGCCGATGCGGCACTGGCCGAATTCGACGCCCGCAATGCCGGCAGGCCGGGCGTCGACCCCCAGGCACTGGCTGCCGAACGGGCGGCGCTGGCGGGCCGGCTGACGCAGCGGCCGTGGTACCTGGAGTACACCGCGAGCTTCTTCCCGGTCATCCTGATCGTCTTCGTGCTGCGCTCGTTCCTGTTCGAGCCGTTTCGCATCCCGTCCGGGTCGATGATCCCGACGCTGCAGATCGGCGACCTGATCCTGGTGAATAAGTACGAGTACGGAATCCGCCTGCCGGTGATTCACAGGAAGATCGTCGACCTGGGTTCGCCGCAGCGCGGCGACGTGATGGTCTTCCGCTTTCCGCACAATCCGACGCAGGACTACATCAAGCGGGTCGTCGGCCTGCCCGGCGACCGGGTCGAGTACGCCGACCGGCGCCTGCTGATCAACGGCCAGCCGGTCGACGCGCAGCCGCTGCCGCGCTACTTCGAGGAAGACCGGGTGCAGTACTACGCGCAGTTTGCCGAGAAACTCGGTGACGTGGAGCACCGCATCATCCTCAGCGAGGGTCCCGGCGTGCCGCCGATGCGCGCCTTCGTGCACACCCATCCGCAGGCCTGCCGGTACACGGCCTCGGGGGTGGCCTGCACCGTGCCGCCGGGCCACTATTTCGTGATGGGGGATAACCGCGACAATAGCGAGGACAGCCGGTTCTGGGGCTTCGTGCCCGACGAGAACATCGTCGGACGGGCGTTTTTCATCTGGATGAACTTTGGCAACATCGGGCGCATCGGGCGGTTTCACTGAGTCTTGGCGAGGCCGGCCTCGGCCGCGGGGAGGAGCAATGCACGGGAAATTCGGCAGCAGGAATCGCCAGGCAGGCCTGGGCATCATTTCGCTGATCTTCATCGGACTGATCATCGTGGCGCTGCTGATCATCGGCGCCAAGCTGGTGCCGGCGATCACCGAGTACCTGGCGATCGAGAAGGCGGTGAAGCAGATCCGCCTCGATGCAAGCACGGTGCCGGAGCTGCGCAAGGCGTTCGACCGCTACGCGCAGATCGACGACATCAAGTCGATCGCCGGCAAGGACCTGGACATCACCAAGGAGTCGGACAAGATCGTCATCTCGTACGCCTACGCTTACCAGATCCCGATCGCCGACAACGTGCGGCTGGTGATCGATTTCTCGGGCACCACCAGCGGCCGGCCGAAGGCCGGCCCGTAGGTGCTCCAAGGGCCGCGCGTGATCGAACTGAGCGCACTCGAGCAGCGGCTCGGCTACCAGTTTGCCAACGGCGAGCTGCTGGCGCAGGCGGTGACCCACCGCAGCCACGGCGCGGTGCATAACGAACGCCTCGAGTTCCTCGGTGACGCGGTGCTGAACTGCACGATCGCGCAGCTGCTGTTCCACAAGTTCGCGCGACTGGACGAGGGCGACCTGTCGCGCCTGCGTGCCAACCTGGTCAAGCAGCAGTCGCTGGCCGAGATCGCCGAGCGGCTCGAACTGTCCCAGTTCATGCGGCTCGGCGAAGGCGAGCGCAAGAGCGGCGGCTTCCGCCGGCCATCGATCCTTGCCGACACGCTCGAGGCGACCGTCGGCGCGGTGTTCGTCGACCGGGGCTTCGAGGCGGCGCGCGAGGTCATCACCCGGCTGTTCGAGCCGGTGCTCAAGTCGGTCGACCCGAAGACGCTCGGCAAGGACAGCAAGACGCTGCTGCAGGAGTTCCTGCAGGGCAAGCGATTGCCGCTGCCGCAGTACTCGGTGGTCGAGACGCGCGGCGCCGCGCACAACCAGGAGTTCGAGGTCGAGTGCTCGGTGCCGAAGCTCGACATCAGCGTGCGCGGCAGCGGTCGCAGTCGCCGCGCCGCCGAACAGGCGGCGGCCAAGCTCGCGTTGGAAACCGCACAGGCCGCCCGCCGTTCACGCCGTCGCGCGGTGGCGGCCGCCGCGGAGGCGGCTGCGGTGGCCGGGCCGGTGCAGGCCGGCGACGGGCAGGCGGCCGAGCCGGCCGCTGCAGCGGACGCAGCCGCCGCCGTCGAGGCCGGCCCTGCCGTGGCTGCCGAAGCGGCCGACGCGCCGACCCCGCAGCCGCGCTGAAAATGGAGCCGGCGGCTGACCACGGTGCGACCGGTGCGCGCACCGGCCGGGTGGCGATCATCGGCCGGCCGAACGTCGGCAAGTCGACGCTGCTCAACGCACTGGTGGGTGAGCACGTGTCGATCACCTCGCGCAAGTCGCAGACGACGCGGGTCCGTGTCCTGGGCGTGCTCACCCGCGGCACACCGCCGGCGACGACCCAGTGCATCTTCGTCGACACCCCGGGCTACCAGCGCCGGCACCGCTCGGTGCTCAACCGCAGGATGAACGAGGCTGTCGGGGCGGCGCTGGCCGACGCCGACGTGGTCGTGCTGGTGATCGACGCGCGCGGCTTCAGCGGCGAGGACCAGGCGGTGCTCGACCTGCTGCCGGCGCAGCGACCCGGCGTGATCCTGGCCATCAACAAGACCGACCAGCTGGCCGATCGCGACCAGCTGCTGCCGCGCATCGCGGCGGTGGCCGCGCGCTACCCGTTCGCCGCGGTGGTGCCGGTCAGTGCCGAGAAGCGTCACCAGCTCGACGAGCTGCTCGACGAGATCGAGCGCCGGCTGCCGGCCGGCGAGCCGCTGTTCGAGGCGGACCAGTTCACCGATCGCAGCGTGCGCTTTCTCGCCGCCGAGTCGATCCGCGAAAAGGCCTTTCGGCTGCTCGGCGACGAGCTGCCGTACGGGATCGCGGTGACGATCGAACGCTGGCAAGAGGACGAGCGGCGGGCGGAGATCGTCGCCACGCTGCTGGTCGAGCGCGATGCGCACAAGGCAATCGTGATCGGCGCCGGCGGCGCCAAGCTGCGCGAGATCGGCCGCCTGGCCCGGCTGGACATCGAGCGGCTGCTGGGCAAGCCGGTGCACCTGCAGACGCACGTGCGCGTGCGGCGCGGCTGGAACGACGACGCACGGCTGCTTTCGAGCCTCGGCTATGAATGAGGCGGTGCGCGCGCCGGCCGCTGCGGCGCGCCGGCGCGGCGCGGACACGCGGGTCGACCTGCAGCCGGCGTTCGTGCTGCACACCTACCCGTGGCGCGAGACCAGCCTGATCGTCGAGGCGCTGACGCGCGACCACGGACGGGTGGCGCTGGTTGCCCGCGGCGCCAAGCGCGGTACCTCGCAGCTGCGCGGACTGCTGACGCCGTTTTCCGCGCTGGCGATCGGCTGGAGCGGCCGTGGCGAGGTGAAGACGCTGATCCGCGCCGAGTGGACCGGCGGCCTCGTGCCGTTGCGTGGCGACGCCCTGCTGGCCGGCTTCTACGTCAACGAGCTGATCGTGCGGCTGCTGGCGCGCGCCGACGCCCATCCGGCGCTGTTCGTTTCCTATGCGCGGACGCTGCGCCTGCTGGCTGGCGACGAAGCGTCGCTCGAGTTTGCTCTGCGGCGGTTCGAGTTCGATCTGCTGCGCGAGATCGGCTACCTGCCGGCGCTCGATGTCTGCGCCGACGGCCGCGCGGTGGCGGCGCAGGCGCGCTACCGCGTCGATCCGCAGCGCGGGCTGGTGCTGGCCGCCGGGCGCGACAGCGAGTCGGTCAGCGTTTCCGGGACGACGGCGCTGGCGATGGCTGCCGGCGACTTCGCCCCGGCGGCGGTGGCCAGCGAGGCCCGTTCGATGCTGCGCCTGATCATTCGCTACCATCTCGACGGTCGGCCCCTGAACACGCGTCGCATCCTGCGCGACCTCAAGGAGCTCTGAGCGCCGTGACTGCGCTGTCGGTCAACCTGAACAAGATCGCGCTGGTGCGCAACACGCGCAAGCTGGGCATCCCCAGCGTGGCGAAGTTCGCCACCATCGCCCTCGAGGCGGGCGCCGACGGCATCACCGTGCACCCGCGGCCGGACGGCCGCCACGTGCGCGGCGACGATGTCAGCGAGCTGGCGACGCTGCTCGCGAGATGGCCGGCCGCCGAGTTCAACATCGAAGGCAACCCGCTGCACCAGCTGATGGATTACGTGCGGCAGGTGCGCCCGCAGCAGTGCACCTTCGTGCCTGACGAGACCGGCGCCTTCACCTCGGACCACGGATGGGACCTCGCGCGTGACGGCGGCATGCTGCGGCCGCTGATCGACGAGGCCCACGCGCAAGGGGCACGGGTCAGCCTGTTCATGGATGCGGATCCGCAGTCGATGAAGCTGGCGCGCGAGCTCGGCGCCGATCGCGTCGAGCTGTACACGGAGCCCTATGCGCTGGCCTTCGGCACCGCCGATCAGGCGCGGCTGCTCGCCCGTTACCGCGCCGCTGCGGAGGCGGCGCAGGCCGTCGGTCTCGGCGTGAACGCCGGCCACGATCTGAACCGCGACAACCTGCCGCCGTTCCTGTGCGCGGTGCCCGGCGTGCTCGAGGTGTCGATCGGCCACGCGCTGACCGCCGACGCGCTCGAGTTCGGCATGGCGGCCACCGTGCGCATGTTCCTGGCGGCAATCCGCAGCGCCGGGGCCGCGACGCGCGAGACCGCGTGATCTACGGCATCGGCACCGACCTGGTGGAGATCGCGCGCATCGCCGCCGCGCTCGAGCGGTTCGGCGACCGCTTCGTCGAGCGCATCCTCGGGCCACAGGAGCGGGCGCGCTACGAGGCGCGGCGGGCACGCTCGGCGCGCCGTGGCGTCGCCTTTCTCGCCACCCGCTTCGCCGCCAAGGAGGCGGTGTCGAAGGCGATCGGACTCGGGCTCCGCTCGCCGATGACCTGGCGGGCGGTGGAGATCGTCAACGCGCCGTCTGGTCGGCCGCAGGTGGTGGCGCACGATGCGCTGGCCGAGTATCTGCGGTCGAGGCGGTTGCGCCTGTCGGTGTCGGTGACCGACGAGCAGGCGATGGCGATGGCTTTCGTCGTCGCCGAAATCATCGATCAGGATCTGCGCGAGGGAGGATAGCCAATGCTCGGTCCGGTGGTCATCGATGTCGAGGGAGCGCGGCTGACCAACGCCGACCGCGAGCGGCTCGTCCACCCGAAGGTGGGAATGGCGATCCTGTTCGCCCGCAACTACGAGTCGGCCGAACAGCTGCGCGAGCTGACGGCCGAGATCCACGCGCTGCGCTCGCCGCCGCTCCTGATCGCCGTCGATCACGAGGGCGGCCGCGTGCAGCGCTTCCGCCAGCCGCCGTTCACCCGCATCCCGGCCATGGGGAGGCTCGGTGCGCTGTGGGAGCAGGACGTGCTGAAGGCAAGCCGCGTGGCGACCGCCGCAGGCTACGTGATGGCGGCCGAGCTGCGCGCGCACGGGGTCGATCTCACCTTCGCGCCGGTGCTCGACCTCGACTGGGGAACGAGCGGCGTGATCGGCGACCGCGCGCTGCACCGCGATCCGCGCGTGGTGACCATGCTCGCCGCGCAGCTGGCGCACGGCATGGCCATCGCCGGCATGGCCAACTGCGGCAAGCATTTTCCCGGCCACGGCTGGCCGACCGCCGATTCGCACGTCGCCGTGCCGGTCGACGAGCGGCGGCGTGCCGAGATCCTGGACGAGGACGCCGCGCCTTATCACTGGCTCGGCGTCGGCCTGGCGGCGGTGATGCCGGCGCATGTCATCTACCCGCAGGTCGACGACAAGCCGGCCGGGTTCTCCGCGCGCTGGATCAAGGGCCTGCTGCGACGGCGGCTCGGGTTCGCCGGCGCGGTGTTCAGCGACGACCTGTCGATGGAGGGGGCGAGCGTGGCAGGCGGCATCGTCGAACGCGGCCAGGCGGCGCTCGACGCCGGCTGCGACTTCATCATCGCCTCCGGCTCGCCGGCGGCGGTCGACCAACTGCTGGCCGGTATCCGCTGGCGCCGGACACCGTCGTTCGAGGCGCGGCTTGCACGCCTCGTGCCGCGCGGCCCGCCGGCTTCGATCGATCAGTTGCTGCGCAACCCGATCTACCTCGCCGCGCGCGACGAGGTCGCCGCCTGGGCCGCCGGCGCCTGAGGCGCGGCGCAGCCCGCCGGTCGGATCAGCCGAGCACGCGCCTGGCGCGCAGCGCGGCGATCGTCGCCTGGTCGAGGCCGAGTTCCTGCAGCACCGAATCGGTGTCCTCGCCAAGCCGCGGTGCCGGCGAGCGCAGGCTGCCGGGGGTGGCGGAGAGCTTCGGCACCACGCCGGGCACGTCGAGCGCCCAGCCGTCGCGGGTCACCTGGCGCACGATCATCTGGCGCGCGCGGTAGTGCGGGTCGTCGCAGATGTCCTTTGCTGTGTAGACCTTGCCGGCCGGCACGCGGGCGGCCGCCATCGCTGCCAGCACGTCGGCCACGCTGCGGGTCGAGGTCCAGGCTTCGATGGCGCCGTCGATCTCTGCCACCCGCGCCACCCGGCCGACGTTGCCGGCCAGGTCCGGCGCATTGGCGAGGTCGCTGCGGCCGATCGCCTCCATCAGCCGCCTGAAGATGCTGTCGCCGTTGCCGGCGATCAGCGCGAAGCCGTCGCTGCAGCGGTAGGCATTGGTCGGCGCGATGCCGGGCATGCTGCTGCCGGTCGGCTCGCGCACTGCGCCGAAGACGCTGTACTCCGGGATCAGGCTCTCCATCACGTTGAACACCGCTTCGTGCAGCGCCACGTCGATCACCTGGCCGACGCCGCCGTTCACCTTGCGGTGATACAGCGCCATCATGACGCCGATCACGCCGTGCAGGCCGGCAAGCGTGTCGCCGATCGAAACGCCGACACGCACCGGCACGCGTCCCGGCTCGCCGGTCAGGTGGCGCAGGCCGCCCATGGCCTCGCCGATCACGCCGAAGCCAGGCTGGTCGCGATACGGCCCGGTCTGCCCGTAGCCGGAGATGCGCAGCATCACCAGGCCGGCATTGAGCTTCCGAAGCTCGTCCCAGCCCAGTCCCCAGCCTTCGAGCGTGCCTGGCCGGAAGTTCTCGATAAGCACGTCCGCCTCGGCGATCAGCCGGCGAGCCAGCTCCTGCCCCTCGGCGGCGCGCAGGTCGAGCGCGATCGAGCGCTTGTTGCGCGACTGCACCTGCCACCATACAGAGGTGCCGTCCTTGAGCATCCGCCACTTGCGCAGCGGGTCGCCGCTGCCGGGCGGCTCGATCTTGATGACCTCGGCACCGAACTCACCGAGCATCTTGCCGGCGAACGGGCCGGCGATCAGCTGGCCCATCTCGACGACGCGCACGCCGGCCAGCGCCGCGGGCGGCACGGGGGCAGCGGGCGTTGCCATGCGCGGGCGGCGGCTAGGCGCGCTCGATGTAGGAGCCGTCGTCGGTGCTGACGCGGATCTTCTCGCCGGCGCTGACGAACGGCGGCACCTGAACGGTCATGCCGGTCTCCAGCTTGGCCGGCTTGAACGACGTGGTGGCCGTGGCGTTCTTGATGCCCGGCTCGGTCTCGACCACCTCCAGCACCACGCTGGCCGGCAGCTGGATGCCGATCGGCCGCTCGTGGTGGAAGTTGATCTCGACTTCCATGTTCGGCAGCAGGTAGTCGGACTGTCCCTCGAGAAAGTCGGCGCCGAGCGTCAGCTGCTCGTAGGTCTCGTTGTCCATGAACACGTAGCTGGCGCCGTCCTGGTACGAGTAGGTCATCGTGCGCCGGTCGATGAACGGGCGCTCGACACGGTCGTCGGTCGACAGCCGCTCGTTGCGCTTCTGGCCGCTCTCGACGTCCTTCATCTCGACCTGCATGTAGGCGCCGCCGCGGCCGCCGACGTGCACGTGGTGCGACTTCAGCACGCGCCAGATTCGCTTGTCGAGCTCGAGAAGATTGCCGGCGCGGATTTCGGTGGCGAGGATCTTTGCCATGTGGGTTCCTGACGGGGCAGCGCGGTCGCCGCATCTAACTACAATGGCAGGCCGCAACAAGCGCCTGAAAAGCCCGCGATTATAGAGCGGGCAGGACGGTCGACCCGACGTGTCGCCCACGGAAAACCCAAGCGAAGCTGCGTCCGCCGGCTTCGACCCGCGCCCGGTGGTCGACGGCCTGCCGCACCTGCCCGGCGTGTACCGGATGCTCGATGCGGCGGGCCTGGTGCTGTACGTCGGCAAGGCGCGCGACCTGCGCCGGCGCGTCGGCTCGTACTTCGGCAGGGGGGTGGCGCCGCGCATCGCGCACATGCTCGAGCGGGTCGCCGCGATCGACACGACGGTGACCCGCTCCGAGGCCGAAGCGCTGCTGCTCGAGAACACCCTGATCAAGCAGCTGGCGCCGCGCTACAACATCCTGTTCCGCGACGACAAGTCCTATCCGTACCTGAAGTTCACCGCCCATGCCTTCCCGCGTATCGCCTATTTCCGCGGCGCGCCGGACCGCCGCGCGCAGTACTTCGGCCCCTTCCCGAACGCCTGGGCGGTGAAGGACAGCATCCGCGTGCTGCAGAAGGTGTTCCGCCTGCGCACCTGCGAGGACACCGTGTTCGCCAACCGGTCGCGTCCGTGCCTGCTGCACCAGATCGGCCGCTGCAGCGCGCCCTGCGTCGCGCTGATCGAGGCCGGCGCCTACGCTGCCGACGTCGACCGCGCGGTGCGCTTTCTGCGCGGGCAGGCGGGCGAGGTGACCGCCGAGCTCGAACAGACGATGCAGCAGCTTGCCGCCGATCTGCGCTTCGAGGAAGCGGCGGCGGTGCGCGACCAGCTCGGCAGCCTGTCGCGCGTGCTGCACCAGCAGGCGGTCGAAACCACCGGCGGCGACACCGATGCCGACGTCATCGCGGTGCTCATCGAGCAGGGCCAGGCCTGCGTGAACCTGGCGATGGTGCGCGGTGGCCGGCATCTCGGCGATCGCCCGTACTTTCCCGTCAGACGGGCGGAGGAGGCCGACGCGGCCGAGGTGCTGGAGGCCTTCGTCTCGCAGCACTACGCCGACCTGTCGGCGCCGCCCGTGCTGATCGTCAATGCCGAGATCGACGCCGACGAACTGGCGCCGATGATCCGCCCTGCCGCCGAGCGGCTGCAGGTGCTGCGTCAGCCGCAGGGCCAGCGGCGGCACTGGCTGGAGATGGCCGAGGCGAACGCGGCACTGGCGCTGGCGCGTCGCCTGGCGGAGGAAGGCTCGCAGCAGGTGCGCACGCGGGCGCTCATCGACACCCTTGGACTCGAGGCGCCGGAAGGCGACCCGGCGCGCCTGCGCATCGAGTGCTTCGACGTCTCGCACACGATGGGCGAGGCGACGCAGGCGGCATGCGTGGTGTTCCATGATCACGCCGTGCAGCCGGCCGAGTACCGCCGGTTCAACATCGATGGCGTCGCCGCCGGTGACGACTACGCGGCGATGCGCCAGGTGCTGGCGCGGCGCTACCAGCGCATCGCCCGCGGCGAGGGAGCGCTTCCGGGACTGGTGCTGATCGACGGCGGCGCCGGGCAGGTGGAAGTGGCGCGCCAGGTCTTCGCGGAACTCGGGCTCGACGCCGGCGTGCTGGTCGGCGTGGCCAAGGGGCCGGAGCGCAAGGTCGGCCTCGAGGAACTGGTGTTCGCCGACGGGCGAGCGCCGCTGCAGCTCGGCCGCGAATCGCAGGCGCTGCTGCTGATTGCGCAGATCCGCGATGAAGCGCACCGCTTCGCCATCACCGGCATGCGGGCGCGGCGGGCCAAGCCGCGGGCGAGCTCGCAGCTCGAGGACATGGAAGGGATCGGACCGAAGCGCCGGCAGCGGCTGCTCGCCCGCTTCGGCGGACTGCGCGGGCTGACGGCGGCCTCCGTCGAGGACATCGCGCGGGTCGACGGCGTTTCCCGTAAGCTCGCCGAGCGCATCTACGCGCAACTGCACGGACAGCCTGGCTGACGAGGACATGCCGATCAACCTGCCGATGCTCCTGACCTGGGCGCGGATCGCGATGATCCCGATGGTGCTCGGTGTCTTCTACCTGCCGGAGGCGTGGCTGCCGTCGCACTTGAAGAACGCCACCGCCTGCGCGCTGTTCACCCTGGCGGCGATCACCGATGCGTTCGACGGCTACCTGGCGCGCAAGTACCAGCTGACGACGCCGCTCGGCGCCTTTCTCGACCCGGTGGCGGACAAGCTGATGGTCAGCGCGGCGCTGGTCGTGCTGCTGGCGCTCGGGCGGATCGACGAGTTCGTGGCGCTGATCATCATCGGCCGGGAGATCACCGTCTCGGCGCTGCGCGAGTGGATGGCACTGGTCGGCGCGGCGGCCAGCGTCGCCGTGAACTGGCTGGGCAAGCTGAAGACCATCATGCAGATGGTCGCCATCCCGGTGCTGCTGTATCACGACCCGCTGTTCGGCGTGATTCCGGTGGCGGCGATCGGCACGCTGCTGATCTACGTCGCCGCCGCGCTCACCCTGTACTCGATGCTGTATTACCTGCGCCTGGCATGGCCGCACCTGAACGGCAGCGTCGGCGGCTAGCCCGCGCGCTTTTGACAGGGTGCGACGGGCCGATATAATCCGCGTCTTCGCGGGAATAGCTCAGTTGGTAGAGCGCAACCTTGCCAAGGTTGAGGTCGCGAGTTCGAGACTCGTTTCCCGCTCCAGTTTCATCGAAGGGGAAGCCAGGCGGCTTCCCCTTTGCTTTGCGCGCCGGATCGCGCCGCTACAATCGGCGCGAGGTGATGGCGGGGTGGCAGAGTGGCCATGCAGCGGACTGCAAATCCGTGTACGCCGGTTCGATTCCGACCCCCGCCTCCAGTCGACAAACCGCGCGCCTGCTGACCGATGCGCGGCCACGCCCGATCGTTGCAAGCCGCGGTGGTGAAACCGGTAGACACAGCGGACTTAAAATCCGCCGCTCGCTAATCCGAGCGTGCCGGTTCGAGTCCGGCCCGCGGCACCAGGATCCGCCAGACGAGGCATGAAAGTCTTCAACCTGCACTGCGAGCAAGGGCACGCCTTCGAAGGCTGGTTCGCTTCGGCGGAGGCGTTCGACGCCCAGGTCGCCGGCGGGCAGGTCAGATGCCCGGTGTGCGATTCGACGGCGATCGGCAAGGCGCTGTCGGCGCCGCGGCTGAACCTCGGTGCCGAGCCGCCGCCGCAGCGGCAGGTTGCCGCGATGCCTACATCCGACCAGATGCAGGCGCTGTTCCTGAAAATGGCGCGCGAGATCGCCGCCAGCACCGAGGACGTCGGCGAGCGTTTCGCCGAGGAGGCGCGGCGCATTCACTACAGGGAGGCGCCGGAGCGCGGCATCCGCGGCCTGACCTCGAAGCAGGAGGCCGACGCGCTCGAGGAAGAGGGCATCAAGGTGCTGCCGATGCCGTTCGCCAAACTGCTCAAGGGCCCGCTGCAGTAGCCGGCGCGTTGCCCACGCCTGCCGCGGCCGGCCGGCCCGCCACTATCGCTTCTCGTACTGCGCCGAGCCGAACAGGTTCTGTCGCGCCTGCTCGTCCATCTGGGCGACCGGCTTGCGGCGATCGGCGAGCACCTGCACGCCGCGCTGAACCGCCGGGCGGGCGCCGATCGCGTCGAACCAGCGCCTGACGTTCGGATAATCGGCCAGGTCGACGCCCTGGTTGGCGTGCGAGCGGGTCCACGGGTAGATCGCCATGTCGGCGATGCCGTAGTCGCCGGCGAAGTACGGCGCCTCGCCCAGGCGCTTGTCCATCACGCTGTACAGCCGCTTCGCCTCGCTGGTGTAGCGGTTGATCGCATAGTCGATCTTCTCCGCCGCGTAGATGCGGAAATGATGCGCCTGGCCGAACATCGGCCCGACGCCGCCCATCTGGAACATCAGCCACTGCAAGGCGACGTAGCGGCCGCGCACGTCGGCGGGAAGGAAGCGGCCGGTCTTGCCGGCCAGATAGACCAGGATCGCGCCCGACTCGAACAGCGACATCGGCTTGCCGTCCGGACCATCGGAGTCGACGATCGCCGGGATCTTGTTGTTCGGGCTGATGGCGAGGAACTCGGGCTTGAACTGGTCGCCGGCGCTGATGTCCACCGCATGCACGCGGTAGGGCAGGCCGCACTCCTCGAGCATGATGTGGACCTTGTGGCCGTTGGGTGTCGGCCAGGAGTAGAGGTCGATCATCGGTGGGTTCCTTTCTCGTTCGGCAGGGGTCGACGAGCCTCGCGTCGACGGTGGCCGGGAAGAATAGCGCAGCGTTGTGACCGCTTTGCCTTCGGCGTAGAGTCGCCCGCGGGAGAAGGAACGATGAAGGCGATCCAGTGCGTCGAGTGGGGTGGCCCGGAGAGGCTGAGGTTGGTCGATTGTCCGTTGCCGGATCCGGCCGCCGGCGAGGTGCGGATCCGCATCGAGGCGGCCGGAGTCAACTTCCCCGACGCGCTGATCGTCCAGCGCAAGTATCAGGTGCAGCCGCCGCTGCCCTTCGTGCCGGGCGCGGAGGTCGCCGGCACGATCGACGCGGTGGGCGAGGGCGTCACGCGGCTCGAGCCGGGCCAGCGGGTGGTCGCCTTCGTCGGCATCGGCGGCTTTGCCGAGTACGTCTGTGCATCGCAGGCGCAGGCGGCGCCGCTGCCGGCATCGATCGATGCGACGGTGGCAGCAGGCTTCACGCTGGCCTACGCGACCTCGCAGCACGCGTTGATCGAACGCGGGCAGTTGCAGCGGGGCGAGACGCTGCTGGTGCTCGGCGCCGGCGGCGGCGTGGGCCTGGCGGCGGTCGAACTGGGCAAGCTCGCCGGCGCGCGGGTGATCGCGGCCGCTTCCTCCGCCGACAAGCTGCAGGCGGCGCGCGGCTGCGGCGCCGGGGAGGTCATCGACTACACGCAGACCGACCTGCGCGAGGCGGTGAAGTCGCTGACCGACGGGCGCGGCGTCGACGTGGTGTTCGATCCGGTCGGCGGTCGGTACACGGTCGAGGCGTTGCGCACGCTTGGCTGGCGCGGGCGATTGCTGGTGGTCGGCTTCGCGGCGGGCGAGATCCCGCAGATTCCGCTGAACCTGCTGCTGCTGAAGGAACTGTCGGCCGTCGGCGTGTACTGGGGCGAGTTCGCCAAGCGCGACCCGGCCGGCAACGGCAAGCTGCTGGCGCAGCTCTTCGGCTGGCTGGCGCAGGGTCTGCTGCGGCCACATGTCTCGAAGGCCTATCCGCTCGCCGAGGTGCCGCAGGCCCTGCAGGACCTGCTGGCGCGGCGCGCGGTGGGCAAGCTGGTGATCCTCCCCTGAGCGGGCACGGCCGCGCAGCGAGCCGAAACGAGGTCCGACGATGAAACTCTGGCGCTCCGTCATTCCGCTGGCCATCTGCGCGGTGCTCGCGCCGACGGTCGGCCTCGCCGCCGAGCGGGCAATCGACAAGCAGGTGGTGATCGCCGCGACGCTCGACGAGGCGTGGGCCGCGTGGACCACGCGCGAGGGGATCGTCAGCTTCTTCGCGCCGGAGGCGGTGATCGAGCCGCGGATGGGCGGCGCCTTCCAGATCCACTTCGACCCGACGGCGCCGGCGGGCATGAAGGGCGCCGACGATATGCGCTTCATGGCGCTGCAGCCGAAGAAGATGCTCTCGTTCGACTGGAACGCGCCGCCGCACCTGCCCGATGCGCGCGCGCAGCGCACCTTCGTGATCGTTCGCTTCGAGCCGCTGGCGGCGCGCGAGACGCGGGTCAGCCTGCATCACACGGGCTGGGGCGATGGCGGCGAGTGGGACCAGGCCCACGCCTACTTCGAGCGCGCCTGGGGCAACGTGCTGGCCAACCTGAAGAAGCGCTTCGACAGCGGCCCGGTCGACTGGACCGAGTGGCTCGCCCAGTTGCGCAAGTGGCGCGAACAGGCCGACAAGAAGAAGTAGCCGGCCGCGGCGGCCGCCATCGCATCGTCGCCGACGGACCAAGAAACCGATGGAGTTGCACCCAGTGAGCACCGAGCGCTTCCGCCTGACCTACTCGACGATGTTCGATCCGCCGCCGGCACTTCACGAGCGCTTCGACGCGGCGCTGGCGGTCGTACGCGGCGGACTCGGCCGCCAGTACCCGCAGTGGATCAACGGCGCGGCGCACGCGGGACGCGACCACTTCGAGGTGCGCTCGCCGATCGACCGCGACTGGCTGCTGGGATGCTTCGCGCGCGGCTCGGCGCAGGATGCCGACGATGCGGTGAGCGCCGCCGTCGGCGCGCACCGAGGCTGGGCGGCGACGCCGTGGCGTGAGCGCGTGCGGCTGCTGCGGCGGGTGGCGGCACTGATCGAGGAGCGCGTCTACGAGATCAGCGCGGCGGTGGCGCTCGAAGTCGGCAAGAACCGGATGGAGTCGCTCGGCGAGGTGCAGGAGACCGCCGACCTGTTCTCCTGGTACTGCGACCAGATGGAGGCCAACGAGGGCTTCGACCGCGCGCTGCCGAACGATCCGCTGGCCGGTTTCACCAGCCGCAACCGCACCGTGCTCAAGCCCTATGGCGCCTGGGCGGTGATCGCGCCGTTCAACTTTCCGTTCGCGCTGGCCGGCGGGCCGATCGGCGCGGCGCTGGTGGCCGGCAACACGGTGGTCTTCAAGACGGCTACCGACACGACCTGGAGCGGCTGGCTGCTGCTCGAGGTGCTGCGCGACGCCGGCCTGCCGGCGGGCGTGGTCAACTACGTGTCGGGAGCGGGCAGCGAGGTCGGTGCGGCAGTGGTCAACGACCGGCGCATCGCCGGCGTGACCTTCACCGGCTCCTACGAGGTCGGCATGCAGATGGTCCGCCAGTTCGCCCAGGGCGCCTGGCCGCGTCCGTGCATCGCCGAGATGGGCGGCAAGAACGCGGCGATCGTCAGCCGCCACGCCGATCTGGAGCGCGCCGCCACCGGCATCGTGCGCTCGGCATTCGGCCTGCAGGGGCAGAAGTGCTCGGCCTGCTCGCGCGTGTACGTCGAGAAGCCGGTGGCCGATGCGCTGCGCGCGCTGCTGGTCGAGAAGACGCGGATGATCTCGGTCGGCGACCCGACCTTGCGCCAGCACTGGATGGGGCCGGTGATCAACGAAACCGCCTTCGGCCGCTACCGGAAGTGCGTCGAGAACCTGCGCCAGCACGGCGCGGTGTTGGTAGGCGGCGAGACCCTCGATCGCGGCGACCTCGCCAACGGCTGGTTCGTCGCGCCGACCGTCGGCACCGCGCCGCTCGATTTCCGGCTGTGGCGCGAGGAGAAGTTCATTCCGCTGCTGCTGGTGGGCGAGGTCGAATCGCTGGCGCAGGCGATCGACCTGGCGAACGCGAGCGAGTACGGCCTGACGGCCGGCTTCTACGGCGCGCGCGACGAGATTCCGCTGTTCCTCGACCGCATCGAGGCGGGAGTCACCTACGTCAACCGGCCGCAGGGCGCGACCACCGGTGCCTGGCCGGGCTACCAGCCGTTTGGCGGCTGGAAGGCGAGCGGCACCAGCGGCAAGGCGATCGGCTCGTTCTACTACCTGCCGCAGTACCTGCGCGAGCAGTCGCAGACGGTGGTCGATTGAGCGGCGCGGCCCGCCTCAGCTGAGCATGTAGGAGGCGGCGCCGGTCGCCACCAGCACCTCGTCCTGGTTGACCAGGCGCATCTGCACCGAACCGACGCGGCCGCCCAGGCGCAGCACCTCGGCGCTGGCGGTGAAATGGCTACCGATTCCCGGCCGCAGGTAATCGACGCGCAGGTCGATCGTGCCGAGGCGCGCGAACCGGTGCATGACCTGCTCGGCCGACTCATCGGGGTGCTTGTCGCCGAGCGCGGCCATGATTGCCAGCCCGGCCATCGCGTCGAGGGTGGCGGAGATGACACCGCCGTGCAGCCGGCCGTGCTGGTAGTGGCCGACCAGCTCGGGTCGCATCTGGAAGCGAAGCTGCGGGCCGGCCGGTGCGAAGCACAGCACCTTCAGGCCAAGAACCTGGTTGAAGGTGACCAGCCGCTCGAACAGCTCGGTCAGCGCCGCCTCGAGCCTGCGTTGCTCGGCGGCGGGGCGGCGCGGCGGAGCGGTTGCGGCGGTCATGCCTTCGGTGCCGCGGGCCGGGCCGCCGCCGGCCGCACTACAGCGCCTTCTTCAGCGCGTGGCCGATCTCGCCGACGATGCCGCGGCGGAACGACAGGACGCAGACGACGAAGATCAGCCCCTGCACGACGGTGACCCAGGCGCCGAGCTGCGCCAGGTAGTTCTGCATCGTGATGATCACCGCGGCGCCGATGACCGGACCGAAGATCGTCCCCAGGCCGCCGAGCAGGGTCATCAGCACCACCTCGCCAGACATGGTCCAGTGCACGTCGGTCAGCGAGGCAAGCTGGAAGACCAGCGACTTGGTCGAGCCGGCCAGGCCGGCCAGGCCGGCCGACAGCACGAAGGCGAGCAGCTTGTACCGGTCGACGTCGTAGCCGAGGGAGACGGCGCGGCTCTCGTTCTCGCGGATCGCCTTGAGCACCTGCCCGAACGGCGAGTGGACGATGCGGTAGATCAGCAGGAAGCCGCCGAGGAAGATGGTGAGCACCAGCAGGTACATCGAGAACTGGCTGGTCAGGTCGATGATGCCGAACAGGCGGCCGCGCGGCACCGCCTGGATGCCGTCCTCGCCGCCGGTGAAGGGCGCCTGCAGGGCGAAGAAGTACACCATCTGCGCCAGCGCCAGCGTGATCATCGCGAAGTAGATGCCCAGCCGCCGGATCGCCAGCGAGCCGGCCACGAAGCCGAGTGCCGTCGCCACCGCCGTGCCGAAGAGAATCGCCAGCTCGGGCGTCAGTCCCCACACCTTGGCGGCGTGCGCCGTCGCGTAGCTGGCCAGGCCGAAGAACATGGCGTGGCCGAACGACAGCAGGCCGGCGTAGCCGATCAGCAGATTGAAGGCGCAGGCGAACAGCGCGAAGCACATCACCTTCATCATGAACACCGGGTAGACCAGCAGCGGCGCCACCGCCAGCACGACGGTCATCAAGACGAACGCCCTGCGCTGGTAGGCCAGCGCGCCGGCGGTCGCGGAGACGGGGGGGACGGCTGCCATCTACTTCTGCGTGCCGAACAGGCCGGCCGGACGGATCAGCAGCACGATGGCCATGATGATGAAGATGACGGTATTCGACGCTTCCGGGTAGAACACCTTGGTCAGTCCCTCGATCAGGCCGAGGCCGAAGCCGGTGACGATCGAGCCCATGATCGAACCCATGCCGCCGATGACCACCACCGCGAACACGACGATGATCAGGTCGGCGCCCATCTGCGGGCTCACCTGGTAGATCGGCGCCGCCATCACGCCGGCCAGCGCCGCCAGGCCGACGCCGAAGCCGTAGGTCAGGGTGATCATCCGCGGCACGTTGATGCCAAAGGCCTGCACCAGCGCCGGATTCTCGGTCGCTGCGCGCAGGTAGGCACCCAGCTTGGTGCGCTCGATGACGTACCAGGTGGCCAGGCAGATCACCAGGCTGGCGACGATCACCCAGGCGCGGTAGTTGGGCAGGAACATGAAGCCGAGGTTGCGCGCACCGGTCAGCTCGTCGGGGATCCGGTACGGCAGTCCGGAGGAACCGTATTCGTTGCGGAACAGGCCCTGGATGATCAGCGCCAGGCCGAAGGTCAGCAGAAGTCCGTACAGGTGGTCGAGCTTGTACAGCCGCGACAGCATCGTGCGCTCGATGACCACGCCGGTGAAACCCACCAGCACTGGCGAGAGCACAAGCGCCCACCAGTAGCCGATGCCGAGCTTCTCGAGCAGCAGGAAGGCGACGAAGGCACCCATCATGTACTGGGCGCCGTGCGTGAAGTTGATGATGTTCAGCAGGCCGAAGATGACCGCCAGCCCGAGCGACAGCAGGGCGTAGAACGAGCCGTTGATCAGCCCGATCAACAGCTGGCCCATCATCGCCTGCATCGGAATGCCGAAGATCTCCACGGAGCCCGGGTCTGGACAGTCGCCCCGGCGCAGGCCGGGGCCGAAGTTTCCGCTGTTCGCTCAGACTGGATCCCGGCCTGCGCCGGGACGCTCTGACGCCGCGCGGACGCGGCGCCAGGTCACTTCTTGACCAGCGGGCAGTCGCCCTGGTCGATCGGCCGGAACGCCTGGTCGGCCGGGATCGTGGCGCGGACCTTGTAGTAATCCCACGGTCCCTTGGACTCCGACGGCTTCTTCACCTCGACCAGGTAGACCGGGTGAATCTTGCGCCCGTCGGCGCGGATCACGCCCTTGCCGAACAGCGGATCGTCGGTCGGCATCTTCTTCATCTGCTCGACCACCTTGGCGCCGTCGTCGCTCTTCAGCGCCTCGACCGCCTTCAGGTAGTGCAGCACCGAGGCATAGACCCCGGCGTGCCCCATCGTCGGGTGGATGCCGCGGTTGGCCGCCGCGAAGCGCTTGGCGAAGGCGCGCGTCTGGTCGTTGAGGTCCCAGTAGAAGGCGGTGGTCAGGATCAGGCCCTGCGCGGTCGGCAGGCCGAGGCCGTTGATGTCGGTGATGAACACCAGCAGCCCGGCCATGTTCTGGCCGCCCTTGACGATGCCGAACTCGGCGGCCTGCTTGATCGCGTTGGTGGTGTCGCCGCCGGCGTTGGCCAGGCCGATGATCTTCGCCTTCGACGACTGCGCCTGCAGCAGGAAGGACGAGAAGTCCTGCGTGTTCAGCGGGTGGCGCACCTTGCCGAGCACCTTGCCGCCGTTCTTCAGCACCACCGCCTCGGTGTCGCGCTCCAGCGCGTGGCCGAACGCGTAGTCGGAGGTCAGGAAGAACCAGCTGTCGCCGCCGGTCTTGACGATCGCGCTGCCGGTGCCGTTGGCCAGCATCCAGGTGTCGTAGGTCCAGTGCACCGAGTTCGGCGAACAGGCCTTGCCGGTGAGGTCCGCGGTGGCGCCGGTCGACACCATCAGCACCTTGTTCTTCTCGCGCGTGATCTGGTTGACGGCCAGCACGACGGCGGAGTTGGGGTTGTCGACGATCATGTCGACCTTCTCGACGTCGTACCACTGGCGTGCGACGTTCGAGCCGACGTCCGCCTTGTTCTGGTGATCGGCCGAGACGATCTCGACCTTCATTCCCTTCTTGGCGGCGCCGAAGTCCTCCACCGCCATGCGGGCCGCCAGCTCGGAGCCCTTGCCCGACAGGTCGGTGTACAGGCTCGACATGTCGGTCAGCACGCCGATCTTGACGATGCCGTCGGACACCTGCGCCTGGGCGCCGGCGGCGCCCAACGCGAATGCGGCCGCGATCACGGCCGACAGGAACTTGCGCTTCATATTGCCTCCTCCTTCATCTGGGGTTCTGGCGGGTGGGAAACGGGTCAGACGCCGAGATACTCGTGCAGCATGCCCATCTTTGAATCCAGTTCGGCGGCTGTGAAGCCCTCGACGATGCGGCCGTGCTCCATCACGTAGAAACGGTCGGCCAGCGGTGCAGCGAAGCGGAAGTTCTGCTCGACCATCACGATCGTCAGGCCCTTCTCGCGCAGCATGCGGATGGCGCGCCCGAGCGCCTGCACGATCACCGGCGCCAGCCCTTCGGAGATCTCGTCGAGCAGCAGCAGGCGGGCGCCGGTTCGCAGGATACGCGCCACCGCGAGCATCTGCTGCTCGCCGCCGGACAGCCGCATGCCCGGCGAGGAGGCCCGCTCCTTCAGGTTGGGGAACATCGCGTAGATCTCGTCGAGCGACATGCCGCCGCTGGCCACCTGCGGCGGCAGCAGCAGATTCTCCTCGCAGGTCAGGCTGGCGAAGATGCCGCGCTCCTCCGGGCAGTAGCCGATGCCGAGCTTGGCGATCCGGTGCGGCGGCATCGCCACCGCCTCGCGGCCGTTGATCATGATCGAGCCGGTGCGGCGGCCGATCAGGCCGAGGATGCTCTTCAGCGTGGTCGTGCGGCCGGCGCCGTTGCGGCCGAGCAGGGTGACCACCTCGCCGCGGTTCACCTGCAGGTCGACGCCGTGCAGGATGTGCGACTCGCCGTAAAAGGCGTGCACGTCGGTCAGGCGAAGGAACTCGACGCCCTTGTCCCTATCCATGGGCGCCCTGAAGCTCGACCGCGGCCGAGCCCATGTAGGCCTCGAGCACCTGCGGATTCTTCGCCACGACCTGGTACGGACCTTCGGCGATCACCTGGCCGCGCGCCAGCACGGTGATCGTGTCGGCGATCTTCGCCACCACGTTCATGTTGTGCTCGACCATCAGGATCGTGCGGTTGGCGGAGACCTTCCTGATCAGTTCGGTCACGCGGTCGACGTCCTCGTGTCCCATGCCCTGGGTCGGCTCGTCCAACAGCATCAGCTCCGGTTCCATCGCCAGCGTGGTGGCGATCTCCAGCGCGCGCTTGCGGCCGTACGGCAGCTCGACGGTGACGTAGTCGGCGAACTCGGTCAGCCCCACCGTGTCGAGCAACTGCATCGCCCGCGGCGTCAGCGCCTCCAGCGTGCGCTCGGACTGCCAGAAGTGAAACGACGTGCCGAGCTTGCGCTGCAGACCGATCCGCACGTTCTCCAGCACCGTCAGGTGGGGGAAGGTGGCCGAGATCTGGAACGAGCGGATGATGCCGCGGCGGGCGATCTGCGCCGGCTTCTCGAGGGTGATGTCGTGGCCGTTGAAGAGGATCGAGCCGCGGGTCGGAATCAGGAACTTGGTCAGCAGGTTGAAGACCGTCGTCTTGCCTGCGCCGTTCGGCCCGATCAGCGCATGGATCTGGCCGCGCTCCACCCGCAGGCTCACGTCACTGACCGCGACGAAACCCTTGAATTCCTTGACGAGACCGCGGGTCTCGAGGATGCAGTCGGCGGCCAATTTGTCTCCGGCGGCACGGTCAGGCCGACCCTGGCCCGCGCCTGCTGCTGTGGCCGCGCATTATGAGGAAAGCATCCGCAACAAGCAATCGAGACCAGACCTCGGGTATCTCCTGCCTTCGCTGGCATCGCCTCGATCGTCGGTGGGGAGGTCGGCTTGACGTAAAGTCGCGGCTCTCCTGCCTCGGCGCCAATGAGATCACCTGTGTTGCGTCCCATGAGGGCGACGTCTCCGAACGCGGAGCGCCCGCAGCATCCGCTGCCACCCTCGGTCTTCTGGCATGCCGCCTGGTTGACCATCTCGATCGTTGCGGTCAAGGTGTCCTATGTCGGCATGGCGACGTTCTGGAACTGGGCCGCACGGCCGCAGGACTTCGTCTCGTCGGACTTTGTGCGGTGGGCTGCCGCGGCCTCGTCGGCGGATACGGGCTTTGCACTGGCAGTGAGTCTTGCGGCTGCCGCGCTGGTCTGGTTGGCGTCAAGCAGGCCGCGGCTCGGGCATGCGCTGGCGACCGGGTTCGTCGCGCTCGGGCTGCTGTTCGTCATCTACGCCGTGGTCGGCAGGCAGATCTTCTCCTATTACAAGGCGCCGTTCACTTTCCAGCTTCTGCTCCTTGCCGGCGAGCCCGCGAGGTTGTGGTCGTCGATCGAAGCGTTCATCACGCCGTGGGCAGTGCTTGCACTGGTTGCGCTTCCGGCGAGCTACCTGCTTCTGGCCCGGGCCAGCCGTCGCGTCGAGCTTCGCCTCGAGCGACCCTTCCGTCTGGCCGTTCGCGGTGGCCTCCTACTGCTCGGCGCGGCATGGTTGGCGATCGGCCAGCACCTCGTCGGATCGGCCTGGTTCGAAGCTCAGGACCGCCACTTCAAGGAGAGCCCTCACGCCGTCTTCTTGCATTCGCTGGCGCTGTCGATCGGGAATCCTTCGGCCGCGCTGGGCGGCACCGCCTACGCGGCGGTCGACGCGAGCGACTTCCGCCCGCCGGCCCGGCTGGCCAGGGAGCCGAGAACGGTGGTCGGCAGCGGTTCTTCCTCCCGGCGGCCGAACGTGATCCTGATCGTTCTGGAATCGGTCGGCGCGCGCTACCTGGGCGTCTACGGAAGTGCGCTTGACACCACTCCGTCGCTGCTGGCCGAACGCAGCAACTACCTCATCTTCGACAACTACTACGCCCCGGTCGGGTGGACGGCGTACTCGCTGCTGTCGCTGGCAATGTCGCAGCGTCCGCCGATGGAGCGCTACAACGAATTGTCGTTCCGCGCCTCGACGATGCAGGGTGCGAGCGTCGCGGAGGTGCTTGCCGAGGCGGGGTACCGGACTGCGTTTCTGGCCGCGGGCGACCCGGATTGGGCGAGCGCCGGCTTCCTCGAACGGAAGGGCTTCCGCGAAGTACTTCGTTTCGGGGACCTTCCTGGCGCGACGCCGGTTTCCTCCTGGGGAGCGGAAGACCGAGTTCTTTTCGAGAAGATGGCCTCATGGGTGGAACAGAACGCAGGCGAGCCGTTCTTCCTGATGGCGTGGACCGACCAGACCCATCATCCCTACGCCATCGCGCCCGGTCAGAAGGTGGTGGACGTTCTGCCCCCAGAGAATCGGCAGGGCAATCCGTCGCTGGCCAACTACACCTCGCTGATTCGCGAGGTGGATTCGCAGATCGGCCGGTTCCTGGCCTGGCTTCGCGAGCGCGGCCTGGCGGACGACACCATCGTCATCGTCACGGGAGATCACGGAGAGGCGTTTGGTGAGCCGCACGGCGGCAGTGGCCACGGCTTCACTGCCTACGACGAGGAATTGCGGGTTCCGCTGATCATCTGGAACCCGCGGCTCTTTCGTGACGGCGGGCGGGTGACCACCGTCGGGTCACACATCGACCTCGCACCAACGATTCTCGACCTGCTCGGGCTGCGTTCGCCGAATGGGTGGGATGGCGCCAGCCTGTTCGATGAACGAAAGCCGCCGCGTGCCTACCTGTTTGCCGCCGCCTGGGGGCAATACCTGCTGGGGGTGCGCAGCGGCGACTGGAAGTACATCTACGACGCCCGCCTGGGGTCCGAGGAGCTGTACAACCTGACTGAAGATCCCGACGAGCGGCGCGATCTGTCTCGGCTGGAGCCGGTCAGGGCATCGGAGTTGCGCCGGCGACTCGCTGCCTGGCTTGACGTCGAGCGGCAAAGAAGCCAGAAGAGGCGGCAGCCGACGGGCCATTAGCGCCTCACGGTCCCTGTGGCCTTCCCGGGCGATCGCCGCACGCGCGCGACCGTTGCGCCGCATCAGGACAGCGCCCGTTCGAGCACCTTGCGCGTGACGCGCACCGCATCGAAGTGTTCCTCGGCGAGAGCGCGCGCCAGGCGGCACTGCCGCGGGTAGTCTGCGGCGACCGTGTCCAGCATGTCGGCGGCTTCCTTGAGCGTCGCGAAGCGGAACATGCCCGACTTCGTCGGCAGGATTCGACTCGGCCCGGTGTGCCGGACAACCACTGGCCTGCCGCTGGCGAGGTAGCACAGCGTCCGGTCGCTGATCCAGGCGTTCTGTAGCCGTACACAGGATGATTTCACCGCGCTGAATTCTCCGCGTGAGCGCAGGATGTAGCGCCGGTAGTCCTCAGGTGTGCCGGCGACATCGTAGGAGTGACGGACATGCCATCCACGCCCTTCGAGCTCCCGGCTTGCGTCGGCGGCGGCGGGCCCGTCACCTATGTTGATCGCCAGTTCGAGCGGCTGCCGCGTCAGCCGCGGCAGGTCGAGGAACGGCAGGAAGCCGTGCCGCTTGTCGTTGCAGTAGTAGCCGTCGCCCGCCGAAACCCATTCGTTCGCGTACCAACCCGAAACGGTGGTGAAGGCCGCGTCGTCCGGCGCGGGCGTCACCGGCCACGCCTCGAGCGACACGCACGGGGGTGTGTACAACCAGGGCAAGCCGCAGTCCGGGATCAGCTCGCTTCGGCCGACGGTCTCGCCGGTCGTGAAGTACAGCGTGTACGACGCAACTTGCATCTGGCCGGTCGCCAGCCACAGTTGCGTTAGGCCGGGATCGATGTCGATCAGCACGGTGCGCCGAAACCGCTCGAGTACCGACGCTGGCATTGCATAGGTGAAGTTGATCAGCAGGTCCGAGGCGGATGCCACGTCGGCGAAGGCTGCGCACCGCGGCGGCGGCGAAAAGTCCGGACTGTCCTGCGTCCAGGCAACGACGGCGACGGACTCGTCGAAGCCGTACGGATGCAGCCGCCGGCGAAGGGCTTCCACGCGCCTGTGCAGTTCCGTCCGCTCGAGTCCGTCCGGGATCGGTTCGAGCCAGTGCACGCGAACGCCATTGGCGCGCAGTCCGAGGGCCCAGTTCAGGTAGACCCAGAAGTGGCCGCCGCCCTGCATGAAGCCCAGCGTGTCGGCCAGCAGGCAGATGTCCCGGCTCATCGTCGGGAAAACTCGAAGGCAGTGCCGCGGCGCTGCGGCGACTGTTCCTCGGCGACGGAGGTCACGTCCGCCCCGGCGACCGTATCGATGTCTTGCCCGGCAGACCGCAAGGCTCGCAGGCGTCGTCTCACGCCGACCGCTCGAACAGGGTGATCATGGCTTCGATCTCGGCACCGTTCTTCTCGCCGCGAAACACCGTATCGTGCAGCACGACGAAGCCGACATTGCGGAACAGGTCGTGGTAGGTGCGGATGAGCCACGGCAGGAGCAGGTAGTCCTCGACGCCACCGCAGGTGTTGGCGAGCAGCAGCCGACCGCCGGGCCGCGTGCCTTCGTGGATGCAATGCGCCAGCCAGGCGACATCGAAGAATGGATACAGCCAGCCCAGGTAGCAGATCGTCTCCGCGCACACCACCAGATCCCACGGGCCGGCGAGGCCTTCCCGCCATTGCATGACGTTCTCGCGCAGGTACTCGACGTTCGGCGACGACGTGCGCACCTTGGCCAGCGCAATTGCCGGCTCGGCGACGTCGAGGCCCACGACCGACTCGCAGCGCGATGCCAGTCTCCGCGTGAATGCCCCGGCGCCGCAGCCGATCTCCAGCGCAGGCCCGTATCGCCTGTCCGGGCCGCGGTCGGCGTCGAGTAAGGCGAGTTGTGCCTCGTACTTGGCCAGTTCGAAGGGGTGAGCCTCGAGATCCCACGGGTCGCCCTTGCGCCACAGGCCATCGAAGAAGTCGCGGGCCTGTGCATCGGCCTTTTCGTGGTCGGTCATGGCGCCGGCGCACCGATCCGTGCCGCAGGCCGGATCGCCGACGAAGCGTCGAGCATCCGGCTTAGCACGCTGTGCGCATCGAAGTGCGCCTCGACCAGTTCGCGAGCGGCGCGGCAGTGGTGTTCGTAGCGGTGCTCGACTTCGGCGATCCCGGCGACCGCCTCGTCGAGATTGCCGAAGGCGAGCAGTCCATCGCCGGTCGGCAGGTGGCGGCTGAAACCGGTCTCCTGCACGACCACCGGGCGGCCGACCGCCAGGTAACCGGCGCTTCGCTCGCTGAACCAACCGCTGCGGCTTGCCACGTAGCCGTGCTTGGCAACGCTGAACTCGGCCTTCGAGGCGCGCATGAAATCCTGGTAGACCCACGGGTCGCAGGTGATGGAGAGCGGATCGTGCAGCCGCCAGCCGAGTTGCTCGAGCCTGTCGTTCGGCGCAGTGCCGCCGCCGACGGCCAGTTCGAAGCGGCGGCCGCAGCGCGCCGGCATCGCCAGATAGTGTTCCATCTCCTCCGACTTCATGCCCCAGGTGCGGCCGTCCCACTGGCGGCGATCGTAGCTGTCCCAGAGCATCACCGTGGTGTAGGAACCGTCGCGGCGCGGGGGCGCGGGCTGCCAGGCGCCGAGTGCGACCGGCTGGCGGGTCGGTTGCCAGGGCAGGCCGTCGTCCGGCACCTTGCAACCCGGCTGGCCGAACGACTCGGCGAAGGTGAAAAAGACGTTGTGCGACTCGGCGAAGCGTCTCTGCACCGGGTCCTGCAGGATGTCGACCTGGGTGAAGACGGGGTCGGTGTCGACCAGCACACGGCGGGCAATCCGCTCGAGCCACGGCCGCATCGGGTTGATGCCCGATACGTTGATCATCAAGTCGGCGCTCGCGCAGATATCCCGTATCCGGTCGGCCGCCGTTCCGTGCCAGCGACCGCCGCTGTCGTGGGCATCGAAGTAGGCCCAGCGGTCGCCGACGCCGGCGCGGTTGAACACGCGTGCCACGTACGCGAGGCCGTAGCGGGCGTCGACGTCAGTCACCCCCCGCGACGGGTCGTAGCAGAACGGGTAGTCCATGCTGTCTTCCAGGTACCAGACGTCGTGGCCGAGGTCGCGCAGACCGAGCACGTACTGCAGGTGGTGCCAGGTCGGTCCGGCCAGCGGTCCGCGCACGACGTAACCGAGCACGACGATGCGCAAGCGGCGGGAGATGTCCACGACCGGCGACAGGTCAGCGGCGCACGTCCGCGTAGGTCGTGAGCACGATGTCACCGCGCGCCGCGCGGGCGAGCACACGCGGATCGCACAGACTGCCGCATTCGACGTTGCGCTCCGTTCGGTAGGACGTGCCACCCAGGGCTTCGCTTGCATCGACATGGCCCGGATGGCAGCCGAACTCGGTGAGCCCGGGCTCGAGCGCATCGAGCAGTTCGATCAGGCGCTGGACGCTGATTCCCTCTGCATAGGGGCCGCCAGTGTCGTCCTGGCCATAGAAGCCGCCGACGTAGCGGGCGGTACCATCGCCGCGCAGCGGCACGCCGAGTTCGCGCGCGGCGCGTGCCACCACGGTCGCTGCCGGTTCGCGCCGGTGCACATGCTGGTGGGTGTCGATGTGGTCGGGCTGCCGGCCCATCAGGTCGCGAAAGCGCGCCATCTGCGCCCGCACTTCGCTCTCGATGGCCGCGGGCTCGTCGTCGGTCCGGGAATACAGCCGCACCCATTCGCCGTCGCGGAACGCCGATTCCCACAAATCGATGTGCAGCCCGACGCCGAGTCGTGGAAGCCTCTTGGCGAGCGCTGCCGCCTGCTCGGCGGCAGGTTGGCGGACCATCAGGCTGGCGCTGGTGACGATTCCCTGCTCGTGGGCCCGGACGATGCCCGCGTTGACGCCGGTGCTCAGGCCGAAGTCGTCGGCGTTGACGATCAGCAGCTTCATGGAGGGACGCGCTTTCGCCGGCCTTCAGGCGCCCAGGTCGGCCAGCAGCCTGGGCAGCACGACCTCGGCTCGGAACCAGTCGCGCGCGATCTGCCTGGCGGCCTTGGCGTGTCGCTCGTAGTCGCCGTCGATGGCGTGGATGGCCTCGATTGCCTGCTCTGCAGTGTCGAAGGCGAACAGGCCCTCGCCTGTGGGCAGCACGTCGGAAAAGCCGGTGTCCTGCGTCACCACCGGCCGGCCGGCCGCCAGGTAGCAGGCGCTGCGCTCGCTGAACCAGCCGCTGCGCGGAGCCACGTTGAACTCGCGCGCGACGGTGAACTCGCCGCGCGAGGCGCAGATGTAGTCGCGGTAGGGCCAGGGATCGATCGACAGTGCCGGACCATCGGCGAGCCGCCAGCCGCCTTCCCGCAGCAGCCGCCAGTGCTCGCGGTCGAGGCTCTCCGCGGTGCGGATCTGGTGTGGATCCTGCGCGTGCGAGGCGTCGGTCGCCGCCTTCGCCTCGTCGGGCTTGCCGAGATTGGTCGCCAGTTCGACCTCCCGTCCGGCACGACGCGGCACGTCGATGACTTTCAGAAACTCGTGATGCTTGCTCCAGCGAAGCGGTTGGCCCCGCCAGGCAACATCGTTGCCGTCCTGCCGCCAGTTGCCGACGGTCGTGAAGACGTCGCGCGTCGGTGGGCCGGCATCCCACAGGTCCATCAGTACCGGCTGGCGCATGCGCGCGCGCAGTCGGGGCAGCGGTGGCAGCGGCGAGCGTGGCGTGCCGATGTTCTCGCCGTAGGTGACGACGTCGTGATGCGCCTCGACGTGCGCCACGGTGCGCGGATCGGCCGAGGCGTACTTCAGTTCGACGGCGACCGGGTCGGTGCCGAGCAATACCATCCGCCGGCAGGCGAAACCGTCGCGTTCGACGGCTGTCGCTCCGGCGACATTGAACACCAGGTCGGCATCCGCCAGCCATTGCAGGGCGACCGTGGCGCGCGGCCCGAGCCAGGCGCCGTCGCCCCAGCTTCGGCGGTAGGCCCACCTTTCGCCGAGGCCGAAGCGCTCGGTGACCCGGCCCAGGTAGGCCAGCGTGTAGGTGGCATCGTCGACGCGCCGCCACTGCGATGCGTCATAGGGCCAGGCCGAGGTGGTCTCGACGTACAGCACATCGTGGCCGCAGCGCGCGAAGCCGGCTGCGATCTGCATGTGCATCCACGCCATGCCGGCGAAAGGATCCGCACCCATCGTGCCGAGGACGGCGATGCGCAGTCTGCTCATGGGGCAGGAGGCTCCCGGGTGTCCGCTCAGACCGCCTGAACGAGCGGCTTTCCGGCCTCCCGGCCGAGGTCGTGCGCCAGCCCCCGGTTGGCGAGAAGCGCAGAGGAGCTCTCGATGGTCGTTGGCACCAGGCGGCCATCCTGCACCGCATAGACGACATCGCAGTGCCGCAGCGTCTCGAGCCGGTGCGCGACGATGAAGGTCGTCCGGCCGGCCATCAGCCGCTCCATCGCCTCGATGATGACCGCCTCGGTCTTCAGGTCGACCGAGCTGGTCGGCTCGTCGAGGATCAGGATCGGTGCGTCCTTGAGGAACGCGCGCGCCAGCGCGATGCGCTGGCGCTGGCCGCCGGAAAGCATCATGCCGCGCTCGCCGACCTGCGTGTCGTAGCCGTCCGGCAGGGCCTCGATGAACTCGTTCGCGTTGGCGGCACGGGCGGCGGCGGCGATCTCGGCGGCGCTGGCCGCTGGCCGTCCATAGGCGATGTTCTCGGCGATGGTCGTCGAGAAGAGCACTGGCTCCTGCAGCACGATGGCGAACTGGCGGCGCAGGTCGTCGAGCCTCCAGTCGCGCATGTCGACGCCGTCGAGCAGCAGGGCACCATCGAGCGGGTCGTGGAAGCGGGTCAGCAGGTTCACTAGCGTGGTCTTGCCGGCGCCCGTGCGGCCGACGATGCCCACGCGCGTGCCGGCGGGGACGTGGACCGAAGCACTGCGCAGAACCGGCGCCTCGGCCACGTAGGCGAAGTGCACGTCGCGCAGTTCGATGTCGCCGTGCGCGCGAGCGAGCGGCCGTGCGTTCGGGCGGTCCTCGACGTCGACCACTTCATCGAGCAGCGCGAAGGCGCGCTCGGCGCTGGCGAGCGATCCCTGCAACTCGGTGACCTTCCCGGTGAGCACTTCCAGCGGCGCGTACAGCTGCGCGAGATACGCCATCACCATCGTCAACTGGCCAAGGGTCAATGCACCGGCCTGCACGTTCCTGACGCCGATCCACAGGGCCGCCGCGGTGCCGATGGCGAGCACCATCGCGGTCAGGGTGTAGAAAACGACCTGCGCCCGCACGACCGAGAGGCTAGCCCGCACCTCGTGGCCAGCCCGCTCTAGGAAGCGTTGCTCCTCGCGCTGTTCCTGGCCGAAGGCCTTGACCACGCGCAGGCCGGAAAGCACTTCCTGCAGCACCGTGGCGACGGAACTCTCCAGTTCCTTCTGCCGGTGCCAGCGAGCGCGCACCTTGCCGCTGAACAGCCGCGTCAGCAACGCGAGGATGGGCATCACCGTCAGCGCCACCACGGCAAGTGCGGCGTCCATCGACAGCATCACCGCAGTGATGCCGATCAGCGTGCCGGCGGCCGTCAGCAGCGGCGCGATCCCGTACACGGCGATCCACTGGATCGCCGAAGCGTCGTACTGGATGCGGTAGAGCGAATCGGCGATGCCCCGTCGGTCGTGGTAGGTCATCGACAGGCGCTGCACTCGCCGGAAGAGTTCGGCGCGGAACGCGAGCACGATCCGCTCGCCGGCCCACGACTGCAGCAGCCACGCGCCGTTGCGCTGCAGCTGGCTGGCCAGCGCGACACCGACGACGAGCAGGACGGCCAACCCGAGCGCGACGCCGATGCCACCCTCGGGCAGCCAGCCGTCGGCCCAGGCCGGCAGCGGCTGGCCGCTGATCGCATTGTCGACGGCGATCTTCAGCGGCAGCGGCGCCAGCAGCGCCAGCGGCACCGCAAGCAGGTCGACCAGGACGATCAGGCCGAGCACCGGCCAGTAAGGCCGCAGATGGTCGACCAGCCGGGGCAGAACCCGTCGTGTCGGATCGGTGGTCACGCCCTGTGCTCTGTCGCCGCCCTGGGTGCGGCAGTGGCTTGGCCGCTCGACGGAGCGCCTTCGGCAGCGACGTGTCGGCATGCCGCCGACCAAGCGCCGCGCGCATGCGTCTGATCGCGCTTCGAGCCCCAGGCGAGGGATGCCGCGAGCGCTGCCAGCGTTGCGGCGGCCATCCAGCTGCCCGACGAAGCGGCGGCCAGCGCCAGTCCTGCCGAGCCCCAGGTTGCGATCCTCACCGGCAGCGCGGTGTGCGCCTCGGCATGCAGCCGAACGAGCTGCCTGCCGGCGCCGTGCTCCTCGACAGCAAGCCGTGCGCGCAGGGAGCCTTGCAGGCCGCCGCGAATCTCGAGGTCCCACGGATCGGTGGCACCGCCACGCCGAACGACCACGCCGACCGTGCGCAATGCCGACTCGAAGGACTCGACCCACGCCTCGGCGGCGCGCCACGCCTCGCTCCACACCTGCGTCGGCGCCGGGCCGGCGGCCGCGAAGTTGCCGCGGCGCCGCCACGGGGTCAGGCCGTGCCGCCGCCGGCCGATCAGCCGGGCGATCGGCTGCTGCAGGTGCATGAAGAAGACCAGCGCATGGCGCTGCCAGCGCTCGCCGGCGCTGCGCGCGGCAAGGGGGAAGCTTGCCCGTGCGGCGGCCATGGCAGCCTGGGTAAGCGGTGCCGCCAGGGCCAGCAGCGCCAGCGGCGCGAAGGCGAACAGCGGCGGCCAGGACAAGCCGAGCACGGCGAGCACGGTCAACGCGCCGACCACGTACCACCACTCCGGCATCAGCGGCAGCGCCAGCAGCGTCAGGGGTGCCGGCGCGTACAGCGACTGGTAGGCGGCCGAGCCCCAGACGCCGCCGTAGACGCTCGCGCGTCCGGCCGGCAGCGGCAGCGTGAAGCCGCGGCCGTACAGCTGGCCGCCCCAGGCGAGGTGGCCCAACGCGTTGTAGCGCTCCGGCCACTTCTCCTCCAGCAGCGCCTCGGCCTTGCCGTAGCCCTTCTGCTGGTTCCAGTACATCGCGAGCGAATTGCGGCGGTGGTGCCAGTCCATCGCGCCGGCGTGAAAGCCGATCCTGCCGCCGCGCTGCTGCAGCCGCCAGCACAGGTCGACGTCGTCGCCGGCGGCGCGGTAACGCACGTCGAAGCCGCCGATGGCCGCGAGTGCCTCGCGGCGGAATGCCATGTTGCAGCCGGGCACATGCTCGGCCTCGATGTCCGAGACCAGCACGTGGACCGGGCCGCCCGGCGCGTTGGCCACGCAGTCGGCGATCGGGCCGTCGCCCGGCGGGGCGATGTTCGGCCCGCCGACGCCGACCCAGTCGCCGGTCATGAAGCGGTACGCGATGTAGTGCAGCCAGTGCGGATCCGGGTAGGCGTCGTCGTCGATGTAGGCGACGATCTCGCCGGCCGCCTCCTGCCAGCCGGTGTTGCGCGCCGCCGAAAGGCCGCGGTTCTCGGTGCTGATCAGCCGCACGTCTTCGTACTCGGCGACGATCTTCGGCGTGGCATCGGTCGAGCCGTCGCTGACGACGATCACCTCGAAGTTCGGGTATTCGAGGCGCTTCAGTCCCTCCATGGTGTCGCGGATCGTCCGCGAACCGTTGTAGCTGCACACCACCACCGAGATCCGCGGCCAGCGCGTGCCGGCGGGGAAGGGAACCTCGCCGAAGGCGCGACGCAGCGCCGACAGTGCCGGCTTGGGCTTGCGGTCGCGCGTCACCAGGCCGAAGTCCCAGTCGTCGATGTCGTGGCCGCCACGGTGCCACTCGTCTGTCCAGGCGAAGGCGAAGGCGCCGGCGCAGCCGGCGGCGAACGCCGTGCGCACCTGCCACTCGAGGCTTTCGGCCTGCCTGCCAAGGCCGTTGCGCAGGCTGTCCAGGCCGATCTCGGCCATCAGCAGCGGCTTCTCGCCGGCCAGGTTCTGCAATCGCGCCAGGTAGGCCTCCAGGCGGTCGCGCGTCTCCAGGTAGACGTTGAAGCAGACCAGGTTGAGGAAAGGCAGCTGCAGGTACTCGGTGGTCGGGAAGTTCACGTAGGTGACCAGCGCCTGCGGATCCTCGGCCTTCGCGGCGAGATACAGCCGCTCGAGGAAGCGCTCGACGCGCCGGCGCCCGTGCCAGCGGACGATCGACGCGGGGATCTCGTTGCCGATCGCGTAGCACAGCACCGCCGGATGGCCGGCGCAGGCGCGGACGCCTTGGCGCACGCGGCGCTCGATGTCGTCGGCGCGGCCAGGATCGTCGAGGAAGGCGACGTGCTGCTCCCACGGCAGGCCGACCATCACGCGCAGACCGTTGCGCCGGGCCACGTCGAGCAGCCGGCGCGGCGGCACGGTGTAGCAGCGCACGGCGTTGATGGCGTTGGCGCGCATCGCCGCGAAGTCCTGCTCGAGTTGCTCGTCGTCCGGGTAGTCCTCGCCGTTGGCCTGCGGCCGGAAGGTACCGTAGGTCACGCCGCGCACCCACAGCTTCTGGCTGCCGGCGAACAGGAACTTGCCGCCGACGCGCGGCCGCGCGTCGAAACCAGGTTCGGCCGTCGGCACGCTGACCAGTGTTCGGGCGGCGGCCGGCGTGACTTCGGCCAGGACGGCGCTCACCGACGGATCCTCAGGCCGCGGCGCGCGCCGTGGTCTCCGACCTGCGCGCGAGGTGCCAGCGGCACGCGGTCTGCACGATGGTCTCGAGGCTGGACCAACGAGGCTCCCAGCCCAGCAGCTCGCGCGCCCGACCGGGCGCCGCCACCAGCGCCGGCGGATCCCCGGCGCGTCGCGCGACGTCGCGCGCGTCGATCCTGCGGCCGGTGACCCGCTCGACCATGGCAATGACTTCCCGCACCGAGTGGCCGCGGCCGGTGCCCAGGTTCAGCGCGCCGCTGTCGCCGTTCGCCTGCAGGTGACGCAGCGCGCGCACGTGGGCGTCGGCGAGGTCGGTGACGTGCACGTAGTCGCGGATGGCCGTGCCGTCGGGCGTCGGGTAGTCGGTACCCATCACCTGCAGTTCCCGCCGCCGGTCGAGCGCCGCCTCGATCGCCAGCGGGATCAGGTGCGTCTCCGGGTCGTGGTCCTCGCCGATCTCGCCGTCCGGATCGGCACCGGCGGCGTTGAAGTAGCGCAGCGCCATCCAGTGCAGACCGTGCGCCACCGCATTCCAGTGCAAGGTGCGCTCGATGAAGAGCTTCGACTCGCCATAGGGATTGATCGGCCGCTGCGGGTGGTCTTCGCCGATCGGCACCGCCTCCGGCACGCCGTAGGTGGCGCAGGTCGAGGAGAAGACGATCCGCCCGACGCCGGTGGCGCGCATCGCCTCGAGCAGGTTCAGCGTGCCGGCGACGTTGTTGCGGAAGTACTTGCCCGGGTCGGTCATCGACTCGCCGACGTACGCATAGGCGGCGAAGTGGATCACGGCGCCGATGTCGTGACGGCGCAGGATCTGCTCGACGGCCTGCCGATCGGCGAGGTCGGCTCTCTCGAAGGGGCCCCAGCGGACCGCCCAGCGGTGCCCCTGGACCAGGCTGTCGAGGGCAACCGGCGAATAGCCGGCGGCCGCCAGCGCCTTGCAGGTGTGGCTGCCGATGTAGCCTGCGCCTCCGGTGACGAGAACGCTGCGCACGCCGCTGCGCATGAGCCCGTCAGACCACCTGCAGGCGCGGCGGCGACTGGCGTCGCACCGCGGCTTCGCCCTCGGCGACCGCGCGGTCGAAGCTGAGCAGTTCGTCGAAATGGGCGACCGTCGCCTCGATGCCCCTTTCGAGCCGGACCTTCGGTTCCCAGCCGAGTGCCGAGCGGGCGAGCGAAATGTCCGGCTTGCGGCGCTTCGGGTCATCGAGCGGCAGCGGCCTGCGCAGCAGCTTCGACCGGGAGCCGGTCACGCGCAGGACGATTTCGGCGAGTTCGATCATGGTGAACTCCTCCGGATTGCCGAGGTTCACCGGACCGAGGAAATCGTCGTCGGATCGCATCATGCGCATGAATCCCTCGACCATGTCGTCGACGTAGCAGAACGAACGCGTCTGCATCCCGTCGCCGTAGATGGTGATCGGCTCGCCGCGCAGTGCCTGCACGATGAAGTTCGACACCACCCGGCCGTCCTCGGGATGCATCCGCGGGCCGTAGGTGTTGAAGATGCGCACCACCTTGATCGGCATCCGGTGCCGGCGGTTGTAGTCGAAGTACAGCGCCTCGGCGCTGCGTTTGCCTTCGTCGTAGCAGGAGCGCACGCCGTTGGGGTTGACGTGACCCCAGTAGCTTTCCTTCTGTGGGTGCTCGAGCGGATCGCCGTAGACCTCGCTGGTCGAGGCGAGGAAGCACGTCGCGCCGGTGCGCCGCGCCAGGCCGAGCATGTTGATCGCGCCCAGCACGCTGGTCTTCATCGTGTGGATCGGGTCGGCCTGGTAGTGCACCGGCGAGGCAGGGCAGGCGAGGTTGTAGATCTGGTCGACGTACAGGTACAGCGGTTCGGTGACGTCGTGGCGCATCACCTCGAAGCGTCGATCGTCCATCAGATGGGCGATGTTGGCCTTGGTACCGGTGAAGAAGTTGTCGACGCATATGACGTCGTGCCCCTGCTTCAGCAGGCGCTCGCACAGGTGCGAGCCGAGGAAACCGGCGCCGCCGGTCACGAGAATCCGCTTGCTGTTCAACTTGTTCTCCCGCTTCGGCGGTCCACGTGTCGGGCCGGCCGGTGGTGTTGTGCTCGAGCTAACTAATACTGCGTAGGCATCAACGCGTATTTTTGCATTTGGATGACGCGCCGCGGCAGATTTCTGCTGGAGGGCGCGCTCTCGCGGCGGCGGCTGGCCGCCCGCGCAGCAGGCGGCCAGCCGATCCCGACCGGCGGATGCTCATCAGGGCTGTCGCAAAAAAACAACTGTCGGCCGAGATCCAGGACCGGAGACGCGACCGAGGCCGACGCTTCCGGCGAGGGAAGACGACCTTCGAGCACGTTCAGGCGGCGGACCTGCGCGCGTAGCGCCAGCCGATCTCCGCCAGGGTCCGCGCATTGCCGCCTGCGGCCGCGGCGTTGTCGGCGCTTGCCATGCCGTCGAGCGCGCGCTTGTAGACGCCCTGCAGGATTGCCGCGATACGGAACAGGTTGTAGGCGAGGTAGAAATCCCAGTGCTCGATCCCGACGCGGCCGGTCCGCCGGCAGTAGCGATCGATGAACCCGGCCTCCGAGGGGATGCCCAGCGCCGCGTGGTCGAGGCCGGCGATGCCGCGAAAGGCGCCCGGCGGGATGTGCCAGCTCATGCACAGGTACGAAAAGTCCGCCAGCGGATGGCCGAGCGTCGACAGTTCCCAGTCGATGACGGCCAGCACGCGCGCCTGCGCCGGATCGAAGATCAGGTTGTCAAGACGAAAGTCGCCGTGCACCACGGTGGTCTCGTCACCCGCCGGCACGTTCGCCGGCAGCCACTCGATCAGTCGGTCCATGGCGTCGATCGGCGCGGTCTCGGAGGCGCGGTACTGCTTGCTCCAGCGGCCGATCTGACGGGCGAAATAGTTGCCGGCCTTGCCGTAATCGGCCAGGCCGGCTGCCTCCACGTCGACCGCGTGCAGCGCGGCGATGACGCGGTTCATCTCGTCGTAGACGGCGGCGCGCTCGGCCGGCGCCAGCCCGGGCAGCGACGGATCCCACAGGATGCGCCCGTCGATGTGCTCCATCACGAAGAAGGCGCGGCCGATCACCGATTCGTCCTCGCACAGCAGGAGCACGTCGGGCACCGGGACGTCCTGCGAGGCCAGCGCGCGCATCACGCGGAACTCGCGTTCGATGGCGTGCGCCGAGGCAAGCAGCCTGGCCGCCGGCCCGGGCTTGCTGCGCATCACGTAGCGCCTGCCCGGCGTCGACAGCAGATAGGTCGGATTCGATTGCCCACCCTGGAACTGCCTGACCGTCAGCGGTCCGACGAAGCCGGGCAGCTGTCCGGCCAGGTAGTCGGCAAGGCGATCGGCGTCGAAGCGGTGGCGCTCGGTGACTTCCTGCAGTTGGCTCATCGTCGTCGCAATGCCGTCAGGCCTCGCTGCGGGCGCGCAGCTTCAGGTACTTGTGCAGCAGCTCTTCCATCGTCGACAGGCGGGTTTCGGTACGCAACGTGTCCAGCGGGCAGAAGTTGACCACCCGAACGACGCTGGTGGCCGGCGTGGCGCCGACGTCGATCACGTTCAGGCAACCGGCGTCCTGCGCCAGCCCGCCCAGGAACTGGTGCCGGCCGGTGAGGAACCAGGACAGGACGGCGCGGTTCACGCCGCCGTGCGCAACCAGCAGCGCGGTGTCCCAGCCACTGTCGGCGAGCAGCCGCTGCAGGGCGGGCAGCACGCGGTCGGTCAGCTCGCCGATCGTCTCGCCGCCCAGGAAACGGGTCTCAGGCGGCACCGGCCCTTCGAAGGCGGCGATGAAGGCGTCGCGCAGATCGTCGTCGCGAATCGCCGACAGCCTGCCGCCGCGGATCTCCTGCAGATCCGACCAGTGCTCGATCGACAGCGCCAGCCGCGCCGCCTCGATCACCTGCTGTGCCGTCTCGCGGGTTCTCGCCAGTCCGCTGGTCAGCGCGCGGTCGATCCGGATGCCGTCGGCGGCGAGCGCCGCACCGACGGCGCGAGCCTGCGCGATTCCCTGCGACGTGAGGGGCACGTCGTCGGGCGGGTATGGGCGGCCCTGCGCATCGAAGTAATCGACCGCGCCGTGGCGCATCAGCAGCAGCCGGCGGCGCTCGGTCATCTGTCGACCCCGGCCGCCGCGCGCACGGCGAGCGCTGCCGCGATGGCGCTTTCGTCGAGGCCGAGTTCGGACAGCAGTTCCCGCGTGTGCTCGCCGGCCCGTGGCGACGGCGCCTCGGCGATCGCGAGCCGGTCGATCGCCGCCAGCGGGCCGACCGCCGTGACGCCGCCGCGCCGATGGACCAGTTCGCGCGCGCGGTGGTGCGGGTGGGCCAGCGCCTCCGCAGGCGTCAGCACCGGCGTGACACAGGCGTCGACATCGGCAAACAGCGACTCCCAGTCGGTCCGGGATTTCTGCCGGATCCTCGCCGCGACGCGCTGCGTCACCTCGTCGGAGGCCGCGCTGCCGGGCGCCAGGCCGAGCGCCCAGTGCTTGTCGCGCAGATCGGCCAGACCGGCGGCGTCGCAGAACGCCTGCCAGAACTTCAGTTCGAGCGCGCCGACTGCCAGGTGCCGGTCGTCGGCAGTCCGGTAGATCCGGTAACACGGCGTGCCGCCGGTGAGCAGTGTCCTGCCGGCGGTGGGCACCTGGCCGGCGTCCAGATCGCCGTGCGGAAAGATGTGGTGCACGAGCAGACCGTCGGTCATGGCCGCATCGACACGACTGCCGCGGCCGCTGCGCTGCGCGCCGAGCAGGGCGGCAAGCAGCGCCGCGAGCGCGGTCAGGGTGCCGCCGAGCAGGTCGCCGATCTGCAGGTTCGGCACCGCCGGCACGCCGTCGGCACGGATCTGGTCGAGCACCCCGGTCATCGCGCAGTAGTTCAGGTCGTGGCCGGCCTTCGGCGCCAGCGGGCCCGTCTGTCCGTAGCCGGTCAGCGAGCAGAACACCAGCCTTGCGTTGCGCCGACTCAATGCCTCCCAGCCGAGGCCGAGACGGTCCATCACGCCGGGGCGGAAGCCTTCGATCAGCGCGTCGGCGGTGTCGACCAGGCGCAGCAACAGGTCGCGGCCCTGCGGCTGCTTCAGATCGAGGCAGATCGAGCGCTTGCCGCGGTTGATGTTCTCGAACGCCGCATTGACTTCGGTGCCCTCGGCATTGCGCGCCAGCGGCGGGAAGCGGCGCATGTAGTCGCCTTCGCCGGTGTCCTCGACCTTGATGACGTCGGCACCAAGGTCTGCCAGGTGCATGCTGAGCGCCGGCCCGGGAAGCAGCCTCGTCAGGTCCAGGATGCGTAAACCGGCGAGGGGTTGGCTCACGGGATGGCCTCCAGTTCGCTGTGCAGGCTGAGCCAGCGTGTCTCCAGTTGCTCAAGGCGGGTCGCCAGGGCACCGCGCGAACGCAGCGCCTGGGCGACCGCGTCGCCGGCGCCGTGATAGAAGTCGGGCGCTGCCAGCCGCGCGTCGAGTTCGCGCAGTTCGGCCGTCAATCCGGCGATCTCGGCTTCCAGCCGGTCGATCTTCCGCTGCACCGGCCGTCGTGCATCGGCCCGCCGCTGGCGCTCGCGTGCCGCTTCCCTTCGCTCGTCGCGGCGGCCGGCCGCCTCGGCCGCGGGCCGCCCCTCCGCCTCGCGGGCGACTCTCCTGCTCGCCAGCACCAGCGCCGTGTACTCATCCAGATCGCCTTCGAACGGTGCGACGCGCCCGTCGTGCACCAGCCAGAGCTGGTCGGTGGTGGCGCGCAGCAGGTGACGGTCGTGCGATACCAGCAGCAGGGCGCCGCCGAACGACGAGAGCGCCATCGTCAGCGCCTCGCGGGTGGCCATGTCCAGATGGTTGGTCGGTTCGTCGAGCAGCAGCAGGTTCGGCCGGCTCCAGGCGAGCAGGGCGAGTGCGCAGCGCGCTTTCTCGCCTCCGGACATCGGGCCGACCGGGCTCGACGCCAGCTCTGCGCCGAAGCGGAACTGGCCGAGAAAATTGCGCAGCTCCTGCTCGCGCGTCTGCGGGTCGACCTCGAGGGCAATCCGTCGCAGGTGCTGCAGCGGCGACTCGTCCGGACGCAGCTGGTCGAGCTGGTGCTGGGCGAAGTAGCCGATCGCCAGGCCGCTGCCCCGCCGCAGTTCGCCGGCGGCCGGCGCCAGCTCGCCGGCGATGCTCTTGACCAGGGTCGACTTGCCGGCGCCGTTGACGCCGAGGATGCCGATCCGGTCGCCCGAGCGGATCAGGAACTTCACCTGCCCGAGGATCGTGCGCGGCCCGTAGGCCAGGCGGAGGTCCTCGGCGTCGAGCAGACGCTCGGGCAGTCGGTGCGGCTGCGGAAACTCGAAACGCCACTCGCGGCTGGCCCGCGCCGGTTCGACTGCCAGCAGGCGCTCGAGCATCTTGACGCGGCTCTGCGCCTGCCTTGCCTTGGTGGCCTTGGCGCGGAAGCGGTCGACGAAGCTCTGCAGGTGCGCTGCCGTGCGGGCGTAGGTCCTTGCGGCGGCGTCCTGCTGCCGCTGTTGCTCGGCCCACGCCAGCTCGAAGGCGCTGTAGTTGCCGGCGAAGCGGCGGATCGTGCCGTCGGCGATGTGCCAGGTGACGGTGGCGCAGCGGTCGAGGAACTCGCGGTCGTGCGAGATCAGCAGCACCGTGGCCGGCTGGCGCTTCAGCCAGGCCTCCAGCCAGATCACCGAATCGAGGTCGAGGTGGTTGGTCGGCTCGTCGAGCAGCAGCAGGTCGGCCGGACGCATCAGCGCGCGAGCCAGCGCCAGCCGGTTGCGCCAGCCGCCGGAGAACTCGGCCACCGGCCGCGCCAGGTCGGACTGCGCAAAGCCCAGACCGGCCAGCACGCTGGCAGCCTGCGCGGCGATCGCCCCTTCGTTGAGCTCCGCCAGCTGCGCGTGCGCGTGCGACAGGCGCAGCTCGTCGTCGTCGGCCTCCGCCGCCGCCAGTTCGGCGCGGGCGGCGACCAGCGGCGAATGGCCGCCCAGCACGTAGTCGACTGCCGCCTCGTCGCTCGCCTCGATGTCCTGCGCAACGTGGGCGATGCGCGACGGCGGCGGCGCATCGACGCGGCCGGCCTCCGCCGCCAGTTCGCCCAGCAGCAGGGCGAACAGGGTCGACTTGCCGGACCCGTTGGCGCCGGTCAGGCCGATTCGTTCGCCGGGTGACGCGGTGAGTGAGACGTTCCGGTAAAGGGTGCGGACGCCGCGCGCGGCCGCCAGGTCAATCAGGCGCAGCATGCGCGGATGTTAAACGTCGGGTGGCTGACCTCGGCCGGCCCGCCCGCCGGCGCAGCTGCAGCGAGCGCTTTCGGCCAGCGGTCGGCGGGCAGTGGCTAGGGCAGCTCTTCCTGCTTCGCCAAGAACACGGTGTCGTCGCCGTCGCTGGTCGTCAGCCAGGTGAGCGGCACATCCTTCAACGCCTGCTCGACCGCCGCCCGGCCGCCGCCGACCTCGACGAACAGCAGACCGCCGCGCTTCAGGTAGCCGCGTGCGCCGCGCACCAGGCGGCGGACGATCGACATTCCGTCGGCGCCGCCGGCGAGCGACAGCTTCGGCTCGTGCTGGTACTCGCGCGGCAGCGCTGCCATCGACTCGTCGGTGACGTAAGGCGGGTTGCACAGGATGATGTCGTAGCGCTTGCTCGGCAGCTCGCCGTACAGGTCAGACTGCACCGGGCTGACCCGCCGGTCCATCTGGTAGTCGGCGATGTTGCGCCTGGCGACCGCGAGCGCGTCGGGCGAGATGTCGGCCGCGTCCACCTGGGCCTGCGGGAACACGTCCGCCGCGATGATCGCCAGGCACCCGGAGCCGGTGCACATGTCGAGCAGGTCGGCTACCGCCTCCGGCTTGTGCACCCATGGCGCGAGGCCGTCCTTCAGCAGCTCGGCCAGGAACGAGCGCGGAACGATCACCCGCTCGTCGACGTAGAACTTGTAGCCCTGCAGCCAGGCTTCGCGCAGGATGTAGGCGGCCGGCACGCGCTTGCGCGCGCGCTGGTCGACCGCCTGCAGCAGGGTGTTGATCTCGGCGTGGGTGAGGAACGCATCGAGGAACAGGTCGGCGCGCTCCAGCGGCAGCTGCAGCGAGCGCAGCACCAGGAACAGCGCTTCGTCGACCGAGTCGGCCTGCCCGTGCCCGAAGAAGACGCCGGCTTCGTTCATCCGCGTGACGGCATAGCGAAGCACGTCGCGGATCGTGCGCAGGTTGGCCTGGGCGTCGATGCTCATCTTGAGTTCCTGTCGCCAGGCCGGACGAACCGGCCGGCGGGCTGATCGAGCGTGATCATGGTGCCGTTTCCGTCAGCAGGAGCTCGAGGGTACGCCGGTAGACGTCCGTCAGCGGGTCGAGGTCGGCGAGGCAGATGCACTCGTTGACCTTGTGGATGGTCGCGTTCGGCGGCCCGAACTCGACGACCTGCGGGCAGACCGTCGCGATGAAGCGGCCGTCGGAAGTTCCGCCGGTGGTCGACAGCTGCGGGCGCCGGCCGGTGGTCAGTTCGATCGCCGTCGAAAGCGCCTCGCTCAGCCGTCCGGGCTCGGTCAGGAAGGGCTGCGCACCGACGGTCCAGGCGATCTCGTAGTCGAGCCCGTGCCGCCGCAGCATCTGCTCGATCCGCTCCATCAGCCCGGCGGCGGTCGACACCGGCGCGAAGCGCAGGTTGAACTCGACCTCGCAGGTGCCCGGGATCACGTTCAGCGCGCCGGTGCCCGCGCGGACATTGGAGACCTGGAAGGTGGTCGGCGGAAAATGGACGTTGCCCTGGTCCCACACCTCGGCGGCCAGGTCCGCCAGCGCCGGCGCCGCCTGGTGGACGGGATTGCGCGCCAGGTGCGGATAGGCGACATGTCCCTGGACGCCGCGAACGACCAGGCGGCCGGACAGCGAGCCCCGGCGGCCGTTCTTGATCATGTCGCCAAGCTGATCGACGCAGGTCGGCTCGCCGACGATGCAGTAGTCGATCTGCTCGCCGCGAGCGGTCAGTCGCTCGACGACCGCCACCGTGCCGTCGGTGGCCGGTCCCTCTTCGTCGGAGGTAAGCAGCAGGGCGATCGAGCCGGCGTGCGCCGGATGGGCGCGGACGAACTGCTCGGCGGCGACTGCGAAGGCGGCGATCGAGCTCTTCATGTCGGCGGCACCCCGGCCGAACAGCTGGTCGTCGCGGATGGCCGGCTCGAACGGGTCGGAGGCCCACTGCTCGCGCGGCCCGGGCGGGACCACGTCGGTGTGACCGGCGAAGACGACGGTCGGCGGCTTGCTGCCGCGGCGCAGCCACAGGTTGGTGGTTCCGTTGCGGGCGATGGTTTCGGCAGCGAAGCCCAGCGGCCCGAGGCGGCCGGCGATCAGCGACTGGCAGCCGCCGTCCTCGGGCGTCACCGAACGGCAGGCGATCAACTGCTGCGCGAGTTGCAGTGTTGCGGACATCGGGGAACGCTTTCCTCGGCGCGGCGCGCGAACCGCCTGAGAGCGGCGCCGCCGCGCATTCCTCCTCGGGGGGAGGAAGGATAACCGCTGTCCGGCGGTCAGATGTTCAGCGTGAACTCGGCGAACGAGGACGGCTCGGGCGCCTGCTTGCTCGCCGGCGCCTGCGCCGCCGGCAGCTTGCCGGCGTTGTTGATCATCCACAGCAGGTTGTTCTTCGAGTCGGCGGCGCCGAGCGCATCCTCGCGGGTGATCAGGTCCTTCTGCAGCAGCACGTACAGGCTCTGCTCGAACGACTGGCTGCCCGGGGCGAGGCTGCGTTCCATTGCCTCCTTGATCGCCGGCACGTCGCCGCGCTCGATCAGGTCGCCCATGTGGCCGCCGTTGAGCAGGATCTCCACCGCCGGCGTGCGACCGCTGCGTTTGGCGCGCACCAGCCGCTGGGAGACGATCGCCTTCAGCGACGCGGCCAGGTCCTGGAACAGGGCCTGGCGCGTCTCCGGCGTGTAGAAACTGATCACCCGGTTCAGCGCATGCGCGCTGTTGGTGGCATGCAGCGTGGCGACCACCAGGTGGCCGCTCATCGAGTAGGCAAGCGCGGCGCCCATGGTGTCGCGGTCGCGGATCTCGCCGATGAAAAGCACGTCCGGCGCCTGCCGCATGGCGTTCTTCATCGCTACCTGCAGGCTGATGGCGTCGTGGCCGATCTCGCGCTGGTTGACGATCGACTTCTTGTTGCGGAACAGGAACTCGATCGGATCCTCGAAGGTCAGGATGTGGCCGCTCATCAGCTCGTTGCGGTGATCGAGCATCGAGGCGATGGTGGTCGACTTGCCGGAGCCGGCGGCACCGACCACCAGGATCAGGCCGCGCTTTTCCATCACCAGTTCCTTGAGCATCTCCGGCAGCGTCAGGTCGTCGAGCTTCGGGATGTCGTGCGGAATGAAGCGGATGACGGCGGAAGCAGAGCCGCGCTGCAGGAAGGCGCTGAGGCGGAAGCTGCCGATGCCCGACACCGGCAGGCCGAGGTTCAGTTCGCGGTCTTCCTCGAGCTCGCGAAAGTGGGCGTCGCTCAGCCGCTCGGCCAGCAGGCCGATCACCTGCTCCGGCGAAAGCCGCTCCTGGTTGACCGGAACGCAGACGCCGTTGATCTTGATGGTGACCGGCGAGCCGACCGAAATGAACAGATCCGAGGCGTTCTTCTCGGCCATCAGGTGAAACAGCTTGTCGAGTGCCATGGGTGGTTCCTGCGTCCGTCGGACTTCACCCGCGTAGCTTACGCAGCGGGCGCGCCGAACAGAAGCCGCGCGAATCCGTAGAACGGATGAATCCGAACTGCCAGCGGCGGCGCTCAGCCGCGGTCGGTGGCCTCGCGCAGCAGCTCGTTGATGCCGGTCTTGGCACGCGTCTGCGCGTCGACGCGCTTGACGATCACCGCGCAGTACAGGCTGTAGCCGCCGTCCTTCGACGGCAGCGAGCCCGGCACGACCACCGAGCCCGATGGAACGCGGCCATAGAGGATCGCGCCGGTCTCGCGATCGTAGATCCGCGTGCTCTGGCCGATGTACACACCCATCGACAGCACCGAGTTCTCCTCGATGATCACCCCTTCGACCACCTCGGAACGGGCGCCGATGAAGCAGTTGTCCTCGATGATGGTCGGGTTGGCCTGCAGCGGCTCGAGCACGCCGCCGATGCCCACCCCGCCGGACAGGTGCACGTTCCTGCCGATCTGCGCGCAGGAGCCGACGGTCGCCCAGGTGTCGACCATCGTGCCTTCGTCGACATAGGCGCCGATGTTGACGTAGGAGGGCATCAGCACGACGTTGCGGGCGATGAATGCGCCGCGACGGGCCACCGCCGGCGGCACCACCCGCACGCCGGCGTCGCGGAACTGCGCCTGCGTCCAGCCGGCGAACTTGGTCGGCACCTTGTCGTAGAAGGCGAACGGTTCGCCGCCGCCGAAACCCATCGGCAGGTTGTCCGACAGCCGGAACGACAGCAGCACCGCCTTCTTGGCCCACTGGTGGACGACCCACTGTCCGTCGCGCTTCTCGGCGACGCGCAGCCGGCCCGCGTCGAGCGCCGCCAGGGTCTCCTCGACGGCCGTGCGCACCGCGCCGGTCGAGCCCGGACCGAGGTCGGCGCGGTTGTCCCAGGCATGGTTGATGATGTCCTGATTCGACATGGGGCTCCTCAGAGTGAACGGCCGAACTCGGCGATGCGCCGGGCGGCCTCGATGACCTCGGCCTCCTCGGCGACCAGGGCGATGCGCACGAACCCGGCGCCGGGGTTCAGGCCGCCGCTGGTGCGTGACAGGAAGCTGCCTGGCAGCACGGTGACGTTGCACCGGGCATGCAGCCGGCGGGCGAACTCGGCATCGTCGATCGGCGTGCGCGCCCACAGGTAGAAGGCGGCCTCCGGCATCTCGGTGCGCAGCACCTGCTGGACGATCGGCGTGGCGAGGCGGAACTTCGCCGCGTACTTGCGCCGGTTCTCGACGACGTGCGCCTCGTCGCGCCAGGCGGCCACGCTGGCGGCCTGCACCGCGGGGCCGAGCGCCGTGCCGTGGTAGGTGCGGTACAGGAGGAACTTCTTCAGCACCGCCGCGTCGCCGGCGACGAAGCCCGAGCGAAGGCCGGGCGCGTTGGAGCGTTTCGACAAGCTGCCGAAGGCGACCAGCCGCTCGAATCCGGGGCGCCCGAGCGACACTGCCGCCTGCAGCCCGCCGAGCGGCGGCGCGGTCTCGTCGAGATAGATCTCCGCATAGCACTCGTCGCTGGCGATGACGAAGCCGTGGCGGTCGGCCAGCGCGAACAGCTCGCGCCACTCGTCCAGCCGCATCACGCGGCCATGCGGGTTGCCCGGCGAGCAGACGTAGACCAGCTGCACCTGCGCCCATGTCGCGGCGTCGACGCTGCCGAAGTCCATCCGCAGGCCGTTCTCCGGCGTGCAGGGCAGGAACAGCGGCTCGGCGCCGGCGAGCAGGGCGGCGCCCTCGTAGATCTGGTAGAAGGGATTGGGCATCACCACGCGCGCGGCGCGCGTGCGGTCGACCACCGTCTGCGCGAAGGCAAACAGTGCTTCGCGCGAGCCGGCCACCGGGATCACCTGGCTCGCCGGGTCGACCTTCGGCAACGCGTAGCGGCGCGCCAGCCAGGCGGCGATCGACTCGCGCAACGCCTCGGTGCCGAGCGTCAGCGGGTAGCTGGCCAGCGTCGGCAGGGCGGCCGTCAGCGCCTCGAAGATCAGCTGCGGCGTGGCGTGCTTCGGCTCGCCGATCGACAGGTTGATGGGCGACAGCGACGACGGCGGGGTGTTGCCGGCGAGCAGCTGGCGCAGCCGCTCGAACGGATACGGCTGCAGCCTGGCCAGGTCCGGGTTCATCAGCGCACGCTCGACGACGGCTCGAAGCGCGGCAGCTCGACCTGCGGCGGCGCCTTCCAGCCGCGCTTGCGATGCTCGGCCACCACTGTGGTGAAGATGCCGCCGCGAACGTACCAGCGGGCGGCGAGCCTGATGAAGCGCGGCTTCAACGCGCGCACCAGGTCGTCGAGGATCCTGTTGGTCACCGCCTCGTGGAAAGCGCCCTGGTCGCGGTACGACCAGGCGTACAGCTTCAGGCTCTTGAGCTCGACGTTGCGCGCGTCGGGCACGTAGTCGAGCACCAGGGTCGCGAAGTCCGGCTGCCCGGTCAGCGGACACAGGCAGGTGAACTCGGGGATCTCGATATGAACCAGGTAATCGCGCTCGGGGCTGGGGTTGGCGAAGCTCTCCAGCGAAGCGGCGGGACGGGTGGCCATCGGCGCGCCCTGATCTCAGAGGAGGAAAGGAGGTTGACGGTATTATACGAAGCCATCGCAGCAGCATCGGCTCGCCCGTCGACCACTCCGCGGGCGGCGTCGCTTTCCCGGGAAGATTCATCGTGCATCTTCGGCAGATCAAGCTGGCCGGATTCAAGTCATTTGTCGATCCGACGCCCATCGAGGTGCCGGGCAGCCTGGTCGGCGTGGTCGGTCCGAACGGCTGCGGCAAGTCGAACGTGATCGATGCCGTGCGCTGGGTGCTCGGCGAGAGCAAGGCCGCCGAACTGCGCGGCGAGTCGATGCAGGACGTGATCTTCAACGGCTCGGTGAACCGCAAACCGGGCGGCCGCGCCAGCGTCGAGCTGGTGTTCGACAACGCGGACGGCCGCATCCAGGGCGAATGGGGCCGCTTCGGCGAGATCGCGGTGAAGCGCGTGCTGACGCGCGACGGCGCCTCCAGCTACTACATCAACAACCAGAGCGTGCGCCGGCGCGACGTGCAGGACATGTTCCTCGGCACCGGGCTGGGGCCGCGCGCCTACGCCATCATCGGCCAGGGGATGATCTCGCGCATCATCGAGGCGCGGCCGGAGGAACTGCGGGTGTTCCTCGAGGAGGCGGCGGGCGTTTCGAAGTACCGCGAGCGCCGCCGCGAGACGGAGAACCGGCTCGCCGACACGCGCGACAACCTGACGCGGGTCGAGGACATCCTGCGCGAGCTGGACGCGCAGCTCGACAAGCTGGCGGGCCAGGCCGAAGTCGCGCAGCGCTACCAGCAGCTGAAGGCGAGCCACGACGAGCAGCAGCGGCTGCTGTGGATGACGCGCAAGCGAGAGGCGGCCGCCGAGCAGGACAAGGTGGCGCGCGACATCGAGCTGCGCAGCATCGCGCTGGAGGCGCACATCGCCGAGCTGCGCGCCGCCGAGCGGCGACTGGAGGAGGCGCGCGTCGCGCAGTACGACGGCTCGGAGGCACTGCACGCCGCGCAGTCGGACCTGCTGAACGTCAACGCGGAGATCGGCAAGCTGGAGGCGGAGCTCCGCCTGGTGGCGGAAAGCCGCGACCGGCTGGCGGCGCAGGTCGCCACGCTGGCGGCCACCCGCGACCGTCGCCTCGCCGAGGAGGCGGACCTGAAGGCACGCGCCGAGGACCTGGCGCGACAGATCGCCGACGGCGAGGCGAGGCTGGTGCAGGCGCGCGAGCGGCTGGCCGCCCACGAGGCCGCCCTGCCGGCGCTGGAGCAGGCGTACGCGGCGGCGCGCGAAGCGCTCGGCGCCGCCCGCGCCGAGTCGGCGCTCGCCGAGCAGGCGATCGACGGCGCCGGTGCCGAGCAGCGCAGCGTCGACCGGCAGCTGGCCGCGCTGGCGCAGCGGCGCGAGCGGTTGCAGGAGGAGCGCGGCCACCTGGGTGCGCCGGACGAGGAGCGGCTTGCCTCGCTGCGTGGCGAGGCACAGCGGCTCGAGGCCGAACTGGCCGCCGCCGGCCAGTGCCAGGAGGCGACGCGCGGCGAACTGGCCAGGGCCCAGTCCGACCGGCACGGGCTGCTCGAGGCGCGCACGCGGGAGACCGACGGACTGGCCAGGCTCGAGGCACGGCTGCAGGCGCTGCGCGAACTGCAGACGAACGTCGAGGCGGACGAAAGACTCGACCCCTGGCTGCGCGACCAGGGCCTGCAATCGCTGCCGCGCCTTTTCCGCCGGCTGCAGGTCGACGCCGGCTGGGAGGTCGCCTTCGAGGCGGTGCTGCGCGATCGCGTCGAGGCGATCGAAGTGGGCAGGCTCGATGGCCTGGCCGCGCTGGCCGGCAATGCACCGCCGGCGCGCGTCGCCTTCTACTCGCTCGCCGGCGGTGCGGCCCGCGAGCCGGCGACGCTCGCCGGATTTGCGCGGCTGAGCGACCGGCTGCGCGGCCACGATGCGGCGCTCGCCGCGGTGCTCGGCGACTGGCTGGCCGGGGTGTACGTCGCCGACGACCTGGCGCAGGCAATGGCGGCGCGCGAGCAGTTGCCGCCGGGCGGGCAGTTCGTCGTGCGCGGCGGGCATCTGGTGTCGCGGCACGGCCTGCGTTTCTATGCGCCGGACGACCGCAAGTCGGGGTTGCTGGCGCGACGGCAGGAAATCGAGAACCTGGAGAAGGAGCAGCGGGCGCAGAAGCTGCTCGTCGAGCACGCGGTCGGCGCGCTGGCGCGCTGCGACGCGCAGCTGCGCGAGGCCACCGCGAGCGAACAGGCACAGCGCAACGCGGTCGAGCAGTTGCGTGGCCAGGCGCACGCACGGCAGCTGGAAGTCGTCCGGCTGGCCGAGCTGGTCGAGCGGGTGCGCCACCGGGGCGGACAGATCGAGGCCGAGCTGGCCGAGGTCGAGGCCAACGAGCAGGAACTGCGCCGCCAGCGTGACGAGGCCGAGCGTCGCTTCGCCGAGCTCGACGAGGCGCTGGCCGGCAGGCAGCAGGCGCTGGAGTCGGCGCGGGTCGCCTACGAGGAGGCCGACCGCGCCGTCCGCGACGGCCGCGACGAGCGCGGCCGGATGGCGGCGGACGTGCAGCGCAGCGAGTTCGAGGCAGGCGCGGCGCGCCAGCGGCGGGCCGACGTGCTGCACGCGATCGAATCGGCGGCGATCGATGCGGCGCGCCTGCTGACCGACCAGCAGACCGCGCAGGCGCAGCTTGCCGGCCTCGACGACACGGCGGCGCGCACCGGTCTGGACCGCTGGCTCGCCCAGCGGGCGCAGGCGGAGGAGCGGCTGCGCGAGGCGCGAAGCCGGCTCGACGAGATGACCCAGCAGATGCGCGGCATCGACGAGCAGCGGCTGCTGCTCGAGCGCGACGTGCAGCCGCGCCGCGAGAAGATCACCGAACTGCAGCTCAAGGAGCAGGCGGCCCGCCTGTCGGTCGAGCAGTTCGCGCAGATGCTGGCCGACGTGCATGCCGACGAGGCGCAACTTGCGCAGCGCCTGCAGGGCGCGCCGCAGCGGGCCTCGGCCCTGCAGGCGGAGATCGTGCGGCTGGCAGCCGAGATCGAGGCGCTCGGCGCGGTCAACCTCGCGGCGCTGCAGGAACTGGAATCCAGCCGCGAGCGCAAGGGCTTCCTCGACGCGCAGTCGGCCGACCTGAAGGCGGCGATCGACACGCTCGAGGACGCGATCCGCAAGATCGACCGCGAGACACGCGAGCTGCTCGCCAGCACCTTCGAGCAGGTCAACGTGCAGTTCGGCCAGCTGTTCCCGCGGCTGTTCGGCGGCGGCGAGGCAAGGCTGCTGATGACCGGCGAGGAGATCCTCGACGCCGGGGTGCAGGTGATGGCGCAGCCGCCGGGCAAGCGCAACAGCACGATTCACCTGCTGTCGGGCGGCGAGAAGGCGCTGACCGCCATCGCGCTGGTGTTCGCCCTGTTCAAGCTCAACCCGGCGCCGTTCTGCCTGCTCGACGAGGTCGATGCGCCGCTCGACGATCCGAACACCGAGCGCTTCTGCGCCCTGGTCCGGTCGATGACCAGCCGTGAATCGACTCCCGGCACGCAGTTCCTGTTCATCACGCACAACAAGATCGCGATGGAGATGGCCGAGCAGCTGATCGGCGTGACCATGCAGGAGCAGGGGGTGTCGCGCATCGTCGCGGTGGACATCGACAGCGCGATGCGCCTGACCGCCGAGCCGGCCTGAGGCGCGGCGCGGCAATGCCGGCAACATGACCGAGCTGCACTACGCCCTGATCGCCGCGGCGGTGGTCGTGCTGCTGCTGCTGCTCGCCTGGAGCAAGTGGCAGGAGCGGCGCCAGGTCCGCCGGCTGCGCGAGCGCCTCGGCACGCCGGAGATCGATCCGCTGCAGGCGCCGTCGCCGGGCGGCGCCGCAGCCGGCGGCGAGCGCATCGAGCCGCGGCTCGGCGAGCTGGCCGGCGAGTCGGCGCCGGCGGCGGAGCCGCCGCAGCAGCGCCCGCAGCTGGCGGCCTGGATCGAGGACCCGATGCTCGACTGCGTGCTCGAACTGCGCTGCGCGCATGCCGTCGACGGCGTGGCGGTGATCGACGCGGCGGCATCGCTGCTTCGGCTCGATGTCGGGCTGCCGGCGCACGTGCTCGCCTGGGACGGCCGTGCCGAGCAGTGGGTGGTGCCTGACCGCTTCGGTTTCTACAGCGAGCTGCTGGCGTCGGTCCAGCTCGCCAACCGCCGCCGGAAACTGGGCGACATCGAGGCGTCGCAGTTCATCGCCGCCGTCCAGCAGGTGGCGGTGGCGCTGGAGGCCGATTTCGATCCGCCCGAGGTACCGCTGCTGCGCCGGCGTGCCGCCGAACTCGAGGCGAAGATCGCCCAGTTCGACGTGCAGATCGGCCTGACCCTGCAGCCCGGCGACGGCGCCTTCAACCCGGCCGTGGTGAGCAGATCGGCGCTGGCGATCGGCCTCGTGCCGGACGGCGAGCGCCGATGGCTGCGGCGCAGCGACGATGCAGTGGTGCCGTTCAGCGCCCGCCTGGCTGCCGATGATCTGCTGCTGCTGGAACTCGACGTGCCGTCGGTGCCGCCGGCGGCGCAGCCGCTGCGGGCGATGTTCTCGACCGCCAGCGAGCTGGCGGCGCTGCTCAATGCCCGGGTGGTCGACGACCACGGCAAGCCGATCGCGCCCGGGTCGATCGAGGCGATCGAGCCCGCCCTGCAGGCGCTGTACGAGCAGATGCGCGCCGCCGACCTGGAGCCGGGCTCCGAGCGGGCGCGCCGCCTGTTTTCCTGACGCGCCGGCCGATGACGGTCACTGCCAAGGTCCGCACGCGGGTGCAGGCGCTGCGCGAGGAGATCGCGCGTCACGATCACGCCTACTACGTGCTCGATGCGCCGAGCCTGCCGGACGCGGCGTACGACCGCCTGTTCCGCGAGCTGCAGGAACTCGAGGCGCAGCACCCCGAGCTGGTGACGGCGGACTCGCCGACGCAGCGCGTCGGTGGCGGCCGCCGCGCCGATCTGCCGCCGGTGCGGCATGCGATGCCGATGCTGTCGATCCACACCGAGACCGACAGCGGGCCTGGCGGAGCGACTGCCTTCGACGCACGCATCCGCCGCAAGCTCGGCCTGGGCGAAGCCGACCCGCCGGTCGAATACGCGGCCGAGCTGAAGTTCGACGGCATCGCCATCAGCCTGCGCTACGAGGACGGCCTGCTGGCGCGCGCCGCCACGCGCGGCGATGGCGAAACCGGCGAGGACGTGACGCCTAACCTGCGCACGGTCCGCAGCGTGCCGCTGCGGCTGCGCGGCGCCCATCCGCCGCCGCTGCTGGAAGTGCGTGGCGAGGTGTTCATGCGTCGCGACGCCTTCGAGCAGCTCAACGAGCGGCAGCGCGCCGGCGGCGACAAGGTCTTCGTCAATCCGCGCAACGCGGCCGCCGGCTTCGTGCGCCAGCTCGACCCGGCGGTGACCGCCAGCCGGCCGCTGAGCTTCTTCGCCTACGGCATCGGCGAGACCGAGGGCTGCGAGCTGCCGCCGACGCACAGCGGGCTGCTCGACGCGCTCGCCGGGTACGGCGTTCCGGTGTCGTCGCGGCGTGCGGTGGTGCACGGCGCGCCGGGGCTGATCGCCTATCACCAGCGCATCGCCGCCGAACGCGACCGGCTGCCGTTCGACATCGACGGCGTGGTCTACAAGGTCAACTCGCTGGCGCTGCAGCGGCAGCTCGGCTTCGTCACCCGCGAGCCGGCCTGGGCGGTGGCGCACAAGTTCCCGGCGCAGGAGGAGCTGACACGGGTGCTCGACATCGAGGTGCAGGTCGGCCGCACCGGCAAGCTGACGCCGGTGGCGCGGCTGCAGCCGGTGTTCGTCGGCGGCGTGACGGTCAGCAACGCCACCTTGCACAACGAGGACTTCGTGCACAGCCTCGAGCTGCGCGTCGGCGACACGGTGATCGTCCGTCGCGCCGGCGACGTGATTCCGCAGATCGTCGCCGTGCTGGTCGAGCGGCGGCCGCCCGGGGCCGGGCCGTTCGCCATGCCCGGGAACTGTCCGGTATGCGGCTCGCAGGTGGTGCGCGACGAGGCGGAGAAGGACCACCGCTGCAGCGGCGGACTGTTCTGCCCGGCGCAGCGCAAGCAGGCGCTGCTGCACTTCGCCGGCCGGCGGGCGCTGGACATCGAGGGGCTCGGCGAGAAGCTGGTCGATCAGCTGGTCGACGCCGGACTGGTGCACTCGCCGGCCGATCTGTTCAGGCTCGGGCCCGGCACGCTGGCGGCGCTCGAACGGATGGCCGAGAAGTCGGCCGCCAACGTGGCGGCCGCGATCGACAAGGCGCGCTCGACGACGCTGGCTCGCTTCATCTACGCGCTCGGCATCCGCCACGTCGGCGAATCGACGGCACGCGATCTGGCCAGCCACTTCGGCTCGCTCGATGCGCTGATGGACGCCGACGAGTCGAGCCTCCTCGAGGTGCCCGACGTCGGCCCGGTGGTGGCACGCTCGATCGTCGCCTTCTTCGCCGAGCCGCACAACCGCGAGGTCGTCGATCAGCTGCGCGCCGCCGGCGTGCACTGGCCGGAAGTCGAGGCCGAGGCGATGCCACGTGGCGCGCTGGCCGGCGCCACCGTCGTGCTGACCGGCGCGCTGCCGCATCTGAGCCGCGAGCAGGCGACCGAGCGGATCGTCGCCGCCGGCGGCAGGGTCGCCGGGTCGGTGTCGAAGAAGACCAGCTTCGTGGTCGCCGGCGCCGATGCCGGCGCCAAGCTCGACAGGGCGCAGGCCCTCGGCATCCGGGTGATCGACGAGGACCAACTGCTGCAACTGCTGGGAGAGCACTGACACATGTACGCGATCATCGGCGGCAGCGGCCTGGCCAAGCTGTCGGCCCTGCAGAACACAAGACGGCGGGTGATGCGCTCGCCTTATGGCGAGCCCTCCGGCGCGCTGACCTTCGGCCGGCTCGCCGACCGCGAAGTGGTCTTCCTGGCGCGCCACGGCTACGGCCACACCATCGCGCCGCACGAGATCAACTACCGGGCCAACATCTGGGCGCTGAGGGAGCTCGGCGTGCAGGGCGTGTACTCGGTGGCGACGGTGGGCGGCGTGCGCGATGACCTCGGCCCGGGCACGCTGGTGGTGCCCGACCAGATCATCGACTACACGCACAGCCGCAAGAGCACCTTCTTCGAGGGCGCCGAGGCGCGCGTCACGCACATCGACTTCACGCTGCCTTACTCGGCGCCGCTGCGCGCGCGCCTGCTCGAATCGGCGCGCGCCATCGGCGAGCCGATCGTCGACGGAGCCACCTATGCCTGCACGCAGGGACCACGGCTGGAGACCGCGGCGGAGATCGAGCGGATCGCCCGCGACGGCGGCGATCTGGTCGGCATGACCGGCATGCCCGAGGCGGCGCTGGCAAGGGAGGCCGGGCTCGACTACGCGACGCTGGGCGTGGTGGTCAACCACGCCGCCGGCCGCGGCGAGAGCCGGCAGGCGATCAAGCTGGAGGACCTCGAAAGCGTGATGCGGGAAACGGTGACGCGGGCCGTGCGCATCCTCGAGCAGGCGGTGCGCAGCGCATCATGATCCGGCCGATCCTGAGGATGGGCGATCCGCGCCTGCTGCAGCGGTCGCAGGAGGTGACGGCCTTCGGCACGCCGGCGCTCGAGCGGCTGATCGGCGACATGTTCGACACCATGCACGCGGCCGACGGCGCCGGCCTGGCGGCGCCTCAGATCGGCGTGCTGCTGCGGCTGGTGATCTTCGGCTCGGCCGGCGAGCTGCCGAACCCGCGTTATCCGGGCGAGCCGCCGGTGCCGCAGACGATCCTCGTCAACCCGGTGCTGCAGCCGCTGGGCGACGAGATGGAGGAGGGCTGGGAGGGCTGCCTGTCGGTGCCCGGCCTGCGCGGCGTGGTGCCGCGCTGGCGCCGCCTGCGCTACAGCGGCTTCGACCCGGAGGGCAGGCCGGTCGAGCGGACAGTCGAGGGCTTCCACGCCCGCGTGGTGCAGCACGAGTGCGACCACCTCGACGGCATCCTCTACCCGATGCGGGTGCGCGACTTCACCCGCTTCGGCTTCACCGACGTGCTGTTCCCGGAGCTTTCCGGCGCGCCGGCCGACGACTGACCCGCCGCGCCGGCCGACGACTGACCCGCCGCGCCGGCACGCGCCGCTCAGGGGCTGATCGCCTCGAGCAGGTCGCGCTCGAGCCGCGCCTGCCCGCGCTCGTCGGCGAGCGCTGCGCCGTCGATCAGGAACACGTCCTCGACCCGCTCGCCGAGCGTGTTGATCTTCGCCGTGTGCACATTGACGTCGTGGGTGGCGAGCACGCGGGTGATCGAGTACAGCAGGCCGATGCGGTCGGTGGTGGTGATCGACAGCAGGTACTGGCTGCCCCGCTCGCCGGCGGCCAGCGTCACGTTCGGCGCCACCGGGAAGTGGCGCGAATGGCGCGACAGCCGGCCCTTGACCGGCGGCGGCAGCGGCGTGACCGCCTCGATCCAGTCGGCCAGCTGCTTGTTGATCTGCGCCAGCAGCTCGCGATGGTCGGTGCGCCCGTGGTCGGTGGCCAGGAACGAGTCGAGCGCGTAGCCGTGCCGCGTGGTGTGGATCCTGGCGTCGAGGATCGACAGGTTGCGGCTGTCGAAGTAGCCGCAGACCCGGGCGAACAGGTCCTTCTGGTCGCGCACGTAGATCAGCACCTCGACCGCGTCGCCGGTGGCGGCCAGGCGCGAGCGGACGATGGCGCGGTCGGTGTTCACGTGCGCCAGCAGCGTCCTGGTGTGCCAGGCGATCTCCCGCGCGCTGTTGCGCATGATGTAGACGACGTCGAGCTGCTGCCACAGCGGCTCGTGCGCCGCCGCCGAGATGCCGTACAGGTCGAGCGTGCGGCGGGCGTCGGCGGTGCGCTTCTCGAGCACCGCGGTGGCCGGCAGCGCCTCGCCGCCGAGCCGGCGGCGGGTCATGCGGAACAGGTCCTCGAGCAGCTTGCCCTTCCAGCTGGTCCACACCCGCGGGCTGGTGCCGCGGATGTCGGCCACCGTCAGCAGGTACAGCGCGGTCAGCCGCCGCTCGTTGCCGACCAGCCGCGCGAAGCGGCCGACCACCTCGGGATCGGCGATGTCCTGCTTCTGCGCCACCTGCGACATCGTCAGGTGCTGCTCGACCAGGAACTCGACCAGCGCCGCGTCCTCGCCGCGGATGCCGTGCTGGCGGCAGAACACGCGCGCATCGCGGCTGCCCAGTTCGCTGTGGTCGCCGCCGCGGCCCTTGGCGATGTCGTGGAACAGGGCCGCCACGTACAGCAGCCAGTGGCGGTCGAACTCGGCGACGAGCTGGCTGCACAACGGGTACTCGTGCGCGTACTCGGCCATCGTGAAGCGGCGCAGGTTGCGGATCACCTGCAGGATGTGCTGGTCGACGGTGTAGACGTGGAACAGGTCGTGCTGCATCTGGCCGACGATGCGCCGGAACACCGGCAGGTAGCGGCCGAGCACCGACCACTCGTTCATCCGCCGCAGGCCGTGCACGATGCCGCGCGGCTGGCGAAGGATGTCGACGAAGGTCTGCCGATTGCGCCGGTCGCGGCGGAACGCGTCGTTGATCAGGAAGCGGGCGTGCCACAGTGCGCGCAGCAGGCGCGCTGTCATTCCCGTCAGGTCGGGGCGCTGCTGCAGCACCAGGAAGCCGCGCAGCAGGCCGTTCGGATCGCGGTCGAAGGCCCGATCGTCGACGATGTCGAGCATCTCGCCGCGCGCGACGAAGGTTTCGTCGACCGGCTCCGGCCGCGGATCCGGGCGCGGAAACAGCCGTTCCTCGATGTTCTGCAGCACGATCGTGTTCAGCTGCGTGACCATCTTGGCCGCCCGGTAGTAGCGCTGCATCAGCACCTCGCTCGCCCGGCGGGTCGCGGTCGGCGCCAGGCCCTCCGCCTCGGCGATCGCGCCCTGCACGTCGAACAGCAGGCGGTCCTCCCGCCGGCCGGCCGCCACGTGCAGCCGCGCCCGAAGTTGCCTGAGCGTCCGCTCGTTGCGGCGCAGCCAGCGACCTTCCTCGGCGGTCAGCAGGCCGCCGGCAATCAGCTCCGTCCACGAGGTGCCGAGCCGCGCGGCGCGGGCCACCCACAGCAGCGTGTGCAGGTCGCGCAGGCCGCCCGGGCTTTCCTTGCAGTTGGGCTCGAGGCTGTAGGCCGCCTCCTGGAACTTCAGGTGGCGTTGCTGCTGCTCGAGAATCTTTTCCCTGAAAAACTGTTGTGGATCAATTGTTTCTGAGACGCTGCTCACAAACTGGTTGAAAAGATCCTGCGGTCCTGCGATCCGTCTGGCCTCGATCATCGAGGTCAGGACCGTGACGTCGTGAGCCGCCTGCTCGCGACACTCGGCGACCGTGCGCACGCTGTGGCCGACATGCAGCCCCAGGTCCCACAGGCGGCCGACCAGCTGCTCGACTGCGCCGAGTTCATCGGCGTCGGCGTCCTGCGGCACGACGATCAGGACGTCGACGTCGGAGTGCGGAAACAGTTCGCCGCGGCCGTAGCCGCCGACGGCGATGACCGCTGCGCGCCGGGTCAGGCCCTGGCTGCGTGCCAGCCCGGCCAGCGCGCGGTCGACGCAGCGCGCCAGGCCGCGCAGCAGGCGCTCGACCGGCGCACCGGTGCTGAAGGCGGCGATCAGCCGGTCGCGCTCGGCGCACAGTTCGCTGCGCAGCGCGAGGCCGATGTCGTTCATCGACAGGCTTCCCGTGGGCGGTTCGTCGGCGGCGCGACCTGCCATCGGCGGGCCGGCACCCGCCGGCGGCTCAGGCGGCGATGGTGCTACGGCCTTCGGCGCGGGCAGTGCGCGCCGGTGCCGGCATGCCGGGCGAGACGGTCAGCACTTCGACGCTGGTCTCGGTCACCAGCACCGTGTGCTCCCACTGCGCCGACAGGCTGTGGTCCTTGGTGACGATGGTCCAGCCGTCGGCCAGTTCGCGGATCTCGCGGCGGCCGGCATTGATCATCGGCTCGACGGTGAAGATCATTCCCGGCAGCAGGCGGTCGAGCGTGCCCGGCTTGCCGTAGTGCAGGACCTGCGGCTCCTCGTGAAAGCGCCGGCCGATTCCGTGCCCGCAGAACTCGCGCACCACGGAGAAGCCGTGCTTCTCGGCGTGGATCTGGATCGCGTGGCCGATGTCGCCGAGGAAGCCGCCGGGGCGCACCTGGGCGATGCCGGCCCACATGCACTCGTAGGTCACCTCGCACAGCCGGCGGGCTGCCACCGACGGTTCGCCGACGTAGAACATGCGGCTGGTGTCGCCGTGGTAGCCGTCCTTGATCACCGTGATGTCGATGTTGACGATGTCGCCGTTCTTCAGCACCCGCTCGCCCGGGATGCCGTGGCACACCTGATGATTGACCGAGGTGCAGATCGACCTGGGAAACGGCGTGTAGCCCGGCGGCGCGTAGTTCAGCGGCGCCGGAACCGTTCCCTGAACCTCGACCATGTACTGGTGGCAGAGCCGGTCGAGCTCGCCGGTGGAGGTGCCCGGCCTGACGTGCGGCTCGATGAAGTCGAGCACCTCGGCCGCCAGGCGGCCGGCCACCCGCATCCGCTCGATGTCCTCCGGGGTCTTGATCACGATTGCCATGGTCGACAGGGCGGCTCGGGCAGCTCGACGCAAATTCGTATAATAGCGGGCTGCTTCGGCCTGACCGGGGCAAATCGCGCGCGCCGCCACCAAGGTGCCGGAACTGCGGGGCTGCTGCCCCGGCCGGCGTCGGCGGTCGCGTTGGACCCAACCTTGGATGAGGAAGTGCAAATGTCCGTGACCATGCGTCAGATGCTGGAGGCGGGTGTCCATTTCGGCCACCAGACCCGCTTCTGGAACCCGAAAATGGCGCCGTTCATCTTCGGCCACCGCAACAAGATCCACATCGTCAACCTCGAGCGCACGCTGGAGAACTTCCAGGCGGCGGCGAAGTTCGTCCGCCAGCTGACCGCCAACCGCGGCACGATCCTGTTCGTCGGCACCAAGCGTCAGGCGCGCGAGATCGTCGTCGAGGAGGCGCAGCGCGCCGGCCAGCCATTCGTCGACCAGCGCTGGCTCGGCGGCATGCTGACCAACTTCAAGACCATCAAGACCTCGATCAAGCGACTGAAGGAAATGGAGCAGACGATCGAGGAAGGCGGCCTGGAGCGGATGTCGAAGAAGGAGGCGCTGACCTTCCAGCGCGAGGTCGACAAGCTGAACAAGTCGATCGGCGGCATCAAGGAGGTCAATGCGCTGCCGGACGCGATGTTCGTGATCGACGTCGGCTACCACAAGATCGCGGTGGCCGAGGCCGCCAAGCTCGGCATCCCGGTGGTCGGCGTGGTCGACACCAACCACTCGCCCGATGGCATCGCCTACGTGATCCCCGGCAACGACGACTCGAGCCGCGCCGTCCGGCTGTATGCGCGCGGCATCGCCGACGCGGCGCTCGAGGGCAAGGCGCAGGGGCTGCAGGGCGTCGTGCAGGCGGCCACCGGCGAGTTCGTCGAGATCGAGGAAGAAGAGCAGGCCGAAGGCTGACCGGCGTCCCGCTCGAAGTCTTCGAGAAGGGGCGCAAGCCCCTTTTTTCTAGCAGGTTCGAACAAATTCTGGAGTCTGAAAGTGGCGGAAATCACCGCGAGCATGGTCAAGGAACTGCGCGAGCGCACCGACGCGCCGATGATGGAGTGCAAGAAGGCGCTGGCCGAGGCCGGCGGCGACATGGCCAAGGCGGAGGAGATCCTGCGCGTCAAGCTGGGCAACAAGGCGAGCAAGGCGGCGGGCCGGATCGCCGCCGAGGGCATCGTCGGCGTCAGCGTCGGCGCCGACGGCAGGCTGGCGACGATGGTAGAGGTCAACTGCGAGACCGACTTCGTCGCCAAGAACGACGATTTCCTCGCCTTCGCGCGCAACCTGGCGCAGCTGGTCGCGGACAAGGCGCCGGCAGACGTCGCGCAGCTCTCGGCGCTGCCGCTCGGCGAAGGCACGGTCGAGTCGACGCGCACGGCGCTGGTCGGCAGGATCGGCGAGAACATGTCGATCCGCCGCTTCGTCCGCCTGCAGGCAAAGGGACGCATCGCCAGCTACGTGCACGGCGGCGCGAAGATCGGCGTGCTGGTCGATGTGACCGGCGGCGACGCCGAACTCGGCAAGGACCTGGCGATGCACATCGCCGCCAGCAAGCCGAAGGCGCTCGACGCCTCGGGCGTCGCCGCCGAGGCGATCGAGACCGAGCGCCGTGTCGCCGCCGAGAAGGCGGCCGAGGACGCCGCCAGGTCGGGCAAGTCGATCCCGCCGGAGATCCTCGCCAAGCGGGTCGAGGGCACCGTGCAGAAGTACCTGAAGGAGGTGACGCTGCTCGGCCAGCCGTTCGTCAAGGACGACAAGCTGAGCATCGAGCAGCTGCTGAAGAGCAAGGGCGCCAGGGTCGAGCAGTTCGCCCTGTACGTGGTCGGCGAGGGCATCGAGAAGAGGAGCAGCGACTTCGCCGCCGAGGTCGCCGCCCAGGCGGCCGCGGCGCGCGGCTAGCGCGGGCAGGCGACATGTCAGTCACAGCCTACCGGCGCGTGCTGCTGAAGCTGTCGGGCGAAGCCCTGATGGGCGAGGATGCCTTCGGCATCAACCGCGGCACGCTGGAGCGCATGGTGGCCGAGATCGGCGAGGTCGTCCGCCTCGGTGTCGAGATGGCCATCGTCATCGGCGGCGGCAACATCTTCCGCGGCGTGGCGCTCGGCGCGGCCGGGATGGACCGCGCCACCGCCGACTACATGGGCATGATGGCCACCGTGATGAACGCGATGGCGCTGCAGGACGCGATGCGGCGGGGCGGGGTCGAGGCGCGGGTGCAGTCGGCACTGAACATCGAGCAGGTCGTCGAACCGTACATCCGGCCGAAGGCGATGCGCTACCTGGAGGAGGGCAAGGTGGTGATCTTCGCCGCCGGCACCGGCAACCCGTTCTTCACCACCGACACCGCGGCGGCGCTGCGCGGCTCGGAAATGGGCGTGCAGATCGTCCTGAAGGCGACCAAGGTCGACGGCATCTACAGCGCCGACCCGAAGAAGGACCCGAAGGCGACCCGCTTCGCCAGCATCAGCTTCGACGAGGCGCTGTCGCGCCGTCTGCAGGTGATGGATGCCACCGCCTTCGCCCTGTGCCGCGACCAGAAGCTGCCGATCAAGGTGTTCGACATGACCAAGCCCGGCGCGCTGCGCCGGGTGGCGACGGGCGAGGACGAGGGCACGCTGGTGCACGTCTGAGCGCCCCCAGGGCCGGGCTGCTGCCAGCCCGCCCCGCGGGGGTCGAGGAAACGTGCGGCGGCCCGGCGTTTCCTCGAGAGACCGTGATGTAATCGAAGGCCGAACGGAGGGCACGATGACGATCGCCGAAATCCGCAAGTCAGCCGAACAGAAGATGGCAAAGACGGTCGAGGCGCTGAAGCACGACCTGGCCAAGATCCGCACCGGACGGGCGCACCCCGGGCTGCTCGACCACATCCACGTCGACTACTACGGCTCGATGGTGCCGCTGTCGCAGGTGGCGCAGGTCGGCCTGGGCGACGCGCGCACGATCACCGTGCAGCCGTGGGAGAAGAAGATGGTCGCTGCGGTGGAGAAGGCGATCCGCGACTCCGACCTCGGCGTCAACCCGGCTTCGCACGGCGACGTGATCCGCGTGCCGATGCCGCCGCTCACCGAGGAGCGGCGCAGGGAGCTCACCAAGGTGGTCCGTCACGAGGGCGAGAACGCGCGGGTGGCCGTGCGCAACACGCGGCGCGACGCGATCACCCACCTGAAGGACATGCTCAAGAAGAAAGAAGTGTCCGAGGACGACGAGCGTCGCGCGCAGGACGACGTGCAGAAGCTGACCGACCGCTTCGTGGCCGAGATCGACAAGCTGGTCGCCGAGAAGGAAAAGGAAGTCCTTACGGTCTGACGTGGCCTCGCCGACCGTCCGCCGCCGATGACCCGCCAGACGCGGCCCACCGTGCCCAGGCACGTGGCCATCATCATGGATGGCAACGGCCGCTGGGCGACCGCGCGCCACCTGCCGCGGGTGGCCGGCCATTCGCGCGGCGTCGACGCGGTGCGCGCGGTGATCGAGCAGGCCGGGCGGCGCGGCGTCGAGTACCTGACGCTGTTCGCCTTCAGCTCGGAGAACTGGAAGCGGCCGCAGGACGAGGTCAGCACGCTGATGCGGCTGTTCGTCAACGCGCTGCAGAAGGAGGTCGGCAGGCTGGGCGAGAACGGCGTGCGCATGCGGGTGGTCGGCGAGCTGGCCGCGTTCGATTCGCAGCTGCAGTCGCTGATTCGCGACGCCGAGCGGCAGACGATGCACAACAGCCGGCTGCAGCTGACGATCTGCGCCAGCTACGGCGGCCGCTGGGACATCGTGCAGTCGGTGCGCTCGCTGATCGCCGCCGCGGCCGATCCGCGGGAGCTGGCGCGCGCGCTCACCGAGCGGCAGCTCGCCGAGCACCTGGGTCTTGCTTTCGCGCCCGACCCGGACCTGCTGATCCGCACCGGCGGCGAGCAGCGGATCAGCAACTTCCTGCTCTGGCAATGCGCCTACAGCGAGCTGTACTTCACGCACACCCTGTGGCCCGACTTCGACGCGGCCGCGTTCGACGCCGCGCTGGCCTGGTTCGCCACGCGGGAGCGGCGCTTCGGCCAGACCAGCGCCCAGGTATCGCGGTCGGCCGCCGAACAGTTGCGTGCTTAAGCAGCGCGTCATCACCGCGATCGCGCTGGTCGCGGCCCTGTTTGCCGCTGCCGCCGCCGGCCGCCTGGCGCTCGACGCGGCGCTGGCGGTGCTGCTCGGTGCGGCCGCCTTCGAGTGGCTGCGGCTGGCGCAGCACCCGAGAACCGTCTGCGTCGTCGCCGCGGCGGCGTTCGCCGCGGCGCTGCTCGCCGGCCACGTCGCCGGCCCGCCGCTGGCGGGCGAAGTCCTGCTGGCGGTCCTGGCAGCCGCCTGCTGCGCCTGGCTGCTGATTGCGGCGCTGGTGCTGCGCGGCGCGCAGCGCGGCGCCCGCATCGCGCACGCCGTTTCGACCTTGCTGGCTTTCTTGCTGCTGGCGGCCGCCTGGCTGGCGCTGATGCAGCTGATCGACCGCGGTTTCGTCTACCTGCTGTCGGTGCTCGTCCTCGTCTGGCTGGCCGACATCGCGGCGTACTTCGCCGGCCGCCGCTGGGGTCGGCGCAAGCTGGCGCCGGCGATCAGCCCGGGCAAGACCTGGGCCGGTGTCGGCGGGGCGGTGGCGGCGGTGCTGGTGGTTGCGGTGGCCTTTGCTCGGCTGGCGCCGCAGGTGCCGGCGTTCTCGACGCTGCTGCAGCAGCGGCTGGTCGTGCCGGTCGCCCTGGCTCTGCTGGCGGCGCTGGTGGCGCTGTCGATCATCGGCGACCTGTTCGAGAGCCTGCTGAAGCGGCAGGTCGACGCCAAGGACAGCGGCCGCCTGCTGCCGGGGCACGGCGGCGTGCTCGATCGGATCGACGCGCTGATTGCCGTGCTGCCGGCGGCCGCGCTGATCGACCTGTGGCTGCGCCGATGAGATCGATCACCCTGCTCGGCGCAACCGGCTCGATCGGTGCGAGCACGCTCGATGTGCTCGCCCGCCACCCGGACCGCTTTTCGCTGTACGCGGTTGCCGCCGGCAGCAGCGTCGACGCACTGGTGCGCCTGTGCGGACGCTTCAGGCCGCGCGTCGCGGTGATTGCCGACGAGGCGCGGCTGCCGGCACTACGCCAGGCGCTCGCCACCGCCGGGCTGCCGACCACGGCCCGCGCCGGCGCCGCCGCGCTGTCGGAGATCGCCTGCGCCGCCGAATGCGACACGGTGGTCGCCGCGATCGTCGGCGCCGCCGGCCTGGTGCCGACGATCGCCGCAGCGCGCGCCGGCAAGCGGGTGCTGCTTGCCAACAAGGAAGCGGTGGTCTGTGCCGGTCGCCTGCTGATCGAGGCGGTGCGCGCCGGTGGCGGCGAGCTGCTGCCGGTCGACAGCGAGCACAGCGCCGTCCACCAGTGCCTGGCCGGCGCCCGTCTCGCCGAGCGCGACGTCCGCAAGCTCATTCTGACCGCCTCGGGCGGGCCGTTCCGCACCCGCAGCGACTTCGCCGGTATCACGCCGGAGCAGGCCTGCGCCCACCCGAACTGGGTGATGGGACGAAAGATCTCGGTCGACTCGGCCACCCTGATGAACAAGGGCCTGGAGGTGATCGAGGCCAGCTGGCTGTTCGGCTTCGCCGCCGGCCGGATCGAGGTCGTGGTGCATCCGCAGAGCGTGATTCACTCGATGGTCGAGTTCGTCGACGGATCGGTGGTGGCGCAGCTCGGCACGCCGGACATGCGCACGCCGATCGCCTACGCGCTTTCTTACCCCGAGCGCATTGAAAGCGGCTCGGCGACGCTCGACTTCACCCGGCTCGGCGCGCTCAGCTTCGAGGCGCCCGACCTGCGGCGGTTCCGCTGCCTGGCGCTCGCCTACGAGGCGCTGGAAGGGGGCACCGCGCGCACGGCGACGTTGAACGCGGCCAACGAAATCGCTGTCGAAGCGTTTCTCGGGGGGCGGCTGCCGTTTGCCGACATTGCCCGGGTCATCGAGGAGACACTGCAGACCGTGCACGCCAACGAACCCGAATCGATCGACGAGGTGCTGGAGATCGACGCGCGCGCCCGCCGGACGGCGGCGCAGTCGCTGCAACGCGGCCGCAGCGCCGCACCGAGGATCGCCGGCCGATGAGCGCGCTCACGACCCTGGTCGCTTTCGTCGTCACGCTCGGCGTGCTGATCGTGATCCACGAATTCGGCCATTACTGGGTGGCACGGCGCTGCGGCGTGCGCGTGCTGCGCTTCTCGATCGGCTTCGGCCGGCCGCTTTGGAAGAAGGTGTACGGGGCCGACCGCACCGAGTGGGTCGTCGCCGCGGTGCCGCTGGGCGGCTACGTGCGGATGCTCGACGAGCGCGACCCCGACACCGACCCGGCGCTGCTGGCCGACCTGTCGCGCGCCTTCAACCGGCAGCCGGTCGCCAAGCGGATTGCCATCGTGCTGGCCGGACCGCTGGCCAACCTGCTGCTGGCGGTCGGCGTGTACTGGCTGCTGAACGTCAGCGGCACGCTGGAGCCGCGCGCCGTGCTCGGGCCGCCGGCCGAGCAGACGATCGCCTCGCACGCCGGCGTGCGCGACGGCGACGAGGTCGTGCGCATCGACGGCCGCCCGGTGCGCGCCTACAGCGACCTGCGCTGGAAGCTGCTTGAGCGGGCCGTCGACCGGGCACCGGTCGAACTGACGGTGCGCGGCGATGGCGGCGCCGAGCGGACCCTGCTGCTCGACCTGTCGCGGCTCGGGCCGGGCGAGATCGACCAGACCGTGTTCGGCCGGCTCGGCGTCGCGCTTGCCGAGCCGCCGCCGGTGGTGCGGCAACTGGTGCCCGACAGCGTGGCGGCTGTCGCCGGGCTGCGCCCGGGCGACCGCTTCGTCAGCATCGACGGGCAGCCGATGGCGCGCTCGCGCGACGTCAGCCTGCTGGTCCGCGCGGCGCCGGGGCGCACGCTGCAGGTGGTCATCGAGCGCGATGGCCAGCGCCGGTCGCTGCAGCTGCAGCCGGCCGCCGTGCAGGCCGAAGAGCAGACGATCGGCCGCATCGGCGTCGATTTCCGCGACCTGGTCGAGGTTCGCTACGGACCGTTCGAAAGCGTCGGGTTGGCTGTCGAGCGCACCTGGGATACGGCGATCTTCTCGCTCCGCATGCTCGGCAAGATGATCACCGGCGAGGCGTCGTGGAAGAACCTGTCGGGGCCGGTGACCATCGCCGACTACGCCGGGCAGACGGCGCGCATGGGCGTGGTCGCCTACCTGAGCTTTCTTGCGCTCGTTTCGATCAGTCTCGGCGTGCTCAACCTGCTGCCCATCCCGATGCTCGACGGAGGGCACTTGCTGTACTATCTCGTCGAAATTCTGAAAGGCAGCCCGCCGGCCGACTGGGTTGTCGAGTGGGGGCAGCGCGCCGGCATCGGCGTGCTCGTCCTGCTCACCGCGCTGGCGCTATACAACGACCTGACCCGGCTGCTGGCGTAGTTCTCCAACGTGTTCATCGTTCCACCGCCAAAGCGCCGCGACGCGCGCCGGGCTCGCAGCGTGCGTCTTGCGCTGCGCCTGGCAGCCGCGGCCCTGCTGGGCGTCGGTGGCGCCGGCGCGGCGGCGCAGGAGTTCGTCATCCGCGACATCCGCGTCGATGGGATCCAGCGCACCGAGGCCGGCACGGTGTTCAGCTACCTGCCGCTGCGCGTCGGCGACCGCTACGACCCGGAACGCGGCTCGGCGGCGATCCAGGCGCTGTTCGCCACCGGCCTGTTCAAGGACGTGCGCTTCGAGGCCGAGGGCGACGTGCTGGTGGTCGTGGTCGAGGAGCGGCCGGCGATCGCCGACATCAAGCTCGAGGGACTCAAGGAGTTCGACAAGGACACCGTGCTGAAGTCGCTGCGCGAGGTCGGCCTCGGCGAGGCGCGCGTGTTCGACCGCTCGCTGCTCGAGCGCGCCGAGCAGGAGCTGAAGCGCCAGTACCTGGGCCGCGGCCTGTACGGCGTCGAGGTCAAGAGCACCGTGACGCCGGTCGAGCGCAACCGCGTCAACGTGCTGATCGCGGTCGACGAGGGCGAGGCGGCGCGCATACGGTCGATCCGCTTCACCGGCAACAAGGCGTTTTCCGAGGGCACGCTGCGCGACCAGATCGACCTGACCACCAGCGGCTGGCTCACCTGGTACACCAAGCGCGACCAGTACGCACGTCCCAAGCTGGCTGGCGACCTCGAGTCGCTGCGCTCGTTCTACCTGAACCGCGGCTTCCTCGACTTCAGCATCGAGTCGACCCAGGTGTCGATCAGCCCGGACAAGCGCGACATCCACATCACGATCAACATCTCCGAAGGCGAGAAGTACACCGTTTCGCAGGTCAAGGTGGCCGGCGAACTGCTCGGCCTCGACGAGGAGCTCAACGCGCTGGTCGACGTCAGGCCGGGCGACACCTTCAACGCCGAGCGGGTGAACGCCGTTTCCAAGCGGATGACCGACCGCCTCGGCGCGCTCGGCTACGCCTTCGCCACCGCCAACGCGGTGCCCGAGACCAACCGCGAGAAGCGCGAAGTGGTGCTCACCTTCTTCGTCGATCCCGGCCGCCGCGTCTACGTGCGGCGGGTCAACGTCAGCGGCAACTCGAGAACGCGCGACGACGTGATCCGGCGCGAGATCCGGCAGTATGAGAACGCCTGGTTCGACGCCGAGAAGGTCCGCCTGTCGCGCGACCGCATCGACCGCCTAGGCTTCTTCGAGAAGGTCGAGATCGAGACACCGCCGGTGGCGGGTTCGTTCGACCAGGTCGACGTGAACGTCAAGATCGTCGAGCGACCGACCGGTCAGGTGCAGGCCGGCGCCGGCTACTCGAGCTCCGAGGGGCTGGTCCTGCAGGCCTCCTACTCGCAGCAGAACACCTTCGGCACCGGCCACGCGATTTCTTTCCAGGTCAACACCAGCCAGGTCGCCCGCACCTTCGCCATCACCCATACCGATCCGTACGTGACGACGCACGGGATCAGCCGCACGATCGAGCTGCTCGACCGCCGCTCGGACCTGGCCGAGCTCGGCCTCGGTTCGGTCGACATCGACCAGCAGATCGCGGCAGTCCGCTACGGCGTGCCGTTCACCGAGTTCGACACGGTGTTCTTCGGCCTGCGCTACGAGGCCACCAAGATCGGCCTGACCGAAAGCAGCCCGCAGGTCTACAAGGACTACGTGGCCGACTTCGGCGACTCGCCGGCGGCGCTCGAACTGACGCTCGGAACGGCGCGTGACAGCCGCGACAACATCCTGGTGCCGACGCGCGGCCTGTATCAGCGGCTGTTCATCGAGGGCGCGCTGCCGGTGCTCGACCTGCGTTACTACCGCCTCACCTACCAGCACCAGCGCTACCTGCCGATCAGCAACCGCTTCACGGTCGCCTTCAATGCCGACTTCGGCTACGGCAATTCGTATGGCGGCAAGCCGTATCCGGTGTTCAAGAACTTCTACGGCGGCGGCATCGGCAGCGTGCGCGGCTACGAGACCGCCTCGCTGGGGCCGGTCGACGAGTTCGGCACGCCGCTCGGCGGGACGCGCAAGTTCGCCGCGCAGGTGGAGGCGCTTACGCCGCTGCCCGGCGCCGACCGGACGCTGCGCATGTTCACCTTCTTCGACGCCGGCCAGGTCTGGGGCGATGACGAGAACGTGAACTTCGGCTCGCTGCGCATGTCGGCAGGTCTCGGCATCGCCTGGATCTCGCCGCTCGGGCCGATGAAGTTCAGCTACGCCTACCCGCTCAACGACGAGCCGGGCGACAAGCTCCAGCGGTTCCAGTTCCAGATTGGCGCCGGTTTCTGAGTCCCCGGTGCCGGGCTGCGCCCAGCCCGCCCGCCGTGGGCGTCGGCTGAACCTGGCGCGGCCCGGCGATTCGTTGACAGGCACTGCGCCCGCGAGCCTCCGCCCGCTATAGAATTTCCCGTCGCAAACCGGACGATCACAAGATGAAGCTCATTCCGAAGGCCGCGATCGTGGCGGCGACGCTGGCCTGCGCGGCGGCGGCTGTTCCAGCGACAGCGCAGGAACTGAAGATCGGCTACGTCAGCTCCGAGAGGATCCTGCGCGACTCCGCGCCGGCGAAAGCGGCCACGCAAAAGCTCGAGGGGGAGTTCTCCAAGCGCGACCGCGAGCTGCAGGATCTCGGCGCCAAGCTGAAGACGGCGGCGCAGCAGTTCGAGAAGGACGCGCCGGTGCTCGGCGAAGCCGAGCGCGCCCGCCGGCAGCGCGAGCTGACCGAGCTCGACCGCGACCTGCAGCGCCGGCAGCGCGAGTTCCGCGAGGACCTGAATCAGCGCCGCAACGAGGAGCTGCAGGGCTTGCTGGAGCGGGCGCAGCGCATCGTGCGCCAGATCGCCGAGCAGGAGAAATTCGACCTGGTCGTGCAGGACGCGGTGTTCTTCAGTCCGCGCGTCGACATCACCGAGAAAGTCCTGCGCGCCCTGAACGCGCCGAAGTAGCCGGCCTCGCTCCCGATGGTGGCCGGCTGCCGGATCGACGAACTGGCGGACGCCGTCGGGCGGGCTTCGGCGGGCCGGCTGCCCTTCGTGCTGTATGGCGAGGCCTCGCGCCGCGTGAGCGGCGTGGCGCCGCTGCAGACGGCCGGTGAAGAGCAGCTGAGCTTCCTCGCCAACCCGCGCTACCGGGCGGCCGTGGCGGCCTCCAGGGCGGGCGCGATCGTGCTGACCGCCGCCGACCGGCAACTGGTGTTCGGCGAGGCCGCCGCCTCGGCGACCCTCGTCGAGTGCGCCAATCCTTACGCCTGGTTCGCCTTCGCAGCGCAGCTGCTGGCGGCTGGCGAGCCGCTGCAGCCGGGGGTGGCCGCCGGCGCCCATGTCGATGCGGGCGCGTCGATCGATGCCAGCGCGCGTGTCGACGCCGGCGCGGTCGTCGAAGCCGGCGCCGACGTGGGGCCGCGCTGCTGGATCGGCGCCGGCGCCCATGTCGGTGCCGGCGCGCGCATCGGCGCCGACACACGCCTGCATCCGGGCGCGCGCGTGCTGGCCGGCTGCCTCGTCGGCGCGCGAGGCATCGTGCACAGCGGCGCGGTGATCGGTTCCGACGGCTTCGGCTTCGCGCCGCTCGAAGGCAGGTGGATCAAGATCCCGCAGACCGGCCGGGTCGTGATCGGCGACGACGTCGAGATCGGCGCCAACACGACGATCGACCGCGGGGCGATGGGCGACACCGTGATCGAGGACGGCGTGAAGCTCGACAACCTGATTCAGGTCGGCCACAACTGCCGCATCGGCGCGCACTCGGTGCTGGCCGGCTGCGTCGGCATCGCCGGCAGCGCCGACATCGGCCGCGGCTGCCAGATCGGCGGCGCGGCGATGATCGCCGGCCACCTGTCGATCGCCGACGGCACGCTGATCGGACCGGGCACGCTGGTGTCGCGTACGATCGCCTCCGCCGGCCATTACACGGGCTTCTTCCCGCTGATGGCCAACCGCGACTGGGAGCGCAACGCCGCCGCGCTTCGTCACCTGCAGCAGCTGCGCGGCCGCGTCCGCGCGCTCGAGGAACGGCTGAAGCGAGGCGGAGCAGAGGAAGATTGATGGACATCCACGAGATCCTGCGCCGGCTGCCGCACCGCTTTCCGATCATCCTGGTCGACCGGGTGCTCGAACTGGAGCCCGGCAAGCGCATCGTCGCGCTGAAGAACGTCAGCATCAACGAGCCGGTGTTCAGCGGTCACTTCCCGCACTACCCGGTGATGCCGGGCGTGCTGATCATCGAGTCGCTGGCGCAGGCGGCGGCGATCCTGTCGTTCGTCACCTTCGACAAGCGGGCCGACCGCAATTCCGTCTACTACTTTGCCGGCATCGACAACGCCCGCTTCAAGCGGCCGGTCGGCCCGGGCGACCAGCTGCGGCTCGAGGTCGAGCTGCTTCGCGAGATGCGCGGCATCGGCAAGTTCGGCGCGCGGGCACTGGTCGACGGGCAGGTGGCGGCCGAGGCTGAGCTGCTGTGCGCCTACCGGCAGATCCCGGCAGCGGCAGGCGAGGGCAACGGCAACCCGATGCGCGTCGGCGAGGGCTGATGGCCAGCGTGCATCCCACGGCGCTGGTCGATCGGCAAGCCGAACTGGACGACGACGTCGAGGTCGGCCCTTACGCGATCGTCGGCCCGCGGGTGCGCATCGGCGGCGGCTCGTCGATCGGCGCACACACGGTGGTTTCCGGACGGACCACGATCGGCCGCAACAACCGGGTGTTCCCGCACGCCGCCATCGGCGGCGTGCCGCAGGACAAGAAGTACGCCGGCGAGGACACCGCGCTGGCGATCGGCGACGGCAACACGATCCGCGAGTTCTGCACCATCAACATCGGCACCGCGCAAGGCGGCGGGCTGACGCGGATCGGCGCCGACAACTGGATCATGGCCTATGTGCACGTGGCGCATGACTGCCGCGTCGGCGATCACTGCATCCTGGCCAACGCTGTCACCCTCGCCGGCCACGTCGAGCTCGGCGACTGGGTGATCCTCGGCGGCCTGGCCGCGGTGCACCAGTTCTGCCGCGTCGGCAGCCACGCGATGGCCGGCGGCGGCACGATCCTCGTGCAGGACCTGCCGCCGTTCGTGATCTGCAACGGCAATCCGGCGGCGGCGCACGGCCTGAACAGCGAGGGCCTGAAGCGCCGCGGATTCTCCGCCGAGTCGATCGCCGCGCTGCGGCGTGCCTACAAGACCGTCTACAAGGAAGGCCTGACGGCGGCGGCCGCCTCCGAGCATCTGCTGCAGGCGGCGGCGCAGGCAGCGGATGCGGCTGCCGAGCTTCGGCTGCTGGCCGACTTCGTCCGCACGTCCAAGCGCGGCATCGTCCGCTGAAGCGACCGTGTTCATCGGGTTCGTCGCCGGCGAAGCCTCGGGCGACCTGCTTGCCGCGCCGGTGATCGCCGCCCTGCGGCAGCGGTTGCCGGCGCTGCAGGTCGCCGGTATCGCCGGCGAGCGGATGATCGAGGCCGGCGCGGCCGCCTGGTGGCATGTTCGCGAGCTGTCGGTGCGTGGCTATGCCGAGGTGCTCGGCGAACTGCCGCGGCTGCTGCGCATGCGCTCGGTGCTGCGCTCCCGCCTGCTCGCCGCGCGGCCGGCGGCCGTGGTCGGCGTCGATTCGCCCGACTTCAACCTGCGCCTGGAGATTCAGCTGCGCGCGGCAGGCGTGCCGACGGTGCACTACGTCAGTCCATCGATCTGGGCCTGGCGGCCGAAGCGGATCGAGAAGGTCCGCCGCGCCGCCGACCGCGTGCTGCTGGTGTTTCCCTTCGAGCAGAAGATCTACGACGACGCCGGCATCGCGGCCACCTATGTAGGCCATCCGCTGGCCTCGGCCATCCCGTCGCGGGTCGACGCCGCGGCGGCCTGCGGCCGGCTCGGACTGCCGGCGGCCGAGCCGCTGATCGCGCTGCTTCCCGGCAGCCGGCGGGCGGAGGTGCAGCACATCGGTGCGGCCTTCGTCGAGGCCGCAGCGCTGATGCTGCGTCGCGAGCCGCGCCTTCGCTTCGTGCTGCCGCTGGCCGAGCCACGGCTGCGCGAACTGCTCGCGCCGGCGCTGCAGGCCGCGGCGGCGGCCGCCGAGCGCATCGTGCTGGTCGACGGGCGTTCGCACGACTGCCTGGAAGCGGCCGACGGCGTTCTGGTGGCAAGCGGCACGGCGACGCTCGAGACCGCGCTGTTCGGCAAGCCGATGGTGATCGCCTACCGGATGCCGCCGGCGTCGTACTGGATCATGCGCCGGATGGGAACGCTGACCTACATCGGCCTGCCGAACATCCTCGCCGGCGAGGCGCTGGTGCCGGAACTGATCCAGGACGATGCGACGCCGAGGCGTCTCGCCGACGCGCTGCTTGCGTTGCTGGCCGACGCTCCGCGCTGCGCTGCTCTGCGCGAGCGCTTCGCGGCAATGCACGAGAGCCTGCGACGGGACACGCCGGGACTGGCCGCCGAGGCGATCCTGGCGACCATCGGGCGACGACCGTGACCGGCCGCCGGCCGTCGCATGGCGATCTGTTTGCCGACACCTGGCGTGGCCGGCGGGTCTGCGGCGCCGACGAGGCGGGACGCGGGCCGCTGGCCGGACCGGTGATCGCAGCGGCGGTCATCCTCGATCCGCAACGGCCGATCGCCGGGCTGCGCGACTCGAAGCAGCTTGCCGCCGCGCGCCGCGAGGAACTGGCGCAGGCGATACGGGCACGTGCCGCGGCGTGGGCAGTGGCCGAGGCGAGCGTGCAGGAGATCGACCTGCTCAACATCCTGCAGGCCAGCCTGCTGGCGATGCGGCGGGCGATCGAGAAGCTCGATCCGGCGGCGGAGATCGCGCTGATCGACGGCAACCAGCTGCCGCGTCTGCGAATCGAAGCGCACGCCGTCGTCGGCGGCGACGCGCTCGAGCCGGCGATCTCGGCCGCCTCGATCCTCGCCAAGCAGCATCGCGACAGGCTGATGGCCGAACTCGACCTCGCCTTTCCCGGTTACGGCTTCGCCGAACACGCCGGCTACCCGACGCCACGGCATCTGGAACGGCTGCGCGAGCTGGGGCCTTGCGCAGCGCACCGTCGTTCGTTCGCGCCGGTGCGCGCGTTGCTCGGCGCGGCGGGTCGGCGATGAAGTCGATCGACTCGACCGCCAATTCGAGCTTCCGCGCGTGGCTGCGGCTCGCGCTTCATCCGCGCGAAGCGCGCACGCAGGCTCGGGCGCTGGCCGAAGGCCTGCACCTGGCGCAGGCCGCACTCGACGCCTCGATGGCGATCGAGGCCGTGCTGCTGCGGCGCGCCAGCGCCAGCGCCGAGGCGCTGCGGCTGGCCGAGGCGGCGATGGCCCGCGGGGCGGTCGGCTACGAACTCGCCACGTCCCTGTTCGACCGCATTTCGCCGGTCGAGCACGGCAGCGGAATGATCTTCGTCGTCGCCGTTCCGGCATACCCGCTGCCGGCGAAGGCGCGCTGCGACATGCTCTACCTGGACGGCGTGCAGGACCCGGGAAACGCCGGCACCCTGCTGCGCACGGCGGCAGCGGCCGGTGTTCGCGAGGTTCTGGCCAGCCCGGCGACCGCCGCGCTGTGGGCACCGAAAACCCTGCGCGCCGGCCAGGGAGCGCAGTTCCGCCTGCGCCTGCACGAGCAGGTCGGCGCCGAGACGCTGCCCGGCCTGCTGGACGGCACCTGGATCGGCGCCGAGGCCAGCGGCGGCGAGGCCCTGTGGAGCACGCGGCTGCCGCCGGGTCCGGTCGGCTGGATCTTCGGTGCCGAGGGCTCCGGCCTGTCTGCCGCCGCGCGGTCGGCCTGTGGCTTGTCGGTGTCGATTCCGATCGACCGGGCGGTCGAGTCGCTGAACGTCGCCGCCGCCGCCGCGCTATGCCTGTTCGAGAGGCCGCGCAGGACCGGCGCGGCGCCTGATCAATAAGCGTTACTCCTCTTGGCACTAACCCGGCCATCCGCAAGAATTGGTGGGTGACAGTCGGGGAGGGATGTCATGTGGGGAGAAGCGCTACTGAGGCAGGCCGGCGGGAAGGTCGTCGGCAAGCTGGCCAGCACGCAGCTGTCGCGTCTGGCAGAGCGGGTGCGCAGCGAAGGCGGGCTGCCGATCAGGATCGTCCTGCCCGACGGCGAGGCAGCCGACTTCGGTCCGACGCCGACGCTGACCGTGACCGTACGGGATGCGGCCGCGCTGGCACAGTTTCGCCAGCCCACGCTGGGCGGCCTGGCCGAGGCGTATGTCGAGGGGCGCATCGACATCGACGGTGACGTGGCCGAGGCGATCCGCATCGCTGCCCGGCTGGTCGAGGCCGGCGGCGCCCCGGTGTCCGCCCGGCCCGGGCTGATGCCCGCCGCGCACCAGCCGCACACCGACCGGGCCGACATCAGCCACCACTACGACGTCGGCAACGGCTTCTACCGGCTGTGGCTCGACGAGCTGATGGTCTACTCCTGCGCCTACTTCGAGTCCGGCGCGGAGGACATCGACACCGCACAGCGGGCCAAGCTCGACCACGTCTGCCGCAAGCTGCGCCTGTCGCAGGGCGAGCGCTTCCTCGACATCGGTTGCGGCTGGGGCGCGCTGGTGACGCATGCGGCGCGGCACTACGGCGTGCGTGCAGTCGGCATCACACTGTCCGAGCAGCAGGCGCTGCTGGCTCGCGAGCGGGTCGCCGCGGCCGGCCTGCAGGATCGGGTCGAGGTGCTGCTGCTCGACTACCGCGAGCTGCCCCGGCGCTTCGGCGAGGCCAGCTTCGACAAGGTGGCCAGCATCGGCATGTTCGAGCACGTCGGCCTGCGCAACCTGTCCGTCTACTTCTCGAGCGCCGCCAGGATGCTGCGCGACCGCGGCCTGATGCTCAATCACGGCATCACCAGCGCCGACCCCGACAGCCGGCCGATCGGCTCGGGCGCCGGCGAGTTCGTCGGCAAGTACGTCTTCCCCAACGGCGAACTGCCGCACCTGGCGCTGGCCGTGCGCGAGATGTCGGCGGCGGGCTTCGAGGTCTGCGACGTCGAGAGCCTTCGGTCGCACTACGCGCTGACGCTGTCGCACTGGTCGCGCCGGCTGGAGAACGGGCTGCAGGCGGCGGCCCGCGAGGTCGCCGAGCGCACGCTGCGCGTCTGGCGCGTCTATCTTGCCGGCTGCAGCCACGGTTTCGCGCAGGGCTGGATGAACCTCTACCAGCTGCTCGGCAGCCGCCAGGTGGCCCCAGGCGCGACCGAACTGCCGCTGACGCGCCACTGGATGTACCACCGATAGCGGCGCTCGGCCGCGTAGCGGCGTTTCGACCGGTCAGCGCTCGCCGGCGATGGCGGCGGCGACCGACTCCCACGTCGCTTCGAACGCCGCCGGCGTGAAGCCGGCACCGGACGGCAGCCAGTCGGCGGTGCGCCCGCCGGCCAGCGTGTAGTGACCGACCACGTCGAGGTGATCGCCGCGCGCCACGTGCAGGAGGCGGCCGTGGATCTGGCTGAGCGTCGGCACCACGCCGTCGTTGACCGCCGGCGTCACCCGAGAGCCGAGCGCGCGGTCGAGCCGTCGCTGCATGGCCGCGCCCGGCTTCGGATACGGATAGCGCGGGTGCGGCCGGGCGGCCAGCCCGTGCAGCAGCCGGAACAGCGCGCGCAGGGCGACGTAGTCGGGGTTGAGCACCGACTTCGCCGTCACTTCGAGGTGCGGCTCGGGCACCGCCGTGACGACGCAGCCGTAGTCGATGCCGTCGCGATCGGCCACCGCGGCATCGAACAGATCGGTTCCCTCCGGGGTGAGCTGCAGCAGCGCGCCCTGGTCGCGCTCGATTTCGCCGAGGTAACGCCAGATCGGGTCGCGACGGTCGAAGCGGATCCGGTCGAGCAGCCCCGCGGCCAGGCGATCGAGCGGACCTTCCTGCCGGCCGATCCAGTCGTCCAGGCGCGCCACCATGGCGATCGCCTTGGCGGCAGCGAGCACGGTGCGCCAGCCGTGCCCCGAGGTCGCCAGCGCGCTCGCCACCAGCAGCAGGGTCTGGCCCTGGATGGTGACGAAGTGATTGGCCAGAGGCGTGCCGTGGTGCGGCGTGGCCACCGAGATGGCGGACCTGGTCAGGCGGGCGATTCGCTCCTCGACATCGCCGCCGGACAGCCTCGCTGCGGGTGTCAGCAGCAGGCGCACGTCGAGGCCGCCGGTCGAGTGACCGACAAAGTGCAGTTCGCCGGCCCGCAGACCGCCGCGGGTAACGACCTGCCGGCGGAGCTCGTCGGCACGCCTGGCAATGGAGGCGGTCGGCTGGGTCCGGCAGCGCACGATGCGGGCGTCGATCCCACGCCGACCCAGCGCAGCGTCGAGCAGCCTTTCGACGCGCTCGAAGTAGCTCACCGCGCCGACCGAGGTGAAGCCGAAGAATCCGGGCACCAGGAACACCAGCGGCCTGCGCATGCGGGCATTGTGCCTGCGGTCAGACGCCGGTTCGGCGCCCGCCGGGCGCAGGCGCAGCGGCGCGCACACGGTGCCTCGCGCGCCCGGCGCGGACGACCGATTCATCCCGCGGCCTCGCCGTTCTGTCGCACCCGGCTGTCGCGCGGGTGGCGGGGCGGTTAGGATCGACGCCTTTCGACCCGAGCGAAATCGACCATGACCTGGCTGCCGCCCCGAATCGTCCTCGCGCTGACTGCCCTGCTGCCGGCAACCGCGGCCGCCGTCTCGCCGCTGCCGGTGGCGCCCGTGCGCAACGTACAGGAGACGTTCTTCGGCACCGTCGTCGACGACTACTACCGCTACTTCGAGGACGCCAAGGCGCCGGAAGTGGCCGCGTGGATGAAGGCGCACAGCAACCACGCCCATGCGACGCTGCGGGCGATCCCGGGTCGCGATGCGCTGCGCCGGCGGATCGAGCAGCTCGACGCCAGCGCGCCGGCGCGGATTCGCGACGTTGCCCGCTCGGCCGACGGCCGGTACTTCTACCAGCGGCGCGGCGCCCGCGACGACCAGTTCAAGCTCTACGTGCGGCAAGGCGTCAACGGCAAGGAAAGGCTGCTGTTCGACCCCGAGCGGCTGAGCAATGCCAGCGGCAAGCCGCACGCGATCAACTACTTCAGCCCGTCGCCGGATGGGCGCCTGGTGGCGCTGGGCGTGTCGGCTGCCGGCAGCGAGGAAGCGGCGCTGCGGATACTCGAGGTTGCCACCGGCCGGCAGGTCGGACCGGAGATCGAGCGCGCGCAGTTCGGCGCCGTCAGCTGGGCGCCGGACGCGAGCGAAGTGTTCTTTCACCGCATGCAGAAGCTCGACCCCGGCATGCCGGGCACCGAGAAGTACCAGGCGAGCAGCGCGGTGGCGATGAAGCCCGGCAGCGGCGAGGAAGGCATCCGCACGCTGCTGACCGCCGGCAAGGACCTGGCAATCCCGCGCACCGAGTTTCCGTTCGTCTCGATCCAGCCGGACGGCCGCGCGATCGCCTACGCGTACGACGGCGTGTCGCCGGACTTCGCGGCCTGGCACAGCACGCTCGCCAAGCTGCGGGCGGGAGCGCCGGAATGGAAGCCGCTGGCGCGCCGCGAGGACCGCGTCACCGACCTGGTGCTCAGCCGCGATCGCGTCTACGCGCTGACCTTCCGCGATGCACCGCGCTACAAGCTGATCGGCGGCACTATCGACGAGTTCTCGCCGGCGACCGCGCGGGTGATCGTCGCGCAGAGCGAGCGGGTGCTGATCGACATGGCCGCTGCGGCGGAAGGCGTCTACCTGCGGGTGCGCGACGGCAACGTCAACCGGCTGCTGCGTCTCGATCACGGAGATTCGCCGCCGGTGGAAGTGAAGCTGCCGCTGCTCGGCAGCTTTTCGATGCAGGGCGGTCGCGCCGATCTGCCGGGCGTGATGCTCGATCTGCAGGGCTGGGCGCAGGCGCGGCAGATCTACGCGGTGTCGCCGCGCGGCGAGGTGACCAACAGCGGGCTGCAGCCGGCCGGGCCGTTCGACCGGCCGACCGATGTCGTCGCGACCGAGGTGATGGTCAGGAGCCACGACGGTGCGATGGTGCCGATGTCGATCATCCACCGGCGCGGCGTCAGGCTCGACGGAACCAACCCGGTGCTGCTGTACGGCTACGCCTCGTACGGCATCACCGAGGAGCCGTGGTTCAGCTACAGCCGGCTCGCCTGGATGGACGCCGGCGGCGTGTTCGCGGTGGCGAACCCGCGCGGCAGCGGCGTGTTCGGCCGCCAGTGGCACGAGGCAGGCAAGCAGTCGACCAAGCCGAACACCTGGAAGGACTTCATCGCCTGCGCCGACTGGCTGGTGCAGGCCGGATGGACGCGCCCGTCGAAACTCGCCATCTGGGGCGGCAGCGCCGGCGGCATTCTGGTCGGCCGCGCGATGACCGAGCGGCCGGACCTGTTCGGCGTGGTGATCTCGTCGGTCGGCGCGCTCGACATGGTGCGCGCGGAAACCACTGCCAACGGCGTGCCGAACATTCCGGAGTTCGGCACGCGGGCCAACGAGCCGGGATTCCGCGCACTGCTCGCCATGAGCACCTATCACCAGGTGCGCGACGCGGTCGCCTATCCGGCCGTGCTGCTGACGCACGGCGTGAACGACCCGCGGGTCGACGTCTGGCACACCACCAAGACCGCCGCGCGCCTGCTGGCAGCCAGCGGGTCGCGACGGCCGGTCCTGCTCCGGCTCGACTACGACTCGGGCCATGGCGTCGGCAACACCAAGCGGCAGAGCTTCGACGAGGTGGCCGACGTCTACGCCTTCGCGCTGTGGCAGTTCGGCCTGCCCGGGTACCAGCCCAGGGCGCCGCGCGGTGCGGCCGCCGGCGCTCGCTAGGCGAAGCGGGCGAACGACGAGCGGGGCGCTAGTCGCGCGACTGGTGCAGGCCGTGCTCGTTCATGATGGTCGCCGCGATCTCCTCGATCGACTTGGTGGTCGACGACAGCCAGCGGACGCCCTCGCGGCGCATCATGCGCTCGGCCGCCGCCACCTCCTGCCGGCAATTCTCCAGTGACGCGTAGCGGCTGTTCGGTCGCCGCTCGTTGCGCACCTCGGACAGCCGCTCGGGCGAGATCGACAGGCCGAACAGCTTGCGCCGGTGCTGCGGCAGCGCCGACGGCAGCTCGTCACGCTCGAAGTCCTCCGGGATCAGCGGGTAGTTGGCGGCCTTCACGCCGAACTGCATCGCCAGGTACAGGCTGGTCGGTGTCTTGCCGCTGCGCGAGACGCCGACCAGGATCACATCGGCCGTGGCCAGTCCCTTGGCCGACTGGCCGTCGTCGTGTGCCAGGGCGAAGTTGATCGCCTCGATCCGCCGGTGATAGCCGCCGGTGTCGCTCATCGTGTGCGAGCGGCCGATCGTGTGCGTCGAATGCAGCCCGAGTTCCTGCTCCAGCGGCACCACGAACGAGTCGAGCAGGTCGAGCACCTTGGCGCGCGCCCGCCGCAGTTCGGCGTTGGCCTCCGGGCTGACCAGGGTGGAGAAGACGATCGGCCGGTGACCGTCGAGCACCGCGGCCTCGTTGATCCGGTTGACCAGGTCGCGCGCCTTGTCGGCCGAATCGATGAACGGCGCCCGCACCCGCTTGTAGCGCAGCGACTCGAACTGGGTCAGCACGCTGTGGCCGAGCGTCTCGGCGGTGATGCCGGTGCCGTCGGAGACGAAGTAGACGGTCCGCATTGCGCCGTCGATGGGATCGCGCGTTGGCATGGCGCAAGGGGCGTCGGATGGTCAATCGCTAGAATCGGCGTCGATTCTTGCACACGGCGGCGGCACGGCTCGCCGTCCACGGGAGACCCAATGCAACGCGGCAGGTACGTGATTCCCTTCAGCGAGCTGCGCATGACCGATGTCGGTTCGGTCGGCGGCAAGAACGCCTCGCTGGGCGAGATGCTCAGCCAGCTGACCGAGGAGGGGATCCGCGTGCCGGACGGGTTCGCCACCACCGCCGAGGCCTTCCGCGAGTTCCTGCGAGGCGCAGGACTGGTCGAGCGGATCAATGCCAGGCTCGAGGCGCTCGACGTCGACGATGTCAGGGCGCTCGCCGCCACCGGCGCCGAAGTCCGCCGCTGGGTCGAGGAGGCCCCTTTCCCGGCCTTGCTGGAAGAGGAAATAAGATCTTTCCATCAATGGATTGCGCCTGAATCTTCGCGTGGAATCTCGGTCGCTGTCCGCTCCAGCGCCACCGCCGAGGACCTGCCGGACGCCTCGTTTGCCGGCCAGCAGGAGACGTATCTGAACGTGGTCGGCACCGACGCCGTGCTGGCACGGGTCAAGCAGGTGTTCGCCTCCCTGTACAACGACCGGGCGATCGCCTACCGGGTGCACAAGGGCTTCGTCCACGCCGACGTGGCGCTGTCGGCCGGCGTGCAGCGGATGGTGCGCAGCGACCTGGGTTCGGCCGGCGTGATGTTCACCATGGACACCGAGTCGGGCTTCCGCGACGTGGTGTTCGTCACGTCTAGCTACGGCCTCGGCGAGACGGTGGTGCAGGGCGCGGTCAACCCGGACGAGTTCTACGTCCACAAGCCGATGCTGGCGGCCGGCAAGTTCCCGCTGATCCGCCGCTCGCTGGGCAGCAAGCTCGTCAAGATGGAGTTCGACCCCGAGACGGCCAACGGCCGCACGGTGCGAACGGTCGAGGTGCCGCTCGCCGAGCGGCACCGCTTTTCGCTCGCCGACGAGGATGTGCTCGAACTGGCCCGCTATGCGGTGAGGATCGAGCGCCACTACGGCCGGCCGATGGACATCGAGTGGGGCAAGGACGGCATCGACGGCAAGCTGTACATCCTGCAGGCGCGGCCGGAGACGGTGAAGTCGCAGGCCCACGTGCAGCAACGCTTCAAGCTGAAGAACAAGTCGAGGGTGCTGGCCAGCGGCCGGGCGATCGGCCAGAAGGTCGGCATCGGCAAGGTGGCGGTGATCCACAGCGTCGCGCAGATGGAGCACGTGCGGCCCGGCGACGTGCTGGTCACCGACATGACCGACCCGAACTGGGAGCCGGTGATGAAGCGGGCGGCGGCGATCGTCACCAACCGCGGCGGCCGCACCTGCCATGCGGCGATCATCGCCCGCGAGCTCGGCATCCCGGCGGTGGTCGGCTGCGGCGACGCCACCGATCGTCTGGCCGACGGCTCGACGGTCACCGTCTCCTGCGCCGAGGGCGACACCGGCTACATCTACGAGGGGGCTCTGCAGACCGAGGTCGAGACGGTCGCGCAGGGCCGGCTGCCCGAGGTGCCGGTGAAGATCATGATGAACGTCGGCAATCCTCAGCTGGCCTTCGAGTTCCAGTCGCTGCCCAACAGCGGCGTCGGCCTGGCGCGGCTGGAGTTCATCATCAACAACAACATCGGCGTCCATCCGAAGGCGGTGCTCGACTATCCGCGCGTCGACGCCGAGCTGAAGCACGCCGTCGAGTCGCTGGCGCACGGCTACGCCAGCCCGCGGCAGTTCTTCGAGTCGCGCCTGGCCGAGGGAATCGCCACCATTGCCGCGGCCTTCTGGCCGAAGCCGGTGATCGTCCGCCTGTCGGATTTCAAGAGCAACGAGTACAAGAAGCTGATCGGCGGCACCCGCTACGAGCCCGACGAGGAGAACCCGATGCTCGGCTTCCGCGGCGCGGCGCGCTACATCGCGGAGAGCTTCGCCGAGTGCTTCGAGATGGAGTGCGCGGCGCTCAAGTTCGTGCGCAACGACATGGGCCTCACCAACGTCGAGATCATGGTGCCGTTCGTGCGCACGCTGAAGGAGGCCAGCCGGGTGACCGAGCTGCTCGCCGCCAACGGGCTGCAGCGCGGCGACAATGGCCTGCGGTTGATCATGATGTGCGAGGTGCCGTCGAATGCGGTGCTCGCCGACCGGTTCCTCGATTACTTCGACGGTTTCTCGATCGGCTCGAACGACCTGACGCAGCTCACCCTGGGGCTCGACCGCGACTCCGGGCTGGTGGCCGAGGGCTTCGACGAGCGCGATCCCGCCGTCAAGGCGCTGCTCGAGCAGGCGATCAAGGCCTGCCGGGCGCGTGGCAAGTACGTCGGCATCTGCGGCCAGGGGCCGTCGGACCACGCCGACTTCGCGCAGTGGCTGATGGAGCACGGCATCGAGTCGATCTCGCTGAACCCCGACACGGTGATCGAGACCTGGCGCCGGCTGGCGGCGGCGAGCTGAACACCGGCGCGGAGAATCGATGAGTGCCTGGATCTGGTGGATGTTGCTGGCCCTCGGCCTGCTGATCCTCGAACTGCTGACCGGCACCTTCTACCTGATGGTGATCGCGCTGGCGCTGGCCGCCGGCGGGCTGGCCAACCTGGCCGGAGCGCCGTTCGAGCTGCAGCTGGTGGTGGCGGCGTCGATCGGCCTCGCCGGTTCGCTGTTGCTGCGCCGCTCGCGCTTCGGGCGGGCGGGCGACGCCGCCGACGCACTGCAGAGCTTCGACGTCGGCCAGGTGGTCCGCATCGACAGCTGGGCCGGCAACACGGCGCGGGCAAGCTACCGCGGCGCCGAGTGGGATGTGCTTTTGGCACCGGGCGAGACGGCGGTGCCCGGCGAGTTCGTGATCCGGTCGGTGCAGGGCAGCCGGCTGGTGGTGGCGCGCAAGGCCAACTGAGAGGAAGCGCAGATGCTGCTCGAAGGCACGGCAATCGTGATGCTGGTGGTGCTGGCGCTGGTCATCACCTTCATCATCAAGGCAGTGACGATCGTCCCGCAGCAGCACGCCTGGGTGGTCGAGCGGCTCGGCAAGTTCCACGCGGCGCTCGGGCCGGGGCTGAAGATCGTCATTCCGTTCGTCGACCGCATTGCCTACAAGCACAGCCTGAAGGAGATCCCGCTCGACACGCCGAGCCAGGTCTGCATCACCAAGGACAACACCCAGCTCGCCGTCGACGGCGTGCTGTTCTTCCAGGTCACCGACCCGCAGCGCGCCAGCTACGGCTCGAGCAACTACATCGTCGCCATCACGCAGCTGGCGCAGACCACGCTGCGCTCGGTGATCGGCAAGCTCGAGCTGGACAAGACCTTCGAGGAGCGCGAGTTCATCAACCACAGCGTGGTCTCCTCGATCGACGAGGCGGCGATGAACTGGGGCGTCAAGGTGCTGCGCTACGAGATCAAGGACCTGACGCCGCCGGCGGAGATCCTGCGGGCGATGCAGGCGCAGATCACCGCCGAGCGCGAGAAGCGGGCGCTAATCGCCTCCTCGGAGGGCCGCAAGCAGGAGCAGATCAACATCGCCACCGGCGAGCGCGAGGCGGCGATCGCCCGCTCCGAAGGCGACAAGCAGGCGCAGATCAACCGCGCGCAGGGCGAGGCGGGCGCCGTGCTGGCGATCGCCGAGGCCACCGCCGAGGCGATCCGCAAGGTGGCTGCGTCGATCCAGTCGCCCGGCGGCATGGAGGCGGTCAACCTGAAGGTGGCCGAGCGCTACGTCGAGGCCTTCGCCGGCCTGGCCAAGGCGGGCAACACGCTGATCCTGCCGGCCAACCTGGCCGACGTCGGCGGCCTCATCGCCTCGGCGATGGCGGTGGTGAAGGGTCAGCCGGCGACGGCGAAGGGCTGAAGGCGCGATGGAATTCCTGCTTGCCGCAATCGGACTGGCGGTCGCCGTCTGGATGATCCTGTCGTCACGCAAGCGTCACCGCGACCAACCGCCCGAGCGGCCGCCGGAGCAGTGAGCGGCCGGTCGCCTCAGAGCTGGTAGTCCATCGCCAGCCGCGACTGCAGCTCGCGCAGGATCCTGAAGGCCTCCTTCAGCGTCCGGCGGTCCAGTTCGTTCAGCCTGCCCGGGTCGATGCGGTTGGCAACATCGTTGGCCGCGAAGCTCTGAAGCGTCGACTGGTGCTCGAGCCGGATCCGCTGCAGCAGGAAGAAGGCGGCCAGCATCGACTCCACCTCCGCCGCGGGCAGCTTGCCGGCGCCGCCGGCGGCGCGCAGGCGGTCGGCGGTGTTGGTCTGCGGCAGCGCGTTGGCCAGCGAATACACGCGCGCGGCGTCGACGAACGGCCGCACGCCGTACATCTTCAGGTTGATCGTTCCCGGCGCACCGGGGGCATCCTCGGTGACGAAGTCCTTGAAGCGTGCCAGCGGCGGCCTGGCCTGCAGCGCGGTCTCGGCAAGCAGGCGCAGGAAGTTCGGCCGCCGGCGGGTGACACCGAGGAACCACTGGCGCAGGTCGGCGGCCAGCCGCGCATCGCCGGAGATGGCGCGGAAGTCGAACACGATGGCGGCGTCGAGCAGCGCCTTCGGATCGGAGTTGTCGAGCCAGCCGGAGAGCTTCGCCTGCCATTCGTCCACCGACAGGCACAGCTCCGGATTGGAAGCCATCACGTTGCCCTTGCACAGCGGGAAGCCGCAGGCGTCGAGCGCCTCGTTGACCTCGCGGGCGAACGGCAGCAGTTGTTTGCGCACGCTGGCCGCCGGCGCGCCGTCGTGGGCGACGAACAGCAGGCCGTTGTCCTGGTCGGTGGCAAAGGTCTGCTCGAGCCGACCCTCGCTGCCGAAGGCGAGCCAGCACCAGCCGATCCGTTCCCAGGCGTGGCGCTTGCGGACCAGTTCGACGATCCGCTCGCTGATGCGGTCGTTCAGGACCGAGACGAAAAGCGTCAGCCGCTCCGCCGCCACCCCTTCCTCGACCAGCGTGCGGGTCAGCGTGCGCACGCGGCCGGCCAGCGCCGCCAGCTTGTCGATGTCGCGCGCCAGGCGGATCTCCATCGTCAGCTCGCCCAGCCCCAGCCGCTGCAGCGAGAACAGATCGCGTTCCGACACCACGCCGACCAGTCGCTCGTCCTCGGTCACCAGCACGTGCCGGATGCGGTGCTCCATCATCATCAGCGCCGCCTCGTACGACGGCGTGTGATCGGGCAGTGACATCGGCTCGCGCACCATCACCTCGGTGATCGGCGCCTCGAGCGGCGCCTGCGGCATGGCGCGCAGCAGGTCGCGCTCGGTGAAGATGCCGCTCGGCCGGCCGCGTCCGTCGACCACCACGATCGCGCCGACCTGCGCGTCGTGCATGCGCTGCAAGGCGGTGCGCAGCGTCTCGCCCTCGGTGCAGACCACCGGCGCCTGGCGCAGCAGGCTGCGCAGCGGCTGGGCCAGGGTCTGCTGCTCGGCGACCAGCCGTCTCTCGAGCACCGAGTCGGGGGCGGGACGGGACATGGCGAAGCTCGCTCGTTTCAGTTCAGTACTGCAGGCGCGCATGGTAGGTCGCGCGCGAGGCCTCCAGCGCCTGGCCCAGCGTGACGATGCCGCGCTCGGCCAGCAGCGGCACCAGGCGCAGGAAGACGTCGGCGGTGAGCAGGGCGTCGCCCAGCGCGGTGTGGCGGCCGATGACGCGCACGCCGACGCGCTCGGCGATCATGTCCAGGTGGTGGCTGTCCATGCTCGGGTGCAGCACTGCCGACAGCAGCAGGGTGTCGAGCACCGGCTGGCCGAAGCGCACGCCGGTGGCTGCCTCCTTCAGTTCGAGGAAGCGCATGTCGAAGGCGGCGTTGTGCGCCACCAGCACCGTGTCCTCGCAGAAGCGGTGAAAGCGCGGCAGCACCTGCTCGATCGGCGGCTCGTTGGCGAGCTGCCTGCCGTCGATGCCGTGCACCGCCGTCGACTCGCGGCTGATCGGCCGCCGCGGGTTGACCAGCTGCTCGAACACCTCCTGCTTCAGCACGCGGCCGTTGACCACGCGAACCGCGCCGACCGAAATGATCTCGTCGCCGGCCGACGGCTCGAGCCCCGTCGTCTCGGTGTCGAACACCGTGTACGACAGCTCGGTGAGCTTGCGCTCGGCCAGCGTGCCGACCACGTCGATGTGCTCGAACAGGTCGAAGTCGTAGAACTCGGGACGGCTCTCCGCGGCGGCGCGGCGCGGCGGCGCCGCCGCGATCGCCTGCCCGCGTGGCAGCAGCAGGCGGAAGCGGGAGATCTGCTTGATCTTGTCGACCTGCAGCCAGGCTTCGCTGCCGTGCCGCTCGAGCACGTCGCGCAGGGTCAGCGGCGTCTCCTCGGCGCCGACGCGCATCGGCTCGCCCTCCCACAGCGACAGCGCGTCCGAGCCGACGATCGCACCGGTCCAGATCAGGTCGACCTCGCCGAGGCTGCCGCCACCGCCGGCGCGCAGGCGGAAGCCGCGCAGATCGTAGTCGCTGGCCAGCCGCGCGGCGAGGAAGGTCATGGCGTGGGCGATGGCGAAGCTATCGACCCGCAGCCAGAGATCCGGATCGGCCTCCTCGATCGCCACCGGCAGTTGCAGCGCCTCGGCGATGCGGCGCTGGGCCACCGCGAGCAGGTCGGCCGCCCGCATGTCCTCCAGCGTCAGGCTGCCCTTCAGCGCGTCGGCGTAGGCGAGCAGGGCGGTGTTCAGCCGCTCGGTGAGCACGCGCGCCTCGGCAGCGGCGATATCGACGAACTGCGCGCGGCGATCGGCCGGCATGTCGGGGTAGGAGGCCAGGTTCTCGGTGGCGGCGCGCAGGTTGGCCACCGGTGCACGCACGCCGGTGGCCAGCGACTGCAGCAGGCGCAGGCGCTGGCTCTCGCGGCCCATCAGCTGGCCGACGTCGTCGAGCGTGAACACCATGCCGGCGAGCTTGCCGCCGGCGCCGAGGAAAGGCGCGACCTGCACGCGCAGCAGGACGCCGTTGGCGGCGGTGGCAACGAAGCGCGCCTGCGGACGCTCGACGTGGCCGACCTGGTGCTGCAGCATGTCCAGCGCGTGGGCGACCTGGTTGCGGTCGAGCAGCGCCAGCACCGAGCGGCCGAGGCCGAGCGGCGTGTAGTCGCCGTGGCGGACCGGCTCGGCCGGCCCGAGCAGGGCCGCCGCGCGCGGGTTGTACAGCAGGATGCGGCCGTCGGCATTGCACACCAGCACGCCCTGCGACATTTCCGACATCAACGCGGCGAAGCGGTCGCGCTCCTCCTCGACGCGCGCCCGCGTCTCGGCGCTGCGCGACTCCAGGTCCTGCTCGATGCGGTGATAGGCATCGGCGAGCAGGTTGATCGCGCCGGCCAGCTCCGCCAGCGGCGGCGCGCCGACCGGAGCGACGCGAAACCCCTTCTCTGCCGCCAGCAGGCTGCGCGCCTGTTCGGCGAGCTGGCGGGCGGCGTGCGGATGGCGGCGGAACAGCCAGCTGGCGGCCATGCCGGCGAGCACCATCAGGATCACCGTGCCGAACAGCACCACCGGCAGTCCTTCGGCGACCAGCGCGATCAGTTGCGGCCGCTGCGCTGCGCCGGCGGCCCAGTACTGCAGCGCCGCGCCGATGCCCAACACTGCCAGAACGCCGCCGCAGGCGGCGGCGACCCAGACTGCCACCCCTTTCGGCGGTCTCATTGTTCCTGCGCGCCCGCCTGGCCGAACAGCCGGTCGATGGTGGCCACCAGTTCCTGCGTCGAGAACGGCTTGGTGACGTACAGGTCGGCGCCGAGGGACAGGCCCTTGCTGACCTCGGCCTCGCTGCCCTTGGCCGACAGCATGACGATCTTCACCTGCGCCAGTTCGGGCCTTTCGCGCATTCTCTGGCAGACCTCGTAGCCGCTCTTCACCGGCATCATGACGTCGAGCAGCACGACGTCGGGCCGGTAGGCGTCGACCTGCTCGAGCGCCTCGGCGCCGTTGGTCGCCAGCCGCACGTCGTAGCCGCTGCGCCGAAACAGGAATTCCAGCGCCGTGACGATGTTCGGCTCGTCATCGACGATCAGCACCTTGCGCGACGCTGCGCCCATCTCTCCCCCCTGCGTAGCCTGTCCTGTCGAACGTTAAGAGCTTCCTGCGCCGGCCCGTTTGCGCCAGATCCAATCACCCGGCCGCCGCCGCCGGCGCGCCGCCGGCCGGCGCCAGCGGCAGCGTGAAGGAGAAGCAGGCGCCGGCGCCTTCCTCGCTGTCGACCCACATCCGGCCGCCGAAATGCTCGACGATCTGCCGGCTGATGTGCAAACCCAGCCCGGTGCCCGGCGGCTTGGCGACCAGCGTGTCGCCGGCCTGCCAGAACTTGTCGAAGACGAACTGCTGGTCCTCGCGCCGCACGCCGGGCCCGTTGTCGCGCACGTCGACGCGCAGTTCGCCTGCCAGCACGCGCAACGACACCTCGACCCGGCCGCCATCGTCGGGACTGAACTTCAAGGCGTTCGACAGCATGTTCAGCAGCACCTGGATCAGGCGATCGACGTCGGCCAGCACCGGCGGCGTGCGCTCTGGCAGGTGCTCGACCAGCAGCACCCCCTTTTCCTTGAACACCTGGCTCATCCGCGCCAGCGTGTCGGCCACCACCTCGCGCACGTCGACCTGCGTCATCTGCCAGTCGGCGCGGCCGGAGGAGATCTTCGCCATGTCGAGCACCTGGTTGATCAGGCGCGTCAGCCGCTCGGTTTCGCGGGTGATGATGCCGAGGAACTTGACCCGCTCCTCCAGCGCCACCTTGGGGTCGGCGAGCAGGATTTCCGAGAAGGCGCGGATCGAGGTGAGCGGCGTGCGCAGCTCGTGCGTCACCGTCGAGATGAAGTCGTCCTTCAGCCGGTCGAGCTCCTTCAGCCGCTCGTTGGCGGCACGCAGCTCGGCGGTGGCGGCCTCCAGCTCGCGCGACTTCTGCTCGAGCCGGTGGCTGTAGACGACCACCTGCGAGGCCTCGTCGAGGATCGCGCCGACCTGGTCCGGGGTCAGCGCCTCTTCCTTCGCGGCCGAGGCGATCATGATGTGCGCCGAGGCCGAGCCGATGGCGCCGGCCAGCTGCGTCTCGACGAAGTGCACGAACTCGGCGTCGGCGAGCAGCCCTTCGTTCGGCCAGGCAAGGCCGCGCGCGCGGGCGTGCTCGGCCATCGCCGCTTCCGCCGCGGTCGGACCGATGAAGCGGCCGAGCACCCGCTGCAGGTCGCGCGCCGACGCGGTGCCGCGCCAGAAGCGGGCGCTGCCGCTTTCGTGGCGGAACGCGTCGACGAAGACAGCCGCCTGGCGGCGCTCGGCGGCGGACTGCACGCTGGCCAGCGAGATGCCGACGTACAGGCCGAGGTTGGCGATCATGCTCCAGATCATCGCGTGCGTGATCTGGTCGAGGCCGGCGAGCCCGAACAGCGCCAGCGGCTTGAGCAGCTCGATGCCGAATGGTCCGTGCTCGAGGAACGAGATCGGCAGCCAGCCCGAGCGGGCCAGCGCCGGCAGCAGCAGCGTGTACAGCCACACGGCGAAGCCGGCGAGCAGGCCGGCGAGCGCGCCGCGGCGGGTCGCCCCCTTCCAGAAGATGCCGCCGAGCAGGGGTGGCGCGAACTGCGCTACGGCGGCAAACGAGATCAGGCCGATCGACACCAGCGCATAGGCCTCGCCGGCCAGGCGGAAGTACAGGTAGCCGAGCAGCAGAACGACGACGATCACGCCGCGGCGGATGCCGAGCAGCAGCCCGGTCAGATCGGCGCGCTCGGCAAGACGCAGTCGCCGCAGCCTCAGCAGCACCGGCATCAGCAGATCGTTGCAGACCATCGTCGACAGCGCGATCGTCTCGACGATCACCATGCCGGTGGCGGCCGACAGGCCGCCGATGAACACCAGCAGCGCCAGCAGCTCCTGGCGCTCGGCCATCGGCAGCGTCAGCACGAAGGTGTCGGCGTCGACCTCGCCGCCCGGGAAGTGCAGGCGGCCGCCGAAGGCGATCGGCAGCACGAAGATGTTGATCGCCAGCATGTAGGCCGGAAACACCCAGATCGCCTTCTTCAGGTGGTTCTCGTTGACGTTCTCCACCACCGTGACCTGGAACTGCCGCGGCAGGAAGACGATGGCGAGCATCGACAGGATGGTCAGCCACACCCAGCTGGCGTAGCCGCCGGCGACGCCATCGAGCGGCGTCAGCAGAGGCGCGATCTTCGGCACCGCGGCGGCGCGGGAGAAGACGTCGCCGAATCCGTCGTAGATGCCCCAGGTCACGAAGACGCCGACGGCGAGGAAGGCGAGCAGCTTGACGATCGACTCGAAGGCGATCGCAGCCACCATGCCGGGGTGATGCTCGGCGGCGTCGAGGTGGCGGGTGCCGAAGGCGATGGTGAACAGCGCCAGGATCAGCGCCACCCACAGCGCGGTGTCCTGCAGCAGCGGCGCCGCCGCCACCTTGGCCGGCATCACGATCTGCGGGTACTGCACCAGGATCGCGAAGCTGTTGGAGATCGCCTTCAACTGCAGCGAGATGTACGGCACGATGCCGATCACGGCGATCACCGTCACCACGCCGCCGAGCAGCGCGCTCTTGCCGTAGCGCGAGGCGACGAAGTCGGCCAGCGAGGTGATGCGGTTCTGCTTCGAGATGCGCAGGATCTTGCGCATCACGATCCACCACAGGGCGATCATCAGCGTCGGGCCGATGTAGATCGGCAGGAAGCCGACGCCGTCGGCGGCGGCGCGTCCGACGCTGCCGTAGAAGGTCCAGGCGGTCGCGTAGACCGCCAGCGACAGGCTGTAGACGTAGGGGCTGGCGATGACCGGCCGGCCGCGGTCGGCCCGCTTGTCGGCGACAAAGGCGATGGCGAAAAGCAGCCCGAGGTAGGCGAATGAGACCGCGACGATGACCCAGCCCTGCAGCATCGGCAGGCCGGTCAGCGTCCGCGCTGCTGGCGGGGCAGGGGGTTCATCAGTCGTCGCGCTCGACGGCGCGCGCCATCAGCACGATCAGCACCGTCCAGGCGACGAAGATCCACGCGTATAGCGCCGGTATGCCGAGGATGGTGACCGGGCGGTTGAAAAGGGCGAGGATCGGGTAGTTGAACAGCAGGCAGCCGAGTATGGCGAGCGCGACGAGCCTTGCGGTCCGGTGTCCGGGCTTCATTGGTCCGTCTCCTCGGCGTTGTCGCGGCACGCCTGCGGCGCTGCCGGCGGTGCGCGGATGAGCGCCTAAGGTAAGCGTCGCCCGCGACGGCTGTCAAACCCCGCGGCCGGGCCGGCCCGCCGCGCCGGCGACCGGCCGCGGCAGGCGTGCGCCGTCAGCGCCGGGAGCCTTTCATCAGTCGGCTCTGCTCGCGCTTCCAGTCCTTGTCCTTCTCGGTCGCGCGCTTGTCGAACTGCCGCTTGCCCTTGGCCAGGCCGATCGCCAGCTTGACCCGGCCCTTGCTGAAGTGCAGGTCGAGCGGCACCAACGTGTAGCCCGAGCGCTCCACCTTGCCGATCAGCTTGCGGATCTCGGCGGCGTTGAGCAGCAGCTTGCGGGTTCGCGTCGGCTCCGGATTGACGTGGGTGGAGGCGGTCTTCAGCGGCGTGATGTGGGCGTTGAGCAGCAGGATCGCTGCGTCGCGCACGATCACGTAGGCTTCCTTCAGCTGCACCTGCCCGGCGCGGATCGCCTTGACCTCCCAGCCCTCGAGCACCAGGCCGGCCTCGAAGCGCTCCTCGACCGTGTAGTCGAAGAAGGCCTTCCTGTTCTGGACGATCGACATCGGCGGCGCTCGAGTGGCGGGTCGCGCGGCACCCGCCGCTATGATTTGATCTTATCAACCATGCATCGCGTCGAGCGCAGCGTCCTCGTTCCCTACACCGCCGGGCAGATGTTCGAGCTCGTCGCCGCGGTGAACGAATACCCACGGTTCCTGCCCTGGTGCGCCGGCACGCACGTGCGGCCGCGGCGCGACGGCCTGCTCGAGGCGACGATCGAGATCCACTATCGCGGCGTCCGCAGCCGATTCACCACCTGCAACGACCATCGGGCGCCGGAAAGCATTCACATGGCGCTGGTCGAAGGGCCGTTCCGGCGCCTGGCGGGGCAGTGGGACTTCCGGCCGCTGCGCGACGACGCCTGCAAGGTGCACCTCAGCCTGCACTACGACTTCGCCCCGGGACTGCTCGGCCGCGCCATCGCGCCGGTGTTCGAGAGCATCGCCGGCTCGCTGGTCGACTCGTTCACCCGCCGTGCCGAGGCGCTCTATGAATCCCCCTGAGCCGGCGCGGCTGCGCATCACCGTCGTCTATCTGCGGCCCGGCCATGCCTTCGAGCGGACGGTGGTGCTGCCGGCGCCGGCCACCGTGGCGGCGGCAATCGAGGCGAGCGGCGTGCGCAGCCTGGCGGAGCTGGCCGGCCGGCAACTGCAGGTCGGCGTGTTCGGCGAACCAGGCGGCCTCGCCGATGCACTGCACGACGGCGATCGGGTCGAGATCTACCGGCCGCTGAGCATCGATCCGAAGGAGGCGCGGCGAATCAGGGCCGCAGTGCGACGGAAACGGCGGGCCGGCGCGATGGCGCCGAGGTAGGCGCGCCCCGGGATCAGCGGCAGTTCTGCTCGATCTGGCCGCGGGTGCGCTCGAGCTCGGCCGCCCGCTGGGCGTCGCCGAGGATCTCTTTCTCGCCGGCGGCATTGACGAGGCCGATGCGATGGCCGCCTTCGAGGGCACGCAGGTAGGCGTTCAGGCGCTCGCAGTTCGCCGCGTTCTGTGCCCGCTGCATCTGCTCGTCTGCCGCCTTCTTTTCGGCGTCCGCCAGCAGTTGCTGCCGCTGGCGCGACTCGACCTCTCGCTCGACCGGCGTCGCCGGCCTGGCCGGTGCGGCGGGCGCCTTGGCGTCGGCCGTTGCGGTGGGTTGCTCGGCCGGCACGCTCGGCCGGCGAGCCGGCGCGGCAGCCGGCTGGCGGACGATGTCGCGCGCCTGCACCGACTTCGGCGGCGGCTGGTCCGAGTAGACCATCTTGCCGGTCGCGTCACGCCAGGCCCACTGCGCCTGTGCCGACAACGGCAAGGCAAGCACGGCAGCGCTCAACGCGGCCAACAGCAGCTTGCGGGCGAGCCTCATCGCGAATCCTCCGGACGTATGAGCGGATTTTCGGCGAGCAGGGCCCGCCCTGGCAATCGCAGCCCGTTCGCCCGTGCAGCCTAGGCCGGCGGCCTGACGCCCCTGCGTATACTCCGCTTTTGCGTCATGAGGATTTGCCATGCGGTTGAGCGAGAAAGCGCTGACCTTCGATGACGTTCTCCTGCTCCCGGCTTACTCGGCCGTCCTGCCCCGCGACACCCAGCTCTCGACCCTTCTCACGCGCAGCATCGCGCTGAATCTGCCGCTCGTGTCCGCCGCCATGGACACGGTCACCGAGGCGCCGCTGGCGATTGCGCTGGCCCAGGAAGGCGGCATCGGAATCATTCACAAGAATCTCAGCCCGCAGAAGCAGGCCGCCGAGGTTGCCAAGGTCAAGCGCTTCGAGGCCGGCGTGCTGCGCGACCCGATCACCGTCGCGCCGGACATGCGCGTGCGCGATGCGATCGAGCTGCAGCGATCGCACCGGATCTCCGGCCTGCCGGTGGTGCAGGGCAAGCGGGTGGTCGGCATCGTCACCAACCGCGACCTGCGCTTCGAGGACCGCCTCGATGCCAGGGTTTCCGAGATCATGACGCCGCGCGAGCGGCTGGTCACCGTCCGCGAGGGCGCCACCCTCGAAGAAGCCAAGGCGCTGATGCACAAGCACCGGCTCGAGCGCGTGCTGGTGGTCGACGGCGAGCACGAGCTGCGCGGGCTGATCACGGTGAAGGACATCACCAAGGCCACCGAGCATCCGAACGCCGCCAAGGACGAGTTCGGCAAGCTGCGCGTCGGCGCGGCGATCGGCACCGGCGCCGACTCGGAGCAGCGGGTCGAGCTGCTGGTCAAGGCGGGCGTCGACGTGCTGGTGGTGGACACCGCGCACGGCCACAGCCAGGGGGTGCTCGACCGGGTGGCCTGGGTCAAGAAGAACTTCCCGCAGGTCGACGTCGTCGGCGGCAACATCGCCACCGGCGCGGCGGCCAGGGCGCTGCTCGATGCCGGCGCCGACGGTGTGAAGGTCGGCATCGGCCCGGGCTCGATCTGCACCACCCGGGTGGTCACCGGCGTCGGCGTGCCGCAGATCACCGCGGTGGCCAACGTGGCCAAGGCGCTGGCCGGCACCGGCGTGCCGCTGATCGCCGACGGCGGCATCCGCTATTCGGGCGACATCGCCAAGGCGCTGGCCGCCGGCGCCTCGAGCGTCATGCTCGGCAGCATGTTCGCCGGCACCGAGGAGGCGCCCGGCGAGGTGATCCTGTACCAGGGCCGCTCGTTCAAGAGCTATCGCGGCATGGGCAGCCTCGGCGCAATGCAGCAGGGCTCGGCCGAGCGTTACTTCCAGGACAACGACGCCAACGTCGACAAGTTCGTGCCCGAAGGCATCGAGGGCATGGTGCCGTACAAGGGCAGCGTGCTGACGATCATCTTCCAGCTCGCCGGCGGCATCCGCTCGGCGCTCGGCTACTGCGGCTGCCGCAGCATCGAGGAGATGCGCACGCGCGCCGAGTTCGTCGAGATCACCTCGGCCGGCACGCGCGAGTCGCACGTGCACGACGTGAAGATCACCAAGGAAGCACCGAACTACCGCGTCGAATAGCCTGGGTTGCCGTCCCGCCCGCATGAACCACGAAAAGATCCTGATCGTCGACTTCGGTTCGCAGGTGACGCAACTGATCGCCCGCCGCGTGCGCGAGGCGGGCGTGTACTGCGAAATCCACCCCGGCGAAGTTTCCGCGACGTTCATCCGCGAGTTCGCGCCGCAGGGGGTGATCCTGTCGGGCAGCCACATGTCGGCCTACGAGGAGTCGACCGACCGCGCGCCGGCGGAGGTATTCACGCTCGGCGTGCCGGTGCTCGGGATCTGCTACGGCATGCAGACGATGGCGCAGCAGCTCGGCGGCCGTGTCGAGGCCGGCCACCAGCGCGAGTTCGGCTATGCCGAGGTGCGCGCCCGCGGACACACGCGGCTGCTCGGCGGCATCGAGGATTTCCGCACGGCCGAGGGCCACGGCATGCTGAAGGTCTGGATGAGCCACGGCGACCGGGTCGTCGAACTGCCGCCGGGCTTCCGGCTGATGGCCTCCACCGACAGCTGCCCGATCGCCGGCATGGCCGACGAAGAGCGCCGCTTCTACGGCGTGCAGTTCCATCCCGAGGTCACCCACACGCTGCAGGGGCAGGCGATCCTGACCCGCTTCGTGCGCGAGATCTGCGGCTGCCGCGGCGACTGGAACATGCCCGACTACGTGAGCGAGGCGATCGCCAGGATCCGTGCCCAGGTGGGCGCCGAGGAGGTGATCCTCGGCCTGTCGGGCGGCGTCGACTCGTCGGTGGCGGCAGCGCTGATCCACAAGGCGATCGGCCCGCAGCTCACCTGCGTGTTCGTCGACACCGGACTGCTGCGCCTCGCCGAAGGCGCGCAGGTGATCGACACTTTCGAGCGCCACATGGGCCTGAAGCTGGTGCACGTAGACGCCAGCGCCCGGTTCATGGGCGAACTCGCCGGCGTCGCCGACCCCGAGGCCAAGCGCAAGATCATCGGCCGCGAGTTCGTCCACGTGTTCCAGGAGGAGGCGGCGAAGCTGCCGAACGCCCGCTGGCTGGCGCAGGGAACGATCTACCCGGACGTGATCGAGTCGGCCGGCGGCAAGACCAAGAAGGCGACCACGATCAAGAGCCACCACAACGTCGGCGGGCTGCCCGAGACGCTGCACCTGAAGCTGCTCGAACCGCTGCGCGAACTGTTCAAGGACGAGGTGCGCGGGCTCGGCGACGCGCTCGGCCTGCCGCACGAGATGGTCTACCGGCATCCGTTCCCGGGCCCGGGCCTGGGGGTGCGCATCCTCGGTGAAGTGAAGCGCGAGTATGCCGACCTGCTGCGGCGGGCCGACGCCATCTTCATCGACGAGCTGCGCGCCAGCGGCTGGTACGACAAGACCAGCCAGGCCTTCGCGGTGTTCCTGCCGGTGAAGAGCGTCGGCGTGATGGGCGACGGCCGCACCTATGACTACGTGGTCGCGCTGCGCGCGGTGCAGACGCAGGACTTCATGACCGCGCACTGGGCGCACCTGCCGCACGACCTGCTGGCGCGGGTGTCGAACCGCATCATCAACGAAGTGCGCGGCATCAACCGCGTCGTCTACGACATCTCGGGCAAGCCGCCGGCGACGATCGAGTGGGAGTGAGGGGACAAGGCGACCCGTCGAGGCTGTCTCCAGCCTCGTCAAGTCGGGCGGCGCGAAGGCAGCGAGATGGGAAGGGGCGCCGCGTGGGCGAAGCGCCTCACGAAGTGCTCAGTAGCACCTTGATCGTGTCCTCGGGTCTGGTTGGCGATGGGTACAGGGATGGGCGTAGGGTCCTTGGTTGTAGATACGGACTTCCGCGGAAATGTGTCGGATCGCGGCATGACGGGTTGAGGCCCCCGTCGCTTATCGGTTTCTGGTCGGGCGATCTTTACTGAACAGCAAATATCGCCATCTCGTCGAATATCGGATGCAGCGCCTCCCCGAGGCCGCACGATGAAGTTGCATCGGCACGCTAATAGCAGCGATGTTGTCGTGCGAGCAGTGCTTTATCCGTGAGGCGGATGGCTGCGGCGGTCGCGCGTCGTGCTGCGGCCTTCGCAGGTTCGGGCTTGAAGGTCACGGGATCGTTCGTGTTCCAAGCGACGCGGCAATGAGGTCCTTGGCGGTCGATCGCGGACCGGCGATCAGTGCACGGATTCGCCCCTCGATCTCGTCGATCCATCCGCCGTTCCTCGCGGCCGCCAAGGTGCTCGCGCACGCGGCGAGTACGTCGACCCCCGTGATCTCGTAGCCATAGCCGGCGGTAATCCAGCGCAGGGCGGCGAGGCCCGCCTCGACGGCGAACCGGGGTTGCGTGGCGGCGAAGTCGCGAGCGGCCCGGGTCAGCGTGCGCGGGTCGCACGGCGTTCGTTGGGCGAGGGCGATCGCCTCGTCGTAGAGCCCGGCATCCTTCGCTGCGGCGAACCACTTGCCTTCCTGACCCGGCGTGCTGGCGACCAGATCGTCGAGGATCTTCGCGGGTACCTGAGTCGGATACTTCTTCGCGATTGCGCGGAAGGTCGCGAGGAACGTCGTACCCTGGTTGGCCGCGATCGCGTATCTCGCGTACGCCTCGTCGGCGAGGCTCGACGAGAGCAGGATCTCCTCGCAGGCGCGTGCGATCGCGATCGGGTTGTCGTTCAGGCCGCGGCTAGCTTCGGCGTAGCGTATTGCCTCCGCCTTACGCCCCATGGCCACCAGTGCCTTGACGCCCCACTCGCGGTAGTGCCAAAGCGAAATAGGCGCCTTGTCGAGCAGAGCGATCAGCTCCTCATGGCGCCCGGCGTGGAACAGTGCGCTCAAGCACGCGATCGTCCCGTGGAAGTAACCCCCGGGCCTCCGGTTCGGACTCCATGCCGCTTCGACCGTGCCAATCAGCCGATCTGCCCACGCGGAAGCTCGATCGCGCGACGCACACAGTTCGCCCCAGTAGTCGGCGAGGCGCTCGATGTAGGGAATCTCGTCGTTCTGATGCGCCTCCCAGAGCCTCTCTAGCCACAGATCGCGGGTCTCGGCGTCGACCGGCGCCTCGGCGATGATCCTCCCGCAGGTTTCGATCGCGTGATTGACCGCGGTGCCGATGGCGCCGGAGGAACTGTCGACCTGCTCGAGCGCCGGCGGCACCTTCTCGAGGAAGAGGACGGCGCCGGCGGCGGCCAGCGCCGGGTCCTTCTTCGAGACCTTCTGGATCTCGGCCAAAGCTTCCCGAACGCGCTGCACGGCGGGCTGCGAGCGCCAGCCGAAGGCTTGCCGGCGAAAACGCGGCGCGAACGCCCACTTGTGCGCGGCGGGTGGGGTCATCGATAATCACGCTTGACGTTAATCACGCATCGCAATACTATTCTGCCAGTGGCGATCAGGACGTTCAAGTGTGCCGACACCGAAGCGCTCTTTCACTTGCGCCGGGTGGCGCGCTTCGCCAACATCGAGCGCCCGGCGCTGCGCAAGTTGAAGCAGCTCGACCTGGCGCGACGCATCGAAGACTTGCGCGCGCCGCCAGCCAACCGGCTCGAGCAGCTAAAGGGCGATCGCGCGGGCCAGTGGAGCCTGCGGGTGAACGATCAGTTCCGCGTCTGCTTTCGCTGGACCGGAAGCGATGCCGAGGACGTCGAGATCGTGGACTATCACTGAGGCAGAACGACATGAGCAGGAAACTCAAGCCGGTGTCACCCGGCGAAATGCTCGTCGAGGAGTTCCTCAAGCCCTTGGGCATGAGCAACTACCGGCTGGCGAAGGAGATCGGTGTGCCCGCGCAGCGCATCGGCGAGATCGTCGCCGGCAGGCGCGCCATCACCGCGGACACCGATCTGCGGCTGTGCCGCTTCTTCGGGCTCTCCGATGGATGGTGGCTGCGCCTGCAGGCGGACTACGACACCGAGGTTGCGAAGGCGAGCCTCGCGAAGACGCTCGCCAAGATCAGACCATGGAAGGAAGCCGCGGAGCAAACGGCGGATGCGCACTGACTTCCGCTTCCGAGCGGGAGCGTCGTGACGGTAAGAATTTCGCCCCAAAGACTCGATGCGACAACAACTTAGGGCCTTTGATGCCGACGTCTCGTTGATCACTTCGCTCGGAGCGAGAAATCCCTTCGCGCCAGAGAGATCGCGTGCGAAGACGCGATAGATCTCGATAGACCTCGACAGCTAGCGATTGTGGAAGCGCCGACTGCTCTCAATAGATGTCGATCGATGGTGAAAGCTGTGTTCGGGGATCCGACTCGAAGTGGCGGTACTTCTGACGGTAAAGCCACCGCCTTTCGAGGTGTTCTTTCAGCTAATTGACGGCTTACAGAAGCCGTTGATCATTGAGTGGGAATGAAAGGGCAGGGGTCGAGACAACTTGCTTGTCGTTGATCTATGGAACTACATCATCAACGGCAGCCTCTCCAACCGTCGAGCCACCCGTGGCTGCCGACAACGGCCGACCGTGGCGACCTTTCATTCCCGAGTCGTACGGAGCCCACGGCCGCTGGGTATTGAATGCCCGAAATGCGTTGGGCAGCCGCCGCACGGGCGAGCGAGGTGGCGGGCAGCACCCGGCCACAAGCCGAAGTTTCCGCGGCCGGTGGGTCACGGCCGGTTGACGAAGACCTCGCGCGCCACGCCGGCGGCGCTGATGGCGTTGGGCCAGCCGGCGTAAAACGCGAGATGGGTCAGAGCTTCGGAGATCTCGTCCTTCGACACCCCGTTGTCCAGCGCGCGCGCCAGGTGCGAGCGCAACTGATCGGGCCGGCTCAGCGCGATCAACGCGCTGACGGTGACGAGGCTGCGGTCGCGCGGCGACAGCCCGGGGCGGGCCCACACGTCGCCGAACAGCACGTCGTCAGTGAGCTGAGCGAGCTTGGGCGCTACGTCGCCCAGCAGGGCCTGCGCCCGGGTCGGCTGCGCCGCGGCCTGCGGGCTCGTGGGCGGCGCGCCCGCGGGCCTTGCCTCGCCGTACTGCGCGTCGCTGACCAGTTCCTGCCAGTCGGCGGTCTTGCCGTCCAGCGCCTCGGTGATTGCGATATGGGTCATCGCGCTGCCCGACGCGGCGCCGTGCCAGTGCTTGACGCCAGGCGCGATGCGCACCACGTCGCCGGCGCGGATCTCCTCGACAGACCCTCCCCAGCGCTGCACGCGGCCGACGCCGGCGGTCACGATCAACGTTTGCCCCAGGGGATGGCTGTGCCAGGCGGTGCGGGCACCGGGCGAAAAGCTGACTGACCCGGCCGACGCGCGCTGCGCACTCGCCGGCGTGTGCAGCATCTCGACCTTCACCTCACCGGTGAAGTGCTGCGCCGATGCGGTCATCACGGCCCGCGTGCCGGCGCGCGAGACCTGCAGTGCGTCATCGGCCGCGAGCGCGTGCGACAGCAGCGTCAGCGCGAGTGCGCCAGCAAGCATCTCTTTCATCGCGATTCTCCTGTGTGTGTGAAGGCCGTCACCGCGGGGACCGCGGCGGGCGTTGGCTCGGCACACGCTCCCAGAAGCGCACCGCGTCGTCGATCCAGCCCTGCGCCGCCGTTCCGGTGCCGAGGCCGAACCCGTGCCCGAGTCCCGGAACTTCGTGGTACGCCACCATTACACTGACCTGTTCGAGAGCGCGCACCCTGCGCTGCATCGCGGCCGGTGGCGCGATCCGGTCGTGCGCGCCGACGACGACGAAAGTCGGCGGTTCATCCGCCGAGGTGTCGGAGTGGCCCGTGTAGGCCATCACGACCGCGGCGGGTTTGGGCAGCGGATCGCCCCCGAAGCGGGCCGCACCGTGCGAACCGATCGACGCTGCCATCCGGGCGCCGGCCGAGCTGCCCCAGAGCGAATAACCCTCGGTGACCACCTGCAGTTCCGCGGCGTGGCGGAAGATCGCCGATAGCGCCGCGGCCAGGTCCTCGGTCGCCGCCGTGCTGCCTTGCCCGACCCGGTAGCGCAGCACGAACGCGTTGAAGCCGTGCCGGTTGATCGCGAGCCCATAGGGCAGCCCCTCATGGACCGTGGCGACGTACGAGAACCCGCCTCCCGGCGCGATCACCGCGAAAGGCGCGCCCGGGCGGCCGCGCAGGAAGAACAGGCCCGTGTCGGCCTTCGTCGGGTCGCGCGCCTTCTCGTCCGGTGCGTAGATATCGATGAACACCCGGCGTCCGGCACCGGCATCGTCGATCAGCCGGTTCAGGCCCGCAATGACGTCGCGCGCATTCACATGCTGGTGGTACGGCAGCAGCGAACCGAAGTCACCGAGTCGGACCTCGCGGTCGACATCGACGTCGCTGCGCGGCAGCAGCAGCCGGGCGAAGCCGGCGAGCGCTGGATGGTCCAGCAGGTCGCCCAGGCGGTCGCCTGGGCCGAGGTGGGTCAACGCGGACCGCTGCGGTGCCGTGGTGGCCGCGGCTGTAGGCGATGGCGGCGCAACGAGCCGCTTCGGCTCCGCGTCCGCCGTACCGGCGCAGCAGGCCAGCGACAGCAACGCCGCCCAGCTGCGTGCCGGCTTCATCACTGCTTTGGCGGCGCCTCGACGCCGGTGGCGGCGAGCACCGGCGGCGACAGACGCGCGCCGCGGATCGGAATCTCCGAGATCGCTGTATCCAGCTCCGCTAGCTCTGCGGCGCTGAAAGCGATGGTGGCGGCGCCCACGTTCTCCTCGAGGTGGGTCATGTTCGTCGTACCGGGGATCGGGACGATCCACGGCTTGCGGGCGGTCAGCCAGGCCAGCGAGATCTGCGCCGGCGTCGCGTTCTTGCGCCGTGCCCAACTCCGCACGAGGTCGACCAGCGGCATGTTCGACGGCAGGTTGTCGGGCGCGAAACGCGGCACGCTGGCGCGGAAGTCCTGCTCGCCGAAGCGGCTGTCGACGCTGATCGTGCCGGCGAGGAACCCCATCCCCAACGGGCTCCAGGGCACGAAGCCGATGCCGAGTTCCTCGCACAGCGGCAGCACATGCGCCTCGGGTCCGCGCCACAGCATTGAGTACTCGTTCTGGATCGCCGCCAGCGGGTGCACCGCATGCGCGCGGCGGATTGTCTGCAGCCCGGGCTCCGACAGACCCCAGTGCAGCACCTTGCCCTGCTTGACCAGGTCCTTGATCGTTCCGGCCACGTCCTCGATGGGTACCTGCGGATCGACCCGGTGCTGGTAGAGCAGATCGATGCGATCCGTCCGTAGGCGGCGCAACTGGGCCTCAACGACGCGCCGGATGTGGTCCGGGCGGCTGTTGGTGCCCCCGCGCCGCGCGCCGGTCTGCGGGTCGATGTCGAAGCCGAACTTGGTCGAGATGACGATGCCGTTGCGCCTGCCCTGCAGCGCCTCGCCAAGGATCTCCTCCGACATGAAGGGGCCGTAGACCTCGGCGGTGTCGAACAGCACCACACCGAGGTCCACCGCGCGGCGGATCAGTGCAACCGCCGCCTGCCGGTCCGTGCTGCTGGCGTACAGGTCGTTCACCGCCTGCGGGCGACGGCCGGGATGCCACTGGCAGCCCAGGCCGATGGGAAACGCCTCGAAGGGCCCCAGGCGACGACGCGCGGCGGATCGGGCGCCCGGCGCCGGGCCATCCGCGGCCGCGCGGGATGCGCCGGCCGGTGCGGCGCTGGCCGTCAGCAGCCACGGCGCCACCCCCAAGGCGGCGGCCGCCGCCAGCCACTGGCGACGAGAATTCAAATCAACGGGTTGGTTGCTCATTTATTAGCTCCTTCAGATGTCGAGCCGGCGTTCGGCCATCCACTTCACGATGGCCGGATCGCGGTGCGAAAAGAAAGCAGTCTGGCCAGTCTCTAGCGACGCGATGCGCGCCATGTCGGACTCGTCAAGTTGGAAGTCGAAGATCGCGAGGTTCTCGGCCATCCGTTCCTTGCGAACAGATTTGGCCAGCGCCACGATGCCGCGCTGCACGACCCAGCGCAGCACCACCTGACCCACCGACTTGCCGTACTTGTGCCCGATGTCGATGAGGATCTCGTTGTCGAAGAGGTTATTGCGTCCCTCGGCGAACGGCGCCCACGCTTCGGCCTGCACGCCGTTGTCGCGCATGAAGTCCACGCTCTCGGCCTGCTGATGGAAGGGGTTCACCTCGATCTGGTTCACCGCCGGCGGCACCGCGTTGAAGACCTTGATGTCCATCAGGCGGTCCGGTTGGAAATTGCTGACGCCGAGCGCGCGCAGCTTCCCGGCCTTGTGGGCGTCTTCCATGGCGCGCCAGGAGCCGTGCACGTCCCCGAACGGCTGATGGATCAGGTAGAGATCCAGGTAGTCGAGTCGCAGACGACGCAGTGAATCATCGATGGCCTGACGGGTGCGCTCGTAGCCGGCGTGCTGCACCCAAAGCTTCGTCGTGACAAAGAGATCGGAACGGGGTACACCGCCGCGGCGCAGGCCGCGGCCGACGGCCTCTTCGTTCATGTAGGAGGCCGCCGTGTCGATCAGTCGGTAGCCGACTTCGATGGCATCGACGACGCTGCGCTCGCACTCGGCAGGATCAGGAATCTGGAAAACGCCGAAGCCGGCGATCGGCATGAGAGCGCCGTTGTTGAGGTTGACGTACTCCATGACAGTTACTTTCCGTTCTGTGTTCGATGCGTTCACTGTAGGTGGCGGATTGGCATCGGAGAAGTGGGCTAGTGGTTGATGGATTGGCAAGCTATGGATGACAATGCGTCTGTGCGTGGACCTTTCGTGACGGCCGGATATGCAACGCATCACTTCATCGTCCCACCCGCGCCTGAAGAGCCGCCGGGTACCGGTCGCCTTGAATCTCCACCTGCGCGAACGTCTCGGAGATGCGCTGCAGATCGGCGGCAGAGAGATTCAGGTCCGCAGCACCGAGGTTCTCCTCGAGCCGATGCAGCTTCGTGGTGCCTGGGATCGGTACGATCGACGGCCGTTGCGCCAGCAGCCAGGCCAGTGCGATCTGCGCTGATGAGACGCCTCTGTCCGCAGCGATCCGGTTGAGAAGTTCCACCAGGGCGCGGTTGGCCTGCAAGGCCGCCGGCGCGAAGCGTGGAACCACGCTGCGAAAGTCATCGCTGCCGAAGGTTGCGTCGGCGCCGATAGTGCCAGTGAGGAAACCCTTGCCCAGGGGGCTGAACGGGACGAAGCCGATGCCGAGTTCATCGAGTGCCGGAAGAAGTTCCCTCTCGGGTTCGCGCCACCACAGGGAGTATTCGCTCTGAACGGCGGTCACGGGTTGCACCGCGTGCGCACGTCGGATGGTTGTCACGCCGGCTTCGGACAAGCCGAAGTGCCGGACCTTGCCGCTCTCGATGAGGTCTTTGACGGTTCCGGCCACGTCCTCGATCGGCACCTCGGGGTCGACGCGATGCTGGTACAAGAGGTCGATCGTTTCCGTCCGCAGGCGCTTGAGCGAACCCTCCACCGCCGAGCGGATGCGTTCGGGGCGGCTGTTGAGGATCTGCTGCTTGTCGTCATCCCCGAACGTGAAGCCGAACTTGGTGGCGATCACCACGCGATCCCGCAGCGGCTCAAGCGCCTCGCCGACCACCTCTTCATTCAGATGCGGGCCATAGACCTCGGCGGTATCGAAGAACGTCACGCCCCGGTCCACGGCGGCACGTATCAGCGCCACGGCTTGGGACCGATCTGTTGCCGGGCCATAGCCGTGACTGAGGCCCATGCAGCCAAGACCGAGTGCAGAAACGCCCGGGCCGCAGGTTCCGAGTTGGCGATGCTTCATGGGGCGGCTCCTCAGGCAAAGTGTTGGCGGACGTTCTGGCGACACTCCACGGGGAGCTGTAGAGCAGCCGGCGCGCCACGCGGGTGGTGGTGATGACGTGGCGAGGCTTCAAACGGGTAATGAAGCGCAGTCTAGGAAGCGCATTGGCAGGTGAGTAGCCAATGGAAGCTTGATGGATTGACAACCGGGAGCCGACAATCGAGGCGGGAGGAACTGGCATGGCCATCAACGAACTGCGCTCCATCTCCATCTTCGTCAAGGCCGCTGAGCTCGGCAGTCTTCGCAAGACCGCGGCCGCGATGGACATCAGTCCGCAAGCGGCCAGCCAAGCGCTGGCGCAGTTGGAAGAGCACCTGGGCGTGCGACTCTTCCATCGCACGACCCGAGTGATGGCACTGACTGACGAAGGCAGTCAGTTCCTCGAAGAAGCGCAACCCTCGCTGCTCGGCCTGCAGAGAGCCGTGCGGACGGTCAAGAAGGTGAAGGACGAGATGTCGGGTCCGCTTCGCATCGTCGGGCCGCGCTCAACGTTTCAACCGATCATCTGGCGGCTGATCGATGAGCTTTGTCAGCGCTACCCGGGCATCGTGCCGGACGTGCAACTCGAAGATCGGGTCGGCAACTGGGTGGAAGACCGAGTCGATGTCGGCTTCCGACTCGGCGCTTCCCCTCACGAAGGCGTCATCGCTCGGCGGTTGTTCCCGGTTCAACTGATCATCTGCGCCTCACCTGAATACCTGAAGGCGAACGGAGCGCCTGCCAGCCTCTCGGCGTTGCAGTCCCACCGCTGCAGCGTGTTTCGGAATCCCGGCACGGGCAAGGTCGTGCCGTGGCGAATGAAGGTGGGGGACGACGAGATCGATCAGCCGGTCGTTCCTGCGATCTGCACCAACGATGAGATCCTGGAACTGCACGCGGTGCTGGCCGGGAGAGTGATTGGGCAGCTGGCTGGCGTTACTGCTGCGCCGTACATCCGATCGAAGAAACTGGTGCCGCTACTCGTCGACCATATTCCCGACCGGTACAGCTACTTCGTGTACTACGGAAGCCGCAGCGCGCAACCGGCTCGAGCACGGGCCTTCATCGACCTCGCTGTGAAGCGACTCGTCGACAACACCGAGTACGTGTTGAGCATGAAAGAGCTTCGAGGATCGTCCGCAGGCTCCCTGCGTCGCCGCCGTCGATGACCGCTCTTGTCCCAGCCTAGTCTCGTCTTTGGGTCGCGTGCAGGCTTTCGCTCCGGCCCGACGAACGTCAGCTTCGGATCGGCGAGCCGACTCTCTCGGCACCCCGCCTTCCCCACGCTCCGCACTGCCGAAACGAAACCAGAGTCCGCGACAGCGTTAGGTGTTCCGCTTGACGGAATCCTTACTGCGGATCACAAGCGCGCACGACTCGTTCGCTCACGTGCGCCGATACCGAGGCCCAGTTTCACAGCCGTGCGGCATCCCGCTTCCGCAACATCGAGCGCGTCGCGAGGCGCAAGTTGCTTCAGATTCACGCCGCCACGGAACTCGGCGGCTTGTGCGGCCCGCCGGGCAACCAATTGGAGGCACTGAAAGCCGACCGCAAGGGCCAGCACAGCATCCGCGTCAACGACCAGTGGCGGATCTGCGCTGTCTGGAAGACCGACGGAGCGCACCGCGTCGAGATCGTCGATCACCACTAGGACTTTGAAGCATGGCCAAGTTGCTTGACGAGATTCATCCGGGCGAGATCCTGCCAGAGGACTTCATGAAGCCCATGGGCATCAGTGCCCGCCAGCTCGCGGCGGACATCGATGTCTCGCCGAGCAGGATCAGTGAACTGGTGAATGGCCAGTGCCCCATCACGGCAGATACCGCGCTCCGGCTCGGGATGTTCTTCGGCATGTAGCCCCGGTTCTGGCTGAGCCTGCAGTCCGAGTGCGACATCCGCGTCGCGGACCGGGAACTCCGAGCCAAGCTCTCGCCCAGGATCCGCGTCTTTCAGCCGTTGGCGGGGTGACGTTCCGCGTTCAAGGCTTTTCCTGACCGTTTGGTGAGAGGCGGACCGCTGCCAATGGGTCGGGCGCGGGTCCTCAGGGCGCTCGCCAAGTTTTCGACCGTGCGGGCCGGGGGCGTCAGTAACCGCGTGCGCGCAGGGGTTGTCGGTCCATCGTGCCAGGATTCCGCCTCGCAGCAGGCGCCGCGTCTGGTACCGTCCGCGCGCAACCCACGGCTGCACAGCCGTCTCGCACAAGGAGCGCGCATGTACCCCAGGCTGTTCCGAATCACCGGTGTTGCCACGCTCGCGGCGTCGCTGGCACTGCCCGCGGCAGCGGTTGCCCAGCCGCAGGCTTCGACGCCGAGTTCGTTCTTGTCCGTCTCCCCGCTGTTCGAGGAAGCTGACCTCGATCGCGGTGGCGAGTTCGACATCAAGGGCGTGCTTCTGCGCGCCGGCACGTCGCGCGAGTTCGGCGCCGGCCACCGCGGCGGCATCACGCTGAACTACGACTACCTCGACTATTCGTTCGACAACCCGGTCGCGTTCGGCGGGATCGCGCCCTGGGAGACCGTGCAGCGCTACGGTTTCTCCCTGCCGTTCACGTTCGCGATGCGAGACGGCTGGAGCGTCGGCGTTGCGCCGTCGTTCGACTGGTTCAGGGAGGACGGGGCGAAGACCGGCGACTCGCTGGTCTGGGGCGCCACGTTCAACGCCGTGAAGCGCTTCGCCGATGGCAACGTGCTCGGCCTGGGGGTGGGCGTGTTCGACCGCCTCGAGGAGACCAGCGCCTTTCCGTTCCCGATCGTGAACTGGCGGTTCAGCAGGCACTGGCGCCTGATCAATCCCATCGCGGCAGGGCCGACCGGCCCGGCGGGCCTGGAGCTGGATTATCTTTTCGACAACGGCTGGTCACTGGGCGTGGGAGCCGCCTACCGGCGGACCCGCTTCCGCCTGGACGAGGCCGGGCCGACGCCGAACGGCATCGGCGAGATCAGCGGCGCGCCGGTCTTCCTGCGGGCGTCGAACACCTTCGCCGGGACGTACACGGTCAACATCTACGCCGGCTTTGTGGCCGGGGGCAAGCTCAAGCTCGAGGACTCCTCGGGCAACGAACTGCGGCACGAGGACTACGATCTTTCGCCGCTCGTCGGTTTCAACGTCACCGCCCGCTTCTGAGACTTGCGTGCTCCGACGCGCGCCGTTGGTGATCCCGACAGCGCGGGACGCGCAAAGTCTCCCTGCGCCGCCGTCGCCACGCTCGTTTCGGGCCCGGGCCGTCGCCGCCCGCCGTGCTATGTTTCGCCGCCGCACGCGGCGCTGCTCATCCCACTTCCCCAATCAGGTTGTTCCTCTCCACTCGCGTCGATCGACCGCGCCGGCTGCGCGCGATCGTGTGCCGGCGTCCGCGCATCGGCCGCGGTCTCGCCTCGCTGATCCTTGCCGCCTCGATCTCCGCGTCGTGGGCCGACGAGGTGCAGCCGTCGTTCACCACGCGCGCCCTGCGCGCGCTGAACGAATCGACGCCGGTCGGCCTGCTGCCGCGTGAGGCGAGACAACCCGGATGGAAGGGCTGGTTCGCCGATCTGTGGGAAGGGTCGAAGCGCAACTTCAAGGGCGGCGATGCCGGCCTGCTGCTGCCCCTTTTCACGTTCCATCCGGCCTACAAGTATCCGAACCGCGACGACAACAACAACTTCCCGTACGGCGTCGGCTACGCGCGAACGCTGGTCGACGGGAAGGACAACGAGCGGATGGTCTACGCGCTGGCCTTCAGCGACTCGCACTATGACTTCCAGCCCGTGCTCGGCTGGGCCTGGCTGGCGCGCTGGCCGCTGTTCGGCAGCGTCAAGGGCGGGCTCGGCTACACCGCTTTCCTGACGGCGCGCGCCGATGCGAACTACCTGCCGTTTCCTGCGTTCCTGCCGCTGGCGAGCATCGGCACCGACCGGGTGACCTTCTACGGCAGCTGGATTCCGACCACCGAGGTGCTGTTCTTCTTCGCCCGCGTCACCCTGCCGCAGAACGATTCGTCGCCACCCGTCGAACGCGGCGACCGCCCGGCCGGGCCGTTCGGCGCCGGATTCGCGCGCGACGGCAGCCCGCGGACGAACCTGCTGTATGCCGGCGGCGGCTGGGTGAACACCGACGCGTCGGGCATCGACAGCGTTGCCGCGGGAAATTCGTGGGCGCCGGTCGGCGGTTTCCGGCACTTCTTCACCGACCGACTGGCCGTGGACGTCGCGGCGTCCCGATCGAGCCACTCGCTCGACCTGAACGACACGCGGCTGGGCACCTTCGACCTGCTGCCGGTGACCATCACTGCGCAGTACCACGTGCCCACCTATCGAGGCTTGCGCATGTACGCCGGCGCCGGCATCGCCTACAGCAGGATCACCGGCCAGGACATGCCCGGCTTCAGCCTGTCGCGCGACAGCTTCAGCCCGGTGCTACAGGCCGGCGCAAACTTCCGCCTCACCGACGCGATGGTGCTCACCGGCGGGCTGACGGTGAATTTCCCGCGGCACCAGTTGTACCGGGACGGCGAACTGCAGGGCACCGTCAAGCTCGCGCCGGCCACCTTCGGCCTGGCGGTCGGCTACGCATTCTGAAGTCTTTGCGGCGGACGGCCCGGCGGGCGGGTCGGCGCCGGAATGACGCACAATCCCTGCGGCAACGACTGGCGGCCACTGGACATGCTCGCGGGTGAGGAAAGGGATCGAGGCGACAGCGGAGCGGCGGAGGATGAAGCCGGGCCGGCGGTCACCGTCGAGCTCTGGCTGCGCCGGCTCGCCGAGTTGAGCCGTCGGCAGGGCCTGGCGATCGGCACGATGCTCGGCGCGTCGCGCGACGACCTCGACCTGCTGCTCGCCTCCGCCGCGCTGCACCTGCCGGTCGAGCAGGGGCTTGGCGAGCGCGAGGCGAGCGAGCGCCTGCGCGATTTCCTCGCCACCACCGGCGCAATGCTCGATACCGACCACGCGGAACTGCGCCGCTGGCTGGTCGACCTCGGTTTCGTCGAACGCAGCGACCGCGGCACCGACTACCGGCGCGGCACGCTGCCGTCGCGGCTGCAGGACGCCGCCGCGCGGCTCGACGTGCCGCGCCTGGCCGAGGCGGTCGGGCGGGCGAGGGCGGCGCACGAGAGCGAGCGGCTGGCGCGCAAGCAGGCGTGGCTGGCGCGCGCCGCGGCGGCAATCGAAGTCACCGAACAGGGCGATCCCAGCGGGCTGGCCCGGTCACTGCCGCCGGCCGGTGATCGCGACGCGATGTTCATGGCGATGGCGCTCGACCAGGCGCACAACGGCTGGGCGATGGGCGAGGTGCCAGTCGGCGCGCTGGTGGTGCGCGACGGGCAGGTGCTGGCGACCGGCTTCAACCAGCCGATCGCCAATCACGACCCGACCGCGCACGCCGAGATCCAGGCGATGCGCGCCGCAGCCGCCCTGCTGGGCAACTACCGACTGGCCGGCTGCACGCTGTACGTGACGCTCGAGCCCTGCGCGATGTGCGCCGGCGCGATCCAGCACGCGCGCATCGCGCGTCTGGTCTACGGCACGCGCGACCCGAAGACGGGCGCCTGCGGCAGCGTGGTCGACCTGTTCGCCGAGGCGCGTCTGAACCACCACACGGTGGTCGACGGCGGTGTGCTGGCCGACCGCTGCGGCCGGCTGCTGTCGGAGTTCTTCGCCGAGCGGCGGGCGCTTCGCCGCTCCGGCGCGCTGCTGCCCGACGCCGAGGACGGCGATGCCGACCAAGGCTAGGGCGCCGACGCTGGCGCTGGTGGCGCCGTCCGGCGCGCTGCCTGACGGGCTGGCCGACCGGGCGGCGCAGTTCTTCGCGGCGCGCGGCTGGCAGGTGCAGGCGGGCGAAAGCTGCTTCGCGCGCGAGACGCGCTTTGCCGGCCCGGATGAATTGCGCCTGCACGACCTGCAGCGGTTCGCCACCGACCGGCGCATCGACGTGGTGCTGTCGGCGCGCGGCGGCTACGGGCTGTCGCGGCTGCTCGATGCGATCGACTTCGAGGCGATCGGCCGGGCCGGCCGCATCATCGTCGGCATCAGCGACTTCACCGCCTTCAACCTGGCCTACCTGGCGCGTGCCGGCGGAATCAGCTTCCAGGGACCGTCGGCCGGCGACTTCGCCGCCGCCGAGCCGGACCGCTTCACGGTCGAGCAGTTCTTCGCCACGCTGACCCGCGCCGAGCACCAGGTGGAGTTCGCCGGCGACGGCCCGGACTGCGACGTCACGGGCACGCTGTGGGGCGGCAACCTGGCGCTGGTCAGCGCGCTGGTCGGCACGCCCTACCTGCCGCGGGTGCGCGGCGGCATCCTGTTCCTCGAGGACGTCAACGAGGCGGCCTACCGGGTCGAGCGCATGCTGCACCAGTTGCTGCACGCCGGCGTGTTCGCGCGCTGCCGTGCGGTGGTGCTCGGCGATTTCTCGCCGGTGCCGGCGCAGCCGACCGACAATGGCTACGACCTCGGCACGGCGATCGCCCAGCTGCGCGCACGGCTCGCGGTGCCGGTGCTCGCCGGACTGCCGTTCGGCCACGTGCCGCGCAAGCTGACGCTGCCGGTCGGCGCGCGGGCGCGGCTGCGCATGCGCGCGGGTCACGCCGAACTGTCCTTCAGCGGCCATCCGACGCTGCGGCCCTGAGGGCCGCGGCCCTCGGGTGGCGACAGGGCGGCGGCGCATGCCTATCATCGCCACCCATGGCCGATCCGTCGAACCGCTTCGCCAGCGCCAGCGAGCAGCGCGCCCAGCAGCACGAACGCATCCTCGCCGGCGTGATCGCCTCGGTTCACCGGCAGGTGCCGCGCTCGGTGCTGGGCAGCATCGTCGGTGCGGCGGCGCTGCTGGCGGCGCTGTGGCGGGTGCACGAGCAGGCGCTGCTGCTCGGCTGGTTTGCCGCGATGGCGACCGAGTCGCTGGTGCGGCTGCGCATGACCGGCTCGTTTCGCCGGGCGAGGATCGACGTCGACAACGTTCATGCGTGGTCGACCCGCTGGGTCCTGCAGGCGCTGGCCGGCGGCCTGCTGTGGGGCGCGGCTGGTTGGCTGTTCTTTCTGCCCGACGATCCGCTGAAGCAGCTGGTGCTGGTGACCGTGATCCTCGGCGTCGCCTTCGGCTCGCTGACGCTGTATGCCGCCTACCGGCCGGCGCTGTTCGCCTTCCTGCCGGTGGCGCTGCTGCCGCTGGTGGCGCGCATGCTGGCCGAGCAGGACCCGGCCTACCTGACTGCCGCCTTCGTGATGGTGACGATGCTCGCCTACACGATGTTCTTCGGCCGCAGCTTCGGTGTGACGATGTTCGAGGCGGCCAAGCACGACTTCGACAACGAGGTGCTGGTCGGTCAGCTGCTGCACGAGAAGCGCGTCGCCGACGAGGCGCGCCGGGCGGCAGAGGAGGCGACGCGGTCGAAGACCAAGTTCTTCGCCGCCGCCAGCCACGACCTGCGCCAGCCGCTGCAGGCGATCGGCATCTACTGTTCGCTGCTGAAGAAGCGCGCCACCGGGCCGCTGGAGCCGCTGGCCCGCAGCCTCGCCTCGGCGGTCGATTCACTGTCGAAGCTGGTCGAGGAGCTGCTGGAGATCTCGCGGCTCGACGCGGGCGCGATCCAGCCGCGCCTGCAGCAGGTGCTGCTCGACGAGATGCTCGGCCAGATCGCCCAGGAGTTCACGCCGCTGGCGCACGGCAAAGGGCTCGAGCTGCGCGTGCGCCGGCCGAAGCTGGCGGTCGAGTCCGACCCGGTGCTGCTGGCGCGCGTGCTGCGCAACCTGCTAGGCAACGCGATCCGCTACACCGCCGAGGGTGGCGTGCTGCTGGCGGCGCGGCCGCGTGGCGGGCTGATCAGCATCGAAGTCTGGGACACCGGGCCCGGCATCAGGCAGGACGAGCTGTCGCGCGTGTTCGACGAGTTCTACCGCGGCGAGAGCGCCAAGGGCGAACCGGTCGGCGGCTTCGGGCTCGGCCTTTCGATCGTTCGCCGCATCTGCAACGTGCTGGGCCACCCGCTGATCGTCACCACCAGGCCGGGCTCGGGCACCGTCTTTCGCGTCGAGACGCCGCTGTCGGCGCTGCCGCATCGCGGACCGCGGCCGCCGGCGACGCTGAACGACTCGAACATCTGCCTGCTGACCGGCCACACGCTGGTGCTGATCGAGGACAACGAGGAGATCCGCACCAGCCTCGGCCACCTGCTTCGCTCGTGGGGCGCCGAGGTGATCGCCGAGCCCGGCTACACGGCGCAGTTGCAGGCGCAGCTCGGCGGGCAGCAGCGCGTCGACCTGATCGTCGCCGATCAGAACCTGGGCAATGAAGTGAGCGGCGTCGAAGTGGCGCTGAAGATCCGCCAGGCCGTCGGCGGCCCGGTGCCGGTGGTGATGCTGACCGCGGTGACGATGGGCGAGGTGGTCGGTGATTTCCAGCGCGCCGTCAAGCGGACCCTGCAGGCGAACCCGGCGCTCGCCGGGGTGATCGCGCGCAGCCGGGTCGAGGAGCCGGTCGTCCTGCAGAAACCCACCAACGCGATTCTGCTGAACAACCGCATCGCCCAGTCGCTGGGCCTGATCGAGGCCGCCCGGCCGGTGGAAGTGGCACTGGCCGCTGGTGCGACGACCCTGCCGCGTCGGTAGGCGGGCCGCCGGCGGGAGCCGCCTCAGCCGACGTCGTAGCCGTTGCGGCGTGCGGCGAGCAGCGCCTCGGTGCGGTTCGACGCGCCGAAGGCCCGGTAGATGGCGGTGACGTGCGTCTTCACCGTGCCCTCGCTGAGGTTCAGTTCGCGGCAGATGATCTTGATCGGCGCCCCGCGCGCCAGCAGCTGCAGCACCTGCTCCTGGCGCTCGGTGAGCTGCACGCGCCCGGCCGAAGGGCGGCCGAGCATGTCGCGGCCGCGTTCCGGCAGGCCCAGCATCTGGGCGCCGCGCGTGGCGTCCTCGAGCAGGTCGGCCGGGATGTAGACGCCGCCGGAGAGAACGAAGCGGATCGCCGAGACGAGGTTGTCGGTCGCCATCGACTTCGGCACGAAACCGGAAGCGCCGAGCTGCAGCACCCGCATCACGCTGCGCTGGTCCTGCACGCCCGACAGCACCAGGATCTTCAGGTCCGGATACAGGCCGGTCAGCTTCTCGAGCAGGCTGGTGCCGGTGGCGCCCGGCAGGCCGAGGTCGAGCAGCATCAGGTCGGCGTCCTGGTGCTGCGCCGCCAGCTGTTCGGCGCCGGGCGCATCGACCGCGGTGAAGATCTTGGCCTGCGGATCGAGGTCGAGCAGCAGGACCTTCAGCGCGTCGGTGATCAGCGAATGGTCGTCAACCAGAAGGATTTTCATTGCTTTGACCGCTCCCCGTCGGTGTCTTGCGCCTTTGGATGGCGCGCCGCCTCTCTCAGCCGCTGCATTCTATCGGCAACCCCACCGCGGCGGCGGTCATCCGGCGGGCCGCGGGCGCACGGCGGCGGCGGCCGCGCTGGCCCGCTGGCGAGCCTGGGCGACGTCGGCACCGTGCGCCAGCGCCACCCCCATGCGCCGCCTGACGAACGATTCCGGCTTGCCGAACAGCCGAAGGTCGACGCCTTCGATGCGCAGCGCCTGGTCGACACCGTCGAAGACGATGCCGCCGGCGTCGACGCCGCCATAGATCACCCGGCTGGCGCCGGGATTGCGCAGTCGGGGATCGACCGGCAGGCCGAGCAGCGCGCGGGCGTGCAGTTCGAACTCGCTCTGCCACTGGCTCGCCAGGGTCACCAGTCCGGTGTCGTGCGGCCGCGGGCTGACCTCGGAGAACCAGACATGGTCGCCCTTGACGAACAGTTCGACGCCGAAGATGCCGAGTCCGCCGAGGCTGGCGGTCACCTGGCGCGCGTACTGGCGGGCGGCGGCGGCCGCCGGCGCGCTCATCGGCTGCGGCTGCCAGCTCTCGACGTAGTCGCCGTGCACCTGCAGGTGGCCGATCGGCTCGCAGAAGTGGGTCTCGATCGGGCCGGCGGCGCCGCGCGCGCGCACCGTCAGCAGGGTGATCTCGTAGTCGAAGTCGACCAGGCCCTCGACGATCACCCGGCCGAGGCTGACACGGCCGCCGGCGTTGGCGTACTGCCACGCCTCGGCAAGCTCCTCGCGCCGCTCGACCTTGCTCTGCCCCTTGCCGGAAGAGGACATCACCGGCTTGATCAGGCAGGGCAGGCCGACGGCGTCGACCGCCGCCTCGACTTCAGCCAGCGACGAGGCAAAGCGGTAAGGCGAGGTCGGCAGGCCGAGTTCCTCGGCTGCCAGACGGCGGATTCCCTCGCGGTTCATGGTCAGGTGCGCCGCCCGCGCACTCGGGATCACCGTTGCCAGTCCGTCGCGCTCGACCTGCAGCAGCGCCTCGGTGGCGATCGCCTCGATCTCCGGCACCACCAGGTGCGGCCGCTCCTTCTCGATCAGCGCGCGCAGAGCAAGCGGATCGGCCATGTTCAGCACATGTGCGCGGTGCGCCACCTGCTGTCCCGGCGCGTTGGCGTAGCGGTCGGCGGCGATCACTTCGACGCCGAGCCGCTGCAGGGCGATGATCACTTCCTTGCCGAGTTCGCCGGCGCCGAGCAGCAGCACGCGCGTGGCGCCTGGCGACAGCGGCGTACCGATACGGACCGGCGAGGCGGTCGTCGGCGCGGGGGAGGGCGGCATGGCGGAAAGGCGGCTTGGTCGAGGTCGAGGCGGAATCTAGCAGCCGGCCGGGTGGCGGCTCGCGGTCCCGCCGAGCCCGTCCTTGCCAGTTCGCAAGCAGCAGGTGGGCCTGCTCGATTAAGCTCGCCCCGTCGGCAAACACGTACGCACGACTCGTAGGCAGAAGACAGACAGCGGTCGCCGAGCCGATCTGGTACACGTTCACCTTCGCCCGCGGCCGTGCGGTCACGCGTCGCGGCGCAAGTCAACCCTGAGGAGAATCGACGATGGACGACGACACCCTGACCCCCGCCCGCGTGTCCGGCGAGAAGCTCGGCACCGACCTGAAGGTGGTGCTGGCCGATGTCGAGACCCTGCTGAAGCAGGCCGCCAGCAGCACCGGCCAGCAGGCCGTCGAGCTGCGCGAACGCGCTGCCGAGAACCTGCATCGCGCCAGCCTCAGGCTGTCCGAGGCGCGCGTGGCTGCCGCCGAGAAGAGCCGCGCCGCGGCGCGCCGCGCCGATGACTGGGTGCACGAGAAACCGTGGGCGGCGGTCGGCGCTGCTGCGGGGATCGGCTTCCTGCTCGGCATGCTGGTGTCGCGCCGCTAGTCGGGCGCCCGATGGCACTGTCGTTCGAGGCGGCCCGCCGCGTACTGCGCCACGTCGGCCAGCTGCTGCTGCTGCGCGTCGACCTCGCCGCCGAGGAACTGGCGCTGGCGCGGCGCCAGTGGATCGGCTGGATCGGCACGGCGCTGGCAGCCTTCGCACTGATGGTGGTGGCACTGGTGGCGGCCGGCGCCTGGCTGACGCTGGTGCTGTGGGACCGTCTCGGTATGGCCACCCCGGGCATCCTGGCGCTGCTGCTCGGCCTGGCGGCGGTGCTGCTGCTGCGCGGCCTGCTGCAGGCCGCAGGCACCTCCGCCGCGCCGCTGGCGAGCACGCGCGCCGCGCTGCGCGAGGACTACGAGGCGCTGGCCGGCGCGCTGGCGCACGAGCGCCAGCCGACCGACGAGGGGGCGCCCCGATGACCGGGCGCGCGGCGGCGGAGCGGATTGCCCAGCTGCAGGCGCTGGCGCAGGCGCAGCGGCTGGCGGCGCAGCTGGCCATTTTCGAGGCGCGCGAGCAGCTGGCGCCGCTGAAGTCGGCCGCCGGCGTGGTCGGCGCGGCCGTTCACGCCTTCTCGCCGGGCGGCGTCGCGGGCAGCGCGATCGGCAGGCTTGCCCGCTTCGGCGTCGGCCATCCCTGGCTTTCCTCGACGGCGGCCGGCCTGCTCTGGCGAGCACTGCGGCGTCGGCCGTTGGCCGTGCTGGCTGCCGTCGCCGCGGCTGGCGCAGCATGGTGGCTGCTGCGGCCGTCGGCCGCAGCCGGACAACGGCAGGAGCCGCCGGCGTGAACGGCATCGGCGCCGCGCCGGACCGGCCGCCAGCGCACTGGCTGGAGGCGATGCGCGCGCACGCCGACGGCGAGCCGGCGGCAGCATCGGCGCGCGAAGGCCAGGCGCTCGCCGCCGGCGCTGCGCCGCCGGCCGCGCAGCCGATCTCACGGCTGTTCGAGCGGCCGCTTTGGCTGGCGGCGTGCTTCTGCATCCTTTACCTGGCGGTGGACGCCGCAACGGCGGTCTTCGCGGTGGCGCCGACCAAGTGGACGCCGTGGAACCCGCAGGCGGCGCTGGCGCTGGCGCTGATCGCAACCGCTGGCCTGCGCTTCGCGCCGGTGGTGGTGATCGCGGTGCTGCTGGCGGAGATCGTGGTGCGCGACGCGCCGGCGGGATTCGGATCGCTGTTCTCGGCGCTCGCGGTCGGCTTCACCTATAGCGCCGCCGGCCACCTGGTACAGCGCTTCACGCGCTGGACCCGCGCCGAGGTGACGCTGCGCGACCTGTCGGCGCTGATGCTGATCGCCTTCGCAACCTCGCTGGCGGTGGCGGTGCTGCTCGGCCTGACGCATGCGCTGGCCGGCACGGTGTCGCTGCGCCTGCTGCACGTCGTGTCGCTGCAGGTGGTGGTCGGCGAGGCGCTCGGGCTGATCGTCGCCGCGCCGGCGCTGCTGCTGCTCGCCTCGGGCGCCTGGCGCATCGAGGCGGCCAGCACCATCGGTCGCGGCACGCTCGGCCGCGACCTGCTGTTGTTCGCCGCCGTCGTGACGCTGCTGCTGCTGGCGATCTTCTGGTGGCGGCCGTTCGATCAGTTCCGCACGTCGTACCTGCTGTTCGCGCCGATGATCGTGATCGCCGCGCGGCAAGGGCTGTTCGGCGCCGCCGTTGCGGTGCCGCTGGTGCAGGCGGGGATGATCGCCGCGGTGTCGTTCTCCTCGGGCCGTGTGGCCACCGCCTTCGAGTACCAGATGCTGACGCTCGCCCTGGCGCTCACCGCCATGTACATCGGCCTGATGGCCTCCGAGCGCGAGCGGGCGGCGCAACGGCTGGCGGCGCGCGAGCGCGAACTGCGCGAGCAGCGCAACGCGCTTGCCGAGACGCAGCGCGCGGCGGCCACCGCCGAGCTGTCGGCGGCGCTGGCGCACGACCTGAACCAGCCGCTGTCGGCGATCGGCACCTATGCGCGCGCGGCGCAACTGATGGCCGAGCGCGACGACGTCGACCGTGCCAAGCTGTTGCGCACGCTGGAGCAGATCGCCTCGCAGAGCGCGCGCGCCGGCCAGTACGTCAAGCGGATGCGCGACTTCTTCCGCACCGGGGCGATGCACAGCGAGGTAGTGTCGGTCGAGGAGGTGCTCGACCGCGGCCGCGCCCATCTGCGCGACCGGTTCGAGCGCGCCGGGATCGCCTTCGAGACGTCGGTCGACCGCGGCGTGCCGCCGCTGCGCACCGACGCGGTGCAGCTCGGTGCGGTGCTCGACAACCTGCTCGGCAATGCCTGCGACGCGCTGGCCGGGGCGCCGCGCCCGCGGCGGATCCGGGTGACGGCGACCCGGCTCGCCGACCGCTCGCCGCCGCGGGTCCGCATCAGCGTGCAGGACAACGGGCCCGGGATCCCGGCCGAGCTTCGGCCGCAGCTTTTCAAGCCGCTCGCCACCAGCAAGCCGCACGGCATGGGCCTCGGACTGGCCCTTTCCCGGTCGATCGCCGAGCGGCTCGGCGGCGAGCTCTCCTTCGATGCTGCCGCCAGCATCACCACCTTCCACCTGGACCTGCCCACCGATGAATACCGACCACAGTGATGTGAACGTTTCCGGAAGCTGGGTGTACATCGTCGAGGACGATCCCTCAGTGCGCGACTCGCTGTCGCTGCTGCTGCAGCTGCGCGGCTTCTCGACCGCCACCTTCGACAGCGCCGAGGCCTTTGTCGAGGGCGAGGCACTCGAGCGGCCTGCCTGCGTGCTGGCCGACGTGCGCCTGCCCGGCATGTCCGGCCTCGAGCTGCAGCGACGGCTCGCCAGCCAGCATTCGGCGTTGCCGTTCGTCGTGATGACGGCGCACGGCGATGTGGCCACCGCGCGGGCGGCACTGCGCGACGGCGCGGTCGACTTCCTCGAGAAGCCGATCGACGAGCAGGACCTGCTCGAGGCGATCACGGTGGCCCTGCGCAGCGATCACGCGCAGGTCGAGCGGGCGCGCAGCCGCGAGTCGGTGCTCAGCCGGATGCAGCGGCTGACCGAACGCGAACTGGAAGTGTTCGACCGGGTCACCAGCGGCTATCACAACCGGGAGATCGCCGAGGAGTTCGGCATCAGCCAGCGCACGGTCGAGGTCCACCGGGCGCGGGTGATGGAAAAGCTGCAGGCGCGCCGCGTCGCCGACCTGTTCCGCCTGCGCTTCGAGCTCGACGGTTCGCCCACGCCGTCGCTGCCGGAAAGCGCGATGTCCTGACGGGCCGGCCGAGCGCCGCGCGGCGGGCCACCCGGCCGGGCGGTCTGGTGCCTGCGGCACGCAGCGCGGCGCCCGGCGCCGCGCACGGCTGCTGCACCTATACTCCGCGCCGGTTCGCGCGTCGGACCCGCCGGCATCATGCTCGCCAACGTCGCTTTCTTCACGCTAGGGTTGTTCGCGCTCGTCGCCGGCGCCCGTTCGCTCGTCCGCGGCGCCTCGAAGCTGGCGCTGTCGCTCGGCATCTCGCCGCTGGTCGTCGGACTGACGGTCGTCTCGATGGGCACCAGCGCGCCTGAACTGGCGGTGTCGGTCGGCGCCGCGCTCGACGGACGCACCGACCTGGCGGTCGGCAACGTGGTCGGCAGCAACATCTTCAACGTGCTGTTCATCCTCGGCCTGTCGGCGCTGATCGCCCCGCTGGTGGTCAACGCGCAGCTGATCCGCCAGGAGGTGCCGATCATGATCGGCGCCTCGCTGCTGCTGGCCGCCTTTGCCGTCGACGGCCGCATCGGCCGGTTCGAGTCGGCGCTGCTGCTGGCGCTGCTGGTTGCCTACACGGTGTTCCTGGTCGTCCAGTCGCGCCGCGAGACGCAGGCCACCCGCGACGAGTATGCCGAGTCGATGCCGCACGACCGTGCCTGGGACCGCCACTGGGCGGCGCAGGCAGGCCTGGTCGTCGCCGGCCTGCTGCTGCTGGTGCTCGGCTCGAACTGGCTGGTCGACGCCGCGGTCGCCTTCGCCCGCGCCTTCGGCGTCAGCGAGCTGGTGATCGCGCTGACGATCGTCGCCGCCGGCACCTCGATGCCCGAGGTCGCCACCTCGGTGATGGCGGCGCTGAAGGGCGAGCGCGACATCGCGGTGGGCAACGTCGTCGGCAGCAACACCTTCAACATCCTCGGCTGCCTCGGCGCCTCCGGGCTCGCCGCCGGCGGCGGGCTGCCGGTGCCGGCGGCGGCGCTCGCCTTCGACCTGTGGGTGATGCTGGCGGTGGCGTTCGCCTGCCTGCCGGTGTTCCTCAGCGGCCGCGAGATCGCCCGCTGGGAAGGCGGGCTGTTCGTCGGCTACTACTTCGCCTACACGGCCTTCCTGGTGCTGGCCGCGCGGCAGCACCAGGTGCTGCCGGCGTTCTCGGCGGCGATGCTGTCGTTCGTCGTGCCGCTGACCATCGTCACGCTGCTGGTGTCGATGCTGCGCAAGCAGCGCGCCGCGCGCTGACCGCCGATGCAGGCCGCGCTGCTTCTGCCGGTGCTGGCGCTGCTGCCCTTCGCCGGCGCGGTGCTGGCGCTGGCCTCGCCGAACGGCCAGCGGATGCGCGCCGTGTCGCTGGCCGCCGCGGTGGCGGTGGCTGCCACCGCGCTGGTGCTGGCTGCTGCGCCGGCGGTGTTCGTCGGCGAGGTGGTGCGCTGGCGGATCGACTGGATGCCGCAGCTCGGGCTGGCCTTCGGTTTGCGCATGGACGGCCTGGCCTGGCTGTTCGCGCTGCTGATCAGCGGCATCGGCATGCTGATCGTGCTGTACGCGGCGTACTACCTCGACCCAGACGATCCGGCGGCGCGCTTCTTCGGATTCCTGCTGCTGTTCATGGGCGCGATGCTCGGCATCGTGCTGGCCGACAACCTGCTGCTGCTGGTGGTGTTCTGGGAGCTGACCAGCATCTCCAGCTTCCTGCTGATCGGCTACTGGAGCCACACCGCCGACGCGCGGCAGGGTGCGCGCATGGCGCTGACGATCACCGGCGCCGGCGGCTTGGCACTGCTCGGCGGCGTGCTGCTGCTTGGCCACATCGTCGGCAGCTTCGACCTGGAGACGGTGCTCGCCTCCGGCGACATCATCCGCAGCCATCCGCTGTATCCGGTGGCGCTGCTGCTGGTGCTGGCCGGGGCGTTCACCAAGAGCGCCCAGTTCCCGTTCCACTTCTGGCTGCCGCACGCGATGGCGGCACCGACGCCGGTCTCCGCCTACCTGCACTCGGCGACGATGGTCAAGGCCGGCGTGTTCCTGCTGGCGCGCATGTACCCGGCGCTCGGCGGCACCGACCTGTGGTTCTGGACGGTGGCGCCAGTGGGACTCGCGACCCTGCTGGTCGGCGCCTACATCGCCATCTTCCAGCACGACCTGAAGGGCCTGCTCGCCTACTCGACGATCAGCCACCTCGGGCTGATCACGCTGCTGTTCGGCATCGACACGCGACTGGCGGTGGTGGCGGGCGTGTTCCACATCCTCAACCACGCCACCTTCAAGGCGTCACTGTTCATGGCCGCCGGCATCATCGACCACGAGGCGGGCTCGCGCGACATGCGCCGGCTCAACGGCCTGTGGAAGTACATGCCGGTGACCGCGGTGCTCGGCATGGTGGCGGCGGCGGCGATGGCCGGCGTGCCGCTGCTCAACGGCTTCCTGTCGAAGGAGATGTTCTTCACCGAGGCCGCCGGTGGCCACGACAACGCGGTGATGAACGTGCTGCTGCCGCTCGGCGCGGTGGTCGCCGGCATCTTCTCGGTTGCCTACAGCGTCCGCTTCATCCACGACGTGTTCTTCAACGGCGAACCGCGGGGCCTGCCGAAGAAGCCGCACGAGCCGCCGCGCTTCATGCGCCTGCCGGTCGAGGTGCTGGTGGTGCTGTGCGTGCTGGTCGGTCTGTTTCCGGCGTTCGTCATCGGCCCGGCGCTGGCCATCGGCGCGCAGGCGGCGCTGTTCGGCGGGCCTTATGCGCCGCTGCCGGCCTACAAGCTGGCCATCTGGCACGGCTTGAACCTGCCGCTCGCCATGAGCATGGTCGCCACGGTCGGTGGCCTGCTGCTTTACTTCGGCCTGCAGCGGAAGGTCGACCTTCATCGGCTGGTGAAGCTGCCGGGGTGGATCGCCAGCGGCGGCCGCGAGGCCTTCAGCCTTTTCACCGAGTTCAAGCTGGGCACGGCACGCCTGGTCACCGACACGCTGGAAAACGGCAGCCTGCAGCGCTACCTGTTCCTGCTGGTGGCGGTCGCCCTGCTGGCCGGCCTGTCGCCGTATCTGGCCGACGGCGGCGGCGCGCTGAGCGCTGCCGCCGGCACGCCGCTGAATCTCGGCGTGTTCGCGGTCTGGCTGGTCGGCGTGGCCGCCGCCGTCGGCACCGCACTGGCTTACCGGCGCCGGCTGTTGGCGTTGCTGCTGCTCGGCGCGGTGGGCCTCGCGGTCAGCCTGACCTTCGTCTACTTCTCGGCGCCCGATCTCGCGCTGACCCAGCTGCTGGTCGAGATGGTGACGATCATCCTGATGATGCTGGCGCTGTACTGGCTGCCGGCGGAAAGTCCGCCCGACCGCGGCCGGGCCAGGCGGGCGCGCGACCTGCTGCTCGCGCTGGCAGCGGGCGGCTGCGTCGCCGCGCTGTCGTACGCGCTGCTGACCAGCGGCTTCGATTCGATCTCGCCGTACTTCCTGCGCACGGCGGTGCCCGAGGGCGGCGGCGCCAACGTGGTCAACGTGATTCTGGTCGACTACCGCGGCTACGACACGATGGGCGAGATCACCGTGCTCGGCATCGCCGGCGTGGTGATCTACGCGCTGCTGGCGGGTTTCGTGCCGGCGCAGCGGCCGCGGCCGCCGTCGAGCGAACCGCGCTCGCAGTTCCTGCCGCTGGTGGCGCGACTGCTGCTGCCGCTGGCGGTGCTGGTGTCGCTTTATCTGTTCCTGCGCGGCCACAACGAGCCGGGCGGCGGATTCATCGCCGGCCTGGTGCTGGCGCTGGCCCTGATCCTGCAGTACGTGGCCAACGGCCAGCGGTGGATCGAGCAGCGCCTGCGCACCGACTTCCGCGCCTGGATCGGCGCCGGCTTGCTGATCGCCGGCGGCGCCGGCATCGGCAGCTGGTTCCTCGGCGCGCCCTTCCTCACCAGCACCTACGCCTACTGGAGCCTGCCGGTGATCGGCGCGGTGCCGCTGGCCAGCGCGGTGGTGTTCGACCTCGGCGTGTACCTGACGGTGGTCGGCGCGACGATGCTCGCGCTGGTGTCGATCGGCCGGCTGTCGGCCGCCGCCGAGGGACATCGATGACGATCGAGCTGCTGCTGGCGGCCGGGCTCGGCGTGCTGACGGCCTGCGGCGTGTGGCTGCTGCTGCGGGCGCGCGTGTTCGACGTGATCATCGGCCTGACGCTGCTGTCTTACGCCGTCAACGTGTTCATCTTCCTGACCGGCAGGTTGAGCATCGGTCGCCCGCCGATCGTCGGCGACCGGCTGCCGACGCTGGCCAACTACGCCGACCCGCTGCCGCAGGCGCTGGTGCTGACCGCCATCGTGATCAGCTTCGCGATGACCGCGCTGATCCTGGTCATCGCACTGCGTGCCAACGCCTCGACCGGCTCCGACCACGTCGAAGGCGCCGAGCCGCCGCAGGCGGGCGACAGCGGCCAGCGGCCATGACCGGCCCGCACTGGATCATCGTTCCCGTCGTGCTGCCGCTGATGGCAGGGGCGGCGCTGCTGCTGCTCGAGCGCAGCCGTGCCGCGCTGGCGGCGCGGCTGTCGCTCGCCGCCACGGCGGCGCATCTGCTGGTGTCGATCGGCCTGGCGGCGCAGGCAGCCGACGGCGGCGTACGTGCCTACCTGCTCGGCAACTGGAGCGCGCCGTTCGGCATCGCGCTGGCGCTCGACCGACTTTCGGCGCTGCTGCTGGTGCTCACCGGCGTGATCGCGCTGGCGACCGTCGCCTACGCCGTCGCCGGAGCCGCGAAGACCCGCGTCGACCGCCTCGGGCCGCACTTCCACGCGCTGTTCCATTTCCAGCTGATGGGGCTGTCCGGGGCGTTCCTCACCGCCGACCTGTTCAACCTGTTCGTCTTCTTCGAGGTCCTGCTGATCGCCTCCTACGGGCTGCTGCTGCACGGCGCCGGCAGCGCGCGGCTGCGCGCGGCGATCCACTACGTCAGCTTCAACCTGACCGGCTCGGCGCTGTTCCTGATCGCCGTGGCGTCGCTTTACGGCGTCACCGGCACGCTGAACATGGCCGACCTGGCGCAGCGCGTGGCGCAGCTGCCGCCAGACAGCGCGGCGCTCGCCCGCAGCGCCGGCCTGCTGCTGCTGGTGGTGTTCTGCGTCAAGGCGGCGCTGCTGCCGCTGTACTTCTGGCTGCCGGCGACCTATGGCGCGGCGACCGGGCCGGTCGCCGCGCTGTTCGCGATCATGACCAAGGTGGGCGTCTACGCGGTTGCCAGGATGTACACGCTGGTCTTCGGCGCCGAGGGCGGCCCGGCGGCGGACCTTGCCCAGCCGTGGCTGCCGGTGCTCGGCCTGGGCACGATCGCGCTCGCCGCGGTCGGCGCGCTCGCCGCGCGCAGCATGCGCGGCCTGGTCGGCTACCTGGTGATCGCCTCGGCCGGGACGCTGCTGCTGGCGATCGGCCTGGGCAGCCGCGACACCCTGGCGGCGGCGCTGTTCTATCTGGTCAACAGCACGCTGGTGGTCGCCGTGCTGTACCTGCTGGCCGATCGGATCGGCGAGCAGCGCGGCGAGCACGGCGATGTGCTGGCGCCGGGGCCGTTCGGCGCCGAGCGAAACCTGCTCGGCGCGGCGTACTTCGTGGCGGCGATCGCCGTCTGCGGCCTGCCGCCACTGGCCGGCTTCCTCGGCAAGTCGCTGCTGCTCGCGGCGGCGCGGGACACCGGCTATGCGGTCTGGGTGTGGACGGTGGTGCTGGTGTCGGGGCTGGCGATCATCATCAGCCTCGTGCGCGCCGGCAGCCGCGTCTTCTGGAAGCCGTACCAGCCGCCGGCGCCGGCTGCGGCCATCGCCACCTCCCCGGTGCAACTGATGGCGTTCGGCTGGCTGTTCGCCGCGCTGCTGGTCAACGCCGCTGCGGCCGGGCCGCTGGCCAGCTTCACGGGCGCAGCGGCACAGCAACTGCTCGAGCGGCGACCGTACATCGACGCGGTGCTCGGCGCCAAGCCGGTGCCGGCCGCCATGCCGATCCGCCAGATCCTCGGCGGCAAGCCGGCGAAGGACAAGCCGTGAGGCGCTGGCTGCCCGCGCCGCTGCTTTCGGCCACGCTGCTGGCCGTCTGGCTGCTGCTGAACAACACGCTCGACCCGGCGCACGTGGTGCTCGGCGCGCTGCTGGCGGTGGTCGTGCCGTGGTTCACCGAGCCGCTGCGTCCGGAGCGGCCGCGGCTGCGGCGGCCGCTGGTGATCGTACGGCTGGGGCTGGTCGTGCTGTGGGACATCGTGCTGTCGAACATCGAGGTGGCGCGCCGGATTCTCGGGCCGGAGGCGGCGATCAGGCCGGCCTTCGTATGGGTGCCGCTCGACCTGGCCGATCCGCACGCCATCGTGTCGCTCGCCGGGATCATCACCATGACCCCCGGCACGCTGTCGGCCGAACTTTCAGCCGACCGCCGCCACCTGCTGGTTCACGCATTCAACGTCGACGACGAGGCCGGCCTGGTCGCCCAGATCAAGGCCCGCTACGAGGCGCCCCTGAAGGAGATCTTCGAATGATCGTTGCGACCCTGCTGCCGCTGGCCATCGGCGCCTTCACGCTGGCGCTGCTGCTCAACCTGTTCCGCCTGCTGCGCGGGCCGGGACTGGCCGACCGCATCCTGGCGCTCGATACCATGTACATCAACTCGATGGCGCTGCTGATCCTGCTGGGCATCCACTTCGGCACGGCGGTGTTCTTCGAGGCGGCGCTGGTCATCGCGCTGATGGGCTTCGTCGGCACCGTGGTGCTGTCGAAGTTCGTCATCCGCGGCGACATCGTGGAGTAGGGCGATGCAGTTGCCGCTGGCTCTCGATCTGCTCGTCGGCGCGCTGCTGCTGGTCGGCACGGCCTTCGCGCTGATCGGCTCCTACGGGCTGGCCAGGCTGTCGGACTTCTTCAAGCGCCTGCACGGGCCGACCAAGGCGAGCACGCTCGGCGTCGGCTGCGTGCTGGTCGCATCGATCCTGTACTTCACCTTCCGGCCGGGCGCCGTTGGCGTCAGCCTGCACGAACTGCTGATCACCCTGTTCGTCTTTCTCACCGCGCCGATCTCGGCGCACCTGCTGGTCAAGGCGGCGCTGGTGCTCGAGCCGAGTGCGCGCCCAGCGCCGCCGAAGCCGCCGGCTCAAGGCCCAGGCGGCTGACGGCAGCCGGCCGCTGCGCCCGCTGCGGGCGCGTACGCCGGCGCGGTTCACAGCGCGCGCACCACGCGCACGGTCTCGCGATCCTCGCTGTCGCGCTGCTGCCGGAAACCGAGCTGGCGGGTGAACTTCAGCATCCGCGTGTTGGTCGCCAGCACCGTTCCCTCCATCGTCGCCAGGCCGCGCGCGCGGGCGACCTCGATCAGGGCGTGCATCAGGATGCCGGCCATGCCGGAACCCTGCCAGGCATCGTCGACCGCGATCGCGAACTCGCAACCGGTGCCGGCGGCATCGACGATGTAGCGGGCCACGCCGACGATCGCCTCGCGCCCGTCGCGCTCGGCAACCGCTGCCAGCGCCACGTGGCGGACCTGGTCGACCTCGGTGAAATAGTGCAGCTTCCTGTCCGACAGCTCGCTCACCGTGACCAGGAAACGCTTGTAGCGTGTCTCTGCCGACAGGTGGCGCACGAAGTCCGCCTCCAGCGGCAGGTCGGCGGGCCGGATCGGCCGCACCGTCACCACCGTGCCGTCGACCAGGTGGCGCGCCTCGCGAAGCTCGCCATCGGCGGCTGCCCTGGCCGGCGACGGTCGCGGTTCGGCCTGCCGGTGCTGCAGGTACTCGACGATTGCGTCGAGCGTCGCGAGGCGCCCGGCATCGGCATCGGCAATCGCGACCGACAGGCGCTGCTCGATTCCGGCGATCACGTTCAGCCAGTCCATCGAGTCGAGATCGACCTGCCGGCGCAGCGGCTGGTCGGCGCGGATCCGCTGCCAGTCAGCTTCCGGGGCAATCGAGGCGATCGCCTGCAGCACCGCCTGGCGGATTCCGGTCGTGTCCACCGCTGCTGCCGGCGATGCTCAGGCGCTTGTCCGGCGCGCTGCCGCCCGGGCGCTGCGCGGCCCCTTTGCCGGGCGGCGCGGTCGCCTGGCGCTCGGCAGCAGCGCGCCCTCCAGTTCGTCGAGGGCGTCGGCCGCATAGACCGCCAGCTTCTGCAGGTGCGGCACCGACGCATGGCAACCGGTGAAGCCGAAGTTCATCGCGCCGGCGTAGCTCTGGCAGGTGATGTTGAGCGCCTGCCCGTGGGTGACGATCGACGCCGGATAGATGGCCAGCAGCTCGGCGCCGCGGAAGTACAGCGGCTTCTCGGGTCCGGGCACGTTGGAGATGGTGACGTTGAACATCGGCCGCGTGCGGCCGCCGATGCCGGTGAGCAGCGTCAGCACCGTCGGCGCCATCAGCAGCATCGTGTAGTTGGTCATCGCCTCGCGCGGCAGGCGCTGCACGTGCGCCTTGGCATGCTGGACCGAGCGCTTGATCGCCGCCAGCCGCGGCGCCGGGTCGGCGATGTCGGTGGCCAGCGTCGCGACGATGAAGCTGATCGCGTTGCCGGTGCCCGGGTCGTCCTGCGGCCGCACCGACACCGGGATGCCGGCGGTCAGCGACTTGGCGGGCAGGCTGCCCTGCTCGAGCAGGAAGCGTCGCAGCGCGCCGCCGCACAGCGCCAGCACGACGTCGTTGAGCGTGCACTGCCCGGCGGTGGCCAGCAGGCGCAGGCGCCGGATCGGCAGGTGCTGCGTGGCGAAGCGCCGCTTCTCGCGCACCCGCCCGTTGAGCACCGACAGCGGCGAGTCGAACGGCAGCGCCATGCCGTCGCCGCGATCGCCGATGCGCATCACCATCCTGCCGAACGCCGTTGCGATCTGCGGCGCCGACTGCAGCTGGCCGCGCAGCGCGGCGGCGGCCGCGCCGAGCGCATCGGTGAACGTCGGCGCAGGGCCGGCGCGCCTCGGCCGCGGCGATTCCCCCGGCCCGAGAGCCCAGAACGGCGGCAGCTTGAGGCTGCGCGCCGGATCGGTGGCCATGCTCCGCTGCAGCAGCTTGATGCCGCTGACACCGTCGATCAGCGAGTGGTGCATCTTGATGAACAGCGCGAAGCGGTCGCCGTCGAGCCCCTCGATGATCGTGCACTCCCAGGGCGGGCGGCTGAGGTCCAGCGGCGTGCTCTGCAGGCGGCCGACCAGTTCGCCGAGTTCGCGCTCGCCGCCGGGCCAGGGCAGCGCCGCGTGCCGCACGTGGTACTCGAGGTCGACGTCGTCGTCCTCGACCCACGCCGGCCACGGGCTGCTGGCGATGCCGTGCCGCAGCCGCCGGTTCCACGGCGGGCGGAACTGGCGGTGGCTGCGGAACTCCTTCAGCAGCCGGCGCAGGAAATCGCGCGGCGCGTTGCCGGGCAGGCGCAACTGCAGCAGGCCGCCGACGTGATTGGGCGTGGCGCGCGACTCGGTGTAGAGCCAGGCGGCGTCGAGCGGATTCAGGGGCACGGTGCGCATGCTTCGGTCCTTCGCCGGCTCAGTGGCGGCAGGGTTCAGGCGTTCCTGCCCGCCGCGGCGGCGATGCGGAACGCCACCGCCATGTCGAAGGCCTGCCGGGTGAAGGCAAGCACGGCGGCGAAATCCTCGTCGGGCAGCCGTCGCGCCGTGTCGTTGCCGCGGTAGACGTTGGCCAGCTCCCGCTCGCGGCCTGCCTGCACGACCAGCTTGCCGATGCCCATGTCTTCCAGCGCCTTCCACAGGTCCGGGTTGTAGCCGCGCGTGAGCTTCATCACCGAGGTCAGCGGGTCGCCGCGGCCGAGCACGCCCGCCAGCCGCAGGATGAGCTCGAACGGCAGCGCGACCAGCCCGCGCTCGGCGTTGGCGATCAGATCCGGGTCGCGCAGGTCGACGGCGCGCGCCAGTTCCTCCAGCGTCAAGCCGGCGGTTTCGCGCATCCTGCGCAGCACCGCGCCGGCCCTGGCGATCGCCGACTTCTGCCCGCGCGTGCGCGCCCGCGCCGTGGCCAGGCCGAGGGCCAGATCGGTGGCCGGTGCCGCGATGCCGAGCACCGTATCGGCCCAGCCGCGCAGGTTCCTGGCGATCGAGTCGATCGGCAGCATCTCGCTGCGCACCTGGCGCTTCGCCTGCGGCGCCCGCGTGCTGCTGCGCCTGCCCTTCGCGGTCGTGCTCACTGGTTGCCCTCCTGCGCAGATCGGCCCTCGGACGGACCGGAACTGCCGATTGTCTCGCGTTGCGGCCCGCCGGATCGGGGAAAACGAGCGGCCGCGCCGGCGGAATTCCTGCACGGGCCGGTGTAACGTCTCGCCCGCGACAGCGGGCAGGCAATCCATGGACGGCATCGGACACGGTCGGGAGGCGAGGGTGCGCGCGCTGTCGCGCGAGAAGTACCGTCGCCGCGCGGCGCGCTACGACGCCACCTGCGGGCCGACCTGGCCGATCCGCGAGCGCGCGGTCGCCCTGCTCGGGCTGGCGCCGGGCATGCGGGTGCTCGACGTCGGCTGCGGAACGGGACTGAGCCTGCCGCTGCTGCGCGCCGCGGTGGGCGAGGCTGGCCGCGTCTACGCCTTCGACCACAGCCCGCACATGCTGGCACAGGCACGCGCACTCGCCGAGCGCGCCGGCTGGCGCAACGTGCACCTGTCGGAGCAGCCGGCGCACTGCTGCGCGCTGCCGGAGCCGGTCGACGCGCTGCTGTTTCACTACACCCACGACATCCTGCGCTCCGACGCTGCGCTCGACGCACTGCTCGTCCAGGCGCGACGCGGCGCGCGGGTGGTCGTGGCCGGTATCAAGTACTTCCCGCGATGGCTGGCGCCGCTGAACGCCTGGGTCTACCTGAAGAACGTCGGCTACAACGGCGCGCCGGGCGGCCTGCGCACGCCGTGGGACCGCATCGCGCCGCGGCTGTCCGGCTGGCACTGGGAGCCGACCCAGTTCGGCATGGGATACCTGGGCCACGGGCGGGTCGCGCTGGCCGCCGACAGCCGATGAAGCGCCTGACCATCGCCCTGGCGCCGGTGTTCGCGCTGGTGCTGCTCAACGCGGCGCTGAGCTTCGACCTGCTGGCGCCCACGCCCCTGGTGCGGCTGCAGCTGCTGCTGGCGCCCGAGTTGGTGCTGCTCTGGCTGGCGCTGCTGGCCGCGGTGGCCTGGCGCGGCGTGCCGACGGCGCGGCTGGTGTCGGCGCTCGCGGCGATCTACCTGCTGCTGGTCGCCGGCCGCTACGTCGATGTCGCGGTTCGCCAGCTGTTCGGCCGGCCGGTCAACCTGTACTGGGACGGGCCGCAGATTCCGCGCTTCCTGGCGGTTGCGCTGCGCGAGCTGCCGTGGTGGCAGGTTGCCGTCGCGGTGCTTGCGATCGGCGCAGCCGGCTGGGCGGTTGCACGCGTGGTTCGCTGGGCGGTCGGCCTGGCGGCGCAGCAGGCGGCGCCGCGCGCGGTGCGGCACCGTTGGGCGGTGGCAGGCAGCGCCGCTGTCGCCTTGCTGGTGGCGATCGAGCTGGCCCGGCCCGGCGCGTCGGCGGCACTGACGGGCGGCACGCGGCTGCTGGCGGATCCGGTTTCGCCGATCTACTGGCGGCAGCTGTCGCTGCTGGCAGCGGCGCTCTCGCCGGCCGCGCTGGAGCGGGCGCTGCCGGCGCGCACGCCGGTCGAGGAGGCGCTGGCGAGGCCGCCGGCGCAGCAGCCGCTCGGCGCGCTGGCCGGGCGCGACGTCTACATCCTGATGCTCGAAAGCTATGGCGCCACGGTGTACGACGAGCCGCGCGCCGCCGCCGCGCTGCGCCCGCGGCGCGCCGAGCTGGCCGACGCGGTGGCCGCCAGCGGCCGGCAGGTGGTGTCCGGATTCGTCCGTTCGCCGACCTACGGCGGCGCCTCCGACCTGGCGCATCTCGGGCTGCTGACCGGCGTGGACCTCGCCGACCCGCGGCGCCACGACCTGTTGCTGACCACCGGCCGCCCGACGCTCGCCGCGCTGTTCCGTCGCCACGGCTACCGGACCTTCGGCCTGTATCCGGCGGTCAGCTGGGAATGGCCGGAGCGCGCCTTCTACGGTTACGACGTCTATCTCGACGGGCCGTCGCTCGACTACCGCGGTCCGCCGTTCACCGCATGGCGGATTCCCGACCAGTTCGCCCTCGAGCGATTCGAAAAGCTGCACCCGCGCACGGCCGACGCGCCGCCGCGGCTGCTGTTCTTCGCCACCATCAACACCCACATGCCCTACGGCCCGCAGCCGCCGGTGCAGCCCGACGTCGATCGCCTGCTCGGCGCGCAGCCCTTCGACGAGGACGATCTGCGGCTGGCGCGGGCGAGCGAGCCGGACTGGCTGGACCAGTTCCCCGACTACCTGCGTTCGTTCGACACCACCTACCGCTGGCTGGCCGCGCATCTGCGGCGAGCGGAGCCGCGCGAGACGCTGACCGTGATCGTCGGCGACCACCAGCCGATGGCCAACGTCAGCGGCAGTGCCTCCTGGGACGTGCCGGTGCACGTCATCGCGCGCGATCCGGCGCTGCTGGCGCAGTTCGTCGCGCGCGGCTTCGTGCCCGGCATGGAGCCGCCGCGGCGCACGCTCGGCGCGATGCACGAGCTGACTGCGTTGATGCTGCAGGCATTCGCCGGCGACTCGCCGGCCGAGCCGGCGCCGAGCGCCGACGCCGCCTGCAGCGGCGGCGACTGCCGTGTGGCTATGGCCGGGCAGCGCGCGTCGGTGCAGCCGCTGTAGAGGCGAAGCGCAGCACCCGCAGGTGCGGCGCCAGCGCCGGCAACGCCGCCCGGTCCGGTTTGCCGGCGCCGGTGTGCGGCAGGCTCTGCACCAGGCAGATGCGGCGCGGCAGCTTGGGCCCGGCAAGCCGCTCGACCAGGAACCCGGCGAGTCGACGCTCGTCGATCGTTGCGCCGTCGGTGACCAGCGCCGCGGCGACGATCTGGCCCCAGGTCTCGTTCGGCACGCCGAACACGCCGGCAGCGGTGATGCCGGGGAATGATTCGAGCACTTGCTCGACCTCGGCCGGGCAGACCTTCTCGCCGCCGGTGATGATCAGGTCGCCCTGGCGCCCCTTCACGTGCAGGAACCCGTCGGCATCGAGCTCGCCGAGGTCGCCGGTGTCGAACCAGGCCTGCGGCGCGAGCGGCAGCTCGCCGGCGTAGCCGGCCATGCGCATCGGCCCCCGCACTTCGATGCGGCCGTCGACCACGCGCAGCTGCGCACCGGCAAGCGGCCGTCCGGCGCCGCAGCGCGCCGTCTCGAAACGACGCTCGTAGGGGGTGGCGACCACCTGCGAGCAGGTCTCCGTGCAGCCGTAGGTGATGACGATCGGCAGCCGCCGCTGCGCCGCGCGCTCGAGCAGTTTCGGCGCCGCCGCCGCGCCGCCGATCAGCACGGCGCGCAGGTACGGTGGCGGCGCCCATTGCGGATGCGCATCGAGGACCCTGGCCAGCATGGTCGGCACCAGCGAGGCGAGCGTGACGCGGTGCCGCCCGACGAAGGCGGGCAACTGCGCCGCGTCGAAGGCGGCGGCGAGCGCCACCGTGCGCCGGGCGATCAGGCAGCGGGTCAGGATCGACAGACCGCCGACACGGGCGATCGGCATCGCCAGCAGCCAGCAGTCGTCATCGCGCCAGCCGAGGTTGGCGGCGCTCGCCGCGGCGGAGGCGAGCAGGGCATCGCGCGTGAGCACCGCCGGCCGCGGCTCGCCGGTGGTTCCCGAGGTCAGCACGATCGCCGCCGCATCGGCCGGCAGCGCATCGGCGCAGCGCTCGACCGCGCGCAGTGCCGCGCCGCGCTCGGCGCCGGTGAGCTTCGGATGCAGCAGCAGCGCCGGCCGGCGGCTCTCGAGCAGCGCGTACAGCGTCACGACGGTGTCGACCGTCGCCGTGCCGTCGAGGGCGAACGGTACGGTGCGCGCCGGCGCGAGGTCCGCCCGGCCGAGCCGGTGCTCGGTCAGCGCCGCCAGTTGCGCGAAGCTGAACGCGCGGCCGTCGGTGCGCAGGCCGATCGTCTGCGGCGCCTGGCCGGCGGCGGCCAGAATCGACAGCGCGTCGCTCACGTTTGCAGTCGGCGGGCGCCGTCGGGCGACGCCTCAGGGCAGGCGCGGAAACTTGCGGAAGTCCGGCTTGCGCTTCTCCAGGTAGGCGTTCTTGCCTTCCTGGCCTTCTTCCGACAGGTAGAAGAGCAGCGTCGCGTTGCCGGCCAGTTCCTGCAGGCCGGCCTGGCCGTCGCAGTCGGCGTTCAGCGCCGCCTTCAGGCAGCGCAGCGCGAGCGGGCTGTTCTCCAGCATCTCGCGGCACCACTGGACGGTCTCCGCTTCGAGCCGCTCGTACGGCACCACGCAGTTGACCAGACCCATCTCGAGCGCCTGTCTGGCGTCGTACTGGCGGCACAGGAACCAGATCTCGCGCGCCTTCTTCTGGCCGACGATGCGCGCCATGTACGAGGCGCCGTAGCCGCCGTCGAAGCTGCCGACGCGCGGGCCCGTCTGGCCGAAGCGGGCGTTGTCGGCGGCGATGGTGAGATCGCAGATCAGGTGCAGCACGTGGCCGCCGCCGATCGCGTAGCCGGCCACCATCGCCACCACCGGCTTGGGCAGCGTGCGGATCTGCCGCTGCAGGTCGAGCACGTTCAGCCGCGGGATCCGGTCACCGCCGACGTAGCCGCCCTTGCCGCGCACGCGCTGGTCACCGCCGGAACAGAACGCCTCCTTGCCCTGGCCGGTCAGGATGATCACGCCGACGCCGGCGTCGTCGCGCGCGTCGTCGAACGCCGCCTGCATCTCCCTGACCGTCTCCGGCCGGAAGGCGTTGCGCACCTCGGGACGGTTGATGGTGATCTTGGCGATGCCTTCGTCGGCCTTGGCGTAGATGATGTCCGTAAAGCCGGGCACGGTCTTCCACTCGGGCACCGGCGGTGTCACAGCGTTCATCAGGTTCTCCGGGAACAAACGGCAGGGGCCGCGCGCGAGGCGCAGCGGCCGGGGTCAGTCGATCTTGGCGCCGGAGGCGCGCACGGCGCGCGCCCATTTCTCCGCGCTGTCGGCGACGTGGCGGGCGAACGCTTCCGGCGAGTTGGGCATCGGCTGCGCGCCGCGCGCACGCAGCGCCTCGGCGATCTGCGGATCGTCGAGCGTCTCGCGGATGGCGGCGTTCAGCCGGCCGACGACCGGCGCCGGCGTGCCGGCAGGCACGAAGATGCCGTCCCAGGCGCTTGCCTCGAAGCCCGGCAGGCCTGACTCGGCGATGGTCGGGTACTCGGGCGCGCCCGGATAGCGGGTGGCGGTCGACACCGCGATGCCGCGCGCCCGCCCGTCGCGCGCCAGCGGCAGGGCATTGGGCATGACGTCGATCATCATCTGCACCTGACCGGCCATGAGGTCGGTCACCGCCAGCGCGCCGCCGCGGTACGGCACGTGCACGATGTCGATGCCGGCCATCGTCTTGAACAGTTCCCCGGCCAGGTGCGAGGTGGTGCCGTTGCCGGCCGAGGCGAAGTTGACCTTGCCCGGGTTGTCCTTTGCATAGGCGATCAGTTCCCCGACCGTGCCGGCCGGGAACTTCGGATTGACGATCAGCATGGCGGCGATCGTCGTCATCCGCGACACCGGGATGAAGTCCCTGAGCGGGTCGTGGCGCAGGTTGCGGTACAGGCTGGCGTTGATGCCGTGCGTCCCGTTGGTGCCGTACAGCAGCGTGTAGCCATCGGCCGCCGCCCTGGCGACGTACTCGGCGCCGACGTTGCCGCCGGCACCCGGCCTGTTCTCGACGACCACCGGCTTGCCGAGCGACTGCGCCAGCCGCGGCGCGACCGTGCGCGCCAGGATGTCGGCGCCGCCGCCGGGCGGGAACGGCACGACCAGGTGTACCGGCCTGTCCGGAAAGTCCTGCGCCACAGCACTGCCCGCAGGCGCAAGCACGGCGAGCAGCGCGGCAGCGAGGGCGCGCAGGGCGGTGGTCAGGGTTCGGCGAATCACGATGCTCGTCAGATCGGCGCGGTATGCCGGCGCGCTCGCTCGCGCAAGCCGGCGGCGCGCGGCGCCCGGCTGCAGTCGAGGAACCGGCGCGAAGTTATCACAGCCGCGCGCCCCCGCAGCCAGCCGGTTCAGCCCGCCGGCGGCGGGTTGCGGCAGAGGGTGACGTTCAGCGCCTTCATGCTCATCACCACCTCGCGCCGCTGGTTCAGCACCTCCATCAGCGCCCGGACGAGGCCGCGGTCGGGCTTCGACTGCGAGCGTCGCGCTTCGAGGACGGTGACCCGCACCGACAGCGTGTCGCCCGGGCGCACCGGCGCCAGCCAGCGAAGCTCGTCGAGCCCCGGCGAGCCGAGGCCGGATACCGGCGACAGGTAGTGCTCGACCAGCAGCCGCATCATCAGGCTGCCGGTGTGCCAGCCGCTGGCGATCAGGCCGCCGTAGGCGCCCTTTGCCGCAGCGTCGGCATCGATGTGAAACGGCTGCGGGTCGTAGCGGCGGGCGAACTCGATCACCTCGGCTTCTTCGACGCGGATCGAGCCGAACGCGAGCACCAGGCCGGGCCGGTAGTCCTCGAACCAGCGCTGCTCACGCAGTGGCAAGCTCTCGTCCGTCATCCGCCGGCCTCGATGCTGCGCAGGTTGAAGGCCGGCGCACTGCCGGCCTTGTCCTGGCCGGCGTAGATGGTCAGGTGCGGGAAGGGAATCTCGATGCCGGCCTCGTCGAAGGCCATCTTCAGACGGCGCAGGTATTCGCGGCGCACGCTCCATTGTTCCAGCGCGACGGTCTTGAAGCGGCAGCGGATGACGACCGCCGAGTTGTCCCACTTGTCGACACCGGCGATCTCCAGGTCGTCGAGGATGCGCGGGGCGTAGAGCTCGTCGGCGCGCATGCGCCGCGCCGTCTCGCGCATCACTGCGTACACCTCGTCGGTGTTCTCGCGGTAGGCCACGCCGATGTCCATCACCGCCTGCGCGAAGCCGCGGCTCATGTTGACGACACTGTCGATCATGCCGTTGGGCACGTAGTGCACGTTGCCGTCGTAGTCGCGCAGCCGCGTGTACCGCAGTGTGATCTCCTCGACCAGGCCGGAGTGGCTGGCGATGCGAACCACGTCGCCGGTGCGGATCTGGTCCTCGAACAGGATGAAGAAGCCGGAGAAGAAGTCCTTGACCAGGCTCTGCGCGCCGAAGCCGATCGCCACGCCGGCGATGCCTGCTGCGCCGAGGATCGGCGCCAGCGACACGCCGAGTTCGGACAGCACCATCATGCCGGCGATAAGCGAGATCGCCACCGTGACGACGTAGCGGAACACGCGGCTGAGCGTATCGGCGCGCTGCAGAGCCTCGCGATCGTCGATGCGCGACTCGATCCGGCGGCGCAGCAGGCGTATGGCCCGCCGCAGCAGCGTCGCCAGGATCCAGGCGAGCAGCAGGATGACGACGATGCGCAGGCCGATCTGCGTGAGGTGGCCCCACCGGTACGAGTCGAGGGCGTCGAAGCGGGCAATCAGTTCGTTCACTGCAGATCCTCCAATCGAATCCAATGACCGGGTACCGGCGTGCGGAACGGCGAGCCTCAGCCTGCCGCCCGGGCCGGCGCCGCACGCACGGCGGCGGCGTCCTGCTTGCGGCTGCGGCAGTGCTCGAGAAACTCGCCGATGATCGGCCCGCTGTCGAGCAGCCGGTCGCCGGCGTGCGCGTGGAACTCCGGGTGCCACTGCACGCCCATGACGAAGCTCGAGCCGTTCCAGCGGACCGCCTCGATCACGCCGTCGGCCGGCGAGCGCGCCTCGATCTGCAGGCCGTTGCCGAGCCGGCTGATCGACTGGTGATGAATGCTGTTGACCGTCAGCCGCGCGCCTTCGCCGTACAGCTGCGCCAGCGTGCTGCCCGGCTCGAAGGCCAGCTCGTGGTGCAGCTGGTCATATTTCTGCGGGTCGAGATGGTCGATGGCACCGGGAACGTCGGTCGGGATGTCCTGGTACAGGGTGCCGTTGAAGGCGACGTTGACCAGCTGCATGCCGCGGCAGATGCCCAGCACCGGCTTCTGCTGGAAGACGAAGGCCCACAGCAGCTCGATCTCGTACATGTCGCGCACGCGGTCGCCGCGCCACGCCGGATCGCGCGGCTGCTCGCCGTAGGTGCTCGGGCTCACGTCGGCGCCCCCCTGCAGCACCAGCCCGTCGAGCGCCTCGACGTAGTCGCGGATCGACACCGCCGGTCGCTGCACGCCGCCGCCGGCGGCCAGCGTCGGCACCATGAACACCAGCGCCCCGTGCGCCATGATCCAGTGGGCAACCGACGCCTCGAGGTACTGCAGCGTCTTGCCGCGAAAGCCGAGCAGCTGCGCGCCTTCCGGGTGCAGGATGCGCGCCGAGACGCCGATGCGCAGCGGCGGCCCGGCGCGGCGCGCGCCGTCGCTGGCGGTGGCCGGCTGCAGTCCCGGCGGCGCCGCCGTCAGCGTCAGGGTCGGCGGCCGCCGACGCGGCGCCGCGGCCGGGGCGGGCGCATCGACCGGCCCATCTACAGGGAGCCGCTCCACAGCTGGCTTGTCTGCCACATCAGGTCGGCGAGCGAGTCGCTGCGCCGGAAATGCTCGCGCATCCACGCCGCGTCGTTGGTCCGCGTTGCGGCCCAGCCGGCGACCAGCCGCATCGCCGCCGTCGAGTCGAGCTCCTCGGCATGGGTCGACAGCAGGCCGACCGTGGCGACGATGTCCTCGTGCAGCGGCCGGTGCTCGTGCGTGCCCGGATCGATCATCAGCCCCTCGAGGCCGAAGCGGCAGGCCTGGAAGCGGTTGTAGGTGTAGGCGAGGTACATGTCCTCGTGCACGGCGACCGGCCGCTCGATCAGCAGATAGCGGGCCAGCGCCTGCACGTAGGCGGCCAGCGCCGCCGCCTTGTCGACGGTGAGCGGCGTGTCGAACACTCGCACCTCGATCGTGCCGTACTCGGGCTTGGGGCGGATGTCCCAGTAGAAGTCCTTCATGCTTTCGACCACCCTGGCCGCCCGCATCTTCTCGAAGTAGGCGACGAAGGCGTCCCAGCGGTCGAGCACCGGCGCCCGGCCGGACAGCGGGAAGGCGTAGACGGAGTTCAGCCGCGAGGAGTCGAAGGCGGTGTCGGTTCCCTGGTGGTACGGCGACGATGCCGCCAGCGCGATGAAGTGCGGGATGTAGCGGCTCATCGCGTGCGTCAGGTACATCGCCGTGTCGCCGTCCGGGCAGCCGATGTGCACGTGCTGGCCGAAGATCGTGAACTGCTTGGCGAGGTAGCCGTACAGCTCGCTGATCTGCCGGAAGCGCGGCTTGTCGTAGATCTGCCGCTCGTTCCAGCGCTGGAACGGATGCGCGCCGCCGCCGGCCACCAGCAGGTTCAGCTTCCTGGCGACCGCCACCAGCGCGTCGCGGATCGCCCGCAGCTCGGCCAGCGCGCTGTCGTAGCGCTCGTGGATGCCGGTGCTGATCTCGATCATGCTCTCGGTGATCTCCGGCTTGATGTCGCCGGGATGCCCGGAGCCCTCGAGGATGCGGATCAGGTCGCCGGCGCCGTGCGTCAGGTCGCAGTCGCGCCGGTTCAGGATCTGCAGCTCCAGCTCGATCCCCATGGTGAGCGCCTTCGAGGAGCCGAACTGCATGTCGCTCATCTGGCCTCCTCGGACGCCTCGCCGGCCCGGCGCAGCGCCAACTCGACGGCGAGCGGGCCGGCGAAGGCCAGGATGGTGATGGCGAGGAACATCGCCGCGCCGATCTCGGCGGCGAGCGACGGCGACTGTCGCATCATCTCGTGCAGCATCAGCAGCGACAGCCCCGACATCGGCGTCAGCCCGAGGCTGACGAGAGACGACTTGCGCAGCGCCAGGCCGCTGGCGTTGGACAGCAGCAGGATCGGCAGCGCCTTGCCGATCAGCCGCGCGCCGACGAACACCAGCGCCAGCGGCAGCGCTGCCATCCAGCCGCTGAACTGCAGGCTGGCGCCGGCCAGCGCAAACAGCAGGACGATGAACAGCATCGCCGTCTCGCCGAACTTCATCGACACGAAGTGCCGCTCGTAGTCGAACAGGCGCCCGAACACGCCGAGCAGCAGCAGGGTCAGCGGCACCGACAGGTTGAGCATCGTCGCGGCGGCGACCGTCAGCAGCACCAGCGCCACGGTGGCGGAGAACTGGAATGCCGGCCGCCGGCCGAACAGCCGCAGCAGGCTGAGCATCACGATCGCCAGCACGCCGGCCAGCACCGCCGAGCCGGCCACCAGGTACAGCGGATGCAGGATCATCGTCGTCAGCGGCCGTTCGCTTTCGTAGTCGAGCAGGCCGACCATCAGTGCCAGTCCGGTCACCGCGTAGGCGGTGTTCAGGGCGGTGAACAGCATCACCCGCTCGGTGACCTGGCCCTGCGCGCGCATGTCCTTGATCACCGTCATCACCACCGCCGGCGAGGTCGCCACCGCCAGCAGCGCCGCTGCCGCCGCGGTCACCGGTCCGATGCCGAACCAGCCCATCGCGAGGTAGACGAGCATGAAGGTGAGCGCCGCCTCGAGCACGCTGGCGGCGAGCAGCGACGGATTGCGCCGCAGCCAGCTCAGGTCGACCCGCTGGCCGAGCTCGAACAGCAGCATGCCAACCGCGATGTCGACGAAGATCCGCAGCTGGCCGGCCGTGCCATTGTCGATGAAGCCGCCGGCGGCCGGGCCGAGCAGCGCGCCGACGGCGAGGTAGCCGATGACGCGCGAGGCGCGCAGGTAGCGCCGCACGCTCTCGCCGGCAACGATCGCCGCCAGCAGCAGCACGGCGATCCAGCCGAGCGGCGTGGCGGCCGGCGGCCACGCCGGCAGAAAGTGAAGCGGATCCATCGGAACGCTCGCCGGTTGTCCTCAGAGGGGGAGGTCGCTATCGGGCGACCGCCGGGCGAGCGCCGCGGCCCGCCAGGGTTGCCGCGCCGCCGGTTGCGGCGGTCGACGCGAGCAGGGCGATCTTACCGGCTCGCCTCGCCCTTCCTGCCTCGTGCCGGCCCTACGTGCAAACCGAGGGGCGATGACCGGCGAAGGCGCCGTGCTTTCACCTCGGCCGAAGTCGAGCAGCGGTTCAGCGCACGCCGTAGACGGCGCGAAACTCGGCCTCGGCGGCCAGCCAGTCGTCGACTTCCTTGCCGGGCGCGAAGCCGCGACGCTCGGCGCGCAGGTAGGCTGCGTGGGCGATCCACCGATAGCGGGCCTCGCCCGTCGGCGCGGCGGTCGCAGGTGCCGCCGTCGCTGGTGATGGTGCACGCGCGGCAACGGCGGGCATCGGCGCAGCGGTGCGGGGCATGGCTGGCGCGGTTTTCGCCGCGCGCTTCGGCGCGGTCGCCGGTTTCGTTTCGCTCGGAGCGGCAGGCCTGGCTGCCTTGGCGGCCGGGCGCTTGCTGGCGGACTTGCGGGTGACCATTGCTTCCTCCATCGGTGTGCGTTCATTGAACCACGAACGCGCGCCGCCCCCTTATACCGGGGTCAACGTAACGGCTGCGTGACGCGCCGCTCCCAGCAGGGGCAGGTCGGGGTTGGTCACCACGTGCACCGGACAGGCGCGCGTCAGCGGCGAATCGGCACCCTTGTCGTTGAACGCCGCCAGGAAGCCGCCTGCCGCGAGCCGCGGCAACAGCCTCGGCGCGATGCCGCCGGTGACATACACGCCGCCGCGCGCCAGCACCGTCAGCGCGTGGTCGCCGGCCAGCGCGCCGTAGCAGGAGACGAACAGGTCGAGCACGGCAAGCGACAGCGCGTCGCCCTCCTGCAGCGCCTGCCGGCCGATCTCGGCCGCCGGATCGTCGGCCGCCATGATCGCGCCGGCCGCCGCTGCGGCCTGCGGCGCTCGCGCGCGCAGGAACTCGTAGATGCGGGCCACCCCGCGGCCGCTGACCACGTGCTCGACCTGCACCCGCCCCAGGCGCTGCTGCAGCCACTGCCACAGTTCCGCCTGGGCCGCATCGGCAGGGGCGAACGCCGCGTGCCCGCCTTCGCCGGAGAGCACGGCGTCAGCCTGGACGTAGGCGACGCCGAGACCCGTGCCGGCACCGATGACCAGCTTCGGCCGCGTCGGCAGCGGTTCGCCCGCCTGCAGGGTGACGAGATCGGCGGCCGACAGCGCTTCGATGCCGTGGGCCGCGGCGGCGAAGTCGTTCAGCAGGCCAACCGCCTGCAGGCCGAAGCGCGACTGCAGTGCCGCGGCATCGATCTCCCACGGCAGGTGCGTCAGCTTCACGCGCCTGCCGAGCACCGGCCCGGCGACTCCGAAGCAGGCCAGCCGCGGCGTCGCCGCGGCCTCGTCGAGGAAGCGCGCCACCAGTGCGTCGAAGCTCGCCGCCTCGCGCGAGCCGTAGCGCCGGCGCACGACCAGCCTGCCGTCGTCGTCGTGCAGCGCGAGCAGGGTCTTGGTGCCGCCGACGTCGCCCGTCAGGATCACCGCTCGCCCCGTTCGTGGCGCGGGAACCAGCGCGCCAGCAGCGCCGCCGCCCACTCGCGTCCGCCGAGCCCGAAGGCCAGCGCCAGCGCCAGCACCAGCCCGGCGAGCAGGATCAGGAAGGTCTGCTGCACCAGTTCGCCGCCGAGTTCGAGCAGATCGATCGCGATCAGCACCACGAACACGACGATTGCGTAACGCGCCACCCGGGCGAGCAGCTCGCCGTCGGCGATGCCGGCATCGCGGCAGTAGGTCAGCACGGCGTTGCCGACGAAGCGCCCGAAGTAGCTGCCGACCACGATCACCAGCAGGCCGATCAGCAGCTTGGGCAGGAACATCAGCACGCGGGTCAGCAGTTCGGTCACCTGGGTCAGGCCGAGGCCGTTGAAGGCGACGATGAAGGCAATCAGCAGCACCACCCAGTAGACCAGCACGCCGACCAGCGCCGACGTATCGCGGCGGGCGCCTCCCTGCTGCAGGAACGCGTCGACCCCCGCCCGCTCGGTGAGCACGTGGAAGTTCACCGCGCGCAGGGCGCGGCCGACGGCGAAGCGGGCTGCCTTGGCGAGCAGCCAGCCGGCGAACACCACCGCCAGTGCCACGCCGAGGCGGGGCAGGGCGCTGCCCACCTGCACCAGGAAGGCGCGCAGCGGCTCGACGATCACGTTGAATTCACCCATCTCCTTCCTCCTGCGGCAGTCCCTGTTCCGCCAGCGCCGCGACCGCGGCCAGCGGCATGCCGGCCCGTTCGGGCCGGTGGTCGATCCGGCGGCGCAGTTCGTCGAGCGCCATTTCGAGTTCCGCCAGTTCGAGCAGCGGTTCGGCCGAGGCGAAGGCCGGCGGGCCGGCATACAGCCCGAGCCGCACCGCTTCCTGCCGGTAGGCCTCGAGAAACGCGTTGCGGGTCGCCTGCAGCCAGTCGGCCGCGCGGGCCGCCAGCGCCTGCTCGGTGCCGCCGTCGTCGATCCGGCGCAGTGCCTCGTCGCACACGTCGTCGAACGAACGCAGCATGCTCGCCACGTCGCGCAGCGCCGGCTGCTTGCGCCGCCGCTCCTGCAGCGGCCGCGCCGGATCGCCTTCGAAGTCGATGATCACGAAGTCGTTGCTGGCCAGCAGGACCTTGCCCAGCCGGTAGTCGCCGTGCAGCCGCGTCCGGACACCGGATGGCGCAAGCAGGGCGAGCCGGTCGAGCCGACCGAGCAGTCGCGTCCGCGCCGCCAGCAGCCGCCGCGCGTCGCGCCGCAGCTCCGCCGGCAGCGACTCGGCGCGCGTCGACAGCTGATCGAGCAACGCCAGCGCGCGATCGCGCACCTGGCCGACCCAGCCGGCGACATCGGCCGCCAGCAGCGGCTCCGGGTCGAAGGCGGCATCGCCGGTGTACATCGACAGCGCGGCGTGCAGCTGCGCCGTGCGCCGGCCGAGTGTGTCGATCAGCGCCAGCAGGCCGTCGCTGCCTGGCGCCGGCTCGCCGGCCGCCAGCGGGCGGCAGGCGTCGAGGTGGCGCAGCAGCGCGTCGACCGCATAGGTCCAGGCGTCGCCCTGGTTGGGCGCGAAGGCCTGCAGCAGCGCCAGCGTGGTCGGGCTGCCGTCGCGATCGACGTACTCGACGCTCCCGGCGATCGCCACGCAGTGCGCGAAGCGGGCCACGTCGGTCAGGTGGCGGCCCATTTCGAGCTCGGGGTTGACGCCCTCGCGGATGCGGCGATACGTCTTGACGACCAGGCGCTCGTCGAGCCGCACCACGCTGTTGGCGCCGGTCGACTGCACGTGCAGCGAACCGGCCGGCAGTTCGATGCCGGCGGTGACGCGGCCGAAGGCGGCGGTCGGCGCGAAGCGGATCGCGCCGTCGCCGGCAGCCAGCTCGCGGCCGGCGCCGACCGCCGCGAGCAGGGCCGTGCAGAAGGCGGTGTCGCCGGTGGCGTCGGCCATCAGGCCAACCTGCGCCTGCTGGCGCACCTTGGCCAGCGCCGCCGGCGCCAGCTGCTTCAACCGCTCCTCGTCGGCTTCCTCCCAGGCCAGCGCCAGCGGCAGGAAGTAGCGGCCGCGGCCGGCCGGGGCTTCGGCGTCGACCATCGCCAGCAGCCACTCGTGGCCGCCGTCGGCGAGCAGCGCGCTGTCGGCGATCGTCGCGCGCGCCGGCGGCAGCTCCGGCTGCGCGTACCAGCGCTGCTTGGCCAGGTAGGCCGGCAGCAGGTCGCGCTCGAAGCTCGCGCGGGTCTTCTCCGCCAGGCCGATTCGCCACGGCACGACGCGCTCGCGAAACAGGCTCGCCCAGCCGTCGAACAGCACCAGCACCGGCAGCACGTCGGGCGCCAGCCGTTGCTCGTGCCACTGCGGCGGCCGCGCGTCGGTGGCCAGGCGGAACCAGTAGAAGCCGTGAGCGGGCAGCGTCAGCAGGTAGGGCAGTTCGCCGACCGGCGGGAAGGCGGTTCGGCCGAGCATCTCCACCGGCACCCGGCCCCTGAAGCGGGCGAGGTCGAGCTCGACCGGCTGCGCCGAGCGGGCGAGGTTGGCCACGCAGAGGATCGCCTCGTCGCCATGCTCGCGCACGTAGGCGAGGATCTTGCGGTTGCCCGGCGCCAGCACGGCGAAGCGGCCACGGCCGAAGGCCGGCGACGACCGCCTGACCGACAGCAGCCGCCGGGTCCACGCAAGCAGCGAACCCGGCGCGCGGCTCTGTGCCTCGACGTTGACCGACTCGTAGCCGTATACGGGGTCCTGGATCGGCGGCAGGTAGAGCCGCTGCGGGTCGGCGCGCGAGAAGCCGCCGTTGCGGTCGGAGCTCCACTGCATCGGCGTGCGCACGCCGTCGCGGTCGCCGAGGAAGATGTTGTCGCCCATGCCGATCTCGTCGCCGTAGTAGATCGTCGGCGAGCCCGGCATCGACAGCAGCAGGCTGTTCATCAGCTCGATGCGGGCGCGGTCGTTCTCCATCAGCGGCGCCAGCCGGCGGCGGATGCCGAGGTTGATGCGGGCGCGCCGGTCGGCGGCGTACATCCGGTACATGTAGTCGCGCTCGCGGCTGGTCACCATCTCGAGCGTCAGCTCGTCGTGGTTGCGCAGGAAGATCGACCACTGGCAGGACTCCGGGATGTCCGGCGTCTGCTGCAGGATCTCGACGATCGGGTGGCGGTCCTCCTGCGCGATCGCCATGTACATGCGCGGCATCAGCGGGAAGTGATAGGCCATGTGGCACTCGTCGCCGTCGCCGAAGTACTCGCGCACGTCCTCCGGCCACATGTTGGCTTCGGCCAGCAGCAGCCTGCCGGGGTACTTGCTGTCGAGCCTGGCGCGGATCTCCTTGATCACCTGGTGCGTCTCGCGCAGGTTCTCGTTGGCGGTGCCCTCGCGCTCGATCAGGTACGGGATCGCATCGAGCCGGAAACCGTCCACCCCCATGTCGAGCCAGAAGCGCATGGTGCGGAACACCGCCTGCCGCACCCGCGGGTTGTCGAAGTTCAGGTCGGGCTGGTGGCTGAAGAAGCGGTGCCAGTAGTACTGCTGCGCCACCTCGTCCCAGGCCCAGTTCGACTGCTCGCTGTCGGTGAAGATGATGCGGGTGCCGGCGTAGCGGTTCGGATCGTCGCTCCAGACGTAGTAGTCGCGCTTGGCCGAGCCGCGCGGGGCGCGCCGCGCCGCCTGGAACCACGGGTGCTGGTCGGAGGTGTGGTTGACGACCAGCTCGGTGATGATGCGCAGCCCCCGCCGGTGCGCCTCGCGCACGAAGCCGCGGAAGTCCTGCCGCGTGCCGTAGGCCGGGTGGACGTTGTGGTAGTCGGCGACGTCGTAGCCGTCGTCGCGGAACGGCGACGGGTAGAAGGGCAGCAGCCAGATCGTGTTGACGCCGAGCTCGGCGACGTAGTCGAGCTTCTCGGTCAGGCCGCGGAAGTCGCCGATGCCGTCGCCGTTGGCGTCGTGAAACGCCTTGACGTGGACCTCGTAGATGACCGCGTCCTTGTACCAGTGCGCGTCGCCGACGGCGGCCGCGGCAGCCTCGGCAGGCAGGCGGTCGGCTTTCACCTGCCGGCGGCGGCGCTCGCGCCTACGGACACTTCAGGACCACCGTCGCCAGCGGCGGCAGCGTCAGCGACAGGCTGTGCGGCCGGCCGTGCGCCGCCACCGCCTCGCTGGCCACGCCGCCGAGGTTGCCCATTCCGCTGCCGCCGTAGGCCAGCGCGTCGCTGTTGGCCAGTTCGCGCCAGTAGCCCGGCTGCGGCACGCCGACCCGGTACGCATGGCGCGGCACCGGCGTGAAGTTGCACACCACCAGCACGGTGTCGCCGCCGCGCGCCCGCCGCAGATAGGCGAGCGTGCTCGCCTCGTGATCGGAGGCGTCGATCCACTCGAAGCCGGAAGGCTCGAAGTCGACCTCGTGCAGCGCCGGCTCGGCGCGGTAAAGGCCGTTGAGATCCGCCACCCAGCGCTGCAGCCCGGCGTGCTCGGCGAACTGCAGCACCCACCACTCGAGCTCGCCCTCGTGCGTCCACTCGCGCCGCTGGCCGAACTCGCCGCCCATGAACAGCAGCTTCTTGCCCGGGTGGGTCCACATGTAGCCGTACATCAGCCGCATGCCGGCGAACTGCTGCCACGAATCGCCCGGCTGCCTGCCGATCAGCGAGCCCTTGCCGTGCACCACCTCGTCGTGCGACAGCGGCAGCACGAAGTTCTCGTTGAAGGCGTAGATCATCGAGAAGGTGATCGTGTTGTGGTGGTAGCGGCGGAACAGCGGGTCCTGCCGGAAGTACGCGAGCGTGTCGTGCATCCAGCCCATGTTCCACTTCATGCCGAAGCCCAGCCCGCCCAGGTAGACCGGCCGCGACACCATCGGCCAGGCGGTCGACTCCTCGGCGATCGTCTGCACGTCCGGGAAGTCGCGGTAGACGGACTCGTTGAGCATGCGCAGGAACTCGATCGCGCCGAGGTTCTCGCGGCCGCCGTGGACGTTGGCGATCCACTCGCCCTCGCGCCGACCGTAGTCGAGGTAGAGCATCGAGGCGACGGCGTCCACCCGCAGGCCATCGAAGTGGTACTCGTCGAGCCAGTAGTGCGCCGAGGACAGCAGGAAGGCGCGCACCTCGTGCCGGCCGTAGTTGAAGATCGACGAGTGCCAGTCGGGGTGATAGCCCTGCCGCGGGTCGTCGTGCTCGTAGAGGCTGGTGCCGTCGAAGCGCGACAGACCGTGCGGATCGTCCGGGAAGTGCGACGGCACCCAGTCGAGGATGACGCCGATGCCGCGCTGGTGCAGGTGGTCGACCAGGTACTTGAGGTCCTGCGGCGTGCCGTAGCGGGCTGTCGGCGCGAAGAAGCCGGTGCACTGGTAGCCCCACGAGCCGTAGAACGGGTGCTCCGATACCGGCATCAGCTCGACGTGGGTGAATCCCATCTGCGCGCAGTAGTCGGCCAGCTCGTGCGCCAGCTCGCGATAGCCGAGCCAGCAGCCGTCGCGCCGTCGCCACGAGCCCGGGTGCACCTCGTACACCGACATCGGCGCCGCCAGCCCGTTGCGGCCGGCGCGGCCGGCCATCCACGCGCCGTCGCCCCACGCATAGTCGAGTGACCAGGCGCGCGAGGCGGTCTGCGGCGGCGTCTGCGCGTAGAAGGCGAACGGATCGGCCTTGTCGAAGGCGCCGCCGGCCTGCGGGCTGACGCGGAACTTGTAGGCCGCCCCCGGCAGCACGCCACCGACATGGCATTCCCAGATGCCGGACGAATCCCAGCGCGGGCTCATCGGGTGCGCGCCGCCATCCCAGCCGTTGAACTCGCCGATGACCGACACCGCCCGCGCGTTGGGGGCCCACACCGCGAAGTGCGCGCCGCCGGCATGCAGCCGGCAGCCGAGCTTGCCGTGCAGGCGCGTGTGCGTTCCCTCGCGGAACAGGTAGACGTCGTGCTCGCTAAGCGGCGAAGCGGCAGGCTCGACCGGCTCGGGTGCGCCCACTCATTTCTCCTTGTTGCCGGCCAGCTTCGCCAGCAGGTCCATCGGCAGCGGAAACACGATGGTCGAGGCGCGATCGCCGGCCACCTGGGTCATCGTCTGCAGGTAGCGCAGCTGCATCGCCTCCGGCTGCTGTGCCAGCATCTGCGCCGCCTCGAGCAGGGCGGCGGCCGCCTGCTTCTCGCCTTCGGCATGGATCACCTTGGCCCGCCGCTCGCGCTCGGCCTCGGCCTGGCGGGCAATGGCGCGCACCATCGACTCGTTCAGGTCGATGTGCTTGATCTCGACGTTGGTGACCTTGATGCCCCAGGCATCGGTCTGCGAGTCGAGGATTCTCTGCACGTCGAGGTTAAGCCGCTCGCGCTCGGCGAGCATTTCGTCCAGTTCGTGCTTGCCGAGCACGACGCGCAGCGTCGTCTGCGCCAGCTGGCTGGTCGCCATCAGGTACTTCTCGACCTGGATGATGGCCTTCTGCGGATCGACGACGCGGAAGAAGACCACCGCGTTGACCTTGACCGACACGTTGTCGCGCGAGATGACGTCCTGCGGCGGCACGTCCATGGTCACCACCCGCAGGTCCACCCGCACCATCTGCTGCACGCCGGGGATGACGATCACCAGCCCGGGGCCCTTGACCTTCCAGAACCGGCCGAGCTGGAACACCACGCCGCGCTCGTACTCCCGCAGGATGCGGAACGACGACACCAGCAGGATCAGCAGCAGCAGCAGGACGCCGCCGAGGCCGAAGGGCAGGTTAGCGATCATCTTTCACTCCTCTTTCCGGTCGATTGGTTCGCCGGCGGCTTCGACGGTCAGCGTCAGCCCGTCGATCGCGGTGACCCGCAGCTTCTGGCCGACCGCCAGCGGCGAGCTGCAGCGCACGCGCCAGCGCTCGCCATGCACCAAAGCCCAGCCCTCCGCATCGATCAGTTCGCCGCCGGCGCCGACCATCTCCTCGCGGCCGCTGACCACGCGGGCGCGCCGCGCGCGCAGCGCCAGGCCGCCGGCGAGGATCAGCAGTGCGCCGCTGGCGAGCGCAGTGGCGGCGATGACCGGCAGCGGGATGCCGAAGCCCGGCACCTCGGTGTCGATCAGCAGGGTCGCGCCGAGCACGAAGGCGACGATGCCGCCGATGCCCAGCACGCCGAAGCTCGGCAGGAAAGCCTCGGCGATCATCAGCGCCAGCCCCAGCAGGATCAGGCCGAGTCCGGCGTAGTTGATCGGCAGCAGTTGCAGCGCGTACAGCCCGAGCAGCAGGCAGATGCCGCCCGCCACGCCGGCGACGCCGAAGCCCGGCGAGGAAAACTCGAAGAACAGGCCGTACACGCCGATCAGCATCAGGATCAGCGCCACGCTCGGACTGGTGATGACGGCAAGAAAACGGTTGCGCGCGTCGGGCTCGATCGTCAGCACGGTCGCCGCCCCGGTGTCGAGTCGCACCGTCCGCTCGAGCACCTTGACCTCGCGTCCGTGCAGCGCCCTGAGCAGCGCCGGCAGGTCCTGGGCGACCAGGTCGATCACCCGCTCCTTCATTGCCTGCTCGGCGGACAAACTCGCGCCCTCGCGCACCGCGCGCTCGGCCCAGTCGGCGTTGCGGCCGCGCAGTTCGGCCAGGCTGCGGATGTAGGCCACTGCGTCGTTGACCTGCTTGGCGCGCATGGCCTCGGCCGGCGCCGCCGGCGCCTCGTCGGTCGGCTTTCCTTCCGCCTTGTCCGGCGCGGGCAGCGGCTTGCGGGCAGGCTGACCGTCGCCGGGCGCCGTCGCGGGCACGCCGAGCGGCACCGGCGTGGCGGCGCCGAGATTGGTCGCCGGTGCCATCGCCGCGACGTGGCTGGCGTACAGGATGTAGGTGCCGGCGCTGGCCGCGCGCGCGCCTTCCGGCGCAACGAAGGCGGCCACCGGCACCGGTGAGGCGAGGATCGCCTTGATGATCTGCCGCATCGAGGTGTCCAGCCCGCCGGGGGTGTCGATCTGCAGCACTACCAGCGCCGCGCCCTGCGCCTGCGCCTTGCCGATGCCGCGCTCGACGTAGTCGGCCGAGGCCGGGCCGATGGCGCCGTCGACCCGCAGCACGGCGACCGTCGTCGCCGCCGCGCCGCCGGCAAGCAGGGCCAGCAGCAACACCAGCGCCGTGTGCGCGAGCCACCATCTCCTGGCCCAGCCGGCGTCCGCGGCTGGCGGCCGCTCTGCGGTCGAATTCGAGGCGATCCGGTCGTACGGCATACGAGCCATGTTATTCGCCCCGGGCGGGGCCTGCTTAGGCTGTTCGGTCCACTGCCACGGGCAGCATGGCATCCGTCGCCCCTGCCGGCGGCGCCGGCGCCTGTCCGAGTCTAGGAACGGGCTGGCAGCGGCAGTAGCGGCGCACCACCTACGCAACAACCGACGGACGGAAACCGGCGGCAATCGGCCGTCACTGGCGAGTCTCGTCCTGCGCCTCGAGTGCGAGCTTGACCAGATCGGCAACGCGACGCACGTCCAGCTTGTCCATCAGCCGCGACTTGTAGACCTCGACGGTCCGCGGACTGATGCCCAGGTCGGCGGCGATCTCGCGGTTGTGCCGGCCGGCGACCACCTGCTCCATGACCTCGCGTTCGCGTTGCGTCAGGCGCTGCAGGCGGCCGGCGAGCAGCGCTGCCTGCTCCCGCCGCTGCTCGGCCTCGGCGTCGGCGGCCATCGCGCCCTCGACCAGCTCGACCAGCCGCTCGTTGTCGACCGGCTTCTCGATGAAGTCGAGCGCCCCTGCCTTCAGCGCGTCGCGCGCGGCGGCGACGTCGCCGTGCCCGGTGACGAAGATCACCGGCATCGTGATCCCGCGCCCGGCGAGCCTCGCCTGCAGCTGCAGGCCATCGATGCCCTCGAGCTGCAGATCGATCAGCACGCAGCCGCGCCAGTCGGGCTGCACGTCGGCGAGGAAGGTCTCGGCCGACTCGTAGCCGGCACAGCGGATGCCGCGCATGCCCAGCCAGAGGCAGAGGGAGTCGCGAATCGCGCTGTCGTCGTCGATCAGGTAGGCGGTGGGCGGGGAGGGCATCTGATGGACGATCGCGGCGGCAGCCACCTACGTCATGCGCATTATCGCGTAAGGGGGCGGCCAGTCCGGCGCCGGTTGGCAAGGCCTTTCAGGCCCGCGCTACGCACTGTTACCTAAGGCATGCGCGGATTCGCAACCGGTATCCCCGTGCAAGCATCCAATCTGCTCCTCAATCGTTCTGTCTGCGCAGGACGGATCCGACCGATCGCGGCCGTTCGACCGCCAGCCAGTCTCCGACGGGAAGATCCGCCGGGGCCGCCGACGCGGTCCACGGCTCCGGCGGTCGCCGCAGCGGCCGCCGTGCGGCGAGCCGCCCCGTCTTTGCCGGACCAACAGTCCCGATGCTGAAACTGTCCCTGCGTTTCGTCGTGCCGCTGCTGCTCGCGGTGGCCGCGCTCGCCTACCTGTCGGTGCCGCTGATGGACCGGCTGACCCTGCGCTGGTTCATGAGCGATCTCGACCAGCGATCGCACGCAATCGCCGCCACCGTCGTCGGTCCCCTGCGCGAAGCACAGCAGCAGGCGATGGCGGCGCGAGTCACCGGATTGCTCAACGCCGCCGCCACCGACGAGCGGCTGCACTCGGCAGCGCTGTGCGACGCGCAGGGCCGCATCGTCGCCCGCTCGGCGATGTTCCCGGCGACCGTCGGCTGCGCCGCCGCCGATCCGTCGACGCCGCGGGTGCTGCGCCTGGAGCAGGGCGTGCTGCATCCGACCGCCGTGCCGCTGCGGCTCGGCGATTCGCCGGCGCCGACGCACACCATGCTGGTGCTGCACGACATGAGCTTCATCGAACTGAGATCGGGCGAGACGCGCTGGTACGCCATCGTCACCTTTGCCGTGCTGGCGCTGGTGGTGGCGCTGATCACCGTGGCTGTGGCGCACCTGAGCTGGCGCGGCTGGGTGCGCGGCGTGCGGGCGATGCTGACGGGCGAGGGGCTGCTGCGACCCTTCGCCGAGGGGCCGGCGACCATCGACAAGGCGTTGCTGCCGCTCGAGGCCGAGGTGCGCAGCCTGTTCCGCCGGCTGGAGCGGCAGCGCGCGGCCGACACCGGTGCGAGCGAAGGCTGGTCGGCGCAGCGGCTGCGCGCGATGCTGCAGACCGAGTACGCGGACGACGAGATCATCGTCGTGTCGAACCGCCAGCCTTATTCGCACGAGCGCCGGGGTGACGAAGTCGTCGTGACGCAGCCGGCCAGCGGCCTGGTCACCGCGCTGGAGCCGGTGCTGCGCGCCGCCAGCGGAACGTGGGTCGCCCACGGCAGCGGCTCGGCCGACCAGCAGGTCAGCGACCGCGACGGCTGCGTGCAGGTGCCGCCGGAGCAGCCGTCGTACACGCTGCGCCGCCTCTGGCTGACGACCGAGCAGGTCAAGGGCTACTACGAGGGCTTCGCCAACGAGGGGCTGTGGCCGCTGTGCCATATCGCGCACGTGCGGCCGGTGTTCCGCGCCGAGGACTGGCGGCATTTCGTCGACGTCAGCCAGCGTTTCGCCGACGCGGTGGTGAAATCGGCCAGGCGCGCCGACCCGCTGGTGCTGGTGCAGGACTACCACATGCCGCTGGTGCCGCAGATGATCCGCGACCGGCTGCCGCAGGCCACCGTGGTGACCTTCTGGCACATCCCCTGGCCGATGTCGGAGACCTTCGGCATCTGTCCCTGGCGCGAGCAGATCCTCGAGGGACTGCTCGGCAGCCACATCGTCGGCCTGCAGACCCGGGCGCACTGCCGCAACTTCATCGATGCGGTGGACACCTTCCTCGAGTCGCGCATCGAGCACGAGGACTCGACCGTCCACCGCGGCGGACAGCTGACGCGGGTGGCGCCTTATCCGATCTCGATCGCCTGGCCGCCGGCGAACGAGGAGCCGATCGAGGCCACCCGCGCCCGCATCCATCAGTGGCTCGGCCTGCCGCCGGGGCACCGGATGGCCATCGGCATCGACCGGCTCGACTACATCAAGGGCCTGATCGAGCGGTTCGCCGCGGTCGAGCACCTGCTGCGCAGCCAGCCGCAGTGGCGCGGCCGCTTCACGCTGGTGCAGGTGGCGTCGCCGTCGCGCAGCGACCTGCCGGAGTACCAGGCGTTCCACGACCGCGTGCTGGACGAGGCACGGCGGATCAACGACGCCTACGGCACCGAGCGGGCGCCGGCGATCCTGCTCAGGGTCGAGCACCACGGCGCGCAGACGGTGCGCGATCTGTATCGCAGCGCCGACGTGGCGATGGTGACCAGCCTGCACGACGGCATGAACCTGGTGGCCAAGGAGTACGTCGCCGCGCGCGACGACGACCTCGGCGTGCTGCTGCTGTCGGTGTTCACCGGTGCCTCGCGCGAACTGCACGAGGCGCTGCTGGTCAACCCGTACAGCGCCGAGCAGACCGGCGAGGCGCTGGCGCGCGCGCTCGCCATGCCGCCGGCAGAGCAGCGCGAGCGCATGCGGACCATGCGTGCCTGGGTGCGCAGCCACAACATCTATCGCTGGGCCGGTTCGATGCTGATCGACGCCGCCCGCGTGCGCTCGCGCGAGCGGGTCACTGCGCGGATCGAGCAGCTTCAGCGGCGGCCGCTGAAGGTGGCGGTATGAGCGGCGGCAGCATGGCCGCCGGCGAGTACGCCTTCTCGGCGGCCGGGCTGGGCGCGCTGCGGCAGTTGGGCGGACGGCGGATCCTTGCCGCCTTCGACTTCGACGGCACGCTGGCGCCGATCGCGCTGCGGCCGGAGCAGGTGATCACGCCGCCTGGCACACGGGCGGCGCTCGACCGCCTGCGCGACTGGTGCACCACCGCGGTGATCAGCGGCCGCTCGCGCGACGATGTGCTGCGCCGGCTCGGCGTCGCAGTCGACTATGCGGTCGGCAATCACGGCATCGACGGCCTGCCGGGCGCCGAGCGCGAGTCGGCCGAGTGCGTCGCCGTCAGCCGCGGCTGGCTGGCGCAGCTGCGCGGCGGCGAGACGCTGCGCGCGCGCGATCCCGGCCTGCTGCTGGAGGACAAGGGCGTCTCGCTGTCGGTTCACTACCGGCAGGCGAGGGACCCCGGGCGGGCGGTTGCCGAGCTGCCGGCGGTTTTGGCCGGCCTGCAGCCGCCGCCGCGCATCGTTACCGGCAAGATGGTGTTCAACCTGCTGCCGCCGGCGGCGGTCGACAAGGGCGCGGCGATGCTGCGGCTGCTCGAACTTTCGCGGGCGGAGGCGGGCGTCTACGTTGGCGACGATGTCACCGACGAGGATGTCTTCCGCCTTCACCAGCCGGATCTGGTGACGGTGCGGGTCGGTCGCGACGTCGCGAGCCGGGCGCAGCTTTACCTTCGCGCGCCGTCCGAGATCCCGCGGCTGATCGACGCGTTAATTTCCGCGCTGGCGGCAAGCGAGGGGCGGGAGGCTCTACGCTAACCCTTAGGCGGCCAAAGTTCAGCGTCACTGATAGTTAACATAATATACATTATGCGAATTACACAGCGATAAATAAACGAAGCTAGAACTGAGATGAAATAACATCCGTAACTGACTGTGTTCATTCGCTTCTTAAGTCACCGAACGGCGCCGGATTAATCTAAGAACAAGCGCGAAGTTCGCGTCATAACACATTGAAACAGAGTCTGAAATTCTCCTCTGTTCGCGCCTCGATTAAGGGTAGCGTCGCCCCGTGCAGTTCGGCCAGCTTCCCAGCCACGTGGGGAACGTAGGCCGGCTCGTTGGTCCGGCCACGAAAAGGCACGGGAGCCAGGTACGGCGCGTCGGTCTCGATCAGCAGCCGATCCAGCGGCAGCGCCCTGGCGACCGCCTGCAGTTCGCCGGCATTCTTGAAGGTCACGATGCCGGAAAAGGAAATGAAGAAACCCATGTCGATCGCTGCCCGGGCCACGTCGAGGCCTTCGGTGAAGCAGTGCATCACCCCCCCTGTCAGGTCGGCCCGCTCCTCGCGCATGATGCGCAGCGTGTCGGCCGATGCCGACCGGGTGTGGATGATCAGCGGCTTGCCGGCGGCCCTGGCCGCCCGGATATGGACGCGGAAACGCTCGCGCTGCCAATCGAGCGGCTCGGGCAGCCGGTAGTAGTCGAGCCCGGTCTCGCCGATGGCGATCACCCGCGGCCGGGCGGCCAGTTCGGCCAGCCGCTCGACGGTCGGCTCCTCGATGCCGGTCGTATCCGGGTGCACGCCGACCGAGGCGTAGATCCGCTCGTCGCGCAGCGCCAGCGCGTGAACCCGCTCGAACTCGTCCAGCCGGGTGCAGACGCTCAGGACGCGGCCGACCCCCGCCGTGGCCATGCGCGCCAGCACGCCGTCGATGTCGTCGGCAAGCTCGGCAAAGGCGAGGTGGCAGTGCGAATCGACGAACAAGGCGCCGCCGCTCGCAGCAGACGACCTAGATCGTGTGCGTCGGCCGTCCGGACCTGACCGCAGCGCCGAGGATCTCCTCGATGCGCCGGCGCGCCGAGACGCCGGTCTCGTCGGCCGGGAAATGCACGCCGATGCCCGGCGTGCGGGCGGTGCCGCCGGCGGGGCTGATCCATACCACCCGACCGGCGATCGGGTACTTGGTCGGATCGTCCATCAGCGTCAGGATTAGATAGACCTCGTCACCGAGCTTGTACGGGCGGTTGGTCGGCACGAACACACCGCCGTTCCGCAGATACGGCATGTAGGCCGCATACAGCGCCGCCTTTTCCTTGATCGCCAGCGACAGGATCGCCGGGCGTGCCCCGCCGCCGGTGGTGGTGGGGCCAAGCAGGTCGGCCGCGCCGCTGCCGAATCGGGTGTTCGGTGAGTCGCTCATCTGCGATCGTCAGAAAACGTCGATATAGCCGGCCAGCAGCGATTCGATGACCAGGCGCGGGTTCAGCGGATGCTCGCGCGCCGCGCTGGCACCGTTCAGCGCCTCGCTCCAGCGCCACAGGCCCTCGGCACGTGCCGAAGCGGCCAGTTGCCTGATGCTCGCTGCGCGCTGCGGATGATAGCGGACCGATCCACGCGCACGATACTGCATCAGGTCGAACGCCCAGCACTGCATCAGCCGAACGCATGCCGGCACCGGCGGATCGCGGCCGACGCCTGCCACGACCTGCGCCGCGGTGAGCGCCCCTCCGCGCTCGAGCAGCCGATACAGCGCCGCCGACACCTCCGGCGCGATCGCCTCCTCGGTGGCATCGGCCAGCGCGGCCAGCGGCGCGCCGGAGGCCAGCGCCAGGGCGGCCGCCGGGTCTGCCACGCCCTGCTCGGTCAGCCACGCCAGGCACTGGCCGGCGTCCGGCACCGGAACCTGCACCAGCACGCAGCGGGACCGGATGGTCGGCAGCACCTCGTCGAGCGCGTCGGAAACCAGCACGAACATCGTCGCCGGCGGCGGCTCCTCGAGCATCTTCAGCAGCGTGTTGGCGGCGATGGCATTCATCGATTCGGCCGGTGCCAGCAGCACCACCCGCCTGCCGCCCCGATAGGCGGCGATGCCGAGGAAACCGGATAGCGCGCGCACCTGGTCGACCCGGATCTCGCGGCTGGCCCGCGGCGCCTTGCCTTCGGTCTCGGCAGGATCCGCCGCCTCGCTGGCCGCCTGTTCGTCGTCCTGCGCCTGCGGCAGCAGCCGCTCGGCGAGCGCCTGCGGCAGCACCCAGCGCAGGTCGGGGTGGCTGCCGGCGGCGGCGAGCCGGCACTCCTCGCAATGGCCGCAACTGCGCCCGTCTGGCTGCGGCGAGGAGCACAGCAGCGCTTCGGCAAGATCGAGCGCCAGGCTCTTCTTGCCGATGCCGCGCAGGCCGTGCAGCAGCACGGCATGAACACCGCGGGCGGCCAGTGGCGGCAGCAGCGGCCAGATCGGCGCCAGCCACGGCAGGCGGCGTGCAATCACAGCAGCCGCCCGATCGTATCGACCAGTCGCGCCTGCACCAGCGGCTTGTCCTGCGAGGTGTCGACCACCACGAACCGCTGCGGCTCGGCGCGCGCCCGCGCCAGGTAGTGCTCGCGCACGCGGGTGAAGAAATCGCGCTGCTCTGCCTCGAAGCGATCGCTGCGCTGTGCACGCGCCAGGCGTGCGGCGGCGATCGCCGGCTCGATGTCGAACAGCACCGTCAGCTCCGGCTGCAGTCCCGGATGCACCCAGCGCGCCAGCGTCGCGACGTCGGCCTCGGGGATGCCGCGGCCGCCCGCCTGGTAGGCGAAGGTCGCGTCGGTGAACCGGTCGCACAGCACCCAGCGGCCGGCCGCCAGCGCCGGCTCGATCACCGTCAGCACGTGCTCGCAGCGGGCGGCGAACATCAACAGCGTCTCGGTGCGCGGCTGCATCGGCTGGTGCAGGATCATCTCGCGCAGCGATTCGCCCAGCGGCGTGCCGCCAGGCTCGCGCGTCAGCAGCACGTCGACGCCGCGGCCGCGCAGCCAGTTCTCGACGAAGGCGATCTGCGTGCTCTTGCCGGCACCGTCGATGCCTTCGAAGCTGACGAAGCGGCCGCGTGCTGTCATTGGAAGATCGTCTCGCTGAAGCTCGAAGGATTCGCCCCTGGGGCGGCCCGGCGGGCTCATGGCCTGCCGCCGAGCTGATACCTGGCCACCGCGCGGTTGTGTTCGGCCAGCGACTCGGAGAACTGCGAGGTGCCGTCGCCGCGGGCGACGAAGTAAAGCGCCCGCGTCGGCTCGGGCCGCAGCGCCGCCTCGATCGACGCCTGTCCGGGCAGGGCGATCGGCGTCGGCGGCAGGCCGCCCCGCGTGTAGGTGTTATACGGCGTGTCGGCGGTCAGGTCGCGCTTGCGCAGGTTGCCGTCGAATTTCTCGCCGAGGCCGTAGATCACCGTCGGGTCGGTCTGCAGCGGCATGCCGCTGCGGAGCCGGTTGACGAACACGCCGGCGATCCGGCCGCGCTCGGCTGCCTGCCCGGTTTCCTTCTCGACGATCGAGGCGAGGATGAGCGCCTCGTACGGCGAGTTCAGCGGCAGGCTGGCCGCCCTCGCCTGCCAGGCCTGCGCCAGCCGCGCCTGCTGCGCGCGATAGGCCTGGCGCAGGATGTCGAGGTCGCTCGAGCCGGCGTCGAACAGGTAGGTGTCGGGGGCGAACAGCCCCTCCGGCTGCGCTTCGCCCGCACCGACGGCGGCGAGCAGCTGCGCCTCGTCCAGCTTCCCGCTGTCGGGCCTCAGCCCCGGGTGGGCGGCGAGCGCGGCGCGCATCTCGCGAAAGGTCGAGCCCTCGACGATGGTGATCCGCTCCTTCAGCGTGTCGCCGCGCACCAGCCTGTCGATCACGTCGGCGATGCGCATGCCGCGCGTGATCTCGTAGCGCCCGGCGCGCAACCGCCTGGTGGCCTCGCTGAAGCGCGCCGCGGCGACGAACAGGTCGGCGTTGACCTCGACGCCGGCATCGCGCATCGCCTGGGCGATCGCCCGTGCCGATGAACCTGCGCCGACCACGATCTCGACCCGCTCCTCGCGCAGTGCCAGCGGCCGCTCGTACAGGTAGCGCAGCGCCGCCGCGCCGAGCGCCGCGACGAGGACGAGCGCGATGGCGGCGACCAGCAGGCGACCCTGCTGCGACGAGGGCGACCGGCGGACCGCGCTCATGGCATCGATGCAGCGCGCCGTTCGAGAGATTCGCCCTTGCGGCGGCTCGGCCAACTCATGCGCGCCTATGATACTTTCGCGCGCACGATGAACCTCAGCACTCCTTCGCCGAGCCAGGCAGACGCCGCAGCGGGTCGAGCCGGCTGCTGGCAGTCCGACCCCGCGCAGGCCGCCGCCGCGCTGCGCGGACCGGTGTGCGCGACGCTTGCAGAGCTCGGCGTGATCGCCGTCAGCGGCGCCGACGCGGTGCGCTTCCTGCACGGCCAGCTCACCAGCGACATCGAGCACCTCGGCGCCGACCGGCTGGCGCTCGGCGGATACTGCACCGCCAAAGGCCGCCTGCTGGCGAGCTTTCGCGTCTGGCGAGACGGCGAGACGATCCACCTGCTGCTGCCGCGCGAACTGCTGCCCGCTGTGCTAAAGCGGCTGTCGATGTTCGTGCTGCGCGCCAAGGCGACGCTCGCCGACGTCTCCGATGCCTGGACCGCCCGGGCGGTCTTCGGCGTCGACGCCGCCTCGCGGCTGCGCGCGCCCGGCGTCACGCCGCCCGCCACAGCGGGCGACAGTGTCCGCCTGGGCGAGGCGCGCCTCGCGCGGCTGCACGGATCGACGCGACTGCCGGAGCGCTTCCTGCTGCTCGCACCGGCTGCTGCCACGGTGCCGATCGCCGGGCTGGCCGACCTGCTGGTGGTCGGCAGCGGCGCCTTCTGGTGGAGCGAGATCGATGCCGGCGTGCCGACTGTCTTCGCCGCCACCCAGGAGAAGTTCGTGCCGCAGATGATCAACTTCGAGGTGCTCGGCGGCGTCAGCTTCAGCAAGGGTTGCTACCCGGGACAGGAGGTGGTGGCGCGCAGCCAGTACCGCGGCAAGCTGAGGCGGCGGATGCAGCTCGCGCATTGCGCCGCTGCGGCTGCCGCAGGTGCAGACGTGTTCGCCGAAGGCGAGGCCGAGGCGGCCGGCACGGTGGTGATGACGGCCAGCGCGCCGGGCGGCGGTTTCGACCTGCTGCTCGAGTGCCCGCTGGAGAGGGCCGAGGGGCCGCTGCGCCTGGGTGCCGCCGACGGCCCGCCGCTGGCGCCGCGCCCCCTGCCCTACGAGCTGGTCGACGTGACCAGCTGAGCCTGCGCGCGCCGATGCAGCATTGGTTCGTCTACTACAAGCTCGACCCGGCGGCGGTGCGCGAGCTCGAGCCGCGGCTGCGCGACATGCAGGCGCAGATCGCCGCTGCCAGCGGCGTGCGGCCGCGGCTGATGCGGCGCGCCGATGCCGCCGGCGGGCCGCTGACGCTGCTCGAGGTCTACGACGGCATCCGCCAGCCCGAGACGTTCGGACAGGCGCTGGCCGCTGCCGTGGCGCGCGCCGGGTTGCCGGCGGCGCTGCTGGCGCAGCGGCGCAGCGAGTGCTTCGAGGAGCTCTGATCGATGTGCCTCGCCGTCGTCGCCTGGCAGGTGCACCCGGACTACCCGCTGGTGCTGGCCGCCAACCGCGACGAGTTCTACGCGCGCAGCACGCGACCGGCGTCGTGGTGGGGGCAGAGCGTGGCGCTGCTGGCCGGCCGCGACGAGGAAGCCGGCGGCACCTGGCTGGGCATCACGCGCAGCGGGCGACTGGCGCTGCTGACCAACGTGCGCGCACCGAGCGAACGCAATCCGCACGCGCCGTCGCGCGGCGCGATCGCCATCGGCGCGCTGCAGAGCCCGCAGGCGGCCGGCCAGTGGCTGCGCGAGCAGGCGCCGAGAATGGGCGCCTACAACGGCTTCAACCTGCTGATCGCCGAGCCGGGTGTGTCGAAGGGCGGCGTGCCGCGGCTGGTCTATTACACCAACCGCCGCGACGACGGCCCGCAGCCGCTGGCGCCGGGCATCTATGGCCTGTCGAACGCGTATCTCGACACGCCCTGGCCGAAGGTGGTCCGCGCGGTCAGCGCCTTCGCCTGCGCGCTGGCCGGCCGGGTCGATGCCGACTCGCTGCTGACGCTGATGGCCGACCGCCGTCCGGTGCGCGACTCGGAACTGCCGTCGACCGGCGTGCCGCTGGAATGGGAGCGCGCGCTGGCATCGATCCAGATCCGCGCCCACGGCTACGGAACACGCTCGACCACCGTGGTGACCGTGCGTCGCGACGGCGTGACGAGCTTCCTCGAGCGCAGCTTCGCGCCGGAGACCCCCGAACTGCATCGCGACCGGCACTTCGAGTTCACGGTCGACGGCGCGCGGGCGCCGTCGATGCGCTCCTCCGGCGCGCGCCGGGCTAGCTGAACCCCTGCAAGACCAGCCGCATCGCGCGATGCGGGATTCCCGCGTCGTCGTATTGCTCGCCCTCGGCGACGAAGCCGAAACGCTCGTAGAAGCCGATCGCGTGCGTCTGCGCGCTGAGCATCAATTCGCGGTCGCCGCGCCTGCGCGCCGCCTGCATCAGCGCCCGCAGGAGCGCGCTGCCAACGCCACTGCCGCGGGCCTGCCGCAGCACCGCCATGCGGCCGATGTGCCCGTCGGGCAGCAGGCGGCCGGTGCCCAGCACCGCGCCCGCGCGGCCGAGCGCCAGCGCGTGCAGGCTCAGCGGGTCGAACTCGTCGAGTTCCATCGCTGCCGGCACCTGCTGCTCCTCGACGAACACGGCGTGGCGCACCGCCGCGGCGCGCGCGCCCAGCGCCGCCCAGTCGCCGAGCTCGACGCGCAGGTCCTCAGCCACCTTCTGCCGTCTCGACCGGCGCGACTGCCTCGAAGCGGCGCATCCGTTCACGCAGTTCCGGCGGCCAGGCAACCGGCGCGGCGGCCCGGTCGACGCAGACGTAGACCACCTCGGCATCGACCAGTGGCCGCGACGGGTCGTCGGCGCGGAAGATCGACACGTTGAAATCGGCGCTGCTGCGGCCGAGGCGGGCGATCCGCCCGCACACCAGCAGTTGGTCGTCGTAGCGGGCCGGTGCGTGGTACAGCACGGTCGCCTTGCGGACGAACGAGTCGACGTCCAGGTCGGCGAAGCCCGACGGATAGGCAACGCCGATCGCCCGCCAGTACTCGGTGGCGCAGACGTCGGCGTAGGTCAGGTAGTGGCCGTTGAACACCACCCCCTGCATGTCGACCTCGGCCCAGCGCACGCGCAGTGGCAGGCGGTGACGGAAGTCCTCGATCGCCACCTACTTCGCCCCCTTGGCAGCGTCCCCGGCGACGACCACCGTCATCTTCGCCGGATCGAGGTGACGGCGCAGCGCGGCATTGACCTCGGCCGCGGTGAGCCCCCTGATCCGATCGTCGAAGGCCTGGCTGTATGAGGTGAAGCTGCGGCCGAGGTCGAGATAGCCGGTCCACACTGAGGCGACGGTTCCGTCGTTCGAGCGGTTCAGTACACGCTCCTGCAGCAGGCCGTTCCTGGCGTCCTCGATCTCCTTCTCGGTCAGGCCGTCCTGCAGCATCCGCTCCAGCTCCTCGCGCACCGCCTGCTCGAACTTCGCCGCGTTCTGCGGTGCGACCAGGCCGGCGATCTGCCAGCCCGCGGCGCGGTCGCGACTGCCGACCAGCAGCCCGGAGCCGACGCCGTAGGAAATGCCGTCGCGCTGCCGCACCCGGTCCATCAACCGGTTGGAAAGCCCCGAGCCGCCGCCGAAGACGTAGTTGGCCAGCACCAGCGGTGCGTAGTCTGGATCGTCGTCGCGCAGCGTCAGGTTGATCCTCGCCCGGTAGAAGGCGTTCTCCTTGTCCGGCGTGTCGATCGCGATGCGCTGCGCCTTCACCTCCCGCGGCTCGGCGAGCACCGGCGCGTACGGTGCCTTCGATGGCCAGACCGGGAAGAGCTCCCTGATCAGCGCCTCCGCCGCCTGGTCGTCGAAGTCGCCGACGATGGCGATCTCACCGCGCGCCGTGCCCCAGAAGTCGGCGTGGAACTGCCTGACCTGCTCGACCGTGGCGGCGTCGATCTGCCGGATCCGCTCTTCGAGCGGGATGTAGGCGCGCGGATCGCCGGCCGGATAGGTGTCGAAGTGGCGCGCCAGCGTGTCGCGCGAGCGCGCCTCGGGGTCCGACAGCTGCGCCTGCAGGCCGGTGATCGTCTCCCGCTTCAGCTGCGCGAACTCGTCGGCCGGGAAGCTCGCCTCGCGCATCACGTGCGCCGACAGGCGCAGCGCTTCCGCCAGATTCGCCCGGTCGGTCTGGAAACCACGCAGCGATCCCTGCATCTTCAGCCGCGTCATCTCGTCGGCGATCTGTTGCCGCGTCAGCTTGCCGGTGCCGCGCGGCACCATCGCTTCGGCAATCGAGGCGACGACCGCCTTGCCCTGCAGGCTGCGCTCGTCGCCCCAGCGCGGGCGGATCACGACGCTGACCGTCTCGCCGCGGTTTTTCTTCGGCAGCAGCGCGACGTTCAGATCGCCGACGCTGAACCGGCGCGTGCGCGCGTCGATGTTCTTCGGCGACGGGTCGAACGCCTCGCCGGCGGCGACCGCCGCCCTCGGCTTGAAATCGGCCAGCATGCCTGCCACCGGCAGCGGCGCCGGGATTTCGGCCCGCTGCGGCTCGTCCTCCGGCAGGAACAGGCCGACGGTGCGGTTGTCGCGGCGGAAGAAGCGGGTCGCCTCGCGCGCCACCTCGTCGGCCGTCACCCTGGCGGTGTGCTCGCGGGTGAGGAAGAACAGCCGCCAGTCGCCGGCGGCGATGTACTCCGACAGCGAGACGCCGAACTGCTGCGGGTTGGCCAGCGCGCGGTCGAAGCCGGTCGCGTTGTCCTGCCGCATCCGTGTCATCTCGGCCTCGGTCGGCGGCTGCTGCGCGAAGCTGGTCTCGACGATCTCGATCAGCTTGTCGCGCACGCGCTCGACCGGCTCGCCCTTCTTGACCAGCGCGCCGAAGACCGCCAGCCCGGGGTCGCGAACCTGCATCGCCCACGAGAAGACCTGCGCCGCCATGCCGGTGGCCACCAGTTCCCTGTGCAGGCGGCCGTTGGGCGTGTCGCCGAGGATGTCGGCGGCAGCGCTGATCGCCGCCGTGCTGTCCGACAGCAGCGAGGGGATCCGGTAGCCGACCATGACGATCTGCACGTCGCCCTTGCGGCGCACGACGAAACTGCGCTCGCCATCCTGCGTCGGCTCCACCGTCCACAGCGGCGGCAGCTCGCGCTTCGGCCGCGGAATCTTGCCGAAGGTCTGCGCGATCAGCGGCAGCGTCGCCTCGACGTCGAACTTGCCGGCCACCGTCAGCACCGCGTTGTCCGGCTGGTAGTACAGCCGGTAGAACGCCTGCAGGTTCTCGATGCGCACGTTCTCGATGTCGCTGCGGTTGCCGATGGTCGAGTTGCCGTAGTTGTGCCACTGGAAGGCGGTGGCGAACAGGCGCTTGTACAGCACCCGGAACGGCTCGTTCTCGCCCATCTCGTACTCGTTGCGCACCACCGTCATCTCGGAATCGAGGTCCTCCTTGGCGATGAACGAGTTCACCATCGCGTCGGCCTTCCAGTCGAGCGCCCAGCGCAGGTTCTCGTCGGTGGCCTGGAAGGTCGAGAAGTAGTTGGTGCGGTCGAACCAGGTGGTGCCGTTGTTGCGGAAACCGCGGCGGCTGAATTCCTTCTCCGGACTGGGGTGCCTCTCGCTGCCCTTGAAGATCAGGTGCTCAAGCAGGTGCGCCATGCCGGTCTCGCCGTAGTTCTCGTGCCGCGAGCCGACCTTGTAGGTCACGTTGACCGTCACCGTCGGCTTCGACGGGTCCGGGAAGAGCAGCACCTGCATGCCGTTGGCCAGCCGGTACTCGGTCACCCCTTCGACGGTGGCAACCTGGGTGAAGGCGGGCTCGGTCCTGGCGCCGGCCGGCGCGACGCCGAGCATGGCGACGGCGACGAGTGCGACCGACAGTTGACGCACGAAACTCATCTGTGATCCCTGGGACTGTTGCTGAACATGACAATCGTGGCGGCGCCACGCGGTGGCGAATTCTGCCCGAGCGCGCCGCGGGTTCCGGCTGCAGGCAAGGCCCCGATGCCGCCGGCGTTGGCCAGCGGCGCCGTTCAGACCGCGCGCGCTGGCGAAGGTTCCTGCCGCAGGCCTTCAGCGAGGCGACGTTCCGTCGGCCCGCGGCGGCCGTGCGCCGGGCCGCTGCGCGTAGGGATCGGCGGGCGCTTCGCCGGCGAGCGCCGCGTCGCAGCGGGCCCGCACCATCGGCATGATCTGCGGATGGGTGAAGACGAAGAAGCGGTTGGCGCCGATCGCCTCGAAGGTCTGCGCGGCGACCTCGTCGGCGCCGAGCCTGCCGCCCGCCACCGCTTTTTCGCCGGCGGCGCGCGCCAGCCGCTGCGAGGCGGTCGGCGCCGAAGCGTTCGCCAGTTCCGCCGGCCGGTTGCGGTCCGAGGCGAAGATCGCCGTCGGAACGAACGCCGGGCAGAGCACCGAGACGCCGATCCGGCTGCCGGCGAGCTTCAGGTCGTGGTACAGCGTCTCGCTGGCCGATACCACCGCCGCCTTGCTGGCGTTGTAGACACCGAGCAGCGGCGCGCACAGCCAGCCGGCGATCGAGGCACTGTTGACGATGTGGCCGCTGTCCTGGTCGAGCCCGGCCGCAATCATCCGCGGCACGAAGTGGCGGATGCCGTTGGCCACGCCCATCAGGTTCACGCCGAGCGTCCAGCGCCAGTCGGCCTCGCTGTTCTCCCACAGGTAGCCGCCGGTGCCGGCCACGCCGGCGTTGTTGACGAGCAGGTTGACCGCGCCGAACCGGTCGTAAGCGGCTCGCGCCAGCCGACCGACGTCGGCGTCCGACGAGACATCGCAACGCACGCCGAGCACATCGGCGCCCCGCTCGCCGAGCGCCGAGACCTGGCGGTCGAGCGCGTCGGCCTGCACGTCAGCCAGCACCAGGCGCATGCCCAGCCGCTGCGCCTGCCGGGCGAACGCGGCGCCGAAGCCGCTGCCGGCGCCGGTGATCACCGCCACCTTGCCAGCGAACTGCTGCATCAGTCGAGCTCGACCAGTTGCTTGCCGAAGTTGAGCCCCTTGAGCAGTCCGATGAAGGCCGCCGGCGCGTTCGCCAGGCCGTGGGCGATCGTCTCGCGGTACCTGATGCGTCCGGCCGCGACGTGGCCGCCGAGCTCCTTCAGTGCCTGCGGCCACAGATGCATCTGCTCGGAGACGATGAAGCCCTGCAGCTTCAGCCGGCTGACGAGAAACCAGGTCGGGTTGCGGATCGGGATCGGCTCGCCGTTGTAGCCGGCGATCAGACCGCACAGGGCGATGCGGCCGAAGGCGTTCATCCGCGGCAGCACCGCGTCCATGATTTCGCCGCCGACGTTCTCGAAGTAGCCGTCGACACCGTCCGGCGCGGCTGCCTTCAGTGCCTGGCCGACGTCGCCGCGCTTGTAGTCGACACAGGCATCGAAGCCCAGTTCGTCGACCACGTAGCGGCACTTCTGCTCGCCGCCGGCGATGCCGACCGCGCGGCAGCTCGACAGCTTCGCCAGCTGACCGACCACGCTGCCGACGGCACCGCTGGCCGCCGAGACGACGACCGTCTCGCCGGCCTTCGGCTCGATGATGCGGTTCAGCCCGACCCAGGCGGTGACGCCCGGCATGCCGACCGCACCGAGATAGGCCGACAGGGGGATCTGCCTGGTGTCGACCTTGATCAGCTGACTGCCGTCGGAAACGCCGTACTCCTGCCAGCCGAGGTAGCCGACCACCTGGTCGCCGACGGCGAACTTCGGGTGGCGCGACTCGACCACCTCGCCGGCGGTGCCGCCGACCATCGTTTCGTCCAGCGGCTGCGCGGCGGCGTAGCTGCGCCCCTCGTTCATCCGGCCGCGCATGTAGGGGTCGAGCGACAGCCAGCGGTTGCGCACCCGCAGCTCGCCGTCGGCCAGCGGCGGCAGCGGCACGGTTTCCAGGCGGAAGTTTTCGGCGGTGACCCAGCCGCTCGGACGGCTGGCAAGCACGATGCGGCGGTTGGTCGCCATCGGGTTCTCCTGCAGTGTTGGTCGCGGCCCGTGCCGCGCCGGTCAGCGCGCGTCGAGGCGGCGGCCGCTGGCAGCGCACTGGGCGAGCAGCGGCGCCGACTGCCAGAAGGCCGCATCGGCGCCGGGCAGCGCGGCGAAGCGCTGCATCGCCTCGACCACCTTCGGCAGGCCGAAGCTCTCCGCGTGGTACATCGGGCCGCCGCGCCAGGCCGGAAAGCCGTAGCCGGTCAGGTACACCACGTCGATGTCGCTGGCCCGCTGCGCGATGCCCTCCTGCAGGATGCGCGCGCCCTCGTTCGCCAGCGCAAAGACGCAGCGCTGCACGATCTCCTCGTCGACGATCGCCCGCGGCGTGATGCCCGTCTCCTGGCGATAGGCGGCGACCAGCTGCTCGATCTCGGGGTCGACCTGCGGCGTCCGCTCGCCGGCTTCGTAGCGATACCAGCCCTTGCCGGTCTTCTGGCCCAGGCGGCCGAGCTCGACCACCCGGTCGGCGATGCGCGGGTAGCGCACGTCGGGCTTTTCCTTGTAGCGCCGCTGACGGATCGCATAGCCGATGTCGAGCCCGGCCAGATCGCCGACCGCGAAGATGCCCATCGCCATGCCGAAGCCGGTCAGCGCCTTGTCGATCTGCTGGACGCTGGCGCCCTCCTCCAGCAGGAACAGCGATTGCCGCACGTAGTGCTCGAGCATGCGGTTGCCGATGAAGCCGTCGCACACCCCGGAGGCCACTGCCACCTTCTTCAGCGGACGGGCGAGCTTCATCACCGTGGCCAGCACCTCGGGCGCGGTGGCGTCGGCGCGCACCACCTCGAGCAGGCGCATCACGTTGGCGGGGCTGAAGAAGTGCGTGCCCAGCACGTCGGCCGGGCGCCTGGTCGCCGCCGCGATACGGTTGACGTCGAGTGTGGAGGTGTTGGTGGCGAGGATCGCGCCCGGCTTGGCGACACGGTCGAGCTCGCGGAAGACCTTCTGCTTGACGGCGAGGTCCTCGAACACCGCCTCGATGACGATGTCGGCCGAGGCCAGGTCCTCGTAGCGCAGCGTCCAGCGGATCAGCGCCAGCCGCGATTCGACCTGTTGCGCCGTCATCCGGCCCTTGGCTGCCGTCGCCTCCCAGTTGCGCCGGCACAGCGCCATTCCCCGCTCGAGCGCCTCCAGCGACGACTCGAGCACGATGACCGGAATGCCGGCGTTGGCGAAGCTCATCGCGATGCCGCCGCCCATGGTGCCGAAGCCGACCACCGCCGCCCGTTCGATACGGCGGGTCGGCGTGCCTTCCGGCAGGCCGGCGATCCGCGCGGCCGCCCGCTCGGCGAAGAAGGCGTGACGAAGCGCCTTCGACTGGTCGGAGGCGACCAGTTCGAGAAACATCGCCCGCTCGATCCTGGTGCCCTCCTCGAACGGCAGCCGCACCGCCGCCTCGACCGCATCGACGCACTTCAGCGGCGAGATCTGGCCGCGCGCCTGCCGGGCCACCCGCGCCCGCGCCGCGTTGAAGAACGTCTCGGCGTCGGCTCCCCTCGGCAGCAGGGCACGCGCCGCGCGCAGCCGCGGATGGGTGCGCCGGCCGACCAGCTCCTGCGCGAAGTCGAGCACGCCCTGGAAGCTGTCGCCGGGCACGATGCGGTCGATCAGTCCCGCTTTCAGCGCCGCCTCGGCGCCGATCGGCTCGCCGGAAACGATCATCTGCAGCGCCAGTTCCGCGCCGACCGCCCGCGGCAGCCGCTGCGTGCCGCCGGCACCCGGCAGCAGGCCGATCTTCACCTCGGGCAGCCCCATCGAGGCGTTCGGCGTGGCGACCCGGTAATGGCAGGCGAGCGACAGCTCCAGGCCGCCGCCCATGCACACGCCGTTGATGGCGGCGATCACCGGCTTGCTGCTCGCTTCAACCGCGTCGATCACCTGCAGCAGGTGCGGCTCGGCGGTCTGCGCCGGCGTGTTGAACTCGCGGATGTCGGCGCCGCCGGAGTAGATCCTGTCGGTGCCGGTGATGACGATGACCTTGACCTTCGGGTCGTTGCGCGAGCGCTGCAGGCCGCCGACGATGCCGCGCCGCATTGCCAGGTTCAGTCCGTTCACCGGCGGGTTGTCGACCTGCAGCACCGCGACCTCGCCGCGCCGCTCGAAGTAGACCTTCATTTTTCTGCTCTCCCCTGCTTGTTCAGACTTCGAGCCACTCCTGGCGGACCAGCCGGTTGCCACGCAGTTCCTCGGGCGTGCCCGCAAAGACCATGTGCCCGTGACCCATCACGTACAGGCGCTGCGAGACGTCGAGCGCGATGGTGAGCTTCTGCTCGATCAGCAGCACCGAGATGCCACGCGCCTGCAGTGCCTCGAGGAAGTCCGCCACCAGCGCGACCAGCTTGGGCGCCAGGCCCTCGGTCGGCTCGTCGATGATCACCAGGTCCGGGTCGCCCATCATCGTACGGGCAAGCGTCAGCATTTGCTGCTCGCCGCCCGAAAGCACGCCGGCCAGCGTCCGCTCGCGCTCGCGCAGCCGTGGGAACAGGCGGTACATGTCGTCGAAGCCCCAGCGCCCCGGCCGCCGCCCCTTCAGTCCCAGCGTCAGGTTCTCCGCCACCGTCAATGTCGGAAAAATATCCCTGCTTTCAGGCACATAGCCAAGCCCGGCGGAGGCGATCCGGTAGGTCGGCCAGCCGGTGACATCGCGGCCCTTGAAGACGACCCGGCCGGTGCAGTCGACCAGGCCCAGGATCGCCTTGGCGGTGGTCGATCGGCCGACGCCGTTGCGGCCGAGCAGGCTGACGATCTCGCCCTCGCCGACCACGAGGTCCACCCCGTGCAGCACGTGGCTCTTGCCGTAATAGGCCTGCAGATTCTCGACGGATAGCATCACCCGCTCTCCGCCGGCTGGCCGAGGTAAGCCTCCTTGACCTTCGCGTCGGCACGGATCTCCTGCGGCCGGCCGCTGGCGATCACCTCGCCGTAGACGACCACCGAGATCCGGTCGGCCAGGCCGAAGACGACGCTCATGTCGTGCTCGACCATCACCAGCGTCCGGCCCTCGGTGACCTCGCGGATCAGCGCCACCGCCCGCGCCGTCTCGCTGCGGCTCATGCCGGCGGTCGGCTCGTCGAGCAGGATCACCGTCGCCCCGCCGGCGATCGTGATGCCGATCTCCAGCGCCCGCTGCTCGGCATAGGTGAGCAGTCCGGCCTGGATGTTGCGCCGCCGCTTCAGGCCGATCCGCTCCAGCAGCTGCTGGGCACGGTCCTCGGCGTCGGCGAGCCGGTTCAGGTTGTGCCAGAACGAGTAGCGATAGCCGAGCGACCACAGCACCGCGCAGCGCAGGTTCTCGAACACCGACAGGCGCGGAAAGATGTTGGTGATCTGGAAGCTGCGCGCCAGGCCGAGGCGGTTGATCTCGAACGGCTTGCGCCGCGTGATCGGCGCGCCGTTGAGCAGGATCTCGCCCGAGTCGGCGTGGAAGCGGCCGCTGACGAGGTTGAACAGCGTCGACTTGCCGGCGCCGTTCGGCCCGATGATCGCGTGACGCTCGCCGGCGGCGATGCTCAGGCTGACGCCACGGATGATCTCGGTTCGGCCGAAGCGCTTGCGCACGTCGGCCAGCTGCAGCGCCGGCGGGTTCACTGCTCCTGCTCCGGGTTGTCGCGCCGCCAGTCCTCGATCTCGACGGCGATCGCATCCCACTCGCGCTTGAAGCGGCGCCGCATGTACTCGAAGGCGACACCGCTGGCGGCCAGCAGCGCGCCGGCGAACACCCAGCTTTCGCCGCGCGCGGTATCGAACGGGAAGCCGAAGAACCTCAGGCGGCTGTCGGTGCCGATGCCCAGGGTCAGGTGGTAGGTCATCTCGATCAGCAGCGCGACGCCGGCAGCCAGCAGTCCGCCGGTGCCGAGCACGCCGACGTACGGGTCGCGCAGGCGGCCGAACTTGCCGAATTTCGCCACCCGCAGGTTCAGCAGCAGCAGGCTCGACAGCCCGCCGGGGGCGAACATGACCAGCAGCACGAAGAACACGCCGAGGTACAGGTGCCAGGCCGGCGTGTACTCGGAAAGCGCGAAGGCGAAGAAAACGAAGACGATGGCTCCCAGGATCGGCCCGAAGAAGAACAGCACGCCGCCGATGAACGCGGCCAGCAGCACGCCGCCGGAGACCGCCGCGTGCACGGCGCCGCTGCCGACGCTCTCCAGGTTGATCGCCGACAGCCCGCCGGAGACGCCGGCGAAGAAACCGGCCAGCATCATCATGATCCAGCGCACGCGCCGCGCGTCGTAGCCGATGAACTCGGCCCGCTCGGGGTTGTCGCGCACCGCATTGGCGATGCGGCCGAGCGGCGTGTGCGTCAGCGCGTACATGGCGATCATGCAGACGAAGGTCCACGCCGCGATCAGGTAGTAGACCTGGATGTCGGCGCCGAAGCTCAGGCCGTCGATGCCGAGCAGCGGCGGGCCTGCGGTGCGGTTGCCGCTGATGCCGGCCTCGCCGCCGAAGAAGCCCGGGAACATCAGCGAGGCGGCGAACACCATCTCGCCGATGCCAAGCGAGATCATCGCGAAGGTGGTGCCGGCCCGCTTGGTGGTCAGCCAGCCGAACACCACGCCGAAGGCCAGCCCCGCCGCGCCGCCGACCAGCGGCAGCGCCGACACTGGAAAAACCAGCGATCCCCTGCCGATCAGCGCCAGCGCGTGGATGGCGAAGTACGCGCCGAGGCCGGAGTAGACGGCGTGGCCGAACGACAGCAGCCCGGTCTGGCCGAGCAGCATGTTGTAGGACAGGGCGAAGACGATCATGATGGCCATCTGCGACAGCAGCGCGCGGGCGAAGCCGCTGTCGAACACCTGCGGCGCAACGACGAAGACCAGCGCCGTCGAGCCCCAGATCACCCAGCGGCCGAAGTTCAGCGGCTTGAAGCGCAGTTCGCCGAGCGCCGTCACGTCGCCGCCTCAGCTTTCCCGCGTGCCCATCAGGCCGCGCGGCCGGAAGATCAGGATCAGCACCAGCAGCAGGTACGGCAGGACGGGCGCGACCTGCGCCACCGTCATGCTCAGCACCGGGTAGCCGAAGCTCGCCGGCGTCGGCTCGAAGCCGGCCGAGGCGAGCAGTCCGGCCAGCGAGGCGCTGCTGGTCTTGCCGAAGGCGTCGATCAGCCCGAGCAGGAGCGAGGCGACGAACGCGCCGGCGAGCGAGCCCAGGCCGCCGAAGACGATCACCACGAAGACGATCGCGCCGACGGCGCCGGCCATGCCGGGCTCGGTGACGAAGGCGTTGCCGCCGATCACGCCGGCCAGTGCGGCCAGCGCGCAGCCGGCACCGAACACCAGCATGAACACCCGCGGCACGTTGTGGCCGAGCGCCTCGACCATCTCCGGGTGGCTGAGCGCCGCCTGGATCACCAGGCCGATGCGGGTGCGCTTCAGCAGCAGCCAGAGCCCGCCGAGCATCAGGATCGCCACCGCCATCATGAACATCCGGTACTGCGGGAAGGTGATGCCGGCCGCCTGCAGCCAGGCGACCGGCCCGTCGAGTTCGGGCGGCACCTGGTAGGGCACCGGCGCGCGGCCCCAGATCACCTGCACCAGCTCGAAGACGATGTACGACAGGCCGAAGGTGAACAGCAGCTCAGGCACGTGCCCCCACTTGTGCACGCGCCTCAGCCCCCACTGCTCGACCGCCGCGCCGAGTGCGCCGACCAGCAGCGGCGCCAGCAGCAGCGCCGCCCAGAAGCCGAGCCACACCGACAGCTGGTAGGCGACGTAGGCGCCGATCATGTAGAAGCTGGTGTGGGCGAAGTTCAGCACGCCCATCATCGAGAAGATCAGCGTCAGGCCGGCCGCCAGCATGAACAGCAGCAGCCCGTAGCTCACGCCGTTGAGCAGCTGCACCAGGAACAGTTCGAGGTTCATGCGCCGATGCGAAACCGGCCCGTCGCGCGGGCCGGTCGGTTCAGTCCGGCGGGCCGCAGCGGCCCGCCGTCCGTGGGCGGTTGCCGGAGCGGCCCGCTACGGCTTCGCCGGCCGCTGCATGTTGCACGAGGTCGGCGTCGAGGCGACATAGGTCGGGATCGACTTCTCGGTGCGGAAGCCGAAGCCGGTTTTCTCCGCATCGAACCTCACCGGGCCGCCGGCCTTGGTGAAGGTCGAGATGAACAGCGGCTGCTGCAGCTGGTGGTCGCTGGCGCGCATCTCGATCTCGCCCATCGGGCCGCTCATCTTCATGCCCGACATCGTGTGCGCGACCTTCAGCGGCTCCGCACTGCCGGCGCGCTTGATCGCCTCGGCCAGCATGCCGAGCGCGTTGTACGAGGCCAGCACGTACCACTCCTCGCCGAAGCGCTTCTTGAAGTCGACGTAGACGGGCTCGAGCGGGTTGTTCGCGACGTTCGGGTGCCAGTAGGAGACCTGCCGCACGCGGTCGGCGCCCGAGGCGCCCATCGCGGTCGGCGTGCCGATCACGCCGGCGTAGTAGGTGTAGAAGCCGGCGGTCAGGCCGGCGTCGCGGGCGGCGCGGACGAACAGCACCAGGTCGGTGCCCCAGTTGCCGGTGATCACCGTGTCGGCGCCGGCGGCGCGGATCTTGGCGATGTAGGGCGAGAAATCCCGCACCTGGCCGAGCGGCACGAAGTCCTCGCCGACGATCTTCACGTCCGGCCGCTTGCGGGCCAGCAGTTCCCTGGCGTAGCGGGCGGTCTGCTGGCCGTGCGAGTAGTTCTGGTTCAGCAGGTAGACATTCCTGATCTCCGACCTGTCCTTGATGTAGTCGGTCAGCGCCTCCATCTTCATCTCGGTGTTGGCGTCGAAGGCGAAGTGCCAGAAGCTGCACCTGCTGTTGGTCAGGTCGGGGTCGATCGCCGCGTAGTTCAGCAGCACGATCGCCTGCTTCGGATTGCGCTCGTTGTTGCGGGTGATCGCCTCCGACAGCGGGATCGCCACGTGCGAGCCCTGGCCCTGGACGACGTAGTGGATGCCCTGGTCGGCGATCGCGCGCAGCAGCGTCAGCGCCTCCTGCGGCGAGCCCTTGCTGTCGAACGGCACGATCTCGAACCTGACCCCTGCGCCGGCCAGCTGCCGCGCGGTCGCCGTCTCGGCGGCCACCTGGAAGTGCTTCAGGATGTTCTGCCCGACCGCGGCGAACGGCCCAGACAGCGGGTCGAGGTAGGCGATCCTCACCGTCTGCGCCGGCGGCGCGACGCTGCCGGCTGCACCCCTGGTCTGGGCGGTGACCGTGCCCGAGGCGGCAACAGCCGCAACGGCCAGTGCGATAGCCCGCGCTGCGCGCATCATCGTCGGTCTCCTCTGTGATCGTGCAAGGCTGCGCGGAGAATACAGAAAGCGCCATGCGGCGCAAGCGTCTGCGGCAGCCGCCTCAGGTGCCCGGCAGCCGGTAGTCGCTGAACTGCTCGCGCAGTTGGTTCTTCAGCATCTTGCCGGTGGCGCCGAGCGGAATCGACTCGACGAACACCACGTCGTCCGGCACCTGCCACCTGGCCACCTTGCCTTCGTAGAAGGCGAGTAGTTCCTCGCGGCTGACCTCGGCGCCGGGCTTGCGCATCGCCACCAGCAACGGCCGCTCGTCCCACTTCGGGTGCTTCACAGCGATGCAGGCGGCCATCGCCACGGCCGGGTGGGCGACGGCGATGTTCTCGATCTCGATCGAACTGATCCACTCGCCGCCGGACTTGATGACGTCCTTGGTGCGGTCGGTGATCAGCATGTAGCCGTCGGCGTCGATGGTGACCACGTCGCCGGTCGGAAACCAGCCGCGGCCCGCCTCGTCCGGCTGCAGCGGGTCGCCGCCCTCGCCCTTGAAGTACTGGCGCAGCACCCACGGGCCACGCACCAGCAGGCTGCCGAAAGCCCGGCCGTCCCAGGGCAGGTCGCCGCCGTCCTCGCCGACCACCCGCATGTCGACGCCGAAGATCACCCGGCCCTGCTTGTTCTGCAGCGCGCGCCTGTCTTCGGCGCCGAGCTTCTCGTGCTTGGCCTTGAACGAGCAGACGGTGCCGAGCGGGCTCATCTCGGTCATGCCCCAGGCGTGCAGCACATGCACGCCGTGGTTCTCCTCGAAGCGCCGGGTCATCGCCGGCGGGCAGGCCGAGCCGCCGATCACCGTGCGTTTCATCGACGAGAACCTCAGTCCGTTGGCCTCGATGTGTGCCAGCAGTCCCTGCCAGACCGTCGGCACGCCGGCCGACACCGTCACCTGTTCGGCCTCGAACAGCTCGTACAGCGACTTGCCGTCGAGGTTCGGCCCCGGCATCACCAGCTTGGCGCCGGCCATCGTCGAGGAGTACGGCAGGCCCCAGGCGTTGACGTGGAACATCGGCACCACCGGCAGCACGGTGTCGCGGCTCGACAGGTTCAGCGCGTCCGGCGCCACCGAGGCGTAGGCGTGCAGCAGCGTCGAGCGGTGGCTGTACAGCACGCCCTTCGGGTTGCCGGTGGTGCCCGAGGTGTAGCAGAGCGACGAGGCCACCCGCTCGTCGAACTGGGGCCACGAAAAGCGGTCCGAGTGGCCGTCGATCAGGTCCTCGTAGCACAGGAGGTCCAACTTGCCCGGCGCCGGCATCCGGTCGCGGTCGATCATCGCCACGAAGCGGCGCACGGTGCGGCAATGCGGCGCGATGGCCTCGATGATCGGCAGGAAGGTCAGGTCGAAGAACAGCAGACTGTCCTCGGCGTGGTTGACGATCCAGGCGATCTGCTCGGGGTGCAGCCGCGGATTGATCGTGTGCAGCACGGCGCCGCTGCCCGAGACGGCGAAGTACAGCTCGAGGTGGCGGTAACCGTTCCAGGCCAGCGTGGCGACCCGGTCCGATCGGCCGACGCCGAGGGCAGCCAGCCCGCTGGCAAGCCGGCGGGCGCGGCCGTGCAGCTGCCGGTAGCTGGTGCGGTGAATGCCGCCTTCGACCCGCCGCGAGACGATCTGCGCATCGCCGTGATGCCGGTCGGCGTGCTCGATCAGCGAACTGATCAGCAGCGGCACATCCATCATCAGGCCATGCAGCATGCGAGTCCCCCTTGCTCTTGCCTGGTCGCGGCCGGCCAGTTTACAAGTGGCGACTAGAATTTCGAGCTTGCCGCCGCAACCTTGTGCTGGAACTGGCCCGCTTGCCCCGCCCGCGCCCAGGGCCTGACGTGCGCGACCCGACGACGATGAAGAAGATCAGCAAGACCGACGCCGATTGGCGCGACAGCCTGTCGACCATCGCCTATGCCGTCACCAGGCACAAGGCGACCGAGCCGCCGTTCACCGGCCGCTACTGGAAGCACAGGGCGGCCGGCACCTACCGCTGTGTGTGCTGCGGCACCAGGCTCTTCGCCTCCGACGCCAAGTTCGACTCCGGCTGCGGCTGGCCGAGCTACTTCGAGCCGCTCGACCCGGCCAACGTGCGCGAGGAACCGGACCACAGCCACGGCATGGTACGCACCGAGATCCTGTGCAACGTGTGCGACGCGCACCTCGGCCACGTGTTCGACGACGGGCCGCCGCCGACCGGCCTGCGCTACTGCATCAACTCGGCGTCGCTGATCTTCGAACCGGCCGAGGCGGGGAAGGCGTGATGAAGCTGCTGTTCGACCTGTTCCCCGTCATCCTGTTCTTCGTCGTCTACAAGCTCGGCGGCTCCTACCCGCACGAGGCGGGCCAGCTGGCCTCCGGCTGGCTCGGCGGGCTGGTCGCCAGCGGCCAGGTCGCCGACGCGCAGGCGCCGATCCTGCTCGCCACCGCGGTGGCCATCGTCGCCTCGCTGGCGCAGGTCGGCTGGCTGCTCGCGCGCGGCAGGCGCATCGAGCCGATGCTGTGGGTGTCGCTGGCGGTGATCGTCGTGTTCGGCGGCGCGACGATATGGCTCAACGACGAGACCTTCATCAAGTGGAAGCCGTCGATCCTGTACCTGCTGTTCGCCGCCAGCCTGGTGGGCGGCCGGCTGTTCTGGCAGCGCAATTTCGTCCGCAGCCTGCTGGGCAAGCAGATCGAGCTGCCCGATCCGGTGTGGGAGAGGCTGCTGTGGGTGTGGAGCGCCTTCTTCGCCCTGCTGGCGGCGGCCAACCTCGTCGTCGCCTACAGCTTCTCGACCGACACCTGGGTCAACTTCAAGCTGTTCGGCCTGATGGGACTGACGCTCGCCTTCGTCGTCGGCATCGGCTTCTGGCTGTCGCAGCACATCAAGGAGGCGCCCGATGCCTGAAGTGACGATCGGGCGCCTGCAGGCGAAGCTGCAGGCGCTGCAGCCGCTGTCGCTGGCGATCGACGACGACAGCGCCAGGCACGCCGGCCACGAGGGCGCCAAGAGCGGCGGCGGCCACTATCGGGTGCGCATCGTCAGCCGGCGCTTCGAGGGTCTGTCGAGGCTGGCCCGTCATCGCCTTGTGTATGATTCGCTCGGTCAGATGCTGAGCCGCGAGGTTCACGCGCTGTCCCTGGTTCTGCAGACGCCGGACGAAGCAGGCGTCACTCCCCCTCCCATTTCAGGAAAGTAGAGTCATGTTGCGAGTACTTGCCTTTTCGGCAGCCATGGTTGCGAGCACGGCCGTGTTCGCGCAGAACATTGCGACGGTCAACGGCAAGCCGATCCGCAAGGCGCAGGAAGACGCCTGGATCGAGCAGATGAAGAAGCAGGGGCAGCAGGACTCCCCGCAGCTGCGCCAGCAGGTCAAGGACCAGCTGATCCAGCGCGAGATCTTCATGCAGGAAGTGGCCAAGCGCGGTCTGGCGGAAAAGCCGGACGTCAAGATGCAGCTCGAGCTGCAGCGGCAGAACGCGCTGATCCAGGCGCTGATGCGCGACGAACTGGGCAAGCAGCCGATCACCGAAGAGCAGGTCAAGGCGGCCTACGAAGAGCAGAAGAAGGCCACCGGCGCCAAGGAATACAAGGCGCGCCACATCCTCGTCGAGTCCGAGGCGGAGGCCAAGGACATCACCGCGCAGATCAAGAAGGGAGCGAAGTTCGAGGATCTGGCCAAGAAGTCGAAGGATCCCGGCTCGGCGCAGCGCGGCGGCGAACTCGACTGGGCCGGCGCCGGCGCCTACGTCAAGCCGTTCTCCGAGGCGATGGTGAAGCTCGACAGGGGCCAGATGACCGAGGCGCCGGTGCAGTCACAGTTCGGCTGGCACATCATCAAGGTCGACGATGTCCGCGACGCGCAGTTCCCGCCGCTCGAGCAGGTGTCGCAGCAGATCCGCGAGGCGCTGGCGCAGCAGAAAATGGCGGCCTTCGCCGACCAGTTGCGCAAGTCCGCCAAGATCCAGTAGCGGCAGGGAAGCTCCTGGAACAAAGGGCGCCTCGGCGCCCTTTTGTCTTTGTGCGAACCGTCCGACCCGAATCGACGCGTCGCGTACCGTCGTGAGTGGGCGGGTCCGCTCCGGTTGGCGCGCAATCGAGACTCCGGCGTGCCTTGTGGAGCGAAGTAAAGGAGGAGGCGCCCGCCGTCGGCGGGCGACGGAGGACATGAGCGAAACAAGGCACGCCGGCGTGTCGAATAAATGCCGTGTTGCCTTGCGCCGGTGGCCGGGCGCGACGGTGGACGGCCAAGGGCGGCGGCTGGCCGCCGTAGCGAAGTCAAGGAGGAGCGGCGGGCGAAGCCCGACGCGGGGGAAATGAGTGAAGGCGGCCAGCCGCCGCCCTTGGCTGGCACGCCCGTGAACGCAACGACCTCAGCCCAGCCAGCGCCGCGCGTTGCGGAACATCCGCATCCACGGCGAGTCCTCCGCAAGTCCCGGCGGCTGCCACGACATCTGCACCGTGCGGCGGACGCGCTCAGGGTGCGGCATCAGGATGGTGAAGCGGCCGTCAGCGGTGGTCAGCCCGGTGATGCCGCCGGGCGAGCCGTTCGGGTTGTGCGGGTAGCGCTCCGTCGCCCGCCCCTGCGAGTCGACGTAGCGCACCGCCACCAGCTTCTCGCCCTCGGCCTGCGCGCGGTGCTCGGGCGCAGCGAAGGCGGCGAAGCCCTCGCCGTGCGCATTGGCGATCGGCATCCGGCTGCCGGCCATGCCGGCGAAAAACAGCGACGGCGAGTCGAGCACCTCGACCATCACCAGCCGGCCCTCGAACTGCTCCGAGCGGTTGCGCGTGAAGCGCGGCCAGCACTGCGCACCGGGAATCAGCATCGCCAGCTGGCTCATCATCTGGCAGCCGTTGCACACGCCGAGCGCGAACGAGTCGCCGCGCAGGAAGAAGGCGGCGAACTCCTCGGCCAGCTTCGGGTTGTGCAGGATCGTCTTGGCCCAGCCGCCGCCGCCGCCGAGCACGTCGCCGTAGGAAAAGCCGCCGCAGGCGGCGAAGCCCTTGAAGTCGGCCAGGCTGGCCCGGCCGGCGAGCAGGTCGGTCATGTGCACGTCGACCGCGGTGAAGCCGGCACGGTCGAAGGCCGAGGCCATCTCGTAGTGGCTGTTCACGCCCTGCTCGCGCAGGATGGCAATGCGCGGCCGGGCGCCCGCGGCGATCATCGGCGCCGCCACGTCCTCGTCCGGGTCGAACGACAGCGTGATCGATAGGCCGCGATCGTCGGCATCGGTGGCGCGGGCGAACTCCTCGTCGGCGCACTGCGGGTTGTCGCGCAGCCGGGCGATGCGCCACGACACTTCGCTCCAGGTCCGCTGCAGGTCGGCGCGCGGCATCTCGAAGATCGATCTTGCGTCGCGCCAGATCTCGATCGTGTCGCGCGCCTGGCTGCCGGTCTGCACCTTGCCGACGATGTGGCTCGCCGCGCCCAGCCCCGCCGCACGCAGCGCATCCATCACGACGCTGCGTTGGTCGGCACGCACCTGCAGCAGCAGTCCGAGTTCCTCGTTCAGCAGCGCGCGCAGCGTCAGTTCGTCGCGCCGCACGGCGACCTGCTCGGGCCGGATCTTGAAGTCGCCCCAGTCGCTGGCCACCGGATCGATCGCCAGCACGTCGATGTTCATCGTCACGCCGCAGTGGCCGGCGAAGGCCATCTCGCACACCGCGGCGAACAGCCCGCCGTCCGAGCGGTCGTGGTAGGCCAGCACCCGCCCCTGCGCCGCCAGCCGGCGCAGCGCGCCGATCGCCGCGGCCAGCTGTGCCGGCTGATCGACGTCGGGCGCGTCATTGCCGATCTGCTGCGTCACCTGGGCGAAGATCGATCCGCCGAGCCGTTGCCGCCCCTGCCCGAGGTCGACCAGGATCAGCGCCGTGTCGCCGCAGTCGGTGCGCAGCTGCGGCGTCAGGCTCAGCCGCACGTCGTCGACCGCCGCGGCGGCCGAGACGATCAGCGACACCGGCGCCGCCACCCGCTTGTCCTCGTCGCCGTCGCGCCAGACGGTGCGCATCGACAGCGAATCCTTGCCGACCGGGATGCTGATGCCGAGGCCCAGGCAGAACTCGCTCGCCGCCCGCACCGCGTCGAACAGCTTCGCGTCCTCGCCGGGCAGTCCGCAGGCCGCCATCCAGTTGGCCGACAGCTTGACCTTTGCCAGATCGACGTCGGCAGCGGCGATGTTGGTCAGCGCTTCGCCGATCGCCAGCCTCGAGGCGGCGGCCGCGTCGATCACCGCCACCGGCGTGCGCTCGCCGATGGCCATCGCCTCGCCGGCGTAGCCGTCGAAGTCGGCCAGCGTGACCGCGCAGTCGGCCACCGGCACCTGCCAGGGTCCGACCATCGGGTCGCGGCAGTTCAGCCCGCCGACGCTGCGGTCGCCGATGGTGACGAGAAAGGCCTTGCTCGCCACCGTCGGATGGCGCAGCACGTCGAGCAGCACTTCTCGCAGCTCGAATCCCGCGGTCTCGATCGGCGGCAGCGCCACGGGCAGGCGGGCGACGTCGCGGTGCATCTTCGGCGGCTTGCCGAGCAGCACCTCCATCGGCATGTCGACCGCAGGCTGCCCGCCGCCGCTGTCGACGACCAGCTGCCGGTCCGCCGAGATGCGGCCGACCACCGCATACGGCGCCCGCTCGCGCCGGCAGATCCAGTCGAAGGCGGCGAGCTTCTCCGGCGCCACCGCCAGCGCGTAGCGCTCCTGCGACTCGTTGCACCAGATCTCCAGCGGACTCATGCCGCTTTCCTCGACCGGCACCTTCGGCAGCTCGAAGCGGGCGCCGCGGCGGGCGCTGTCGGCCAGTTCCGGCATCGCGTTCGACAGGCCGCCGGCGCCGACGTCGTGGATCGACAGGATCGGGTTCTCGGCGCCCAGCATCCAGCAGCGGTCGATCACCTCCTGCGCGCGGCGCTGCATCTCGGCGTTGCCGCGCTGCACCGAGTCGAAGTCGAGCTGCTCGGTGTTCGCACCCGCCCCCATGCTGGAGGCCGCGCCGCCGCCCAGGCCGATGCGCATGCCGGGCCCGCCGAGCTGGATCAGCAGCGTGCCCGGTGGGAGGTCGAGCTTGTGCGTCAGGTCGTCGCGGATGCTGCCGATGCCGCCGGCGATCATGATCGGCTTGTGATAGCCGTAGCGATTGCCGCCGACGTTCGCCTCGAAGGCGCGGAAGTAGCCGACCAGGTTCGGCCGGCCGAACTCGTTGTTGAAGGCCGCGGCGCCGATCGGCCCTTCGATCATGATCGCCAGCGCGTCGGCGATGCGCGACGGGAAGCCGTAGTCGCGGTCCGTCTTCGCGCGGCCGGTCACGTCGCCGTCGTTCTCCCAGCGCATGCGCAACTCCGGCAGCCGCAGCGCGGAGACCGAAAAGCCGCACAGCCCCGCCTTCGGCTTGGCGCCGCGGCCGGTGGCTCCTTCGTCGCGGATCTCGCCGCCGGCGCCGGTGGCCGCGCCGGCGAACGGCGAGATCGCCGTCGGGTGGTTGTGTGTCTCGACCTTGAAGACCGTGTGCGCCGGCTCGTCGCGCACCGCGAACTCGGTGCCGATCGCCTGCCCATCGGCGGCGCGCGGGTGGAAGCGCCTCACGCGCCTGCCTTCGATCACCGCGGCGTTGTCCGAGTAGGCCACCACGGTCGCCTGCGGCGCCGCCTCGTGGGTGGCGCGGATCATGCCGAACAGGCTCGCCGCCTGCGGCTCGCCATCGATGGTCCAGCGGGCGTTGAAGATCTTGTGCCGGCAGTGCTCGGAGTTGGCCTGCGCGAACATCATCAGCTCGACATCGGTCGGGTCGCGCCGCATCGCCGAGTAGGCGTCGAGCAGGTAGTCGATCTCGTCGTCGGACAGCGCCAGGCCCATCTCGACGTTCGCCCTGGCGAGCGCCGCGCGGCCCTGCGCCCGCACCGCCACCGTTGCCATCGGCTTGCCGGGCAGCTCGCGGAACAGCTCGGCGCAGCCGATGTCGACCGGCACCACGCTCTCGGTCATCCGGTCGTGCAGCAGCGCGGCGATGCGCCGTGCCGCTTCGTCAGCGAGGCCGCGGCGGCCGAACAGCCGGCCTTTCAGCTGCAGGCTGTAGCGGCTGCCGCGCTCGATGCGCAGCACGCGGTCGAGGCCGCAGTTGTGCGCGATGTCGGTTGCCTTGCTCGCCCATGGCGAGATCGTCCCCAGTCGCGGCACGACCAGCCACTGCTGCGTGGCCTCGCCATCGCCCGCGACGGCCGGCTCGCCGTAGTCGAGCAGCGCAGCCAGGCGCGCCCGCTGGTGCTCGTCGAGTTGCCCCCGCGTGTGCACGAAGTGCACGTGCCGCGCCTGCACCTGTGCGGCCGCGGGTTCGACCGCCTGGATGCGCGCCAGCAGGCCGCCGGCGCGAAAGGTCGACAGCGCGCTCGGTCCGTCGAGCGCGAGGAAGAAATCGTCGGAGGGCATGGCAGCGAGGATCGCCCCCAGGGAAGTTCGACGTGGCAGCGGGGGCGCGGCGCCGAGTATAGCCGCGCGCCCTCTGTGAACTTCAGCCGCCGGCCCTGCCGAAGCCGCCGCCGCCCGGCGTTTCGATGACGAACACGTCGCCGACATCCATTTTCACGCTGCCGATGTGCGTCAGCTCCTCGACGCGGCCGTCGGCCCGCTCGACGATGTTGCGGCCGGGCTGGCCCGGCTCACCGCCGGCCTGGCCGAACGGTGCGACCGCGCGGTTGTTCGACAGGATGCTCGCCGTCATCGGCTCGAGGAAGCGGACGCGCCGCGTGCCGCCGCTGCCGCCGCACCAGCGGCCGCGGCCGCCGGAACCGTGGCGGATCGAATAGCTCTCCAGCCGCACCGGGAAGCGGAACTCGAGCACCTCGGGGTCGGTCAGCCGCGAGTTGGTCATGTGCGTCTGCACGACGTCGGTGCCGTCGAAACCTTCCTTCGATCCGGCGCCTGCAGCCAGGTCGCGCACGCCGGCGCCGGAGCCGCCGGAGATCGTCTCGTAGTACTGGTGAAGCTCGTTGCCGAAGGTGAAGTTGTTCATCGTCCCCTGGCTGGAGGCCAGCACGCCGAGCGCGCCGAACAGGGCGTCGGTGATGCAGCTCGACGTCTCGACGTTGCCGGCGACCACCGCCGCCGGGTAGTTCGGGTTGAGCATCGAGCCCTCCGGGATGACGATCGCCAGCGGCTTCAGGCAGCCGGCGTTCAGCGGGATCTCGTCGTCGACCAGCGTGCGGAACACGTACAGGACCGCCGCGACGCAGATGGCGGAGGGCGCGTTGAAGTTGTTCGGCAGCTGCGCCGAGGTGCCGGTGAAGTCGATCGTCGCCTCGCGCCGGGTGCGGTCGACGGTGATCGCCACCCGGATCAGCGCGCCGTTGTCGAGGCGGTAGTCGAAGCTGCCGTCGCGCAGCGCGGTGATCACCCGCCGCACCGACTCCTCGGCGTTGTCCTGCACGTGCCGCATGTAGGCCTGCACCACGTCGAGTCCGAACTGCTCGACCATCCGCAGCAGTTCCTCGCGGCCCTTCTCGTTGGCGGCGATCTGCGCCTTCAGGTCAGCCAGATTCTGCAGCGGGTTGCGCGCCGGGTGCGCGCCGCCGCCGAGGATCGCCAGGCACTCGGCCTCGCGCAGCCGCCCCGCTGCGTCGACCCCCTGCCCGTCGACCAGCTTGAAGTTGGTGAACAGGACCCCCTCCTCGTCGAGCGAGGTGGAAAACGGCGGCATCGACCCCGGCGTGATGCCGCCGATGTCGGCGTGGTGGCCGCGCGAGCCGACGTAGAACAGGATCTCGCGGCCGGTGCGGTCGAACACCGGCGTGATCACCGTCACGTCGGGCAGGTGGGTGCCGCCGTGGTAAGGATCGTTGATCACGTAGGCGTCGCCGGCGACCATCCGGCCGGCGTTCTCGCGCATCACCGTCCGGATCGACTCGCTCATGCTGCCCAGGTGCACCGGCATGTGCGGCGCGTTGGCGATCAGGCTGCCTTCGGCGTCGAACAGCGCGCAGGAAAAGTCGAGCCGCTCCTTGATGTTCACCGAGTAGGCGGTGTTCTGCAGCCGCATGCCCATCTGCTCGGCGATCGACATGAACAGGTTGTTGAAGATCTCCAGCAGCACCGGGTCGACCGCGGTGCCGATCGCGGTGCGCTTCGGCCGCGGCGCGACCCGGCTCAGCACCACGTGGTCGAGCGCCGTGATCTGCGCCCGCCAGCCCGGCTCGACCAGCGTGGTGGCGTTGCGCTCGGCGATGATCGCCGGCCCGTCGATCGAGTCGCCCGGCCGCGTGTCGTCGCGCACATAGAGCGGCGTGTCGTGCCAGCGGCCGTCGAAGTAGGCCTGCACGCGGCGCGCCGGCCGCAGCGGGCCCGGGCGCGGCGGCGGCGCGACCGGCCGCTCGTCGCTGGCGTCGCCGGCGCCGATCGCCTCGACCGAGACCGCTTCGATGATCAGCCGCCGCTCCGGCATCAGGAAGGAAAACCTGCCGCGGTAAGACGCCTCGAAGGCGGCGCGCATCGCCTCGACCGTGCCGAAGTCGACCGGCAGCGAGGTGTCGGTGCCCTCGTACTTCAGGTGGGCGCGGGCGACGCGGCGCAGCCGCTCGGCCGGCACGCCCTGGCCGGCCAGTTCGGCCGCCGCCGCATCGGCGAGGCCCTCGACGGTGGCCGTCACCTGCGCCATCGCCGGCTCGGCGAGCGGCAGTTCGACGGTCGTCTCGCGCATCGCCGTCTGGTCCGCCAGCCCCATGCCGTAGGCCGAAAGCACCCCGGCCAGCGGGTGGGCGAAGATGCGCGTCATCGCCAGCTGGTCGGCCACCGCGCAGGCGTGCTGCCCGCCGGCGCCGCCGAACACGGCGAGCGTGTACCGGGTGACGTCGTGGCCGCGCTGCACCGAGATCTTCTTGATCGCCTCGGCCATGTTGCGCACGGCGATGTCGAGGAAGCCGGCAGCGACCTCCTCGGCCGACTTGCGGCTGCCGGTGGCGGCGGCGATCTCTTCGGCCAGCGCACTGAAGCGCTGCACGACGACATCGCGGTCGAGCGGCTCGTCAGCGTGCGGGCCGAACACGCGCGGGAAGAACGCCGGCTGGATGCGGCCGAGCATCACGTTGGCATCGGTCACCGCCAGCGGGCCGCCGCGCCGGTAGCAGGCGGGCCCCGGATTGGCGCCGGCCGAATCCGGCCCGACGCGCAGCCGTGCGCCGTCGAAATGCAGGATCGAGCCGCCGCCCGCCGCCACCGTGTGGATGCTCATCATCGGCGCGCGCATGCGCACGCCGGCCACCAGCGTGTCGAACTCGCGCTCGTACTCGCCGGCGTAGTGTGAGACGTCGGTGGAGGTGCCGCCCATGTCGAAGCCGATCACCCGGTCGAAGCCGGCCATCCGGCTGGTGCGCACCATGCCGACGATGCCGCCGGCCGGGCCGGACAGGATCGCGTCCTTGCCCTGGAAGCGATGCGCGTCGGTCAGGCCGCCGCTCGACTGCATGAACAGCAGCCGGGTGTCCGGCAGCTCGGCCGCGACACGCGCCACGTAGCGGCGCAGGATCGGCGACAGATACGCGTCGACCACCGTCGTGTCGCCGCGCGCCACCAGCTTCATCAGCGGGCTGGCCTGGTGCGACACCGACACCTGCGTGAAGCCGGCCGCGCGCGCCAGTTCCGCCGCGCGGGCCTCGTGCTGCGTGTAGCGGTAGCCGTGCATGAAGACGATCGCGCACGACCGGTAACCGCTGCCGAAGGCGGCCTGCAGGTCCGCGGCGAGCTTCGCCTCGTCGAGCGCCGCGACGATCTCGCCGCGCGCGCCGATCCGCTCGTCGGCCTCGATCACCGTCGCGTACAGCAGCTCCGGCAGCACGATGTGCCGGTCGAACAGCCGCGGCCGGTTCTGGTAGGCGATCCGCAGCGCGTCGCGGAAGCCGCGGCTGATCACCAGCACGGTCGGCTCGCCCTTGCGCTCGAGCAGCGCGTTGGTGGCCACCGTGGTGCCCATTTTCACCGCCTCGATCGCCGCCACCGGCAGCGGCGAATCGACACCTACGGCGAGCAGCTGACGGATGCCGGCGATCGCCGCGTCGGCGTACTGCTCGGGGTTCTCCGACAGCAGCTTGTGGGTGGCCAGTGTGCCGTCGGGGCGGCGGGCGACGATGTCGGTGAAGGTGCCGCCGCGGTCGATCCAGAACTGCCAGCGGCCGTCGGCGTGGGCGGGATGGGTCATCGATGGGGAACGGGTCGGCAGGCGGATCGCAGTATGCCCGCTTTGCGTCGACGCGACGGCCGGGCTTCGCCGGCCCGATGTCGTGGCTGCAGGCGCCTGCGGCTCGCGGTACAGTGCGCACGCCTCGTCCGCACATCGATCAAGGAGGATCCATGAAATTCGTTCGCTCGTTCGCCGCCCTGCTGCTGTCGGGTGCCGCGCTGGCGGTTTCGGCACAGACCAAGTGGGACCTGCCGGCCGGTTACCCGGCGGGCAATCCGCACACGCAGAACCTGAACCAGTTCGCCGCCGACATCGCCAAGGCCAGCGGCGGCAAGCTGACGGTCACCGTGCACCCCGGCGGCGCGCTGTTCAAGGCGCCCGAGATCAAGCGTGCGGTGCAGACCGGCCAGGCACAGGTCGGCGAAGTGCTGATGAGCCTGCTCGACAACGAGAACCCGATCTTCGGCGCCGACTCGCTGCCCTTCGTCGCCACCGGCTTCGACGCGGCCTACAAGCTCTGGCAGGCGCAGCGGCCGGTCGTCGAGAAGATCCTCGCCGGCCAGGGCATCAAGCTGCTGTACGCGGTGGCCTGGCCGCCGCAGGGCATCTATTCGAAGAAGCAGCTGAATTCGGCGGCCGACATGAAGGGGCTGAAGTGGCGCGCCTACAACCCGGCCACCACGCGCATCGCTCAGGCGGTCGGCGCGCAGCCGTTGACCATCCAGGCGGCGGAACTGTCGCAGGCGCTGGCCACCGGCGTGGTCGACTCGTTCATGACCTCCGGCGCCACCGGCGTCGACTCGAAGGTCTGGGAGAGCCTCACCCACTACGCCGCGGCCGATGCCTGGCTGCCGAAGAACATGGTGATCGTCAACCAGAAGGAGTTCGACAAGCTCGACAAGGCAACCCAGGACGCCGTGCTGGTAGCCGCCAGGGACGCCGAGGCGCGCGGCTGGAAGCGCATGCGCGAGTACACCAACGAGGCGGTCAACACGCTGCGCGCCAACAAGATGACCGTCTATGAACCGAATCCGCAGTTCAAGGCGGAACTGGCCAAGATCGGCGAGTCGATGCTGGAGGAGTGGCTGAAGAAGACCGGCGCCGACGGCCAGTCGATCATCAGCGCCTACCGCAAGTAGCCGTCCGCCGCGCCGGCGCCCGGGCGCGCCGGCGTGCCCCTGCTCTTCGACACGGACGGCCGCGTGCGAAGCTGGCTCGACCCGGTCTACCAGGGACTCGGCGCCCTCGGCGCCCTGTTCATCCTCGCCACCCTGCTGATCGAGGTCGTCAACATCTTCGGCCGCCTGCTCGGCTATTCGATGGCCGGCGTCGACGCCTACGCCGGCTACACGCTGGCGGCCGGCTCGTTCCTCGCCCTGGCCGCGGCGCTGCGCCACGGCGATCACATCCGCGTCACGCTGATCATCCAGCGCCTGCAGGGCCGGCCGCGCTGGTGGATCGAGGTGTTCTGCCTTACGGTGGCGACCTTCCTGTCGGGCTACTTCGCCTGGTTCGCCGGCAAGCTGGTCTGGGGTTCGTACGTCTATCACGACGTGTCGCAGAACATCGACGCCACGCCGCTGTGGATTCCGCAACTGTCGATGGCGATCGGGCTGGCCGCCCTGTTCCTCGCTTTCCTCGAAGCACTCGTCTATACGCTGCGCACGCGCCGGCTGCCACCGCAGGCAAGCGCGGGCGCGATCGAGTGATCGCCGTGGATGCGCTGATCGCCACTGTCCTGATCGCCGCGATGTTCGCCATCCTCGGCGCCGGCGTGTGGATCGGCATCGCGGTGCTCGGCGTGGCGTGGATCGGCATGGAGCTGTTCACCACCCGCCCCGGCGGCGACGCGCTGGCGCTGACGGTGTGGGGGTCGCTGTCGAGCTGGACGCTGACGGCGCTGCCGCTATTCATCTGGATGGGCGAGATCCTGCTGAAGACGCGCCTGTCCGAGGGGCTGTTCCGCGGCCTGGCGCCGTGGCTGCAGCGGGTGCCCGGCAGGCTCCTGCACTCCAACATCGTCGGCTGCACCATCTTTGCCGCGGTGTCCGGCTCCTCCGCCGCCACCTGCGCCACCATCGGCAGGATGTCGCTGCCCGAGCTGCGGAGCCGTGGCTATCCGGAGATCATGTCGGTCGGCACGCTGGCCGGCGCCGGCACGCTCGGCCTGCTGATCCCGCCGTCGATCATCATGATCGTCTACGGCGTCGCTGCCGACGTGTCGATCGGCAAGCTGTTCATCGCCGGCATCGTGCCGGGCATCATGCTGGCCGGCCTGTTCATGGGCTACACGGTCGTGTGGTCGCTGCGCAACCCGAAGGCGATCCCGCCTGCCGACCGGGCGCTGTCGCTGCGCGCCAAGCTCGCCGAATCGCTGCACCTGGTGCCGGTGTTGCTGCTGATCCTCGCCGTGCTCGGTTCGATCTACGCCGGCATCGCCACTGCCACCGAAGCTGCCGCACTCGGCGTGCTCGGCGCGCTGACGGTCGCCGCCGCGCAGCGGTCGCTCACCTGGCGCGGCTTCTGGGACTCGCTGATGGGCGCCACCCGGCTTTACTGCATGATCGCGCTGATCCTCGCCGGCTCGTCGTTCCTGTCGCTGGCGATGGGCTTCATCGGCCTGCCGCGCAACCTGGCCGAGGCGATCGGCGCGATGAACCTGTCGCCGTTCGCGCTGATCCTGCTGCTGATGGTCTTCTTCATCGTGCTCGGCTGCTTCCTCGACGGCATCTCGATGGTGGTGCTGACGATGGCGGTGCTGCTGCCGACGCTGCAGACCGCCGGCATCGACCTGCTGTGGTTCGGCATCTACATCGTGATCGTCGTCGAGATGGCGCAGATCACGCCGCCGGTGGGATTCAACCTGTTCGTGCTGCAGGGCATGACCGGGCACCAGATCAACTACATCGCCCGCGCCGCCCTTCCCTATTTCGCGATGATGGTGCTCGCGGTGCTGCTGATCTGGTTCTTCCCGCCGCTGGTCACCTTCCTGCCAAGCCAGATGAAGCTGTAGCCGGCAGCGCGGACAAGAGCGAATGCACGTGCTCGTCGTCGGCGCCGGCGTGATCGGCGTCACCACCGCCTTCGAGCTGCGCAGCCGGGGCTTCGAGGTCACTGTCGTCGAGCGCCAGCGTGGCGTCGCCCGCGAGGCGAGCTATGGCAATGCCGGCGTGCTGTCGACTGCCTATGCCGGTCCGTGGGCGCAGCCGGGCATGCCGTCGAAGGTCCTGCGCTACCTGCTCAGCGGCGCCTCGCCGGTGATCTTCCGGCCGAGCTTCGATCCGGCGCAGTGGCGCTGGCTGGCGCGCTGGCTCGGCGAGTGCCGGCTGGCGCGCTTTCGCCTGAACAAGCAGCGCATGCAGCGCCTGGCCGAGTACAGCCGCACGGTGCTGCACGAACTGCGCAGCCGTCACTCGATCGACTACGAGCAGGCGCAGGGATGGCTGCAGCTGTTCCGCACCGACGCCGACGTCGAGCGCGCCCGGCCGTCGCTCGAGCTGCTCGGCCAGTCGGGCACGGCGCACCGCCTGCTCGACGCCGGCCAGTGCCGGGTGCTCGAGCCGGCACTGGTCGACGGCACGCCGCTTGCCGGCGGCCTGCACCTGCCCGACGAGGAAACCGGCAACTGCGCCTACTTCACCCGCCGCATCATGGACCTAGCGGCAGCCGATGGCGTCGCCTTCCGCTTCGATGCCGCCGTGACTGACCTGGCGTTCGACGGCAATCGCTTCGTGCAGGCGCGCACGGCGGCCGGCACGATCGCCGCCGACGCGCTGGTCATCGCGACCGGCGCCGACAGCGGCAGGCTGCTTCGCCGCGCCGGCGTGCGGCTGCCCCTGTACCCGGTCAAGGGCTATTCGCTGACCGCGCGCATCACCCGCCTCGAGTTCGCGCCACTGGTCTCGGTGATGGACGAGGCCTTCAAGGTTGCCGTCACCCGCATGGGCAACCGCCTGCGCATCGCCGGCACCGCCGAACTCGGCAACCGCCGGCTGACGGTGCGCGACGCCGCACTCGGCACCCTGCTCAAGGTGGCGCGCGACTGGTTTCCCGGCGCGGCCGACTACGGGCAGGCGCAGCCCTGGGTCGGCGCGCGGCCGATGCTGCCCGACGGGCCGCCGGTACTCGGCGTCACGCCGGTGGCCAATGTCTACCTGAACGTCGGCCATGGATCGACCGGCTGGGCAATGGCCTGCGGTTCGGCGCGCCTTCTCGCCGACATCGTCGCCGGACGCGAGCCGCAGATCGACCTCGAGGGCCTGACGCTGGAGCGATACGCGCGCCGCGGCAAGGCTTAGCATTGCCGCATGGGCGAACCTCTATACCGGGTCGCCGAGCTGCGCGCGCTCGAGCAGTCGGCACAGGCAGCGCTGGCGCCCGGCACGCTGATGCAGCGCGCCGGCGCCGCTGCCGCCGTACTCGTCGCGGCCCGCCTGCCGGAGGGCCGCGGGCGCGTGCGCATCGTCTGCGGTCCCGGCAACAACGGCGGCGACGGCTACGTCTGTGCGCTCGAACTGGCCCGCCGCGGCGTCGACGTGCAGTGCGTTGCCCTGGCTGCCGCAGCCACCGAGGATGCGCGTGCTGCATTTGCCCGCTGGGCCGCCGCCGGCGGTGTCACGCTGACCGAGTTGCCCGGCGACGAGCGTTGCGACGCCGTCGTCGACGCGATGTTCGGCATCGGCATGGCGCGGCCGCTCGGCGGCGTCTTTCTCGCCGCGGCCGACTGGCTCAACCGGCAGGCGGCGCCGGTGCTGGCGATCGACGTGCCGAGCGGGCTGGACGCCGACCGGGGCTGCTGGGTCGGCGATGTCGCCGGTGTTCGAGCGGCGGCAACGGTGACCTTCATCGGCGCCAAGCCAGGACTTTTCACCGGCGACGGCTGCGACGCCGCCGGCACCGTGGACATCGAGCCGATCGGCGTTGCTCCCGGCGCCTGCGCCGGCATGCTGCTCGCCCCGTCGGACTTCCCCGGCCTGCTCGTCCCGCGAGCGCGCAACACGCACAAGGGGACCTACGGCAGCGTGGCGATCGTCGGCGGCAATCTCGGCATGGTCGGCGCGCCGCTGCTGGCCGCCCGCGCTGCGCTGCGGCTCGGCGCCGGCCGGGTCTACCTCGACTGCATCGGCGCTGCCGGGCTGCGCCTCGATCCGCAGCAGCCGGAGCTGATGTTCCGCCCGCTGGCAGGGCTCGACGGTTTGACCGCCTGCGTGATCGGCTGCGGCCTCGGCGAGGACGACGCGGCGCGCGGCGCGCTGACCGCCGCGCTCGCCAGTCCTTGCCCGCTGATCATCGACGCCGACGCGCTGAACCTGCTCGGCGCCGACGCGACGCTGGCGCAGCGCTGTCTGGCGCGGCAGGCCGACACGGTGCTGACGCCGCACCCGCTCGAAGCCGCGCGGCTGCTGGGCACCGCTGCGGCCACGGTCCAGCAGGACCGCCTGGGCCACGCGCTCGAACTGGCGCGGCGGTTCCGTGCGACGGTCGTGCTCAAGGGCGCCGGCACCGTCGTCGCCGGAGTCGACGGCCGCTACGCGATCAACCCCACCGGTTCGCCGGCGCTGGCCACCGCCGGCACCGGCGACGTCCTCGCGGGCATGATCGGCGCGCTGATCGGACAATGTGCAAGCCCGCGCGAGGCGGTCCACGCAGCCGTCTGGCTCCACGGCGCAGCGGCCGAGCGGTTCGGTGCCGACATCGGGCTGGTGGCCACCGACATCGCGCCGCTGGCGGCGCGCCGGCTGGCCGAGCTGCGCGCCCGGCGCTGAGGCGCCGGACCGCGCTTCAACCTTCGGCGATGCGGCCGGCCTGGATCTCGACCCGCCGGCCGCAGCGCGCGGCGATCTGCGGGTCGTGCGTCACCATCACCAGCGTCGAGCCTCGCTCGCGGTTCAGTTCGAACATCAGTTCGATCACCGCATCACCGGTGCGGGCGTCGAGACTGCCGGTCGGCTCGTCGGCCAGCAGCAGCGGCGGCCGCAGCACGAAGGCGCGCGCCAGCGCGACGCGCTGCTGCTCGCCGCCCGAAAGCGTCTTCGGGTAATGCGACAGCCGCTCGCCCAGCCCGACCCGCGTCAGCATCTCGCGGGCGGCCGTCATCGCCGGCACGCCGTCCGGCGTGCGGCCGGAAAGCTCCATCGGCAGCAGCACGTTCTCCAGCGCGCTCAGGTGCGGCAGCAGCTGGAACGACTGGAACACGAAGCCGATGTTCTGCGCCCGCAGCCGCGCCCGGCCGTCCTCGTCGTTGGCAAACAGATCGGCGCCGAACAGTCTCACCTCGCCGCGGGTGGGCACGTCCAGCCCGGCAAGCAGGCCGAGCAGCGTCGACTTGCCCGAACCGGAAGCGCCGACGATGGCGACCGTCTCGCCGCTGTCGATCTGCAGGTTGATATCATCCAGGATCGTCAGGCTGCCGGTGGCATCCTGCACGATCTTCGTGAGTCCCTTGGCCGCCAGAGCCACTGTCGGCGTGCTGGCGGCGTGACCTGCGCTCATCTGCTGTGCTGAATCTGACTGTTGCATGGCTGCGCCTTGCGCTTGTCGCCGTCATGCTCGTCACGGGTGGAGCGGCGAGCGGCAAGTCGGCCGTTATCCTGGTGCTCGGCGACAGCCTGTCCGCCGAGTACGGCCTGCCGCGCGAAACGGGCTGGGTAAGGCTGCTTGCCGATCGCCTTGCCAGCGAGGCCGCGCAGTATAGCGTCGTGAATGCGAGCATCAGCGGCGAGACCACCAGCGGCGGCAGGACCAGGTTGCCGAAGCTGCTCGACGAACATCGTCCGGCCGTCGTGGTGCTGCAGCTCGGCGCCAACGACGGCCTGCGCGGGCTGCCGCCGACATCGATGCGAGAGAACCTGGCAGCGATGAGCGAGGCCAGCCGCAAGGCCGGCGCGCGGGTCCTGCTCGTCGGCATGCGCATCCCGCCGAACTACGGCCGCGAGTACGCGGAGCGTTTCGCCGGCGTTTTCGCGCAACTGGCGCGAGACGGGAAACTGGCGCTGGTGCCGTTCCTGCTCGACGGCTTCGCCGACGACCTCGCGTACTTCCAGTCCGATCGCATCCACCCCAACGAGCGCGCCCAGCCGCGCATGCTCGAGAACGTCTGGCCGACGCTGGCGCCGCTGCTGCGGGCAAAGTCGCGCTGACGTGAGACGACCCCCGCGCTCGCTTTCGCTGGCCGCCTTCCGCGGGGGCTGTCAGTGGCTTCGCGCGGCCGGGCGCCGCTGACGTGTTGCGACCGACGCTGCCGTGCGCCGAGGCGGTGGCCGACCTCGGCGCCTTCGACGCCATCGTCGACGTGCGCAGCCCGTCGGAGTTCGCGCTCGATCACCTGCCCGGCGCGATCAACTGCCCGGTGCTCGACGATGAGGAGCGCGTCCGCGTCGGCACGATGCACAAGCTCGAATCGGCCTTCGCCGCCAGGCGCTGCGGCGCCGCGCTGGTCGCCCGCAGCATCGCCCGTCACCTCGAGCAGCGGTTCGCCGAGAAGCCGCGCAGCTGGCGGCCGCTCGTGTACTGCTGGCGTGGCGGCCAGCGCAGCGGCGCGATGGTTCACGTGCTGACGTCGGTCGGCTGGCCGGCGCGCCAGCTCGAAGGCGGCTACCGCGCCTTCCGTCGCCACGTGCTCGGCGAGCTCGACGAACTGCCGAAGCACCTGTGCCTGCGCGTCGTCTGCGGTCCGACCGGCAGCGGCAAGAGCAGGCTGCTGCGCCGGCTGGCCGACTGCGGTGCGCAGGTGCTCGACCTCGAGGCAATCGCCTGCCACCGCGGCTCCGTGCTCGGCGCCCTGCCGCTGCCGCAGCCGTCGCAGAAGAGCTTCGAGACGCAGCTGTGGTCGGCGCTGCGCGCCTTCGACCCGCGGCGGCCGGTGTTCGTCGAGTCCGAAAGCCGCAAGGTCGGCCAGCTGCGGCTTCCCGACGCGCTGCTCGAGCGGATGCGCGCCTCCGAGTGCTTGCAGCTTCAGCTGCCGACCGAGGCGCGGGTCCGTCTGCTGCGCGACGAGTACGCGCACTTCGAGGCCGATGCGCCGACCTTGATGCGGCAACTCGACTGCCTCGTCGACCTGCACGGACGCGATCGGGTCGAGGAATGGAAGCGGCTCGCCGCCGGGCAGCGCTGGGAGGAAATGGTTCGCCGGCTGCTCGACGAGCACTACGACCCGGCTTACCAGCGGTCGATCCACCGCAACTTCCGCCGCGCCGCGTCGGCCTTGCCGGTGATGCTCGGAGCCGGCGACGAGACCGATTTCGCGCGCGCGGCCGCCGAGCTTGCCGCCGGCTGAGCGTCGTCGTGCCGCCGCCTCGACGCGGCCGCGCCGCCCTTACTTCTTGGCGGCGGTGCGCTGGGCGTCGACCACCTGCGCCTTGTGCTTGCGCTTCAGCTCGGCCACGTAGGCCTGGTCGTCGGCCGCCGCCTGCTGCTGCTCGACGCCGCGCCGCACCTGGCTGAGCGCCTGCGGGTCCGCCTTCTCCGGCCGCCTGGCCTCGATCACCCAGAAGACCGACTGCGCGCCCATCGCCGAGCCGGCGACGACGAATGCCGGCAACCCGTCGGCGGGTGTCCGCATCACTTCCTTCAGCGCATCGGGCGTCATGTCCTCGGCCTGACCGCGCGACACGGTCCTCGGCGGCGAGAAGCCCGCCTCGGCCGGCGCCTTGCGCAGCGCGTCGGCCGCCTTCTCTGCGGCCTCGCGGGCAAGCCGGATCGCCTCTTCGCGCACCAGCCGCTCGCGGATCTGCGCGCTCACCTCCTCGAGCGGCCGCAGCCGCGCCGGCCGGTGTTCGGTCACCCGCGCCGAGACGAGCGTGTTGCTGCCGACCTCGACTGCGGCGATGTTGCGCTTCTTGTTCAGCGCATCGTCGGCGAACAGCGCCTGCACGGCGGCGGTGGGCAGCAGCGCCGCGCCGGACGCGCCGCGCGGCGCGCCGTCGCGCGTGACGCCGGCGACGGTCTGGATCTTCAGGCCGAGCTTCTCGGCGGCCGGCTGCAGGCTGTCTGACTGCTCGTAGACGATGTTGGTGAACTGCTCGGCCGCCTCGGCGAACTTCTTCTGCGCCTGCTGCTGGCGGAAGGTCGACTCGATCCTGTCCTTGACCTGCTCGAACGGCGCGACCGCGCCGCCCTTGACCTCCGTGACACGGATCACGTGCAGCCCGAACTCCGTCTCGACGACCTCGCTGATCTGGCCGACCTTCAGGCCGAACGCCGCCTCCTCGAACTGCTTGACCATCATGCCGCGACCGAACAGGCCGAGGTCGCCGCCCTTGGCGGCCGAGCCGGGGTCCTTCGAGTACTCCTGCGCCAGCCTGGCGAACTCGTCCGGCTGCGCCTTCAGTCTGGCCAGCAGATCCTGCGCCAGCTTGCGCGCCCCTTCCTTGTCCTTCGCCGAGCCACCCTCGCCCACCGTCAGCAGGATGTGGCTTGCGCGGCGTTGCTCGGGCTCGGCGAAGCTCGCCTTGTTCTGCTCGTAGTAAGACTGCAGTTCGGCCGGCGGCACGCTGACCTGCCGCGCCACGTCGTCGAGCGTCAGCGCCAGCACCTGCACGTCGATGCTCTCCTTGGTCTCGAACTGCGCCCGGCTCGCCTCGTAGTGGGCGCGAATCGCTTCGTCGCCGACGGTCGCCTTGGCGACGAAGTCCTCCGGGCGGAAGCGACGCTCGCGGATCGTCCGCGTCTCCTGCACCAGCGCCGCCAGGCGCGCGGTCAGCTCGGTCGGCACGATCGCCGAGCGCCCCACGCCCTCGAGCAGCAGGTCACGCGCCAGGTCCTCGCGCACGCGCTGCTCGAAAACCGCCTCGTTCATCCCCTGCGCGGCGAGCAGGGTCCGGTAGCGCTCGTAGGAGAACTTGCCGTCGGCCTGGAACGCGGGGATCGAGCCGATCAGCTGGCGCAGACGGCTCTCGCTGACGACCAGGTGCGAGTCGGCCGCCTCCTTGCGCAGCGCACGGTCACCGAGCAGCGAATTGAGGCTCGCTTCGCGCGCCGCCGGGCTGTCGAACACGGCGGGGTCGAAGTTCTCGCCGAGCGCCTGGCGGATCTGCTCGAGCCGCTGCCGATGCGCCGCCTCGAGCTCCTGCGGCGAGATCGGCTCGCCGCCGATCTTGGCGACCGCCTCCTCGCTCGACATGAAGCGGTTGTAGCCGTAGATCCCGGTCGCGACGAACGACGGGAACACCAGCAGCGTCAGGAAGATCATCAACCAGCGGCGGTGCGATCGGATGGTGTCGAACATCGTCTGGTTCCGAGGTCAGGTCGCTTTCGCAAGCGGCGCGCGAAAAAACAAAAAGGCGAACTTTCGTTCGCCTTTGGAGATGCTGGCGGAGTGGACGGGACTCGAACCCGCGACCCCCGGCGTGACAGGCCGGTATTCTAACCGACTGAACTACCACTCCCCGCGATCATCGCCCGCCGCATGCCGCGTCGGTGACGCCACGGCGGCGGGTACTTCACAGTCTGGTGGGTGCTGAGAGGCTCGAACTCCCGACCTACGCCTTGTAAGGGCGCCGCTCTACCAGCTGAGCTAAGCACCCGGGCAGATCGGCATTGCTGCACCACCCGGCCCGGTAAGACCTGCTGGGCCAGGCTGCGAAGGAGCGCTAGTTTACAGCATCCTTCAGCGCCTTGCCGGGGCGGAACTTCGGCACTTTCGCCGCCTTGATCTTGATCGCCGCGCCGGTGCGCGGATTGCGGCCGGATCGCGCTGCGCGCTTGCCGATGGAAAAGGTGCCGAAGCCGACCAGCGTCACGGAGTTACCCTTCTTCAGCGACGTGCGGATGCCGCCGACAACCGCCTCGAGCGCGCGCCCGGCCGCCGCCTTGGAAATATCCGCCTGCTTGGCGACGTGCTCGATTAGTTCGATCTTGTTCACCTAACCCCCCTCGGTTTCGTTGCCTGCGCCCGGACCGGCTCGTTGCCTGAACTGCTTACCGATCCGAGCAGTCTGTCCTCGTTCGGCGCGAGCCGCAGCGACGCGGCCATTCAGAGAGCTATTCCACCGCGCGTCACCTGCAGTGTCAAGCCGCAATCAACACAGCGAAGGGATGCGCGGCAACACCTTGCGCAGCGTCATCGGTCACTGCGCCGCTGCAGCGCCGCTCAGTGCTTGACCACCTCGCCCGGGCGGGCCGGCACCTCCGCCGCGCCGGTCTTGCCCGGCTGGCCGTCTTCCTCGGCCAACGGTTGCGGCTGGCTCTTCAGCGCGATCTCGAGCACCCGGTCGATCCACTTGACCGGCACCAGTTCCAGACGGTTCTTCACGATGTCCGGTATCTCCGCCAGATCCTTGACGTTTTCCTCGGGGATCAGCACCGTCTTGATGCCGCCGCGCAGGGCCGCCAGCAGCTTCTCCTTCAGGCCGCCGATTGCCAGCACGTCGCCGCGCAGGGTGATCTCGCCGGTCATCGCCACGTCCGGCCGCACCGCGATGCCGGTCAGCGCGGAAACCAGCGCGGTGGTGACGGCGATGCCGGCACTCGGTCCGTCCTTCGGCGTCGCCCCTTCGGGCATGTGCACGTGGATATCGGTCTTGTCGAAGATCTCGTCCTTGATGCCGAGCCGCCGCGCCCGGCTGCGCACGACGGTGCGGGCGGCCTCGACCGACTCCTTCATCACATCGCCGAGCGATCCGGTGCGGATCGTGTTGCCCTTGCCGGGCATCACCGCCGCCTCGATGGTCAGCAGCTCGCCGCCCACCTCGGTCCACGCCAGCCCGGTGACCTGGCCGACCTGCGGCTCCTTCTCCGCCATGCCGAAGGTGTAGCGGCGCACGCCCAGATATTTGTCGAGATTGCGCGGCGTGACCTTGGTCTTGCCTTCGGCGGCCTTCAGCAGCGAACCCTTGACCACCTTGCGGCAGATCTTCGACAGCTCGCGCTCGAGCGCCCGCACGCCGGCCTCGCGCGTGTAGTAGCGGATGATGTCGCGCACCGCCGTCTCGCTGACCTCCAGCTCGCTCTTCTTGACGCCGTTGTTGGTCATCTGCTTGGGCAGCAGGTAGCGCATCGCGATGTTGACCTTCTCGTCCTCGGTGTAGCCGGACAGCCGGATCACCTCCATCCGGTCGAGCAGCGGCGGCGGGATGTTCATCGTGTTGGCGGTGGCGACGAACATCACGTCCGACAGGTCGTAGTCGACCTCGACGTAGTGGTCGACGAAGGTGTGGTTCTGCTCGGGATCGAGCACCTCGAGCAGCGCCGAGGACGGGTCGCCGCGGAAGTCCTGCCCCATCTTGTCGACCTCGTCGAGCAGGTACAGCGGGTTGCGCACGCCCGCCTTCGCCAGGTTCTGCAGGATCTTGCCGGGCATCGAGCCGATGTAGGTGCGCCGATGGCCGCGGATCTCCGCCTCGTCGCGCACGCCGCCCAGCGCCATGCGGACGAACTTGCGGTTGGTGGCGCGCGCGATCGACTGGCCGAGCGAGGTCTTGCCCACCCCCGGCGGACCGACCAGGCACAGGATCGGCGCCTTCAGCCGGTCGACCCGCTGCTGGACGGCCAGGTACTCGACGATGCGGTCCTTGACCTTCTCCAGCCCGTAGTGGTCCTCGTCGAGCACCTTCTGCGCGTTGGCCAGATCGTTGTTGATCTTGCTCTTCTTCTTCCACGGCAGGCCGATCAGCGTGTCGATGTAGTTGCGCACGACGGTGGCCTCGGCCGACATCGGCGACATCAGCTTCAGCTTCTTCAGCTCGCCCTCGGCCTTCTGCCGCGCCTGCTTGGGCATCCGTGCCGCCTTGATCTTGCGGTCGAGCTCCTCGATGTCGGCGCCCTCCTCGCCCTCGCCGAGCTCCTTCTGGATCGCCTTGACCTGCTCGTTCAGGTAGTACTCGCGCTGGCTCTTCTCCATCTGCCGCTTGACGCGGCCGCGGATGCGCTTCTCGACCTGCAGGATGTCGATCTCGGTCTCGAGCTGGGCCAGCAGGTGCTCGAGCCTCTCGGTCAGGCCGAACATCTCCAGCACCTTCTGCTTCTGCTCGAGCTTCAGCGGCAGGTGCGCGGCAATCGTGTCGGCCAGCCGGCCCGGATCGTCGATGCCGGCGATCGACGTCAGGATCTCCGCCGGGATCTTCTTGTTCAGCTTCACGAACTGGTCGAACTGCGTGACGATCGCCCGCCGCAGCGCCTCGAGTTCGGCGCCGACGCTGGGCTCCGGGGCGACCGGCGTCAGTTCGCAGGTGAAGTGGGTCTGCGCGTCGGCGATCTCGTGGATGTGCGCCCGCTGGGCACCCTCGACCAGCACCTTCATCGTGCCGTCGGGCAGCTTGAGCATCTGCAGGATGTTGGCCACGCAGCCGATCGGATAGATGTCCTCGGCGACCGGCTCGTCCTTGGCGGCGTTCTTCTGCGCCACCAGCATGATGCTCTTGCCGGATTCCATCGCCGTCTCCAGGGCCTTTATCGATTTCGGCCGGCCGACGAACAGCGGAATGACCATGTGCGGAAAGACGACGACGTCGCGCAGCGGCAGCAGCGGCAGCGCGATGCGTTCGGATGGCAGTAGCACGGTGGACATGAGGGGTCCTTTGCGGGATCAGACCCGAAAGTGCGGGCGCCGGCGCCGAATAACAAGGCCACCGGCAGAGCGGGAAAGCTGCTTGGACTCTAGCACGCAGGGCCGCGCCGGGCCCCGCTCGCCGGTCAGCGCGGTGCCCCGGCGACCTTGGGCTGGTCGGCGTAGATCAGGATCGGATGGCCGCCGGCCACCGCGTTGTCGTCGAGCACGACCTTGACCACGTTCTTCTGGCCCGGCAGGTCGTACATCACGTCGAGCAGCGCCCCTTCGACGATCGAGCGCAGGCCGCGCGCACCGGTGCGGCGCTTCAGCGCCTTGCGGGCGATCGCGGCGAGCGCATCGGCCCGCACCTCGAGTTCGACCCCTTCCATCTTCAGCAGCCGCTGGAACTGCTTGACCAGGGCGTTCTTCGGCTGCACCAGGATCTCGACCAGCGCGTCTTCCGACAGCTCGTCGAGCGTGGCCACCACCGGCAGCCGGCCGACCAGTTCCGGAATCAGGCCGAACTTGATCAGGTCCTCGGGCTCGACATCGCGCAGCAGCTCGCCGACCGAGCGGTCGGTCGGCGAGACCACCTCGGCGCCGAAGCCGATGCCGCTCTTCTCCGAGCGGTTGCGGATGACCTTCTCCAGCCCGTCGAAGGCGCCGCCGCAGACGAACAGGATGTTGGTCGTGTCGATCTGCACGAAGTCCTGGTTCGGGTGCTTGCGGCCGCCCTGCGGCGGCACGCTGGCGATGGTGCCCTCGATCAGCTTCAGCAGCGCCTGCTGCACGCCTTCGCCGGAGACGTCGCGGGTGATGCTGGGGTTGTCCGACTTGCGCGAGATCTTGTCGATCTCGTCGATGTAGACGATGCCGCGCTGCGCCTTGTCGATCTCGTAATTGCAGTTCTGCAGCAGCTTCTGGATGATGTTCTCGACGTCCTCGCCGACGTAGCCGGCCTCGGTGAGCGTGGTGGCGTCGGCCATCACGAACGGCACGTTGAGCAGTCGCGCCAGCGTCTGCGCCAGCAGCGTCTTGCCCGAGCCGGTCGGGCCGATCAGCAGGATGTTGCTCTTGGCCAGCTCGACCTCGTCCTTGGCGGAGAGGTTCTTCAGCCGCTTGTAGTGGTTGTAGACCGCCACCGACAGGATGCGCTTGGCCTTCTCCTGGCCGATCACGTACTGGTCGAGGATGCCGCAGATCTCCTGCGGCGTCGGCAGGTCGCTCTTGACCACCGCCGCCGACGGATCGGCGGTGTTCTCGTCGCGGATGATGTCGTTGCACAGGTCGATGCACTCGTCGCAGATGAACACCGACGGGCCGGCAATCAGCTTCTTGACCTCGTGCTGGCTCTTGCCGCAGAACGAGCAGTAAAGCAGCTTCTCGCCCGAGCCCTTCTTGTCCGACATCCTGCGCGCTTCCCGGCCTAGTTGCCTTCTCCGCGTTTGACGAAGATCTTGTCGATTATTCCGTAGCTTACTGCATCCTCCGCGGACATGAAGTTGTCGCGGTCGGTGTCCTTCTCGATCCGCTCGATCGGCTGCCCGGTGCGTTCGGCGAGGACGCGGTTCAGGCGGGTGCGCACGTCGAGGATCTCGCGCGCCGCGATCTCGATGTCGGAGGCCTGGCCCTGCGCGCCGCTGGACGGCTGGTGGATCATGATCCGCGAGTTGGGCAGCGCGTAGCGCTTGCCCTTGGCTCCCGCGGCGAGCAGGAACGCGCCCATGCTGGCGGCCATGCCGACGCAGATCGTCGAGACGTCCGGCTTGACGAACTGCATGGTGTCGAAGATCGCCATGCCCGAGTACACCGAGCCGCCCGGCGAGTTGATGTACAGCGAGATGTCCTTGTCGGGGTTCTCCGACTCGAGGAACAGCAGCTGCGCCACCACCAGGTTGGCGGTCTGGTCGTTCACCGGCCCGACCAGGAACACCACCCGGTCGCGCAGCAGGCGCGAGTAGATGTCGTAGGCGCGCTCGCCGCGGCCGCTCTGCTCGATCACCATCGGCACCATGCCGAGTGCCTGTGCGTCCTGCATAGCCCGTGCCTCGTTGCCGGTTCTGCTCATCTGCCTGCCATCCTCAGCCGACGTTGCTGCCCATCAGTTCGTCGAAGGCGACCGGGGTGTCGGTGACCTTCGCCCGCTGCAGCACCCAGTCGACCACGTTGTCTTCCATCACCATCGTCTCGACCTCGGCCAGGCGCTGGCGGTTGCCGAGGTACCACTGGATCACTTCGGCCGGCTTCTCGTAGCTCTGCGCCAGCTCTTCCAGCCGCCTGCGGATCTGCTCCTGGCGCGGCGCCAGGTTCTGCGTGCGCACCAGCTCGCCGACCATGAGGCCGAGGCGCACCCGCCGCTGCGCCTGCGGCGCGAAGGTCTCCGGCGTCAGCTGCAGGTTGGCGCCGTCCACGCCGCGGGCCGCCAGGTCGGATTTCGCCAGCTCGACCAGCCGCTGGCTGTCCGCCTCGACCAGCGACTTCGGCAGTTCGAAGTCGGCCATGCCGAGCAGCGCCGCCATCACGCTCTCCTTCGTCCTGGCCCGAAGGCGCGACTTCACTTCGCGCTCCAGGTTGCCGCGAACCTCCTCGCGCAGCTTGGCCAGGTCGCCGTCGCGCACACCGAGCTGCCGCGCGAAGGCCGCGTCGAGCGCCGGCAGGTCCATCTGCTCGACCTTGGTCACCGTGACGTCGAACGACGCCGCCTTGCCTGCCAGCTCGGTGGCGCGGTAGTCGGCCGGGAAGGTCAGCGGGAAGGTCTTTGCCTCGCCGCGCACCATGCCGCGCACCGCCGCCTCGAACTCGGGCAGCATGCGGCCCTGGCCAACGGTAAACGGGAAGCCGGTTGCGGCACCGCCGTCGAAAGCCACGCCGTCGACCGAGCCCTTGTAGTCGACGGTCACCCGGTCGCCGTCGGCGGCCGGCCGCTCGACCTCGTGCGGCACGGCACGCTGTCGGCGCATGATGTCGATCGTCTTGTCGATCTCGGCGTCGCTGATCGGACACACCGCCCGCTCGACCGCGACCTCGCCGAGCTCGCCGAGCCGGATCTCCGGATAGACCTCGAAGGTGGCCGAGAAGGTGAGCTGCGCGCCATCGCCGCCGGCTCGCGGCGCGACGGTCGGCGTCCCGGCCACCCGCAGCTGGCGGGCGTTGACCTCGGCGTTGAACGCCTCGCCGATCTTGTCGTTCAGCACCTCGGCCTGGACCTGCGCGCCGTAGCTGGAAGCGACCATCTTCATCGGCACCTTGCCGGGCCGGAAGCCGGGCATCTTCACCGAGCGCGCCAGCCTGGCCAGCCGCACCTGGACTTCCTTGGCCAGCGTTTCGGCCGGGACCGAGATATCGAGGCGGCGCTGCAGCGCGCCGAGGTTTTCCACTTCTTGCTGCATGTTCAGGATTCGTCCGAGTGCCGGTCGGGCGCCGGCTGGGTTTGTTGTCGTCGAGCCTTTGGTGCGAAGGGGGGGACTCGAACCCCCACGCCGGTGAAGGCGTCAGGACCTAAACCTGGTGCGTCTACCAATTTCGCCACCTTCGCGACGCCGCCGGCGCCACGACGCCAGGCGAGGCGCGATTCTAATCGATGGTCTCCGCCGCAGAGGCGGCCGCGGCGGCGCGTGGTAGCTTGCCTGCATGGGTGTCGGCCACTACGAGAACTTTCCGGTCGCCTCGTGGCTGATGCCGGCGCGGCTGCGGCCGGCGGTGCGGGCGATCTACCGCTTCGCCCGCACCGCCGACGACATCGCCGACGAAGGCGATGCGGCAGCTGCCGACCGGCTGGCGGCGCTGGCCGAACTCGGCGCGACCCTCGACCGCATCGCGCTGGGACAGGACGGCGGCTGGCCCGACCTGGCGGCGGCGGTGCGCGAGCACGCCTTGCCGCTCGCCCCGCTGCACGCGCTGCTGTCGGCCTTCGCGCAGGACGTGACGGTCAGGCGCTACCCCGGCTACCCGGCGCTGCTCGACTACTGCCGCCGTTCGGCCAACCCGGTCGGCAGGCTGCTGCTCGCGCTGTACCGGATCGACGAGCCGCAGGCCGCCGACTGGTCGGACCGCATCTGCACCGGCCTGCAGCTGGCCAACTTCTGGCAGGACGTGGCGGTCGACTGGGGCAAGGGGCGCATCTACCTGCCGCAGGACGAACTGGCCAGGTTCGATCTCGACGAGTCGGCGCTGGCCGACGGCGGCCGCAGCGGCAACTGGGCGGCGTTGATGCGCTCGCAGACCGATCGCGCGCGGCGGATGCTAGAGTCCGGCGCACCGCTGACCCACCGCCTGCCCGGCCGCATCGGCTGGGAACTGCGGCTGGTCGTGCAGGGCGGCCTGCGCATCCTCGAACGCATCGACCGGGTCGACGGCGATGTCTTTCGCCGCCGACCGCGCCTGCGCGCCGGCGACTGGTTGCTGATGGCGACCCGCTCGCTGGCGATGTGAGCCGGCGGCTTGCGCTGACGATGAGTCCCGACGAGTACTGCCAGCAGAAGGCCGCCGCCAGCGGCTCGAGCTTCTACTACAGCTTCCTGTTCCTGCCGGCACAGCGGCGCCAGGCGATCACCGCGCTGTACGCCTACTGCCGCGAGGTCGACGACGTGGTCGACGAGATGCAGGACAACTCGGTCGCGCAGGCCCGGCTGGCCTGGTGGGCCGACGAGATCGGCCGCCTGTATGCCGGCGAGCCGCAGCACCCGGTCACGCGCGCCCTGGCACCGCACCTCGAGCCCTTCGGCATCCGGCGGGACAGCCTGCTGCTGGTGCTCGACGGCATGAAGATGGACCTGCAGCAGACCCGCTACCTCGACTTCGCCTCGCTGGCACGCTACTGCCATGCCGTCGCCGGCGTGGTCGGCGAACTCTCGGCCGGCATCTTCGGCGCCGGCGACGAGCGCACCTTCGAGTACGCCCGCAAGCTCGGCCTGGCGCTGCAGCTGACCAACATCATCCGCGACGTCGGCGAGGACGCCCGTCGCGGCCGCGTCTACCTGCCGCTCGACGAGATGCGGCAGCACGGCGTCAAGGTTGCCGACCTGCTCGCCGCACGTTACGTCGACGGCTACCTGCCGCTGATGCGCTTCCAGGCCCGGCGCGCCCGCGAGGTGTACGCCGAGGCGATGGCCGCCCTGCCGGCGGCCGAGCGAGCGGCACAGCGGCCGGGGCTGATCATGGGCGCCATCTATGCGACGCTGCTCGACGAGATCGAGCGCGAGGAGTTCCGCGTCCTGCACCAGCGGGTGGCGCTGACGCCGCTGCGCAAGCTGTGGATCGCCTGGCGGACGTGGGTGTTCGGCGCCTCGTTCGGCCAGCCATCCTCGCGGTGATTGCGCAGTGAGCCGCCGGGTCTCGGTGATCGGCGCCGGCTGGTCGGGGCTGGCATGCGCGCTGGAGCTCTTGGCGCGCGGCTTCGCGGTGACGCTGCTCGACGCCGCGCCGCAGCCCGGCGGCCGTGCCCGCGCCGTCACCGTCCGGCTCGGCGACCGCAGCTTCCGGCTCGACAACGGCCAGCACCTGATGGTCGGCGCCTACAGCGAGACGCTGAGGCTGATGTCCCGGGTCGGCGTCGACCCGCAGGCCGCGCTGCTGCGACTGCCGTTCGAGCTGCGCTATCCGGACGGCTTCCTGCTGCAGGCGCGCCGCCTGCCGGCGCCGCTGCACCTGGCCTGCGGGCTGCTGACCGCCCGTGGTGTTGCCTGGGCCGACCGTCGCCACGTCGCCGCCTTCGCGCTGCACTGGCGGCGGCGCGGCTGGACGCTGGCGGAAGACGGCCCGGCCAGCGGCCTGTTCGACGGCGCGCCGGCGCAGATCGTTCGCCGCCTGTGGCGCCCCCTTTGCCTGGCGGCGCTCAACGTCGAACTGCACCAGGCATCGGCGCAGGTGCTGCTTGCCGTGCTGCGCGATTCGCTGGCCGCCGGCTCGCGCGCTGCCGATCTGCTGATACCGCGCCGCGACCTGACCGACGCATTCGCCGGCCCGGCGCGTGCGGCGCTGCAGGCCGGCGGCGCCGATATCCGCCTGCGCAGTCCGGTGCAGCGGCTCGCCCGTCAAGGATCGTGCTGGCGCATCGACAGCCGGGGCACGCTCGGCGAGGCGGAGGCGGTGGTGCTCGCGCTGCCGCCCGAACGCGCCGCGCCGCTGCTGGCTTCGGCAGACCTCGCCGAGCTGGCGGCAGCAACCGCCCTGCTGCGCGCCGTCGACAGCGCGCCGATCGCCACCGTCTACCTGCGCTATGCCGCCGACCCGCGCCTGCCGTGGCCGGCCAGCGCGCTGCTCGACGATCCGTCGACCGGCCGCTTCGGCCAGTGGGTCTTCGACCGCGGCCGGCTCGACCAGGCAAACGCCGGCGTGCTGAGCGTGGTGATCAGCGCCGCCGGCGAAGCGCTCGCCGGTTCGGCCGAAGCGTTGGCTACCTCGGTTGCCCGCCAGTTGAGCGCCGAGATCGGCCTGCCGAGTCCGCTGGCAACCGCGGTGCTGGCCGAGAAGCGCGCCACGATCGTCCCGTCGCCAGGTTTGCAGCGGCCGTCGACGCGGCTGCCCGCCGCCTCGCTCTACCTCGCCGGCGACTCGGCGGCGGGCGAGTATCCGTCGACGCTCGAAGGCTCGGTGCGTGCCGGCATCGCCGCCGCGCAGGCAGTCGCGGCCGACCTCGGGCCGCGCTGACCCGCCACTCAACGGACGCGTTCGATCGCGTCGGTCAGCCGCTCGACGGCAACGATCGTCATGCCTTCGATCGGCTGCTTCGGCGCGTTGGCCCTCGGGATGATCGCCAGCGAGAAGCCCAGCTTGGCGGCTTCGCGCAGGCGTTCCTGCCCGCGCGGCGCCGGCCGCACCTCGCCGGCCAGGCCGACCTCGCCGAAGGCGACCATCCCGCGCGGCAGCGGCCTGTTGCGGATCGACGAGACGATCGCCGCCAGCACTGCCAGGTCGGCGGCCGGCTCCTCGATGCGCACGCCGCCCACCGCGTTGACGAACACATCCTGGTCGAAGGTGGCGATGCCGGCGTGCCGGTGCAGCACCGCCAGCAGCAGCGCCAGACGCTGCGGCTCCAGGCCGATCGCCAGCCGGCGCGGATTGGGCACGTGCGCGGTGTCGACCAGCGCCTGGATCTCGACCAGAAGCGGCCGCGTGCCCTCCTGCGTGACCAGCACGCAGGAGCCGGGCACCTGCGCGTCGTGCTGCGACAGGAACAGCGCCGACGGATTGGCCACGCCGCGCAGCCCGCGGTCGGTCATGGCGAACACGCCGAGCTCGTTGACCGCGCCGTAGCGGTTCTTCACCGCCCGCACCAGCCGGAACGACGAATGCGGGTCGCCTTCGAAGTACAGCACCGTGTCGACCATGTGCTCGAGCACCCGCGGTCCGGCCAGCGCGCCTTCCTTGGTCACGTGGCCGACCAGCACCAGGCTCACCCCCGAACGCTTGGCGGCGCGCGTCAGCTGCGCCGCGCACTCGCGCACCTGCGCCACCGATCCCGGCGCCGACTGCAGTTCGCCCGAGTAAACGGTCTGGATCGAGTCGATCACCGCCACCTGCGGCCGCTCGGCCTCCAGCGCGGCGAGGATCCGCTCCAGCGCGATCTCGGCCATCAGCCGCACCCGCTCGCCTTCGACGCCGAGCCGGCGCGCCCGCAGCGCCACCTGCGCCGCCGACTCCTCGCCGCTGACGTACAGCACCTTCATCCGCCGCGCCATCGCGGCGAGCGCCTGCAGCAGCAGCGTCGACTTGCCGATGCCCGGGTCGCCGCCGATCAGCACCACGCCGCCGGGCACCAGTCCGCCGCCCAGCACGCGATCGAACTCGGCCAGCCCGGTCGACTCGCGCGGCAGCTCGGTCGCCGCGATCTCGCCGAGCGTGTGCACCTCGGCGGTGAGCGCGATCGACGCGAAGCGTGCCGATGCCGCCTGCTCTGCCGCCGCTTCGATCAGCGTGTTCCACGCCTCGCACTGCGGACACTGCCCCTGCCATTTCGGGCTCGTGCCGCCGCACTCGCTGCAGACGTAGCGCGTCTTCGCCTTCGCCACGTCAGCCGGCCTCGGCCACCGGCACGCGGGGCGCCAGCGCGCACAGCAGCTCGTAGCCGACGGTACCGCAGCGCTCGGCCACCTCGTCGACCGGAATGTTCGCCCCCCAGAGCTCGGCCTCGGCGCCGACGTCGGCCTGCGGCGCGTCGCTCAGGTCGATGGTGATCATGTCCATCGACACGCGGCCGACCAGCGCAGCGCGCCGGCCGCCGACCCACACCGGCGTGCCGTCCGGCGCGACACGCGGATAGCCGTCGGCATAGCCGCAGGCCAGCACGCCGATGCGCGACGGCCGCGTCGCCGTCCAGCGGCTGCCGTAGCCAACCGACTCTCCCGTCGCCACGGGCTGCACCGACAGCACGCGCGCCGTCAGCGACATCGCCGGCCGCAGGCCGAACGATGCAGCCGCGCGGCCCGCCATCGGCGTCGACCCGTACAGCGCGATGCCCGGCCGCACCGCGTCGCCGCCCGCCTGCGGATGCAGCAGCAGCGCCGCCGAGTTGGCGACGCATCGCGCGCCCGGCCAGCCGCGGCACGCCTCGTCGAACCGGTGCAGCTGATCGGCCACGCTCGCCGGCCCGGCATCGGCATCGGCGCGGTCGGCGTTGGCGAAATGCGTCATCAGCGAAGCCACGCGAACCATCGGCAGCGCCGTCAGCGCCTCGACGACGCCCGCCGTCTCGGCCGGTGCGAAGCCCAGTCGCTTCATTCCGGTGTCGACCTTCACGTACACCTCGACCGGTGCCCGCGGCCGGTAGGCGCGCAGCATCGCGACCTGCGCCGGATGATGGATCGTGGAGGTCAGCCGCAGTTCGTCGACCACCGGCAGGTCGGCCGACGCGAAGAAACCTTCGAGCAGCAGGATCGGCTTGCGCCAGCCGCCTGCGCGGGCGCGTGCCGCCTCCTGCAGGTCGAGCAGCGCCAGCCCGTCGGCATCGGCGAAGCCGCGCAGGGCCCGCTCGAGCCCGTGCCCGTAGGCATTGGCCTTGACCACCGCCCACACCCTGCGACCGGCTGCGTGTCGGCGAGCGACCGCCAGGTTGTGGCGCATCGCATCAAGGTCGACGGTCGCGAGGATCGGGCGTGGCATCGGGCGCTGCGCAAAGCGCGCAGCATAAAGTGTTGTGCCTTGTCGTACGGTTTCACAAAGGTGCGTGATATAAGACCCGCGCCTTCCGGCAGCCACAGCACCGCCGCACCCCGCATGAGCCGTTCGCCCCGACGATGAAGCGCGGCTTCTACACGATCATGGCCGCGCAGTTCCTGTCGTCGCTGGCCGACAACGCGCTGCTGATCGCCGCCATCGCCCTGCTGCGCGACATCGACGCTCCCGAGTGGATGACGCCGATGCTCAAGCTGTTCTTCTTCGTTTCCTACGTGGTGCTGGCGGCGTTCGTCGCCGCCTTCGCCGATTCGATGCCGAAGGGCCGCGTGATGATGGTCAGCAACGTCATCAAGGTCGGCGGCTGCCTGCTGATGCTGTTCGGCGTCCACCCGCTGGGCGCCTACGCGCTGGTCGGCCTGGGCGCCGCCGCCTACTCGCCGGCCAAGTACGGCATCCTGACCGAACTGCTGCCGCCGGAGAAGCTGGTCGTCGCCAACGGCTGGATCGAGGGCCTGACGGTCGGCTCGATCATCCTCGGCTTCGTGGTCGGCGGCGTGCTGGTCGCGCCGCTGGTCTCGTCGGCGCTGCTTTCCTTCGACTTCCCGGCAGTCGACACGCACGTCGACCGGGCCGGCGAAGCGGCGGTGGCGGTGATCGCCTTCGTCTATGTCGCCGCGGCGCTGGTCAACCTGCGCATTCCCGACACCGGCGCCCGCTATCCGCGCCAGCACCTCCACCCGCTGCGGCTGGTGGCTTCGTTCAGCCGCTGCGTCACCACGCTGTGGCGCGACAAGCTCGGCCAGATCTCGCTGGCGGTGACCACGCTGTTCTGGGGCGCCGGCGCGACCCTGCAGTTCATCATCCTGAAGTGGTCCGAGACGGTGCTCGGCATGACGCTTTCGCAGGGCGCCATCATGCAGGCGGTGGTCGCGATCGGCATCGCCATCGGCGCGGTGACCGCGGCGGCACGGGTGTCGCTGAAGCGCTCGCTGTCGGTGCTGCCGGTGGGCGTGGCGATGGGCCTGCTGGTCTGCGCGATGGCGATGATCGACTTCGCGCGGCTGCCGGCCGGCGGGGTGGTGGTCGGCGCGACCACCATCACCTGGGCGATGTGGCTGGCCGCCGCGCTGATGGTCCTGGTCGGCGCGCTGGCCGGCTACTTCGTGGTGCCGATGAACGCGCTGCTGCAGCACCGCGGCCACGTGCTGCTGTCCGCCGGCCATTCGATCGCCGTGCAGAACTTCAACGAGAACCTGAACATCCTCGTCATGCTCGGCATCTACGCGCTGCTGATCGCGCTGGACCTGCGCATCGAGACGATCATCATCCTGTTCGGCCTGTTCGTCGCGGCGACGATGACGCTGGTCATCCTTCGCCACCGCCACAACCAGCGCCAGTTCGACTCGGTGTCGCTGATCGGCCAGGCCAAGCACTGAGAACCCGCGGGCAAGTCCGCGGCGCGCGCCGCCTCACGCGCCGCCTTCGTCGAGCTGCAGCGCCAGGCACAGGTCGGCCCACGCCTTGGCCTTGTCGGCCAGATTGCGCAGCAGGTAGGCGGGGTGATAGGTGACGATCGCCGGCACCTCGCGCCCGCCCACCGGCAAGCGGTGCGCGCGGCCGCGCAGCGCCGAGATCGGCGCGTCGGTGTGCAGCAGCGATTGCGCCGCGAAGCGCCCCATCACCAGCAGCAGCTGCGGCTGCGCGAGCTCGATCTGCCGCAGCAGGAAGGGCTCGCAGGCGGCCACCTCTTCCGGCTGCGGGTTGCGGTTGCCCGGCGGCCGGCACTTCAGCACGTTGGCGATGAACACCGGCGCTTGCGCGTCTTGCGCCCGCGAGCGGCCGATCGCCGCCAGCATGTTGTCGAGCAGCCGGCCGGCCTGGCCGACGAACGGCTCGCCGCGCGCGTCTTCCTCGGCCCCCGGCGCCTCGCCGACGATCATCCATCGTGCCGTCCGGCTGCCGACGCCGAACACGGTCCGCGTGCGCGTCTGGCATAGCCCGCAGGCCGTGCAACCCGCCACCGCCGCCTGCAGTTCGTCCCAGCCCATCGCGGCGATCGCCGCCGCCCGCTGCGCCGCCGGCACCGGCGCCTGCAGTGCCGCGGCAGCCGCGCCGTCCTGCGCCGGCGAAGGGCGAGCCGGCTGCCCGTGTTCCCGGCGCACCCATTCCGGGCCGAGGTTCATCGCCTGCCACAGCGCCGCGCGACGCGGATCGAGGCTCATCGGCCGGCGCCCGCAGCACGACGGCCGATCGGCACCGCCGCTGGCGCGGCGCTCAAAGCATCACCCGCATGACGATTGCGTCCTCGCGCCCGTCACGCGCCGGGTAGTAGCCGCGCCGGGTGCCGATGCGCACGAAGCCGTAGCGCGCGTACATCTGCTGGGCGGCGACGTTGCCCGGCCGCACCTCCAGCAGCATCGTCCGCGCGCCGTAGCCGCGCGCGTTCTCCGCCATCGCCTCCAGCATCCGCCAGCCGAAGCCGAACCGCTGGCAGGCCGGCGCGACCGTCAGGTTGAGCAGGTGCGCCTCGTCGAGCGCGATCATCACCACGGCGTAGGCGATCAGCCCGCCGCCGCTGTCGCGCATCGTCCAGGCACTGTGGCCCGCGCGCAGCGAATCGATGAAGTTGCCGTCGGTCCACGGGAATTCGTAGGCGACCCGCTCGACCGCCAGCACGTCGGCCAGGTCCTCCGGGCGCATCGGCGCGATCCGCTCGGCGGGCTCGCTCAGTACAGCGCTCATCGAGCCCCCTTCGCCCTGCCGGCTTTTTCCCCAGGGAAGAGCGAGCGCCGCTCGTCGATGGTCAGAGCGACCCGGTCGCGCACGTAGATCGGCGCGGCCAGTTCCGCCGCCACCGCGCCGCCTTGCGCGAGCTTGCGCAAGGCCAGCGCGGCGATCGACGAGGCGCTGGCGCTTGCCTCGGGCGCCGTCGCGCAGGCGAGCGTGCCGATCGCCTGCTGAAACGTGCGAAACGCATTGCCGGCCGCAAGATCCGGCGCGTGATCCCGGCAGATTTCGGCCAGCGCATCGGCCGCGGCGAGCGCTGGCGCGGTCACTTCCGCCAGTTCGCTGCGGTCGACCGAGTACAGCGCCCAGTAGGCCTCCTGCATCCGCGCGTCGATCGCCACCAGCACGGTGCGTGCGACCGGCGCGGCGCGGCTGGCGGCCAGCGCCAGTGCCTCGAGGTTGCCGACTGCGACCACCGGCCGGCCGGCGCCGAAGGCCAGTCCCTGGGCCACGCCGCAGGCGATGCGCAGGCCGGTGAAGGCACCCGGCCCGGCGCCGAAGGCGATCGCATCGCAGTCGCTCAGAATCAGCCCGGCATCGCCGAGCATCTGCTGCACCAGCGGCAGCAGCCGCTCCGAATGCTTCTGGCCGACCGTCTCGGTCCGCTCGCTGATCAGCCCGTCGCGCGCCAGCGCCACCGAACAGGCCTCGGTGGCGGTGTCGATGGCAAGCACGGTCGGTGGCACGGCGAAAACGATCGCGCCGTCGACGGCGCGCCTGTGAGCGATCAGCAGCGGCCGATTCTATCGATCCGCCCGGCGGCGCCCGGCCGCGGCGGGCAGCATCACTTCTGTCGGCGCTGGCGTTCCGCTTCCATCCGCTCGCGGCGCATCCGATGGGCCTCGCGGACCTGCTCGCGCATCTGCTGCCGCTCTTCGGGCGTCATCGACTTGCCATGCGACCAGTTGCCGGCGTCCAGCGACCGGCGTCCCGCCCATGGGTTGCCGCCGCCGCGCATCTCGCCCGGGCCGAGCCGCTCGCGCATCTCCCGCTGCTCCTGCGGCTGCAGACCACGCCAGATGTCCGACCGCTGCTCGGGCGTCAGCGAGCGCCACAGCTGCTCGCGCTGCTGCGGTGTCAGCATCTGCCAGAGGTCGCCGCGCGTCCCCGCAGGCGAAGGCGAGGCGGTCTCGGCCGGCCCCGGCCCAGAAGTCGGCGGCAGCGGAGCCTGGGCAGCAGCGCCGGCGGTGATCAGCCAGGCGAGGACGAAAGCGAAACGCTTCATGCGGGTCGACAGATGCGGCGGCCGAAGCCACGCGGTATTGGACGCGTCGATGATCGCCCCGCGTGCGGGTAAATTCTGTAACAGTTTGCGAACCGCCTCGGCGCGATACGCTGCAATTCGTAGCATCGGCGGCGATCCGCACCACGTGGAGCAGCCTGAGAGAGCCAATGACCCGATCCGGCCCGGAAAGACTGATGGTGGTCGACGACGACCCGCGCATCCGCGAGCTGCTGCGACGCTACCTGAGCGAGAACGGTTTCAGCGTCTCGACGGCCGAGAACGGCGCGGCGATGAACCGCCTCTGGCAGCGCGAGCGCTTCGACGCGCTGATCCTCGACCTGATGCTGCCCGGCGAGGACGGCCTGGCGATCCTGCGGCGCCTGCGCGGCGCCAACGACAGCACGCCGGTGATCATGCTCACCGCCAAGGGTGAGGACGTCGACCGCATCGTCGGCCTCGAACTGGGCGCCGACGACTACCTGCCCAAGCCCTTCAATCCGCGCGAACTGCTGGCACGCATCCACGCGGTGCTGCGCCGTCGCGGCCCCGACGAGGCGCCCGGCGGGCCGACGCAGGAGCCGCAGACGGTCAGTTTCGGCGAGTTCGTGCTCGACCTGGCGACACGGCAGCTCACCCGCAACGGCGAACCGGTGTCGATCACCACCGGCGAGTTCGCCGTGATGAAGGCCTTCGCCCGCCACCCGCGCGTGCCGCTGTCGCGCGAGAAGCTGATGGAAATGGCGCGCGGCCGCGAGTACGAGGCCTTCGACCGCAGCCTCGACGTGCAGATCTCGCGCCTGCGCAAGCTGATCGAAGCCGATCCGGCGAAGCCGAAGTTCATCCAGACCGTCTGGGGCCTGGGCTATGTGTTCATCCCCGACGGCAACGCCTGAGCCCGGCGCTGCGGCAGCCGCCGTCGACGGAAGCCTGCCGAGGTGAGATCGCCATTCGCGCCGGGCCTGTTCTGGCGCACCTTCCTGCTGATCATGCTGCTGCTGGCAGCCAGCTCGGCGGCCTGGCTGCAGAGCTTCCGCCTGTTCGAGCGCGAGCCGCGCGCCCAGCAGCTCGCCGCGCAGATCATCTCGATCGTCAACATCACGCGCAGCGCGCTGGTCTACTCCGACCCGATCGTGCGCCTTTCGCTGCTCGCCGACCTGGCCGACAACCAGGGGGTGCGCATCGTGCCGCTGGAGCCTTCCGATGCGGTTGCGCCGTTCTCCGACAACCCGGTGGCGACGCGCGCCGCCGAACGGGTGGTCGCCGAGCTCGGTGAACGCACGCGCCTGGCCTCCGCGGTCAACGGTGTGGCCGGCATCTGGGTCAGCTTCGTCATCGACGCCGACCAGTACTGGGTGGTCATCGAGCGCGACCCGCTGGCGCGCGACATCGGCACGCGCTGGATCGGCTGGGCGGTGATCGCCGCGATCGCCTCGCTGCTGGCCGCGGTGGCAATCACCCGGGTGGTCAACCGTCCGCTGGCCCGCCTGTCGCAGGCCGCCGGCGAGCTCGGCGCCGGGCGCACGCCGGAGCCGCTGCCGGAAACCGGCCCGGCCGAGATCGCCACCGTCAACGCCAGCTTCAACCGGATGGTCGCAGACCTGGCGCAGTCGGAGCGCGACCGCGCCGTGCTGCTGGCCGGCATCTCGCACGACCTGCGCACGCCGCTCACGCGCCTGCGGCTGGAGGTCGAGCTGAACGAGCTGCCGCCGGAGACGCGCGCCAACATCGTCGCCGACCTGGCGCAGATGGACCAGATCGTCGCCCAGTTCCTCGACTACGCGCGCAGCGAGCCGGCGCAGGACAAGGCGGCGGTCGACCCGGCGGCGCTGCTCGAGCAGGCGCTCGAGGCCAGCAGGCTGCCGCGCGACCCGACCGTGCACATCGAACGCCGCATCGAGGCCGGGCTGCGCATCGACGCCTACCCGGTCGAGCTGTCCCGCGCGCTGGCCAACCTGCTCGCCAACGCCGAACGCTACGGCCGCGATCCGCAAAGCGGCCGGCTCGACCTGACGGTCGCGCTGCGCGCGACCGACGAGGCGGTGCTGGTCGAGATCGCCGATCGCGGCCCCGGGGTCGAGGCGGCGAAAGTCGACGAACTGCTGCGACCGTTCGTGCGCGGCGATGCTGCGCGCGGCGGCGTGATGGGCGCCGGCCTCGGGCTGGCGATCGTCGAGCGGGTGGCGCGGCTGCACGGCGGCCGCCTCGCGCTGGCGGGCAACTCACCGACCGGACTGCGCGCCACGCTGCGCCTTCCCCGCAACGCCGCGCGGCGCTGATCCGGCACGCGGGCTATGCCCGGATAACCCTAACGGGTATAGGAGAACAGTCCGGCGCTTCGTAACCTGCGCTTCGAGCAGCAATCCGCCTGCCGACCACCCAAGGAGCGCGCAATGCCCACGCACGAGAACTCGTCCCGTCGCGGCTTTCTTCGTACCGCCGCCTACGGCACCGCGGCGATCGCTGCGCCGGCGGTGCTGGCCGGATGCGCGACGCAGCCGGCGGCGCCGAAGGCGCGCGTCGCAGTGGTCGGTGGCGGCTGGGGCGGCATGGGCGCGGCGCGCGCGCTGGTTGGCGAGAACGCCGGCATCGAGGTGACGCTGGTCGAGACCAACGGCCGCTTCATGTCGTGCCCGATGAGCACGCACTTCATCGCCGGACACGCGCCCGAGACGCAGTTCCAGTTCGGCTACGACGGGCTCGACCGGCTCGGCATCCGGCGGATCACCGCCACGGTGGTCGACATCGACCGGGCGAAGAAGGCGCTGGTGCTGGGCGACGGGCGCCGCGTCGACTACGACTTCCTGGTGCTGTCTCCCGGCATCGAATACATGGAGGACGCCGTTGCCGGCTACGCGCAGGCGCGCGCCCTGGCGCCGGTCGGCTTCCGCGCCTTCGAGCAGGCGGCGGTGAAGCAGCAGTTCGACAAGTTCCTGGCCGAAGGCGGCGAGTTCGTCGTCACGGTGCCGGCGCAGCCCTACCGCTGCCCGCCGGCGCCGTACGAACGCGCCTTCCTGCTGGCCGAACTGGTGAAGGCACGCAGGGTCAAGGGCAAGATCATCGTGCTCGACGAGAACGCGGCGCCGATGCCGCCGCCGATCAGCCCGGCGATCATGGAGGCGTACAACGAGCGCTACCGGGGCGTGACCGAATACATCCCCCAGGCCAAGCTGCAGGCGATCGACGCCGGCAGCCGGACCATCCGCACTTCGGTCGGTGACTTCAAGTTCTCCGCCTGCAACACCGTGCTGCCGATGCGCGCGCCGGCGCTGATCCGCAAGGCCGGCCTCGGCGAGCGCTGGGCGGCCGTCAAGCTGCCGACCTTCCAGTCGGCCGCCGACGAGTCGATCTACGTGATCGGCGATTCGGCCGGCGTGCCGCTGCCGAAGAGCGGCCATCTGGCCTTCGAGACCGGCTCTCGCGTCGCCGCCCACATCGCCGGGCGCGTCCGCGGTGCGCCGGCGGCCGCGCCGACCGGTCCGGCCGACCTGCCCAACGCCATCTGCTGGGGCTGGGTGGCACGCACCGAGGCGTTCGCCATCAACGTCGGCGCCAGCCTGCCGGCCGGCGGTCCGCCGAAGCTCGCCTTCAAGGTCGATCCGCGCGGCAACGCCGCCTCCGGCAAGGGCGCCCACGAGTGGGCCGACACGATGTGGAAGGCGATGCTGGGCTAGACGTCCTGCCCGTCGCGCTGCTCAGGCCGCCGGCTGGCGGCTGATCAGTGCCACCGCCTGCGCGGCGATGCCCTCGCCGCGGCCGGCGAAACCGAGCCGCTCGGTGGTCTTGCCCTTGATGCCGACCGCCGATGCGGCGACCTCCAGCACCGGCGCGATGCGCGCCTGCATCGCCGGCACGTGCGGCGCGATCTTCGGTGCCTGCGCCACCACCACCGCGTCGACGTTGATCACCGTCCATCCCTCGGCATGCACGCGCCGCACGGCCTCGCGCAGCAGCTCGAGGCTGTCGGCGCCCCGGTAGCGCGCCTCCGAGTCGGGAAACAGGCAGCCGATGTCGCCGAGGCCGGCCGCGCCGAGGATCGCGTCGGTGATCGCGTGCAGCAGCACGTCGGCGTCGGAGTGGCCGAGCAGGCCGTGGGTCGACGGGATCGCCACGCCGCCGAGCGTCAGCGGCCGCCCGGGCACCAGCGCGTGCACGTCGTAGCCGAGGCCGATGCGGATCACTTGACGCGCCCCTGCGAACGGAGGATCGCCTCGGCGATGGTGAAGTCGCCGCGCGTCGTCACCTTGATGTTGGTCGGCGACGCCGCCACCAGCAGCGGCTTCAGTCCCATCCGCTCGATCGCCGCCGACTCGTCGGTGACCTCGTGCGTCTTGGCGTGCGTCTCCAGCGCCCGCCGCAGCGCGCCGACGCGGAACATCTGCGGCGTCATCGCCAGCCAGGTCTCCTCGCGACGCAGCGTCTGCTCGACGCGGAAGTCGACCCCCCGCTTGACGGTGTCGGTCACCTGCAGCGCCAGCAGGCCGCCGATCGGATCGGCGCCGACCCGGTCGAGCAGACGCACCAGGTCCTGCCGCGTCAGGCAGGGCCTTGCCGCGTCGTGCACCAGCACCCAGTCGCTGTCGGCGACCCCCGGCAGCACCTTCAGCCCGTTGCGCACGCTCTCGGCACGCGAGCCGCCGCCGACGGTGGCCACCGCCACGCGGCGGTCGAAGCCGATGCGCGCCCAGCGGCCGTCGCTCGGCGCCACCACGATCAGCACCCGCTCGATGCGCTGGTCGCCGAGCATCGCCTCGACCGCGTGCTCCAGCATGGTGCGCGCGCCGAGCATCTGATACTGCTTCGGAACCGCGCCGCCGAACCGCGTGCCGCCGCCGGCGGCCGGGATGAGTGCGAAGTATCGGGGGGCCTTGTTCACTTCAGCTTGTTGGTCGTGCGGCAGCGGCGAGGCGTTGCTGCCGACGCGTGGCGCGGGTTCCTATAATAGCCATCACGCGGTGGGCGGACGGCGATCCGTCCACCGCGTCGTGCGTTGTGGCGTCGGCTGCACGCGGCAACGACCCGCCTTCTCGTGGATACGCCGGCAAAACCCCCGTTCGAACTCGCGCTGCCTACCGTCGCTTGCGGCGGGCGGCTGGCGCTGGCGCGGCCGCCGGGATCCGGCGACGCGCTGCTGGTGGCGCAGCTCGCGGCGCGCGCCCGCCGGCAGGCGCAACTGGTGGTCGTCGCCTGCGCCGATGCGCTCGATGCGCAGCGGCTTGCCGAGGAGATCGCCTACTTCGACCCGGCGCTCGCGGTGCGCCAGTTTCCCGACTGGGAAACGCTGCCGTACGACATCCTGTCGCCGCACCAGGATCTGGTCAGCGAGCGGCTGGCGGCGCTGCACGGACTGCTGGTGCGCGACGCGCCGGGCGCGCTCGACGTGCTGGTGGTGCCGGCGACGACCGCGCTCGGCCGGCTGGCGCCGCCGGCCTACGTCGGCGGCCACACCTTCTTCTTCCGCCAGGGCCAGCGGCTGGCTGCCGAGGCGCTGCGCAGCCGCCTGATCCAGGCGGGCTACCAGCACGTATCGCAGGTGGTCGCACCGGGCGAGTTCAGCGTGCGCGGCGGCCTGATCGATCTGTTCCCGATGGGCGCGGTGCTGCCGTTCCGCCTCGATCTGAACGACGACGTGATCGAGTCGATCCGCAGCTTCGACGCCGACAGCCAGCGCAGCCTGTATCCGGTGCCCGAGGTCCGCCTGCTGCCCGGGCGCGAGTTCCCGCTCGACGAGGCCTCGCGGGTGGCCTTCCGCGGCCGCTGGCGCGAGACCTTCGAAGGCGATCCGAGCCGCTGCGGCGTCTATCGCGACATCGGCCAGGGCATCGCCGGCGCCGGCATCGAGTACTACCTGCCGCTGTTCTTCGAGCAGACCGCCACCCTGTTCGACTACCTGCCGGCCGACTCGCTGCTGCTGCTGCACGGGCCGATCGAGGCCGCCGCGCAGCGTTTCTGGACCGAGACCAGCGAGCGCTACCGGTTCCTGTCGCGCGACACCCAGCGCCCCTGCCTGCCGCCGGCCAGCCTGTTCCTGCAGCCGCAGGAGTTCTTCGCTGCCGCCAGGCCGTTCGCCCGCATCGCCGTCGCCGACGGCGACCAGCCGCAGTTCGCGCCGCTGCCGCCGCTGGCGGTGCAGCGCAAGGCCGCCGACCCGCTGCACGCGCTGCGCGCGTTCGTCGCTTCCTTCACCGCCAGCGGCGGCCGCGTGCTGCTCGCCGCCGACTCGGCCGGACGGCGCGAGACCATCGCGCAGATGCTGCGCGAGTACGACCTCGCCTTCGGCGACAACGCCGACTTCGCCGGCTTCGTCGCCGGCGATGCGCCGGTTTCGCTTGGCGTGGCGCCGCTGCACGGCGGCTTCGTGCTGGCGCCGGCGCGGCTGGCGCTGGTGACCGAGACCGAGCTCTACGAGACCAGTCCGCGGCGCAGCCGCGCCCGCCATCGCGAACGGGCCTCGAACGTCGAGGCGATGATCCGCGACCTGGCGGAGCTGCGCATCGGCGACCCGGTGGTGCACGTCGAGCACGGCATCGGCCGCTACCTCGGGCTGGAGTCGATCGACCTCGGCGGCGGGGAAAGCGCCGGCCCGGCCGAGTTCCTGCACCTGCAGTACGCCAACGACGCCAAGCTGTACGTGCCGGTGGCGCAGCTGCACCTGATCTCGCGCTACAGCGGCGCCGACCCCGACGCCGCGCCGCTGCACCACCTCGGCGGCGCCGACTGGGACAAGGCGAAGAAGAAGGCGGCGAAGCAGGTGCGCGACACCGCCGCCGAGCTGCTCAACCTGTACGCCGTGCGCGCCTCGCGAAAAGGCCACGCCTTCGCCTTCAGCGCCCACGACTACGACGCCTTCGCCGAGGGCTTCGGTTTCGAGGAGACGCCCGACCAGCAGGCGGCCATCGACCAGGACATGGACGCCGTGCGCAAGGACATGACGGCGGGTTTTCCGATGGACCGGCTGGTCTGCGGCGACGTCGGCTTCGGCAAGACCGAGGTGGCGCTGCGCGCCGCCTTCATGGCGGTGGCCGGCGGCAAGCAGGTCGCCGTGCTCTGCCCGACCACCCTGCTCGCCGAGCAGCACACGCAGACCTTCCGCGACCGCTTCGCGCTGATCGAGGCAACCGCGCCGGTGCGCATCGAGGAGCTGTCGCGCTTCCGCTCGGCGAAGGAAGTCAACGCGGCGATCGCCGGCATCAATTCGGGCGCGATCGACATCGTCATCGGCACCCACCGGCTGCTGACACCCGACCTGCGCTTCGACCGGCTCGGCCTCGTCATCATCGACGAGGAGCACCGCTTCGGCGTGCGGCAGAAGGAGCGGCTGAAGGCGCTGCGAGCCGAGGTCGACGTGCTGACGCTGACCGCCACGCCGATCCCGCGCACCATGGCGCTGTCGCTGGAGGGCATCCGCGAGTTCTCGGTGATCGCCACCGCGCCGCAGCGGCGGCTGGCGATCAAGACCTTCGTCCGCCAGGAGAGCGCCAGCCTGATCCGCGAGGCCTGCCTGCGCGAGCTGCGCCGCGGCGGGCAGATCTACTTCCTGCACAACGAGGTCGAGACGATCGAGAACCGGCGCGCGCGGCTGGCCGAACTGGTGCCGGAGGCGCGCATCGAGATCGCCCACGGGCAGATGCCGGAGCGCGAACTCGAGCGGGTGATGCGCGACTTCTACCAGCAGCGCTTCAACCTGCTGCTGTGCACGACGATCATCGAGACCGGCATCGACGTGCCGACCGCCAACACGATGATCATCCACCGCGCCGACCGCTTCGGCCTGGCGCAGCTGCACCAGTTGCGCGGCCGTGTCGGCCGCTCGCATCACCAGGCCTACGCCTACCTGATGATCCCCGACCCCGAGGCGCTGACGAAGAATGCCGAGAAGCGGCTGGAGGCGATCCAGAACCTCGAGGAACTCGGCAGCGGCTTCTATCTCGCGATGCACGACCTGGAGATCCGCGGCGCCGGCGAGGTGCTCGGCGAATCGCAGAGCGGCAACATGCACGAGGTCGGCTTCGACCTGTACACCCAGATGCTCAACGCCGCCGTGCGCGCGCTGCGCTCCGGCCGCGAGCCCGACCTGCTGGCGCCGCTGGCGGCGGTCACCGAGATCAACCTGCACGTGCCGGCGCTGCTGCCGCCCGACTACGTCGGCGACGTGCACCAGCGGCTGTCGCTGTACAAGAAGCTGGCCAGCTGCGACAGCGACGATGACCTGCAGTCGCTGCAGGAGGAACTGATCGACCGCTACGGCCGGCTGCCCGAGCCGGCGCGGGCGCTGATCGAGACGCACCGGCTGCGGCTGGCCGCCGAGAAGCTCGGCGTCAGGAAGATCGACGCCTCCGGCGAGCTGATCGTGCTGACCTTCGTCGCCGACGCGCCGGTCGATCCGGCGCGGCTGTTCGCCTTGCTCCAGCGCGAGAAGAACATGCGGCTGGCCGGCCCACAGAAGCTGCGCATCGAGGTGAAGACCGCCAGCCTCGACACCCGCCTGCAGCAGCTGCGGGGCGTGTTCAAGGCGCTGGCATGATGGCCGCCATGGACCTCGTCATTCAGTCCGCCGACCTGCCCAGCGACGCCGTCGACGCCTTCCGCGTCGCCTGCCTTGCCCGACGCGTGCAGCGGCGGCTGAACAGCGCCCGCCTGCTCGACATCCAGGACGATGCCGACACGCGCAAGGCCGCCGCGGCGCTTGCCGCCTACTGGAAGTGCGACGCCGCCTTCGTCGCCCGCGGGCTGAAGCTCGCCGAGTTCCGCCTGCTGGCGCTCGACATGGACTCGACGCTGATCAACATCGAGAGCCTCGACGAGGTCGCCGCCTACGCCGGCAAGGGTCGCGAGGTGGCGGCGATCACCGAGGCGGCGATGCGCGGCGAGATCGCCGACTACAAGGAGAGCCTGCGCCGGCGCGTCGCCATGCTGGCCGGCGCGGACGCCGCGCTGCTCGGCCGCGTGTACGACGAGAAGCTGCGCCTGAATCCCGGCGCCGAAGCGCTGGTCCGCGCCTGCCAGGCGAGCGGCCTGAAGACGCTGCTGGCGACCGGCGGCTTCACCTACTTCACCGACCGGATCGGGCAGCGGCTCGGCTTCGACTTCACCCGTGCCAACGAACTGGAGGTGGTCGACGGGCGGCTGACCGGCCGCGTCACCGGCCCCGGCGGCGGCGAGATCATCGACGCCGACGGCAAGGCGCAGGCCGTGCGCGATGCCTGCGCCGCAATCGGCTGCCCGACCGACCGCAGCATCGTCATCGGCGACGGCGCCAACGACCTGCAGATGCTCAGGCTCGCCGGGCTGTCGGTGGCCTACCGCGCCAAGCCGGTCGTTGCCCGGCAGGCGGCGCAGGCGCTGAACCACAGCCCGCTCGACGGCGTGCTGGCCTGGTTCGACGACTGAGGCCGACGCCGCGTCGCCGTGGCGGTGGCCACCGTCAAGGCAACTGCGCCTTCGCCTTGCACTCCAGCGTGTCGCCGCTGCCGGCGCGGCAGACGTAAACGGCGCGGTCGTTCGGGTCGTAGAACCAGGCGAACGAAATGCCGTTCGACGACGACGTGCCGATCGGCGCCAGCGCCGGCCGAACGTCGAAGCGGCTCTGTGCGACGGCGTGCAGCCCGTAGCCGGCCGCGACTGCGGCGACGAGCAACGCGACGAGCTTGTTCATTTTCGATCCTCCTTCGGTCTCGATTGGCGACGATGCTCAGCAACTCCGCGAAAGAATGGTCGCAGGATGCCGTGCCCTCGTCGCGCCGGGATAGAGCCTGCCCCGGACTTGATCCGGGGCCCGGGGGCCAAGATATGTGTCATTCCCGCGCAAGCGGGAATCCAGCGCCTTTCGGTCGGCGGAACACCGGGCTCCGGTCTGCGCTTCGCGCAACCGGGACGACGTGTGCCGTATCGCTGAGCGCCCTCGCGAGCGCGCCGCTACATCCGCTCGAACACCGCCGCGATGCCCTGGCCGCCGCCGATGCACATCGTCACCAGCGCATGGCGGCCGCCGGTGCGCTGCAGCTCGTAGATCGCCTTGGTGGTGATGATCGCGCCGGTGGCACCGATCGGGTGGCCGAGCGAGATGCCGCTGCCGTTCGGGTTGATCTTCTTCGCGTCGGCGCCGAGGTCCTTGGCCACCGCGCAGGCCTGCGCGGCGAACGCCTCGTTGGCCTCGATCACGTCCATCTGCGCCACCGTCAGGCCGGTCCGCTTCATCACGCTGGCGGTCGCCGGCACCGGGCCGATGCCCATGTACTTCGGATCGACGCCGGCGTGGCCGTAGCCGACCAGTCGCGCCAGCGGCTTGATGCCGCGCTTCTCGGCCACCTCGCGCGCCATCAGCACCACGGCGGCGGCGCCGTCGTTGATGCCGGAGGCGTTGCCGGCGGTGACCGTGCCGTTTTCCTTGACGAACACCGGCTTGAGCTTGGCCATGTCGTCCATGGTGACGCCGTCGCGGAAGTGCTCGTCGGCGTCGAACACCGTATCGCCCTTCCTGCCCTTGATCGTGATCGGCAGGATCTGGCTCTTGAAGTGCCCGGCCTTGGTCGCGGCCGCGGCGCGACGGTGGCTCTCGACCGCCAGTTCGTCCTGCATCTGCCGCGTGATGCCCCACTTCGCGGCGACGTTCTCGGCGGTCACCCCCATGTGGATGTTCTGGAACGGGTCGTGCAGCGCAGCGACCATCATGTCGATCACCTTGCCGTCGCCCATCCGCTGGCCCCAGCGGGCCGCCGGGATCGCGTACGGGGCGCGCGACATGTTCTCGGCGCCGCCGCCGATGGCGATGTCCGCATCGCCGAGCATGATCGTCTGCGCGGCCGAGACGATCGCCTGCAGGCCGCTGCCGCACAGGCGGTTCAGCGTCAGGCACGGCGTGGCCTCGTTGACCCCGCCGTCGAGCGCCGCCACCCGCGACAGGTACATGTCGCGCGGCTCGGTGTGCACCACGTTGCCGAACACCACGTGGCCGACCTCGGCCCCGTCGACCTTGGCGCGCGACAGCGCTTCCCTGACCACCAGCGCGCCGAGCTGGGTCGGCGGGATCTCCTTCAGGCTGCCGCCAAAGGTCCCGATGGCGGTGCGAACGGCGCTGACGACGACGACTTCACGCATGGTGGTCTCCTCGGTCTCGTTTGAAGCGAGCGGCAATTCTTGCACGCCGCCCCGGCGCCTGCTTGGGCCGGATCGCGCGACAGCCGGCGGCGCCGGCTAGAAACGCGCCGTCAGGCCGAGCATCGCGCCGTACTGGGTGAACAGGTCGCCCTTGATCACCGCCACGCAGCCGCCCGAGCAGAGGAAGCCGCCCGAGCTGTCGACCAGCGTGAAGAAGCCGCGCGCCTCGGCGCGCAGCGCCACCTTCTCGGTGATCGGCCAGTAGTAGCCGAAACCGAGATTCAGCGACGCCTTGGTCTCGGAGCCGTAGCCGGACGCGCCCGGGCTGAAGAAGGTCGCGCCGATGCCGCCGACCGCGTAGGGGCCATGGCCGATCGGCCGGTCGATGAAGGCGGTGCCGCCGACGTGCAGGTAGCGGACCGTCAGGTCGAACGGAGAGGCGCTGCCGCCGGGCGTCAGCGTGGTCGACTGCTGCATGAACTGCAGCTGCAGTTCGCGCGAGCCGTCGAGGTCGGTGCCGAGCACCAGCATGAAGGCGCCGGAACCCTTGACGTCGGCGTCGGTCTCGGTGGTCGCGTTCTCGAGCCCGGTGCTGTCGAGGTAGCCGCCATAGATGCTCACCGAGTACTGCGCGGCGGCCGGTGCGGCGGCAAACAGCGCCGCGGCCGTTGCCGCGGAAAGAAGCGGGGCGATTCTCGTGACCAGTGACGGCTCCAGACGGGTGCCACCACAGGCAGCTTGTCGACGCGCTGCATCATGGCGGCGAAGTTCGGGTGAGTGACCTTCAGGTAGTCGCGCATTTTCCACCATCGCGACAGGTTTGCGAGATACACGTCGCAGACATACGGCCGCGGCCCGAGCAGGAAGCCCGTCTTCTGCGGCAACGCCCGCGCGACGATGTCCCAGCCGAGCTTCATCCGCGCCACCGCGGCCCGCTCGACCGCCGCCCGTGCCGCCGGAGCGCGCGAGGTGGTCCAGCGCGCCGGGTAGTCGGCCACGCCGACCGCTGCATACACGGTCGAGCAGGCGAACTGCATCCAGCGCAGGCAGGCGGCGCGCTCCTTCGTCGACGGCGCCGGCACCCAGTCGCTCGGATGCCGCTCCATCAGCGTCCACAGCACGGCCACGCTCTCGGTCAGCACCTCGCCGCCGGGCGCCACCAGCGTCGGCAGCTGGCCGAGCGGGTTGACCGTCTTCAGTTCGTCGAAGAACGGCCCCGGCGGATCGCTCCAAGGCGTGGCGTCCTTCAGCGCGAAGTCCAGCCCGAGCGCCCGCAGCATCACCTCGACGCTGGCCGCGCCCGAGCGGTTGGCCGTATAGAGCACGTAGCCGCCGCTCATGCGAGCGTCCCCTGCAGGTCGTGTTCCGCGGCGGCGGTGATCTTCACGTCGACCAAGTCGCCCACGCCAATCCGCCGGCGGCCGGTGCGCACGTTCACCACGCCGTCGATCTCCGGCGCGTCGGCGGCCGTGCGGCCGACCGCGCCCTTCGGTCCGACCTCGTCGATCAGCACCCACTGCCGGGTTCCCACCTTGCGCGCCAGCCGCTGCGCCGAGATCTCTTCCTGCACCTGCATGAAGCGGGCGCGCCGCTCCTCGCGCACCTCGTCCGGCAGCTGTCCCGGCAGCTCGTTGGCGGCCGCGCCGTCGACCGGCGAGTAGGCAAAGCAGCCGACGCGGTCGAGCTGCGCCTCGCGCAGGAAGTCCAGCAGGTGCTCGAACTCGGCCTCGGTCTCGCCCGGGAAGCCGGCGATGAAGGTCGAGCGGATGGTCAGCTCCGGGCAGACCGCCCGCCAGGCGCGGATCCGCTCGACGTTCCTCTCGCCGGAGGCCGGCCGCTTCATCGCCTTGAGCACGCGCGGGTGCGAGTGCTGGAAAGGCACGTCGAGGTACGGCAGCACCCTGCCCTCGGCCATCAGCGGGATCACCTCGTCGACGTGCGGGTACGGATAGACGTAGTGCAGCCGCACCCACACGCCCAGCTTCGCCAGTTCGCTGACCAGCTCGGTCATTTTCGTCTTCACCGCCCGCCCGCCGACGAAGTCGAGCTTGTAGCGCACGTCGACGCCGTAGGCGCTGGTGTCCTGCGAGATGACCAGGATCTCGCGCACGCCCTGCTTCACCAGGTTCTCCGCCTCGCGCATCACCTGGCCGATCGGCCGCGAGACGAGATCGCCGCGCATCGACGGGATGATGCAGAAGGTGCAGCGGTGGTTGCAGCCCTCGGCGATCTTGAGATACGCGTAGTGCCGGGGCGTCAGCTTGATGCCGGCCGGCGGCACCAGGTCCATGAACGGGTCGTGCGGCTTCGGCAGGTGCGCGTGCACATGCGCCAGCACCTCGTCGGCGGCGTGCGGGCCGGTGACAGCCAGCACCTTCGGATGGACCTTCGCCACCAGGTTCTCGCCGTGGTCGGTGCGCGCGCCGAGGCAGCCGGTGACGATCACCCGGCCGTTCTCGGCCAGCGCCTCGCCGATCGCCTCCAGCGATTCCTGCACCGCCGCGTCGATGAAGCCGCAGGTGTTGACCACCACCAGGTCGGCGCCTTCGTAGCTGCCGCTCATCGCATAGCCCTCGGCGCGCAACTGCGTGACGATCCGCTCCGAATCGACCAACGCCTTCGGGCAGCCGAGCGAGACGAAGCCGACAGTGGGGGTCTTCATGGACTGAGGTGCAACCGGCTCGAGCCGCTGCGCCGCAAGGCTACTTTCATGGAGTGAGGTGCGACCGGCTCGAGCCGCTACGCCGCAAGGCTACTTTCTCGGATTTCGCGAACCGGTTGAAGGCTCGATGCGTTGAGGTGTCATCCCGCGAAAGCACGGATTCGAAATGTGTCATCCCCGCGAAAGCGGGGATCCAGTGTCGTTCGCTCAAGACACCGTGGATTCCCGCTTGCGCGGGAATGACACAGATTGCGGCAGGCGCAGTGTGCGCGCGCAACCGCCCCCGCCGCTCACTTCTTCTCGGCCGGGAACTGGAAGCCGGTGAACATGGAGCGGGCTTGCTTGCTCATGTTCTCCTGCATCTGCATGAAAAGGTCCTTCGACTGCTCGATGTAGCTGGACATCATCGACTGCAGCATCGGTCCCTGCATGTTGACGAACTGGGTCCACATCTCCGGGCCGACCTTGTTGCTGTCGTAGAAGGCCTTGCTCTGCTCCTGCAGCTTGTTCTGGATGTCGACGAACGCCTGCACGTTCTTTTCCAGGTACGAGCCCATCATGCCCTGCATCGCGTTGCCGTAGCTGCGGATGATCTGCGACAGCACCGGCGGCGTGAACATCGGCTGCCCTTCCTGCTCCTCCTCGAGGATGATCTGCATCAGGATCTGCCGCGTCAGGTCGTCGCTGCTCTTGGCATCGACGACCTTGAACTCCTCCTGGTCGAGCACCAGCTGCTTGACGTCCGCCAGCGTGATGTAGCTGCTCGTCTGGGTGTCGTACAGACGGCGGTTCGGATACTTCTTGATCAGGCGCACAGCAGCCATCTGCAGGTCTCCATCGATTTGTCGGCGGTGCGTGCTGCGGCGCCGCGATTGCCACCGGGCCAGATGCGCACCTGCAGCAAATTGTAGCCAATTCAAGGGGTTCATCCCGTACCCGGGCGCGCCCCGACCGAGCGCTGCTGCCGTCGGCAACCGGCCGACTTCAAGAGGAAGACGCTCGCCGGCGCGGAGCACGCCGCCTTGCCGGGCGGCATGCCCTTTCACCGCATAAGCAGGCCCGCCCGCATCGCATGCGGGCCAAGCCGACCAAGCCCTTGGCCCCGCTCCGTCCCCTTCGCCGCGCCCGCGCCGGCCCGCTGCCCACTTGCAGATCAGGCCTCTTCGGAGGCAAGCGCCCCACTTGCCGGGGCAATCGCCTTTTTCAGCAGCCGCAGTGTCTGCTTGGGCCGCGCCAACGCCACCAGCCAGCCACCCCACAGGGCGAGAAAAGCGGCGAACAGAGCCACTTCAGGCACCGCCAACTCGCGCGCCACCAAAGTCGCCAGACCCAAGGTCGCCGATGCGGTGGCCATCATCGCTACCACCTGGTTCACCGAATAACCGCCGTCCAGCAGCACGTAGTGCATGTGCTGGCGATCGCCGAAGAACGGGCTCCTGCGCTGCGATATCCGCAGCAACATAACGCTGCCCATGTCCAGCAACGGCACCCCCATGATCCACACCGCCTCGATCGGGCTGAGCGGTGCGCCCGGCCGTCCCGACAGGACCATCGAGTACCAGGCCAACAAAAGGCCCAGCAGCAACCCGCCCGCGTCCCCCAGGAAGACCAGCGCGCGCGACAGCCAGGGGTGCGCAGATTGAAGACCAGAAAACCCGCGGTCACGCCACCCCAGAAGAAGTAACTCGGAGGACACCCGGCCTTGCCCGCCCGAGGCTGCCACCAGCGCATACGCCAGAACCGGGGGCAACAGCGCCGAGCCGGCCAGGCCGTCCGCGCCGTCGATCATGTTGGTCGCATTCATCACGCCGACGATCGACATGACCGTCACCAGCACTGTCCATTTGCCCAGTTCGATTGGGCCGAGGCCAAGCAGGTTGCCGAAATGCGTCATGTGCACCGTCGTGCCGGACACCAGGATCAGCGCCGCCGCGAGCTGGGCGAAGAACTTCGACCGGTAGCCGATCTCGTGCGCGTCGTCCAGCACGCCGATCACGACGGTCACCAACATGGCCGCCAGCAGACTCAGGCTCTGGCCCGGCACGCTACCTATTGCCGCGTTCAGCCCGACGAACGCAAGAAAGATTCCCAACCCGCCCACCAGCGGCGTGACCTGCTCGTGCGCCTTGCGGCCCGCCGGATGATCGAGCAGGCCAAAGTGACGCGCCGGCCTGATCAGCGCCAGCGACAGGAAACCGGAGACGACCGGTGCGAGCAGCACCAGCCCGGCGTTGACCGCCGAGAACGAAAACGACATCGGATCTATATTGTCTTCGAGGGTTGGATCATCGCGTCGGCGGCGCGTTCAACCCTCTGCCCAGGCGGACGAAACTCGCATCAACAAATATCATTATCGCATTGGGTTCGCCTCAGCCAGACTGGTACGTCAGCCGGTTGTCATGCGGTCAGTTAATTCCACGTTAGTCGACGGCTCGCGCGCAGGTTTGGGTGCCCACGTCGGCCATCGCGCCGGCGTCGGCGGGCACGACGATGCGCGCGCTACACGGCGCACCGTTGTTCACTTGTAGCATGTACTCGCCTGGCTCCACGCCCTCGAGGTAGAACTCGCCGCGGCGCGTCGTGAATCCTTTGACGACTTCGACGCCGCGCGTGAGCGTCAGTTCGCGGAATTCCAGCGGCACCGTCGTCCCGTTCTTCCGCCCGACGAGCACGCCGAAGACGGCTCGTATCCGGCGCACCTCGAAGTTGACCAGCGTGCCGCTGCGGCGCGGCGGCGAGATCACAGTGTGTGAAGTCGCGAACACGTAGTCCATCGACAGGTCGCGGGCTCCGAAGCTGATGAAGTTGTCGTAGTAGGAGGAGAGGTTGCTCGCCACGACCTCGCCTGCGGCGTTGGTCCGGCCCGCATACCAGCCGTTGGTGTAAACCGGTACGTCGGCCAGTTCGGGAATGCGGATCACCGCGAAGCTGTCGAGCACCGGCCGGGCCGCGAACACCGAGCCGCCGACGGCGCCGATACTGCCCGCGACGAAGGCGCGCGAGTAGCCCGGCGCGCCGTCGCGGCTGCTGCGCGCGTACTCGGCGCCGACCTCCGCATGTGAGGCATTGAGCTGGACGAAGCCGCGGCCGAACGCGCCGCTGCCGGCGTCGCCGCCCACCCGGCCCGCCGTTACGTCGTAGCCGATTCCCTGGCCCTGGGGGATCGACCGCTGCATGGACACCGACTGCGTGTTGGTGTTGCGGCCGGCGCCGACCGCCGCGACGGTCGACGTCAGTCGGTCGAAGTAGTAGCGGAAGGACAGCATCGCGGCCCAGCCCGTCGCGGGCTCCAGCGTCCGCAGGTAGGTGGCGGAGACCAGGCCGCGCCCGCTGAGGTTCCCAGCGTATAGGAAAGGTTGACGACCTTGCTCTGCGTGCCGTCGTAAGTGTCGAACCCGCTGTATGCGACGGCCAGGGTTCCCGCCCAAAGCCAGTACACCGACGTCGAGGCGTACTGGGCGTTGCGCTGGCGGTACGACGAGGTGAGGTCCGCCAGCTGGCCGAAGTCGCGCGAGTGGCGCGCCCCGATGTTGAACGAGAAGCGGTGCGCAGTGTAGGAGTGCGCCGCGCTCGCCGCGTATCCCAGACGTCCGGCGCGGCCGCCAAAGGGCGCGCCGGCGGCAATGACTCCGAGGCGTGGCAGCTCGTAGGTGCCAAACGGGACGACGTTATACAGGTCCCGTGTCGCCTGCCCGCGCAGACCGAGGGTCAACCGGTTGGTGAAGGCGTAACGGTGATACACCGCCAGCGCCAGGTCGTCGTAATCGTTGCTTTCGATGCCGTAGCCGCGCCGCAGCAGGCCCACGTTGTAGCTGTACTCTTGCAGCCCCTCGGCGAGGCCTACGTTGGTGGCGAAGAAGAAAGGCTGCTGCAGCACCTGCTCGCGGCCGAAGGGGTCGCGGATCACCACCGACACGTTCTGGGCGCCGGTCACACCGGTGATGTTGCGGATGTCGACGGGCCCCGCCTGCACCTGCCGCTGATCGACAATGTTGCCGTCCACCTTCACCTGGACCGTCGACGGAAAGGCGACCTCGGTGCGGAAGGCCGCCGTCGGGTACTGGATGAAGTAGGGATCCATCGAGTAGTCCCTGATGAGGCTCAGGCCTCCCATCGGGACCGAGGTCGACAGGTCGAAGCCGGCGGTGAAGAAGTCGCCGACGGTCATCCGCCGCAGGTTGGGGCGGTCCTCGTACTGCGCATTGGTTAGCAGCCGGGTCAGCGCGCGCGCGCGCCTCGCCCCTACTGGTAGTCGACGCTCCCCGTAGAGGAGCCAGTTGCCATGGCGTGCGCCGAGTTCGGCGGCCTGCTTGGTAGCGCCGGTCGGCGAAGGACTCGTCGCCGGTGGCGTTGAAGCCGTAGTTGAGGAAGACGCTGGTGTCGGCCGGTTGAATCACGCCGCCGCGGCGCTTCCGGCAGCAGGTCGATCGTCGTGCCCGGCAGGCCGCCGCTGCGACCTGCAGGTGCAGCGTCACAGTCTTGGCGTCGAATTGCACCTCCAACCCCTGCACGCCGGACAGCGCAACGTACGGTTCGCCGTCGACCGCGACGGGCGATGGCGCCGCCACGGCGAGGCCCCACTGCGCGAACTCGCCCGCGGCAACGAAGAAGCCCTCTGCGTCGCGCAGCACCGGGAGATCGCCGTGGCTCATCGCATTGACGAGGACACGCGCAATGATCCGCTCGAAGGGAGCTCCGAGCGGCACCGCTGCGCCAGCGGGGGCCGCGGCGATGGTTGCCCCGGCCGAAGGGGCGGATTCGGCGGCGGATGCCTGTGCCGTGGGCCAGACGGCGACGGAAAGGAGGAGGCCGGCGATGCCTGCCCGACGGCGCTGCTAGTTGCAGGCGCCCGGCCCGACATCGATCTTCCGCCTCAGTTCCACGTCGTCACCGACCACGACCGCTTCCAGCGCGGCGACCTGCGGGCAAAGCTCGCGCGGAATCGCCGCCGTCAGCGGCTTGGCGGCGCCGGCGAGGAAGTACCGCTCCGGGTATTGCCGGGCGTGCAACCGGGTACCGTCGTGCGACAGCGCGGCCAGTTCGACCCGATCGGCAACGAAATGCACGTTGCCGACGTTGGCGACCGTGATCAGCGCCTGGCCGCCCTTCATCTCGAGGTGCGAGATCTGCCCGCGACGTTCGCTCTGCACGGGTGCGACGAACACCGGTACGCCGACGCGGAGCAGAACCAGCAGGCTGGCGCCTCGCGGTGGCACGGCCTGGCCCGACGCAGGCAGCTGCTCGATGAACAGGCGGTAGGTCTCTTCGCGGCTGACCGGCGCCGCCCGAACGCCGATCCGCACGATGCGCGATTCGCCGGGCGGAATCTCCATCAACCGCGGAAAGAAGATGAGTCCGTCGGTGGGCTCGTAGCGATCCTTGCCTTCGGCATCCTGGCTCCAGGCCATCGCTTCGACCTGCATCCGCAGAGGCACCTTGTCATCGTTGCGAACGGTGACCTCGGCCGACCGGGCAGCACGGTCGAGGGCGATGCGCAGGGGAACTATCGCGAACTCGCCGGCGAGCAGCACCGGTGTCCACGCGCTCAGCACCAGGCTCAAGAGGAGCGCCACGAGGTTCGTCGGCAAGCAGAAGGAACTCGGCATCTAGGGCAGCACTGTCGCAGTGAGCTGGTCGGAGTAAGTGCCGGCGGGGGCGTTGACGTAGGCCGCCCCGAGCACGGTTGCGGTCAGCACCCACTGCTGGTTGCCGACGGGGCCCCGCCGGAAGCTGGCCTCGACGCTGTACGGGATGACCGCAGGCAGCAAGCCGTGCTGCATCTGCAATTGCGAACTGCCGTTGGCGCCGGTGAACGACCAGGCCAGCAATGCATTGCCAGTGCACTGCACGCGGATTTCGGTCGTCGCCGTTCGCGTGATAGCTGACGACGGATCGAGCGCGGGACTGAACAGGATGCCACCGGGAAGGGGGTTGCGGAAATTGCACGACTGCGCCGGCGCGCTGCCTGCGGCGGCGAGCAGCGCCGCGGCGAAGCAGGCGGAAAATGTTCGGTACCGAACGGATGCGTTCATCTGGCCCTGCGTCCCGGCGTCAGCGTAGGAGCGTCTCGGTGATTGCCCGCGGCGTCAGCCTAGAAAGAAGAAGGCCGCAGGTTGCGGCCTCCGCCTTGACGTGCCGACCGCCCCTGCTTATGGAGTGACGCTCACCGTAACCGTGCCGGTGTACGCGCCTGCGGCGGCGTTCACGTAGGTTGCCTGGGTGATCGTGCCGGCGACCGTCAGGTCCTTGGCGTTGCCGCTGCCCATGCCCGATCCGGCGCCGCCGCCGGTCACGGTGACGGTGGCCGTCATCGACGGCGTTCCCGTGCAGCCTGAGCAGGTGACGGACACGCTCGGTGACGGAATGCTGAACGTCGGGGTGGTGCCGTTCGAGCAGCGGTAGGCAACGACGGTGCTGCCGGTCGCGTCGCCAGTGAGGCTCGGATCGATGTCGCTGCCCGTGCCCGTGTTGGTGATGTTGAGCACCGGTGCCGTCGTGTTGAAGAACTTGCAGACGCCAACCACGGTGGCGTTGACGGTGACGCTGACGCTGTCCGATGCAGAGGCCTGCATCGCCGAAGCGAGGGCCACAAGGCCAAGCGCTGCGGCGGCGAGTCGGCCGCGTTTGAGGTACCTGAGATGCTGAGACATCGATGCTCCTTTCAATAACCTGTAGTCGCTACGGGTCGGGCGAGAAGCTATCGATGCGAGGGCTCCTGACGTGCGGCGGGGGATCAACAGCGGCTTGCCGCCGACCGGTGGTCGATCCTGTCGCCCTCCAGCGACAAGCCCTCGGAAACGGCCTCGCCAAGCCGTTGAGGGGCGATCCTAGTTAGCTCACGCAGTCACGCAAATCGGCGTCACCTACTAATGCTTTCGGACGGCCGGCCAGCCGCCAAAGTCGAGCGCCGCGCCCGCTCGCAACAGCACGACGTCGTACTGCTCCCGACTGTAGTTGCTCTCGGTCCGCATGGAGATCGGCTTGCCGATCAAGTCCGACAGCACCGCGGCCGTGTTCCACAGAACCGCATTGCGTCCGGCGAAAAGATCGCGATACACCGCCAACCTAAAGGCCGAGGGCTGGCGCAGCGCGATGGACCGAGAGCGTCCATAGCGAAGGCGGGCACGAGGAACCGCTGACCGCTTCTAGCCGGTGCCGAATGCACGGACGCGCTGTGCGAGCTGTTACGGTGATCCGGGTCAATGCAATGCGACGCGCGGTCGAGACGCTGGATCTGCGCATCTGCGCGAATTCAGCGCTTGCCTGCACGGTGGCGCTCTTCGACGCCGCGCAGGCGCGGCACTCGTATCGCTTCACCAACCGGTGGACGAATCGGATCAAGGTACTCGTGCGCGGCCGCTACGGGTCTGTTGTTGGGTCCCCGCTTCGGCGGAGACCACACCAGTGCGCCTCCTGCGTCGTGTCCCGGCAGCCGCCGTGGCCTTCGACGCGGGCATCAGCCCATGTGCAGCCCGCCGTTGCAGCTGAAGTCGGCGCCGGTGGTGAAGCCGGCGTCTTCGCTGGCGAGCCAGGTGACGATCGAGCCGATCTCGTCGGGCGTGCCGAGGCGCTTGACCGGGATCATCTCGACGATCTTCTCCAGGATCGCCGGCTTGATCGCCTTGACCATCTCGGTGCCGATGTAGCCCGGGCTCACCGTGTTCACGGTGACGCCCTTGGCGGCCAGTTCCTGCGCCAGCGCCATGCTGAAGCCGTGCATGCCGGCCTTGGCCGCCGAGTAGTTGGTCTGGCCGGCCTGCCCTTTCTCGCCGTTGACCGAGCTGATCTGGATGATCCGCCCCCAGCCCCGCTCGACCATGTCGGGCACCACCTGCTTGGTGGCGTTGAAAAGCGAGGTCAGGTTGGTGCTGATCACCGCGTCCCACTCCTCGCGCGTCATCTTGACGAACAGGCGGTCGCGGGTGATGCCGGCGTTGTTCACCAGCACGTCGATCGGGCCGTGCTCGGCCTTGGTCTTGGCGAACGCCTCGACGGTCGAGTCCCAGTCGGCGACGTTGCCGACCGAGGCGTAGAAGGTGTAGCCGGCCTGCTTCTGCTCGCCCAGCCACTTGTCGAAATCGCGGGTGGGGCCGCAGCCGGCGATCACCTTGAAGCCGGCCTTGTTCAGGCGCTGGCAGATCGAGGTGCCGATGCCGCCCATGCCGCCGGTGACGTATGCGACTCTTGCCATCTTTGTCTCCTTGGTTGTCTCTCGTTGAATTGTCCAGCCGGTGATGCCGCAGCGGCGGCGCCGCGATCGCGCGCCGCCGCCTGCGTTTGTTCCTTTACCGCTCGACCGCCAGCGCCACGCCCATGCCGCCGCCGATGCACAGCGACGCGATGCCCTTTCTGGCGTCGCGTTTCTGCATTTCGTGCAGCAGGGTGACCAGGATCCGGCAGCCGCTGGCGCCGATCGGGTGCCCCAGCGCGATGGCGCCGCCGTTGACGTTGATCTTCGCGGTGTCCCAGCCCATCTCCTTGTTGACCGCGCAGGCCTGCGCGGCGAACGCCTCGTTGATTTCCATGAGATCCAGATCCGCCGCCTCCCAGCCGGCCTGCTCCAGCGCCCGGCGCGACGCCGGCACCGGGCCCATGCCCATGATCTTCGGGTCGACGCCGCTCGAGGCGAAGGCCTTGATCCGCGCCAGCGGTTGCAGGCCGAGCGCCTTGGCGCGCGCCTCCGACATCACCACCACCGCGGCGGCGCCGTCGTTGATGCCCGAGGCATTGCCGGCGGTGACGCTGCCCTCCTTGTCGAAGGCCGGTTTCAGGCCGCCGAGCGCCTCGACGTTAGTCTTGCGGTTGACGAACTCGTCGGCGTCGAAGGCCAGCGGATCACCCTTGCGCTGCGGCAGCATCACCGCAACGATCTCGTCCTTGAAGCGGCCGGCGTCCTGCGCGGCGATCGCCTTGGTCTGCGAGGCGATGGCGAACTCGTCCTGCATGCCGCGGCTGATGCCGTACTGCTTGGCGACGTTCTCGGCGGTGATGCCCATGTGGTACTTGTTGTACACATCCCAGAGGCCGTCGACGATCATGCTGTCGATCATCTTGGCGTCGCCCATGCGGAAGCCGTCGCGCGAGTTCATCAGCACGTGCGGCGCGGCGCTCATGTTCTCCTGGCCGCCGGCGATCACCACCTCGGCGTCGCCGTTGGCGATCGCCTGCGCCGCCAGCATCACTGCCTTCAGCCCCGAGCCGCAGACCTTGTTGATGGTCATCGCCGGCACCGCCACCGGCAGCCCGGCCTTGATCACGGCCTGCCGCGCCGGGTTCTGGCCCGAGCCGGCGGCGAGCACCTGACCGAGGATCACCTCGTCGACCTGCTCGGGCGCCAGGCGGGCGCGCTTGAGCAGTTCCTTGATCACGATGGCGCCGAGTTCCGGCGCCGGCGTCTCCAGCCCAGTGCACCGCCGAACTTGCCGATGGCGGTCCTGGTGGCGGCAACGATTACTGCCTGCTGCATAGCATCTCCTTGAGCGGTCTGACTACTGACGAAGTGAAGCGGATTCGGGGAAACGGTTCCCGAACGCTGATGTGCAGTCCCCTCGCAAGCGGGAATCCAGTTTTTGTCGGTGCACCGCCGTGGATCCCCGCTTGCGCGGGGATGACACTGGCTGGCTGCGCGCCAGTCCTGCGCAGGCGGGTCGCGGCGTGTCATTCCCGCGCAGGCGGGAATCCAGTCCTTGTCGTCGCGCCGCCGTGAATCCATGCTTTCGCGGGGATGACACCGGCTGGGTGCGCGTCAGTCCTGCGCAGGCGGGTCGTAGTGTGTCATTCCCGCGCAGGCGGGAATCCAGTCCTTGTCGGTGCGCCGCCGTGGATCCCCGCTTTCGCGGGGATGACACCCACCAAGGGCATGTGTCATTCCCGCGCAAGCGGGAATCCAGTCCTTGTCGATGCGCCGCCATGGATCCCCGCTTCGCGGGGATGACACCCACCAAGGGCATGTCATTCCCGCGCAGGCGGGAATCCAGTCCTTGTCGTCGCACCGCCGTGGATCCCCGCTTTCGCGGGGATGACACCGACCCAGGGCGGGTGTCATTCCCGCTTGCGCGGGGACTACGCGGATAGAGGCATGTCATTCGCTGCGCCCTAGGCCTTCTCTTTGACGTAGCGGCCCGGCGCGGGTTCGATCGGCTTGTATTTGGCGCTGCCGTAGCCTTTCGGCGCCGCTTTCTCGCCGCCGGCGAACTGCGCGAGCCAGGCGTTCCAGTCGGTCCACCAGCTGCCCGGCTTCTCGGTGGCGTCGTGCAGCCAGACGTCGGCGGTCGCCGGCAGCGACCGGTCGCCGGGGACCCAGTAGCTGCGCCGGTTCTTCGACGGCGGATTGATCGAGCCGGCGATGTGGCCGCTGGCGCCGAGCACGTAGCGCGTGCCGTGCTTTTTGTCGCCCGGGATCAACCGCGCCGACGCGTAGGCGGCCTTCCACGGCACGATGTGGTCCTCGACCGCCGCGAAGACGTAGGTGGGCACCTGGATGCGGCCGAGGTCGACCGGCTGGCCGCAGCACTTCAGCGCGTTGGGCACGCGCAGCTTGTTCTCCAGGTACAGGTTGCGCAGGTACCAGCAGTACATCGGGCCGGGCAGGTTGGTGCCGTCGCCGTTCCAGTACAGCAGGTCGAACGCCGGCGGCTGCTTGCCCTCGAGGTAGTTGCTGACGACGTAGTTCCACACCAGGTCGTTTGGCCGCAGGCTGGAGAAGGTGTTGGCGAGGTCCTTGCCCGGCATCAGCCCGCCCTTGCCGTACTGCCGCTCGCGCATCCGCACGTGCGCCTCGTCGATGAACACCTCGAGCAAGCCGGCGTCCTCGAAGTCGAGCAGCGAGGTCATCATCGTCAGGCTGGTGACCGGGTCCTCGCCGCGCGCGTACATCACCGCCAGTGCGCTGGCCAGGATGGTGCCGCCGACGCAGAAGCCGAGCACGTTCAGCTGCCGGCTGCCGGTGATCTCCTCTGCACCACGTGGATCGCCTCGATCGGGCCGTGCTCCAGGTAGTCGTCCCAGGCGACGTGCCGCTCGGGCTCCTTGGGGTTCTTCCACGACATCAGGAACACCGTGTTGCCCTGCTCGACCGCGTAGCGGACCATCGAGTTCTCGGGCTGCAGGTCGAGGATGTAGAACTTGTTGATCGACGGCGGCACGAACAGGAACGGCCGCGCACGCACCTTCGGCGTCAGCGGCTTGTACTGGATCAGCTGGAACAGGCGGTTCTCGTAGACCACCATGCCTTCGCTGGTGGCGACGTTGCGGCCGATCTCGAAGGCCGACTCGTCGCTCTGCGAGATCTTGCCCTTCTGCAGGTCGCCGAGCAGGTTGGCTGGCGCCGGCCTTCAGGCTCTCGCCGCCGCTTTCGATCAGCGTCTTCTGCGCCTTGGGGTTCAGCGCCAGGTAGTTCGACGGCGAGGCGGCATCGACGAACTGCGACACCGCGAACTTGACCCGCCGCTTGGTCCTGCGGTCGGTCTCGACGGTGTCGGCGAGCCGGTTCATGAAGTCGGCATTCAGCAGGTAGGCGCGGGCGTAGAACGACGCCAGCGGGTTGCCCTGCCAGGCCGGGTCGGCGAAGCGGTTGTCCTTGATCGGCTCGGCGGCTTTTTCCGGATGCTCGAAGAAGTCGCGCCACAGCCCCGACAGCTGCTCGACGTAGTGCCGCTGCAGGTCGGTCACCCGCTTCGTGTCGACGGCGAACTGCGGCGGCGCGGTGGGCTGCGCCGCTGCCTGCAGCGATTCCGCCAGCCCGGTCCACATCGCCAGCCACGGACTGGCCGGCGGCCCGGCCTCGGTGGTCGTTGCGCTGCTGCTGCCGGCTCTTGCTGGCGGCACGGTGTCGGTGACCTTTGCGGTGATCTTTGCGCTGCGGCTACCCGCTTTCGCCGGCGGCACGGCTTTCGCGGCTGCCGTGCTGCCGCTGCCCACTTTCGCCGGCGCCGCAGACTTCGCGGCCGGTGTGCTGCTGCGTCCCGCCTTCGCCGGCGCCGTGGACTTCGCGGCCGCCGTGCTGCCGCCGCCCGCTTTCGCCGGACGCGTTGCGCCCTTGCCTGCCCGCCCTGCCATGGGTGCCCTCTTGCGCTCGTTTCCGGGTGATCGACCGAAGGCCGCGACTACGCGCTCGCGCTCTCCGTCCCGACTGCCGCTCGCCGGGCATTGTCCACAGGCCGCCTGCCGAGTGTCAAACGAGAGGCCTCGCGCCGACGCGCGCCCTGCCCGGACACTACCGCTCGATCCAGATCAGCGCCGCGTGGCGCCCGGTGACGCCGTCGCGCCGATAGCTGTAGAAGCGCCGCGGGTCGCTGTAGGTGCAGTCGCCGCCGCCGTAGACGTCGGTGACGGCGACCTGCGCCAGCGCCTGCCGCGCCAGCGCGAACAGGTCGCACAGGTACTTGCCCTTAGTGCCGTGCCGCGGCCGGAACGCGGCATCGGCCTGCGGCAGCCGCTCGCGCATCGCCGCGAGGACGTCCGGCCCGACTTCGAAGGCGGACGGGCCGATCGCCGGCCCGAGGTAGGCGAGCAGCGACGCATCGGCCTCGCCGAGTCGCTCGCGCAGCGCGATGGCGGTGTTCTGCAGGATGCCGGCCGCCAGCCCGCGCCAGCCGGCATGGGCGACGCCGACCGCCCGGCCCTGCCGATCGGCGAAGAACACCGGCAGGCAGTCGGCGATCGACACCACGCAGACGCGCCGCGGCCGCAGCGAGATGGCGGCGTCGGCCGGCGTGGGTACCGCGTCGGCGTGGATGTCGGCGTGGTTGCTGGTGTGGTTGCTGGTGTGGTTGTTGGCGTGGTTGCTGGCGTGGTTGTCGCCGTGGTTGTCGGCGTGGTTGCTGTCGTGGTTGTCAGCGTGATTGGTGGCGTCGACGTCGGCGTGGCTGGTGGCGTCGATGTCGGCAACTGCGGCGCCATGCACCTGCTGCAGCCAGTGCGGCGCCGCGGGCAGCACGGCGCGCAGCCGGGCGCGGTTGGCCTGCACCGTCTCGACGGCGTCGCCGCTCTTCAGTCCGAGGTTCAGTCCGCCGCCCTCGCCCGCACCGAAAGCCCCCGTCGAGAAGCCGCCGGCGCGCGTGGTGATCAGCGCCCGAACTACCGGCGGCGCCGGCCACTGCGGCACGATCCACTGCGGATGCAGGCCGACGTCGGTCATGCGAGCGCCCGGCGAGCGGCGAACCGCGGTTCAGGCGCACCAGCGCGATATTCGCCGAAGCCGCGTTCCAGCCGCCACGCAGCGGTGTCATCCGCAGCGAACCCGAGTCGCAACGGCCACGCAGCGGTGTCATCCCCAGTGAACCCGAGTCGCAACGGCCTCGCAGCGGTGTCATCCGCAGCGAAGCGGAGTTCCAGCGGTTTCGTATTGGTGTCATCCCCGCGAAAGCGGGGATCCAGTGGCGTTCGCTGCAAAGACACTGGGTTCCCGCCTGCGCGGGAACGACACACTCCCTCGGCTAGATTCCCGCCTGCGCGGGAACGACACTGATATGCCTGCTCCGTCGTCATCCCGGTTGCGCGAAGCGCAGACCGGGATCCAATTTGCGGGGCCGCGAGCGGCGTCCGGCACCTGTGTGTCATTCCCGCGCAAGCGGGAATCCATTGCGTCTTCGTTACGCCCGTGGATCCCCGCTTTCGCGGGGACGACACCCACCAGAGATGTTTGTCGTTGCCGCGCGAGGCCGAGAAATTGGGCCCCGGCCTTCGCCGGGGCGACGGTGCGTCGTACCGGCGCAGGCCCGAGCGACACGTCGTCCTCCCGGCGCAGGCCTGCGCGATAGTCGTCATCCCAGCGCAGGCCCGCCCGGTAGTCATCCTCCCAGCGCAGACCCGCGCGACAGTCGTCCTCCCGGCGCAGGCCCGGGCGATAGTCGTCATCCCGGTTGCGCGAAGCGCAGACCGGGATCCAATTTGCGGGGCCGCGAGCAGCGTCCGGCACCTGTGTGTCATTCCCGCGCAAGCGGGAATCCATTGCGTCTTCGTTACGCCCGTGGATCCCCGCTTTCGCGGGGATGACACCCACCAGAGATGCTTATCGTTGCCGCGCATCGTCGCTAACCGACTCCGAATGCCTCGACCGGCGCATCGCCGCCGGCGAAGCCGCAGTCACGCATCAGCGAGCGCATGTCGGCCGGCGGCGCGCGGAACCAGGTCATCGTCGTGCGCAGCGCCGGGTGAACCAGCGACAGGCGGCAGGCATGCAGCGCCTGGCGCGGAAACGACTGCCATGCCGCCACGCCGCTTTCCGCCGCCGCCACGCCGCTTCCCGCCGCCGCCACGCCGCTTCCCGCTGCCGGCGCGCCGCGTTCTGCTGCTGGCACGCCGCGTTCTGCTGCTGGCACGCCACGTTCCGCTGCTGGCACGCCGCGTTGCGCTGCCGGCGCGGCCGCGCGGCACCCGGCCGGCCGCGGCGGTAGACGGGATCGCCGACCAGCGGGTGGCCGATCGATTCGAGGTGCACGCGGATCTGGTGGGTGCGACCGGTGTCGAGCCGGCAGACCACCCACGACAGCGCGGCGCGGCCGCTGCCGACGGTCTGCACGCAGCGCAGATGGGTGCGCGCCGGCCTGGCGCGCGCCGAGCGGCTCACCGCGAAGCGCAGCGGATTGCGCGGATCGCGCGCCAGCGCAGCCTCGATGGTCGCCGCCTTCGGCGCGGCGCCGGCGACGATCGCCCAGTACTCGCGCGTCACCGTGCGCGCCTGCAACTGGCGCACCAGGTCGGTCTGCGCCTGCAGGGTGAGCGCCACGACCATCAGGCCCGATGTGTCGGCGTCGAGCCGGTGCACGATGCCGGCGCGCGGCAGCGCCGCGGTCTGCGCGAAGCGCGCCAGCAGGCCGTTGGCAAGCGTGCCCGACCAGTTGCCGGCGGCCGGATGCACCACCAGGCCCGGCGGCTTGGCGAGCACGGCGATGTGCCGGTCTTCGTAGACGACGTCGAGCGCGATCGGCTCCGGCCGCATCGCCAGTTGCGCCGGCGACGGCGGCGGCACGATGTCGATCCGCTCGCCGCCGGCAAGCGCCTGGCGGATGCGCGCAGCAACGCCGTCGACGCGCACGGCGCCGCACTCGATCCACTGCTGCAGGCGGCTGCGCGAGATGTCGGGCAGCAGCGCGGCGAGCGCCTTGTCGAGCCGCTCGCCGGCCGCCGAATTCGGCGCCAGCAGGCTCAGCGGTGCCTCGCCGGCGCCGAGGTCGTCGGACTCGTCGGTCACGTCGGTCTCGACGATCTCGGCCTCGCGCGGGGTGCTCATCGAGCGGTCGATATAATCGCCGCCACTCGCAGCGGTGGACGGAGCATGAAAAAGGACGTGGTCGGGTGCGCGATGCGCCGCGCACGGACGCTGGTGGCAGCCGCCTCGCTGGCGCTGCTGGCCGCCTGCAGTTCGCTGACGACGGACCCGCTGACGAAGATGTCGGCCGAGCAATTATATGCAGAGGCCAAGAGCGAGATGGCGGCCGGCAACTGGCAGCGCGGCCGGGAAGTGCTGGCCAAGCTCGAGGCGCGCTATCCGTTCGGCCGCTACGCGCAGCAGGCGCAGATCGAGACCGCCTACGCGTTCTACAAGGAAGGCGATTCGGCGCAGGCCATTTCCGCCGCCGACCGCTTCCTGAAGCTCAATCCGAACCACCCGTTCGCCGACTACGTCTTCTACCTGAAGGGGCTCGCCACCTTCACCGACGACCTCGGCCTGTTCGGCAATCTGCTCGGCGCCGATCCGTCGAGGCGCGACCCGAAGGCGATGCGCGACGCGTTCGAGATCTATCGCGAGCTGGTGAACCGGTTTCCCGACAGCGTCTACGCCGCCGATGCCTCCGCGCGGATGAACTACCTGGTCACCGCGATGGCGCAGAGCGAAGTCAACATCGCCCGCTTCTACCTCGAGCGCGGCGCCTTCGTGGCGGCGGCGCAGCGCGCGCAGCTCGCCGTGCGCGACTTCGCGGGGACGCCGGCCGCCGAGGAAGCGCTGTCGATCATGATGCTCGCCTACGACGGGCTCGGCCTGCCGCAGCTGCGCGACGACGCCCGCCGGGTGCTCGAAGCCAACTTCCCCGGCAGCCGCTACCTGGCCAGCGCGGGACGCTGAGCAGAAGCAGCGGCGTCGGTCATCGGCCGAGTCGATCGGCGAAGGAAACCAGCAGGCGCGTGCGCCTCGCCTTAGTCGTCCCGGCGCAGGCGGCGCGCAGGTTTTCGGCACCGATCAGTCGTCGCCCCGGCGCAGGCCAGGGCCCAAGTTCTCGGCGCCGACGACGCGTCGCCCCGGCGCAGGCCGGGGCCCAAGTTCTCGGCGCCGACAATTGGGTCCCGGCCTTCGCCGGGACGACGTCGTGGCAAGGATCCGTCATTCCCGCGCAGGCGGGAATCCAGTGTCTTTCCGAGCGCGCGCGAAGCCGGGCGCGCAGGCTCATCGCTGATCGGGCGCACCGAAGAACCCGCACGCGACGGCTTCTTCGCGGGTGCGGGCGAAGGGCGGCAGGCTGGCGAGAACGGTTCGGCCGTACGGTTTGCCGAGCAGACGCTCGTCGAGAATCATCAGCACGCCGCGATCGCGCTCGTCGCGGATCAGCCGGCCGACGCCCTGCTTGAGCAGCGTCACCGCTTCCGGCAACTGGTACTCGAGGAAGGGGTTGCGGCCGAGCGACTTCAGCCGGCGGATGCGCGCCTCGACCACCGGGTCGTCCGGCGGCGCGAACGGCAGCTTGTCGATCACCACCAGCGACAGCGCCTCGCCGCGCACGTCGATGCCTTCCCAGAAACTGACGCTGCCGACCAGCACCGCGTTGCCGTGGCGGCGGAACTCGTCGAGCAGCGCCCGCCGCGTGCTGGCGCCCTGCACCAGCAGCGGCAGTTCCAGCCGGTCGCGCTGCATCGAACTGCGCAATCGCGCGGCGACCCGCTCGACCGCGCGCAGCGTCGAGCACAGCACGAAGGCCCGGCCGCCGGCCGCCGCGATGACCGGCCACGCGGCATCGGCCACCTGCTCCGGAAAGTCGCTGCGCAGCGGCGACGGCAGCGGCTTCGGCAGGTACAGCAGCGCCTGCTGCTGGAAGTCGAACGGGCTGTCCCAGCGCTCGGTGCGCGCCTGCGGCAGGCCGATGTCGGCAAGAAACGGTGCGAACGAGCCGGCCAGCGTCAGCGTCGCCGAGGTGAGGATCCACGCCTGCACCTGCTGCTCGCGGGCGCGCGCGAAGGCCGCGCCGGGCGCCAGCGGTGTCGCGTTGAACTGCGCGCCGTGCGCGGTGAGCGCGACCCAGCGCACGCGCTGTGCCGCCTGGTCTTGCTCGCCGGCGTCCTGCGCAACGCCGTCCTGCCCGCCGCCGTCCCGTCCACCGGCGCCTTGGCCACCGCCGTCCTGCCCGTCGCCGTCCTGCCCACCGGCATCGGCCTTCGGCTCGTCGGCCGGTGCGATGGCCCGATCGAGCGCCGCGAGCCAGGCGCCGATCTCCGCGCGCAGCGCAACCAGCCGCGGCGCCAGCGCGTCGAGTTCGACGTCGCGCCCGGCGTTGGCCTTGACCGCCTCCGCCAGGCTGCGAAGCGCGTCGTCGATGCCGGCCACGCCGCGTCGCAGCGTCGGCTTGGCCGGGCAGCGCTCGAGCGCGATCCGGCTGCCGGCGGCCAGTCCGGCCTCGGCGAGCAGCAGCCGCAGGTTGCGCGCCGCCGACTCGATCGCCTGCGACAGCGTCACCCAGGCCGCGCCGCCGGCGGCCTTGGCCAGGCCGAGCGCGCGCGCGTCCTGCGCCAGGTCGGCCAGTTGCGCCAGCGACCAGCCGCTGCCGAAGAAGTCGGCGGCGGTGCGCGGCAGCTGATGCGCCTCGTCGAGGATCACCGTGTCGACCGCCGGCAGGAAGTCGCGCACCGCGTCGTCGCGCAGCGCCAGGTCGGCGAGGAACAGGTGGTGATTGACGACCACCACGTCGGCCGCCTGCGCCGCCCGGCGCGCCTTGTAGACGAAGCACTCGTCCAGGCGCGGGCACTCCTGGCCGATGCAGTTCTCGCGGGTGGAGGTCACCAGCGGCCAGATCTGCGCCGACTCGGGCACCTCCGCCAGCTCGGCGCGGTCGCCGGTGGCGGTCAGGCGGGCGAAGCGGCCGATCGCGCGCAGGTGCTCGGCGTCCTGCCGCGACGGCAGCCGCCCCTCGGCTTCGGCGCGCGCCAGCCGCTGCAGGCACAGGTAGTTCTGCCGGCCCTTCAGCAGCGCGGCGTCGACTGACAGGCCGAGCGCCCTGATCAGCGTGCCGAGGTCCTTGGCATAGACCTGGTCCTGCAGGGTCTTGGTGCCGGTCGATATCAGCACCTTGCCGCCGGCGAGCAGCGCCGGCACGAGATAGGCGAAGGTCTTGCCGGTGCCAGTGCCGGCCTCGACGATCAGCGTGCCGCGCTCGACGATCGTGTCGAACACCGCCAGCGCCATTTCCTGCTGCGCGGCGCGCGGCGTGAAGCCGTCGACCGCCGCGGCCAGTTCGCCGCTGCCGGCGAACGCGGCGGCGATCCTGCGCCGCCTGAGCAGCACAGGCGCGGGATTGTCTTGCGTGGCGGTTGCCGGCGCCAGCCCGCTCACGCGGGAACGTCGGGCACCAGCCGCATCTGCAGCAGCGCGATCGAGTCCTTGATCTGCAGCTTTCGCTTCTTCAGCCGGCGCAGCCGCACTTCGTCGAGGCCGGGTGTGCCGGCCAGGCGGTCGATCGCTTCGTCGAGATCGCGATGCTCGATCTGCAGTTCGATGATGCGTTGCTTGATCTGATCCATTTCCATGGCTCGTCGCGTGTCCCCCGTGCGGATTAATCCTAGCAGCCAGCCGCAGCCGCGCACAGGCGCGATGCCGTGAAATAGACTTTTCCGGCCCGACGACACCACTGGTTCATGCCCCGTTTCAAGGTAACCGCCTGCACGGCCGAGCACATCGGCGACCGCCCCGACCAGCAGGACCGGGTGGCGGTGCTGACCAGCCCGCGCCATCCGAACAGCGTGCTGGCGGTGGTCAGCGACGGCATGGGCGGGCGGACCGGCGGACGGATGGCCGCCGACCAGGTGATCGCCACCGTGACGCACGTCTACCGCGACCTCGGCGAGGACGACGCCGGCAGCCCGACCGGGCTGCTCAAGGCGATGGCCGAGGAGGCGCACACGGTGATCCGGCTGTCGGCGTTGTCCAGCGAGAAGGAGCCGCACGCCACTTTCGTCGCCCTGCTGGTGCGCAGCGACTGCGCGGCCTGGGCGCATGCCGGCGACAGCCGGCTCTATCACTTTCGCGACTGCCGCTTGATGCACCGCACCGAGGACCACACCTACGCGTCGTACCTGCGGGCGCAGGGGCGCGCGGAGCAGGCGCTCGAGGCCGAGCGCCGGTACAAGCACATGCTGGTCAGTTCGCTCGGCCTGGCGCGCCGGCCGGACCTGCTGATCGAGGACACCGACGACCTGCGCAGCGGCGACTCCTTCCTGCTGTGCAGCGACGGCCTGTGGTCGTACTTCGGCGACGACGAGCTCGGCGAGACGCTGGCCAACCTCAACCCGCGCGAGGCGAGCAACGAACTGGTGAGCCTGGCGCGGCAGCGCGCCCGCGGCGCCGGCGACAACCTGTCGCTGGCGATCGTCAAGCTCGAGCCGCCGCAGTAGCGTCGGCCGCCTCGCCTCGCAGCCCGGGATCCCGGACTACTTGCCGCCGCTGCCGTCGGCCGGCGTCTTCGCCTTCGCCGCGGCGCGCTCCTCGGCGCGCCTTTCCCGACGCTTGCGGTTCTCCTCGGCGATGCGCGCCTTCTCCTCGGCGCGCGCCGCTGCGGCCCGCTGCCGCTCCTCGTAGCGCTCGATCTCGGCCGGCGCCTGCGCCGCCCTGGCCTGCCGCTCCGCCGCCCGCTGCGCCTGCTCGGCGGCGAGTTCCGCCGCGCGACGCTCGGCCTCGGCCTTGCGCGCCGCCGCCTGCTGCTGCTTGTCGTCGGCTTCGCGCGGCGGCGCAGGCACGCGCCCGCGTTCGGCCGGCGCCTTGCCGGCCGCGGGCTGCTGCCCGACCTTCGGTGCCGCGCCCGCGCCCGCCGCGGCTTCGGCCTCCCGCTCGGCCGCGCGCCGGCTGCGCGCCGCCGCCCTGTCCTCGGCGTCGAGGCGGCGCAGCGTGTCGCGTGCCGCGACCTCGCGCTGGCGGACGGCGCGCACCTGCTCGTCGCGCTCGCTGCGCGCCCGCTCGAGGCAGGGATTGACCAGCACGCGGCCCGCGCACTCGCGCTGCGCCTGCTCATAGCGTCGCTCGATCTCGGCCGCCTCGCCGCGCGCCCGCTCGATCACCGCCTGCGCCTCGCCGCGGCTGGCCGGCGCATCCTGCGCCGCCACGGCCGCGGCGAACAGCATCATCGCCGCCGCCACAGGCGACCGCACCCACCGGCTACAAGGCGACGACATTGCGGCGAGGCGCCTCCAGGTAGGCACGCGTCTGCATCTCGGCAAGCCGCGATGCGGTGCGCTGGAACTCGCCGACCAGCGCGCCGCTGGTGTACAGCGCCTCCGGCTCGACCTCGGCGGAAACGATCAGCTTCACGCGGTGATCGTAGAGGACGTCGACCAGCCAGGTGAAACGGCGCGCCTCGGCGGCCTGGCCGGCCGACATGCGCGGCACGTCGGACAGCAGCACGGTGTGGAACTGCCGGGCGATCTCCAGGTAGTCGTTCTGCGAGCGCGGCCCGCCGCAGAGCACGTCGAAGCCGAACCAGACCGCGCCGCCGGCCCGGCGGCGGGCGCGGATGCGGCGCGACTCGATCTCGAGCAGCGGGTCGTCGTCCTCGGCCTCGGCCACCTGGGCGAAGGCGGCCTCGAGCCGCGCGTCGGCCGCTGGCCCGGCCGGCTGCAGGTAGGCCTCGATCTGCTCCATCGCCCGCCGCCGGTAGTCGAGGCCGCCGTCGACGTGAACCACGTCGAGTTTCGCCTGCAGCAGCGCGATCGCCGGCAGCAGCCGGTCGCGGTGCAGGCCGTCCGGATACAGGTCCTGCGGCGCGTAGTTCGAGGTCATCACGAAACCGACGCGCAGCTCGAACAGCTTCGCCAGCAGCCGGTGCAGGATCATCGCGTCGGCGATGTCGGAGACGTGGAACTCGTCGAAGCAGACCAGCCGGGCGCGCTGCGCGACGCGGCGCGCCACCTCGTCGAGCGGATCGGCCATTCCCTTGACGTCGTCGAGCTCGCGGTGCACGCCGCGCATGAACTCGTGAAAATGGATGCGTGTCTTGCGGATCAGCGGCACCGACGAGAAGAAGCAGTCCATCAGGAAGCTCTTGCCGCGGCCGACCGCCCCCCACAGGTAGACGCCGCGCGGGATCTCGGGCCGCGCCACCAGTTTCAGCAGCGCGTTGCGCCGCGCGTGCTTGTAGTTCGCCCAGTCCTCCTGCAGCCGGGCCAGCCGCTCGGCGGCGCGGCTCTGCGCCCCGTCGAGCGTGTAGCCGCGCGCCGCGAGCAGCTCGTCGAGGTGAGCGCGAAAGGTCATCCGGCGTCGTGATCAGCGACGATGCCCAGCATCTTCGACAAACGGCCTGCAGATGCCGTGTCGTCCCCGCGCAAGCGGGGACCCATGCTCGCGCGGGCCGCTGGATTCCCGCTTCCGCGGCAATGACACTGGGCGGCCGAGGTTCTTCGCTGGTCACGTCCGGCGATCGACGATCCGCGGCGCGCCGCCGCGGCCGGCTCAGAGGTTCAGCGTCCGCTTGTCGACCGCCAGCGCCGCTTCCTTGGTCGCCTCCGACAGCGACGGGTGGGCGTGGCAGATGCGGGCGATGTCCTCGCTGCTGGCGCGGAACGCCATCGCCACCACCGCCTCGGCGATCAGCTCGGAGACCATCGGGCCGATCATGTGCACGCCGAGGATCTCGTCGGTGGCCGCGTCCGCCAGGAACTTGACCAGGCCGGTGGTGTCGCCGAGCGCCCGCGCGCGGCCGTTGGCGGCGAACGGGAAGGTGCCGGCCTTGTAGGCGCGGCCGGCGCTCTTCAACTGCTGCTCGGTCTGGCCGACCCAGGCGATCTCCGGCGAGGTGTAGATCACCCAGGGGATGGTGTTGAAGTCGACGTGGCCGTGCTGGCCGGCGATCCGCTCGGCCACCGCCACGCCCTCTTCCTCGGCCTTGTGCGCCAGCATCGGCCCGCGCACCACGTCGCCGACCGCCCACACGTTGGGCAGATTGGTGCGGCACGCGTCGTCCACGGCGACGAAGCCGCGTTCGTCGAGCTGCAGGCCGACGGCCTCGCCGTTCAGCCCGGCGGTGTTCGGCAGCCGGCCGATCGAGACGATCAGCCGGTCGCAGGCGAGCGTCTGCTGCTCGCCCCGCGCGTCGGTGTATGAGACCGCCACGCCCTTCTTGTCGGTCTTCACACCGTCGATGCGCACGCCGAGCTCGATCTTCAGCCCTTGCTTCGTGAAGGCCTTGATCGCCTCCTTGGCGATCTGCTGATCGGCGGCGGCGAGGAACTCCGGCAGCGCCTCGAGCAGCGTTACCTCGGCGCCGAGCCGCCGCCACACCGAGCCCATCTCCAGGCCGATCACGCCGGCGCCGATCACGCCCAGCCGTTTCGGCACCGCACCGATCGACAGCGCGCCGTCGTTCGACAGGATCTTCTCCTCGTCGAACGGCGCGCCGGGCAGCGCCCGCGCGGTCGAGCCGGTGGCGACGATCACGTGCCGGCCGGTGAGCACCTCGTCGCCGACGCGGACCTCGTAGCCGCCGTCGGCCTTGCCGGCGAAAGCGCCGCGGCCGTGGAAGAAGGAGACCTTGTTCTTCTTGAACAGGAATGCGATGCCGTCGTTGTTCTGCTTCACCACCTTGCTCTTGCGGCCGATCATCTTCGCCACGTCGATCGACGCGCTCTTCTCCAGCACGATGCCGTGCTCGGCGAAGTGGCGGTTGGCGTGCTCGAAGTACTCGCTCGACTGCAGCAGCGCCTTCGACGGGATGCAGCCGATGTTGGTGCAGGTGCCGCCGAGCGCCGGCCCGCCGTCGGCGCCTTTCCAATCGTCGATGCAGGCGACGCTCATGCCGAGCTGGGCGGCGCGGATCGCCGCGATGTAACCGCCGGGGCCGCCGCCGATCACGACGACGTCGAAGTTCTTGCTCATCGCTCTGGTTCCCGTTTCGCCCGATCAGACTTCCAGCAGCAGCCGCGCCGGGTCCTCGAGCGCTTCCTTCATCGCCACCAGCGACAGCACCGCTTCGCGGCCGTCGATGATCCGGTGGTCGTACGACAGCGCCAGGTAGTTCATCGGCCGCACCACGACCTGGCCGTTCTCGACCACCGCGCGGTCCTTGGTGGCGTGCACGCCGAGGATCGCCGACTGCGGCGGGTTGATGATCGGGGTGGACAGCATCGAGCCGAACACGCCGCCGTTGGAGATCGAGAACGTGCCGCCGGTGAGCTCCTCGAGCGCCAGCTTGCCCTCGCCGGCGCGCTTGCCGAAGTCGGCGATCTTCTTCTCGATGTCGGCGAAGGTCATCTGGTCGGCGTCGCGCAGGATCGGCACCACCAGGCCGCGCGGCGAGCCGACCGCGATGCCGATGTCGAAGTAGCCGTGGTAGACGATGTCGTTGCCGTCGACCGAGGCGTTGACCACCGGGTACTTCTTCAGCGCCGCCACCGCCGCCTTGACGAAGAACGACATGAAGCCGAGCTTCACGCCGTGCTCCTTCTCGAAGCGGTCCTTGTAGCGGTTGCGCATGTCCATCAGCGGCTGCATGTTGACCTCGTTAAACGTGGTCAGGATCGCCGCGGTGGACTGCGACTGCACCAGGCGCTCGGCCACCCGCGCGCGCAGGCGCGACATCGGCACCCGCTGCTCGGGCCGGCCGGCCAGTGCCGACAGGTCGACCGGCGCCTGCACCGAAGGCAGCGCCGGCTTCGCCGCGGCCGGCGCGGCGCCCGCTGCGGCCGCCGGCGCCGGGGCAGGCGCGGGCTTCGCTGCGGCTGCCAGCACGTCGCCCTTGGTGATGCGGCCGTCCTTGCCGGTGCCGGTCACCTGCGCCGGCGCGATGCCCTGGTCGGCCATCAGCTTGGCCGCCGCCGGCATCGCCACCGCTCCCTTGGCAGCGGCCGGCGCCGGCGCAGCGGTGGGCGCAGGCGCGGCGACCGCCTTGGCGGCAGGGGCCGCAGCGGCGGCAGCGGCCGGCGCAGCGGCGGACGCCTTGGCTTCGCTGTCGATGCGGGCGATCAGTTCGCCGGCGGTCACCGTGCTGCCGTCGGGCCGGATCACTTCCTTGATCACGCCGGCCACCGGCGCCGGCACCTCGAGCACGACCTTGTCGGTCTCGACCTCGATCAGGATCTCGTCGATCGCGACCGCGTCGCCCGGCTTCTTCTTCCACTGCAGCAGCGTCGCCTCGGCGACCGACTCCGACAGCTGCGGCACGTTGACATCGACTATGGCCATCTTCGGTTCCGGAAAAGTTGGGTCAGTGAACCGTGAAAGGTGAGCGGCGGGCGGGCCCGCCGCCTCACGCCGCTGCCACGTTTCACTTGTGCAGGACGACGCCCTTGAACTTGGCGAAAGCGGCATCGAGCAGCGCCTTCTGCTGCTCGTTGTGCTTGGCGTAGTAGCCGACCGCCGGCGATGCCGACGGCGGCCGGCCGGCGTAGCCGAGCTTCTGGCCGTCGGTCATGTTCTCCAGGATGTGGTGCTGGGCGTAGAACCACGCCCCCTGGTTGGCCGGCTCGTCCTGGCACCAGACGATCTCGGTGGCGCGCACGAAGTGCTTCAGCTCGGTGGCCAGCGCCTTGTGCGGGAACGGATACAGCTGCTCGACGCGGATCACCGCCACGTCGTCGGCGTCGCGTTCGCGCCGGGCGGCGAGCAGGTCGTAGTAGACCTTGCCCGAGCAGGCGATCACCCGCTTGACCTTCTTCGGATCGATCGCCTCGGTCTCGCCGATCACCGTCTGGAACTCGCCGCGGGCAAGCTCGGCCAGCTCCGAGGTCGCGTCCTTGTGCCGCAGCAGCGACTTCGGCGTCATGATCACCAGGGGCTTGCGGAACAGCCGGATCATCTGCCGCCGCAGCAGGTGGAAGATCTGCGCCGCCGAGGTCGGCTGGGCGATCTGCATGTTGTTGTCGGCGGCAAGCTGCAGGAAGCGCTCGAGCCGCGCCGACGAGTGCTCCGGGCCCTGGCCCTCGTAGCCGTGCGGCAGCATCAGCGTCAGGCCCGACTGGCGGCCCCATTTCACCTCGCCGGAGGAGATGAACTGGTCGATCACCACCTGCGCGCCGTTGACGAAGTCGCCGAACTGCGCCTCCCAGATCACCAGCGCATTCGGCTCGGCGCTCGAGTAGCCGTACTCGAAGGCGAGCACCGCCTCCTCGGACAGCACCGAGTCGATCACCGTGAACGGCGCCTGCTTGTCGGTGACGTTGGCGAGCGGGATGTAGGTGCCCTCGTCCCAGCGCTCGCGGTTCTGGCTATGCAGCACCGAGTGGCGGTGCGTGAAGGTGCCGCGGCCGCTGTCCTGGCCGGTGATGCGCACCGGATAGCCGCTGGAGACCAGCGAGGCGAAGGCCATGTGCTCGGCCATGCCCCAGTCGAGCCGATGCGCGCCCTCGGCCATCGCGCGGCGGTCGGCGACCACCTTCTCGACCAGCGGATGCAGCTTGAAGCCGTCCGGGATGGTGGTGATCCGCTCGCCGAGCCGCTTCAGTTCGGCCAGCGGCACCGCGGTGTCGGCGTGGTCGGTCCACTTGCGGTTCAGGAACGGCGACCAGTCGACCGAGTACTTGCTCTTGTAGTTGGTCAGCACCGGATCGGCGCTGTGCCGGCCCTCGTCCATCGCCGCGCGGAAGGCCTTCACCATCTCGTCGGGCTCGCCGGCCGACAGCACGCCCTGCGTCACCAGCTTGTCGCCGTAGAGCTTGCGGGTGCCCGGGTGCTGGCCGATGCGCTTGTACATCAGCGGCTGGGTGACCGCCGGCGTGTCCTGCTCGTTGTGGCCGAGCCGGCGGAAGCAGATGATGTCGATCACCACGTCGGCGCCGAACTGGCGCCGGTAGTCCATCGCCAGCTGGGTGGCGAACACCACGGCCTCCGGGTCGTCGCCGTTCACGTGCAGCACCGGCGCCTCGATCATCTTCACCACGTCGGTGCAGTACAGCGTCGAGCGAGTGTCGCGCGGGTCCGAGGTGGTGAAGCCGATCTGGTTGTTGATCACGATGTGCACCGTGCCGCCGGTGCCGTAGCCGCGCGTCTGCGCCAGGTTCAGCGTCTCCATCACCACGCCCTGGCCGGCGAAGGCGGCGTCGCCGTGCACCAGCACCGGCACCACCTTGTTGCCGTCGGCGTCGCCGCGCCGCTCCTGCCGCGCCCGCACCGAGCCTTCGACCACCGGGTTGACGATCTCCAGGTGCGACGGGTTGAAGGCCAGCGACAGGTGCACCGGTCCGCCCGGCGTCGGCACGTCGCTGGAGAAGCCGTTGTGGTACTTGACGTCGCCGGCCGGCAGGTCGGCGGTGGCCTTGCCCTCGAACTCGGCGAACAGGTCCTTCGGCATCTTGCCCAGCGTATTGACCAGCACGTTGAGCCGGCCGCGGTGGGCCATGCCGATGACGATCTCCTCGACGCCGTTCTCGCCGCCCCGCTGCACCACCTCGTCCATCGCGGCGATGAAGCTCTCGCCGCCCTCGAGCGAGAAGCGCTTCTGGCCGACGTACTTGGTGTGCAGGAAGCGTTCCAGCCCCTCGGCGGCGGTCAGCCGGTCGAGGATGCGCCGCTTCTCCTCGGCGGTGAAGGCGGGCGTGGAGCGCGACGACTCCAGCCGCTGCTGCCACCAGCGCTTCTGCGCCGGGTCGGAGATGTACATGAACTCGGCGCCGATGGTGCCGCAGTAGGTCTGGCGCAGCGCCTTGATGATCTCGCGCAGCGTCATCTGCTCCTGGCCGAAGTACGTGTTCGACGCCGAGAAGACGATGTCCATGTCGGCTTCGGTCAGGTCGTAGAAGGCGGGCTCCAGCTCGGCGATGGCCGGCCGCTCCTGGCGCTTCAGCGGATCGAGGTCGGCCCAGCGCGCGCCGAGGAATCGATAGGCGGCGATGATCGACTGGACGTGAACCTGCTTGCGCGCCACCGACAGGTCGGTCGGCGCCACCGCCGGCCGCAGCGCGCCGGTCTTGGCGCGCAGGGCGAACGACTCGACGATCGGCGCGTGGGCGACGTCCGGCGTGCTCGACGAGCCGTCGGCGGCCGGCACCAGCTGCATCTGGTCGAAGTAGGCCCGCCACTTGTCGGGCACCGAGGCCGGGTTGTCGAGGTACTTCTCGTACAGCTCCTCGACGTAGGGCGCGTTACCGCCGAACAGATAGGAGTTCAGCTGCAGCTGGCGCATCATCGCGTTCGTCCTTTGCCAACGAGTTTCTCGTGCAGGATGCCCGGCGCGCACAGCGTTGCGCTGCACGCGCCGGAAACCGCCTTGCCGCATCACGGCGCCGCGGTTCGCGGGCGGTCGGCACGAGGAAATTCTCCCGGCCGGCCGAGCGCGCGATCGTAGCATCGCGGCGGCCGTTGATCGACACCCTGCCGGGCGCCGCATCGCCGCTCGACGGCTGCCGGCAGGCGACGCGGCGGCCCTTGCCCGGCATCAAGACGGGCGGCGGCGACAGGGCCGAAGCTTCAGCCGGCATCCGCCGGTCAGTGCCGATGAGAATCCTGCGCTCCGATCTGCCGCACTGCCCCGACCTGCACGGCGCGGTGGTGGTGATCGACGTGCTGCGCTCGTTCACCACCATCGCCTACGCGTTCGGCCAGGGCGCCCGCGAGGTGGTGCCGGTCGACTCGGTCGCAGCGGCGCGCGAGCAGCGTGCGCGCGACCCGCAGGCGCTCGCCATCGGCGCGGTCGGCGGCGGCGCGCCGGCGCCGGGACTCGACATGGGCAACTCGCCGGCGCGGGTCGCCAGCCTCGACCTGCGCGGACGCCGCATCATCCAGTACACCGCCGGCGGCACGCGCGGACTGGTCGCCTGCGATCACGCGGCAGTGCTGCTGGCGGCGAGCCTGGTGTGCGCCGGCGCGACCGCCCGCTACCTGCGGCTGCTCGACCCGCCGTCGGTCACGCTGGTCGTCACCGGCGTCTGGCGCGACCGCGACGGCGACGAGGACCACGCCTGCGCCGACCTGATCGAGGCGCTGCTGCGCGGCGACGACCCGCCGCGCCTGCGCTATGCCGAGCGCGTTCGCCGCAGCGACTTCGGCCGCCGCTTCGTCGCCGGCACCGACCCGAACCTGCCGCCGGCCGACCTCGAGTGCGCCGCGGCGGTCGACCGGTTCGGCTTCGCGATGCCGATGAACCGCCTGCGCGACGGCCTGCTGATCCGCCCGGTGCCGGTGGCGGCGATCTGAGCGCAGGCATCGCGCGCTACCGCGTGGACGTGGCTGGACGGCGCCGAAAGGCATCACGTAGTGTGTCTGCTCCCGAAGGAGGAGACATCGAATGAAAAGAAGAATCGTGCCTTTCGTCCTGGCCGCGGCGCTTGCCGGCTGCAGCAGCTCCGATGACGTCTTCGAGCCCAACATCAAGCCGAGCTTCATCTCCGGCGACATCCGCGAAGCCAGCTACGACGGCGCGAGCGACGACCTGCTGACCGGCGGACTCGGCAAGACCGGCATCGCCGCCGCCGCGCCGGCGTTCGCCAACCCGGCCGCGCCGACCGTGGCCGAACTGCGCCGCAACGCGATCCATACCAACTACCGCGCGGTGATGGACTACACGGCAGCCGGCGGCTTCGGCCGGCTGTACGGCCCCAACATCGATGTCGACGGCAACGACACGCTCGGCGAAGGCAAGGTCGCTGGCACCGAGCACATCGCGGTGGCCGACGACGGCAGCGGCCATCAGAACGTGGTGCTGATGGTCCAGGTGCCGGCAAAGTTCGACCTCAACAACCCTTGCATCGTCACCGGTACTTCGTCGGGCTCGCGCGGCGTCTACGGTGCCATCGGCACTTCGGGAGAGTGGGGGCTGAAGCGCGGCTGCGCGGTCGCCTACAGCGACAAGGGCACCGGCAACGGCCTGCACGACCTGATGACCGACTCGGTGCACAGGATCGACGGCCAGTTCACCACCGCTGCAGCGGCCGGCAACCAGGCGCACTTCCGCGCCGACCTGACCGACGCCGATCGTGCCACCTTCAATGCGGCCACCCCCAACCGGGTCGCCTACAAGCACGCGCATTCGCAGCAGAACCCGGAGAAGGACTGGGGCACGAACACGCTGCAGGCGGTGAAGTTCGCCTTCTACGTCCTGAACCAGAAGTACGGCGACCCGATCGACGGCGGCCCGCTGCGCAGCGTCAGGCTGAGACCGAGCAACACCCTGGTGATCGCCTCGTCGATCTCCAACGGCGGCGGCGCCGCGCTGGCGGCCGCCGAGCAGGACGCCGAGGGGCTGATCGACGGCGTCGCGGTCACCGAACCCAACGCGCAGCCGGGTTCGTTCGGCAGCGACAATGGCCTACGGATCCGACAGGGCACCACCACCGTGCCGACGATCGGCAAGCCACTGGCCGACTACTTCAGCTACGCCAACATCTACCAGCCCTGCGCGGCGCTGTCGTCGCAGGCCGGCCTGTCGCTGGCCGCGGCGTTCTGGCCGGCTGCATTCACCGTCGCGGCACAGAACCGCTGCGCGGCGCTGGCGGCGCGCGGCCTGGTCGGCGGTGCGACGCTGGCCGAACAGGCCGACAGTGCGCTGGCGAAGCTGCACGCCTATGGCTGGCAGGCGGAGAACAACTTCCTGCAGCAGTCGCACTTCCGCTTCGCCACCAACTCGATCGTGATGACCTATGTCAACGCGCACGGCCGGTTCAGCGTCACCGAGAACGTCTGCGGCTTCAGTTTCGCCAACACCGACGCCACCGGCAACGTCGTGCCGCAGGCAGCGGCGCTGCAGGCGGGCCTGTTCTCCACCGGCAACGGCGTGCCGCCCACTTCGGGCGTCAACATCGTCTACAACGCCTCGGTCGGCGGCGCGAAGCTCGACTTCCTCGCCGTCTCGCCGACCAGCGGCGCGGCCGACTTCGCGCTCGACGGCGCGCTGTGCATGCGCTCGCTGGTGACTGGCATCGATCCGGTCACTGGACTCGAACTCGTCGAGAACGATTGGTTTCCAGTTTCCGCGTTAGTTCGCACAGGCATCCAGGAAGTTCTCCTCAAGGCTGACCTGCGCGGCAAGCCTGCGCTGATCGTCGCCGGCCGCGAGGACACGCTGGTGCCGGTGAATCACGCCGCCCGCGCCTACTTCGGCACCAACCAGATGCGCGAGGGCGCCTCGTCGAAACTGAAGTACATCGAGGTCACCAACGCGCAGCACTTCGACGCCTTCATCGCCTTCGGCGCGCTGCTCGGCTACGACAGCCGCTACGTGCCGCTGCACGTCTACTTCGTGCGCGCGATGGACGCGATGTGGAACCACCTGAAGAGCGGCGCCGCGCTGCCGGCGAGCCAGGTGGTGCGGACCACACCGCGCGGCGAAGGCGCGCCGGCGCTGCAGGCGTCGAACGTGCCGGCCTGGGCAACCACGCCCGCCGCCGCCGACGCGATCGGCTTCTCGGCCACGACGCTCACCGTGCCACAGTGACCGTGCGCCGCCGACGGCGGCCGGCGGAATGAAAAAACGGCGCCCGCTTGGGCGCCGTTTTTCCTCCCCCGCCCCTCCCCTGCTATCTCTGCGCGATCGGCTTGACGTCGCGGTGCCTGCTGCCGACGAAGAGCTGCCGCGGCCGGCCGATCTTGTATTCCGGGTCGGCGATCATCTCGTTCAGCTGCGCGATCCAGCCGACCGTGCGGGCCAGCGCGAAGACGGCGGTGAACAGCGGCACCGGGATGCCGATGGCCTTCTGCACGATGCCCGAGTAGTAGTCGACGTTCGGGTACAGCTTGCGGCTGACGAAGTAATCGTCCTCGAGCGCGATTTTCTCCAGCGACATCGCCAGCTTGAACAGCGGATCGTCGTGCAGGCCGAGTTCGCCGAGCACTTCGTGGCAGGTCTCGCGCATCAGCTTGGCGCGCGGATCGTAGTTCTTGTAGACACGGTGGCCGAAGCCCATCAGCTTGACCGTGCTGTTCTTGTCCTTGACCTGCGAGATGAACTCGCCGATCTTGGCCACGCCACCCGCCTTCTGGATGTCGTACAGCATGTTCAGGCACGCTTCGTTGGCGCCGCCGTGCGCCGGCCCCCACAGGCAGGCCACGCCGGCAGCGATCGCCGCGAACGGGTTGGTGCCGCTCGAGGCGCACAGCCGCACGGTCGAGGTCGACGCGTTCTGCTCGTGGTCGGCGTGCAGGATGAAGATGCGATCGATCGCCCGCACCAGCACGTCGTTCGGCTTGTAGTCCTCGCAGGGCGTGGCGAACATCATGCGCATGAAGTTGCCGGCGTACGACAGTTCGTTGCGCGGATACATGTACGGCTGGCCGATGGTGTACTTGTACGCCATCGCCACCAGCGTCGGCATCTTGGCGATCAGGCGGATCGCCGAGACCTCCCGCTGCCACGGGTCGTTGAGGTTCATCGAGTCGGGGTAGAACGCCGACAGCGCGCCGACCAGGCCGGTCATCACCGCCATCGGGTGCGCGTCGCGGCGGAAGCCGCGCAGGAAGAACTGCATCTGCTCGTTGACCATCGTGTGCTTGGTCACGCGCCCGACGAAGTCGGCCTTCTGCTCGGCATTCGGCAGCTCGCCGAACAGCAGCAGGTAGCAGGTCTCCAGGTAGTCGCACTTGGTCGCCAGTTGCTCGATCGGATAGCCCCGGTACAGCAGCTCGCCCTTGTCGCCGTCGATGTAGGTGATGGTCGAATTGCACGACGCCGTAGACAGGAAGCCCGGGTCGTAGGTGAACTTGCCGGTCTTGCCGTAAAGCGCGCGTATGTCGATCACGTCCGGCCCGATGGTGCCCTTGTAAAGCGGCAGATCCAGCGAAGGGGTACCGTCGGAGAACGTCAGCGTCGCCTTGCCGTCAGCGGGGTTCAGTGCCATGTGAGCTCCTTGCTTCTTGGGTGCAGGATCGATGGACGGTCAGGCTGCGCGCATCCGTTCGAGCAGCCCGCGCACGTCGGGGCCGTCGATCGGCGGCGCGGGCTCCGCGCGGCCGAGCAGGAGGTCGAGCAACTCAGCGTCGGGCAATTCAAGCAGCTTCGACAGCGCCCGGTTCTGCGCTGCATCAAGAGTCCTGCCGTGCCGGTCGAGAAAACGGCCGATCAGCAGATCGTTCTCGAGCAGGCCGCGGCGGGCGCGCCAGCGCAGCCGGCGCAGCTCGACCGGCTCGGCGCCCGGATCGTCCGCTTTCGGAGGGTACGTACCGGCCATCGATGCTCGCCGGCCGGGCCGCGCTCAGGTCCTCGGCGCCTAGACGGCGCGGCGGACCATCAGTTCCTTGATCTTGCCGATCGCCCGCGTCGGGTTCAGCCCCTTCGGGCAGACGTCGACGCAGTTCATGATGGTGTGGCAGCGGAACAGGCGATAAGGGTCCATCAGGTTGTCGAGCCGCTCGCCGGTGGCCTGGTCGCGGCTGTCGGCGATGAAGCGGTAGGCCTGCAGCAGGCCGGCCGGCCCGACGAACTTGTCCGGGTTCCACCAGAAGCTCGGGCAGGAGGTCGAGCAGCAGGCGCACAGGATGCACTCGTACAGCCCGTCGAGCTCCTCGCGCTCGGCCGGCGACTGCAGCCGCTCCTTCTCCGGCGGCGGCGTGTCGTTGATCAGGTACGGCTTCACCGAGTGGTACTGGTTGAAGAAGTGCGTCATGTCGACGATCAGATCCCGCACCACCGGCAGCCCCGGCAGCGGCTTCAGGACGATCGGCTCCTTCAGCTCGCGCAGGTTGGTGATGCAGGCCAGCCCGTTCTTGCCGTTGATGTTCATCGCGTCCGAGCCGCACACCCCTTCGCGGCAGGAACGGCGCAGCGCCAGGCTGTCGTCGACGTCGCTCTTGATGCGGATCAGCGCGTCGAGCAGCATCTTGTCGGTCGGTGCCAGCCGCACCTCCAGGTTCTGCATGTACGGCCGGGCGTCCTTGTCCGGGTCGTAGCGGTAGATCTGGAACTTCACCACCCGGCCGGCGGCGGCCACTGCCTGGGCTTCGTTTGCGCTGCTGGCGGTCATCGATCGGTGCTCCGTCAGAAGGTGCGTTTCTTCGGCTGGAAGGTCTCGACCGTCAGCGGCTTCATGTTCACCGGCTTGTAGGCGAGCCGGTTGCCGTCCGAGTACCACAGCGTGTGCTTGATCCAGTTGGCGTCGTCGCGCTCGGGATAGTCGTCGCGGGCGTGCGCGCCGCGGCTTTCGGTGCGCGCCTCGGCCGAGACGATGGTCGCCTTGGCGGTCTCGATCAGGTTGTCGAGTTCCAGCGCCTCGATGCGGGCGGTGTTGAAGACCTTCGACTTGTCGGTGATCGCCACGTGCCTTCGCCGCTCGTCAAGCGCCATGATCCTGCGCTTGCCCTCGGACAACAGGCTGCCGGTGCGGAACACGCCGCAATGGTTCTGCATCGTGCGGCGGATCTCGTCGGCGACGTCCTGCGTGCGTTCGCCCTTCTCGCGCCCATCGAGCGCCGCCAGCCGCGCCAACGTCGCCTCGCCGGCGCCGGCCGGCAGCGGCTTGTTCTCCCGCGGTTCGCGACGCAGACTGTCGACGATGTGGTTGCCGGCCGAGCGGCCGAACACCACCAGGTCGAGCAGCGAGTTGGTACCCAGCCGATTGGCGCCGTGCACGCTGACGCACGAGCACTCGCCGATCGCGTACAGGCCGCCTACGACGGCAGTGGGATTGCCGCCCTTCGGCGCAACGACCTCGCCGTGGTAATTGGCCGGGATTCCGCCCATCTGATAGTGCAGCGTCGGCACTACCGGGATCGGCTCGCGGATCGGGTCGATGTTGGCGAACTTGATCGAGATTTCCCGGATTCCCGGCAGCCGCTTCATGATCGTCTCGGCGCCGAGGTGATCGAGCTTCAGCAGCACGTGGTCCTTGTCCGGACCGCAGCCCCGCCCTTCCTTGATCTCCTGGTCCATCGACCGCGAGACGAAGTCGCGTGGCGCCAGGTCCTTCAGCGTCGGCGCGTAGCGCTCCATGAAGCGCTCGCCATTGGAGTTCAGCAGAATGCCGCCCTCGCCGCGCACGCCCTCGGTGATCAGCACGCCGGCGCCGGCCACGCCGGTCGGATGGAACTGCCAGAACTCGAGGTCCTGCAGCGGGATGCCGGCGCGCGCCGCCAGCCCCAGGCCGTCGCCGGTATTGATGTAGGCGTTGGTCGAGGCGGCGAAGATGCGGCCGGCGCCGCCGGTGGCGAGCACCGTCGTCTTGCCCTCGAAGATCATCACTTCGCCGGTTTCCATCTCCAGCGCGACCACGCCGACACAGTCGCCGTCGGCGTCCATGATCAGGTCCAGCGCCATCCACTCGACGAAGAACTGCGTGCGCGCCGCGACGTTGCGCTGGTACAGCGTGTGCAGCAGCGCGTGGCCGGTGCGGTCGGCGGCGGCGCAGGCGCGCGGCACCGGCTTCTCGCCGAAGTTGGCCGAGTGGCCGCCGAACGGCCGCTGGTAGATGGTGCCGTCCGGGTTGCGGTCGAAAGGCATGCCGAAGTGCTCGAGCTCGTAGACCACCTTCGGCGCCTCGCGGCACATGAACTCGATCGCGTCCTGGTCGCCGAGGTAGTCGGAGCCCTTGACCGTGTCGAACATGTGCCACAGCCACTGGTCCTCGGTCATGTTGCCGAGCGAGGCGCCGATGCCGCCCTGCGCGGCGACCGTGTGCGAGCGGGTCGGGAAGACCTTCGACAGCACGGCGACGTTCAGGCCCGCCTGGGCCAGCTGCAGCGAGCAGCGCATGCCGGCGCCGCCGGCGCCGACGATCACTGCGTCGAAGCGGCGGCGCGGAGCCGTTGAAGCGGATAGTGCCATCAGACGCTCCACAGAACCTGCACGGACCATACCGCGCAGCCGAGCAGGTACAGCACGGTCAGCACCTGCAGCGTCAGCCGGACGCCGACCGGCTTGACGTAGTCCATCCACAGGTCGCGCATGCCGACCCACGCGTGATAGAAGAGCGCGGCCAGCACCAGCAGCGTCGCCACCTTCATCCACGGCGTGGCGAACAACGCCGCCCAGCGCTCGTAATCGAGGCGGTCGGCCAGCACCACGTAGGCCAGCAGGCCGATCGCGTAGACGCCGAGGACGACGGCGCTCACCCGTTGCCCCAGCCAGTCGCGCAGCCCGTAGTGCGCGCCGACCACCAGCCGTTTCGCTCCGATCGACATGGTCAGAACACTCCGAAGATGCGCAGCGCCGCCAGCAGCGTCAGCGGCAGGCTGACGGCGAACACCGCCAGCGCCGAACTCGCCGACGCCGCCTTGTCGATGCCGACGTGCAGGTCGAGCAGCAGGAACCGGATGCCGGCGATCAGGTGATGCAGCAGCGCCCAGACCAGGCCGACGAAGACGAGCCTGACCCACCACTGCCCGGCGATCTCCTGCAGCCGCGCGAAGCTCAGCTCCGAGGCGAGGCTCAGCTGCAGCAGCCAGATCAGCGGCGCGAGCAGCAGGAACATCAGCGCGCCGCTCACCCGATGCATGATCGACACCATGCCCGCCGCCGGCAGCCGGTAGCCGGCGAGCTGCGTGACGTGGATGTTCCTGAACTCCGGTCGCTTCTTGTCTTGCAGCGTTGTGCTCATTGGAAGCCGGGGAAGGGGGAGGAGTGCCGTGCCGTCGGGCACGAGGCGGCGCATATTCTCGCCGAATTCATCGCGGCCGAACAAATCCGCGGGCGACGCTGCCCGAGTCGGTCAGAACAGTTCGTTGTGATAGTGGTAATGGGTCGTCACGCAGCAGCCGCGTCGCACTTCCACCGGCTGCTCGCGGTAGGTGTAGGAAACGCGGTCGACCAGCAGCAGGGGCGAGCCCGGTGCCACCGCCAGCAGCGCCGCCACGTCGCCGGCCGCCGCCACCGCGCGGATGCGCTCGTCGGCTCGGATCATCCGCGTGCCGAACTCGGCCTCGAAAAGACCGTAGAGCGGTCCCCGGTACTCGGCCAGCCGCTCCGACGTCAGGCCGCGGAAAAGCGCCGCCGGCAGCCAGATGTCGTCGAGCACCAGCGGCGCCCCGCCGACGGCGAGCAGGCGCCGCACGTAGATCACCGCCTCGCCGCTGCGCAGTGCCAGCTGTTGCGCGACGTCGGCCGGCGCCCTGGTGCGGCGGCAGGCGAGGAAGCTGCTCTGCGTCGGCACCGCCTCGCCGTCGTCGGGCACCAGGCGCAGGAAGCGGTACTGGGCGCGCGGCTCCTGGTCCTGGTGGGTGGCGACGAAGGTTCCCTTGCCCTGCCGGCGGACCAGCAGGTTCTCGGCGGCCAGTTCGTCGACCGCCTTGCGCACCGTCCCCTGGCTCACCTGGAAGCGGGCCGCCAGTTCCAGTTCGCTGGGGATCGGCTCGCCGGGCTTCCACTCGCCCTGCTGCAGCCGCTGCACCAGCAGCGACTTGATCTGCTTGTACAGCGGCAGGAAGACCGCGTCGCGCTGGCGCTCGGCGTTCGGGCTGCGGTCGGTGGCGACAGGCATCGGCGGACGGCGAGACGGGCGGCCCCGGGTCAATGGAATCTTATGTCTTATACAAGACCTATACTACGCCTGTCCACGCTGCCGCCCGCGCACACGCCGTCCACCGGCCCCGCCGTGTCCGCCCTGCCCGTCGTTCGCGTTCCCCGCCGCGGGGTCGAGCCGACCTTGGTCAAGGTTTGCCCGCCTGCCCTGCGCTAGCCTCTTGCTTCCCTTTCGGAGACCTCCATGACCAAGACCCCCGTCCGTGTCGCAGTCACCGGCGCCGCCGGCCAGATCGGCTACTCGCTCCTGTTCCGCATCGCCTCCGGCCAGATGCTCGGCAACGACCAGCCGGTCATCCTGCAGCTGCTGGAGATCCCGGACGAGAAGGCGCAGAAGGCGCTCAAGGGCGTGATGATGGAGCTGGACGACTGCGCCTTCCCGCTGCTGGCCGGCATGCAGGCGCACAGCGACCCGATGGCGGCGTTCAAGGACGCCGAGATCGCCCTGCTGGTCGGCGCCCGCCCGCGCGGCCCGGGCATGGAGCGCAAGGACCTGCTGGCGGCCAACGCGCAGATCTTCACCGCCCAGGGCAAGGCGCTCGACGCCGCGGCCAGCCGCAGCGTCAAGGTGCTGGTGGTCGGCAACCCGGCCAACACCAACGCCCACATCGCGATGAAGTCGGCGCCGTCGCTGCCGAAGACCGCCTTCACGGCGATGATGCGGCTCGACCACAACCGCGCCCTGTCGCAGCTGGCGGCGCGCACCGGCAAGCCGGTCTCGTCGATCGAGAAGCTGGTCGTCTGGGGCAACCACTCGCCGACCATGTACCCGGACATCCGCTTCGCCACCATCGCCGGCCAGAACGCCGTCGGCCTGGTCAACGACCAGGCCTGGTACCGCGACACCTACATCCCGACGGTGGGCAAGCGCGGCGCGGCGATCATCGAGGCGCGCGGCCTGTCGTCGGCAGCCTCCGCCGCCAGCGCCGCGATCGACCACATCCGCGACTGGGTGCACGGCACCGGCGGCCGCTGGGTCACGATGGGCATCGCCTCCGACGGCAGCTACGGCATCCCGGAAGACATCATCTACGGCTTCCCGGTCACCACCGCCGCCGGCAAGTTCGAGATGGTCAGGGGCCTCGAGATCGACGAGTGGTCGCGCGGCAAGATGGACGCCACGCTGAAGGAGCTGCTCGAAGAGCGCGACGGCGTCAAGCACCTGCTCGGCTAGGCGGCCGCGCGAGGTGGACGGGAAGCAACTTGCGGCGGCGGTCCTGCTGCGGGCGGGCGGCACCCGGCCACCGTTGCCCGCCGCCGGATGAGGCGATGGGCGCGCCAACCCTGCTGCCCGTGCTGATGCTGCTGACGGCGGCCGGCGCCGTGCTGGCGCAGCCGCCGGAGCCGGCCAGCGTCGGCCGCGACCGGCCGCTGACCACCACCTGGCTGTGCGAGAACGAGCGCAGCGTGCTGCTCAACTTCCATCCGCGCCGCCCGTCCGAGGCGGCCTGGCTGACCTATGCCGGAACGCGCGTCGCGGTCGAGCGCACCCGCAGCGCCTCCGGCGTGTCGTTCGCCAGCGCCGACGGCAGGCTCACGTGGCACGAAAAGGGCGACGAGGCGGCGCTGCAGCTCGCCGACCTGCCCGAGCCGCTGCGCTGCCGCCGGCAGCGCTGAGTCACCCGATCTACGCGACCCCGTTGCCTCGCTGGACGGCCGCGGTTTTCTTTACGATGTCCATCTTCGACTGAGGAAGAACGAATGACACACAACCTTTTCGACTCGCGGCAGACGTTCGCCATCGGCAGGAAGTCGGCGCAGCTGTACTCGCTGCCGGCGCTGGAGAAGGCCGGGCTGGGCAGGATCTCGCGCCTGCCGGTGTCGATCCGCATCGTGCTGGAGAGCGTGCTGCGCAACTGCGACGGCAACAAGGTGACCGAGCAGCACGTGCGCGAGCTGGCCGGCTGGCAGCCGAATGCCGAGCGGCACGACGAGATCCCGTTCATCGTCGCCCGCGTGGTGCTGCAGGACTTCACCGGCGTGCCGCTGCTGGCCGACCTGGCGGCGATGCGCAGCGTCGCGGCGAAACAGGGCAAGGACCCGAAGACCATCGAGCCGCTGGTGCCGGTCGACCTGGTGGTCGACCACTCGGTGATGATCGACCACTACGGCTCGAAGGACGCGCTCGACCTGAACATGAAGCTCGAGTTCCAGCGCAACCGCGAGCGCTACGAGTTCATGAAGTGGGGCATGCAGGCGTTCGACACCTTCGGCGTCGTGCCGCCGGGCTTCGGCATCGTCCACCAGGTCAACCTCGAGTACCTGGCGCGCGGCGTGCACAGCAAGGACGGCGTGGTCTACCCCGACACGCTGGTCGGCACCGACAGCCATACGACGATGATCAACGGCATCGGCGTGGTCGGCTGGGGGGTCGGCGGCATCGAGGCCGAGGCCGGCATGCTCGGCCAGCCGGTGTACTTCCTGACGCCGGACGTGGTCGGCGTGAACCTCAAGGGCAGGCTGCGCGACGGCGTCACCGCCACCGACCTGGTCCTGACCATCACCGAGATGCTGCGCAAGGAGAAGGTGGTCGGCAAGTTCGTCGAGTTCTTCGGCGAGGGCACGGCCTCGCTGTCGGTGACCGACCGCGCCACCATCGCCAACATGGCGCCCGAGTACGGCGCGACGATGGGCTTCTTCCCGGTCGACGAGAAGACGGTCGCCTACTTCGAGGGCACCGGCCGCACCAAAGACGAGATCGCCGCCTTCGAGGCGTACTTCAGGGCGCAGGGCATGTTCGGCGTGCCGAAGGCCGGCCAGATCGACTACACCAAGACGCTGACGCTCGATCTCGCCACCGTGGCGCCATCGCTGGCCGGACCGAAGCGGCCGCAGGACCGCATCGAGCTCGGCAACGTCAAGAAGCAGTTCACGTCACTGTTCTCGAAGCCGGGGGTGGAAAACGGCTTCAACCAGCCGGCGGCGCGCCTGCAGCAGCGCTTCGCGCTGCCGCGCGGCCACGGACAGGGCGAGGGCATGGCCAAGGCAGTCCCGCTCGGCGCGGCGCGCGACCTCGAAGAGATGGTCGAGAACCGGCCGCTGCTGAAGCCCGAGCGTGAACAGGACGTGCACGACGTCTCGATCGCCGACGGCGACGTGCTGATCGCCGCCATCACCTCCTGCACCAACACATCGAACCCCGGCGTGCTGCTGGCCGCCGGCCTGCTGGCCAAGAAGGCGGTCGAGCGCGGCCTGACGGTGAAGAAGCACATCAAGACCTCGCTGGCGCCCGGCTCGCGCATCGTCACCGAGTACCTGACCAAGACCGGCCTGCTGCCATACCTGGAGAAACTGGGCTTTGCGGTGGCCGCCTACGGCTGCACCACCTGCATCGGCAACGCTGGTGACCTCGCCCCGGAAATCAACGAGGTCATCACCAGGAACGACCTGGTCTGCGCCGCGGTGCTGTCCGGCAATCGCAACTTCGAGGCCCGCATCCACCCGAACCTGAAGGCCAACTTCCTCGCCTCACCGCCGCTGGTTGTCGCCTACGCGATCGCCGGCACGGTGCTGCGCGACCTGATGAGCGAGCCGCTCGGCAAGGGCAAGAAGGGCGAGGACGTGTACATCGGTGACGTATGGCCGAGCTCGGACGAGATCCAGGCGCTGATGAAGCAGGCGATGAACCCGAAGGTGTTCCAGGCCAACTACGGCAACGTCAGGAAGAACCCGGGCGAGCTGTGGCAGAAGATCGCCGGCGGCGCCGGCCAGGTCTATTCGTGGCCGAAATCGACCTACATCGCCGAGCCGCCTTTCTTCGAGGGCTTCTCGATGCAGCCGGCGGCGATGCCGGCGGTGCGCAACGCGCGCGCGCTCGGCATCTTCGGCGACTCGATCACCACCGACCACATCTCGCCGGCAGGCTCGATCAAGGACACCTCGCCGGCCGGCCAGTGGCTGATCAAGAACGGCGTCATCAAGGCCGACTTCAACTCCTACGGGGCGCGGCGCGGCAACCACGAGGTGATGATGCGCGGCACCTTCGCCAACGTGCGGATCAAGAACCTGATGATCCCGCCCAAGGCGGACGGCTCCCGCATCGAGGGCGGCATCACCTTGCACCAGCCCTCCGGCGAGCAGATGTCGATCTACGACGCTGCCATGAAGTACCAGGCCGACGGCGTGCCGACGGTGGTCTTCGGCGGCGAGGAGTACGGCACCGGCAGCTCGCGCGACTGGGCGGCCAAGGGCACGCAGCTGCTCGGCGTCAAGGCGGTCGTCGCCCGCAGCTTCGAGCGGATCCACCGCAGCAACCTGGTCGGCATGGGCGTGCTGCCGCTGCAGTTCAAGGGCGACGACTCGGCGGCGTCGCTGGGCATCACCGGCGACGAGACCTTCGACATCATGGGCCTGGAGCGCGAGATCAAGCCGCAGCAGGACGCCACCCTGGTGATCCGCAAGCCCGACGGCTCGAGCCGCACCGTGTCGCTGGTGCTGCGCATCGACACGCCGATCGAGGTCGACTACTACCGCCACGGCGGCATCCTGCCGTTCGTGCTGCGCCAGCTGCTGGCGGCCTGAGGCGGCGGCCGGACCGGCGGGCCGCGCCGACGTGCCGATGACCGACCGCGGCTCCGCCCGGCACTTCGACCTGAGCGACGACGGCCTGCGGCTGACGCTCGCGGGGGCGTGGCGGCTGGCCGAGCTGCCAGCGCTGGCGCCCGAGCTCGCCGGCGCGCGACCGCGCGCGCCGCTGACGGTCGACGGCGAGAAGCTCGCCTCGCTCGACTCGGCCGCCGCGCTGCAGCTGGTCCGTTCGCTCGCTGCCGCCGGCGTCGATCCCGCGGCGATCCGCTGGCAGGGTTTCTCGGCACCGCACCGGCGCGTGCTCGACGGCGTGCTGCGGCGGGGCACGGCGCTCGCCGAGGCCGTGCCCACCGCGCGGCGCGGCTGGCTGGCGAGCATCGGCGTGCACGCCACGATCATCTTGCGCGAGGGCGTCGAGCACCTGAACTTCATGGGCGAGATGCTGGCCGCCTTCGTCGAGGTCGCTCGCTCGCCGCGCCGCCTGCGGCTGCGCGAGCTGACCACGCAGCTCGAGCAGGCATGCCTGAACGCGATCCCGGTGGTGATCCTGGTCACGCTGCTGATCGGCGTGGTGTTCGCCTACCTGCTCGGGCTGCAGGCCGAGCAGTACGGCGCCAACATCTTCGTGGTCGACGGCGTCGGCATCGGCATGTCGCGCGAGTTCGCGCCGATCATCGTCGCGATCATCGTCGCCGGCCGTTCGGGCGCCGCCTTCACCGCGCAGCTGGGCTCGATGCGCCTGACCGAGGAGACCGACGCGATCCGCACACTCGGCCTGTCGCCGATGCAGGTGCTGGTGGTGCCGCGCGTGCTGGCGCTGCTGATCGCCCTGCCGCTGCTGTCGTTCATCGGCCTCGTGGCCGGCCTGGTCGGCGCCGGCCTGGTCGCCGACGCGATGCTCGGCATACCGCCGGTGGCCTTCGCCGACCGGCTGCACTTCGCGCTCGACATCAGCCACGTGTGGGCCGGCCTGGTCAAGACGCCGGTGTTCGCGCTGGCTGTCGCGGTGATCGGCTGCCGGATGGGCATGCATGTCGGCCGCGACACGCGCGCGGTCGGCCTGGCCACCACCTCGACGGTGGTGCAGGGCATCGTCAACGTGATCCTGCTCGATGCGGCCTTCGCCGTGCTGTTCCAGGAACTGGGCATCTGAGCGCCGCCGGACGATGGACCACGCTGAAACGGTGATCGAGGTCGACGGCGTCGTCACCCGCTTCGGCGCCAATGCGGTGCACGACGGCGTGTCGTTCTCGGTGGCGCGCGGCACGCTGCTGGCGCTGATCGGCGGCTCGGGAACCGGCAAGTCGGTGCTGCTGCGCGAGATCATCGGCCTGCACCGGCCCACCGAGGGCACGGTACGGGTGCTCGGCACCGACATGTGGCGCGCCGCCGCGGCCGAGGTGGCCGCCGTGCGGCGGCGCTTCGGCATGACCTTCCAGGACGGCGCGCTCTTTTCGTCGCTGACGGTGGCGCAGAACGTCGCCGTGCCGCTGGCCGAGCACGTGCCACTGGAGCCGGACACGCGCGAGCACCTGGTGCGGCTGCGCCTGGCGCAGGCCGGCCTGCCCGCCGACGCCGGCGCCAAGATGCCGAGCGAGCTTTCCGGCGGCATGCGCAAGCGCGCCGCGCTGGCCCGCGCCCTGGCGCTCGAGCCGGAGATCCTGTTCCTCGACGAGCCGACCTCGGGGCTCGATCCGACCACCGCGCGCGCCTTCGACGCGCTGGTGCGCTCGCTGGTCGACGACCTCGGCATCACCGTGTTCCTGGTCACCCACGACCTCGACAGCCTGCTCACCGTGGTCGACCGGGTGATCGTGCTCGCCGGCGGCAAGGTGCTGGCCGACGGCGCACCACGCGAGGTCGCCCGGCTGGACGAGGCGTGGATCCGCTCGTACTTCGCGATCCGTACAATGATCGGCGGCTCACCGAGTCGAAGCGATGGAAGCTGAAGCGAAGTACACCTACGTCGGTGCGGCGGTCCTGGCGCTGGTCGCCGCGCTGGTGGCCTCCGTCGTCTGGCTGAAGCGAACCGGCGCCGAGCGCGATTTCGCGCGCTACACCATCTACTTCGAGCAGCAGGCGCTCGACGGCCTGGCGGTCGGCTCGGCGGTCAACATGCGCGGCATCAACATCGGCCGCGTGCTCGACTACCAGCTGTCGACCGACCGGCTGAACCGCGCCCGCGTCGACGTCCGCGTCGACCGCCGGGCGCCGGTGCGCGAGAACACCGCCGCCGTGATCACCCGCAACTTCGTCACCGGAATCGCGCAGATCCGGCTGGTCACCAGCGAGCCGCCGGGGCCGCCGCTCACCGCGGTGCCGCAGGGCGAACGCTTCCCGCTGATCGCCGAGGGCAAGTCCGACATGTCGGAGATCACCGGCCGCGTCACCGAGCTCGGCGAGCTGGCCGGCGAAGTGCTGCACAACGTTAACCGTCTGCTGACCACCGAAAACCGCAACGCGATCGCCGAGACGCTGACCAATCTGCGCGCGCTGACCAGCAACCTCGACCGCCAGATGGCCGGCCTGGCCGGCGCGCTGGCCGAACTGCGCGGTGCGGCCAGCGAGTTCCGCCGGACCGCCGTGCAGATGACGGCGGCCAGCCGCCAGATCGGCGACGGCACCAGCACGGCGCTCGACGACACGCGCGCACTGATCGGCGACCTGCGCGGCCTGGCCACCGAAACCCAGCGCGCCGTCGCTCAGGCGAAGCAGTCGCTGGTGGCGGTCGAATCGCAGGTCGCCGCGGCTGCGCATCGTGTCGACGCGACCGCGGCGCAGTTCGACGACCAGCTGCTGATCGCCGTCGGCGACCTGCGCGCCAGCCTCGAGGCGATGCAGCGCTCGCTCGACCGGCTGAACGACCCGCGCGCGGCGCTGCTCGGGCCGCAGCAGTCGCGGCTGGGTCCCGGCGAGAAGCTGCCGTGAAGCGCGCGCTGGCAGCCGCCGCGCTGCTGATCGCCGGCCTCACCGGCTGCGTGTCGGTCAGCGTCGGTTCGGCCGACGCGCCGGGAGCGACCTTCTTCGTGCTCGCCGATGCACGGCCGGCGGCCGTCGAGCCGCCGCGCGCCGGCGCCACGGCGCGGCTGGCGATCCATGCCAGCGGCTCCGAGCCGCTCGCCGATTCGACGGCGATCGTCTTCTCGCGCCGGCCCGGCGAGCGCTCGCTGTACCAGCTTGCCTCGTGGAACGAGCGGCCGTCGCGGCGGCTGGCGCAACTGGCGCAGCAGCGGCTCGAGGCGCGCGGCCGCTTCGCTTCCGTCACGCAACTCGGCCAGCCGGTCGCCACCGACTGGCTGCTGACCTTCGCCGTCGACTCGCTGCTGCACGATGTCAGCGCCACGCCGGGCAAGGCGCAGCTCGTGCTGCGCGCCGAGCTGATCCACCGCCGCGACCGCGTCCGCGTGGCGCAGCGGGTGTTCGCCGCCGCGCCGCCGGTGACCGAGGCATCGGCGCCGGCAGCGGTGGCCGCCTTCGGCACGGCGACCGCCGATGTGCTCGACCAGCTGGTCGACTGGGTCGAGTCGACGGTGGCGGCCCATGCCGGGCGCTGACCAGTGCGCGACCCGGCCTACCCTTCCTCGGCGCGCAACGTGTTCGGCGCGCCGCTGGCGTGCTGCTGCAGCTCGCCGCGCACCGGTTTCCACCGCGACGGCTACTGCCACACCGGGCCGCACGACGTCGGCTCGCACACCGTCTGCGCGCAGATGACCGACGGCTTCCTCGAGTTCTCGCGCCGGCGCGGCAACGACCTCGTCACGCCGCGGCCCGAATTCGACTTCCCGGGCCTCGTCGCCGGCGACCGCTGGTGCCTGTGTGTCAGCCGCTGGAAGGAGGCGCTGGCCGCCGGCGTGGCGCCGCCGGTGCTGCTCGCCGCCACCCACGAGAAGGCGCTCGAGACGGTGACGCTGGCGCAGTTGCAGGCGCACGCGCTGCGCGACTGACGCCGCCGCGATGCTCACCACGCCGGCGATGGTGCTCGACGCCCCCGGGCGGCCGCTGGCGGCGCGGCAGATCGCGCTGCGCGATCCGCGTCCCGGCGAGGTGCTGGTCAGGGTGACCGCCTGCGGGGTGTGCCGCACCGACCTGCATGTGGTCGACGGCGAACTCGACCGGCCCAAGCTGCCGCTGGTGCTCGGCCACGAGGTGGTCGGCCGGGTCGCGGCGGTCGGACCCGGCGTCGAGCGCCTGCGCACCGGCCAGCGGGTCGGCGTGCCGTGGCTCGGTGCCACCTGCGGCCACTGCGCGCACTGCCTGGCCGGCCGCGAGAACCTGTGCGATGCGCCCGCGTTCACCGGCTACGACCGCGACGGCGGCTACGCCGGCCACATGCTCGCCGACGCCGGCTACGTCTTTGCGCTGCCCGATGCCTACGACGATGCGCACGCCGCGCCGCTGCTGTGCGCCGGGCTGATCGGCTACCGGGCGCTGCGCTTCGTCGACGAGGCGCGCACCCTCGGCATCTACGGCTTCGGCGCCGCGGCCCACCTGATCGCGCAGCTGGCGATCTGGCAGGGTCGCCGCGTGTTCGCCTTCACCAGGGCGGGCGACGCCGCGGGACAGGACTTCGCCCGCGCGCTCGGCTGCGCCTGGGCCGGCGACTCGACGCAGGCGCCGCCCGAGCCGCTCGACGCGGCGGTGCTGTTCGCGCCGGTCGGCAGCCTGGTGCCGGCGGCGCTGCGCGCCGTGCGCAAGGCCGGCATCGTGGTCTGCGGCGGCATCCACATGAGCGACATCCCGTCCTTTCCGTACGACATCCTGTGGGGCGAGCGGGTGATCCGCTCGGTGGCCAACCTCACCCGGCGCGACGGCGAGGAGTTCCTCGCGCTGGCGCCGCGGGTGCCGGTCCGCACGCACGTGCAGACCTGGCCGCTCGGCGAAGCCAACGAGGCGCTGGCGGCGCTGCGCGCCGGCCGCGTGCAAGGCGCCGCGGTGCTGCTGTGCCCGTGAGCGCAGCGCGCGTCGCGAGCCTGGTGCTCGACACCAACGTGCTGCTCGACCTGTGGCTGTTCGACGACCCCTCGGTGCGGACGCTGCGCCAGGCGATCGAGGGCGGCCGCCTGCGCGCGCTGCGCAGCGACGAGTGCGATGCCGAGTTCGCGGAGGTGCTCGGCCGGGCGCAGTTCGGCCTCGATGCGCCGGCACGCCGCCGGATGCTTGCCCGCTGGACGGCATGCAGCGAGCCGATCGCCGCCGTTGCGCCGGCGCCGCTCGCCTGTGCCGATGCCGACGACCAGAAGTTCCTCGACGCCGCCTTCAGCGCCGGCGCCGCGCTGCTGCTGACCCGCGACAAGGCGCTGCTGCGGCTGGGGCGTCGCGCCGAGGCGATCGGGCTGCGCATCCGCAAGCCAGATCCGGCGATGACGTACGATCGTCTCTGCAGATGACATCTGCCACGCCCTGACTGCTCGGCCGGGCGTCGCACTACGACAAGCAAGCGCAATGCAGATCGACAGCAAGCTGCCCGGCGTCGGCACCACGGTCTTCACGGTGATGTCGGCACTGGCGGCGAGACACGGCGCGGTCAACCTCGGCCAGGGCTTCCCGGACTTCGACTGCGACCCGCAGTTGCAGCGGCTGCTCGCCGAGGCGGTGGCAGCCGGCCACAACCAGTACGCGCCGATGGCCGGCGTGGCAAGCCTGCGCCAGGCGGTCGCCGCCAAGGTCGAGCGCCTGTACGGCCGGCGCTACGACCCGGACAGCGAAGTCACCGTCACGGCTGGCGCAACGCAGGCGATCATGGCCACGGTGCTGGCGGTGGTTCGCCCCGGCGACGAGGTGGTCGTGCTCGAGCCCGCCTACGACAGCTACGTGCCGTCGATCCTGCTCGCCGGCGGGGTTCCGGTGTACGTGCCGCTCGACCACCGGCGCGGCTATGCGCCGGACTGGCAGCGGGTGCGCGCGGCGATCACGCCGCGCACCCGGCTGATCATGCTCAACTTCCCGCACAACCCGAGCGGTTACTGCCTGTCGGCCGACGATCTGCGCTCGCTCGAGGAGATCGTCCAGGAAAGCCGGCTGCTGCTGCTGTCCGACGAGGTCTACGAGCACATCGTCTTCGACGGCAGGCCGCACCAGTCGCTGTCGCGCTCGGCGGCGCTGGCCGAGCGGACGTTTGTCGTCTCCAGCTTCGGCAAGACCTTCCACGTCACCGGCTGGAAGGTCGCCACCTGCTGCGCGCCGGAGCCGCTGACGACCGAACTGCGCCGCGTGCACCAGTTCATGGTGTTCGCGGTGAACACGCCGGCGCAGCACGCGCTGGCCGCTTTCCTCGCCGAACCGCCGCACTACGAGCAGCTGCCCGCCTTCTACCAGGCCAAGCGCGACCTGTTCGTCGCCGGGCTGCAGCGAACCCGCCTGCGGCCGCTTGCCTGTCCCGGCACCTACTTCGTGCTGGCCGACTACAGCGCCGTGTCCGACCAACCGGAGGCCGACTTCGCGCAGCGCCTGGTGCGCGAATCCGGCGTGGCGGCGATCCCGATCGCCGGCCTGTACGCGCAGCCGTTCGACAACCGCATCGTGCGCTTCTGCTTCGCCAAGCGCGACGACACGCTGCGCGCCGCGCTCGATCGCCTTGCCAGAGTCTGAGATCCATGACCACCCACTTGCCGGAGACCCCGGGCACCGCGCTGGAGAACGTCAACGTCGTCGGGCTCGACCCGATGCCGACCCCGCTGCAGGTGCACGAGCGGGTGCCGATCACGCCGGCCGCCGCCGCCACCGTGGCGCGCGGCCGCGAGGCGCTGCGGGCGATCCTCGAGCGGCGCGATCCGCGCCTGTTCGTCGTGGTCGGACCCTGCTCGATCCACGACCCGGTCTCGGCGATCGACTACGCGCAGCGGCTGGCGCCGCTGGCGGCCGAGGTCTCCGAGACGATGCTGCTGGTGATGCGCGTGTACTTCGAGAAGCCGCGCACCGCCACCGGCTGGAAGGGCTTCATCAACGACCCGCGGATCGACGATTCCTTCCACATCGAGGAAGGCATCACCGCGGCGCGCCACCTGCTGGTCGACATCGCCGAACTCGGCCTGCCGGCCGGCTCCGAGGCGCTCGACCCGCTGTCGCCGCAGTACCTGGCCGATCTGATCAGCTGGTACGCGATCGGCGCCCGCACCACCGAGAGCCAGACGCACCGCGAGATGGCCAGCGGCCTGTCGACGCCGGTCGGCTTCAAGAACGGCACCGACGGCGGGCTCGAGGTGGCGATCAACGCCATCCGCTCGGCGGCCAATCCGCACAGCTTCCTCGGCATCTCGGCCTCCGGCCGCACCGCCATCGTGCGCACGCGCGGCAACGCGCACGGCCACCTGGTGCTGCGCGGCGGCGGCGGCCGGCCGAACTACGACTCGGTCAGCGTCAAGCTGGCCGAACGGGCGCTGGTCGGCAGCGGGCTGGCGCCCAACATCGTCGTCGACTGCTCGCACGCCAACTCGCTGAAGGACCCGTCACTGCAGCCGCTGGTATTCATGGACTGCGTGCACCAGATTCGCGAAGGCTCGCAGGCGATCCGCGGCATGATGCTCGAGAGCCACATCCATGCCGGCGCACAGCCGATCCCGGCCGATCTCAGGCAGCTGAAGTACGGCGTGTCCATCACCGATGGTTGCATTGGCTGGGAGACGACCGAGGAACTGCTGCGGCGGGCCGATCGCGAACTGCGCTCGCTGCAGCCGCTGGCGCCGGCCCTGGCCTGAGGCAACGTCGCCGGCAGGACATTGCACACGAAGGCCCTGCCGGGCCCCGACCGCGCCGCGATCGGGGCCTTTCAGCCGCGGTCGACCTCGGCGCAACGGATCGCCCTGAATTGCTCGGCAAGCAGGCCGATGTCGGCAAGCCGATCGAGCGACCACAGCGTCTGCAGCAGGCGATCCGCCTGTGGCGGCGACACCACCCCGCCTGCGAGGCGACGGAATTTCGCCTCCAGTTCCGCGTCGCTAAGCGGGTTGCGCGGGTGCCCCTTCGGCCATCGCGTCCGGCGCGCGAGCCTCGCTCCGTTCTTCAGCACGACCTCGACGGTCGACGGCCAGTTCGGCAGTTCGCCGGCGTGCTCGCGCGTGAGCTCGGGATCCTCGTGGACACTGACCCGCTGCATCAGCGCACGCAGCGCCGGGTCGGCCCGGCGTGCATCGCTGAAGCTCCCCGGCACCACATCTCCGTCCATCAGGGCGACCGCGAGCACGTACGGCAGGCTGTGATCGGCCGATTCGCGTGTCGACGGATTCCACTTTTCCTCACGGTCGCCCTGGCCGCCGCCGCTCTCGTACCAGCCGCCCCAGTGCAGGCCGACGTTGACTTGCGCGACCTCGTCGAGGCGGAAGTCGCGGCGCAACTCCAGCATCGCCGACAGCGGTCCCTGCAGGTTGTACTGCGCGGGAAATGGCTTGAGCCCGGTCGACTGCAGCGCGCCCAGGCCGTCGCGCGGCTCGCCGATTCGCTCGATGCGCAGCGGCCCGATGCCGAAAAGGTGGCAAAGCCCGCCGATGCCGTCGAAGGGCTCGGGCGGCCCGGTCAGGCCGCCGTGCGCCCAGCGCGCCGCCAGCACACCCATCATCGCGCTGTGCGCGGTCGCACAGCCCTTCCAGTCGGACAGCCGGCCGGCGCGCGTCGCGCGGAGCGGAATGTTGGGCGTGATCGCCAGCGAGACCGCGTTGCCCATCTGCTCGCGGTCCAGCCCCATGATCACGCCGGCACCGACAGCGGCGCCAATGACGTTCTGCGGCTGATCGACATTCCAGTCCCGCGGCCTGAAGCCACCCAGGCGCAGTGCGGCGACGACCTCGTAGGAAGCGTGTACCGCCGCAATCAGGTCCCGGCCCGATGAGCGCAGCGGCTCGGCGACCGCCAGCGCGGCGGGGATCATGTCGCTCGGATGCCCCCCGATGCCGGTGTCGTTGAAATCGAGGTAGCGCAAGGCGCAGGCATTGGCGAATGCCGCCTGCTCGGCGGTCGTTCGCTCCGGCAAGCCGAGCACCGACGCACCGAAAGTGCTCGACGCGGTCGAGGCGATGCGCCGCGCGATCGCCACCGGCCTGGCGCCAACAGCGCCCAGCGCGCAGCCGACGCTGTCGATCAGGTGACGCTTGGCGGCGTCGATCGCACCGCGCGCCAGCGCCTCGAATCGCATGCCCGCCGCGTAGTCGGCAATGGCCTGAGTCGGCTGATCCACGTCAGCGCCTCTTCGGGAGGGTGACCCGGCGACGGGGCCCGGTCGGCGCTATGCCAGCGGAATCCGTTCCTTGTTCCGCGCCAGCCAGTCGTCGAAGCTCTGCAGTTCCGGGTTCAGCGCCCTCGACCCCTCGATGCTGCGCGCGCCGCAAAAGTACTCCTCGAACTCGGCGTAAAACTGGAACATGTTGCCGAGGTCTTCCGCGCCCGGAAAGCCGAAGCCGCGGTACTGCGCCGGCGTCACCGCGTTGTAGACGACCTCGCGGCCCAGCGCCTTGCTCATCGCGGCGGCCATCTGCGCACCGGTCGGCTGCCCGCCGGCAATGCCGATCGTCCTGCCGACCGCCTCCGCGCCTTTGCGGAAGATGCCGTAGGCGCACTTGCCGATGTCCTCGGCGGCAATGCCGGCCAGCTTCTTGTCGGCCATCGGCAGCGTGAAGGCGAGCTGGCCGTCGGGGCCCGGCTTCGGCCCCATGCCGAAGTGGATCAGGTTGTCCCAGTAGAACGAGGTGAGCAGGAACGTCGTCGGCACGCCGGCGTCGCGGAAGTACGCGTCGGCCTCTCCCTTGGCGTCGAAGTGCGGCACCTTGTACTTGCCCATCAGGGTCGGCATGCGGGCATCCGGCAGCGGCACCCACCTGCGGGTGTCCTCGAGAGTCGACCAGATGACGTGCTTCAGCCCGGCGTGCTTTGCCGCCGCCGCCAGATTGCGTGCCTGCGCCTGCTCCTTTTCCGGTGAGAAGTGCTCCCAGAAGTTGGTGACGAAGTACGCACCGTGCGCGCCGGCGAGCGCCTTCGTGAGGCTCGCCTCGTCGTCGAGGTCGGCGGCCGCCACCTGCGCACCGCGCTCGGCCAGCGCCTTTGCCTTCGCCGAATTGACGTCGCGGGTTATTGCGCGAACGGCGAAGCCGCCCTGCGCGTCCTTCAGGATCGCCTGCACCAGTCCGCCGCCCTGTGCGCCGGTGGCACCGACGACGGCAATCATTTTCCTCTCGGTCTTCTCGGTCATGAATCACCTCCTGGTTGTCGTTGCGTCGCGGATGCCTGCCGCGAAGTCATGAGCCTGAGTGCCGCCGGCCAGCCCGCTCGGCATCAGACCTGATGCGGCCGCGCCAGTTCACGCAGGACCTCCCGCGTTTCTTCGCTGTCGGTAGCGGCTCGCAGTCGGCTTTCGGTGGCATCGCGCAACGCCGGCGACGCCTGGCAAGTGAAGACGAGATGAAGGTCCTGGCGCAGGGTCTCGATCAGGTGCCAGTCGGCATCGGTCATCGAGTCGTCGTGCCCTCGCCGCGCCCAGGCGTCGATGTCGCCGCCGAAGGACTGGTAGATGCGCACTTTGGCCAGCGTCACGAAGCCGGCATCGATTGCGGGAGTCGGGTCAGCCATCGTCGCTGCGCTCCGGCGGCAGCAGCCGAGCTGTCTGCTCGGCCGGCAGCGCCTCGACGGTCTTGAGCGCCTTGCCCATCTGCCTTGTGCGCGTCTCGGCCTTGTCGATCGTCTCCGACGCGGTCGCCAGTTGCCTCTTCAATGTCGCCAGCACGTCGCCGAACTTGCCGAACTCGGTCTTCACGGCGCCCAGCACCTGCCAAACCTCGGCGCTTCTCTTCTCCAGCGCCAGCGTGCGGAAGCCCATCTGCAGGCTGTTGAGCATGGCGAACAGCGTCGTCGGCCCGGCGATCACCACGCGCAGGTCGCGGTTCAGCGCCTCGGTCAGGCCTGGCCGTCGCAGCACCTCGGCGAACAGACCCTCGGTGGGCAGGAACAGGATGCCGAAGTCGGTGGTGTGCGGCGGCTCGACGTACTTCTCGCGCAGCGTCTTTGCCTCGTTGCGGATGCGGGTTTCCAGCGCGCGGCCTGCGGCCTCGATCGCCGCCATGTCGACGGCGTCGTGCGCGGCGAGCAGCCGCTCGTAGTCCTCGCTCGGGAACTTGGCGTCGATCGGCAGCCACACCGGTACGCCGTCGTCGCGGCCGGGCATGCGGATCGCGAACTCGACCCGCTCGCTCGAACCCGGACGGGTGGCGACGTTGGTCGCGTACTGCTCGGGCGTCAGCACCTGCTCCAGCAGTGCCGCGAGCTGCACCTCGCCGAAGGTGCCGCGCGTCTTGACGTTGGTCAGCATGCGCTTGAGGTCGCCGACGCCGGAGGCCAGCGTCTGCATCTCGCCCAGCCCGCGGTGCACCTGCTCCAGCCGCTCGGACACGATGCGGAAGGATTCGCCGAGCCGCGCCTCCAGCGTGGTCTGCAGCTTTTCCTCGACCGTGGCGCGCATCTGTTCGAGCTTCGCTTCGTTGCCCTGCTGCAGCGACTGCAGCCGCTCTTCCAGCGTCGTTCGCACGTCGCCGAGGTTCAGCCGCACCGTGTGGGCGAAGTCGGCCACCTGCTGCTGCAGTTGCTGTGCCAGGCGGGCGACCTGCGCCGCGCCCTCCTCGCGCTGCGCGCGGGCGCTGGTCTCGGCCACCTCGGCCGCATGGGTCATCTGCTGGCCGAAGCCGGAAAGCTGCGTCGTCTGCACGCCGGCCAGCGAAGTCACCTGGGCGACCACGGCCGTCTGCATCTCGGTCAGCCGGTGCCCCGTTTCCATCCGCACCTGGCTCGCCGACGACTCCACCGCCGCACGCAGTTCGCGCTCAAGGCGCTCGTCCAGCGCCTGGCGGCCGCGCTCGGCCTCGGCCAGCCGCCGCGCCACCGCCGCGTCGAGGCTGCGCTTCAGCCAGGCGAGCGCAAGCAGGACGACGGCCAGCACCGCCGCCGCCAGCAACGCCGCGAGCTGCAAGCCGCTCAGCTGAAGGCTCTCCATGGCGCGATCTTAGCGGCGCCCCCGTGGCGCTACGCCGCGCTTGCGATACTGCGCGCCGATGCAGTCGATCCTGTCGGTCACCGTTCCCTTCTTCGCCCTCGTGCTGTGCGGCTACCTCGCCGCGCGGGCGAGGTTCCTGCCGGAGTCGGCCATCCCGGGGTTGAACGGCTTCGTGCTCTTCTTCGCCCTGCCGTGCATGCTGTTCCGCTTCGGCGCCGCGCTGCCGGTGCGGCAACTGCTCGACCCGGTGGTGATCGTCGTCTATGTCGTCACAGCGCTGGCGATGGTCTTCGGCACCATCGCGCTGACCCGCTCAGAACGGGTGCAGGCCACGGACGCCGCCTTCGGCGCGCTGACCGCCGCCTTTCCGAACACCGGCTTCATGGGCGTGCCGCTGCTGGCGGCGCTGCTCGGCGCGCCGGCCGCCGGCCCGGTGATCACCACCGTGCTGGTCGACCTGCTGATCACCAGCTCGCTGTGCATCGCGCTGGCGCACACGCGCGAGCGCGCCGGATCGGGACTGGCCGCCGACGTTCTGCGCGCCGTGCGCGGCGCCCTGCGCAACCCGCTGCCGTGGGCGATCGCGCTCGGCATGGCGGCGTCGCTGGCCGGCTTGCGGCTTCCGGGGCCGGTCGACACGGTGGTGAAAATGCTCGCCGACGCGGCCACGCCGGTGGCGCTGTTCACCATCGGCACCGTGCTGTGGCGGGCCGGCCAGCACGCGCACGGCCGCACTCCGGTGCGCCTGTACCTGCCGCTGGCGCTGATCAAGCTGCTGGTGCACCCGCTGCTGGTGCTGGCCGTCGGCGCTCTGGCGATCGCCCTCGGCGCGCCGCTGTCGCCGTTCACGCTGTCGGTGCTGGTGCTCGCCGCGGCGCTGCCCTCGGCCAGCTCGGTGTCGCTGCTGGCCGAGCGCTACGGCGCCGACAACGGCCGCATCGCCCGCGCGATCGTCGCCTCGACGGCGTTGGCCTTCGTCACCTTCACGCTGATCGCCTGGGCGGCGCAGGCGGCGCTCGGCTGACGGTCAGCCGGACCGGTTGCGCATCCAGTCGGCGGTCTGGAAGAACGCCTGCTCCAGCCGCGCCTGCAGGTCGTCGGCGACGGCCAGCTCGGCCATCGCCTGCGCCATGCAGGCCAGCCACTGGTCGCGTTCGCGGACGCCGATCGGAAACGGCAGGTGCCGTGCGCGCAGCATCGGATGGCCGTAGCGCTCGATGTACAGGCTCGGCCCGCCCAGCCAGCCGGACAGGAAAAGGGTCAGCTTCTCGCGCGCGTGCGCCAGGTCCGGCGCGTGCAGCGCGCGCAGTTCGGCGTACCGAGGCTCGAGGTCCATCAGGTCGTAGAAGCGATCGACCAGCGCGCGCACCGCCGCCTCGCCGCCGAGCAGCGCGTATGGCGTCTGCTGCGCCGAACGGGCGCCGTCGGTCGGGCTCGGAACGCTCACGCCTACGCCTCGCGCAGCGTGGCCAGCGGCGGCGACTTCAGCACGTTGCGCAGGCCGAGCCAGCCGCCGGCCAGCGCGCACAGCACGCCGCCGCCGATGCCGAGCACGAACACCCACGGCGCCACCGTGTAGTCGAACTCGAAGGCGTAGCGGGCCAGCGTCCAGCCGACCGCCGAGGCGGCGCCGGCGGCCAGCAGTCCCGCCAGCGCGCCGATGCAGATCATCTCCGCCGTCTGCGCGCGCGACAGCTGCTCGCGCGAGGCGCCCAGCGCGCGCAGCAGCCCCGCCTCGCGCACCCGTTCGCCGAAGGTGGCGCTGAGCGCCGCGTACAGCACCAGCACGCCGGCGGCCAGCGTGAACAGGAACAGGAACTCGATCGCCGCGATCACCTGGTCGAGCACCGCCTGCACCTGGCGGAAGATCGCGCTGGTGTCGAGCACGGTGAGGTTCGGCATCTCGCGCACCAGTTCGCTTGCCAGCGCGCCCTGGCCGGCCGGCAGGTGGAAGGCGGTGATGAAGCTTTTCGGCTGCTCGGCGAGCAGGCGGCTGGGCATGATGATGAAGAAGTTGGCGCGCAGCGAATCCCAGTTGACCTTGCGCAGGCTGCTGGCGCGGGCGCTCACCCGCTTGCCGGCGATGTCGAAGGTCAGCTCGTCGCCCAGCGCGATGCCGAGCCGCTCGGCGATGCCCTGCTCGATCGACAGTTCGGCCGCCTCGCGTGCGTACCAGCGGCCGCCGACGATCGGGTTGTGCGTCGGCGCCTCGTCGGCATAGGTCAGGTTGAACTCGCGGTCGACCAGCCGCTGGGCGCGCTCGCTGGCGAAGTTCTCCGGGCCGATCGCCTTGCCGTTGACCGCCACCAGCCGGCCGCGCACCATCGGATGCAGCGGCGCCTCGGCGATGCCCGCCTCGCGCAGGCGCCGCTCCACCAGCGGCACCTGGTCGGGCTGGATGTTGACGACGAAGCGGTTCGGCGCATCCGGCGGCGCTGCCGCCCGCCAGGCGCCGACCAGATCCGTGCGAACGACGGTGAGCAGCAGCAACGCCATGATGCCCACCGCCAGTGCGATCAGCTGCACCACCGCCGCCGCCGGACGCCGCTGCACGGCCGCCACGGCGAAGCGCCAGGAAACGCCGAGCCGGCCGATCGAACGCAGCGGCGCCAGTAGCTGCAGCACGCCCCAGGCGCACGCGCCGAACAGCAGCACGCCGATGGCGAAGCCGCCGGCGGTCAGCGCGCCGATCTTCAGGTCGCCGGCGGTCCAGACGACCAGCAGCAGGAAGCCGGCCAGTCCGAGCAGGTAGCCAGCCAGAGAACGGGACGACGGCGGCCCGACGTCCTTGCGCAGCACACGCAGCGGCGGCACCGCGCGCAGCTGTGCCAGCGGCGGCAGCGAGAAGCCAAGCAGCAGCACCAGCCCGGTGGCGCCGGCCTGCAGCGCCGGCAGCAGCGACGGCATCGGCAGCTGCGCGCCGATCAGCGGCCCGAGGGCGGTGGCGAGCACGAAGTGAAAGGCGAAGCCGGCCACCATGCCGAGCGCGCAGGCGGCCACGCCGACGTAGACGAACTCGAGCGCGAACAGGCGGAAGATGTCGCGCTGCGCCAGCCCGAGGCAGCGCATCATCGCGCAGGAGTCGAGGTGGCGCAGCGAGAAGCGCCGGCTCGCCACCGCCACCGCGACGGCGGCGATCATCGCCGCCAGCAGCGCCACCAGGCCGAGGAAGCGCTCGGCGCGCTCGAGCGTGCGCTGCATCTCCGGCCGGCCGCCCTCCAGCGATTCGAGCTGCTGGCCGCGCTCCAGCCCGGCCTGCAGCTGCCGCGAGTACGCGCGCACGGCCGCCGGCTCGCCGGCCACCAGCAGGCGGTAGGTGACGCGCGCGCCGGGCTGGATCAGCTGCGTGGCCGGCAGGTCGGCCAGGTTGAGCATCACGCGCGGTGCGAAGTTGATGAACTGCGCGCCGCGGTCGGGCTCCACCGTGATGATGCGCGCCACCGTGAAAGTACGTTCGCCCAGCCGCAGCCGCTCGCCCACCTTGACGCGCAGGCTGCTCAGCGCCTGCGCGTCGGCCCACACGGTGCCGGGCTGCGGCACGCCGTCGGCGGCTGCGTCGGCGGCGTCGTCGCTGCCCGCCACGCGGACGCGGCCGCGCAGCGGGTAGCCGTCGGAGACGGCCTTCACCGCCGCCAGCGTGGTGGCGTCGGCATCGGCCTCGCTGATCACCATGCTCGGAAAGGTCACCGTCTCGGCCAGCTGCAGGCCGGCGGCGCGGGCGCGGCTCCGCTGCGCCTCGCCGATCGGCCGGTCGGAGGTCAGCACCACGTCGGCGCCGAGCAGCTGCGTCGCGTCGCGTTCCAGGCCGATGCGGATGCGGTCGACCAGGAAGCCGACGCTGGTCACCGCCGCCACGGCGATCACCAGCGCCGCGGCCAGCAGGCGCAGTTCGCCGGCGCGCCAGTCGCGCGCCGCCATGCGCGCCGCCTGCCTGACCATCTCGCTCAATGACATGGTTTCACCAACTCGCAAATCCAGTGGCCGGGAGCGGCCGGAGACGCCGCGAAGCTCAGGGCTTCAGCACCCCGTCGCCCGGCGCGATCCGCAGCCGGCCCATGAAGCGGCGGGCCAGTTCGCGCGTACGGGCGTTGTCGGCGGCTGAGGCGCCGCTGAGCGTCGGCTTGCGCCTGCCCTTCGACGGCCGACCGGCGATAAAGGTTTCCCGGACCGCGCGGTCGTCGCCGAGAACCATCAGGGCGAACAGCAGCGACTCGACCGAGTCGGCGGCGGCCGCCCGCTTGGCCAGCAGCGGGGTCGCCGCCGGGTCGAGCACCACCACGTCGGCCTCGGCACCGGACTCCAGCGTGCCGACCTGGTCGTCCCAGCCGAGCGCCTGCGCGGCGCCGCGGGTGGCCCAGTAGAAGAGCTGGGTGGCGCTCAGGCTGCTGCCTCGCATGCGGGCGACATCGTGCGCCGCACGCATGGTGGCAAGCATCGACAGCGTCGGCCCGCCGCCGACGTCGGTGGCCAGCGCGATCTTCATGCCGGCCTCGACGGCGCGCGCGAAATCGAAGGTGCCGCTGCCGAGGAACAGGTTCGAGCCCGGGCACACCGCCGCCGTCGCGCGCGCCAGCGCAAAGTGCCGGCGGTCGGTGGCGTCGAGCCAGATGCAGTGGGCATAGACGGATCGCTCGCGCAGCAGGCCGAACGACTCGTAGACATCGAGATAGCTGCGCGCCCGCGGGAACAGCTCGCGCACCCAGCGCACCTCCTCCTCGTTCTCCGCCAGGTGGCTCTGCACGTACAGGTCGGGTCGCGAGCGGGCCAGTTCACCGGCCAGCTTCAGCTGCCGGTCGGTCGAGCTGGCGGCAAAGCGCGGCGTGATCGCGTAGCCGAGCCGCCCCTTGCCGTGCCAGCGGGCGGCCAGGCTCAGCGTCTCGTGCATGCCCTGGTCGCCGCGGTCGGCCAGTTCCGGCGGGCAATTGCGGTCCATCAGGCACTTGCCGGCGACCAGCCGCATGCCGCGCGCCTGCGCCTCGGTGAACAGCGCCTCGACCGACTGCGCGTGCACGGTGCCCAGCACGCAGGCGCTGGTGGTGCCGTTGGCGGCCAGCTCGTCGAGGAAGAAGCGGGCCGCTTCCTCGCACACGACCGGGTCGGCGAAGCGCATCTCGGCCGGGTAGGTGTGCTGCGTCAGCCAGTTCAGCAGGCCGCCGCTCGCCGAGGCGACGATGTCGAGCTGCGGGAAATGGGTGTGCGCGTCGACGAATCCCGGCAGCAGCAGGCAGCCGGTGAAGTCGGTCACTTCCCGGTCGGGGCCGAGCGCCCGTGACAGCGGGCCGTACTCGCCGCGGGCGACGATGCGGCCGTCGTCGATCAGCAGCAGTCCGTCGTCGACCAGGCGCACGGCCGCCGCAGAGGCGATCGGATCGGCGACGAAGTCGATCAGCCGGCCGCGCAGTGCGATGCGTGCCATCGGTGGTGTTCAGTGGCGCGACGGGCGGCGACGCCGGCTGCGATCGGAGCCGGTGCGCATCGGCCTAATTGCCGGCGGCCGGCACTTTGCCGACGACGCCCTGCACGTAATAGTCCATCTTGCCGAGCTGCTCGTCGGTCAGCACCGCGCCCTTGGCGGCGACCTCCCTGCCGTCGTTGCCGACGATCGGGCCGGTGAACGGGTGGAACTCGCCGGCCTTGATCGCCGCCGCCCGGGCCTCGACCTGCTCGACCACTTCCTTCGGCACCGACGCGTTGAACGCCTCGACCTTGATCATGCCGTCCTTCATGCCGCCCCACAGGCTGCCCGGCTTCCAGCTGCCGTCGAGCACGCTCTGCGCCGTCTTCGTGTAGTACTCGCCCCAGTGATGGGTGACCGCCGCCAGCTGCGCCTTCGGGCCGAAGCGCGACATGTCGGAGTGGTAGGCGATCGCCATCCTGCCCTTCTCCTCGGCGGTGGCGACCACCGCGCTCGAGTCGGTGTGGTGGGTGACGATGTCGGCGCCCTGGCCGATCAGCGCGTTGGCCGCGTCGCGCTCCTTGCCCGGGTCGTACCAGGAGTTGACCCAGATCACCCGCACCTGCGCCTTCGGGTTGACGCTTCGCGCGCCGAGCGTGAAGGCGTTGATCCCCTGCAGCACCTCGGGGATCGGGAAGGCGCCGACGTAGCCGAGCGTGTCGGACCTGGTCATCCTGCCGGCCAGCACGCCGGCCGCGTAGCGGCCCTCGTAGAAGCGCACGTTGTAGGTGCCGACGTTGGCGGCGCGCTTGTAGCCGGTGGCGTGCTCGAACTTCACCTGCGGAAACTCCTCGGCGACCTTGAGCGTCGGGTTCATGAAGCCGAACGAGGTGGTGAAGACGAGCCTGTGCCCCTGCGCAGCGAGGTCGCGGATCACCCGCTCGGCGTCCGCCCCTTCGGGCACTTTCTCGACGAAGCTGGTGGTGACCTTGTCGCCGAGCGCCGCCTGCATCTGCTCGCGGCCGCGGTTGTGCTGCGTGGTCCAGCCGGCATCGCCGATCGGGCTGACGTAGACGAAGCCGACTTTCAGCGGCTCCGCCTTCGGTGGCTGCGCCGCCTTGGCTTCGGCTTTCGCTTCGGCCTGCGGCGCCGCCGGAGGCTCCTGCCGGCCGCAGGCCGCCGCCAGCATCGACAGCGCCGCCACCGTCGTCCAACGCAACACGTGCATCACGCTCTCCGCCAAAGCGCCGAATCTTACGCTGTGCAGGCAGCCGCGCCGCCGCGGTGAAGACCCTTACGCGTTGGGATTGAAGGGCTTGCCGAGCGACGCCGGCATGTTCAGGCGGATCCAGCGCGGATTGCGCGAAATCAGCGCCAGCACGACGATCGTCGCCAGGTACGGCGCCATCGACATCAGCTGCGACGGCGCCTGCACGCCGAGGCCCTGCAGGTAAAGCTGCAGCATCGTCACGCCGCCGAACAGATACGCGCCGACCAGCACCCGCGCCGGCCGCCAGGTGGCGAAGACCACCAGCGCCAGCGCGATCCAGCCGCGCCCGGCGGTCATGTTCTCCGCCCACAGCGGCGTGTAGACGGTGGCGAGATAGGCGCCGGCCAGTCCCGCGCAGGCACCGCCGAACAGCAGCGCCGCCAGCCGCACGCCGCGCACCGGGACGCCGAGCGCGTGCGCCGACGCCGGCGACTCGCCCACCGCGCGCAGCACCAGGCCGATGCGGCTGCGAAACAGCGTCCAGGCGACCGCGGCCACCAGCAGCAGCGCCACGTACACCAGCAGGTGGTGGCCGAAGACGACCGGCCCGACCACCGGCAGCTCGCGCAGCCAGGGCAGGCCGTCGGCGCCGCGCGCCGGCAATCCCTGGCCCGAGTACGGCAGGCCGATGAACGCCGAGGCGCCGGCGCCGAGCAGCGCGATCGCCAGCCCGGTGGCGTACTGGTTGGCGTGCAGCACGAGGGCGAAGAAGGCGAACACGGCAGCCAGCAGCACGCCGGCAAGCGCCCCGGCGGCGAAGCCCAGCGCATGGCTGCCGCTGTCGTGCGTCACGGCGAAGGCGACGACCGCCGCCGTCAGCATCATCCCTTCGATGCCGAGGTTGACCACGCCGGTGCGCTCGTGCACCAGGATGCCGATGGCGGCCAGCAGCATCGGCGTGCCGGCGGCGATGCTGGCGGCGGCGAGCGTCGCGGCAGCTTCCATCAGGCGGCCGCCGCGCGCAGGCGCAGGCGGTTGACGATCAGCGTGTCGGCGCCGAGCAGGAACAGCAGCAGCAGCCCCTGGTAGACGCCGGTCAGCGACGACGGCAGTCCCAGCCGTGATTGCGCCAGCTCGCCGCCGATGTAGAACAGCGCCATCAGGATCGACGCGGCGACCACGCCGACCGGATGCAGCCGGCCGACGAAGGCGACGATGATCGCGGCGAAGCCGTAGCCCGGCGACACCGACGGCGTCAGCTGCCCCATCGGCCCGGCGACCTCGGCGCCGCCGGCAATCCCGGCCAGCGCGCCGGAGACGAGAAGCGTCGTCCACAGCACGCGCCGCGACGAGAAGCCTGCGTAACGCGCCGCGCGCGGCGCCAGGCCGGCGACGCGCAACTGCAGGCCGATCACGCTGCGCGCCAGCAGCAGCCAGGCGGCAGCCGCCGCGGCCAGCGCCAGCAGGAAGCCGACGTGCAGCCGGGTGCCTTCGAGCAGCAGCGGCAGGCGCGCCGCGCGGTCGAACATCGGGCTTTGCGGAAAGCCGAAGCCGGCCGGATCCTTCAGCGGCCCGTGCACCACGTACGAAAGCAGCAACTGCGCGACGTAGACCAGCATCAGGCTGACCAGAATCTCGTTGGCGTTGAAGCGGTCGCGCAGCCAGGCGGTGATCGACGCCCAGGCCATGCCGCCGGCCGCCGCGGCGACGATCGCCGCCGCGGCGATCCAGCCACTGCCGCCGGCAGCCAGCGCCACTGCCGCGCCGGCGATGCTGCCGGCGATCAACTGCCCCTCGGCGCCGATGTTCCAGACGTTGGCCCGGAAGCACAGCGCCAGGCCGATCGCGCACAGCGCCAGCGGTGTGGCCTTCAGCAGCACCTCGGCGACGGCGCGCTTGCTCGACAGCGGCTCGACGAAGAACATGCTGACCGCCTGCCACGGCGATCTGTCGAGCAGGCCGAACAGCAGCATGCCGCAGGCGATCGTCGCGAGCAGCGCCAGCAGCGGCGAGGCCCAGGTCCACAGGCGCGACGGCGCGCCGCGCGGCACCAGCAGCGGCGTCGGCAGCCGGCTCACCGCGCGCCCTGCGGCCAGCGGCCGGCCATCCAGCGGCCCAGTTCGTCGGTCGGCAACCGGTGCGCCGCCACTGCCGGCGACAGTCGGCCGCCGGCCATCACCATCAGGCGGTCGGCCAGTTCGAACAGCTCGTCGACCTCCTCGGAGACGACCAGGATCGCGCAGCCGCGCGCGCGCAGGGCGATCAGCGCGTTGCGGATCGCCGCCGCCGCGCCGACGTCGACCCCCCAGGTCGGCTGGTTGACCAGCAGCACGGTCGGCTCGGCCAGCACCTCGCGGCCGACCAGGTACTTCTGCAGGTTGCCGCCAGACAGCGAGGCGGCGCGCGCCTGCACGCCGGCGCAGCGCACGTCGAAGCGCTGCACCACCTCGCCGGCGTACTCGCCGGCGGCGGCAGGCCTGACGAAGCCATGTCGCCGCAGCCGGTCGATCGTGAGCAGCACGTTGTCGGCCAGCGACAGCTCCGGCACCGCGCCGTGGCCGATCCGTTCCTCCGGCACGTAGCGCAGCCCGAGCGAGCGCCGCCGCTGCGGCCCCAGCGCGCCGATCGACCGCCCGTCGAGGCGGATCGACCCGGCGCCTGCCGGCCGCTCGCCGGCGAGCAGCGCCATCAGCGCGTTCTGGCCGTTGCCCGAGATGCCGGCGATGCCGACGATCTCGCCGGCGCGCACCTCGAAGGACAGCGGCTCGCCGTCGTCGGCCAGCCGCAGCCCGTCGACCACCAGCCGTGCTTGCCCCGGCACGGTGTCGTGCGCGGCGATCTGCGGCGGCTGGCCGCCGATCATCAGCCGCGCCAGCGCGTGCTCCGACTCGACGCGCGGGTCGACCACCGCGACCACCCGGCCCGCCCGCATCACCGTGCAGCGGCTGGCCAGCCGGCGGATCTCGTCGAGCTTGTGGCTGATGATGAGCACGCTGACGCCCTCGCCTGCCAGCTGGCGCAGCGTGGCGAACAGCAACTCGGTCGCCTGCGGCGTCAGGACGGACGTCGGCTCGTCGAGGATCAGCAGCTTTGGCTGCGCCAGCAGCGCCCGCAGGATCTCGACCCGCTGCCGCTCGCCCATCGACAGGTCGTGCACGTGCGCCGCCGGGTCGATTCGCAGGCCGTAGCGTTCGCCGGCGTCGCGGATCGCCTGCACCAGCGCGCCGCGGGCCAGCCGCCGGTCGAGGCCGAGCGCGACGTTCTCGGCCACCGTCAGGCTGTCGAACAGCGAGAAGTGCTGGTAGACCATCGCCACGCCGAGCGCGCGCGCGGCCGCCGGATCTGCACCGACCACCGGCCGGCCGTCGAACTCGATCGTGCCGGCATCTGGCGCCACCGCGCCGGCGATGATCTTCACCAGCGTGCTCTTGCCTGCGCCGTTCTCGCCGAGGATGGCGTGGATCTCGCCGGCAGCGACCTCGAGCGACACGCCGTCGTTGGCGGTGACGCCCGGGTAGCGCTTGCTGATCGCGCGCAGCGCGAGCCGCGGCGTCGCGCTCGTCGGTCGCCCACCGTCGCTGTCGCCTGCGGCGAGGCGTTGAGCCGGTGTGGGTGAGGCCATCGTCGTTGTTCTGTGCGCCCGCTCGGCCGGCGCGGGCCGGCAAGCCGGCGGAGCGCGCCGATTGTCGCACCCGGTTGCGCAGCCCGGCCTGCACGCGGGGCCGATGCTAGGATCGATCGGCCTTGCAAGTCCTGTCGGGCGAAGCGGTGTCCGGCGCGCCGCCACCGCTTCGCTGCCTCGGAAGCCTCGCCACCTTCACGCTGCCACTGATCCGTCGGAAAACATGCGCGAGATCGATCCGGCCGAGCTTGGGCCAGCCTACGGCGACGAGACCCGACGCGCCAATCGCCGGCGACTGCGCGTCTTCCTCGGCGTCTTTCTGGTCGCAGCGGCCGTCGGCCTGACCTGGGACTTCCTGCGGCCGGCCGAGTACCGCGCCACGGCGCGGCTGCAGATCACGCCGCCGAGCGTGTCGCTGCCGTCGAGCGTGACGACGCCGACGCTGCGGCTCGAGACTGGCCCGGTCGATGCCAAGCAGGCGTTCCTCACCGAAGTGCAGACGCTGACCAGCCGGCCGATCATCGAGCGGGTCGCCGAGCAGCTGCGCCGCGCCGGCCACGAGCTGGGCAGGCTCGGGCTGGACCCGATCCTCGGCCTGCAGTCGGCGCTGACGGTCAACGCGGTCGAGGGCACGCAGGTGGTCGAACTGGCCGCGGTCGGCGGCGAGCCGGAACTGCCGGCTGCGCTGCTGGTCGGCATCAGCGAGGTCTATCGCGAGCACGTTGCGCAGACGTACCTGGCAGTGACCCGCGCGGCGGCCGCCAACACCGACGACGAAGTGACCAAGCTGGAGGCTGCGGTCGCCGCCAAGCGCAAGGCGGTCGAGGACTTCCGCGTGCGGCACAGCATCGTCTCGCCGGAGCGCGAGGAGAACAGCGTCCTGGCGGAGATGCAGGGACTCGCTGCGGCGCAGAAGGACGCCAACAAGCGCCTGACCGAAGCCGAGGGCAGGGTCGAGTCGCTGCGCGCGGCTGCGGCCAGCGGCAAGGGCGTGGTGCGCGCCAAGGACAACCCGACGCTCGCCGCGCAGGAGGCGCGTGCCTCGCAGATCCGCGAGGAACTGCGCGAGATGAGCCGCCGCTTCACGCCCGACTACCTCGAGATGGACCCGCAGGCGCGCGCCCTTCGCGCGCGGCTGGCCGAACTGGAAGAGCAGATCAGATCGCAGCGCGCCGTCGGCGCCAGCAGCGCGCTCGACGAGGCCGAGCAGGAACTGGCGGCGGCAACCGAGTCGGCGCGCCGGCTGCAGCAGCAGATCGCCGCCAGCAAGCAGCAGGTCGGCGCCTTCGCCGCCCGCTTCTCGCAGTACAAGTCGCTGCAGGAGGAACTGGCGCATCTGGAGAAGGCCGCCCAGGAGGCGATGCAGCGGCAGGCCCGCCTCGGCGCGACCGAGCGTTCGCGGATGCCTTCGGTGCAGATCCTCGAGCAGGCGGTGATTCCGAAGGAACCCTGGCAGCCGCACTACTGGCGCGACGCCGCGCTGGTGCTCGCCGGCGCGCTGCTGCTCGGGCTGGGCGCGATGTGGCTGGTCGAACTGTTCAATCGCCCGGCGCCGCGGCCGTCGGTGCTGGTGACGCAGCCGGTGTTGGCGGGAACGCTGCTGCCGGGGCAGTCGCTGCCCGAGCTGGCGCAGTCGGCGGCTGACCGGCAGCTGGCGCTCGACGACCGTCTGCGCCTGGGCGCGCCGCTGATGTTGCCGCGCGAGCTGACCGCCGACGAGGCAACGGCGCTGCTGCGCGGTGCCGATGCCGATGTGCGCTGCGCCGCGGCGCTGCTGCTGTCCGGCCTGTCGATCGGCGAAGCGCTGGCGCTGTGCTGGCGCGATGTCGACACCGAGGCCGCGGTGCTCCATGTCGCCGGTTCGCCGCCGCGGCAGGTGAGGCCGCCGTCCGCCGCATTGCGGCTGCTCGGCGAGCGCCCGGCCGACCCGGATTCGCCGCTGCTGGGCAACGCCGACGGCGCGCCGATGGCCGCCGAGGCGCTGGCGGCGAAACTGCTGGTCGCTGCGCACGACGCCGGTATCGAGCAGGCGCACGAAGTCAGCCCGGAGGCGCTGCGCCATACCTACCTCGCCTTCCTGGCGCGGCAGGGCGCGCGGTTTGCCGACATCACGCGTGTCGTCGGTCCGCTGGAGGCCGACCTGCTGTCCGCCTACAGCCAGCTCGCGCCGCCGGGCGCGCGGCTGGACGGCGCGTCGGTGCAGTGGGTGTTTCCGGCGCTGGAAGCGGCGGGCGCGGCCTGAACAGGGCGTTCGCTTTCGGACACCCGCGAAGCGGCTGCCTTCACCGGGTCGCCCGACCGGCACCCGGTCCGACTGTCGAGAATTCTTACAGTCGGCGCCCGGGCTGGCTCCCGGCTTGCCCCGTCCGATCGGCAAGCTGCTGGAAAGAAAGGGAAACCCGCGGATCTGGCACGTGCCTTGCAACAGGCCTGCGTAAGCAGCCCTCGCATGGCTGGTGGCGCGAGACCAGATCGGACGGGAGACAGATCGTGGGCAAACCGGACGGCATCGAAGTCGGCACAGCGGACAGCGCGGCCTGGGCAGAGGCGATGTCCCGCTTCGGCAACATCCGCCCGCCTGCGCCGGCACCGAAGAAAGCAAACCCGCTGGCCTATCTCAGCCTGCACGCGCGACGACTGCTGCCGCCCGAGCAGGACAAACGCGACGCTTTCGATTGAGACACGACTTCGGCGCAAGTTGCTATCGGCAGCGCTTGCCCAAGGCCCCGCTTCGGCGGGGCTTTTTCGTTTTTTGCAGTGGAAAGAGGCTCGGGTCGACTGGGAACCTGGCGGAAGCGGTGAGATTCGAACTCACGAAGGGTTGCCCCTTGCCGGTTTTCAAGACCGGTGCCTTAAACCACTCGGCCACGCTTCCCGCGCCGCGAGCATAACCAGCTTGCCGGTTTTGGCTTCGACGTAACGCGCGCTGCGCGCGCATTAGTCTGCGCCGCCACATGCTGCGCATGTGGTCAAGACCGGTGCCTTAAACCAACTCGGCCACGCTTCCCGCGCCGCGAGCATAAACGCTGCTCCCGCTCAACCCTTCGGCGCTGCCGGCCTACTGCCCCCGCACCGCCCGCTGCGCCTCCTCGATCGCCGCCGTCAGGTAGCTGTCGTAGAAACCGGAGGCGTCGATGCCGACCAGCGGCTTGCCGAGCGGCGCCAGCTTCGCATCGACCAGTTGCACCACCGGCACCCGGCGGACGCCGAAGCGGGCGGCGAGTTCGGCTTCGGTCTGCGTGCCGCCGTCGAGGGCGACGAAGCTGCGCCGGCTGGCGATCTCTAACTCGCGGATCAGCAATCCGCCGGCGTCGTCCTTCAGCCGCGGCGCCAGGTGGTTGCGCCGCACCTCGAGGCAGAACGGGCAGCCGGCGGTGCTGAAGAAAAGCAGCAGCGGCACGCGCTCGCGGCGCATCTGCGCGGCGATGCTGCGCAGGTCGTCGATGCGCGGCAGTTCTACCGCTTCGTGCGCGTGCTGCGGCCGGGCGGCAAACGGGACGGCTGCCAGCGGCAGCATTGCCAGCCGCACCAGCGTCGCGCGACGCCCGGCGGTGCCTGCCATCGCCACTCCTAGGCGAGGCCGGGATTGCCTTTCATGCCCTTGATCTCGGGCAGGTTGACCTTCGGCGCCTTGAGCACCTTCTGGTCGCGCAGGTAGCGGGCGACGACCTCCCAGATCGGCTCGCCGGTGGCGCCCTCCTGCACCGAGGCCCAGCCGGCGACCTTGTAGATCCTGTTCGGCTCGATCGGCTTGCCGTTCAGGGTCATCGCGCCGATTCGCTTGCCCATCGTCGCGTTCGGGTCGATCGAGTACGACAGGCCGCCGGTGCGCACCATGTCGCCGCCCTGCTGCAGGTACGGGTCGGGATTGAACAGGTTGTCGGCGACGTCCTCGAGCACGGTCCTGAGCATCTCGCCGGACATCTCGTTGACGGTGCTCGCCCCGTAGGTGATCGCGGTCTGGTCGAGCACGTGCTCCATCAGGATGTCCTGCCCGGGCAGCAGCGAGGTGCCCCAGCGGAAGCCCGGCGAGAAGGCGATCTCGGCGCCCTTGACCCTGATCAGCGCGTCGCAGATCACCTGGTCGAAGCTGCCGTTGAAGTTGCCGCGCCGGAACAGCAGCCCTTCGGTGACGGCGAGCTTCTCGGTGAGCTTCGCCTCGTACGGCGCGCGGACCTGCTTGATGTAGGCCGCCATCTCGGCGTCCGCCGGCAGCAGGTTGGCGAACACCGGCAGCAGCTTGTAGCGGAAGTCGGCGACCTTGCCGTTCTTCACGTCGAAGTCGAGCACACCGAGGAACTTGCCGTTGCTGCCGGCGTTGGTGACCAGCGTCTGGCCGCCGGCGTTGCCGACCACCGTCGGCGCCGGCACGCCGTCGTGCGTGTGCCCGCCCAGGATCGCGTCGATGCCGCGCACGCGGCCGGCCATCTTCAGGTCGACGTCCATGCCGTTGTGCGACAGCACCACCACCACCTGCGCGCCCTTGCCGCGGGCCTCGTCGACCCACTTCTGCATCGTGTCGTCCTTGACGCCGAAGCTCCAGTCGGCCATCAGGTAGCGCGGGTTGGCGATCGGCGTGTACGGGAACGCCTGGCCGATCACGGCGACCTTCACGCCGTTGACCTCGCGGAGCGTGTAGGCGGGAAAGACCTGGTCGCCGAAATCGGTGGTGACCACGTTCTGCGCGATGAAGTCGATCGCGCCCTTGAGGTCGCGGCTGACGATCTCCTGCACCCGCTTCATGCCGTAGGTCATCTCCCAATGCGCGGTCATCATGTCGACACCGAGCAGCTTGCAGGCATCGACCATGTCCTGCGCATTGGTCCACAGCGCCGTGCCCGAGCCCTGCCAGGTGTCGCCGCCGTCGAGCAGCAGCGCGCCGGGCCGGCCCGCCTTCAGGCGCTTGACCAGTGTGGCCAGGTGGGCAAAGCCGCCGACCTTGCCGTAGGTGCGCGCCGCCGCCTCGAAGTCGAGGAAGGTGAAGGCGTGGCTGTCGATCGACTTCGGCGCGATGCCGAAGTGGCGCAGCAGGTGTTCGCCGACCAGGTGCGGCGGCCGGCCGGTGGCCGCGCCGACGCCGATGTTGACGCTCGGCTCGCGGAAATGGACCGGCAGCAGCTGCGCGTGGCAGTCCGTGAAGTGCAGCAGGTGCACGTTGCCGAAGCGCGGCAGCTCGTACATCCGGGACGCCTGCGCCGCTTCGACCTCGCGCGCGGCGAGCGGAAAGCCGGCGGCGGCCGCCACCGCCAGCAGTTGCATGAACTCCCGACGATGCATCGACATCCGCCTCTCCCTTGCCCTATTTCTTCGCCGCGAAGCGCGCCAGCCCGAGGATGTCCTCCTCGAACAGCTCGCCGGTCTCGTGCAAGACGATCCTGCCGGCCGGATCGACCACGTAGACCACCGGCACCCCTTTGCGGGTCGGGAACCACCGCGCCGCCTGCTCGCCGGCCATCGCGGCGGCAAAGGTGTAGCCGTTCTGCTTCATGTACGCCGCGACCAGGTCCGGCGTCCGGTCGATGCTGAAGGTCAGCACCACCAGACCCTTTGCGCCGTGCGTCTCGTGCAGACGCTGCAGGTACGGGTTCTGTTTCTTGCAGAACGGGCACCAGGTGGCCCAGAACTCGACCACCACGGCGCGGCCGGCCAGTTCCGATTCGCGCAGGATGCGGCCGTCGTGCAGCTCGACGTCGGCCCAGCGGACGGTATCGCCGAGCCGTGCCCGGGCCGCCGGCAGCAGCGCCGCCAGCGCAGCGGCCGCGATGGCGGCGCGGCGGCGCATCAGCGCGCCGCGCCAGCCGCAGCGCAAAGGGCGGCGTCGCCGCCGCCCCTTTGCTGCGCCGCGCGGTTCACTTGTTGACCGGCGAGGCCGGGTCGAGCAGCAGCGCCATCACGTGCCTGATCTGCTCCTCGGTCAGGATGCCGGCGTCGCCGAAGCGCGGCATCGACGAGCAGGCGTTGAACGAATGCGTGTTCCAGATCTTGGCCCAGGTGTACTTCTTGACCTCGTCGGTGTAGCCGCGCAGCTTGCCGTATGCGTTCAGCGACGGGCCGATGTTGCCGTAGGCGATCTCGGCCCTGCTCAACTGGTGGCAGGCGTAGCAGTTGCCGCCGGCCGGCGCGCCTTCCTTGTCGCTCCACTGCATGCCGACGCCGGTCTGGGCGATCCGTTCGCCCTGCTTGAAGTCACCCAGCCACTTGCCGTCGGCCGGGTACCTGACGGTGGCCCGCGCCGCTTTCTCGAGGCGCTCGCGCACGTCCTTCGGCGGATTGTTGCCGGTCGCAGTGCACAGCTTCTGCAGGTCGGTCTGGTTGAGCCGGTCCACCCTGGCCTGGCCGCGGTCCTTGAAGCTCGACTTGATCACCGCCATCGTTTCCTGCTCGGTAGGCGGGGTGTAGGTAGCGCAGGCCGAAAGCGCGACTGCTGCGACGGCCGCCAGGGCAAGGGTCTTGTGCGTCATCTCCGTTCTCCTCGGTTCAGCGCTTGATCGCCGGCGAGTCCATCTTGCCGCCCGCGGCCTTGACGCCAAGGAAGGTGATCAGGTCGATCGTCCCCTGCGAGACGAACACCGGTTCGGGAAAGCGCTGCTGGCGGAAGCAGTCGTTGATCCGCCACTGCATGGTGCGCAGCGCGCCCTGCGAGACGCGGTAGGCCGGCCAGGTGCTGAAGGCCCGCTGCGCCGGTGGCGCCTTCTCGAAGTTCGGCAGGTCCTGCAGGCGGATGCGCTGGTTGTCCACACCGTGGCAGGTCGAGCAGGCGAAGTCGTACGGGCCGGCGCGCATGTAGAAAAGCGTCCTGCCGCGGTCGTGCGCCGCCCTTTCCTTCGGATGGTCCTGTGGCACGGCGATCGGCATGCCGCGCGACTGCTCGACCACGAAGGCGGTGATCGCCTCGATGTCGGTCTGCCGCTGGCCGGCGCCGGAAAACGGGCTCTTGACCACCTCGGCGCGGTCGAATCCCTGCAGCGTCACCATGCAGTGGACCAGCCGGGCCTCGAAGTCCATCACCTGGTCGACGTCGGCGAAGTAGCGCGGCAGCTGCGCGTAGGCGCCCTTGACCACGCCGGCGCCGAGGCCGATGTCGCACTTCTCGAGCGACGCCTTCTTCGGCCCGCGCGCGGTTCGCCACAGTTCCTCGCCGCGCATCGCCACCAGTTCCGCCGGGTTGCCCTCCAGCAGCGCCTGGCGATAGGCCTCGATCCCCTTGAGCGTCTCCTCGTCGCTCTGCGCCAGCGCGCCGGTACCGCAAAGGGCCACAGCGACGCATGCCGTCGCGCGAACGAAGGACTGCACCTTGCCGTTCAACATGGAGTCTCCTTGTGGTTCAAAGGGCCGCACCTCGGCCCGCCGGCGAACGGCGCCCGCTCGCGCCGCCCTGCCGGTCGCGGTGGCACTTCTGCCGGTGCCTGCCGCGCAACTGACATCGACCGCAGACCGCCCCTCCCCGGGCGGCCCGGCCGCCCTAGTTGATGATCGCCTTGTCGGTGCGCGACTCGCCCTTGTTATCGACCCAGGTGACGGTGATCTCGTCACCCTTCTTGCCGCCGGCGAACTTGAACTGCAGGTACGGGTTCTTGGCGATCGCCGGGCCCCACTCGGCCGACAGCACCACCTTGCCGGCGTGGCTGACGGTCACGTTGGAGATGAAGTGCGCCGGCACCAGTTTGCCCGACGAGTCCTTGCGGGTTCCGGTTTCCATCTCGTGCGCCATCAGCACGCGCACCTCGGTCGCATCGCCTTGCGCGGTGGCGCGGATGCGCATCGGATCGGCCATCGTCTGTTCCTCGCTTTCCGTTGGTGGGTCGGGACCGCCGCGATCAGCCGCCGCAGCCGCCGAGCGTGACCTTCACTTCCTTGCTGGCCATGTAGTACTGGTTGTTGGCCTTGACCAGGCCGATCACGTTCGAGCTCTGGCCCATCTTGATCCGCGTCGACACGTTGGCCTCGGTGCCGGCGGGGATGTTGAAGCCGGCGGCGATGATGTTCGGGTTCTTCTCGACCAGGATGTACACCGCCTGCGTGCCGGGCACCTTGCTGGTCACGCCGACCGGCACCACCGCGCCGTTCTCGGCGATGTCCGGGCCGGTGATCGTGATCTCCTTGCTCTCGCTCACCCCGGCGCCGCCGAGCGCCTTGACGGCATCGGCGAGGCTCTTCGCCTCGAACGCCGACTTGTTCCAGCCGGCCTGCTGCGCCAGCGCCTGCTCGGCGCTGAGCAAGCCCGCGGCCGCGAGCACGCCGACCACGCCGGTGAATTCAATGAAATCTCGCCTGTTGGTCATCAGTGCCTCCTCGGGTGCCGACCGGTGGACGTGGCGTAAAGGCGGAAATTTAACCCTGCCCGCCGTCGCGGCCCACCTATTCCGATGGGCTATGCCGCCATGACCCGATCGGCGCCGTGGTGCTCCGTACGCGGGTAAACCCGCGGCCGCCGCGCGCCTCAGGCCGTCGCCTCGTGCAGCGGCAGGCCGACGGCAGCGATCGTGCCGCCGCCCTCGCGCGCCCGCAGGCTGACGGTCCAGCCATTGGCCTCGGCCAGTTGCCGCGCGATCGCCAGGCCCAGTCCGCTGCCGCCGGTGCGGCTGCTGCGCGACGGCTCGCCGCGGTAAAAAGGCCGGAACACCGCTTCGCGCTCCTCCTCGGCGATGCCCGGGCCGCGGTCGAGCACCCGCACCTCGATGCGACCGCCGCCGATGCCGTGTTCGATGTCCACCGGCCGGCCGCCGCCGTAGCGCACCGCGTTGTCGACCAGGTTCCACAGGATCCGCCGCAGCGCCAGCGGCCGCACCCGGATCCGGCAGCGCTCGCCGCGGTGGCCGTGGATCGGCACGCCGGCGTGCGCGAACTCGCCGGCGATCTCGACCAGCATGCCGCACAGGTCGACCTCGCGCGACTCGCTTTCGGCGAAATCACGGCCCAGTTCCAGGCAGCGGGCGATCAGCGCGTTCATCGCCTCGACGTCGCGCAGCGCCCGCTCGACGAGGTCCGGCGCCGGCTTCTCCGACAGCATGCCGAGCGCCAGTTGCAGGCGCGCCAGCGGCGTGCGCAGGTCGTGCGAGACGCCGGCCAGCAGCGTGGTGCGGTTGGCCAGCAGTTCCTCGACCTGCTCGCCGAGCCGGTTGAACTCGCGCGCCAGCGCTGCCAGCTCGGTTGGTCCGTCCTCGCGAAGCGGCTCCGGGCGCTGGCCGCGGCCGATCCGCGGCAACGCCGCCGTCAGCTGCGAAAGTGGCGCGATCAGCCAGCGCGCCAGGCGAGTCGACGTCAGCAGCGTGACCAGCGCGCCGATCAGCAGGATGGTCAGCAGCGCCAGCGACGGCTGCACGGCAACGCGGCTGGCGGGGAAGCCGACCTGCACGCGCCCGCCCTCGGCAGGCAGGTCGGCCCAGTACCAGCGCGCGCCGTCGCCGGCGCGGCTCGCCCGCAGGCGCACCGCCTCGCCACTGCGCCGGCTCAGCGCCGCCTCGAGCAGCCAGAAGTACGGCAGCGCGCGGGTGAAGGAGTCGGTGGCGGCCGGCGGGTCCTGCACCTGCAGCCGGTGCAGCTCGCCGATGCGCTGCTGCAGCGCCGGCCGAGTCGCCGGCGCCGCCGAACGCCAGTCGCGCGCGACGCCCACCATCAGTGCGGCGAAATCGTCGGTCGCCTGGCCGCCGAGCGGCAGCAGGGCAAAGCCGCCGATCACCGCGATCACGAACAGCTGGAAGGCGATCGACACCACCGCGATCACCAGCGCCGCGCGGCCGAACAGCGTGCGCGGAATCACGGCCGGCGCGCGCCGCGCGGCGAGAACAGGTAGCCCTCGCCCCAGACGGTGCGCAGGTACACCGGGTGCGCCGGGTCGGCCTCGATCTTGCGGCGCAGGCGGGTCACGCGCACGTCGACCATGCGATCGAACGGCGAGCGCTCGTAGCCCTTGAGCAGTTCGACCAGCGCATCGCGGCTGAGCACCCGGTCGGGGTGCTCGAGCAGCACCTTCAGCAGCGCGAACTCGGCCCGCGACAGGTCGACCGGCACGCCGTTGCGCGTCAGCCGCTGCGCGTCGAGGTCGACTTCGTACGGCCCGAAGCGGCGCACGGGTCCGGCCGGCGGCGGCTGGCGCCGGCGCAGCACGGCGTTGACCCGCGCCAGCAGCTCGCGGTGGCTGAACGGCTTCGGCAGGTAATCGTCGGCGCCGACCTCGAGGCCGACGATGCGGTCGACTTCCTCGCCGCGCGCCGACAGCATGATGATCGGCGGCGCCTGCTGCGCCGACAGGCCGCGGGCGAGCGCCAGGCCGCTGTCGCCCGGCAGCATCACGTCGAGCAGGATCAGGTCGACCGCATGGGCGGCCAGGTGGCGGTGCATCGCGGCGCCGTCGGCGACCGCCGCCACCTCGAAGCCGTTGTCCGACAGGTAGCGCACGAGCAGTTCGCGCAGCCCCTCGTCGTCGTCGACCACCAGAACGCGACCGCGGCAGTCGGCCAGCGCCGTGACTCCCCGAAACAACCTGACACAAACGCGGCCCGCCTGAAACAGCGCCGCAACCGCCTCTCCCTAGGCTGCGACGAAGTTAGCACAGGCACGGAGGAACCGATGAACGTTCGCATGTCCACCCTGGTCGCCGCCGTGGCGGCCGCGCTGCTCGCCCCGGCGATGGCCGCCGAACCGGTCGGCGTGGCGGCCCGCGGCGGTTACCCCGAATACCTGTTCCTCGAGAAGGCGCCGCGCGACGAGGCAAAGGCGACGGCCGAGAAGCTGGCCCGCGCGGTGATCGCCGGCCGCATGATCATCTTCGCCTACGCCAAGAAGCTGACCGATCCGGCGATCGGCGACAAGGGCTTCACCGGTGAGTTCTTCCTCGAGCAGTGGCGCAACTCGCTGCAGGGCGAGCTGCTCGACGCCACGCCGAGCCAGAAGCGGATCCTCGAGAAGCTGTTCTGGGCCGGCAAGCAGGTGATCGACAACAACCAGGACCGGCTCAACGTCAAGGGCATCGCCTGGAAGCACTTCCTGCCCGCCAAGTGGGAGCGCGAGATGGGCCAGGTGTTCACCGCGCGCACCGGAATCATCATCAAGCAGCCCGGGCGGGCCTACCGCAGCCCGGTCAACGTGCCCGACGAACTCGAGCGCAGCGCGATGCAGAAGTACATCGACGCCGGACGCGACGAGATGCGGCCGCAGACGGCATTCACGACGATGGGCAAGCAGGCGGTGTACCGGCACATGGAGCCGATCCGGCTGCTGGATCCCTGCCTGCCCTGCCACGGCAAGCCGAAGGGCGAACCGGACATGCTCGGCTTCGAGAAGGACGGGCTCGAAACCGGCGACCTGATCGGCCTGATGAGCGTGACCGTCGCGGTCGAATGACGCGGCGGCGCCTGCCCGGCATTTCTTAACCAAGGAGCAGTGAAATGAAGAAACGACGGAGCCTCGCGGCCGGCCTGCTGGCCGCGCTGACCGCCCTGGCGGCGGCCGGCGCCGGTGCCCAGACCCTGCCGCCGGCCGAGGCGCAGCGGGGCATGGAGATGATGCAGAAGCAGATGTCGCTGATGACGCCGGAGCTGGTCGAGAAGGCCAAGGCGCTGTCGCCGGAGATCCGCCAGTTCCTCGCCAAGGTGGCGGCGCGCCACAGCCGCCACAGCGAGACGATGACGCTGACGCAGGTGATGCAGGAGATCCTCGCCGACTACCAGACGATGGCGTCTGCAATCGCGATGGACAGCGGCGAGGTGGCCGCCGACGCGGCGCGCCGCATCGCCGACCACCGGCTGCCGCGCGGCGGCATGCTGCCCTACCTGCCGCTGGAGAAAGTCAACACGCAGTCGCTGTCGGTGCTGCCGGCGATGGAGCAGGCGGTCGAGGGCGGCGCCCGCCAGCTCGCCGCGGCAGCCGAAAAGGGCGACATGGTCGCCGCCGCGCAGCACCTCGGCACGATCACCGCTGGCTGCGTCGCCTGCCATAACCACTTCCGAGGCCAGCCGGGCACCTCGGCGCGGCTGCGTCCTTGAGGGAGCGAGCCGCCATGAAGCAACCCCTCGTCCTTCGCGCCGGCGCCGCGCTGCTGCTGGCCGCCGCCGCGCCGCACGCCGCCGCCACCAACGGCGACCAGATGCTCGGCCTGTCGGCGATCCAGAACGGCATGGCCGGCGCGGTGGTCGCCGCGCCGCAGGACGCCGCCACCGTGCTGGTCAACCCGGCCGGACTGGCCGAGCTGCCGATCACCGAGGTGCGCTTCGACCTCGGCATCGGCTTCCTCAATCCGCCGCGCAAGGTCAACGGCTTCGAAAGCGATTCGGACCTGTACATGATGCCGGCCGGCGCGGTGGCCTTCCGCGTCTCGCCCCGGCTGACGCTCGGCATGGGCATGGGCGGCACCTCCGGGATGGGCGTTGACTTCGCCGACACGCAGCCGGCGCCCGGCAACCAGGCGGTGGTGACCACCAAGCAGTTCTTCAAGGTCACGCCCGGGCTGGCCTGGCGCGTCAACGACCAGCTGGCCGTCGGCGCCACCATCAACCTCGACTACCAGAGCCTGGCGCTGTACACGCCGGCCTACGCGCTGCCGCAGAACCAGGTCTTCGGCTGGGGCGTGTCGCTCGGGGCGGTTTGGAAGCCGAACGAGCAGTGGCAGGTCGGCGCCGCCTTCAGCAGCCGCCAGGACATGGGCGACTTCGACTGGAACACCACCGCCGGCCGCTTCTCGCTGGCGATGGACGCGCCGCAGAGCTTCGCCGTCGGCGTCGCCTGGCGGCCGCGCCGCGGCACGCTGGTCGAGTTCGACGTCAAGCACATCGGCTTCAGCTCGGTGCTCGACTCGATCGCGGTGAGCCGCCCGCCCGGCTACAGCGGGCCGATCCCGGCGCAGCTGAATTTCGGCTGGAGCGACCAGACCGTCTTCGCGCTGGCGGTGCAGCAGGACATCGGCGAGCTCACCCAGCTTCGCGCCGGCTTCAACTACGGCAGCTCGCCGATCGGCGAGGAGGACGTCAACAGCAACATCGGCTCGCTGGCGGTGGTCGAGAAGCACCTGGCGATCGGCCTGACCCGCCGGCTGGGCCAGCGCGCCTACGGTTCGCTGTCGTACGTCCACGCCTTCAGCAACAGCATCACCTCGAGCGTGCCGCCGTTCAACACGATCGAGCTGAAGCAGAACATCGTCAACTTCCAGGTCACCTACCAGCACTGAGGCGCCGGCAGGCAAGGCGCCGCGGCAGCGGCGCCGCGCCTCAGATGTACAGGCACACGTCGGTGTCGCCGGCGAAGCCGAGGAAGGTCGCCGCGCCGCCGAACTCGGCCTGCGGGATGAAGTCGCTCTTGTCGAATTCGAACAGGTCGACCGTCATCTGGCAGGCGATCAGCTTCACGTCGGCCTCGATGCAGACGTTGCGCAGCTCCTCGAGCGAGGCGACGCCCTTCGACTTCATCTTGTTGCGCATCATCATCGTGGCCATGCTCTCCATGCCGGGCAGCGCCTGCACCAGCACCGGCATCGGCACCGGCATCGGCATCGCCGGGTTGGCGAGCGGGCTGATCTTGATCCCCGACAGGTCCTTCTTCAGCAGCGTCAGCCCGTAGAAGGTGAAGAAGATCTGCACCTCCCAGCCGAGCGAGGCCGCCGTCGAGGCGAGGATGTAGGGCGGATAGGCCCAGTCGAGCGTTCCCTTGGTGGCGATCAACGCCATCTTCTTGCTGCTCATTGCGACTCCCTAGGCAAATGGCGCCGTGCCACCGTCAGGACGACGGCGCGCGGGCGGCGGGCGGCGGGCGGCGGACGGCGACCGCCCACCCCCGGCGGCGTAGCGGCGTCAGCGCCGCTTCAGGTAGAACGTGTACAGGCCGCCTTCCTGGGCAGAGGACAGCAGTTCGTTGCCGGTCTGCTCCGAGAACGCCTTCATGTCGGCGAGCGAACCGGAGTCGGTCGCCGTCACCTTCAGCACCTGGCCGCTGGTCAGTTCGTTCAGCGCCTTGCGCGTCTTGACGATCGGCAGCGGGCAGGCCAGCCCGCGCGCGTCGAGTTCCTTGTCGAAGTTCATCTGCTGTCTCCTTACAGGCGGGCACGGCCGCGCGTGGCCGGCGAACCGCGCAGAGTCTAAACAGTCGCCGCGGCAAAACCCCGTCGTGTCGCATCGCTGTGAAGGCGTGGCAACGCCTACCCGCATGGGTAATTCGCCGCGCGCCGGGGCGCTCGCACAATGGCCGCAGCGGGCCGCCTGCCGCCGGCGCGGCAGACGCTCCCCATCGATGACCGCTCAGCGCATCCCTTCACGGACGATCCCGATCCGGCCTGCCGCGACCGACGACGGCTGCAGCGGCGGCGAATCGTTCGCGCTGATGGTGCTCGGCGATTCGATGCTGCCGGAGTTCGAGCACGGCGACATCGTGGTCATCGAACCCGACGGGCTCGCCACCGACGGCTCGTTCGTGCTGGCGCATTGCGACGGCGAGTGGGTGATGCGCCAGTTGTGCCGCCACGGCGAGCGCTGGCGCCTGCAGGCGCTGAACCCGGCCTACCCTGCCGCCGAACTCGCCGACCTGTCGAACGTGCGCGGCGTGATCATCCAGAAGAGCCGTCCCGGGCGCCGCCGTGCCAGCAAGCGCTACGTCGACTGAAAGCGGCCGCTCGCTGCCGGCGGCGCGGCACGCGGCGCTGGTGGCCGCCGTGCAGCGCAACTGCGACCTCGCCGATGCGCACCATGCGGACGGTAAGTCGCTGTGCACCTATCTGCTCGGCATGCGCGAGTACTTCCGCTGGGAGACCGGCCTGCCGCTCGGCCAGTCGCCGGAACGCGCGCGACTGTCGGGATGGATCGCCGAGCGCGAGAGCCGCTGGGAAGCGATGCGCGACGAGGGCGCGACCTTCGTGCCGCTGCCGCTCGCCGACGGCCTCGATCCGTTCGACGAGGCGTCGGTCAACGAGTGCATCGCCGGCGAGCGACTCGCCTACGGCGCCGGCATCGGGCTGTTCGGCGCGCCGCTGTTCTTCCTCGGCGAGTGCCGGCTGCGGCTGGCGCGCGACGGCGCGCGGGTGATCGTCGCCGGCGACGAACTGGCGCGCGGCTTCAATGCGCCGCCGGCGGTCAGCCGCGGTGGGCTGGTGATCGTCCGCCTCGACGCGCTGCGCCGCTGGCTGTGGACGCGCGTCGAGACAGCGCGGCACGGCCCGCCCGGCCAGGCATTCGTCACCGCGCTGCGCGCCTACGGCGACCCGGAGCAGCCGGCCACCGTCGAGCGGATGGCCGAGGGCGAGACGGAAACGCTGATCCTGCACGAACTCGGCGAGCTGCAGGCGACCGCCCTGCTCGGTCCCGACTGGGAATCGATGCTGGCCGGGGTCGAGGACCGCCGCACCGAACTGGTGGTGCGGGCCGTGCGCGACCTGCTCGCCGATTGCCTGGTCACCCTGCCGAGGCTGGTCGAGGCGCGCGCCGAGCCGTCGCTGCATTTCTGGCTGGCCGGCTTCGACGGACCGCGCCGGTCGCTGGCGCCGGCGCTGGCGCTGGCTTTCGGCAGGCGGCCGCAGCCGCTCGACCTGCTGGCGGTCGACCGCGCCGCCCGGGTCGGCCGCAAGTCCTGGAGCGCGGTGGCGCACGACCTGCTGTCCGCCTGGCAGCGTGGCGGCCATCCCGCCCTGCGGCAACGCGTCGCCACGCTGACGCCGTCCCGCTGACCGCCCGTGCGCGCCCTCAGGCGCGCCCGCGCTCCGCGGGAGCCGCCGCTGTCGCCGCCGGCTGGTCGGCGTCGATCTCGAACCAGTTCAGCGTGTCGCGCAGTTTCACCACGTCGCCGACGATCACCAGCGTCGGCGGCTTCAGGCCGGCGGTCTCGACGCGCTCGGCCAGGTCGGCAAGGGTGCCGGTGACGACGCGCTGCTGCGGCAACGTGGCCTGCTGCACCACCGCCGCCGGCATGTCGGTCGGCATGCCATGTTCGACCAACTCCTGGCACAGCTGCCGCAGGCCGAGCAGCCCCATGTAGACGACCACCGTCTGCCGCGGCCGCGCCAGGCCGTGCCAGTCGAGGTTCATCGTGCCGTCCTTCAGGTGGCCGGTCACCAGCACGCACGACTGGGCGTAATCGCGGTGGGTGAGCGGAATGCCGGCGTAGGCCGCCACGCCGCAGGCGGCGGTGATGCCGGGCACCACCCGGAAGCGCACGCCCGAGGCGGCCAGCGTCTCGATCTCCTCTCCGCCGCGGCCGAACACGTACGGGTCGCCGCCCTTCAGCCGCAGCACGCGGCGGCCCTCCTTCGCCAGCCTGACCAGCAGCGCGTTGATCTCCTCCTGCCGCATGGTGTGGTTGGCCCGCTGCTTGCCGACGTAGACGCGCTCGGCGTCGCGCCGGCACAGGTCCATGACCTCGGGCGACACCAGGGCGTCGTACAGCACCACGTCGGCCTGCTGCATCAGCCGCAGCGCGGCGAAGGTAAGCAGCTCCGGATTGCCCGGCCCGGCGCCGACCAGATAGACCTCGCCCTCGACCGGGCCGCGATGCGCGGTGTCGTCGATCGCCTGCGCCAGCGCCCGTTCGGCCTGCGGCAGCCGGCCGGAAAACACCATTTCGGCGATCGGACCGGTCAGCACGCGTTCCCAGAACGGCCGCCGCTGCGGCTGCGGCAGCGCGCCCTTGACCCGGTCGCGGAAGCGCTGCGCCAGCTTCGCCAGCTCGCCGTAGGCAACGGGAATCATCGTCTCCAGCCGTGCCCGCAACAGCCGCGCCAGCACCGGCGTCGAGCCGCCGGTCGACACCGCCACCACCACCGGCGAACGGTCGACGATCGCCGGCAGGATGAACGAGCACAGCTCGGGGTCGTCGACGACGTTCACCGGGATGCGGCGTTGCTGCGCCAGCCGCGACACCTCGGCATTGACGGCGCGGTCGTCGGTGGCGGCGATCACCAGCGTGGCGCCGTCGAGCGCCGCCGGGTCGAACGGCCCCGCGCGGTGGGCGATCCGCTCCTGCTGCGCCAGTTCGGCCAGCGCCTCGCACAGCGCCGGCGCAGTCACCGTGACGCGCGCGCCGGCGTCGAGCAGAAGACCGGCCTTGCGCGCGGCGACCTCACCACCGCCGATCACCGCGCAGGGCCGGCCGTCGAGTTTCAGGAAAATCGGCAGGTAGTCCATGCTCGCAGCCTCCCGTTGCGCGCTACCAGCAGGCGAGCAGCCGGCCGCCTTCGACCTTCGACGCCCAGCGCTTCAGCGGCGTCGAGCCCTTGGCCACGCAGGCGCCGGTGACGATGTCGAAGGCCCACTCGTGCTTCGGGCAGGTGAGCCGCGTGCCCTGCAGCGCCAGCTGCGGGATGTCGGTCGTCTGGTGCGGGCAGCGGCTGTCGTAGACGCGGTACTCGTCGGCCGTGCGGTGCACGAACAGGCCGCGGCCATCGCAGTCGACGCGCTGCGTCTCGCCGACCGCCATCGCGCCGTCGGCCATCACGTCGTGCCACTGGCCTTCGAGGCCCAGACCCTCCGCCTGGAACTCGGGCAGGTCCATGGCGATGATGATGTCCGCCGCCCAGACGATCTTCGCCAGCCCGAGCGCCGGAAAGGCCATCAGCAGCGCGTCGAGCACCTCGGTGGCCGTGCAGCCCTCGCGCAGCGCCCGCGACAGGTACTGACGCAAGCCGCGCTCGGTCTGCGCGTGCACCTTGGTGATCACCGAGATCAGGTTGCGCGTCTTCGGGTCGAGATGCCTGCCGGCCTCCTTGAGGAACTTGAAGTAGTGGCCCATGGCGTCGGGCCGGGCCTTGACCAGGAAGTTCAGGGCATCGCTCATCGAGGTGGTCTTCCTTGCATTGGTGGTGTCCGGCGCCGCCCGCCGGCGGCGCGTCGACGAATCGAAGAAGCGCTCCTACACGGCGAGGCTGCGCAGCCGCTCGCGCGGCGCGCCGGCCTCGAGCAGCGCCGGCACCGCCGCCTCGACGAACTCCGGCGGCCCGGCGACGAAGATGTCGCTGCGCGCCAGCGCCGCGCCGCCGCGCACCGCATCGATCAGCCGGGCGACGCCGCTGCCGAGATCCGGATCAGTGATCGGCAGGTAGCTGAACTGGTCGAAGGCCGCCGACCACGCGCGGCACTGGTTGGCCAGGTAGTGGCCGTCGGCGTCGGCGGCCAGCCAGTGCAGCGCGAAGGAGTCGACCTGCTCGCTGGCGATCGCGTGCTCGATCAGGCTCTTGATCGGGCCGAAACCGGTCTCGCAGGCCAGCAGCAGCAGCGGCCGGTCGCTTTGCGGATCGAGCACGAAGTCGCCGAGCGGGCCGCGCACGCTGACGGTCTCGCCGCTGCGAATCCGGCCGGCGAAGACCGCCTCGGCCAGCGGCGCCTGCCGGTCGCGCCGCAGGTGGAAGTGCAGGTTGCGCTCGTCGCAGGGGCAGCTTGCCAGCGGCGCCGTCTGCACGAGGTCGCCGTCGGCCGACGGCAGGCCGAGGGTCACCGACTGGCCGGCGAGGAAGCGCAGCCGGCTGCTGCGCGGCGTCTGCAGGTGCAGCAGCCGCACGTCGGGCGCCAGTTCGCCGATCGCGCGCACGGTGGCCAGCACGGTCTGCTCCGGAATGTCGGCCGGCCCGCGCGCCTCCAGCGTCTCGACCACCACGTCGGTGACCGCGGTGTTGGCGCAAAGCAGCGCGTAGCCCTGCTGCTTCTCCAGCTCCGACAGCGCGTAGTCGGCGTGCTGGATCGCCCGCACATCGCCCGAGATCACCCGCGCCTTGCACAGCCCGCAGCTGCCGCTGCCGCAGCCGTAGCCGAAGCGCAGGCCGGCCTTCAGCCCCGCCTGCAGGATCGAGTCGTTGCCTTCGAGCAGGAACTGCCTGCCGCTCGGCCGCACCGTCACCTGCGCCGAGATCACGTCGAGTACGTTGGCCATCGCGTCCAGTCCCTCCGCCTGTTCGGTGCCCAGCACCCGCCCCAGTCCCCGTTGCATCTCCTCGGCCAGCGCCTGCAGCGCCGCGTCGGGCCGCCCGCCGGCCAGCTCGCGCACGCGGCGCTCGGACTCGACCACCAGCGCGTGGTAGGCGGCGAGGAATCGGCGCAGATCCGCCAGCTCCTGGCCCTGCGCGAACAGCCGCTGCGCCAGCACCTCCTGCGACGGCAGCATCCGCTCGCGCACCCGCCTGCCGAATGCCTCGGCGCGGATCTTCGCCACCTTCTCGTAGGCGCCGGCGTCGTCCAGCGCCGCCTGCGGAAAGAGGCGGCGCAGCTCGTCGAGCGAAATGAAGCCATCGAAGGCCGCCAGCTGACCGGTGCCGATCAGCCGCTGCAGCGTCGAGCGCGGCACGCCGACCAGCTGCGCGGCGCGGGCGAGGTTCAGCTGCTGCACCATGCCTGCCCGCTGCCGCGTCGTCAGGATGCCGACGGCGGCCTGTCGTCGGCGCCGTCGGCCGGCTGGCGCAGCTCGCCGCTGGGCAGGGCGAGCTGGCATTCCTCGAACAGCCTCGCGCTGCAGGCGCGGCAGATCTCGTTGTCGAGCAGCGGGTAGACGCGCCGCAGGGCCTCGCCCTTGTGAGCGACGATGCCGTCCTTGCCGTGCTCGGCGACGTAGCCGGAGCGTTCGAGCATCAGCCACGCGCCGGGCTGCACCGCCAGCAGCACCAGCCCGCCGCCGAGCGCCCGCCGGCGCTGCCATTCGAGCTGCAGCAGATGGGCACCGGCCAGGTCGACGAAGTTCACCCCCTGCATCACCAGCAGCAGCCACTTGCGGCGCGGCTCCGCCTCGTCGATCGCCTGCATGCGCCGGCGCACGTGCTCGACCGCACCGAAGTACAGCGACCCCTGCAGCCGCAGGATCGCCAGCTGCGGGCAGCGCGGATTGCCGAGACCGGCCTCGTGGAACTTGCGGCGCGGATTGCCGAGCTCGGAGGCCGTCGGCACCAGTTCCTGGCTGGCCGGCTGCGAGGTCCGCTGCAGGTACAGCAGCAGCGACACGACGATGCCCAGGAACAGGCCCTTCTCGAGGTCGACCAGCGTGCCGACGAAGGTCAGCAGCAGCACGATGCGCTCGCCCGGGTGGCGGCGCAGGATCTCGACGATCTCGTCGACGTCGATCAGCCCCCAGGCGACGATGAACAGCACGCCGGCCACCGCCGCCACCGGCAGGTAGGCCGCCCACGGCGCCGCCACCAGCGCGATCAGCAGCAGGAACACCGCCGACAGCGCCGCCGCCAGGGGCGTGCGCGCGCCGGCGGCAAAGTTGGCGCCGCTGCGATTGAACGATCCGCTGGAGGTGTAGCCGGAGAAGAAGCTGCCGGCGATGTTCGACAGCCCCTGGCCGATGAACTCCTGGTTGCTGTCGATGCGCTGGCCCGAGTGGGTGGCGATCGCGCGGGCGATCGCCACCGCCTCGGTCAGCGCCAGGATCGACACGATGAAGGCCGGGAACAGCATCGACTGCACGGCGCCGAACGACAGGTCCGGCACCGACAGCGGCGGCAGGGTGGCGGTGATCCGGCCGACCGTCTCGATGCCGGTGGCCGGCGCGCCGAGCGCCGCGTTCAGCGCTGCCGCAGTCAGGCTGCCGGCGAGCATGGCGACGATCATGTACGGCAGGCGGGGCAGGAAGCGGCGCGTCAGCACGCCGCCGGCGAGCGTCACCGCGCCGACCAGGGCGACCCACAGGTGCGCCTCGCGCAGATGCTCGGCGGCGAACAGGATCACCTCGTGGAAGTGCAGCCCGCGCGGAATCTTCAGCCCGACGAAGTTGCCGACCTGGCTGAGCGCGATCAGGCAGGCGGCGCCGGCGGTGAAGCCGACGATCACCGTGTGCGAGATGAAGTTGACCAGCGCGCCGAGGCGCACCGCGCCCATCGCCAGCTGGATGATGCCGACCAGCAGCGTCAGCGTCAGCGCCAGGCCGACGAAATCGGCGCTGCCCGGCGCGGCCAGCGGGCTGATGGTCGCGAACACGACGATCGAGATCGCCGTGGTCGGCCCCGACACCAGGTGCCAGCTCGAGCCCCACAGCGCGGCCACGACGGCCGGCACCATCGCCGCGTACAGGCCGTACTCCGGCGGCATGCCGGCGATGGTGGCGAAGGCGACCGCCTGCGGCAGCACGATCACGGCGCCGGTGAGCGCTGCCAGTGCGTCCTGCCGCAGCGACTCGCCGCTCACCCGCGGCCACCACAGCAGCCACGGCAGCAGCCGGTACCACGGAAGCGGACCTTTCAGCATGTTCTCAGCGGACGGCGGGCGCGCGGCCCAGAGGGCCGGCGGCAGTGCGACTGGCGCGCGCCGGCCGCGACGGAGCCGGGCGGGCGCAAAGCGACTGATCCATCCGTGTTCATGCTCCTGCAGCACAGCGACCGGCCGTGCCGGGCCCGCCGATACTGCCATGTTAGTCGCCCGCCTTTGCTCGACTTACCGCCAGCGTCGCAGCGTCACTACCTGCCCGGGCGGGCGAGGCTTACCCATGCGGGTAGCCCGCGGGCAATCCTGAGCAACGATTTGCTAGCGAAAATCAAGAAAACCGCATCGTGGCGGCGCGCCGTCTATCGCAACGGCGACGAGCGGCCCTTAGACTGCATCGGCAGGATTCGCGGCGCGCGCGACGATCCTGCGCAAAGACGACCGGGCATCGAAGGCGCCTAGGTGATCAGGGGCCCGGCACAGAACGACGGGGAGTCAATTTGCAGCATCTGGTCGATCCACACGGCGGCGGGCCGCTCAGGCCGCTGCTGCTCGAAGGCGAGGCGCGCGCCGAGGCGCTGGCCCGCGCACGGACGGCTCCGCGCCTGCGCGTGAGCTCGCGCGAGAAGGGCGACCTGATCATGCTCGGCATCGGCGGCTTCACGCCGCTCGACGGCTTCATGACGCACGCCGACTGGCAGCGCGTGTGCGACGGCATGCGGCTTTCGTCGGGCCTTTTCTGGCCGATCCCGATCACCCTGTCGACCGGCACCGAGCAGGCGGCGACCTTCCACACCGGCGACGAGATCGCCCTGCTCGACCCCGATTCGGACGAGATCCTCGCCTCCATGAAGGTGAGCGAGAAGTACGCCATCAACAAGAAGCACGAGTGCATGATGGTGTTCCGCACCGCCGATGCCGAGCACCCGGGCGTCAAGATGGTGATGGAACAGGGCGACGTCAACCTGGCCGGTTCGGTCAAGGTGCTGTCGACCGGCGGCTTCGAGAAGTACGGGCCGCTGTTCATGACGCCGCAGCAGACGCGCGAGCTGTTCGCCTCGCTCGGCTGGTCGAGGATCGCCGCCTTCCAGACGCGCAATCCGATGCACCGCTCGCACGAGTACCTGGCCAAGGTGGCGATCGAGGTCTGCGACGGGGTGCTGGTGCACTCGCTGCTCGGCGCGCTGAAGCCGGGCGACATCCCGGCCGACGTGCGCACGCGGGCGATCGCCACGCTGATCGAGCGGTACTTCGTCGGCCGCACGGTGGTGCAGGCCGGCTACCCGCTCGACATGCGCTACGCCGGCCCGCGCGAGGCGCTGCTGCACGCGCTGTTCCGGCAGAACTACGGCTGCTCGCACCTGATCGTCGGCCGCGACCACGCCGGCGTGGGCAGCTACTACGGCCCGTTCGACGCACACCGGATCTTCGACGAGATCGCCGCCGACGCGCTGCAGACCAAGCCGCTGAAGATCGACTGGACCTTCTGGTGCTACGGCTGCGGCGGCATGGCCTCGGCACGCACCTGCCCGCACGGCGACGCCGACCGGCTGCTGGTGTCCGGCACCAAGCTGCGCAAGTGGCTGTCCGAGGGCGCCGAAGTGCCGGCCGAGTTCAGCCGGCCCGAGGTGCTGGAGATCCTGCGCGAGTACTACCGGGGGCTCGATGCCAGCGAGCGCGTGGAAGTGAAGCTGAGCGGGCATTCGGCCCGCTGAGGCTGCCGGCAACAAACCAGACCTGCGATCGATCGTTCGGAGAGGAGAGTCACGATGTTCACCACCAATCCGTTTGCCGGGCTGTCGGCGTCGCTTTCGCCGTCGGTCATGCAGGCGTACGTCGTCGTCATGTTCATTCTGGTCGTCGCCGGCACGCTGTTCGATGTCCTGCACAAGGGCAGCGCCAGCTACTTCTTCCAGAACTTCCGCCGCTCGAAGGCGAAGGCGGCGCAGCCAGTCGGCGGCGGCGGGCTGGTGTCGATCGCCGTGCAGACCGCCGTGGTCGACGTACTGGCCTCCGGCGAGTTCTGCAACCCGCGCCGGCGCGTCGCGCATCTGCTGGGCATGTACGGCTTCGTGCTGTACGTGCTGGCCACCGTGGTGCTGGTGTTCAATGCCTCGGCAAGCGCCCTCTGGACGCAGCTGTGGTGGCTCGGCGGCCTGATGATCTGCGTCGGCGGCTACTGGTTCTGGTTCTTCATCCGCGTCGACGTCGCCGCCGAGGGCAACCCGCCGTTGCGTCTGGTCAAGGCGGATCTGTTCATCCTGTCGCTGCTGGCGAGCGCCACGCTCGGCCTGCTGTGGGCGGCTTCCGGCGGCGGGGTCGGCGTGCTGTTCGGCCTGTACATCCTCGCCACCACGGTGCTGTTCGCCGGCGTGCCCTGGTCGAAGTTCGCCCACATGTTCTTCAAGCCGGCGGCCGCCTTCGAGAAGCGGATGTCGAAGGCCAACGGAACGGCCGAGAACCTGCCGACGCAGAGCCGTGACGATCCCGAGCAGCGCAGCCGGCACTCGATGGAACTGCTGCGGGACGCGCCGATGGACATGGGGCTCGGCATCAAGCGCGAAGCGCCCCGCCACTACTGAAGTCGGAAGCAACCCGCAGTTTCTGCTGGAACAGAATAGGAGCCGGATGAATGCCAACCTTCGTCTACATGACAAGGTGCGACGGATGCGGACACTGTGTCGACATCTGCCCGTCGGACATCATGCACATCGACAAGACCTATCGGCGCGCCTACAACATCGAGCCGAACATGTGCTGGGAGTGCTACTCCTGTGTCAAGGCCTGCCCCCAGCACGCCATCGACGTGCGCGGCTACGCCGACTTCGCGCCGCTCGGCCACAGCGTCCGCGTCCACCGCGACGAGCAGCGGGGGACGATCGCCTGGCGGATCAAGTTCCGCAACGGCACCGAGAAGAACTTCCTGTCGCCGATCACCACCAAGCCCTGGGGACAGGCGATTCCCAGGCTGGCCGACGTTGCCCCGCCGAGCACCGAGATGCGCGCCGGCGAACTGCTCTACAACGAGCCGAAGTACATCCGCATGGATGACGGCGGCCTGCGCACGCTCGAGGCGGCGGGCCTCAAGCTGAAGAAAGGGGTGTACTACTGATGGCCTACCAAACGATCATCGAAGACGGCATCGACATCCTGGTCGTCGGTGCGGGCCTCGGCGGCACCGGTGCCGCATGGGAAGCGAGGTTCTGGGGCCGGGACAAGAAGATCGTGATTGCCGAGAAGGCCAACATGGACCGCTCGGGTGCGGTCGCCCAGGGCCTGTACGCGATCAACTGCTACATGGGCACGCGCTGGGGCGAGAACAACCCCGAGGACCACGTCCGCTACGCCCGCATCGACCTGATGGGCATGGTGCGCGAGGACCTGCTGTTCGACATGGCCCGTCACGTGGACTCCACGGTGCACCAGTTCGAGGAGTGGGGCCTGCCGATCATGAAGGACCCGAAGACCGGGCGCTACCTTCGCGAAGGCCGCTGGCAGATCATGATCCACGGCGAGTCCTACAAGCCGATCGTGTCCGAGGCGGCGAAGAAGTCGGCCGACAAGGTCTTCAACCGCATCTGCGTCACCCACCTGCTGATGGACGAGAGCCGTCCGAACCGGGTGGCCGGCGCCGTCGGCTTCAACGTGCGCACCGGCAACTACCACGTCTTCAAGTCGAAGACCGTGATCTGCGGCGCCGGCGGAGCATCGAACATCTTCAAGCCGCGCTCGGTGGGCGAGGGTTCCGGCCGCACCTGGTATGCGCCCTGGTCGTCGGCGTCCGCCTACGGGCTGATGATCGATGCCGGCGCCAAGATGACGCAGATGGAAAACCGCATCGTGCTGGCGCGTTTCAAGGACGGCTACGGACCGGTCGGCGCCTACTTCCTGCACCTGAAGACCTACACGCAGAACTGCCTGGGCGAGGAGTACGAGTCCAAGTGGTTCCCCGAGTTGCAGAAGATGGTCGGCAAGGAGTACCTGGACCCGGAAGCGTCGCACCTGACGCATCGGCCGATCCCGACCTGCCTGCGCAATCACGCGCTGATCAACGAGGTCAACGCCGGCCGCGGCCCGATCCACATGGTGACCATGCGCGCCTTCCAGGATCCGCACCTCGAGGAGGTCGGCTGGGAGAACTTCCTCGGCATGACCGTCGGCCAGGCGGTGCTGTGGGCCGCCACCGACGTCGACCCCAAGAACGAGAACCCCGAGCTGACCACCTCCGAACCCTACGTGATGGGCTCGCACGCGACCGGCTCGGGTGCCTGGTGCTCCGGCCCCGAGGACCTTTCCCCGCCCGAGTACTTCTGGGGCTACAACCGGATGACGACGGTCGAGGGCCTGTTCGGCGCCGGCGACGCGGTGGGTGGCACGCCGCACGCCTTCTCGTCGGGGTCGTTCACCGAAGGCCGCCTCGCCGCCAAGGCCGCCTGCAAGTACATCGACGACGGCAAGGCCGAGGGCATCGTCGTGTCCGAGGCGCAGATCGGCCGCCGCCGGGAGGAGGTCTACAAGCCCCTCGAGCACTACCGCATCTACCGCAACGCGATCGTCGCCGGCGACGTCAATCCGCACTACATCAACCCCAAGCAGGGCCTGGACCGCCTGCAGAAGCTGATGGACGAGTACTGCGGCGGCGTGACCGTCAACTACATGACCAACGAGAAGCTTCTCAACATCGGCCTGAAGAAGCTCAGGATCATGGAAGAAGACCTCGAGAAGCTGGCCGCCAAGGACATCCACGAACTGCTGCGGGCGTGGGAGCTGAAGCACCGCCACCGCGCCGCCGAGTGCGTCACGCACCACACGCTGTTCCGCAAGGAGACCCGCTGGCCGGGCTACTACTACCGCGGCGACGCGATGAAGGTCGACGACGCGAACTGGCACGTGCTGACGGTCTCGCGCCGCGACCCGAAGACCGGCGAGTACACCATGGAAAAGGCGCCCTGCTATCACCTGGTGGCCGACGAGAAGTAGCGGCATCGGCGGGCAGCGCGCGTGAACATCACCGAGAAGACCGACGAAGAGATCCTGGCGATGGCCAAGCCCCTGTGGCGCGACCTCGTCAGGTACTCGAACGAGGGCAAGTACGGCGAGTTCTCGCGCAACTTCTCCAGTTCGCTGGCGCGCGCCATGGACCAGGTCGCGGCCGGGCACCAGTTCGCGCACAGCGAACTGGCGCGCAGCCTCTCCGAGGAATCCGACCCGCTCGGCACCATCCGCCGCGGCGAGCACGTGACCGTGGTGTTCCGGCAGCGCAGCACCAAGAAGCCGGGCGAGTGGCTCGGCCGGCTCGTCCTCGGCTACGAGGACGGCAAGCTCAGGATCTTCGGTGCCTCCATCTTCTGACCCCTTCGTCGGGACCTGACGTGCGCGAAGTCGTCCGCAACGGCAAGTTCGTCGAGCTGACCTACAAGGTGCGCGACAGCAGGACCGGCCACGTCCTCACCCGCGTCGAGTTCCCGCTCGGCTACGTTCACGGGCACAACGAGATCCTGGCCCCTTCGGTCCACATGCAGCTCGAGGGACGGTCGGCCGGCGACGTCATCGAGGTGCCGATCGATGGCAATCAGATCTTCGGCCCCCGGGACGAGTCGCTGGTCTTTTCCGATCGCATCGAGAACGTTCCCGAGGAGTATCGGCAGGTCGGCACCTCGATCCTGATGGAGAACGACCGGGGCCAGACGCGCAGCTTCCTGGTGACGCAGGTGGACGACGAGATGCTGACCGTCGATGGCAACAATCCGCTGTCCGGCAGGCAGATCGTCTTCACCCTCGAGATCCTGACGGTGCGCGACGCCACCGCCGAAGAGATGAAAACCGGCGGCGCGGCCGGCGCGGGGCCGGACGTCGACCCGGCGCTGATGAGAGCCGTCTGAGCGGCGGTGTGCGGCGGCGACGGCCGGTTCAGTCGCAGTTGCTTTTTGCGTGCAGTCCTGAGTTCACGGCAATAGGAGGCGATCGATGAGCGAGCAGAAACCCGTCACCAAGGTTCCCGACGGACATTCGCGTTACCTGACGACGCGGCAGATGCCGCCCAACGACAAGGGGTTCGTCGGCTACGAGACCATCTGGGAGCCGTTCCAGAAGGAAGCCGAGTACCAGACGCCGAAGAAGCCGTAGGCGCCGCGAGATGGCATCGATCCGCCGCCTCGCAGCGCGGCCATGACCGACTCCCGGCCCGCGCCCCCGGCGCTCGGCGTTCGCACCGACGACGAGGGCTACCTGGTCGATCCGGACGACTGGAACGAGGCCGTCGCCGCTGCCCTCGCGGAGCGCGAGGGCCTGCAGCTGACCGACCTGCACTGGCAGATCCTGCGTTTCATGCGCGCCTTCCTCGACGAGCACCAGCTGATTCCGGATGCGCGCTTCGTGATCCGCTTCCTCGCCGACGAGGCCGGCCTGGGTGACCTGGCGCGCCAGCGGCTGTTCGAGCTGTTTCCGTACGGCTACGTCAGGCAGGCATGCAAGATCGCCGGCATGCGGCGACCGCGTGCCTGGAGCACCGGCTAGGAGAATGTCGGCGCGGCGCTCTGCCATGCCTCGCCGCCCACACCAACCGACGGGAGAAGACGATGCTGCGCACTGTGCTGATGGCGTTCCTGATGGTCGCTTCGACGTCCTTTGCCGCCGATCCGGGGGCACTGGTCACCTACTCGAAGCAGGGCAAGTTCGAGGACGTGCGCGACGACCTGAAACTGGCGATCGAAAGCAAGGGCCTGGTGATCGACTACCAGTCGTACCTGAACCGGATGCTCGAACGCACCGGCAAGGACGTCGGCTCTGCCCAGCCGATCTACCTCGACGCGCAGGCGTTCGTCTTCTGCAGCGCCAGCCTGTCGCGCAGGACGATGGAGGCCGACCCGCTCAATGCGGCGATGTGCCCGTACGCGATGGTCGTCTTCGCGACCGCCAGGGAGCCGGGCAAGGTGCACGTCGCATACCGGCGCCCCTGGCGGCCCGACGGCTCGGCGGCATCGAAGGCGGCGCTGAAGGAGGTCGAGAAACTGCTCGACTCGATCGCCCGCCAGGCGGCCGGGCAGAAGTAGCGCGCCGGGCTTCGTTCCCGCCGGCGTTCAGGCCGGCTGCGCGACGCGTTTCATGTCGACCGGCGCGCCTTCGGGCGCGCCCTGCCACATCATCTCGTAGCCGAGTTCGTCCGTCTCGTCACACAGCTCGGCGAGCGCGCTGAACTTCGCCTTGAACACCGCGTCGGCGTGCGAGCGCTCGTGCTCGTCGAACGAGCGCCAGTAGGTGGCGATCACCATGTCGTGGCGGGCGCCGCGCGTGTCACCTCCCCTGCCGCCTGCCGTGCCGCCGAGCGAGCCCTCCGCAGAAACGAAGCCGGAGAAGCGGAAGACCTGCCCGGCGATGAACCCGCCCCGGTCGCCGCCGTAGGTCTCCTTGACGACGTTGCACATCTCGGCCAGTGCCAGTTCGATGTCGTCGTAGGTGACACCCGGCTTCAGCTTGAGGGTGTTGAACAGCAGCTTCGCGCCGAAGGGAATCGTGATCGGGCCGAACATGTCGCCTCCATCAAGGGGAATCGGTGGGCGAAAGGCTACCGCGTCGGCCGGCCGTTCGCAGCCGTCTCGGCGCGATGGCCCTGCCCGACGCGGGGTCGGGCGCGCTCCGGGTCAACCCTGACAACGCCCGTCCGGCCCGACCTTCAGATGGGTGGCGAGCCAGGCGCGCGCACGGCTGCGCGCGTGCCTGGTCGCTTCCTTCTCCTCGGGAGAGGCATCGGGGCGGAAATCGAACGCGCGGCGCGCCATCGGGTACATCTGCAGTTCGACCGCGACACCGCGCCCCAGCAGCGCGTAGAACGCGCGCCCATTGACCATGCGGCGCAGTTCGAAGTCGGCGTCGCCGATCAGCATCAGCACCGGCGCCCTGATCTGGTTGACCTCCGGCGCGACCGAGAACAACTGCTGCGGCTCGGGCGCGTTCGGGTTCTGGAAGTGTCCGTAGTAGGAGACGATCGCCGCGACGTCCTGCGGCCGCTTGGCCGCCAGCCGGATCGCGAAGTACGGCCCGCGCGAGATGCCGACGATGCCGACCGGCCCCTTGCACACGTCGCTGCGCGCCAGCAGCGCATCGAGCCCCGCTTCGACATCGGCCTCGGTCTCCGGGTAATGGCGATCCGGCCAGCGCTCGATCATGTTGCCTTGCTGCCAGTCCGGCGCCAGCACCAGGAAGCCCTGCGCCGCCAAGGCACGCATGTGCGCGCGGTCTTCCTCTTCGAAGCCGCGCTTGGCGTGGATGTACAGCACCGGCGGGAACGGGCCGCTGCCGGCCGGCCTGGCGACTTCGATCGGCACCTCGTACCTGCCGGCGCTGGCAGTCGACTTCTCCAGCGGCTGCGCCACCGAGGCCAGGGCCCAGCAGCCAAGCAGCGCACCGACGATCGCCAGGCTCGCTTTCATTGCAGCGCCCGAACACTGAAGGAAAGCGCCGCCAGATCGCCCAGCACCAGCGTGCGCGGCTCGCCGAACCCGGCCACGGTTCCCGGATTCACCAGCCAGGTGTGCCCGCCGCCGATGCCGGCGACTTTCTCGATCTCGGCCTGATGGCTGTGGCCACAGAACACCGCGTCGTAATCGCCGGTCAGCGCCATCGCCCGTGCCAGGTGCGGATAGTGGATCATGAACAGCCGTCGCTCGCCGAGTTCGAGCGTCGCCTCCGCGCCGTAGTAGACAAGCGCCCCGCCGGACTCGAAGGCCAGCTTCGACATCATCGGGATGTCGCCGAGGTTGTTGCCGTGGATGACGTGCATCGGCAGGCCCAGCCCCATCGCGCGGCGCAGGGTGTTGGCGCCGATGACGTCGCCGCAATGGAGAACCGCCTGCGCACCCCAGTCGCGCGCGATCTCGATCGCGCGCACCAGCAGGTCGCCGTGATCATGGCTGTCGGATACGACGGCGATCTTCATCGTCTCGAGATTGCCGCGTCATGCTGGAATCATCGGTGCAGCATACTGCCCGGCTGCTGCCGCGTCGGCCTACCAAGGTGGGTATGTCGGCCCCCCCGTCCTCGGGGGTGGACAGCCCGGCCTGCCGCCAAGCCTAATGGCATGCCCGGTGGCGCTGCCGATCGATCCGCATCGGTCGGCTGCTACCCTTGCCGGCGCCCGCGACACTGCGCCAGATCCCGCTGCCGATGCCCGCCGACGATCCGCCCGCCACGCACGCGACCGAGGTGCGCAAGACCACCTGCTACATGTGCGCCTGCCGCTGCGGCATCCGCGTGCACCTGCAGGACGGCCGCATCCGCTACATCGACGGCAACCCCGAGCACCCGCTGAACCAGGGCGTGATCTGCGCCAAGGGTTCGTCGGGAATCATGAAGCAGTACTCGCCGGCCCGGCTGACCAGGCCGCTGCTGCGCAAGGCCGGGTCCAATCGAGGCGACGGCGAGTTCGAGGAGATCGGCTGGGAGCGCGCCTTCGAGCTGCTCGCCGAGCGGCTGGCGAAGATCCGCGCCACCGACCCGAAGAAGTTCGCGCTGTTCACCGGCCGCGACCAGATGCAGGCGTTGACCGGCCTGTTCGCCCGCCAGTTCGGCACGCCCAACTACGCGGCGCACGGCGGCTTCTGCTCGGTGAACATGGCTGCCGGGATGATCTACACCATCGGCGGCTCGTTCTGGGAGTTCGGCGGGCCCGACCTCGACCGGGCGAAGCTGTTCTTCATGCTCGGCACCGCCGAGGACCACCACTCCAACCCGCTGAAGATCGCCATCTCGAAGTTCAAGCGGCGCGGCGGACGCTTCGTGTCGATCAACCCGGTGCGCACCGGCTACTCGGCGATCGCCGACGAATGGGTGCCGATCCGGCCGGGCACCGACGGCGCGCTGCTGCTGGCGCTGATCCGCGAGCTGATCGCGCAGGGGCTTTATGACCGCGACTTCCTGGTCCGCTACACCAACGCCGGCCAGCTGGTCAACGTCGACGAGGCGAACGACGAGTTCGGCATGTTCGTCCGCACCGAGGTGCCGCAGGAGGAGGCCTGCTACGACCCGCAGAACAAGCTGTGGTGGGACCGCGTCAGCAACGCGCCGGTGCTCACGCACAGCGCCGGCGCCGACCCTTTCCTGTTCGGTTCGTTCAGGCTGCGCGACGGCACGGCAGTCAAGCCGGCCTTCCAGCTTCTTCAGGAGCGGGTCAGGGACTGCACGCCCGAATGGGCGGCCGGCATCACCGGCATCCCGGCGGCGACGATCACCCGCCTGGCGCACGAACTCGGCATCACCGCGCGCGACGAGAAGATCGAGCTGCCGATCGCCTGGACCGACTCGTGGGGCGTCGAGCACCAGTCGGTGACCGGCAACCCGGTCGCCTTCCACGCCATGCGCGGCCTGGCGGCGCACAGCAACGGCTTCCAGAGCATCCGCGCGCTGGCCATCCTGATGACGCTGCTGGGCACCATCGACCGGCCGGGCGGCTTCCGCCACAAGGCGCCCTTCCCGCGGCCGATTCCGCCCTGCGCCCGCACGCCCAACACGCCGCTGGCGGTCAAGCCCAACCATCCGCTCGACGGCATGGCGCTCGGCTGGCCATCGGACCCGGACGACCTGTTCGTCGACGACGCCGGCAACCCGGTGCGCATCGACAAGGCCTTCTCGTGGGAGTACCCGCTGGCGGTGCACGGGCTGATGCACAACGTGATCACCAACGCCTGGCGCGGCGACCCGTACCGCATCGACACGCTGCTGATCTTCATGGCCAACATGGCCTGGAACTCGACGATGAACACCGTCGAGGTGCGCAAGATGCTCAACGACAGGGACGAGGACGGCGAGTACCGGATCCCGTTCCTGGTCGTCTGCGACGCCTTCCAGTCGGAAACGACGGCCTTCGCCGACCTGGTGCTGCCCGACACCACCTACCTGGAGCGGCACGACGTCATGTCGATGCTCGACCGGCCGATCTCGGAGTTCGACGGCCCGGTCGATTCGGTGCGCGTGCCGGTGCTCCCCCCCACCGGCGAGTGCAAGCCGTTCCAGGAGGTGCTGATCGAACTGGCCGGGCGGCTGAAGCTGCCCGCCTTCACCCGGCCCGACGGGTCGCGCAAGTTCCGCAGCTACCCCGACTTCATCGTCAACTACGAGACCGAGCCCGGCTCGGGCATCGGCTTCCTGTCGGGCTGGCGCGGCCGCGGCGGCGAGAAGTTCATGCGCGGCGAGCCGAACCCGCAGCAGTGGGAGATGTACGAGAAGAACAACTGCGTCTACCACCACCACCTGCCGCCGTCCTACCAGTACATGCGCAACTGGAACAAGGGCTACCTCGAGTGGTCGCTGCGCAACCGCATCACCCGCTATGCCGAGCCGATCCTGATCCACTTGTACTCGGAGGTGCTGCAGAAGTTCCGCACCGCCGCCCACGGCAAGGGGCTGTCGCGCAAGCCGCCGGCGCACCTGCGCGAGCGGATCGCCACCTACTTCGACCCGCTGCCGTTCTACTACGCGCCGCTCGAGGTGCAGGCCACCGACACCCAGCGCTTCCCGCTGGCGGCGGTCACCCAGCGGCCGATGGCGATGTACCACTCGTGGGATTCGCAGAACGCCTGGCTGCGGCAGATCCACGCGCACAACTACCTGATGATCAACCCGCAGACGGCGCGTGCCGCAGGCGTCGGCGACGGCGACTGGATCTGGGTCGAATCGCAATGGGGCCGCGTGCGCTGCATGTGCCGCCACTCGGAGGCGGTGGAAGCCGGCACCGTGTGGACCTGGAACGCCATCGGCAAGGCCGCCGGCGCCTGGTCGCTGACGCCGCAGTCGAACGAGTCGCAGAAGGGCTTCCTGCTCAACCACCTGATCAGCGAGGAGCTGCCGGTGCCCGGCGGCGGCCAGGTGTCGAACTCCGACCCGGTCACCGGCCAGGCCGCCTGGTACGACGTGCGCGTGCGCATCCGCAAGGCCGGCGCCGACGAACCGGCGGTCACTTCGCCGCAGTTCGCGCCGCTGAAGTCGTTCCCGGGGATGTCGGCGGTGAAGACGATGTGGCTGGCCTACAGCAGCCGCGGTGGCAAGGGAGGCGCCAGGTGATCGGCCGCTGCCGTCGCACCGGCGCAACGAGGTCGCGATGACCCAGCTCGCCCTGGTCATCGACCTGAACGTCTGCGTCGGCTGCCACGCCTGCGTGACCAGCTGCAAGGAGTGGAACACCTCCGGCCCGGCCGGCACGATGGCCGACTACCGTCCCTACGACGCCGACCCCACAGGCACCTTCTTCAACCGCGTGCAGACGTTCGAGGTCGGCAGCTATCCGAACACCCAGACGGTGCACTTTCCCAAGTCGTGCCTGCACTGCGAGGACCCGCCGTGCGTGCCGGTGTGCCCGACCGGCGCCAGCTACAAGCGGCCCGACGACGGCATCGTGCTGGTCGACTACGACAAGTGCATCGGCTGCAAGTACTGCTCGTGGGCCTGCCCCTACGGCGTGCGCGAGATCGACGAGCAGCAGAAGGTGATGAAGAAGTGCACGCTGTGCGTCGACCGCATCTACGACACGCGGCTGCCGCCGGCCGAGCGCAGGCCGGCCTGCGTGATGGCCTGTCCGACCAGCGCGCGGCTGTTCGGCGACGTGCACGACCCCGACTCCGAGGTGTCGCAGGCGATCCGCGAGCGCGGCGGCTACGCGCTGATGCCGGAATGGGGCACCCAGCCGGCCAACCACTACCTGCCGCGCCGGCGCACCACCATCCCGATCATGCCCGAGGAACTCGCCCGCGCCGACAACCCGCTGAAGGTCGACGGCAAGCTGCCGCGGCCGTCGCAGAAGGACCCGTCGCTCGACGACGTCACCTCCTGGTAGAAGCCGCGACGCGATGCAGCCCGCCCTGTCCGTCCTGTTCCTCACCACGCTGATCGGCGCCGGCCAGGGCCTGTTCATCGCCCTTTACCTGGCCGAGCTGTGGGGTCATGTCGGCTGGACGCCGCAGCCGCAGCCGTCGTTCCTGGCGCTCGGCGCGGCCGCCGCGCTGGTGCTGACCGGGCTGGGCCTGCTCTCCTCCTTCTTCCACCTCGGCCGGCCGGAGCGCGCCTGGCGCTCGGCGACCCGCTGGCGCACCTCCTGGCTGTCGCGCGAAGTGATCGTGCTGCCGCTGTTCATGGCGGCGCTGTTCGTCTACGCGCTGGCGCACGCCAGCGGCTGGAGCGCCGGCCGGCCGTTCGCGATGCTGGCGCTCGGCGCGGTCGGCGCCGTTCTGGCGCTCGCCCTGTACGTCTGTACCGGGATGATCTACGCCTGCCTGAGATTCCTGCAGGAGTGGGCCTCGCCGCTGACGGTGATCAACTACCTGCTGCTGGGGCTGGCCTCCGGCTTCATGCTGGCGGCGGCGCTCGCGGCGCTGGCCGCGCCGGCGCTGCTGCTGTTCTACGGCGGCGGTGCGCTGCTCGCCACCGCGGCGGCGTTCGTCGGCCGGGTCGCGTCGCTGCTGCGCAATGCGCGACTGAAGCCGAAGTCGAGCCTGCAGACCGCCATCGGCGTGCGCCACCCGCGCATCGTGCAGATCTCGCAGGGCTTCATGGGCGGGTCGTTCAACACGCGCGAGTTCTTCCACGGCCGCCCGCGCGCCTTCTTCCGCTCGATCAAGTGGATCTTCCTGGTCCTCGCCTTCCCGCTGCCGGCGGCGCTGCTGGCGCTCGGCCTGGCGGCGGACCTGCCCCTGCTGCCGGCGCTGGCGTTCGTGGTGCAGTACGTCGGCCTGCTCGCCGAGCGCTGGTTCTTCTTCGCCCAGGCCAACCATCCGCAGAACCTGTACTACCAGGCCGTCGCCTGAGCGCGGCGGCGCGGCGCAGTTACCCCGTAGGGTATAGTCGGCGCGCTGCGCCGGTTCCGTGCGCCGGTTGCGGAGCCGGCCTGTGTCGCGGGATGCCCGCGCCGGCCGCTTCCGATAGTATTCGCGCAACCACCGGTGCCACCGCCGCCCCGTGAAGATCGAGCCCCTCGCCATCCGCCATCCCGCCGCGCACGGCAGCGCCGACGCACAACGCTTCGACGCCGACGAGACGGGTTCGATGCTGGTCGACTTCCTCGGCCTCGTGGTGCGCCTGTCCGGCGCGCAGGCCGGTGCGATCCGCGCCCCGACCAACGACGGCGGCAGCCTGCGGCTGCTCGCCGCCATCGGCCTGCCCGGCGAGGTCTGCGCCCGCGACTCGGTGATGCCGGCCTCCTGCGGCATGTGCGGCGCCGCCCTGCAGAGTTCGCTGACCCGCCAGGCCACCGCGGCGATCGGCTGCGCGGTGCGCGATGGCGCCGCCGCCAGCGGCGCCTTCAGCGGCCGCGCCGTGGCGGTGCCGCTTGACCATCACGGCCACCCGATCGGCGTGCTGAACCTGTTCTTCGCCGAGGGCGCCGACCCGCCGGCCGGCATCACGCGGCTGCTGCGGCCGTTCGGCCAAGTGCTCGGCGTGGCGCTGGAGAACGAGCGGCTGACGCGCGAGAACCTGCAGGCGCGGCTGGCCGCCGAGCGGCAGTCGATGGCCGCCGACGTGCACGACGCGCTGGCCCAGTCGCTGACCTTCATGCGCATGCGGATGACCCTGCTCGACGGCGCCATCCGCGACGGCGACTGCGGCAGTTCGCGCGCCTACGCCGGCGACATCAGCGACGAGTTGCGCAGCGCCCACGGCCGGCTGCGCGAGATGATCAGCCTCTACCGCGCCGGCCTCGACTCGCGCGGCCTGGTCGCCTCGCTGCGCGAGCTCGGCACCGCCTTCCGCCACCGCAGCGGCATCGAGCTGCAGTTCGCCGGCCCCGACGAGGAGCTCGACCTCGCCGCCGACCAGCAGCTGCAGATCTTCTACATCGTCCAGGAGGCGCTGGCCAACGTCAGCCACCATTCCGGCGCGCGGCTGGCGCGGCTGTCGGTGGAGCGAGCCGGCGATGCGCTGCGGGTCGCCGTCGAGGACGACGGTCGCGGGCCGGACGCCGAGATCCTCGATCCTCGATGCGCCGGCCGGTTGACCGAGGCCGGCCACCACGGCCTGCAGATCATGCGCGAGCGCGCCGGCCGCGCCGGCGGTCGGCTGCAGATCAGCGCGCTGCCCGGCGGCGGCACGCGCGTCACGCTGACCGTCGAGCAGCTGCAGCCGGCCGCACCGCGATGACTGCCGCCGCGCCGATCAAGCTGGTGCTGGTCGACGATCATGCGCTGGTCCGCCAGGGCCTGGCCGACCTGCTGTCGCGCGGCGCCGGCATGCAGGTGCTGGCCACCACCGGCCGCGCCGATGAAACCTTCGATCTGCTGCGCCAGCACCAGCCGGACCTGCTGATCCTCGACCTGCGCATGTCGCCGACCGACGGCATCACGGTGCTGAAGAGCCTGCGCGAGCGCGGCGAGACGACGCCGGTGCTGGTGCTGACGATGAGCGAGGCGGCGGAGGACCTGGCGGCCGCGCTGCGGCTGGGCGTGCGCGGCTACCTGCTGAAGGACATGGAACCGGCGGACGTCATCGAAGCCATCCGCCGCGCCGCGCGCGGCGAACTGGTGGTGGCGCCTTCGGTCGCCGGCAAGCTGGCGGCGATCCTGCAAAGCGGCGAGGAGCCCGGCAGCGCCGCCGCCCTGGTCAAGCAGCTGACCGGCCGCGAGCGGCAGATCCTCGGTCACGTCGCCGTGGGCATGAGCAACAAGGCGATCGCCAAGGCGCTCGGCATCAGCCACGACACGGTCAAGCTGCACGTGCGGCACATCCTCGCCAAGCTCGGCTTGAGCTCGCGCGTCGAGGCGGCGGTGTTCGCCGTGCAGAACCGCGCCGCGCTCGGCGGCGACCTGCGCTGAGGCGCTGCGGCGGCGGCCGTTCGGCGCGCCGCCGGCCGGCATCGCCCTCGGGCAGGCGGACTCGCGTCGACACCCGCATGGTTTGCCGATGCGGCCGGCAGCAGCGGGCAGCAAAGACGGAGCGACCATGAACGGCGCCGAATCCCTGCTTGCAACGCTGGCCGCCAACGGCGTCGACGTCTGCTTCGCCAACCCCGGCACCTCGGAGATGCACTTCATCGCCGCGCTCGACCGCGTCGCCGGCGTGCGCTGCGTGCTCGGCCTCGCCGAAAGCGTGGCCACCGGTGCCGCCGACGGCTACTACCGGATGGCGCGCAGGCCTGCGGCCACGCTGCTGCACCTCGGCCCCGGGCTCGGCAACGGCATCGCCAACCTGCACAACGCCGGCAAGGCGCGCTCGGGCATCGTCAACATCGTCGGCGACCACGCGCTCGCGCATCGGCGCTTCGAATCGCCGCTGCGATCCGACGTCGAGGCCATCGCGGCGCCGGTGTCGCACTGGCTGAAGACCTCGGCGAGCTCGCTCGAGGTCGCGCGCGACGGCGCGCAGGCGCTCGCTGCCACGCGCGACGGCGCCCTCGGCCGCATCGCGACGCTGATCCTGCCAGCCGACACCGCCTGGGGGCCGGGCGGCGAGCCGGTGCTGGCGCCGCCGCCGAACGTGCCGGCCGCGCCGCAGGCCAGCGCGGTGCGCGCCGCAGCGAACGTGCTCACCGAGCTCGGCAGCCGCGCCGTGCTGCTGCTCGGCGCCAGCGGCGTCGGCGAACGCGCACGCGAAGCCGCTGCGGCGATCGCCGCCAGGACCGGTTGCCGCCTGCTGGCCGAGTTCTACAACGCCCGCATGCCCGGCGGGCGCGGGCGGGTGCGCGTCGACCGGCTGCCCTATGGGGTCGAGGCGGCGGTGGAGAAACTCGCCGGCGCCGAACGCCTGGTGCTGGCCGGCGCCGCCGAGCCGATCGCCTTCTTCGCCTATCCGGGCAAGCCGAGTGAACTGAAGCCGCCCGGTTGCCGGACGCTGGTGCTGGCCGAAGCGCGCGACGACGTGCCGGCGGCGCTCGAGGCGCTGCGCGACGAACTCGGCGCGACGGCGGCCCGTGTGACAGCGCCGGATCGTTCGTTCGACATCGAGGCGCTGCGCAACGCCGGCGCGCTGAGCGCCGATGTGGTCGGCGACGTGCTGGCGGCGCTGCTGCCGGAGAACGCGATCGTCGTCGACGAAGCGGTGTCGAGCGGCCGCGCCTTCGGCCCCTGCTTCGCGGCGGCGGCGCCGCACGACTGGCTGGCGGTGATGGGCGGCGCGATCGGCTTCGGCCTGCCGGCGGCGTTAGGCGCCGCGCTCGGCGCCCCGGGGCGGCCGGTGCTGGCGCTCGAAGGCGATGGCAGCGCCATGTACACGCCGCAGGCCCTGTGGAGCATCGCCCGCGAGGGGCTGCCGGTGCTGGCGGTGATCTTCGCCAACCGCGCCTATCGCATCCTGCAGGGGGAACTCAACGGCATGGGCGCCGCGGTCGGTGGCCCGAAGGCCGCGGCGATGCTGCGGCTGGACCAGCCGTCGATCGACTGGGTGGCGCTGGCTCGCGGCCTCGGCGTGCCCGGCGGCCGCGCGCAGACCGCTGGCGATCTGGTGCGCGAAGTCGAGCGCGGGTTTGCCAGTGGCGGGCCGTATCTGATCGAGGTAGTGCTGTAAACCGGCGGACGGAAGGAGTCATCGGGTCCGCCGGCTTTCGACCCAGACCCGACCTTCGAGTTTCTCCAGAGCTGCCCTACGATCAGCCCCGGCTTCTTCGTGTTTCGGATCGACGAAGCAGCCGTTCGTGAGCTACGACAGCCGGCCAGGAGCTGTCCGTGCCGTCGCCTCACCCGGCATCCGCAGGTCGGCGCCCAGGTGGCCGACCTTCACGTAGATCAGCGCCCCCTCGGGTCCGGTGAACGGCGTGTGGCGGCTCCAGCGCGGGCTGCGCAGCCAGCTGCCGGCGGCGTACTCGCCACCCCTCGTCGCGGAACACGCCCTCCAGCACCAGGATCTCCTCGCCGCCGGGGTGAGTGTGCGTGTGGAACCGTGTCTCGGGTGCCCAGCGCACGAGCGCGGTGTCAATGCCGTCATGGCTGTGCAGCGGCAGCACCGACAGCCCGGGCACCAGCCCCGGCCGCCACAGCGCGTGCCGCGTGTCGATGCGTACCGGCTCGGTGTCGCCGGCGCTGAACTGCCAGAGCTTGACGAAGAGGACGCAGCCGTCGCGCGAGAACGGCGCGTGGGCGCTGCTCGGCGGGCTGCGCAGGTAGGTGCCCGCGGGGTGCTCGCCCGTCTCGTCGCAGAAGGTGCCTTCGAGCACCAGGATCTCCTCGCCGCCGCCGTGCACGTGGCCGGGGAAACTGGAGCCAGGCGCGTAGCGCACGATGCTGGTCGCGCGCGCCACCTCGCCGCCCACGCGGTCGAGCATGCGGCGCCGCACGCCCGGCTCGGGCGATTCCAACCAAAGGGCGTCGGCGGCGTGCGAGACGACGCGGCGGGAGAAGTCGTCGTTCAGGTTCATGCGAGTACTACCGGCAGTCTACGGACCTCTTCTGGAATTCAGCGCCGGAAAGCGGCCCTTGATGTTTCGCTTTCCGGAAGCGGTCATTCGTGAATGAGTGCAGTCGACCCAGTGCCGTCGATCATGTCGTCCGATTCATCGCCTCGAAGCAGACGCCGGGGCCCTTCGATGCTGCGTTCTCACCGTACTCGCCCGCCACCGCCCCAACCCTCCCGCTCTACCCTGCGCGACGGCGCCCGTGTGTCTTGGTGCCTTCGATGATCGATTCCTCGCTTCGCCCGGCGGCGAAGAGCCTGGCGTCGGCCTCCTTCAAGAGCGTGCAGTCAATCGCAAGCGGGGTGCCGAGCGAGAGGGCGCGTCGCGTGTGGTCGACCAACTGCGAGCCCGTCAGCGGATGGACAAGGATGTCGAGCCATGGGGGACGGGAGAACATCAGCCACGACACGTAGTCGGCGAACACTTCACGCGTGAACAACACCTCGAAGCTGCCGCGCCGGTGCGGCCCTGCAGGGAATGGGGTGAAGCCATGGACCTCGAGGTGATCCGTCCCGGCAAAAGTCCGGATGACGAGATCCATGAACGCGCGGGCCTCGGCGATCCGCTCTGGCACGCCGTGATCGAAGTACGCGTGGGAGTGGAACAGCCACACCCGGCGCGACTCCGGAGCATCGGCGTGGATGGCGCGGTGTCGCCGCAACGCCTCAAGACTGGTTGACACGAGGGGATGAACCTCTATGCCGCATGTCAACCGGGGACCTGCTCGACCGGCTGGTTTGCCGGTGCCGGCGGCCGCGCCGGCACCAGTCCATATTGCGCCATCACCTGAGCCAATCTCACTCGATCAGGCGGCCCGCCCGCGTTGACGACGGCGCCGACATCGTGGAAATACTGCGGCCCGATGTCCGGCGTCATGATGACCAGCGCGCGCACCGCGGCATCGGTCTTGTTGATGAAGTGATGTGTCGAGCCCCGCGGCGTCGACATCCAGTCGCCCGGCTCGAGGTCGCGCGATACGCCTTCGACGGAATAGCGCAGCGTGCCTTCCAGGACGTAGACGCACTCCTCGTTCTCGGTGTGGCTGTGTGGAGGAGGAACGATGGCCCCCGCAGGCACCGTCATCTCGAACACGCCCAACCCGCCCTTTTCCGCACCATCGACAAGATAGCGGATCTCGAGTTGGCCTACCTTAATCAATTCGCCGCCCATGACGCTCTCCTAGGTTCGTTGCCGGACCGGGTATCGGGACCGACGCGAAGAAATTTAGTCCGTTGCGCGAATCTTATAAATAGTGTCTAGTTCAACCGACTGTTTCAATGACATCGCTAATGAAAAGCAGGCTGACCGGCATGAACGTGTTCGCGGAGGTGGTGGGTGCGAAGAGCTTTTCCGCCGCCGCTGACAAGCTCGGTATCTCAAAATCGCTCGCGAGTCGGGAGGTCAGCGCGCTGGAGCTCTCGCTGGCGGTGAAGCTTCTGAACCGCTCGACGCGCAAGCTCAGCCTGACCGAAGCCGGCAGCATCTTCTATGAGCACTGCGTGAACATCCTGCACGAAGCAGAACTTGCTGAGCAGCGCGTGACGCAGGCTCAGTCCGAGCCGGCCGGAGTCGTGAAGATGACCGCGATCCCGGCGTTCGCGGTGCGGCACGTGTTGCCGGCAATCGTTGAATTCCAACAGCAGTATCCAAAGATCCAGGTCAGGCTGTCCTGCAGCAATCGCGCGGTGGACTTGGGCGCCGAGGGCTTCGACCTCGGCATCCGTTCGTCGCCCCCCGCGCCGAATCTGGTCGCACGAAAGCTCGCCGTCAGCCGACTCGTCTTGCTCGCCTCGCCGGCATATCTCGCGCAGCGCGGCACGCCGCGTCGGATCGAGGACGTGGAGAAGCACGACTGCGTGTTTTTCCCAATGCTCGCGCCCAAAGGGGTCTGGACGTTCCGGCGCAGCGGGCGGAAATACGCGCTGAAAGTCCCGGCTTCATTCGAGACCGATGATTTGGAGGCCGTCCGCGCGGCCACCCTTTGCGGCCTCGGTGTGGGCCTGCTCCCGCTCCACATGGTGGGCGCAGACTTGCGGCAAGGGACCCTCGTGCAGTTGCTGCGGCAGTTCCAGCCTGTGCCCGAGGGCGCCATCTATCTGGTCTATCTGCCCAATCGCACGCAGCCGTCACGGGTGCGGGTGCTTATTGACTTCCTCATCGCGCGCTTCGGAACCGTGCCGCCGTGGGAGGAGGGCTGGCAACGACCGGCGGCGCAAGCAGCCAGGTGAGGTGCCAGGAACCTGCCCGTCGCCATCGACAGGAACTGGCCGGGTTGAGTCTGTCGAGCCGCGGGTGAAAGGCCACCCAATGCGATCAGGCCGCCTTGCGGCGCTGGTAGTACTCCGCGACTTTCGGATGGCCGGTCACGCGCTCGAAGTGTTTCACCAGCTGCGGCGCGACGGTGTCCACGAGGTCCTTCGGAATGTAGTCCAGCACACCGGAACGCAGCCAGCGAATCAACATGGCGACCTTCAGATCCGCCACCGTAAGGTGCCGGTCAGCGAAGTACTCTCCGCCGGCCGCCTTCAGCTTCGTCTGGAACTGCTCCAGGAAGCGCGTGATGAGACCTGCCGCAAGCTCCTCGCGCGCCTTCTTCTTGGCGTCCTCGGGCAAGCCGATGGTCTGCCCGATCCGGGTGCTGATGTCCTCAACCGCCTCCATCACCTCGTCGCACCGGAATGCCTGCAAGTCATCGTTCGGGTAGAGGCCGGTCAATTTGCCGACGTAGCGATTGATGCTGTTGGACTGGGAAAACACCTGGCCGTCCACTTCGAGCGTGGGCATCGCAAGGAACGGAGTCTTGTCGCGGAAAGCGGGCCACTCCTTACCCGCGATGCGGTGATCTTCGAACGCGATGCCACCGATGTGGAGCGCGAGACGCGCAGGCTCGCCGCGTCCGCCGTCGAAATCGAAGTAGGTCAGCTTGAGCTTTGCCATTTGTGGGTCCTCGGGATTATTGGGTCGTCCCTCGCAAGGGACTGCTTGCGAAGAAGTCTATCGCCCCCTCTGAATCGTCTGCTCTGAGGCAAGTTAGCCCGAGCGATCAAGCGTCCGGACATGGCCGAGGCCGTGTAAAAACGCAGCGCCTCCTCGTAGACTTCGGCAACGGGTTGTGAGGCGGGTGCCACATGAAGCGATTCATTGAAGGCGAGGACCGCAGCCAGACTGCCCTGTTGCCGCCGAGCCTGGACGATTACGTGGCCGAGGACAACCCGGTGCGCGTCGTCGAAGCGTTCGTCGAGCAGCTCGACCTGCGACAGCTCGGGTTTGAGGGTGCCGCCCCGGCCGCTACCGGACGCCCGGGCTACCACCCCGCGGTGCTGCTCAAGCTGTACGTCTACGGCTATCTGAACCGAGTGCACTCCAGCCGGCGGCTGGAGCGCGAAGCGCAGCGCAACGTCGAGCTGATGTGGCTCACCGGGCGGCTCGCCCCCGACTTCAAGACCATCGCCAACTTCCGCAAGGACAACGGGCCGGCCATCCGCGCCGTGTGCCGCCAGTTCAGTGTGTTGTGCCGCCGGCTGGACCTCTTTACCCAGGCGCTGGTGGCTATCGATGGCAGCAAGTTCAAGGCCGTCAACAATCGCGACAAAAACTTCACGGCCGCCAAGCTCAAGCGGCGCCTGGCCGAGATCGACGCGAGCATTGCCGGCTATCTCGCGGCACTCGACAGCGCCGATCGTGCCGAGCCGGAAGTGGCCCCTCTGAAGAAGGGCCACCTGCAAGGCAAGATCGCCGCCCTGAAGGAACAGATGCGCGCGCTGCGGGCGATCGAGACGCAGATGCAGGCCGATGGACAGGCGCAGGTCTCGCTCACCGACCCCGATGCGCGTTCGATGAAGGACCGCGACGGCGGCATCGTCGGCTACAACGTGCAGGCTGCCGTCGAGGCCCAGCACCACCTGATCGTGGCCCACGAGGTCGTCACCGACGGCATCGACCGCGACCAGCTCGCGCCGATGGCCGAGCAGGCGCGGGAGGCCACCGGGATCGACGCTCTGACCGTGGTGGCCGACCGCGGCTACTTCAAGAGCGAGCAGGTCCGGCAGTGCGACGCGGCCGGCATCACCCCGATCGTGCCCAAGTCGCTGACCTCCAATGCCGGGGCCGAGGGCCGCTTCGACAAGCGCGACTTCATCTACATCGCCCGGGATGATGAGTACCGCTGCCCGGCCGGCGAGCGGGCGATCTTCCGCTTCACCACGATCGAGAACGGCCTGACGATCCGCAAGTACTGGACCTCGGCCTGTCCGGGCTGCCCGCTGAAGGCGCGCTGCACTGCCGGCGACTATCGCCGCATCGCGCGCTGGGAGCATGAAGCGGTGCTCGAAGCGATGCAGGTGCGACTGGACCGGCAGCCGGAGCTGATGCGACTGCGCCGCTGCACGGTGGAACACCCGTTCGGCACGATCAAGCACTGGATGGGCTGGACGCACTTCCTGATGCGCACGCTCGGCCACGTGCGCACCGAGATGAGCCTGCATGTGCTGGCCTACAACCTGAAGCGGGTGATGCGCATCCTCGGCATCGGGCCGCTGCTCAGGGCGCTGCAGGCGTGAGCCGCAAGGCTCGCTCTACGCCCCAGAAACCGGCACTGTGACTTGACAGCCGCACCGACGCTGCAAAACGGTGATCAGCGCCCCAGGGCGTGCTCAGACAACCCACTGCGAAAAATCTCGACCGCTCGCCTCGGCACCGACTAAACACGAACAACCGCGCTCGTTTCTACACGGCCTCGGCCGATAACGGCCAGGCGACGCAACGCCGAAACCTGACCGCCGACGAGCGGGAGCACATGGTGGGTGCCCTGCCCTTGTTCAAGTGCGTCGCACGCGGCAGGGCGCGCCGCCACAGGGGCAACTCAACGCTGCCGCGTCGCCTCGCCGCCGACGGTCATCCCGTTGCGCCGTGGAGCCGTCTGGCAACCGCCGCCAGCGCCAGCGCGGCGCCTGCCAGCCCCAGCCCGACGACCGACAACTGCAGGTGCGACAGCGCCAGTTCACCGCCGCCGGGCAATGCCATCGTCAGGCCGGCTGCCAGCAGCAGCACACGGGCACCGAGGGCCATGAATCCCGCGCCCATCGATCCGAAGCCCGCCACGTAGCCCTCCAGCGCCGAGGCGATCAGCCAGATGCCGATCACCGCGGTCAGCACGACGATCACGATGTCGAGCGGCGCGCCGCGCAGGATCAGCGCCGGGTTCAGGACGAAGAAGAAAGGCACGAAGTACATCGTGCTGCCCAGCCGCATCGACTGCAGGCCGACCTGCAGCGGCGCCGCGCCGGCGAGCCCCGCCGCGACGAAGGAGGCCAGCGCCACCGGCGGCGTGATGAAGGAGACCATGCCCCAGTACATCATGAACAGGTGCACGGCCACCTTGTCGAAGCCGGCGGCCACCAGCGGCGGCGCAAGCACGATTGCCAGGAAGATGTAGCAGGCGGTGATGGTCATGCCCATGCCGAACACGAAACTGGTCACCGCGCCCATCACCAGCAGCACGTAGACGTTGTTGCCGGCGAGGTAGACGAGGTCGTTGGCCAGCGTGCCGGCGAGCCCGGTCACCGACAGCGCGCCGATGATGAGTCCCACCCCCGCCAGCAGCGCCGCCAGTTCCGCCAGCGAGCGGCTGACGTTCTCGATCAGCGTTCCCAGCCGCCGCCAGTTCAGCCGATGGCGCGGCCAGACCTGGTTGATCGCCAGCAGCAGGCCGGTGGCGACGAACGGCGCCAGCGCCTCCCGCTGCAGCACCATCAGCATCCAGACCAGCAGCACGAAGACGAACAGGTACTGCCAGCCCGCCGCGAACGTGCGGCCGATGGCGGGCAGTTCGGCGCGCGGCAGCCCGCGCAGCCCGCGCCGCGCCGCGTAGCAGTCGATCTGCACGAACAGGCCGAGGTAGTACAGCAGCGACGGCACGATCGCCGCCAGCACCACCGTCGAGTACGACACGCCGAGGAACGATGCCATCACGAATGCCGTGGCGCCCATGATCGGCGGCATCAGCACGCCGCCGGTGGAGGCGCAGGCTTCCACCCCGCCGGCGTAGGCCGGCGAGAAGCCGGTGCGCTTCATCGCCGGGATCGTCACCACGCCGGTGGTCAGCACGTTCGACACCACGCTGCCGGAGACCGACCCCATCAGGCCGCTGGCGACGATTGCCACCTTGGCCGGTCCGCCGCGCACCCGCCCGAACAGCGCGAAGGCGATGTCATTGAAGAATGCCGCCGCACCGGTGTGCTGCAGAACGGCGCCGAACATCACGAAGCCGATCACCAGTTCGCCGAAGGCGCGCGTCGGGATGCCGAGCACGCTCTCGCTGCTGGTGAAGTGATAGGCGGCGGTGGTCGACAGCGGCTGCGGCAGTCCGGCGATCGGCCCCGGCATCACGCCGGCAAACACCGGATAGACGGAGATCAGCGCCACCACGATGAACACCGCGGTGCCGCCGGCGCGCCGCGTGGCCTCGAGCAGCAGCAGCCAGCCAGCCGCGGCGATCGCGATCGCCGGTTTCGGCGCCATGAATTCCCACGCCTCCTGCAGGATGCGGTGGGCGTTCAACGCGAAGTAGCCGAACACGGCGAGCGACAGCAGGTAGAGCAGCACGTCGTACCAGGGGACCTTGTCGCGGCTGGCGCGCGCGGTGGCCGGCAGGAACAGGAACACCAAGCCGACCAGCAGCGCGCACAGCAGGTACAGGTAGGCGTTGTCGAGCAGCGTGACGCCCACCAGGAAACCCAGGTTCAGGATCTTGTTCAGCGACACCACGACGGCGACGAAGCCAGCCGCGCCCACCACGAAACGCCAACCGAGCGGAAGGCTGCGGTGGCGACGCTCCGGGGCTGCGGCTGTCTCGGATGCGGTCTTCACGGGGAAGCGGCGTCCGGCATCACCGGCGGGCGGCGGCCAGCGGCGCCGCCACGGCGGCGTGTGCCGCCGAGCGCGCCGGGCCTCGCCGAATCATGGGCACGGTTCGACACGGGCCGGCAGGCGATGCCGCCCGGCCCGCTACGGGCCGGGCGTTGGTCGAAGGAACCGTCGCGCCGGCCTACCAGCTGGAGACGACCGGATCGAAACCCGCCTTGGCGAGCGCCTCCGCGCGCGCCTTCATCCACGCCTGCTCGAACGCCTTGTCGTCGGCGTGCGCGCCCGACTGCACCGCCTTCCACGCGTCGGCGAGCACCTTCTGCCGCGCGATCAGCCTGTCGTTGTGCGCCTGGTGCTCGGGCTTCCACAGGCCGCGCTCCTTCCAGAAGCGGATCGCGCCGTCGTGGAACGGAATCACCCAGGCGAAGTTCTGCCGGTCGACGGCCCAGCCGTTGTTGCCGGGAGCGGCGTCCTTGTACATGTCGAAGGTCTCGACCATCGCCCGCGTCATTCCGTAGGCGGTATTGGCGTCGAGATTCGCGTACGACATCAGGATCGGATACGGGTAGGTCGCCGACTCGACCCTGTTGTCCTTGCTCAGGCCGGCGCCTTCCGCCCCCCAGAACGGGAAGAAGAACGGCGCGATCCTGTTCATCCGCTCCCAGCCGGCCTTGTCCTTGTGCGAGATCACCGGGTAGACGAGGCCGCGCGGCGACTTCTCGAGCTGATAGGCCTTGCCGGAGATCGACGAGGCGAACGCGACGTCGGCCTGTCCTTCGATGACGCCGTCCATGGCGGCGCCGAAGCCGCCGAACTCCACCTTCCTGACATCGTCCCAGGTGAGATTGGCGAAGGCGAGGATGGCGGTGATGTTCTGGTTCAGCGACGGCGAGCCGATCACCCACGCCACGCGTTTGCCCTTCATGTCGGCCGCCGTCCTGATGCCGGAGTCCTTTGCGGCCAGCACCGTCAGCACCTGGTCGGAGTTGTTCAGCATCAGGCCGCGGATCGGCTGCGGTCCCCAGTTCTTCACGCCGAACTCGTAGACGCCTTCCTGCGCCAGGTAGCTGCCGCCGACGCCGTTGGCCGAGAACTGAACCTGGCCTTCGCGCACCGGCAGCGTGCGCGAGATGTCGCTCTTGCCCGGCAGCACCCGCAGGTTGACGCCATAGCGCTGCTTCAGCGCGTTGCCGATCGCCACCGCCTGGTTGTAGCCGCCCGAACCGACGTCGTAGGCGCTCCAGGCGAGCGTGCCCGGCAATCCGGGCGGCGGCGCAGTCTGCGCCAGCGCAAGCGCTGCCGTCAGTCCGAGGCCAGCTGCGAGCAGCGACAGACGGGCGGCGCGCACGAGGGGGAAGCGGGTCTTCATCGCGTGTCTCCTTTTCTCGGGTCTCGGGACTGCCGCGGGACGGCCGATCCGCGCCGCGTCGCGGCACTCCCCGGTTGTTGTAGGCGCATCAGGACACAGCACCTGCCGGCCGTCAAGCGGTTTGGCGCCGCGGCGGGATGGCGCGCGCCGCCAGCGGCTCAGTCGACGCCGCCGCCCGTCCCGCGCCAGTACTTGAAGGTGCCGGTCGCATGGGCGACCAGGTCGCCGCCGGCGTCGAGAACCTTCCCTTCGCAGGTGCAGAGCGAGCCGCCGGCGGCGAGCACCCGCCCTGCCGCGGTCAGCGGCCCGATGCCGGGCTTTGCGAAGTGCGACGACATCTGCACGGTGACCACCGTATGGGTCGGCGCCTCGGCGCGGGAGGTCGCGGCGCGGGCCATCGCCACGTCGAGCAGCGTCATCAGCACGCCGCCGTGCGCCGCCTGCAGCATGTTGCAGAACTCGTCCTTCAGTTCCGGCAGCCACAGCCGAGAGCGGCCCGCCTCCGACGGCAGTTGCTGCAGGCCGAGCAGGCGCAGGAACGGCACGCGGTCGATCGGCATCTGGCTCATTGCGTTCTCCGGCTGTCGCCGGCCAGCACGGTGACGGCGGGCCGCGCGGCCCGCCGCCGGCAGCGCAGCCGGCCGGGGATCGGCGTCATTCGCCCGCCCTGCCGTCGAGCGCGTCCTGCCGCTGCTGCAGTTCACGCCAGAGGACCTTGCCGGTTCCCGACTTCGGCAGGGCATCGGTGAACTCGACGATGCGCGGGCACTTGTAGGCGGCCATCGTCTCGTGCGCCCAGTCGATGATCTGCTGCGCAGTGATCGTTCCCCGGTGCCCGGCCGCGAGCACGACCACCGCCTTGACCGTCTCGCCGCGCCGCGGGTCGCGGGCGCCGATCACGCACACCTCCTCGATGGCGGGGTGCTGGTACATCTGCGCCTCGACCTCGGCCGGCCAGACCTTGTAGCCGGCCGCGTTGATCATCCGCTTCAGCCGGTCGGCCATGAAGAAGTAGCCGTCGCCGTCGACGCGGCCGAGGTCGCCGCTGCGGATGAAGCGCCGTCCGTCGATTTCGATGAACGCCTCGCGGGTGGCCGATTCGTTGCTCCAGTAGCCCCGCATCACCTGCGGCCCGTGCATCACGATCTCGCCGGTTTCTCCGGCCGCAAGCTCGCGCAGCGTGTCCGGGTCGATGACGCGCGCGTCGACGTCGAACAGCGGCACGCCGAGGCACTGCGGCTTCGGTCGCCGCGGCGGATTCAGGTGCGTGGCGGCCATCGTCTCGGTCATGCCGTAGCCCTCGACGTAGTCCAGGCCGGTCAGCTCCTTCAGCTTGCGGCAGACCGCCTCCGGCATCGCCGCGCCGCCGCCGCGCAGAACCGAGAGGCTCGACAGGTCGTACCTGCCGAGCTCCGGATTGGCGAGGAAATCGATCAACGCCGTCGAGATCGTCTGCCACACCGTCACCCGGTGGCGCTCGATGATGGCGGCGGCCGCGTCGCGGTTCCAGCGCGGCAGCACGACGATCGTCGCGCCGATGTACAGCGGCCCGTTGAGGCTGCCGGTCATCCCGGTGACATGGAAGTACGGCAGCGCCGACAGGTAGACGGCGTCCTGCGTCAGCCCGAACCAGTGGACGCCCTGCACCGCTGTCGTCATCACCGTGTGGTGGGTGTGCATGCAACCCTTCGGCTGGCCGGTGGTGCCCGAGGTGTACGGCAGCACGGCGAGATCGTCGGCGCCGGCGGCGATCGGCCCCGGCAGCCGGTCGGCGGCCAGCATCTCGGCCCAGGGCGTCAGCCCGGGGCCGCGCAGCGGCTGGCGCGGCGCGACGACGAACGCGGGCGCCGCCAGTTCGCCCGGGCGGGCAAGGTAGTCGCTGTAGGCAGCGACGATCGCCTGCCGCAGACCGGCGCCGTGCTCGGCCGGCGGCCGGCCGAGCAGCGGCTGCAGCTGCGGCAACAGGTCCTGGGCGACCAAAGCCACGCGTGGGCCGGCATCGGCGACGACATGGCGCAGCTCGCCGGTCCGGTTCATCGGGTTCACCGGCACCACGACCGCGTTGGCGCGCAGGATGCCGAAGAACGCCAGCGCCCATTGCGGGCTGTTCTGCATCGCCAGCAGCACGCGGTCGCCGGCGCGTACGCCGCAGTCGTGCTGCAGGAAGCCGGCGATGCGCTCGGCCTGGCGGCGGAACTCGGCGAACGTCAGCGCGCTGTCGCCGAAGACGATGAACGGCTTGTCCGGAAAGCGTGCCGCCGAGACCTCGACATTGAAGAACAGATTGGTCCGCGGCACCGTGAGGTGCCGCGGCAGCCCCGCTGGCCAGTGAGCGAAGTGGGCCTTCGGCATGCGGTCGACGGCGGCGCGTTCAGGCCGGCGTCCGTCGCCGGCGCCGGAGGTCGGCAAAATGCCGACGATACGCGTCCCGTCAGCCGTTTTCCTCCCGCCACAGCAGGTACTTCATCGTCGCCACCGCCCCGGCGATGATCGCGAGCAGCGCCAGGATCGAGCCGACGGCGAGCGTCGAGACGCCCGTGATGCCCTGGCCGACCGTGCAGCCGAGCGCGGTGACGCCGCCGAAGCCCATCAGCACCGAGCCGATGATGTGGTCGCGGGTGTCGGCGGCCGAGACGAAGCCCTCGAGGCGGAAGCTGCGGGTGATCAGCGCCCAGGTCAGCGCACCGAGGACGACGCCGAGCGCCGAGGCGATGCCGAAGCTCACGGCGAGCGACTTGTCGGTCCAAAGCATCAGCAGCTCGAGCGTGTAGGCCATCGGCGCGACGAAGCTCATCGACTCGGCCGCCCGCGTGTTGGTGGCGAAGTAGACCATCTCGAGCTGATCGTTCTCGCCGTGGCCGAGGTGGCCGGTGACGTACCAGCCGCCGGTGACCACCAGCCCGATCACCACGCCGGCCAACAGCTGCTTCGGGTTGGCGCGGAAGCGCGCATCGCTGAAGACGAAGGCGAGCAACGCCCCGGCGACCACTGTCGCCACCGTCGCCAGCGCCGCGCCGGCCGACAGGCCGCTGGCGCGGGCGAGCAGCGCCGGCAGGTCCTGTCCCTTCAGCCCGAACGCCGTCAGGTCGACCGCGAAGCGATCGAGGTAGTCGACCCGCCACTGCGCGAACAGCCCCTTGATCGTCATGTAGGCCGAGATGCCGACGAAGGCGAACACCACCACCGAGCGGATGCTGCCGGCGCCGATGCGCAGCAGGTTGCGGTTGGCGCAGCCGCCGGCCAGCGTCATGCCGACGCCGAACAGCAGGCCACCGACGATCGCCGACAGCCAGGCCAGCCGCGGCCGCTGGTAGATCGAGTCGGCGAGGTTGACCTGCCCGGTGGCCTGCAGCACGCTGGCGCCGATGATCGCCACGGCGATCGCCAGCAGCCACATGCGCATGCGGCCCCAGTGGCCCATGTTGACGATGTCGGCGATCGCACCCATGGTGCAGAAGTTGGCGCGCATCGCCACCAGGCCGAACACGAAGGCGAGCGCGAAGCCGCCCAGCACGACGAGCAGCGCGAGGTTCATCGATTCGTTCATGGTCTGCCCGTGGTCTGGCCGCTGGCGCGGTAGAAGACGAATCGCCGCTCGCCCGGCTCGACCTCAACGAAGTCGATCACCGTACCGGCCAGCGGCTCGCGTGACGGCGGCGCCACCAGCAGCGTGATGCCGGCGGCGGTGGCCACCTCCTCGTCCTGCTCGCGGCGCTCGTCCAGCCCCAGGCCGTACTCGATCGCGCCGCCGTCGCCGTGCCGCGCCGCCACCCGCAGCGCCAGCCCCTCGTCGGCGGCAGTCAGCGCGGCGCGGATCTGCTCGGCGGCGGCCTCGGTGATCTCGATCATCGGCACCCTCCCTTTATGCGGCCCGCGCCGGGGCGACGGCGCGGTTCGACCGGCAGGCGCGGGCGAAGGCGACGAAGCGCCGCGGCCAGTCGTGGCCGGCGACGCTGCGCAGGTGCGCGTAGGAGGCCAGCGTGTTGGCGAAGACGATGCCGTCGCGCGCCCCGTCGACGCCGTGGCCGCGCCGGACCTCGTAGGCATAGCGCAGCGACGGGTCGGCGTCGGTGAGCCGGCTGTAATGGAACTCGTGGGCGCGGATCAGCGGCGGCGACTCGCCCGGCCACGGATGCGCCGCCGTCGGCACCAGGTGCACGTAGCCGCGGCCCACCGGCCGTGCCTGCATCTGCACGTCGGCCGGCAGCGCGCCGACCATCGGGTAGGTGACGTCGCGCCAGCGGATCGAGCGCGCCAGGTACATCAGCCCGCCGCATTCGGCATAGGTCGGCAGCCCGCCCTCGACGGCGGCGCGGATCTGCGCGCGCAGCGGCGCGTTGGCCGACAGCGCCGCCGCCAGCACTTCGGGAAAGCCGCCGCCGATGAACAGCGCGTCGACCGGCGGCAAGTATGCATCGGTGAGTGTGTCGAAGAAGACCAGTTCCGCCCCGGCGCGCCGGAACGACTCCAGGTCCTCCGGGTAATAGAAGCCGAAGGCGCGGTCGCGGGCGACGCCGACGCGCAGGTCGGCACGGGGCAGCGCGGCCGCCGGTGGCGCCGCCGCCGCACCCGGCGTGCCGCAGGCGGCCAGCAGCCGGTCGAGTTCGACCCCGCCGCGCACCGCTTCGGCCAGACGCGCGATCAGCGCCTGCGCCTCGACCGCCTCGGTGGCCGGCATCAGGCCGAGGTGCCGCTCCTCGATGCGCAGCGCGTCGCACTCCTGCAGGCTGCCGAGCACCGGCATGTCGGTGTAGTGCTCGATCACGGCACGCAGCTTGGCCTCGTGGCGGTCGCCGCCGAGGCGGTTGAGGATCACGCCGGCGATGCGGATCGAGCGGTCGAACGCCTGGTAGCCGAGAATCAGCGGCGCCACGCCGCGGGTCATGCCGCGCGCGTCGAGCACCAGGACCACCGGCAGGTCGAGCAGGCCGGCCAGCGCCGCGTTGCTGTTGCTGCCGTCCAGCGCCAGGCCGTCGTACAGGCCCTTGTTGCCTTCGACCAGCGCCACCTCGGCGCCGGCGCAGGCATCGTCGTAGGCCTGGCGCACCGACGCCAGCGTCGACAGGTACAGATCGAGGTTGCGGCAGGGCCGTCCGGTGGCGGCGGCGAGCCACAGCGGATCGATGAAATCGGGCCCCTTCTTGAAAGGCTGCACCGCCAGCCCGCGCGCGCGCAGCGCCGCCGCCAGCCCGATCGACAGCGTCGTCTTGCCGGAGGACTTGTGCGCTGCCGAGACGAGCAGCCGCTGCATCGGCTACGAGGTCGATTCGGCCGGCAGGATGTCGAGCACCTGCGCGCCGACCAGCGTGATGACGAACGCCGCCGCGACGCCGGCGAAGCCGAGCAGAAGCTCCGGCAGGCTCGGCGCGTAGGCGGACACGGCGCCGTCGCGGAAGCTGCTCGCCACCTCGTAGCCGGGGAATATCTCCAGCGGAAACGCCTGGCCGCCGATGATGAACACGTACAGGAAGGCGAAGGCGCCGATCACCGTCAGCGCGGCCGCCGCCTGCAGCGCGCGCGCGCTGGCCGACGGGCGCCACAGCAGAATCATCGGCACGATGCTGCCGGCCAGCACGTAGCCGGCCCACAACAGCAGCGGGTAGATGCCGCCGTCGAGCAGGATGAAGCGCTCGAACTCGGCCTGGCGGGCGAAGTACAGGTTGGTCAGGTGGTACACGACGGTGAAATACAGCCCCAGCGCGATGAGCACGCCGAGCAGATTCTTCATCCGCCGCAGCAGTTCGCCGGCGACCTCGCCGCGGTAAGCGGCCTGCACCAGCACGAACACCGCCATGCCCCAGGCCAGCGACATGGCGATGAACAACGGCGGCAGCACCGCCGAGGCGTAGGCCTGCCGCGCCACCAGGAAGGCGAAGATCGCACCGGTGCCGGTGGTCAGCACGAAACGCCAGACGAGCGCCGCCACGCCCGCCGGCTTCGTGTGGCGGGTCATCCGCTTCTCGAGCTGCATCCACAGGTACACCGCCACCGCGGCGAACATGCCCGAGTACAGGAACACGTTCCAGGCGAACACCGACTTGAAGTTGTAGTGGGTCGCCGCGACCACCATCCGCTCGGGGCGGCCGAGGTCGAGCATCAGCACCATCAGGCCGCCGGCGAGCATCGCCAGGCTGAGCAGGCCGGACAGCTTCGACCACGGCTTGTAGTGCGACTGGCCGAACACGCTGGCCATCGAGGCGATGTTCAGCACCCCCGAGGCGGCGACGATCAGGAAGATCGCGAACACGTGCGGCATGCCCCAGACGATCTCGTTGTTCATGCCGGTGACGATGTGCCCCTCGTGCTCCATCACCAGGGCGCCGCCGGCGAGGCCGGCCGCCAGCACCGCCACGCCGATCGCCAGGCGGATCCAGAAGCCGCGCTGGCCGTCGGCCGCGATGGTTGCCACGCTCGCCACCTTCATACCCCCGCGTACCGCACGCCGGTGTTCAGCCGCAGGTCGGCGCGCAGCTGGGTGCTGCGGATCTCGGCCAGCCGGCGCGAAATGCCGGAGTTCGGGTCGTTCAGGTCGCCGAAGACGATCGCCTGGGTCGGGCAGGCCTCGGCGCAGGCGGTGCTGCGCCCGCCGCGATCGATGCGGTGCACGCACAGCGTGCAGGATTCGACGCAACCCTTGCCGCGCGGCACCTGCGGCTTCTGCTGCGTCAGCGGCTCGTGCACGAAGCTGCGCGCCTTGTACGGGCAGGCCATCATGCAGTAGCGGCAGCCGATGCAGATGTGGCGGTCGACCAGCACGATGCCGTCGGCGCGCTTGAACGAGGCACCGGTCGGGCAGACGTCGACGCACGGCGGCTCGGCGCAGTGCTGGCACATCACCGGCAGGCCGAGCTTGCGGCCGCTGGCGCGTTCCTTCAGCTCGACCTTGCGGATCCACTGCACGTCGACCGGCCGCGTGCCGCCTTCGAGCCCGTTCTCGCGGTTGCAGGCCAGCACGCATTCCTGGCAGCCCTCGCGGCACAGGTTGGCGTCGATCAGCATGCCCCAGCGGACCTTGGAGGTGACCGGCTCGCCCGGTTTGGCGGCGCGGGCGATCTCCACCAGCGTGACGCCCGGCGCGATGGTTGCGCCGGCCAGCGCCGCGGCGGCGGCCAGCAGCTTGCGCCGCGCCGGTGCCGGCTCGTTCTGCGCGCTCATCACTGCCTGGCCACCGGTTTGACCGCCGCGCCGGGCTTGCCCTGGTGGCAGTCGAAACAGTCGAGCTTCACGCCGACGTAGTCGTGGCACGACTGGCAGAACGCGTCGGGCGCGCCGATCGCCGCCCCGGTGGTGCGGCTGGCATGGCACTCCAGGCAGCGCGTCAGCGCCTCGTCGCCGCCGCGCACGCCCTGGTGCACGGTGCGGTCGCGCCGGTGCTTGAGCATGTCCATGTGCGTGCGGCGCATCACCTCGGCCGGCGCGACGCATTGGGTGCTACGGTCGACGTCGAGCTTCGGCAGCGGCACGCGGCCGCCGTCGGCGTGCGCCGCCGCGGCGAGGCCGGCCCATGCCGCCACCGCCGCCAGTGCACGCAGCACGCGCCGCATCGCTACTCCCCGAGCCCCATCTGGATGTAGCCGGTCGGGCAGACGTCGGCGCAGATGTGGCAGCCGACGCAGCGGTCGTAGTCGGTGAAGACGTAGCGGCCGGTGGTCGCCTCCTTCTTCGGCACCTTCTTCACCGCCAGCTGCGGGCAGTAGACGACGCAGTTGTCGCACTCGAAGCAAAGGCCGCAGCTCATGCAGCGCTTGGCCTCGGCCACCGCCTCCTGGTCGCTCAGCAGTCCCAGCCGCTCCTCGAAGTTGCCGAGCGCCGTCTCGCGCGACAGCGTGACGATCCGGCGCTGGTTGCGGGCGACGAAACCGAAGTGGCCGAGGAACAGCTGGCCGTGCGGAATCACGTAGCGTTCCGAGCGGTTGTCGAAGTTGTGGACCGCCCCGGCGGTCCTGTCGGTGCCGCGCAGCGGCTCCTCGACCTTCGGCAGTGACACGCCCTTCTCGACGTACTTGCGCATCAGGTCGAACTGATGAACGTCGATCTTCGGCCGCTTCTCCAGTTCCTCGCCGCCCAGGAAGCGGTCGATCCCCTCGGCGGCGATCGCGCCGTGGCCGATCGCCGTGGTCAGCAGGTGCGGGCGCAGCACGTCGCCGCCGGCGAACACCCCCGGCTTGCCCTGCACCTGGTAGTTGCGGTCGGCGCCGACCGCGCCCTTGCCGTTGTTGAACTCCTCGAGGCCCGTGAAGTCGACCGCCTGGCCGATCGCCGAGACGATCAGATCGGCCGGGATGTCCTGTTCGGTGCCCTCCTTGATCTTGAGCTCGAGCCGCGGGCCGACCATCTTCGCCTCGCACTCGGCCAGCCGCAGCGCGGTGGCGCGACCGTCGGGACCGCGCACGATGCCCACCGGCGCGAGGCCGCCGCGGATGTCGATGCCCTCGGCAAGCGCCTGCTCGACCTCGTGCCGGTTGGCCTGCATCTTGTCGACCGGGAAGACGGTGGTCAGCGTCACCTCGGCGCCCTGCTTGACCGAGATCTCGGCGACGTCGTGCGCCATGTGGCCGGCGATCGCGCCCTCGAAGTCGGTCGGGTGGGCGTGCTCGATGTGGCCGAGCCGGCGCGCCACCGTCGCCACGTCGATCGAGGTGTCGCCGCCGCCGACCACCACCACCCGCTTGCCGACGTGCTGCAGGCGACCGTCGTTGAAGGCGCGCAGGAAGGCCGTCGCGGTGACCACATTCGGCGCCTCGCAGTCGGCCACCGGCAGCGCGCGACCGGCCTGCGCTCCCATGCCGAGGAACAGCGCGTCGAAGTTAAGCCGCAGCTCGTCGAGCGTGATGTCGGTGCCGACGCGGCAGCCCAGCCGCACCTGCACGCCGAGGTCGAGGATCCGCTGGATCTCGGCATCGAGCACCTCGCGCGGCGTGCGGAAGCCGGGAATGCCGTAGCGCATCATGCCGCCGAGGAACTCGCGCTCGTCGAAGATCGTCACCTCGTGCCCGCGCAGCGCCAGCTGGTAGGCGCAGGACAGCCCGGCCGGGCCGCCGCCGATCACCGCCACCTTCTTGCCGGTGGTCTGCTCGGGCGCCTTGTACTTCAGGCCGTTGGCGATCGCCCATTCGCCGAGGTAGTGCTCGACCGAGTTGATGCCGACGTGGTCCTCGACCTCGTTGCGGTTGCAGCCGCTCTCGCACGGCGCCGGGCACACCCGGCCCATGATCGACGGGAACGGATTGGCCTCGGTCAGCCGCCGCCACGCGTACTCCTGCCAGCTCATGCCCGCCGGCGGCTTCTCCATGCCGCGGACGATGTTCAGGTATCCCCGGATGTCCTCGCCCGACGGGCAGCTGCCCTGGCACGGCGGCGTCGACTGGATGTAGGTCGGGCACTTGTGCGAATGATCGGCATTGAAGATCTTCTGGTGCAGATCCTTCCATTCGTGCTCGCCGTCCTTGAAGCGGCGGAAGGTCAGCGGCTGCGACTCGGTCTGGGCGGAACTGGACATCGATGTCTCCGGGGGAAACTCAGTGCGGGGCGGCGTTCAGCCGGATGGCCGTGCTGACCAGCTGGTGCACGCCGCCGACCATGCTCATCTTGAAGCCGTAGTACGGCAGCACCTTGGTGAACTGCGCCTTGCAGATGGCGCAGATGGTGGCCATGAAGTTCACGCCGTGCCGATCGGCCACCTCGCGCAGCGCCTCCATGCGCGGCAGCGCGCCCTTGACGCGCAGATCGAGCAGCTCGTCGGTCAGCAGCCCGCCGCCGCCGCCGCAGCAGAACGTCTTCTCGTAGGTGGTCTCCGGCGCCATCTCGACGAACTTGTTGGCCACCGCGCGGACGATCGCGCGCGGGATCTCGAACTGGCCGCCGGGAAAGTCCCCCATCCGCGAGGCGCGCGCGACGTTGCACGAGTCGTGGAAGGTCACCACCCGGTGGTCGTTCGCTTCCCGGTCGAACTTCAGCGCGCCGCGCTGGATCAGGTCCCAGGTGTATTCGCAGATGTGGGTCGGCTGCCGCACGCTCGAATCGAGCTGGCTCTGCAGCTGCACCGCGAACGGGTCCCTGCCGCCGGCGCCGATGCCGACCAGCGTGTTCCAGAAACTGTAGGCCACGCGCCAGGCGTGGCCGCACTCGCCGACGATGATCCGCTTGACCCCCAGCTCGAGCGCCGCCTCGCGGATGCGCATGGCGATCGCGCGAAGCTGGTCGTAGTTGCCGATGAACAGGCCGAAATTGCCGGCCTCGGAGGCCTTCGCCGACAGCGTCCAGCGCACGCCGGCGGCGTGGAAGACCTTGGCGTAGCCGATCAGGCTGTCGACGTGCGGCTCGGCGAAGAAGTCCGCGCTCGGCGTGACCAGCAGCACCTCGGCGCCCTTCTCGTCGAGCGGGAAGCGCACGTCCACGCCGGTGTCTTCCTTGACGTCCTCCTCCAGGCCGCTCAGCGTGTCGGCCAGCGCCGGCCCCGGCAGGCCGAGGTTGTTGCCGATCTTGTGGACCTTGCCGATGATCTCGTTGCTGTACTTCTGCCCGTAGCCGACGACGTCGAGGATCTCCCTGGCCGCCATCGTCACCTCGGCGGTGTCGATGCCGTAGGGGCAGAAGACCGAACAGCGGCGGCACTCCGAGCACTGGTTGAAGTAGGTGAACCACTCGTCGAGCACGTCCTTGGTCAGGTCGCGCGCGCCGACCAGTTTCGGAAACAGCTTGCCCGGCAGCGTGAAGTAGCGCCGGTAGACGCTGCGCATCAGCTCCTGCCGCGCCACCGGCATGTTCTTCGGGTCCTGCGTGCCGATGAAGTAGTGGCACTTGTCGGCGCACGCGCCGCAGTGCACGCAGGAATCCATGAAGACCTTCAGCGAGCGGTACTTGCCGAGCAGCTCGCCCATGTGGCCGATCGCCCGCTGCTGCCAACCGTCGGCGAGCTCGCCGGGAAAGCCGATCGCCTGCTGGATCTTGTCGCTCGCCACGTACGGGCGCGACGCCGCCATCGCTCCCGGCGCCAGCGGCACCGGCGACGGGTACTCGCGCAGCGGCGGTGCCTTGACCTCGGCCATCTAGCGGCGCTCCAGTGTCGCCGCCCACGGCGCCAGGTGGCGGGCCTCGCGCGGATCGTCGGTTTGGTTGCGCGACGGCGAGAAGAACACGCCCGGTGCGTGCAGCAGCTTGGAGAAGGGGAACACCGCCATCAGCGCCACCACCAGCAGCAGGTGGACGTACAGCGCCGGATCGGCGGGCAGCGGCTGCCAGTCGAAGCGCATCAGGCCGAGGAAGAAGGCCTTGACGGCGACCACGTCGGTGCGAAACACGTACTTCATCGCCAGGCCCGAGGCGGCGATCGCCAGCAGCAGCACCAGCATCAGGTAGTCGGACGGCACCGAGATGTAGCGGATGCGCTCGACGGCGATCCGCCTTGCCAGCAGTCCGGCCAGGCCGGCGGCCATGCCGAAGGCGGCGAGGATGCCGAGCGGCTGCACCAGCGCCACCCAGAACCACACCGGCTCGGTGAAGTAGCGCAGGTGGCGCGCCAGCACCAGCGCCAGGCTGACGTGGAACAGCCAGCCGAAGATCCAGGTCCAGACGCTGCCCTTGAACAGGCTCTCGAACAGCACCACCTCGCGGGCCATCCGCAGCGCCACGCCACCGCGGGTGACCGGCGCCGGCGTGGTCGGGATCTTCAGCGGCGCCGGCGTGCGGGCGTAGTCGACGATGCGCGCCGCCAGCCCCGCCACCAGCAGGATGGTCGCGGCGTAGAAAAGCAGGGCAAAGACGATGCTTGCCGTCGACATCACGAGGACGGGGTGGCGCGCGGCGCCGCCCCGCTCATCCGTCCGTCCTGGCTACACGCAGCCGGTCGGCTTCGGCAGGCCGGCGATCTTGCACGCCTGCTTGGCCGGGCCGTAGGGGAACAGCTCGTACAGGTACTGGCTGTTGCCCTTCTCCGGTCCGAGGGTCTTGCCGATCGCCTTGGTCAGCACCCGCACGGCCGGGGCGATCTGGTACTCCTCGTAGTACTTGCGCAGGAAGTTGACCACCTCCCAGTGGTTCTCGTTCATCTCGATGCTTTCCTGCTTGGCGATCTCGTTCGCCAGCTCCTCGTTCCATTCGCCGAGGTTGACCAGATAGCCCTCCTCGTCGACTTCGTAGCTCTTGCCGTTGGCTTCGATGGTGGCCATGTGACTCTCCTTGTCGTGTTCAGTCGTTGCGGTGCGTGGCGCGGCCCTACAGCCAGGACTGCGAATTGGGGTGTTCGACGACCAGCTCGACGAAGCCGTCGTAGTCGACGGTGGCGACGCCGTCGATCAGCCGGTCGGCCATGCCGCGCGCGGCCAGGTCCGGCGCCAGCGCGTAGACCTTCATCCGCTCCATCGCCTGGCGCAGCTTCGGCTCGGCGACGGCTCCCCTGGTCGCCGCGTAGACGGCGTCCTCGATCAGCAGCAGCGCGCCGGCAGGCGCCAGCCGCAGCACGGTGTCGAGCGTGTTCGTTTCCAGCGGCGACTTGTTCAGGATGTGCAGCATCGGCCAGCGATCCTCAGAAACTCAGCACCACGTCCTGCTCGGCCATCAGCGCCGCCAGTTCGCCGCCGCCGACCACCTTCACGTCGGTGACCAGGTCCTCGGCCGTCAGGCCGCGCGCCGCCAGCGACTCGGCCTCGACGTACAGCTTGTCGATGTCGTAGTCCTCCAGCGCGCGGTAGGTCGGCGAGAAGTTCTTGGTGGCGATGCCCTTGGTCTGCATCCCCTTCTTGAGCTGATAGACGCCGTCGTCGATGAACACCACCGAGACGTCCTGCTCGAAGGCGGCGGTGATCAGCACCACCTCGAGGCTCTCCAGCGCGTAGATCGAGCCGTACGGCGCCTTGCGGTTGACCAGCATGAATTTCTTGGCCATCGCTCAGTCTCCGAAAGTCACCAGGCGGTCGGCCTTGATGCCGGAGTCGATCAGCTGGCCGAGCCCGGAGATGCGGAAGCCCGGCGCCAGCACCGCCTCGACGATGCCGCGCCGCAGGCCGGCGGCCACGCAGACGACCAGGTCGACCTTGTGCTCGTCGGCGAGCTTGCTCCAGCGGGCGACGATGTTGCGGTCGTCCTGCGGCGGCTCGGTGTGCTTGGTCGCGTTGTTGACGCCGTCGTGATAGAAGAACACGCGCTGTATCTCGTGCCCCTTGGCGATCGCCGCGGCGCAGAACAGGTACGCCGAGTCGGCGGCCTGGTGCTGGTACGGCCCCTCGTTGACCAGAACTGCGATCTTCACGCCCGCATCCGCCTCAGAACCGGATGTGGGTCGAGGCGTTCAGGTTCGCCCGCGAGCCGCGCCAGTCGTCGATCAGGTACTTGGTGAAGGTGAGCCCGGTCTTCTCGAAGAAGCGCGGCCAGCCGATCCGCTCGATCCAGTCGGCCATCCGCTCCCAGGAGCGCGCATCCTCCTTGTACACACGCAGGATGCGCTTGACGACCTCGCTCACCTCGGGCCAGCGCGGCGGGTTGTTCGGCAGCCCGGAAGCCACCATCTTCATGAAGGTCGGCTTGGCGCGCGCGTTGGAGTTCTTGCCGCCGACCCAGATCGCCAGCTTCGAATGCTCGGGATCGTTGATCTGCATCGGCGGGCACGGCGGATAGCAGGCGCCGCAGCAGATGCACTTCTTCTCGTCGACTTCCAGCGACGGCTTGCCGTTGACCAGCGCCGGGCGGATCGCCGCCACCGGGCAGCGCGCCACCACCGCCGGCCGCTCGCAGACGTTGGCAACCAGGTCGTGGTTGATCTTCGGCGGCTTGGTGTGCTGCACGATGATCGCGATGTCGGCCTGGCCGCCGCAGTTGATCTCGCAGCACGAGGTCGACATGTGCACGCGGTTCGGCATCTGCTCGTTGCGGAACTCGTCGATCAGCTCGTCCATCAGCGCCTTGACCGCGCCGGAGGCGTCGGTGCCGGGGATGTCGCAGTGCAGCCATCCCTGCGTGTGGGCGATCATCGACACCGAGTTGCCGGTGCCGCCGACCGGGAAGCCGGCCGACTCGAGCGCGTTGACGAGCGGCTCGACCTTCTCCCACTTCGACACGCCGATCTCGACGTTGCTGCGGATGGTGAAGCGGACCTGGCCCTCGCCGAACTTGTCGATGATCTCGCACAGCTTGCGGATCGTCCAGACGTCCATCTGCCGCTGCGTGCCGGCCTTCACCGTCCACAGCTCGTCACCCGAATGCGCCACGTGGTGCAGCACGCCCGGCCGCGGCCGGTCGTGGTACTTCCACTTGCCGTAGTTCTTCTTCATCAGCGGGTGCAGGAACTGCGTGTTGTCCGGCACGCCGCACTCGACCGCCCGCCGCGGTGTCTTCGGTGCCGCCTTGGCCGGCGCCGCCGGTGCTTCGACTTGCGTCATCGTCGGTTCTCCTGATCTGCTCGGGACTGCCCTGCGTCAGCTGCTAGGCCGCCTTCTTCTTCGCCTGCACCTTGGCGACTTCCGCGTCCCAGTCGTCGGTGCGCACGTACGGGTTGGTGCGCGGCGCGGCGACCATGTTCGGGTCGACCTCGAGTCCGACGCCGTCGAGGAAGCTGACCAGGCCGATCCGTTCGATTGTCTCGCCGATGCGCTCGTGCTCGAGCGCGTTCTCGGCGAAGAAATCGACGATCCGCTTGCCGAGGTCGACCAGCGCCTCGCGGTCCTCGTCGGTCTCGAGCTTCATGAACGGCACGATCACCGTGCCCATCAGGTCGCCGATCTTCAGTGTCCGCTTGCCGCCGCACAGCAGGGTGGCGCCGGTGTCGACGCCGTGCGCCAGCGCGCCGGTCATCACGTTGATGCAGTGCATGCAGCGCACGCAGTCGCGGTTGTCGATCTCCAGTGCCTGGCTGTCGTTCACCGCCACGCTGGAGATCGACTCGCCCTGGCGGACGTCCTTGATCTCCTTGATCTGGATCGCCTTGGTCGGGCAGCGGGCGACGACGTCGTTGACCAGCTCGTTCATGCCGTGCTTGGCGAACCACTTCTTCGCCAGCGCCTCGTCGGTGCGGATGTTGTCCCGCCAGGTGCCGATCACCGCCAGGTCGGCGCGCTGCACCGAGTTCATGCAGTCGTTCGGACAGCCGGAGAACTTGAACTTGAACTTGTACGGCAGCGCCGGCCGGTGGATGTCGTCGAGGAAGCTGTTGATCACCGTGCGGTGCGCTCTGCCCTCGTCGTAGCACGACTGCTCGCAGCGCGCGGCGCCGACGCACGACATCGACGTGCGCACCGCCGGTCCCGCCCCGCCGAGGTCGAAGCCGAGCTCGTTGATGGCGTCGAAGGCGTCCTGCACCTTGTCGCTCCTGACGCCCTGGAACATGATGTCGCCGCTCTGGCCGTGGAAGGCGATCAGGCCCGAGCCGTGCTCTTCCCAGATGTCGCACATCTTGCGCAGCACGTCGGTCGAGTAGTGCATTCCCGGCGGCGGCATCACGCGCAGCGTGTGGAACTCGGCCGCATCGGGGAACTTCGGGTTGCCCTTCTCGTCCTTCAGCTCGGTGAAGCGCGGAATCACACCGCCGCCGTAGCCGAACACGCTGACCGTGCCGCCCTTCCAGTACCCTTTGCGGGTCTCGTAGCTCGTCTCGAGCTGGCCGAGCAGGTCGACCATGTAGTCCTTATCCGCGGCCAGTCGCTTCAGCCCGCTGACGAAGCTCGGCCACGGGCCGCTCTCCAGCTCGTCGAGCATCGGCGTTTCGTGCATCGGCTTTGCCATGTTGATTCAGCCTCCTTGTATCGGTTCGTCCGGATGCGGACCGGGCGAGGGCCGAAGTACACGGCCCCGTCGCCGGCGGCAGGCGCAATCACCGCACTCGGGAATCCTACGGGGCGCCTCCCGCTGCAGCCATAGCCCGCGATGATTACCCGGCTAACCCCAATGGGAGGGGTGCGCTGCCAAGCGGGGTAATGGCCGTTACCATCGGCACAGCCTGTGGATCGACATTGGCCCGGTCGCGCGCCACCCGCGATCGACCAGCAAAGAGCGATACGACGCGCGCATGGACGAGAAGCTCACGATCACCCCTCTGGCCCGACTGCATGCCCCTATCGGCGGCCAGGAGATCGAGCTGCAGCAGGTCGACTACGTGCACGGCGGACTGAGCCTGCTGCGCATCCGCATCCGCGAGGGCAAGCGCTTCACCGTGTTCGACATCGACGCGGCCACGGCCGCCGAGTGGGGCGAGCAGATGTCGCAGTGGGCGCGCCTTCACGCGCCCTCGCCGCAGGCTGCTCGATGAGCGGCGCGATGCCCCGCCGCCGACGGTGTGCCGCGATGGAGACCGCTCGATGAGCGGCTGGATCGAGTACGCCTACGCGATCAGCGGCACCAGCGTCGGCCGCGACTATCCGCGCGGTCTGTACGAAGCGCTGCGGACGCTTGCGCCGTGGCTGGACGACCAGCCGCTGGCGGCCGTGCATCCGCTGCGTGGGCTGACGCCATGCGGCGAGGCGCTGCTGGTCGGCGGTCGCAGCCGGCTGACGCTGCGCGTGCCGGATTCGTGCAGCGACGCCTGCGAGGTGCTGCAGGAGCGGACGCTGGCGCTGCCGGCGCCGCTGCGGCTCGGCCGGGCCAGCCGACGGGAGTTGCTGGCGCACCCGGTGCTGCACGCGAAGCTGGTCGTCACCGGGGCCGACGACGAAGGCGCTTTCCTCGCCGAGGTCGAGCGCGCGCTGGCCGGGCTCGCCCTCGACTGCGAGACGATCGTCGGCCGGCGCGGCGAAATTGCCGTGGGCGACCAGCGGCTGGCCGGCTTCAGCCTGATGCTGCACGGCCTGTCGGCCGAGCAATCGTTGACTGCGCAGGCGCACGGGATCGGCCTGCACCGCAAGCTCGGCTGCGGCGTGTTCGTGCCGCACAAGTCGGTCGCCGCTGTCGGCCTCTGAGGATGGCGGCCGGGCAGGCGAAGATGAACGCACCGTCGACCATCCGTCTCGACACGAGCGGGCTGTCCTGCCCGTTGCCGCTGCTCGGCGCCAAGAAGCTGCTCGACGATCTGCCGAACGGCCAGCACCTGGTGCTGATTTCGGACTGCCCCGGCACCGGCGACGACCTGCGCGACTGGGCCGCCGCAACCGGCCACGAGGTGATCGCCGTCGAGCCGATCAACGGCCGCCGGGTCGCCTACACGATCCGCCGGCGGCAGTCGGCGGAGCCCAGCCGCGGCAGCGTCGTGCTCGACCTGCGCGGCGTTGCCTGCCCCGGCCCGATCGTCGAGGCGCGGCGGCTGCTGCGCGCGATGCAGCCCGGCGAGGTGCTGGTGCTGATCAGCAACTGCCCGAGCGCGCCGGCCGACGTCGCGTCGTGGACCGCCGATGGCGCGGCGCGCCTGCTCGACCGGTTCGAGCCGTCGCCGGGCGAGTTCGAGTTCTACCTGAGCGCGGTCGGCGCGCAGGCCCAGTGAACGAGAGGAGACCGATGAACTACGAAGTCAACGGCAGCACCATCGAGGCCGATGAAGAAGGCTACCTGCTGGAGGCCAACTACAGCGACGAGGTCTGCGCGGTGATCGCCCAGGCCGAAGGGATCACGCTGACCGACGACCACCGGGCGGTGATCGACTACCTGCGCGAGCAGTACCGCGAGCATGGCCAGACGCCCAACTTCCGCGCCATGCTCAAGGACCTCGCCGAGCTGCTGCCGCACCACGACAGCAAGACCCTGTACGACCTGTTCCCGGGCGGGCCGGCCAAGCAGGGGGTGCGCTTCGCCGGCCTGCCCAAGCCGTTCGGCAAGGGCGGCTACTAGACCGTGAGCACGCCGCTGCGGCGGACCAAGAGCCGCTTCTTCAACAAGGACAAGGCGCGCGACCCGGCGACGCTGGCCAGCGTCGCCGCGTTCACCGCCTGGCGGCTCGGACTGGCGACGATCGGGCAGATGCGCACGGCGCAGTTCGAGATCGAAGCCGGCCCGCAGTATTTCGATGTCCTGCGCGAGTACCTGGTATTCCTGGTCCAGGTGGCCGACCGGCTGGCGCTGGCGCGCCTGTCGCTGCCCGAGCGCCGGCAGTTCACCGTGTCGATGGTCAAGCGGCTCGCCGAACTGGTCGCCGAGAACGAGTCGCGGCTGCTCGCCGAGGATGACCGGCCGATTCGCCGGCAGTTCATCGACCTCTACAACAGCCGTGCCGACGACTACGCGCAGCTCGACTTCGGCGAAGGCGTCGGGCAGGACGTGGCGTTCATGCGGCTGGCGAGCGTCGCGCTGACCAGGGCGGTGGCGCCGCAGGATCGCGCCTGGGTGGCCGACCAGGTGATGAGCTTCGAGGCGCCGACGGCGGTCAGGACGCTGCGCAAGGTGATCGACGACCTGGTCGGCACGGCCGGCTCGATCGTCGCTCCGGCGGACGACGAAGCCGACGGCCCGTTCCCGGAGATGCCGGGGGTCGACGCGCCGGTCGACGATCCGATCCCGCCCGAGTAGCCCGCCATGCGCGGCAGCGAGGGCAACCCGTTCGACCTGCACGACGCCGAGGCGTACCTGCGCTGGCGCGAACGCAAGCTCGCGAGCTGCGCCCGTTCGCCGGCCGACCTGCTGGTCGAGGTCGCCGACCCGATGCAGCTGACGGCGGCCGAGCGCGGCGCCCTGCTCGAGCGCTGCGCGCGCACCAACATGGCGGTGTACGTGTCGCCGGCGCGCGCCGGGGCGAACAGCGACGTGCCGCGGCGCATCGGCGAGCAGCTCGGCCTGCGCACCCTCGACGTCAACTACCTGGCCGACGACGACGGCGTCACGCCGCTGGCGGTGGCCGGCTCGGGCACCCGCAGCGGCTACATCCCCTACACCGACCGCGCCATCCGCTGGCACACCGACGGCTACTACAACCCGCCGCAGCGGAAGATCCGCGCCATGATCCTGCACTGCGTGCAGCGGGCCGAGTCCGGCGGCGAGAACCGCCTGCTCGACCACGAACTGGCCTACATCGCGCTGCGCGACGCCGATCCGCAGCACATCCGCGCGCTGATGCTGGCCGATGCGATGACCATTCCTTCGCGCTCGGAGGAAGGCGAGGTCGCCCGCGGCGACCAGAGCGGGCCGGTGTTCTCGGTCGACGACGGCAGGCTGCACATGCGCTACACGGCCCGCACGCGCAGCATCGCCTGGAAGGACGACGAAGCGGTGCGCGCCGCCAGCGCGGCGCTGCAGCGCATGCTCGACGCCGACCCGCACGTGCTGACGCTGCGCCAGGAGCCGGGAATGGGCATCGTCTGCAACAACGTGCTGCACGATCGCGCCGCCTTCAGCGACTCGCCGCAGCACCGGCGCCTGGTGCTGCGGGCCCGTTATCACGAGCGCATCGACGCCCTGCCGGCGTAGCGCAGCGTTGCCAGTGCCGCCGGCACCGGCCGCTTGCACCGGCGCGGCGCGACCGCGGCCGACGGCATAACATGCGCCCCGGAAACGACAGCCGATGGTTTTCGACGAGCGTCCCTCCCCGGCCCGCGTCAGCGCCGCCGCCGCGGCCAAGCTGCCGCGCGCTGCCCTGCTGGCGCTGATCGTCGCCTACATCGTCAGCGGCCTGTTCGGCCGCGACCCGTGGCAGGAGGACGATGCCACCGGCTTCGGCATCATGTGGACGATGGCCCATGGCGGCGAGTGGCTGCTGCCGGCGGTGGCAGGCGAGCGGGTCGCCGCCGATGGTCCGCTGGCGTTCTGGGCCGGCGCGGCGTCGATCGCGGCCTTCGGTCCGGCGCTCGGCGACCTCACCGCGTCACGGCTGCCGACCGTGCTGTGGTTCTTCGTCGCCACCGGCGCGCTCTGGTACGCGGTGCTGCGGCTGGCGAGGCGCGACGAGGCACAGCCGGTGGCCTTCGCCTTCGGCGGCGAGGCCACCTCGCGCGACTACGGGCGGATGCTGGCCGACGTCGCCGTCCTGCTGGTGCTGGCGACCGCCGGCCCGATCGTCAGCCTGCATGAAACCACCAGTGCGCCGGCGGCGTTCGCGCTGTCGAGCCTGGCCATCTTCGGCCTTGCGCTGTCGCTCGAGCGGCCGGTCGCCGGTCCGCTGCTCGCCGGCGGCGCGCTCGGCCTGCTGGTGCTGGCGCGCGGAGCGCAGCCGGCCCTGTGGCTGACCCTGGCGGCGCTGCCGCTCGCGGCCGGAACGCTGGCGCGACCGGTGCGCCAGCGGGCCCTCGTCCTGCTGCTGCTTGCCGGGGGCGGTGTCGTCGGCGGCTGGGTCGCCGCGGTGCTCGCCGGCCACGGCGATGCCGGTCGCTCGTACCTTGCCGACTGGGCGGCCAGCAGCCTGCGCGGCTTCGCGCTGCCGACCGGCGACAGCCTCGCCTGGCTGCTGCGTGCGCTGGCGTGGCAGACGTGGCCCCTCTGGCCGTTGGCGGCATGGGCGCTGTACGCCTGGCGCCAGGGCCTGCGCCGGCCGCACATGGCCTTCGGCTCGCTGCTGCTTGTCACCGGCATCTTCGGCCTGCTGAGCACGCGGGCGCCGAGCTCGGAGGACGTCGTGCACGTGATCCTGCCGCTGGTGCTGCTGGCCGCCTTCGGCGCGGTCTCCCTGCGCCGCGCCGCCGAGAACGCGATCGACTGGTTCGCCATCACCGCCTTCTGCCTGGCGACGGTCGCGCTGTGGACCTACTTCTTCGCCATGCACGCCGGCGTGCCGCCGAAGATGAGCCGCTCGGTGCTGCGGCTGACCGCGGAGTACGTGCCGCCGCTCGACTGGGCGGCCGTCGTGATCGCCGCGGCGGCCAGCGCAGTCTGGTTCGCCCTGGTGGCCTGGCGCGTTCGCCAGCCCTCCGGCGGCGCCCTGTGGCGCGGCCCGGCGCTGGCGGCGAGCGGCATGGTCGCGCTGTGGGTGGCCTTCTCGGCGCTGTTCCTCGGCGCGGTCGACCACCGGCGATCGTTTGCCGGGCTCGCCAGCAGCGCGGCCGCCGAGATCGCCCGCGCGGCGCCGGCGGATGCCTGCGTGCTGGCACACCACCTGCGCCCGTCGCATCGCGCGGTGTTCGCCTTTCACGGCGGCATCCGCTTCGCCAGCGGCGACGACGATGACTGCCCGCTGGCGCTGCACCGCGACCTGGCCGGCTCGCTGCTCGACGATGGACTGCCGGCGGGTCGGTGGACCGAGCTCTGGCAGGGGCACCGCCCCGGCCGGCCGGACGAGGCGATCCGCCTGTATCGGCGCGCCGGCGATTGAACGACGGCGGCGCCCAGGCACCCGTGCCCGCCGGGGCCCGGCCGGCCGACGAGGCTGCGCTCGACTCGACGCGCGCGCTGCTGCAGCTTGCCTGGCCGATTCTCGTCGCGCAGGTTGCGGTGATCGGTCTCGGCGTCATCGACACGATCATGGCCGGCCGGCTGTCGGCTACCGACCTGGCCGGCGTGGCGCTCGGCAGCAGCATCTACGCGACGGTGTTCGTCGGCTTCATGGCGACGCTGCAGGCGCTCACGCCGATCGCCGGCCATCACTTCGGTGCGCGACGGTTCCGCGAAATCGGCATCGACGTGCGGCAGACGCTGTGGCTGGCGCTGTTCCTGACGCTGGTCGCCCTGCCGCCGCTGCTGGTCAACCGCCCGTGGCTGCGGCTGATCGACGCGGCGCCGGAGGTGGCGGCCATCTCGTCGCTTTATCTGTGGGCGGTGGCCGCCGGCCTGCCGGCGGCGTTCGCCTCGCGGGCCTTTATCGCCCTGAACGCGGCGGTGTCACGGCCGACGGTGACGATGCTGATCAACCTCGCCGCACTCGCCGCCAAGGTCCCGCTGAACCTGTTGTTCATCCACGGCGGCGGGCCGCTGCCGGCGATCGGCGGCGCCGGCTGCGGCATCGCCACCGCGCTGATCATGTGGCTGATGCTGGCGGCCCACTGGCTGCTGTGGCGGTTCGACCCGTTCTACCGTCGCTTCCACGCGCCGGCGGGCACGCGCGCCGGGCCGGTCTGGGCGCGCCAGAAGGAGCTGCTGCGCCTCGGCCTGCCGAGCGGCGGCGCACTGCTGATCGAGATCAGTTCATTCACCTTCATCGCCCTGCTGCTGGCGCGCTTCGGCGCCACCGTCGTCGCCGGCCATCAGATCGTCGCCAACGTGATCGCGCTGCTGTTCATGCTGCCGCTCGCCTACGGCATCGCCAGCAGCGTGCTGGTGGCGCAGGCCCTTGGGGCCGGAGGTCCGGCCATCGCCCGGCGGGCAGCGCTTCGCGGCTACCGCATCGCCGTCGGCAGCGCCGTCGTGATGGCTTTGCTTGTCTATCTGCTGCGCGGGCCGCTGGTGGCCCAGTTCACCCGCGACAGCGAGGTGGCCCGGGTGGCGCTCGGGCTGGTCGGCCTGGCGATGCTGTTTCACTTCTTCGATGCCGTCCAGGGCGTGGCCACCTTCATCCTGCGCGGCTACAAGGTGGCGCTGCCGCCGATGCTGATCCACGGCGTGTCCCTGTGGGCGATCGGCCTGGCCGGCGGCTACTGGCTGGCGTACCACCCGCCGGCGACCTGGACGCTCGGCCCAGCGGCGAGCTTCTGGCTGGCCGCCGCCGCCGGCCTGGCGCTGGCCGGCGCCGCCCTGAGCTGGCTGGCAGACTACGTTTCGCGAAACCGCGCCGGGCAAGGCGCATGAAAAAGCCGGGCCATCGGCCCGGCTTCGTCGATCGACTGCCGCCGAGGGTCAGCGGCCCATCGCCTGCAGGGCGCGGATCCGGTCCTCGATCGGCGGATGGCTGGAGAACAGCGCCATCAGGCCGGTCGGGCGGGAGTTGATGCCCATGCTCTTGACCTGCTGCGGCAGTTCACCCGGCTCCATGCCGCCGAGGCGCGCCAGCGCGTTGATCATCGGCTTCGACGAACCCATGTAGCTGGCGGCGCCGGCGTCGGCGCGGAACTCGCGCTGCCGCGAGAACCAGGCGACGACAATCGCCGCCAGGAAGCCGAGCGCGATGTCGAGCACGATCACGCTCACCCAATAGCCCATGCCCGGCGCGTCGCTCTCGTTCTTCAGGATCATCCGGTCGACCACCCAGCCGATCACCCGCGACAGGAAGACGACGAAGGTGTTCATCACGCCCTGGATCAGCGTCATGGTGACCATGTCGCCGTTGGCGACGTGCGCCACCTCGTGGCCGAGGACGGCGTCGACCTCCTCCTTGCTCATCGACTGCAGCAGCCCGGTGGACACCGCCACCAGCGCGCTGTTCTTCGAGGCACCGGTGGCGAAGGCGTTCGGCTCGCCCTCGTAGAGCGCCACTTCCGGCATGCCGATGCCCGCCTTCTGCGCGTGCGCCCGGACGGCGTCGACCAGCCAGGCCTCCATCGCGTTGGACGGCCGGTCGATCACCCGCGCGCCGGTCGACCACTTGGCCATCGGCTTGCTGATCGCAAGCGAGATGAACGAGCCGGTGAAGCCGACCACCAGGGCGAAGATGGCCAGCGCGCCGAGGTCGAGCTCGCGGCCGCCGACGCCGGCGAAGTTGATGCCGAAAACGGCGCCGATGATGTTCAGGAACAGCATCAGCACTACGATGATCGCAAGGTTCGTCACGACGAACAGCGCGATGCGTTTCATAGAGTCTCCATCAAGTGGTTAACGGAACGCGCGCAAGTCTACTTGTCGCGCAGGAATCGAACACACGAGTCGCCTGACTGCTTTACATTCGATCACCCGAAGACAGAAGCATCGTTTCCCGATAACCGCACGCCGGCTTCGACCGCCGGGATCGGCACGGGTTCAATCTGAGGGCAGCCGGCAATCCTTCAAGCCTGCGCGGCGCCCATATTGCCTGCCGGCGGCTGGCTAGAATCTGCGGGTTTTCACGAACAGAAACTCACTGGATGAACCCGCTTTCGTTCGAACGCGTCAATACCCGTCCACTTGGCCTGGTACCACGCCTGATCTTCGCCAGCCGCTGGCTGCAGCTGCCGCTGTACGTCGGCCTGATCCTGGCCCAGGGCGTCTACGTCTATCACTTCTGGGTCGAGCTGGTGCACCTGGTCGGCGCCGCCTTCGGCGACGCACGCTCGATCGGCGACCTGTACAAGGCGGTCGGCTACGCGCTGCCGGCCGAGGGCCTGCCGAAGCTGAACGAGACGGTGATCATGCTGGTGGTGCTGGGTCTGATCGATGTGGTGATGATCTCCAATCTGCTGATCATGGTGATCGTCGGCGGCTACGAGACCTTCGTCTCGCGGCTGAACCTGGAAGGGCACCCGGACCAGCCGGAATGGTTGTCTCACGTCAATGCCAGCGTATTGAAGGTCAAGCTGGCAACGGCGATCATCGGCATCAGCTCGATCCACCTGCTGAAGACCTTCATCAACGCCGCCAACTACGACACCAAGACGCTGCTCGCGCAGACCGGCATCCACCTGACCTTCCTGGTGTCGGCGATGGCGATCGCCGCCACCGACCGGCTCCTGTTCGGAGCCGCGCGTCCGCACGTCGCCAGCGAGACGCACTAGCGGCGAGGGGGCCAGTCGCTGCGGCAACCCTGCCAACCTGCACCACGACCTTCGAGGCAACCATGACCACGATCAAGCAGGCCGACCTCACCGAAAGCATCGCCGCCGCGCTGCAGTACATCAGCTACTACCACCCGGCCGACTACATTGCCCACCTGGCGCGCGCCTACGAAGCCGAGAAGAGCGCGCCGGCCAGGGACGCGATCGCGCAGATCCTGACCAACTCGAAGATGTGCGCCGAGGGGCACCGGCCGATCTGCCAGGACACCGGCATCGTCAACGTCTTCCTCAAGGTCGGCATGGACGTTCGCTGGGAGGGCTTCACCGGCTCGCTCGAAGACGCGATCAACGAAGGGGTGCGCCGCGCCTACCTGAACGCGGACAACAAGCTGCGCGCCTCGGTGGTCAGCCCGCCCGAGTTCGGCCGCAAGAACACCAGGGACAACACGCCGGCGGTGATCAACGTGCAGATCGTTCCCGGCGACCGGCTCGAGGTGCAGGTGGCGGCCAAGGGCGGCGGCTCGGAGAACAAGAGCAAGTTCGTCATGCTCAATCCGTCGGACTCGATCGTCGACTGGATCGTCAAGACGGTGCCGACGATGGGCGCCGGCTGGTGCCCGCCGGGCATGCTGGGCATCGGCATCGGCGGCACCGCCGAGAAGGCGATGACGATGGCCAAGGAAGCGCTGATGGACGACATCGACATGCACGAGCTGCTCGCCCGCGGCCCGCGCGACGACGTCGAGAAGCTGCGGGTCGAGCTGTACGAGAAGGTCAACGCGCTCGGCATCGGCGCGCAGGGCCTCGGCGGGCTCGCCACCGTGCTCGACGTCAAGATCAGGATGTACCCGACGCACGCGGCCAGCAAGCCGGTGGCGATGATCCCCAATTGCGCCGCCACGCGCCACGCGCACTTCGTGCTCGACGGCTCCGGCCCGGTCTACCTGGAGCCGCCGTCGCTCGACCTGTGGCCCAAGGTGCAGTGGGCGCCCGACTACCAGAAGAGCAGGCTGGTCGACCTGAACACGCTGACCCGGGAGGAGATCGCCAGCTGGAAGCCGGGCGACACGCTGCTGCTGTCGGGACGGATGCTCACCGGCCGCGACGCGGCGCACCAGCGGATCAAGGACATGCTGGCCAAGGGCGAGAAGCTGCCGGTCGACTTCACCAACCGCGTCATCTACTACGTCGGCCCGGTCGATCCGGTGCGCGACGAGGTGGTCGGCCCGGCAGGTCCCACCACCGCCACGCGGATGGACAAGTTCACCGAGATGATGCTGGCGCAGACCGGGCTGATCGCCATGATCGGCAAGTCGGAGCGGGGACCGGCGGCGATCGAGGCGATCCGCAAGCACAAAAGCGCCTACCTGATGGCGGTGGGCGGCGCCGCCTACCTGGTGGCCAAGGCGATCAAGGCGGCCAGGGTGGTCGGCTTCGCCGACCTCGGCATGGAGGCGATCTACGAGTTCGACGTCAAGGACATGCCGGTGACGGTCGCGGTGTCGAGCGACGGCACCTCGGTGCACCAGACCGGCCCGCGCGAGTGGCAGGCGAAGATCGGCAAGATCCCAGTGGCTATGGCGTGAAGGGCTCTAGCCACGGATGAACACGGATGGACACGGATTGAACTGCAAACGCCCGTGAGCCACGTGTGCGCGCATCTGCGATGTGCCGATCCGACCGCCGCTGGAAGGCGCAGGATCGATTCTTGAATCCGTGTTCATCCGTGTTCATCCGTGGCCAACGCCCTTCCCTCAAACCGGGAACACGCCGGTTGACAGGTAGCGGTCGCCGCGGTCGCAGACGATGAACACGATCGTCGCGTTCTCGACCTCCGCCGCCAGACGCAGCGAGATGGCGCAGGCGCCGGCCGCCGAGATGCCGCAGAAGATTCCTTCCTCCGCCGCCAGCCGGCGGGCCATCGCCTCGGCCTCGGCCTGCGCCACGTACTCCAGGCGGTCGACTCGCGAGGCGTCGTAGATCTTCGGCAGATAGGCCTCCGGCCACTTGCGGATGCCCGGAATCTGCGAGCCCTCGGCCGGCTGCGCGCCGACGATCCGCACCGACGCGTTCTTCTCCTTGAGATAGCGCGACACGCCGACGATCGTGCCGGTGGTTCCCATGGCGCTGACGAAGTGCGTGATCCGTCCGTCGGTGTCGCGCCAGATCTCGGGGCCGGTGGTCTCGTAGTGCGATCGCGGGTTGTCGTCGTTGGCGAACTGGTCGAGAACCCTGCCCTCGCCCTGTGCCTGCATCTGCATCGCCAGGTCGCGCGCGTATTCCATGCCGCCCTTCGCCGCCGGCGTCAGGATCAGTTCCGCGCCGTAGGCGGTCATGCTGGCGCGCCGTTCTGCCGACAGGTTGTCCGGCATGATCAGTGTCATCCGGTAGCCCTTCATCGCCGCGATCATCGCCAGCGCGATCCCGGTGTTGCCGCTGGTGGCTTCGATCAGCCGGTCGCCGGGCCTGATCTCGCCGCGCTCCTCGGCACGGCGGATCATCGCGTAGGCGGGCCGGTCCTTGACCGAGCCGCCCGGATTGTTGCCTTCGAGCTTGCCGAGGATGACGTTGCCGCGGCGGGCGTTGTCGGCAGCGCCGATGCGCTGCAGGCTGACCAGCGGCGTGTTGCCGATCGTCGCTTCAATCGTCGCGTAAGTCACTTGTGCCCTTCCGTGTCGGCCGGCCGCCGGCCGCAGTGATCTCGATTGCCAGATCGGTCACCGGCCGCGGCGCGAGGAGCGACAGCATGCGCATCGGTCCGCCTACGGGGCGTCGAGCTCCTCGAGGCGGCGCGGCGGGTAGCTGTCCCAGCTGCTGCAGCCGGGACACTGCCAGTGGAACTCGCGGGCGCGAAAGCCACACTTGCTGCAGCGGTAGCGCGCCAGCTTGCGCGCCTGGGCCTGGATCAGCATGTGCAGCTGTTCCAGCGGCGCGTCGCCGAGCGCGACGGCGCGCGAGGCGAGCAGCCGCTCGAAGCCGGCCAGCGACGGGTGCCGCTGCAGCTCGTCGCGCAGCAGCGCCTCGGCGGCGGCAGGGCCTTCCCACGAGGCGACGCGCGCCTGCGCGACGTCGAGCAGGTCGATCGACGGATGATCGAGCAGGCTGCGGCGCAGGAAATTCAGCGCCTCGGCGCGGCGCCCGGCGGCGTCGAGCGCATCGGCGAGCCTGCCGGCGACCAGCGGCAGGTACTCCGGGTTCGCCTCGCCGACGCTGCGCCAGTGGCCGATCGCCGCTTCGGCGTCAGCGCGGCGCGTCGCGAGGTCGCCGGCGAGGATTGCCGCGCGCACCGACTTGCGGTTGACCTTCAGCGCCTGCTCGAGATGGCTGCGCGCACGCTCCTCGTCGCCCGCCGCCAGCGCCTTCTCGGCCGCCTCGCAGTGAAAGTGCGCCACCTGCACGTGGCTGCTCTCGCCCGCCTCGCGCTCCAGTCGCCGCGCCGCCTCGATCGCCTTGTCCCATTCGCGCTCCATCTGGTAGATGCGCAGCAGCGCGCGCTGCGCGTCGACGCGATGGCGCGGCTCGTCGAGCAGCCTGGTGAAGCTCTCTTCGGCGCGGTCGAGCAGGCCGCCCTTGAGGAAGTCCTGCGCCAGTTCGGCCAGCGCCTCGGCGCGGCTGCGCGCCGGCAGGTCGGCGCGGTTCAGCAGGTGCGTGTGGATGCGCACCGCCCGGTCGACCTCGCCGCGCCGGCGGAACAGGTTGCCGAGCGCGAAGTGCAGGTCGATGGTTTCCGGATCGAGCCGGACCACGCCGATGAAGGCGTCGATCGCCTTGTCCGGCTGCTCGTTGAGCAGGTAGTTCAGGCCGCGGAAATAGGCGCGCGGCCCGCCGTCACCTTCGCCGCCCCGCTGGCTCGCATCGACGCCGCGCAGCCACCAGCCGGCGGCAAACAGCAGCGGCAGCAGCACCAGGTACCAGAGCTCGAACTCGATCATCGGCGCGTCGGCGCGGCTCCGCCTTCGGGCGGATCGAACTCGCCGACCGCGCCGGCGCGGCGGGCGACATTGGCCAGCCGGTCGCCGCCGGCCTCGGCCTGCGGCGACGGCGCGGCGCGCACCCGCTGCGCACCGCTGTCGAGCGCCGCGGCACGGCGATGCAGCCGGTACAGGCGCGGCGCCAGCGCCAGGGCGCCGAGCAGCATGCCGACGAGCAGGCAGCCGAGCATCACCAGCACCAGCGGAACGCCTTCCCAGTGCAGATTCTCGGTCAGCCGCAGGTTGACCGGCATCGTGTTCTTCAGCGCCAACCAGAGCACGGCGAGAAAGAACAGCAGGCGCAGCAGCCAGGCGATGACGTTCATCCGCGAGCCTCTCCGACGATCGCGGGATTCTAAGCGCGCCCTATCGCGGGCGATCGCCCGGCCGCGGCCAAAAAAAGCCCCGCGCTCGGCGGGGCTGCCGTTGGCTGCGTCACCTCAGCCGGTCGACCCGTCGGGCGGCGGTGGCTGATCGGCGCCGCGGTCGACGCGGCTGCGAAGCTCCTTGCCGGCCTTGAAGTGCGGCACGAACTTCGCCGGCACGTGCACCCGCTCGCCCGACTTCGGATTGCGCCCGACACGCGGCGGCCGATGGTTCAGCGCGAAGCTGCCGAAGCCGCGAATCTCGACCCGGCCGCCGTCGGCCAGCGCCCGCGTCATCGCATCGAGCATGCACTTTACGGCCTCGTCGGCATCGCGCGGCGGCAGCCGCGGGTTGCGTTCCGACAGCCGGCCGATCAGCTCGGAGCGGGTCAGCATCTTCATCGCGGTCGCTCCCGCCGGTCAGCGGTTGTCGAGCTTGGCCTTCAGCAGCGCGCCCAGGCTGGTGGTGCCGGTGGCGGCCTCCGCCTTCATCCGCTCGATCGCCTCGCTGGCCTCGGCGCTGTCCTTGGCCTTGATCGACAGGTTCAGGCTGCGGTTCTTGCGGTCGACGTTGATGATCAGCACGGTCACCGAGTCGCCTTCCTTCAGGTGATTGCGCGCGTCCTCGACGCGGTCGGAGGCGATCTCCGAAGCGCGCAGGTAGCCCTCGACGTCGCCGCCCAGGTCGATGACCGCACCCTTGGCGTCGACGCCCTTGACCACGCCTGTGACCAGCGAACCCTTCTCGTGGGTGGCGGCGAAGTTGCTGAACGGATCGCCGGCCATCTGCTTGATGCCCAGCGAGATGCGCTCGCGCTCGACGTCGATCGCCAGAACCACCGCCTCGATCTCGTCGCCCTTCTTGAACTTGCGCACGGCCTCCTCGCCGGGCTCGTTCCACGACAGGTCCGACAGGTGCACCAGGCCGTCGATGTTGCCGGGCAGGCCGATGAACACGCCGAAGTCGGTGATCGACTTGATCTGCCCCCTGACCCGGTCGCCCTTCTTGTGGGCGATGGCGAAGTCGTCCCAGGGATTGGCCTTGCACTGCTTCATGCCTAGCGAGATGCGGCGCCGGTCCTCGTCGATCTCCAGCACCATCACCTCGACCTCGTCGCCGAGGGCGACCACCTTCTTCGGGTCGACGTTCTTGTTGGTCCAGTCCATCTCGGAGACGTGCACCAGGCCCTCGATGCCGGCCTCGATCTCGACGAAGGCGCCGTAGTCGGTGATGTTGGTGACCTTGCCGAACAGCCGCGTACCCTGCGGATAGCGGCGGCCCAGCCCGACCCACGGATCCTCGCCGAGCTGCTTCAGGCCGAGCGAAACGCGGTTCTTCTCCTGGTCGAACTTCAGCACCTTGGCGGTCAGCTCCTGGCCGACCTGCACCACCTCGTTCGGGTGGCGGACGCGCCGCCAGGCCAGGTCGGTGATGTGCAGCAGGCCGTCGATGCCGCCCAGGTCGACGAAAGCGCCGTAGTCGGTGATGTTCTTCACCACGCCCTTGACGATCGCGCCCTCGCGCAGCGTCTCGAGCAGCTTGGCGCGCTCCTCGCCCATGCTGGCCTCGATCACCGCGCGGCGCGACAGCACCACGTTGTTGCGCTTGCGGTCGAGCTTGATGACCTTGAACTCGAGGGTTTTGCCCTCGTACGGCGTGGTGTCCTTGACCGGGCGGGTGTCGACCAGCGAGCCGGGCAGGAAGGCGCGGATGCCGTTGGTCATCACCGTCAGGCCGCCCTTGACCTTGCCGGAGATGGTGCCGCTGACCATCTCGCCGTTTTCCAGCGCCTTTTCCAGGTTCAGCCAGGCGGCCAGCCGCTTGGCCTTGTCACGCGACAGGATGGTGTCGCCGTAACCGTTTTCCAGCGACTCGATCGCCACCGAGACGAAATCGCCCGGCTTGACGTCGAGTTCGCCGAGGTCGTTCTTGAATTCCTCGAGCGGGATGTAGGCCTCGCTCTTCAGGCCCGCATTGACCACCACGAAGTTATAGTCGACGCGGACCACCTCGGCGGTGATCACCTCGCCGGCGCGCATTTCCTTGCGTGCCAGGCTTTCTTCGAACAGTGCTGCGAAGCTCTCTTTGCCAGAGCCGGTTTGCTGAGTTGCAACGGAGGACATCAATCGACCTTCAATCGCGCCAGGGCCTTGCACCCCGGCGGAGTTGGACACCACGCGGTCCGCTCACTGGCGGCGCCGCGCACCCTTTTGCCGTCCCGCCGTGCCGCAGCGGTTCAGCGTTCGCCGTGCCAGCGCAGGATCTGCGCGACGACCTCGTCGATGGCGAGATCCGAGCTGTCGAGCTGGCGGGCGTCTTTCGCCGGCCTCAGCGGCGCCGCGGAACGGCTGCTGTCGCGTTCGTCACGCGCCCTGAGGTCCTGCAAAAGGATCGCGATGTTACTCGGAAAGCCCTTTTCGCTCAACTGCTTGTGGCGCCGCCCGGCGCGGGCTTCGACGCTCGCTGTCAGGAAGACCTTCAGGCCGGCGTCGGGAAACACCACGGTGGCCATGTCGCGGCCGTCGGCCACCAGACCCGGCGGACAGCGGAAGCCGCGCTGCAGATCGAGCAAGGCGGCGCGCAGCGGCGGGTGCACGGCGATCCGCGATGCCAGGGCGCCGACGTCCTCGCGGCGGATCTCGTCGGTGACGTCGCGGCCGTCGAGGCAGACGCGCCCGGCATCGAACTGCGGTCGCAGGCTCCGCGCCAGGCGGGTCAGCGCCGCCACGTCGGCGGCGGCCACACCCGCCTGCAGTGCGCGCAGGGCGACCAGCCGGTACAGCGCGCCGCTGTCGAGGTAGTGCCAGCCGAGCGCCGCGGCCACCCGCTGCGCCACGGTGCCCTTGCCCGAGGCCGTCGGCCCGTCGATGGCGATCACCGGAACCTCGTTCATCAACAGCCTTTCACTATCGGTTCGATCGACACAATTCAATGGACGCCGCCGCCGGCCGTCGCTGAAAATGCGAACGATTCTCAGTTACGGAGGTTGCGATGCGCGTACCTTTCACTCACAGCCTGGCGAAGACCGCCACCTTCGCCATCGTCCATTTCGCAGTCGCCTTCGGCATCGCCTACCTGCTGACCGGCAGCGTGGCGATTGCCGGCGCGCTTGCCCTGCTCGAACCGCTGGCCAATACCGTCGCCTACCTGGTGCACGAGCGGGCCTGGGCGCGCTTCATGGCGCGCCCGACACCGCCGTCAGCGCTGCCAGTTCAGCAAAGAATCGCGGAAACGTCTTGCTGACGCAGCGCGGGTCGCGGATGTGCACCGGCACGCCGCCGGTGGCCGCGAGGGCGAAGCACATGGCGATCCGGTGGTCGTCGTAGGTGTCGATCGTCGCCTCGCGCAGGCCGGTCGGCCCGACGATCGAAAGCCGGTCGGCATCCTCTTCGACCGTCGCGCCGAGCTTGCGAAGTTCGGTCGCCATCGCGGCGATCCGGTCGGTCTCCTTGACCCGCCAGGAGCCGATGCCGCGCAGCGTCGTGCGGCCCGCGGTGAACACCGCCACCACGGCGGCGGTCATCGCGGCATCGGGGATCGACGTGCAATCCCAGTCGACCGCGCGCAAGCCGTCGCCAGCGCGCGCCTCGACCCAGTCGGCGCCGCGCTCGATCCGGGCACCCATCGCCTGCAGCAGGTCGGCGAAGGCGACGTCGCCCTGCACGCTGTCGCGGCCGATCCCTTCGACGCGGACCGGACCGCCGCCGAGCAATCCCAGCGCCAGGAAGTACGAGGCGCTCGAGGCGTCGCCTTCAACCGCAAGCGTGCCGGGCGAGCGGTAGCCGGCGCGCGGCACCACGAAGGTGTCCGCCGAGCGCGTCACCTCGACGCCGAACCGCCTCATCATCGCCAGCGTCATCGCCACGTACGGCTGCGAGATCAGCTCGCCGGCCACCTGCACCCGCAGGCCGTCGCGCGGCGCGACCAGCGGCGCGGCCATCAGCAGGCCGGTGAGGAACTGGCTGGAGACGTCGCCGCGGATTGCCACCTGCTCGCGCAGCAGCCGTTGCGCCGGCGCGATGCGCAGCGGCGGATAGCCTTCGGCACCCTCGTAGCCGATGCTGGCGCCGAGGGCGTTCAGCGCCGTGACGAGGTCGCCGATCGGCCGCTCGCGCATCCGCGCCACGCCGTCGATGCGATAGTGCCCGTCGGCAAACGCCAGCGCCGCCGTCAGCGAGCGCGTCGCCGTGCCGGCATTGCCAAGAAAAAGGTCCGCGCTGCGGGCAGGAAAGCGGCCGCCGCAGCCGTGCACGGTCGCCGTGTCGCCGTCGCGCTCGATCGCGACGCCGAGCGCGCGCAGGGCCTCGATCATCACCCGCGTGTCATCGGCGTCGAGCAGGCGGCGCAGCACCGTGCTGCCTTCCGCCAGTGCCGCCAGCAGCAGCGCCCGGTTGGAGATGCTCTTCGAGCCCGGCAGACACACCGCACCCTGCGCGTGGGCGATCGGCTGCACCGTCAGTACGTCGGGCCAGCGCTGCTCGCCGCTACCGGGCATCGGCCGGGTTCGCCCACTGACGGCGCAGGCGCGCCGCCAGTTCGAAAGTCTGCTGCAGCGCCGTCGCATCGCCGCTGTCGACCGCCTGCTGCAGGCGGTCGAGCAGCGCGCGATAGCCGCGCAGTTCCTCGCCGAGCGCGGCGCGGTTGGCCACGCAGATGTCGCGCCACATCACCGGAGACGACGCGGCGATGCGGGTGAAATCGCGAAAGCCCGCGCCGCCGTAGCCGAGCTTGCGCTCGCCGTCGGCCTCGGCGCCGATCGCCGCCACCAGGGCGAACGAAAGCAGGTGAGGCAGGTGACTGACGGCCGCGAAGATGCGGTCGTGCTCGGCCGGATCCATGCGCTCGACCCGCGCGCCGGTCCGCGCGAACATGCCGTGTACCCTGGTCAGCGCCTCGGCGCTCGTCTCGGTGGTCGGCGTCAGCACCACGCGCTTGCCGGCGAACAGCCTCGCGTCGGCATGCTCGACCCCGGGCAGTTCCTTGCCGGCGATGGGATGCGCCGGCACGAAGCGCGCGAAGCCCGCGCCGAGCGCCGCGCGCGCCTGGTCGATCACCTCGCCCTTGGTGCTGCCGACGTCGGTGATGAGCGCCCCGCCCGGCAGCGCGGCGGCGATCTGCACGAATACCTCGCGCATCGCGCCCACCGGCGTGGCGACGACCACCAGTTCGGCGTCGGCGACGGCCTGCGCGACCGAGGTGGCGCACCGGTCGATCAGGCCGCGCCCGGCGGCAAGCTCCAGCGCCCGCCGATCGACGTCGTAACCGCTCGCCGTCGCCACCAGCCCGGCCTGCCGCCAGGCCGCCAGCAGCGAGCCGCCGATCATGCCGACGCCGACCAGCGCGATCCTCATGCGCCGGCGTCCGGCAGCACCTCGCGCAGCGCAGCGATGAAGCGGTCGTTTTCCTCAGGCAGGCCGACCGTCACCCGCAGCCACTGCGGCAGGCCGTAGTTGGCCACCGGCCGCACGATCACGCCGCGCCTGAGCAGGCCCTGGTAGACGGCGGCGCCGTCGCCGACCTGCACCAGCACGAAATTGCCGAAACTGGGCAGGTAGCGCAGTCGCATCGAGTCGAAGGCCGCGGTCAGCTGCGCCATTCCCCGGCGGTTGACCTCGACGCTGCGGGCGACGAAAGCCTCGTCGGCCAGCGCCGCGACCGCCGCCGCCTGGGCCAGCGAGTTGCAGTTGAACGGCTGGCGGACCCGATTGAGCAGGTCGGTCAGTTCCGGCTGGGCGACGCCGTAGCCGATGCGCAGTCCGGCCAGCCCGAAAGCCTTGGAGAACGAGCGCGACACCAGCAGGTTCGGCAGGCGGCGCACCCAGTCGATGCTCGGATGGCGCAGTTCCGGCGCCAGGTACTCGTTGTAGGCCTCGTCCAGCACCACCAGCACCCGGCGCGGCACACGGTCGAGGAATCCGGCCATCTCGTCGGCGCCGACGAAGGTGCCGGTCGGGTTGTTCGGGTTGGCGACGAACACCAGCCGCGTGTCGGCATCGATCGCCGCCAGCATCGCCTCGAGGTCGTGGCCGAAGTCACGCGCCGCCACGACGATCGGGCGCGCGCCGCGCGCCAGCGTCGCCAGCGGGTACACGGCAAACGAGTGCTGCGCGTAGACGCAGCTTCGTCCCGGCGCAAGCGTCACCGCCGCCGCGCCTTCGAGGATGTCGTTGCTGCCGTTGCCCAGCGTGATCCAGTCGGCCGGCACGCCGAGCCTGCGCGACAGCGCCGCCTTCAGCTCGAAGCCGTTCGAGTCGGGATAGCGGCCCAGTTCGGCGAGCGCCGCCTCGATCGCCGCGCGCGCCGACTGCGGCATGCCGAGCGGGTTCTCGTTCGACGCCAGCTTGACGATGCGCTCCGGCTGCAGCCCGTGCTCGCGGGCGAGCTCCTCGATCGGCTTGCCGGCCTGGTACGGCGCGATCGAGCGCACGTAGGGCAACGCATCGACGGCCGCCCCCGGCGGCGCGGCTTGAACGGCAGTGGACATTGCGGCTTTCCTCGCTCAGGCGGCGACGGGATAGGAACCGAGGCTCTTGTAGAAGGCGCACTCGCCGCGCAGCTGCTCGAGCGCGACGGCGACCCCCGGATCCTGCTGGTGACCCTCGACGTCGACGTAGAAGTAGTACTCCCAGGCGCCGGTCCTGGCCGGCCGCGACTCGAAGCGCGTCATCGACACGCCGTGCCGCGCCAGCGGTGCCAGCATGTGGTGGACGGCGCCCGCCTTGTGCGCCACGGCGAGGATCAGCGACGTCTTGTCGCGGCCGCTCGGCCGGGTGTGCTGCCGCCCGAGGGCGACGAAGCGGGTCCGGTTGGCCGGGTCGTCCTGGATATGGCAGGCCACCGGCACCAGGCCGTAGCGGCTGGCCGCCGCTTCGCCGGCGATCGCGGCGATGGTCGGATCGGCCGAAGCCAGCCGCGCCGCCTCGCCGTTACTGGCCACCGGTTGCCGCTCGACCGACGGGTAGTGCTGGTTGAGCCAGTTCACGCACTGCGCCAGCGCCTGCGCGTGCGCGCAGATCCGTGTCACGCCCTGCATGCTGCCGGCGGAGGTCAGCAGGTGATGCTCGACCGGCAGCGACACCTCGGCAACGATCGACAGCGGGGTCGCCAGCAGCAGGTCGAGCGTGCGGGTGATCGAACCCTCGGTCGAGTTCTCGACCGGGGCGATGGCGAAATCGGCGCCGCCGGCCTCGGCCGTACGGAAGACTTCGTCGATCGACAGGCAGGGCACGGCTTCGACCGCCGAGCCGAACTGCTTGAGCAGCGCCATTTCGGAGAACGTTCCGGCCGGACCGAGAAAGGCCACCCGCAGGCGCCGCTCGAGCGCCCGGCAGGCCGACATCACCTCGCGGAAGATCGCCGCCAGCGCCGCCCCGGACAGCGGACCCGGGTTGGCCGCGGCGACGTTGCGCAGCACCTCCGCTTCCCGCTCGGGGCGATAGACCGGCGCCTCGGCGGCGTGCTTCAGTTCGCCGACCCGCTGCGCCAGGCGCGCCCGCTCGCTCAGCAGGGCGACCAGCCGGCGATCGATCTCGTCGATCGCCCGGCGCAGGTCGAGCAGCGGTTCGTCCATCGCCGGCGGTGCCGTCAGCTCAGGCGGTCGCGGCACCCGCGTCCTGCGCCGGGCCTTCGTCGCCGCCTTCATCGTCGGTCTCGGCGATGCGCTGCAGGCCGGTCAGGGTGGTGCCCTGGTCGAGGGCGATCAGCGTCACCCCCTGGGTGGCGCGGCCCATCTCGCGGACCTCCGCCACCCGGGTGCGGATCAGCACGCCGCCGGTGGTGATCAGCATGATCTCGTCGTCCGGCCGCACCAGGGTCGCCGCCACCACCTTGCCGTTGCGCCCGCTGGTGGCGATGGCGATCATCCCCTTGGTGCCGCGGCCGTGCCGCGTGTACTCGGCGATCGGCGTGCGCTTGCCGTAGCCGTTCTCGGTGGCGGTCAGCACGCTCTGCCGCTCGTCCTCGGCGACCAGCAGCGCGATCACGCCGCTGCCGGGCTCGAGCTGCATGCCGCGCACGCCGCGCGCGGTGCGACCCATCGGCCGCACGTCGTTCTCGTCGAAGCGCACCGCCTTGCCGGCGTCGGAGAACAGCATCACGTCGTGCGTGCCGTCGGTGATCGCCGCACCGATCAGGAAGTCGCCCTCGTCGAGGTCCACCGCGATGATGCCGGCCCTGCGCGGGTTGGAGAACTCCGCCAGCGCGGTCTTCTTGACCGTCCCCTGCGCGGTGGCCATGAACACGTAGTGGTGCTCGTCGAACTCGCGGATCGGCAGCACCACCGTGATCTTCTCGCGGTCGGCCAGCGGGAACATGTTGACGATCGGCTTGCCGCGCGAGACGCGCGAGCCCTGCGGCACTTCCCACACCTTCAGCCAGTACAGGCGGCCGCGGTCGGAAAAGCACAGGATGGTGTCGTGCGTGTTGGCGATGAACAGCTGGTCGATCCAGTCGTCCTCGCGGGTGGCTGCCGCCTGCCGGCCGCGGCCGCCGCGCTTCTGCGCGCGGTAGTCAGCCAGCGGCTGGCTCTTGATGTAGCCGGCGTGCGACAGCGTCACCACCATGTCCTGTGGCGTGATCAGGTCCTCGGTCTGCAGGTCCTCGGCGCTGCGCACGATCTGCGAGCGGCGCTGGTCGCCGAACTCCTTGCGCAGCGCCGCCAGCTCGTCGGCGATGATCGTGGTGATCCGCTCGGGCCGCGCCAGGACGTCGAGCAGGTCGGCGATGCGGTCCATCACCTCGCGGTACTCGTTGCGGATCTTGTCCTGCTCCAGCCCGGTCAGGCGCTGCAGCCGCATCTGCAGGATCTGCTCGGCCTGCGTCTCCGACAGCCGATACAGGCCGTCGTCCTTCAGCCCGTACTGCGGATCGAGCCCGACCGGACGGTAGGCGTCGCGCTGGCTGCCGGCGCGCGCCAGCATCTCGCGCACCAGCGACGAGTCCCAGGCGCGTGCCATCAGCGCGGTCTTCGCCACCGGCGGCGTCGGCGCCGCCTTGATGATGGCGATGAACTCGTCGATGTTGGCCAGCGCCACCGCCAGCCCCTCGAGCACGTGGCCGCGGTCGCGCGCCTCGCGCAGCTCGAACACCGTGCGCCGCGTGACGACCTCGCGCCGGTGGGCGAGGAACGCCTCCATCATCTGCTTGAGGTTCAGCAGCCTCGGCTGGCCGTCGACCAGCGCGACCATGTTCATGCCGAAGGTGTCCTGCAGCTGGGTCTGCTTGAACAGGTTGTTCAGCACCACCTCGGCGACCTCGTTGCGCTTCAGCTCGATCACCACCCGCATGCCCGACTTGTCCGACTCGTCGCGGATGTCGGCGATGCCGTCGATCTTCTTCTCGCCGACCAGCTCGGCGATCCGCTCGAGCAGCACCCGCTTGTTCACCTGGTACGGCAGCTCGTCGACGATGATCGCCTGCCGCGCGCCGCGGTCGATGTCCTCGAAGTGGGTCTTGGCGCGCATCACCACGCGGCCGCGGCCGCTGCGGTAGCCCTCGCGCACGCCGTCGATGCCGTAGATGATCGCCGCGGTCGGGAAGTCGGGCGCCGGCACCAGCTCGATCAGCTCCTCGATCGACACCTCGGGATTGCGCAGCAGCAGCAGGCAGCCATCGACGATCTCGCCCAGGTTGTGCGGCGGAATGTTGGTCGCCATGCCGACCGCGATGCCCGACGAGCCGTTGACCAGCAGGTTGGGCAGCCGCGCCGGCAGGATCAGCGGTTCCCTCTCCGACCCGTCGTAGTTGGGGCCGAAGTCGACCGTCTCCTTCTCGATGTCGTCGAGCAGCTCGTGCGCGACCTTGGCCAGCCGCACCTCGGTGTAGCGCATCGCCGCCGCGCTGTCGCCGTCGACCGAGCCGAAGTTTCCCTGGCCGTCGATCAGCAGGTAGCGCAGCGAGAACGGCTGCGCCATGCGAACCAGCGTGTCGTAGACGGCCTGGTCGCCGTGCGGGTGGAACTTGCCGATCACGTCGCCGACGATGCGCGCCGATTTCTTGTACGGCCGGTTGTAGTGGTTGCCGAGCTCGTGCATCGCGTACAGCACGCGCCGGTGCACCGGCTTCAGGCCGTCGCGCACGTCGGGCAGCGCGCGGCCGACGATCACGCTCATCGCGTAATCGAGATAGGAGCGCCGCATCTCCTCTTCGAGAGAGACCGGCAGGGTTTCCTTGGCGAACTGTTCCATCTGGGCGGCGGCAGCGCGCCAGGCGCGCGGCGGCGCCCTGGCGGACGCCCGGCCGGCGCGCTCGTCGGGCCGCAAGCAAGCCGCATAGTTTATCAGCGCGGTGCCGGCCGCCGGGCCTCATGGCACTATTGCGGCCGTCCGCCGCTGCCCGGTCCGAGTCCGAATGAACGATGAGCACTCCGTCGAGCAGATCGACACCCTGATCGAGCCGCGCTGGGTCCTGCCGATCCGGCCGTCCGGCGGGCTGCTCGAAGGACAGGCGATCGCCGTCGACGGCGGCCTGATCCGCGCCGTGCTCCCAGCTGCCGAGGCGGCGCACCGGTTCGCGGCGCGCTCGACCGTCCGCCTGCCCGAGCACCTGGTCATGCCGGGCCTGGTCAACGCGCACACGCATGCGTCGATGGCGCTGCTGCGCGGGGTCGGCGACGACCTGCCGCTGCAGCGCTGGCTGACCGAGCGGATCTGGCCGCTGGAGCAGGCGCTGGTCGGGCCCGACTTCGTGCACGACGGGGCGCGGCTGGCCGCCGTGGAGATGCTGCGCGCCGGCGTGACGACCTGCTCGGACATGTACTTCTATCCCGACCTGGTGGCCCGCGCGCTGACCTCGGTCGGCATGCGGGCGGTGGTCGGCATCATCGCCATCGGCTTTCCCACCGCCTATGCGGTCGACGCCGACGACTACCTGCGAAAGGGGTTGCAGGCACGCGATGCCCTGCGCGACGAGCCGCTGGTCAGCTTCACCCTCGCGCCGCACGCGCCGTATACGGTCACCGACGAGACGCTGGCGCGGGTGTCGACCCTGGCCGAGGAGCTCGACCTGCCGGTGCACATCCACGTGCACGAGACCGCCCGCGAAGTCGAGGAGTCGATCGAGCGCCACGGCGTGCGGCCGCTGCAGCGGCTCGAGCGGCTCGGCCTGCTGTCGGAGCGGTTGATCGCCGTGCACGCAGTGCACCTGAACGACCAGGAGATCGCCCAGCTCGGCCGCGTCGGCGCCAGCGTGGTCCACTGCCCGGTGTCGAACTTGAAGCTTGCCAACGGCCTGGCCCGCGTGCCGGCGATGCTGGCCGCCGGCGTCAACGTGGCGCTCGGCACCGACGGCGCGGCCAGCAACAACAGGCTCGACATGTTCGACGAGGCCCGCCTTGCCGCCCTGCTGGCCAAGTCGGTGGCCGGCGACGCGACGATGCTGCCGGCCGCTCTGGCCCTGGAGTGCGCCACCATCAACGGCGCCCGCGCCCTGGGCCTCGAGCAGCAGATCGGCTCGATCGAGGCAGGCAAGGAGGCGGACCTGGTGGCGGTGGAACTCGCCAGCCCGGAGGTCTGCCCGCTCTTCGACCCGGTGTCCCACCTGCTGTACGCCAGCGGACGCGAGCACGTGACCGATGTCTGGGTCGGCGGCCGCCATGTTGTGCGCACGAGACAGCTGACGACCGGTGACGGAATCGCGCTCGACCGTGCGGTCGTCTCGACATCGGCTGCGTGGCAGAATCGATGTCGGCAGTTGTTGATGAAGTAGGCGCCGGCATCCTCGCCGGCGACGAAATCATTGGCTACGGCAATCGGCGGCCTCGCCGGGCTTGCACCCACGCGTGCGCAACCGACTCGCCCTGCCACTTCCTGTGAGGAGAACCATGAAAAAATCCGCGAAACTAGCCGCCCTGTTGGCGACTGCCGTCTTGGCCGTCGCTTCGGGCAATGCGATCGCGCAGGCGAAGGACATCCCGGGCGCCAAGAACGCTCCGGCGTACGTCCTCGACCCGCGCGGCAACGTCGTCGTCGACCCGTTCGGTCTGTGCTGGCGCACGCCGTGGTGGACACCCCAGCTGGCCGGCATAGACGGCCCGAAGGGTGCCGGCTGCCAGTGCGACAAGGCCGCAATCGACGCCGCGCTGGGCGCACAGGTCTGCACGCCGCCTCCGCCGCCGCCGCCACCGGCCCCGGCCAAAGCCGCGCCGCCGCCCCCGCCGCCGCCAGCGCCGCCGGCACCGCCGAAGCCGGTCACCGAGAAGGTGACGTTCGCGGCTGACGCGCTGTTCGACTTCGACAAATACGTGATCCGGCCGGATGCGCGCGCCAAGCTCGACGACCTGGTGTCGAAGCTGGCGGGTGTCAACCTCGAGGTGATCGTCGCGGTCGGCCATACCGACTCGATCGGCACCGAGGCGTACAACCTGGCACTGTCGAAGCGTCGTGCCGACGCCGTCAAGCAGTACCTGGTCAGCAAGGGCATCGAGGCCAACCGCATCTACACGGAAGGCAAGGGCGAATCGCAGCCGGTCGCGGACAACCGCACGGCCGAGGGTCGCCAGAAGAACCGCCGCGTGGAGGTCGAGATCATCGGCACCCGGTCGATCAAGCGCTGAACAGCGCCGCACGACAAAAAGCCCCGCCTCGGCGGGGCTTTTTCATTGCCTCTGCCGCCGGACGCGGCAGGTCTCGCTTTCTCAGGGCACGCCGAGCGCAGTCCGGATCGCCGCCGCCGCCGTGGCGTTGAAACGGTACTGGTAATCGGCGATCCTTGCGCCCGCCTTGTACAGCTTGCCCGGACGCACGCCGGGGGCGCCCTTGCGCGGTTCGATGAAGGCGATCCGCGCGGCTTCGCGCTCGACGTCGACTACCCCGGTATCGGCGGGATCGACGTTGGCGCCAAAGGACAGCACCACCGCCTTGGTGCCGCCGACGGTCGCCTCCTCCCACGAGCCTTCGGCGAGCACCTCATCACTGGCGCGCGCGCAGAAATTGGTGCCGGACTTGGCCGAAAACAGTTGCACCCGGCCGCGGGGGGCATTGGCGTCGCGGAACATCATCGCGTAGGGTTTCGCGCCGGTGCGGTCTTCGTAGGACAGGCAATACGGGATCTCGCGCGAGAAGTTCGCCACCATCTGCCGCGTGTTGGCGGCGCCGGTGAACGACTCCTTGCGCGGCAGCATCAGCACGTCGTCCTGGAAACGCACGGTCGACAGGTAGGCGACCGAGCCGCTCGGGAACTTCGCCTCGCCGGCCCGTGCGGCCTCGGGCTTGGTGTAGTTGGCGGCGGTGCGCAGGAAGTTGCGGATCGGCAGGCCCGAGACGTCGTAACCGCGCATCGTCACCTTCAGGTGCAGCGGGCTCGACGACTGGTAGACGAGCTGGACGCTGCCGTCGACCTCCGGGATGGCGAAGCTGGGTTCGCCGATCGCCCGCCGCTCGCCGTCGCGGACGAAGTGCGCCACGTCGATGTTGCCGTTGAACGCGCCCTGGCCAGCCTCGCTGGTTGTCTCCTTCAGCGGATGCCGGTCGCCCTGCGGCGGGCCGCTGATGCGCAGGTTGACCATCCGCGCGCCCGAGAAGTGATAGATCCCCTCTCCCGCCAGCGCGTCGAGCGCGGCTACCTTGACCGGTGTGGCATCGGCGACCGGCTGCACGTCGGCCTGCGGCAACGGTGAGACGACGGCCGTCGGTGCCTGCGCGATCGCCACCGGCGAGGCGAGCGCCAGTGCGGTGGCGAAGGCTTTCATTCGCGTCATGGTGGACCCTCGGCGGTGGTTGCGACGATCGAACTCTAGCCGAACCGGCCGCGCCCCCAGGATCATGCGGATGGCCGTGTCGCACGGGCGATCCCCGCGACGGGTGGCGCACCGTCGGTCGGCGCGGCCGCCGCGCGGGCTAACATCGCCTCATGGAAACAGCCGAGCGCCCGCCCCTGCCGAACGCCGACCCAGCCGAGCTACAGAAGTTCGGCGCCCTGGCCCACCGCTGGTGGGACCCGCAGGGCGACATGCGCCCCCTGCACGAGATCAATCCGCTGCGGCTGGACTGGATCGACCGGCTGGCATCGCTTGCCGGCCAGCGGGTCGTCGATGTCGGCTGCGGCGGCGGCATCCTGGCCGAGGCGATGGCCCAGCGGGGTGCCCGTGTCACCGGCATCGACCTGTCGACCAAGCCGCTGCGGGTGGCGCAGCTGCACGCGCTCGAGTCGGGCGCCACGGTCGACTACCTGGAGCGCAGCGCCGAGTCGCTCGCGGCCGAGTCGCCGGCGGCGTTCGACGTGGTCACCTGCATGGAAATGCTCGAGCACGTGCCGGATCCGTCGAGCAGCGTGCTTGCCTGCAGCACGCTGGCCCGTCCCGGCGGCTGGGTGTTCTTCTCCACCATCAACCGCAACCCAAAGTCGTTCCTTTTCGCCATCGTCGGCGCCGAGTACGTGCTACGCCTGCTGCCACGCGGCACGCACGAGTACGCGAAGTTCATCCGCCCCAACGAGCTGGCGGCGATGTCGCGCAACGCAGGCCTCGAGGTGGTCGAGATCCTCGGCCTGACCTACAACCCGCTGACCCGTCGCTTCGCCCTCGGCGGCGACACCGACGTCAACTACCTGGTCGCCTGCCGCAAGCCGCAATGAGATCGATGCCGATCGAGCTGGTGCTGTTCGACCTCGACGGCACGCTTGCCGACACCGCGCCGGATCTCGCCGCCGCCGCCAACCGCCAGCGCGCGCAGCGCGGCCTCGAACCGCTGCCGATCGAGCAGCTGCGGCCGCTCGCGAGCCACGGCGCGCGCGGGCTGGTCGGCCGGGCGCTCGGCCTGGCGCCGGGCGACGCGGGCTACGAGCCGGCAAGGCTCGAGTTCCTCGCTTACTACGAGCAGGCGCTGTGCGTGCAGACGCGGCTGTTCGACGGCATGGCCGAGACGCTGGAGCGACTCGAAGCGCAGGGGCGCCGCTGGGGCGTGGTGACCAACAAGGCCCACCGCTTCACCGCGCCGCTGATGGAGCAGCTCGGCCTGCACGCGCGCGCCGCCACCGTGGTGAGCGGCGACACCACGCCGCACGCCAAGCCGCACCCGGCGCCGGTGCTGCACGCGCTGGCGGCCTGCGCGGTCGGCGCCGAGCAGGCGGTCTACGTCGGTGACGACCGACGCGACATCGAGGCCGGCCGGGCGGCGGGCGTGCTGACGGTCGTCGCCGCCTACGGGTACCTCGGCAGTGAAGCCGACATCGCCGCCTGGGGCGGCGACCACGTCATCGATGCGCCTACGCAGCTGCTCGGCCTGGTCGGCGCATAGGGGGCCGACCGGGATCGGCGTTCGACAGCCGGCGCGCCGGCGGCCGCGCCGCGCCGAATGCATGCGGCCCCGGCGTCGCGCCGACCGCCGATGAGCAGCCCGCGTCGCAGATGGCTCATCGGCGGGGCTTCGGCCGTCGCCGTCGCCCTCGCGCTCGTCGTCGCCCTCTGGCTGGGCGTGCCCGCGGGCTTGCGCTGGCTTGCAGAGACCGTCGCGGCGCGCGAACTCGGCCGGCCGATCCGGGTCGGCGAGATCCGTTTCAACCCGTTCACCCTGCGGCTCGAGCTGCGCGACCTGACGATCGCAGGGGCGCCGGGCGAGCCGCTGCCGCTGCTGACGCTAGGCGAACTGCATGCGCAGGCGAGCAGCCAGTCGATCTGGCGACTGGCGCCGATCGTCCGGTCGCTGCGGCTGCAGACGCTGCGCGTCAACGTCACCCGGCTGGCGCCGAACCGGTTCACCTTCAGCGACATCGCCGAGCGCCTGATGGCCAGGCCGGGCAGCGGCGAGCAGCCGCGCTTTGCCGTCTACAACATCGAGCTCGTCGATGGCGCCGTGGCCCTCGACGACCGTTTCGTCGGCAGGAAGAACACGATCTCCGACATCGCGCTCGGTCTGCCGTTCGTCTCGAGCCTGCCTGACCACGAGGAGATACACGTCGAGCCACGGCTGTCGGCGAAGGTCAACGGCACGCCGTTCGAACTCGAAGGGCAGACGCTGCCGTTTGCCGACTCGCAGGAAACCTCGCTGCAGATCCGACTGACCGGGTTGCACCTGCCGACCTACCTGGCTTACGTGCCGCTGCCGCTGCGCTTCAGCCTGCCGCGCGGCACGCTCGATACGGACTTGCGGCTGGCGTTCCGTCGCGCCGTCGCGGCCCGGGAGAACCAGCCGGCGCAGCCGCCGCAGCTGCTGCTGGCGGGTCGCGCGACGGTGCGCGACCTGGCGCTGCTGCCGAACGACATGCAGGAGCCGCTGCTCGAATGGCGCGCTCTGGAGGTGGTGCTCGACGAGGTGAGGCTGCTCGCCGGCATTGCCAAGGTCGCCTCGGTGAACATCGACTCGCCACAGCTGCGGGCCTCGCGGCGCAGCGACGGATCGATCGCCGGCCTGCGGGCCCTCGCAGCTGCGCCGGCGGGCGACAAGGCCGCGGCACCACCGGCGCAACCTGTTCGGCCGTTCGAGATCACGGTGGACCGCTTGCGCCTGACCGACGGCACCGTGCATCTGCGCGACGAAGCGGCGGGCTTCAGCCGGACCCTGCGGCCAGTGGCGGTCGAAGTCGACGGCTTCTCCAGCGCCAGCGATAAGCCGGCGACCGTGGTGGTCAACGCGCGGACCGACGACGGCGCGGTGCTGAAGGCGGCCGGCGAAATGCGTGCCGTGCCGCTGCAGTTCGCCATCGAGGCGACGGCCGAATCGCTGCCGCTGGCCGGACTGACGCCCTATCTGCAGCCCTTCACCCGTGCCGCCGTCGAAGGAACGGTCAGTGCGGGCGCCCGCCTCTCGGCCCGACAGCAAGGCGATGACTCCTGGCTGGCGGTTGCCGACGGTCGCGTGGCGATCAGCGCGCTGCGCGTTCGCGGGCCGCACGGCAGCAGCGCGCGGCTGAGCGCGCCGCAGGTCGAGGTCGCCGACATCGGCGTCGACCTGCAGAAGCGCAGCGTTGCCGTCGGCCGCGCCACGGTGTCGGGCGCGCGCGCATACGCGACGCGCAGCGCAGACGGAAGGCTCGACTGGCAGGCATTGCTGGTCGAGCCGGTGCCGGCAGCGGCAGGCCAGAGTGCCGATCGCGGCCCGCCATGGCAGGTCAGCCTCGACGAGTTCCGGATCGTCGACGCCCGCGCCACGGTCACCGACGAAACGGTGCAGCCGCCGGTGAAACTGGCGGTCGACGGACTTCACGCCACCGTCCGCGAGGCCGGCGCCGACCTGCGCAGGCGCATGCAGCTGGCGGTGCGTGCCAGGCTCGGCGGCGGCACCGCGCAGGCGCGTGGCTGGCTGCGCCTGGAGCCCCTGGCAGCCGAGCTGAAGGTCGACGTCGCCAACGTCGACGTCGGCACGCTGCGGCCCTATGTCGCCCGCCACGCCAGCTTCGCGCTGGCCAGCGCCGCGATGTGGGCCGACGGCATGCTGGCGCTGAGCATGCCGGACGGGTCGCCGGCGCTTCGCTATGAAGGCAGCGCCAGGCTGACCGATTTTGCCGCGCTGAACGCCGACGGCGAGACGGACCTGGCGCGCTGGCAGGCGCTGGCGCTCGAAGCGGTGCGCCTCGACACCGGCGCGCAGCCACCGTCGATCGACATCGGTGGCGTCAGGCTGAACGACTTCTACGCGCGCGCCATCCTTTCGGACGCGGGCCGGCTGAACCTGGTCGAGGTCTTCCGCACGCCGGCCGCGCCCGGCGAGCAGGAAAGGCCCGCCGAAGCGAAGCCAGCGGAGGCCGGCCGGCTGAAGCCGTCGTCGATCGCCGAGCGCTTCAGCGCCACCGCCGCCGCGCTGCCGGTGCGCATCCGCATCGGCGGCATCGAGATCCTGCGCGGCAACGTCAACTTCACCGACAACTTCGTCAAACCCAACTACACCGCCAACCTCACCGACCTGGTCGGCACGGTGAGCGAGCTCTCGTCGGACCGGGCCGCGCTGGCCGACGTGTCGATCCGCGGCCGGGTCGACCGTGACGCGCCGGTGGAAATCACCGGCAAGGTCAACCCGCTGGCGGCGCCGCTCGCGCTCGACCTGCGCGCCAGTACGAAGGGCGTCGAACTGCCGCGGCTGACGCCGTATTCGGTCAAGTACGCCGGCTACCCGATCACCCGCGGCAAACTGTCGATGGACGTGCAGTACAAGGTGCAGGACAACAAGCTGCAGGCGGAGAACCACCTGTTCCTCGACCAGCTGACCTTCGGCGAGCGGGTCGACAGCCCGACTGCGACCAAGCTGCCGGTGCTGCTCGCGGTGTCGCTACTGAAGAACAGCCGCGGCGAGATCGACATCAATCTGCCCGTCTCGGGATCGCTCGACGACCCGGAGTTCTCGCTCGGCGGCATCATCGTGCAGGTGATCGTCAACCTGCTGACCAAGGTGGTCACCGCGCCGTTCTCGCTGCTCGGGGCGGCGTTCGGCGGCAGCGCCGACCTCGGCCACGTCGAATTCGCGGCGGGCTCGGCGCTGATCGCCGAGGCAGAGGCCCGCAAGCTGGAGACGCTGGCCAAGGCGCTGAACGACCGCCCGGCGCTGCGGCTGGAGATGACCGGACGCGCCCTCGCCGGCGCCGACACCGACGCGCTGCGCCGTGCCAAGTTCGACGCGCGGCTGCGCGCCGCCAAGGTGCGCGAGATCGTGCGCGGCGGCGGCAGCGTCGACCCGGCGACGGTGACCATCGCGGCCGAGGAGCGCGAACGGCTGATCGGCCGTGTCTACGCCGACGAGAAGATCCCGGACAAGCCGCGCAATTTCCTCGGCGTCGCCAGGACCATCCCCGCCGCCGAGATGGAGAAGCTGATCATGGCGACGGTCTCGGTCACCGAGGAGGACCTGCGGCGGCTGGCCAACGACCGCGCCACCGCCGTGCGCGACCAACTGAGCGAGCAGGGCCAGGTGCCGCGCGAGCGGCTGTTCCTCATCGCTCCGCTGCTCGACGGCGCCGGCGACGCCAAGCTGCCGCCGTCGCGGGTTGATTTCTCGCTGAAGTGACCCATCTACCGTCGTACAATCCAACCGCTGGGGGCGACCTGGTTTCGACACGGGTAGCGAATCAGTGCGGGGCATGCCGAGGACCAGTGACCTCGTAAATCCATCTGGAACACTACAAACGCCAACGACGAGCGTTTCGCTCTCGCCGCCTAACACCGGCGAGACGCTGCACTAGCTGGCCCCTGGGCTAGGTCGGGTCTAAGCAAGGCGCAAGCCGAGCCGCAAAGCCCACAGCAGCGACATACACAGAGGCTGGATGCCGGCGGAGTCACGACGTCGGTTATCGAGATCCAGTGACTGGCCGTGCGTCGGCCTGCCGACTGGCTAAACGCACGGCGAGACTCAAATAGGTCGGCTACGCATGTAGAACCGTCTGAGGAACATTCGTGGACGCGGGTTCGATTCCCGCCGCCTCCACCATCTACGAGGGCCCGGATGATCTCCGGGCCCTCTTTCTTGGCCGAGATCCCCGCATGGCGCGGCGTTGCAACGCGCGGTGCTGCGTTCGCTCGGTCGCCGGAACGCTCGAAATCGCCATCCTCGACCAATTGCGCGGCCACGTTCCGCAGCCGGCGCCTTTCCTCACGGACCGGGAAACGCTGATGGGCTCGGGTCGGACACCTTCCGGCCCGCCCGGCAATCTCGCGCGAGTCGCGACGTCCTGCGTCAGAATCCGGCACCGGCCTGCTCCTGACGTGCGGGCAGCGTCAACCAAGGAGAGTTCCAGATGTTCCTGCGCTCGTTCGTCGTCGCGACGGCCACGCTGTCGATAGTGGCGCTCGCCGGCTGCGCCACCCGTGCCACCCGGCTCGATGCGCAGTGGGTGAATCCGGAGTTCGCCGGCCAGCGGTCGGTGCGTAGCGTGATGGTGATCGCGGCGGTCCGCGACACGACCAGCCGGCGGATGTTCGAGGACCGGATGGTCGCGGCGCTGACAGCCGCCGGCGCCGAGGCCGTGCAGTCCTACAAGTTCATCCCGGCCGACGGCCCGGTCAGCGAGGAGCAGTTGCGCCGCGCCGTTGCGCAGGCCGGGGCAGCACATGCGCTGGTCAGTCGGATCAGCAACGTCACCACCGAAGTCAACGTCACCCCCGGCATGGTGATGGGCCCGGCCTGGGGCCCGGGTTGGGGTCGATATGGCGGGTGGGGCCCCGGCTGGGGCGGTTTCGCCAGCTACCACAACGCGATGTGGGCCACCACCGTGTCGCCCCAGGTGACGACGACCCAGAACGTCCACGCCGACACGCGCGTCTTCGATGCGGCAACCGCGGTGGTCGTCTGGTCCGCCGCGACCACCACCTCGACCGGCTGGGATTCGGTGCCGCAGCTGATCGAGCAGTTCGTCGCCCTGATCGTCGAGACGATGAAGAAGGACGGCGTCGTCTGAAGGCGGTGCGACCGGCTCGTCCGTGGCGCGCGCGCCTCATCCGCGCGTCCGGCCGCATTCATGCGGCATGATCCGGCTCTGAAGGTGCCGCAGCGCGATATCTTCGGCCGGGTTAACCGCGGCCGCCGTCGGCAGCCGTCCCGATTCGACTCCTCAGCCCGCAATGTTCGGAAGATCCAGGCCCGTCGTCATCGATTCCTACGGTTCGCGCCGGCGCCGCGGCGTGCCGCGCTGGCTGGTGCTGCTGCTGGTCGGCGTGGCCGCCGGCGTCGCGGCGGTCGTCTACGTTCAGGAGCGCTTCCTGCCGCCGCGGCTGTCGGCCGCCGAGTCGGCGCAGCTGCAGTCGTCGTTTGCCGAGGCGGATGCCGAGCGCCAGCGGCTGCGCGGTGAACTGGCGGAGGCGACAAAGTCGCGCGACGCGACGGCGGCGGAGAACAAGCGGCTGGGAGACGAACTGGCGGTCAGCCGCGCCACCGGCGAGCGCCTGCGCGAGGACGTCGCCTTCGTCGCCGGCGCGCTGCCGCCGGATCCGCGCGGCGGTGCGGTCGAGATCCGCGCCGCACGCCTGATCCGCAGCGGCGCCAGCCTTGCCTACGAAGTGGCGCTGGTGCGCGAAGGCGGCGGCAAACCGATAGGCGCGGTGATGCAGCTGGTGGTCACCGGCGAGTCGCCGCGCGGCGGCGAGACGACGGTCAGCCTGGAGCCGGCGGCGACATCGATCGGCGCGCACCAGGTGCTGCGCGGCGCCGTGCCGCTGCCCGAGGGTTTCGCTCCACGCCAGGGCACCATCCGCGTGCTCGACCGCCCCGGCGGCCAGCTGCTCGGCATGCGGGTGATGTACGTGCGCTGACCGGCGGCGCGGCGTGCGCCCTACCGCGCCGGCCCGGCCCTTCCCAGCAGCGCCCACAGCAGGATGGCGCCGAAGGTCGCGGTGCCGATGCCGCCGAGCGTGAAGCCGCCGAACTTCAGCGTGTAGTCGCCGGTGCCCAGCACCAGCGTGATCGCGGCCACCACCAGGTTGCGGTTGTCCGAGAAATCGACCTTGTTGTCGACCCAGATCTTGGCGCCCGCGACCGCGATCAGGCCGAAGACGACGATCGACACGCCGCCCATCACTGCCAGCGGAATCGCCTGGATCAGCGCGCCGAACTTGGGGCTGAAGCCGAGCACGATGGCGATCAGCGCCGCCACGACGAAGGTCGCGGTCGAGTAGATCTTGGTCGCCGCCATGACGCCGATGTTCTCGGCGTAGGTGGTCACGCCGGTGCCGCCGCTGGCGCCCGAGACCATGGTGGCGATGCCGTCGCCGACGAAGGCGCGGCCGATCAGCGGGTCGAGGTTGCGGCCGGTCATCGCGCTCACGGCCTTGATGTGGCCGAGGTTCTCGGCCACCAGGATCACCGCCACCGGTGCGATCAGAAGCATCGCACCGGCGTCGAACACCGGCGCGGCGAAGCCTGGCGCACCGAACCAGGCGGCGCTGGCCACGCCCGACAGGTCGAGCGGCTTGCCCAGGCCGAGGCCGTTGGTCAGGATCGCGTAGACGATGCTGGCGGCGATCAGGCCGACGAGAATCAGCAGTCGCTGCGTCATGCCGCGGCTGAACACCGCCACGCCGGCGACGCAGACGAAGGTGACGCCCTGCATCCAGGCGTCGAACGGCGTCGGCGCCATGTTCTTGATCGGGATGCCGGCGAGGTTCAGGCCGATCACCGCGACCACCGCCCCGGTGACCACCGGCGGCATCAGGCGCTCGATCCAGCGCGTGCCGGTGGCCATCACGGCCAGCCCGATCAGCGTGTAGAGCAGCCCGCAGGCGACGATGCCGCCGAGCGCCACGCCGAGGTTGGCGTTGGGCCCCTGCCCCGCATAGCCGGTGGCGGCGATCACCACGCCGATGAAGGCGAAGCTCGAGCCCAGGTAGCTCGGCACCCGGCCGCCGACCATCACGAAGAAGATCAGCGTGCCGATGCCGCTCATCAGGATCGCCACGTTCGGGTCGAAGCCCATCAGGATCGGCGCCAGCACGGTGGCGCCGAACATGGCGATCACGTGCTGCACGCCCATCGCGGCGGTCTGCGGCCACGGCAGTCGCTCGTCGGGCGCTACCACGGCACCTGGCGCGGGGCGAACCTCGCGCCAGCGGACGACGGAACTCATGGCCACAGCCTCCTCGCGTTGCGGCCGCGGTGGCCGCGCAACGCGAGTCTAGGGCGGGCCCGGGAAACGGTACCGGCCGCGCCCGGCGATTCGATCGCGCGAGGCGCGGCGCCGCCGCGTGGCGGTCAGCTCACGCGGATCTGCACCTTGCGCGGCTGCGCGTGCTCGGCCTTCGGGATGCGCAGCTTCAGTACGCCGTGGCTGAGCTCGGCGGCGATCTTCTCCGGATCGAGCTCCTTGCTCAGCGTGAACACGCGCCGGTAGCGCGGCACGCTGACCTCGGCGTGGCTGGCCTGCAGGCCATCGGGGGTGGTCAGCGCCACCTCGCCCTCGATGGTCAGGGTGTCGGCCTCGACGCGCAGGTTCAGCTGCTCCTTGCCGACCCCGGGCAGGTCGGCGTACAGCGTGATGCCGGTGGCGTCCTCGATCACGTCGACCGGGGGCAGCACCGCATCGCGGCGGCTTTCTTCGGGTTTGCTCACGTTGTTCGTCATGGTTTCACCTCCGGATCACTTGACTTCGATGCGACGCGGCGCCGCCGACTCGCGGCGCTTGATGGCGAGGTGCAGCACGCCGTTGCGGTACTCGGCGCTGACGGCGTTCGGGTCGACGTCGTCCGGCAGGCTGACCACGCGCCGGAAGCGGCCGGCAAACCGCTCGTTGATATGCACGGCGGCCTTCTCCTCGGCCGCCGGCAGGCTGGCCGCGCGCTCGCCTTCGATCGTCAGCACGCCGCGGTCGATGTTCAGATCGATCTTCGCCGGGTCGAGACCCGGCGCGAACGCATAGATCTCCACCGATTGCGGGGTACCGCCGACGTTCAGCGCCGGATAGCCGCCACGGCCGAAGCCGCGGATGCTCGGCGAAGTGTCGAACGCTTGCTGCAGATCGCGCTGCAGGCGATCGAATTCCGCAAAGATGTCACGCGGGAACAGGGATCGGTAGATCACGAGTCACCTCCTCGTCAGGTTTCGGGGCACCGGTGGTTGGCCCGGTGCGGGTTCAAGCTACGGAGAGGTAGTTCGTGCCGGCGGTGGCGCATTTCAAGGGGCTTGAATACGCCGCCGCAGCGGCCACATTTGCTTTGTCGCCAAGCCGCCGGCGTCGCACGCCTGCGCGGCGCGGGCGGCAGGAGGAGTCGATTGCAGTTCAAGGACTACTACCAGACGCTGGGCGTGGCTCGCGACGCCACCGCAGACGAGATCAAGAAGGCGTTCCGCAAGCTGGCGCGCAAGTACCACCCGGACCTGAGCAAGGAGCCGGGCGCCGAGGCGCGCATGAAGGAGGTCAACGAGGCCAACGCGGTGCTGTCCGACCCCGAGAAGCGTGCCGCCTACGACGCGCTCGGCCGCGGCTACCAGCCGGGCCAGGAGTTCAGGCCGCCGCCGGACTGGGACGCCAACTTCGAGTTCAGCGGCCCCGGCGTCGGCGGTGCCGAGGCGGCAGACTTCAGCGACTTCTTCGCCGAACTGTTCGGCCGCATGGGCGGCCGGCCGCGCGAAGGCCCCTTCGGCCGCCGCGAGGCCCGCTTCGAGGCGCGCGGCGAGGATCACCACGCGAAGATCGTGCTCGACGTCGAGGATGCCTGGCGCGGCGCGACGAGGCAGATCAGCCTGCGCGTGCCGCGCATCGACGCCGCCGGCCGCGTGGCGCTCGACACGCGCACGCTCGATGTCAGGATTCCGCAGGGCGTGCGCGAGGGCCAGCTGATCCGCCTGGCCGGCCAGGGTGCGCCGGGCTTCTCCGGCGGGCAACCGGGCGACCTGCTGCTCGAGGTGCACTTCCGCGCGCACCCGCGCTACCGCGTCAGCGGCCGCGACCTGCTGGTCGACCTGCCGGTGGCGCCCTGGGAGGCGGCGCTGGGCAGCGTGATCCCGGTGCCGCTGCCCGACGCCAGCACGCTCAAGGTGCGCATCCCGGCCGGCGCGCAGAGCGGCCGCCAGCTGGTGGTGCGCGGCAAAGGCATCCCCGGCAACCCGCCGGGCGACCTCGAGCTGACAGTGCGCGTCGTGCTGCCGCCGGCCGACAGTGCGCGGGCGAAGGAACTGTACGAAACGATGGCGCGCGAGCTGGACTTCGACCCGCGCGCGGCGAGCGGGAGCTGAACGCATGCGGCAACAAGACGTCCTGATCGGCGCCCTGCTCGAGGACGCCTGCCTGACGCTCGACGAGCTGGCGCGTGCCTGTGCGGTGTCGTCGGACTGGGTGATCGAGCGCGCCCGCGAGGGCCTGCTGCCCGTGCCGGGCGAGTCGCCCGCCGCCTGGCGCTTCAGCAGCCGCGACCTCGCGCGCGCGCGGCAGATGCTGCACTTCGAGCGCGACTTCGATGCAGTGCCGGAACTGGCGGCGCTGGTTGCCGACCTGCTGGCCGAGCTCGACGAAATGCGTTCGCGGCTGCGCAGGCTTGAACCATGAACGGCATCAAGCCGCGGCCACGCCCAAACCTGCCTGCCTGACGCTTGCGCCGCCGCTGCGCCGGACGTTCAGGTGCGCGCCGCGGCCACCTTCCTGACGATCGGCGAGACGTTGACCGGCACTGCGCTTTGCGCCGTTGCCCGCGCGGGCGGCTTCTGCTGGCTGCGCCGGATCCGCGCGAAGGTCTTCTTCAGGTCGGTGTTGATGCTCGAGGTGTAGCGAAACGAAGGATCGAGGATCGTCTTCATACGGCCTCACTGTTGCGGAACGCTCTCCATCGAAGCGCGCTTTGACATTAGCGCCGGCATCCCGCACCCGCGACCCGTTTGGTAATGAGAACGGATGGCCGGCGAAACGTGCCAGCCGAGCGGCCGCGCGCGTGCGCTCACTTCGAGCAGCGGATGTCGATCCGAGCCGACCCGCCGCCTTCCGCGATCCCCGCCGCCAGGACGCCGCGAGGCCGACACGATCAAACGCCGCGGCGTCGGCCCGCCTAGACTTGGCGCCAACGGATCGATCGATCCGCACGCGAAGGAGACAAAGATGAGCAAGCGCATCACCCAGGCAGGCCTTGTCTTCGTTGCGGCGCTCGCCGCCGCCGCCGTCCAGGCGCAGGACCGCGGCACCTACACGCTGAAGCACCTGCTGCCGGAGACGGCGTTGAAGGCGACCCGCGCGGCGCTCGAGGACTGCCGCAAGCGCGGCTACCAGGTCGCGGTGGCGGTGGTCGACCGCAGCGGCGTGCCGCAGGCGATGATGCGCGACCGTTTCGCCGGCCCGCACACGCCCGGCACGGCGATCGGCAAAGGCTTCACCGCGGTGACCTTCCGCACCAGCACGCTCGAGATCGCCGCCGAGACGCAGCCCGGCAAGATGATGTCGGGCATCCGTCAGCGGCCCGACGTCGTCGCCGTCGGCGGCGGCGTGCTGATCGAGGCCGGCGGTTCGATCGTCGGCGGCATCGGCGTGTCCGGCGCGCCGACCGGCGAGGCGGACGAACTGTGCGCCAAGGCGGGCATCGCCGCCATCCGCGACGACATCGAGCTCTGATCGGTCGGCCGGCGGCACCGTCGCCGGCCCCGCGCGGCGGCGCTGCCGGGTCTGAGGAAGCCTCCTCAAGCTGATGACCGCGGCGGCAGCCCGTTGCGGCCGCCGCGCGGATACACTGCCGGGCACGGTATGCGCGGCGCGCCCGGCTGCCGCCTCGTTTCGACTTCCCGAGAGGTTCGCCCATGAAGATCCGCGTTACTTCCGTCCTGTTGGCCCTCGCCGCCGTCGGCGGAGCGGCGGCCGCGCAGCCGGTGCTGATGTCGCCCGAGTGGGCGCAGGCGGCCTGTGAAGCCTGGAACCGCGACGCCGTGCTCACCGACAAGCTGGTCGAGTCCGGCTGGGTGAAGAACGACAAGGGTCGTGGCTACAAGGTGATGCAGGTCTTCCGCACCGACTGCGGCGCCAGCCCGACCGCCGAGATGCGGATCGCACTGAAGGACGGCAAGGCGCAGTGCGTCTACGGCGGCAAGGTCGAGACCGTCCAGCTCGACGGCGGCGCCGATTACGTGATGAGCGCCACCACCGCCCGCTGGCTCGAGATGGGCCGCGGCGAGTACGGGCCGATGCGGGCGATGATGTTCGGCCGGCTCGAGTTCAGCGGCCCGAAGATGGAGGCGATGGGCAACATGGGACCGTTCGAGAACTTCCTGCTGCTGGTCGGCAAGGTGCCGGGCAGCACGCAGGCCTGCCCGGCGACGTGAACGTCGCCTCTGCCGCTCCTTCAGGTGTCCTGACCGGACTCAGCCCCGAGCGCCAGCGTCGGATGGCCTCAAGCCATCTCTTGCCGGTGCAGTGGAACCCTGCGCCAAACGACGATTCAAGGTACGGAATCGAAGCGCAGCGGGCTGCTGCGAACCATCGCGAACTCGATTGAAAAACCTTCCGGTACGCCGTCGGGCCGTGGACGATCAAGAAGGTCTTTCGCCCTGATCGGCTGCCAGTGTGCGGCCTCGACCTTGTCTGCCTTTCGGAGCAGGTTCGATTCCCGAAGGGGGAATCGAACCCGCGTCCGTCAACTTCAGCGCAGGTCGTACCAGACTCCACGGCCACTGCCGTGCTGATCAAGCGTGCCGCGCTCGACCAGTGCACGGAAGTGCTGCTTCAGCGTGTTGCGGCTGGCCCCGGTCAGTCTGATGGCCTCGCCGATAGTCACACGACCGTGCTCACGGACGAACTCGACGATCTGTAGCTGCAGCTGCGGCATCGCCGCCAGCACGATCTTCTCGCGCTCGACCTTTTTCTCCAGGCGCCGCACCTGCTCGGCCAGGGAGCGCAGGAAGAACATCAGCCACGGCTGCCAGTTTGGCGCATCGGTGCCGATCGTGCCCTGCGTCTGCCGGAGCGCCAGGTAGTAGGCGTCCTTGCTCTGCTCGATCACGCTCTCCAGCGAGCTGTACGGCACATAGGCGTACCCAGCCTGCAGGAGCAGCAGCGTGGTCAGCACCCGGGAGAGCCGCCCGTTGCCGTCCTGGAAAGGGTGGATCCCCAGGAACACGACGACGCACAGGGCGATGATCAGCAGCGGGTGCAGACGAGCCGTCTCGCGCTCCCGATTGACCCAGGCCACCAGTTCCGTCATCAGGCGAGGCGTATCGAAGGGCGACGCAGTCTGAAACACGATGCCAATCTGTGCGCCGGCTTCGTCGAAGGCGGCGACGCTGTTCGAGTTGGTCTTGTAGTTGCCGCGATGCCAGGTGTCCTTCTCGCTGTAGCGCAGCAGGATCTGGTGCAACTGCTTGATGTGGTTCTCGGTGAACGGGATGTCCTGCCAGGACGAGAACACCAGATCCATCAGCTCGGCATAGCCGGCTACCTCCTGCTCGTCGCGGGTGGCGAAGGATCTGATCTCCAGGTTCGACAGCAACTGCTCCACTTCCCGGTCGGACAGCTTGCTGCCCTCAATGCGAGTGGAAGAGCCGATACTCTCGATGGTGGCCACGCGACGCAGGGCCGACAGGCGATCGGGCGCGAGCGTGCCGAGGGCGCGCCAAGCACCTTTGAACTCGTCGATCCCGGCGACGAGGCTCAGGATCTCCGGGGTGATCGGGATGGCGTCGGTTCTGAGCATGAACCAATGATACACCCATTTACACCCAATTCCGGGACGTATCCATTTAGGCCAAATCGCCGCGCCCGCCACGGCACTCGAATCGTCCAGGCGAACGGTCCTCATGCGGTCCAGGAGCAGTTCCGGGTCGACTACGGCAGTAGGTCGACCGACCGCCAATCGTCTGAACCGGTGGCTCGGGTCAACAGGGCCGGGCAGTTGCCCGCTGTTCGACAGTCGTCCCCGAGCCGGCGCCGGCTCCAGAACATCCGACAAGTCTTCCCGGGCCGAGTCCCGGCGACGACGCTTCAGGCGCGGTGCCGGCGGCGTAGTTGCGCGAACAGCAGGCCGAGCACCAACAGCCAGGCACCGGCGCCGCCCAGCACCGCTGCCGTGCCGATCCCTTCGACCAGCAGCCCCCCGACGAACACGCCGACCGTCTGGCCGATGAACAGGCCGGCGGCGAACAGCGACACCGCGGCGCCGCGCGCCTGCGGCGCCATCTGCGTGGCGTTGGCCTGCAGTGTCGTGTGCAGCATGTAGAAGCCGGCACCGAGCAGGGTGCAGGCGAGCGGCGCGCTCCACCACACCGGCGAGACGGCCATCACGACGAGCGCCATTGCCATCGACACGCCGCCTGCGCGCGCCAGGCCGGCCTCGCCGAAGCGCCTGACAAATGGCGCCGACACCATCACGAACAGCAGCCCGCCGGCGGCGAACAGCATCACGACCGCGCCGGCCCGCGCCAGCGACATGCCGAAGGCGAGGTGCAGGTGCGTGGCCATGAAGGCGAGCGCACCGTACACCGCCACGCCTTCGAGAAAGACGACGGAGAGCACGACGCGCGCCCAGCGGATGCGCAGCACTTCGGCCGCCTCGCGCAGCGGGTGGCCGCTGCGCGGCTGCGGCGGCGCGGCTTCGATCGCGGCAAGCCGTGACCGCCACAGCAGCACGCCGGCGGCGAGGAAACACAGCGCGAGCAGCGCGAACGGTGCGCGCCACAACCCGCGATCGGCCGCCAGGCCGCCGAGCCACTGCCCCGCCGCAAGGCCGAGGATCTGCCCGGTGAGGAAGCGCGCCAGCACTTCCTGCCGGCGCTCGTACGGCACCGCGTCGCCGATCCACGCCATCGCCATCGGGATGATCGCGGCGCAGGTCGCTCCGGCGGCGAAGCGGGCCCACAGCAGCGCGGGAAAGTCGGGCGCCAGCGCACAGGCCGCCGCCGTCGCCGCCGACGCAAGCACTGCCAGCGAGACGACCTGCCACTTGCCGAAGCGGTCGGCCAGCGGGCCGAAGACGAGCTGCATCAGCCCGTAGGCGACCGAGAACACGGTGATCACGTTCGCCGCGTCGCCCAGCGACACGCCGAAGCCACCGGCGAGCGCCGGCAGCTGCGCATCGGCGATGCGCATCGACGCCGCGCTGCCGAAGGCGCCGGCCGCCAACAGCGCGATCAGCCGGTTCGTCGAGACGGCTACGGCACCAGCACCGACGAGCCGGTGGTCCTGCGGGCGGCCAGGTCGATCTGCGCCTGCGCGGCGTCTTCCAGCCGGTAGCGCTGGTCGATCTCGACCTTGATCTTGCCGCTCGACATCATGTCGAACAGTTCCTCGGCGGAGGCCTCCAGCCGCGAGCGCGGTACGACGTGCGTGCCGAGGGTCGGCCGGGTGACGAACAGCGACCCCTTGGCGGCGAGGATGCCGAGGTTCACGCCGGCGACCGCGCCGGAGGCGTTGCCGAAGCTGACCATCAGGCCGCGCGGCTGCAGGCAGTCGAGCGAGCCTTCCCAGGTGTCCTTGCCGACCCCGTCGTAGACCACCGGCACCTTGGCGCCGCCGGTCAGCTCCTTCACCCGCTCGACGAAGTTCTCCTTCGAGTAGTCGATCGTCGCCCAGGCGCCGTGCCGCTTCGCCAGCGCCGCCTTCTCCGGCGAGCTGACAGTGCCGATCAGCTTGACGCCGAGCGCCCTCGCCCACTGGCAGGCGATCAGCCCGACGCCGCCGGCCGCCGCGTGGAACAGGATCGTCTCGCCGCCCTGCAGCCGATAGGTCTGGCGGAACAGGTACTGCACGGTGAGCCCCTTGAGCATCGCCGCGGCCGCCTCGTCGAAGCCGATCTTCTTCGGCAGCTTCACCACCATCGCCGGCGGCATCAGCCGCAGGTCAGCGTAGGCGCCGAGCGGCCCCTGGCCGTAGGCGACGCTGTCGCCCGCCTTCAGGAACCTGACGTTGGCGCCGACCGCGTCGACCACGCCGGCGCCCTCGAAGCCGAGGCCGTGCGGCGTGGCCGCCGGGTACAGCCCGGTGCGGTAGTAGATGTCGATGAAGTTCAGGCCGATCGCCTGGTTGCGGATCCGCACCTCGTCGGGGCCGGGATCGGCGACGTCGACCTCGGCCAGCTTCAGCACCTCAGGGCCGCCGTGCGCGGTAACGACGATGGCTTTGCCTTTCATCTGCGATTCTCCTTGTTGAACTCGTTCACTTGCTGGCGGCGCCCGCCTTGCGGGACAGGACGAAGACCCCGGCCAGCACCAGCGCGGTGCCGGCCAGCTGGCTGCCGGAGACCGGCTCGCCGAGGAACACATAGCCTAGCGCGATCGTCGACACCGGGCCGACCATGCCGGCCAGCGCCACCGACCCGGCACCGATGCGGGCGACCGCCATCATCGTCGCGAACACCGGCAGCACGGTGCAAAGCACGGCGTTGATGAGCGACAGCCACAGCACCGGCGCCGGCTGCGCCAGGCTGGCCAGCGGCCGCAGCAGCGCGAACTGCAGGCAGACGCCGACGGTGGCGACGCACATCGCGTAGGCGGTCAGGCGGATCGCGCCGACTTTGCGCACCAGTTCGCCGGACAGCACGAGGTAGACCGCGTAGCAGGCGGCCGAGGCGAACACCAGCGCCGCGCCGAGCGCTACGCCGTCGGCCTCCAGCCGCACGTCGTGCCAGAACACCAGCAGGATGCCGCCGTAGGAAAGCAGCAGCGCCAGCAGGTCGAAGCGCGTCACCGGACGGCGCAGCACCAGCAGCGACAGCAGCAGCACCAGCGTCGGGTTCAGGTACAGGATCAGCCGCTCGAGCGCCGCGCTGATGTACTGCAGGCCGAGGAAGTCGAAGTAGCTGGCGAGGTAGTAGCCGAGCACGCCGATGACGAGCAGCAGCGCGTGGTCGCGGCGGCTGAGCGGCGCCGCGCCGCGCGAGGTCCACCACAGGGCGGCGGCGAAGAACGGCACCGACATCAGCATGCGCAGCGCCAGCAGCGTCTCGGCATCGACGCCGTGGCGGTAGGCGAGCTTGACCACGATCGCCTTGGCCGAGAACATCACGCTGCCCGCCACCGCGAGCGCGAGACCGCTGACGACCACCTGGCGCTCGACGGGGTTCACGCGGCCATTCTAGGCAGCGCCGGCGCGGCGCCTTCGGCTACAGTCGCTGCGCCGCGGACCGGAGCCGGCAGCCGATCGGACAGCCAATGGCCAACTTCACTATCTCGGTCGCCCAGAGCGGGTGGCGGCGCGCATCGGTTGCGTGCTGCTGGTCGTCGCCGGCGTGATCGGGCTGAAGCTGTTCGATGGCTGAGCTGCCCCGCGCGCTTCGTGCCGCTGCAGCCTGCGCGCTGCTCGCCGCCGCCGGCCCCGTCGCCGCCGCGACCAGCGAACCCTGCCGGCTGAAGGGCATCGACCGCGAAGTCCGCTGCGGCCAGCTGTCGGTCGCCGAGGATCCCGATCGGCCGGACGGTCGCCGGATCGCCATCCACTACGCAGTCGTGCCGTCGCTGGCGCGCGTGCGATCGTTCGAACCCGTTTTCGTCTTCGCCGGCGGTCCGGGCCAGTCAGCGCGCGACATGGCAGGCCGGCTGCAGCCGCTGTTCGCGCGGCTCAATGCCCGTCGCGACATCGTCTACGTCGACCAGCGCGGCACCGGAGCCTCCAACCCGCTCGCCTGCGAGGCCGACCGCCGGCAGGCCAGCAGCCTGGCCGCGGCGATCGACGCCGAGCGACTTGCCAGGCGGACGCGCGAGTGCCTGCGCAGGCTCGGCGAAGCGAACGACCTGCGGCAGTACGCCACCTGGATCGCGGTGCGCGACGTCGACGCGGTGCGTGAGGCGCTCGGCTACCCGCAGGTCAACCTGTGGGGTGCGTCGTACGGCACCCGCGCCGCACTGGAGTACCTGCGCCAGTTTCCGCAGCGCGTGCGCAGCGCCGTGCTCGACGGCGTGGCGCCGGCCGACATGGCGCTGCCGGCCAGCTTCGCGCTCGACGCGCAGGCGAGCCTCGACCGGCTGGTCGCCGCCTGCGCCGCCGATGCCGCCTGCAACGGCCGCCAGCCGGAGCTCGGCGCGGCGATCGACAAGCTGCTGGCGCGCGCCGCCGGCGCCGGTGTGCAGGCAACGGTCGCCCATCCGCTGACCGGTGCGGCGGAAACCGTGCGCCTCGACGGAGCCACGATGGCCTCGCTGCTGCGCCTGCCGCTGTACTCGCCGCCGCTGGCGGCGCTGCTGCCGTACGCGCTCGCCGAGGCCAGCCGCGACAACCTGGCGCCGCTCGCCGCCATGGCTGCCTCGCTCACCTCCAGCGTGGCGGAGAACTTCGCCGAGGGCATGCACTTCGCGGTGATCTGCGCCGAGGACCAGCCGCGCGTCGACGCCGCGGCGCGCGCCGCCGCGGCAGCGACGCGCTTCGGCAGCAGCTTCCTGCGGCTTTACGACGACGCCTGCGCTGCGCTGCCAACGCGCGCGGTGCCGGATGCCTTCTATCGACTGCCTGCGTCCGACGTGCCGGTGCTGATCCTGTCCGGCGGCGTCGACCCGGCCACGCCACCCCGCCACGGCGAGCGGCTGGCGCAGGGGCTGAAGCGGGCCACTCACGTGGTCGCACCGAACCTGGCGCACGGCGTGTCGATGCACGGCTGCGCGCCGGACCTGCTCGCCGCCTTCATCCGCAATGCGGGCGCCGACGGACTCGACCTCGACTGCCTGGACCGGCTGCCGGCGCCGAGGTTCTTCGCGCCGCCCACCGACGAGGGCGCAGGCCGATGATCGAGGTTCGCGCGCTCGGCAAGACCTTCGTCGGCCGCCGCGACCGCCGGCGGACCACGCTGACGGCGGTCGATGACGTCAGCTTCATCGCCGGCGACGGCCAGATCACCGCGCTGCTGGGACCCAACGGCGCCGGCAAGACCACCACGCTGCGCATCCTCGCCACGCTGATGCGGCCCGACCGCGGCACGGCCACCGTCGGCGGGCTCGACGTCACCGCCAGCCCGATGGCGGTGCGCGCGCAGCTCGGCGTGCTGTCGGATGCGCGCGGCCTGTACACGCGGCTCACCGCCCGCGAGAACATCGCCTACTACGCCGGCCTGCGCGGCGTGGCGCCGACCGCCATGGCGAGGCGGCTGGACGAGATGGCGGCGCTGCTCGACATGAACGAGCTGCTCGATCGACCGACGCAGGGCTTCTCCGGCGGCGAGCGGATGAAGGTCGCGCTGGCCCGCGCGCTGATCCACGACCCGCAGCACCTGATCCTCGACGAGCCGACCAACGGGCTGGACGTGATGTCCACCCGCGCCCTGCGCCAGCTGCTCGGCCACCTGCGCCGCCGCGGCAAGTGCATCGTCTTCTCGACCCACATCATGCAGGAGGTCGAGGCGCTGTCCGACCGCATCGTGATCGTCGCGCACGGCCGGACGCTGGCCGCCGGCACCGCCGCCGAGCTGCGCCAGGCCGCCGGCGGCGGCAGCCTCGAGGACGTGTTCGTCCGCCTGACCACCGCGCCGGGGGCCGCGTGAGGGGCGCCTGGACGGTCTTCGTCAAGGAGCTGCGCGACGCCGTGCGCGACCGGCGCAGCTGGGTGATCGCCCTGACGCTGGCGATGCTGGCCGGGCCGGTGGTGTTCGTGCTGATGTCGAACTTCGTCTCCGGGCTGGAAGAGCGGGTCGCCGAGCGCGAGGTGGTGATCGCCGGCGGCGAGCACGCGCCGTCGCTGGTCGGCTTCCTGCAACGCGCTGGCGCCAAGGTGGTCGAGGCACCGGCCGACTACCTCGACCGGCTGCGCAGCGGCAGCCTGCAGAACGCGGTGATCCGGCCGCCGGCCGACTTCGAGCGCCGGCTGGCGCGCGGCGACACCGTCGAGGTCGAGGTGGTCTACGACGAAAGCCACGACAAGGCGCAGCCGGTGGTGCGCGGCGCGATGCGCCTGGTCGAGGGATTCAACAGCGAGCTGGGAGCGCAGCGGCTGCTCGCCCGCGGCGTCAGCCCGCAGCTGCTGGCGCCGCTGCGGCTGGAGGCGGTCAACCTCGCCTCGACGCAGGCACGCGGCGCGCAGCTGCTGTTCATCGTGCCGTGGGCGGCGCTGATCGTCGCCGTGTTCGGCGCCCTGTCGGTGGCGATCGACGTCACGGCCGGCGAGCGCGAGCGCGGCTCGCTCGAACCGCTGCTCGCCAACCCGGTCGACGCCACCGCGCTGGTCGCCGGCAAGTGGGCGGTGGTGATGGTCTACTCGACGGTGATCGTGCTGCTCACCATGCTCGGCTTCATGGTGTCGATGCGCTTCGTCGCCAACGAGACGCTGTCGGCGCTGATGCAGCTGCAGTGGCGCGAGGTGGGGCTGTTCGCCGCAGTGCTGCTGCCGTTCGCCGCCCTGATGGCGGCGCTGAACATGCTGGCGGCGACCTTCGGCCGCTCGTTCAAGGAGGCGCAAACCTACGTCAGCTACATCGCGATGGCGGCGCAGTTCTCGGCGCTGGTGCCGGTTTTCCTGACCGTTCGCGACGCCGCCTGGCAGCTGTGGGTGCCGTCGGTGGCGCAGCTCACCGTGCTGATGAAGGTGCTGCGCGGCGAGCCGCTTTCGGCCGCCCACCTGCTGCTGCCGGCGGCGGTCTGCCTCGCCGCCACCCTCGCCTGCCTGTGGCTGCAGGCCCGCCTGCTGCGGCGCGAGTCGATCGTCTTCTCGCGCGGCTGACCGGTTTCCTCAGAAGACCAGCCAGCTCAGCGCATACGACGCCGCGGCGATCAGCGCGGTGGCCGGGATCGTCAGCACCCACGCCAGCACGATGCGGTGCGCCATCCCCCAGCGGACGGCGGAGGCGTTGCGCGCCGAGCCGACACCGAAGATCGCGCCGGTGATGGTGTGCGTGGTCGACACCGGCACGCCCATCATCGTGGCGGTGAACAGCGTGATCGCGCCGCCGGTCTCGGCGCAGAAGCCGCCAACCGGCTTCAGCTTGGTGATCCGCTGACCCATCGTCTTGACGATCCGCCAGCCGCCGAACAGCGTACCGAGGCCGATGGCGACGTAGCACGACCAGATCACCCAGCCCGGCGGCCGGGCGGCGCCGGTGTCGGTCAGGCCGGCGGCGATCAGCAGCAGCCAGATGATGCCGATCGTCTTCTGTGCGTCGTTGCCGCCGTGGCCGAGCGAGTACATCCCGGCCGATGCCAGCTGCAGGCGGCGGAACCAGTTGTCGACGCGCAGCGGCGAGGTTCGTCGGAAGGCCCACGCCACGCCGACCATCAGCGCCGCGCCGAGCAGAAAGCCCATCGTCGGCGAGATGAAGATGAACGCCACCGTCTTCAGGATGCCGGCGGCGATCAGCGGCTCGAAACCGGCCTTGGCCAGCGTGGCGCCGACGATGCCGCCGATCAGCGCGTGCGAGCTGCTCGACGGGATGCCGTACCACCAGGTGATGACGTTCCAGGCGATGGCGCCGATCAGCGCGCCGAAGATCACGTGCTGGTCGACGACGCCCGGCTCGACGATGCCCTTGCCCACCGTCGCCGCCACCTTCAGCTCGAAGACGAAGACGGCCGCCACGTTGAAGAAGGCGGCGAAGGCCACCGCCTGGTAAGGCTTGAGCACGCCGGTGGAGACCACCGTGGCGATCGAGTTCGCCGCGTCGTGGAAGCCGTTCATGAAGTCGAACGCGAGCGCCAGCGCGACCAGCATCACGACCACCCAGAAGGCGATCGGCATCGCTTCCATCGGTTCGTCTCCGCCGCCGGCTCAGGAGTGCTCGAGCACGATGCCTTCGACCAGGTTGGCCACGTCCTCGCAGCGGTCGGAGATCGACTCGAGGTGCTCGTAGACCGCCTTCAGCTTGATCAGCTCGCGCGTGTCGGGCTCCTCGCGGAACAGCCGCGACATCGCGCCGCGCATCACCCGGTCGGCGTCCGATTCGAGCTGGTCGATCTCCTCGCAGGTCTTCAGCACCGCCCGGGTCACGTCGGCCTGCTTCAGGTTGGCCAGCAGCCTGACCACCTCCTGCACCCGCTCGCAGCAGCGCACCGAGATCTCGGCGAGCTGCATCACGTCGGCGCCGACGCGGCGCAGGTCGTACAGCGACATCACTTCGCAGGTGTCCTGCAGCAGGTCCAGGATGTCGTCCATGCCGTTGATCAGGCTGTGGATCTGCTCGCGGTCGATCGGCGTGATGAAGGTCCGGTGCAGACTGCGCTGCACCTCGGCGGTGATCTTGTCGGCGGCATGCTCGGCGGCGTCGACCACCGCCGCGTACTGCTCGCGCTGGGCACTTTCACCGTAGTTCTGCACCATCGCCAGGAAGGCCCGCGCGCCCTCGACCAGGTGGTCGGCGTGCTGGTTGAACAGCGCGAAGAAGTTGCCTTCCCGCGGCAGCAGCTTGCTGAACACGTTTCCCCCGCCTGCGCCCGGATGCGACTGTCGTTGTTCGATGTGTTGGCGCGAAATTGTAGGCCCCAGCGCCTCGGCACCACCGCCGATCGCTGTCGCGTTTGACCTGCCACAGGCTTTGCGGTGACGATCGCGTCGGCGGCCCGGCAACGCAGCATCACCGCCGCGGCAGCCAGCCACGGCACCATGCCGGTGGGATAATTTCGCGATGCAGACTTCGTCGACCGTCTCCGCCGGCATCGATCCGGCGGCGCTGCTGACGCCGCCGCCGGCGACGATCGGCCGCTTCACGGTGGTCGGCGAGATCGGCCGCGGCGCCAACGGCGTCGTCTACGCGGCGCACGACCCGGTGCTCGGCCGCGACCTGGCGATCAAGGCGATCCCGCTCGCCGTCAGCGAGCGCCTGCGCGCCAGGACCGAGGCCGAGTTCATCAAGGAAGCGCGCGCGGTCGCCGGCCTGAACCACCCGCACATCGTCACCGTGTTCGACGCCGGCCGCACCGACACGCTGGCCTACATCGCGATGGAGCGACTGCACGGCCGCGACCTGCACGATTACCTGTACGGCGGCTCGCGGCTCGGCGTGCGCCAGGCGGCGGCGCTGATGGCGCGCATCGCCGACGCGGTGCACTACGCGCACAAGCGCGGCCTGATCCACCGCGACATCAAGCCGAGCAACATCTTCCTGTCGCGCGAGATGAAGCCGAAGGTGCTCGACTTCGGCGTCGCGCTGCCGCGCCACGAGCAGGATCCGGCGCAGCACACCCAGCTGGTCGGCACGCCGAACTACATGTCGCCGGAGCAGGCGCGCGGCGCCGCCATCGACGCGCGCAGCGATGTCTTCTCGCTCGGCACCATCCTCTACGAGATGGTCACCGGCAAGCGCGCCTTCGACGCGCCGAACGTCGACCAGCTGCTGGCCAGGCTAGTCAGCGAGGAGCCGACCCCGGTGGCGGAACTGCGCCCGGAAGCGCCGCCTGAGCTGGTCCGCATCATCGGCAAGGCGCTGGCCAAGGACGTCGAGTCGCGATACCAGACCGCCGGCGATCTGCGCAACGACCTGGCCGCCTTTGCCGGCAACCGCGAACCGGATGCTCAGGACGCCGACGCACCGCTGACCGGCAGCCGGTTCTCACCAGCGGCGCGCCGGCGACGGGCGCTGTGGCTGGCCCTCGCCGCTGCGATGCTGCTGGCCATCGGCAGCGGCTGGTGGCAGGCGCTGCAGGAGCCTGCGCCGCCGCCACCACCGGTGGCGTTCGAGCCCCCTCCGGCTGCGCCGGCGCCGCCCCAGGCCGCGCAGCCTGCCGAGCCGCCGCCTGCGGAGGCAAAGCCGCCGCCTGCCCCGGCGGGCCGCCGCCCGCCGGCGACGATCGCGGCAGCGCCGCCGTCCGACGGGCTGGTCTCGCTGGCGATCACGCCGTGGGGGGAGGTGCTGGTCGACGGCGAAGCGCGCGGCGTCTCGCCGCCGCTGACCAGCCTTCGCCTGCCTCCCGGCTCGTACGCGATCGAGGTGCGCAACGGCGACGCGCCGCCGCTGCAGGCGCGCGTCGAGGTCAGGGCCGGCGAGAAGCAGACGCTGCGGCATCGCTTCTGAGCGAGCCGGCAGCGGCAGTTTGCCGCATGAGTTCGTACGATTGGCCGCGCACCGCGGCGCGCGATACGCTCGGTTCGTCGCGCAGGGCCAGTCAGAGATGAGTCGCCGGTTTCCGAAGCCAAGTTCGCAGCCCGCCTGGGCACGGCGCGGCGTGGTCGCCGTCGCGCTGGCGCTGGCGCTCGCCGGCTGCGAGACCTTCGCGCCGCCGTCACCGCCACCGTCGGCGAGCACGCCGACCACCAGCATCGCCGCGCTCTACCTGCAACCGGCCGAGCGTGCGCTGGTCGACGGCATCCGGCTGTACGAGGAAGCCGCGTTCGACCGTGCCGAGGCCGCCCTGCGGCAGGCGCTCGGCAAGGGGCTCGCCGATCCGCGCGACCGCGCCGTCGCCTACAAGTACATCGCCTTCATCGCCTGCGCCTTCAACCGGATCGCCGAATGCGAGGAGAGCTTCCAGGGCGCCTTCGCCGCCGACCCGAGGTTCACCCTCGGCGACAAGGAAGTCGGCCACCCGGTCTGGGGCCCGGTGTACCGCCGCGTCGCCGCCGCGCAGCCGCGCTGAAACCGCCTCAGAAGCCGATCCGCGGCTTGCGGGCGACCCGCTCGGCGCTGACATCATCGGCCAGCACTTCCTGCCGCTCGGCCAGCTTGGCGTTGCCGAACGCCGCCAGCAGCACCCGCCGCATCTCGCGCGGCTTCAGCTGCGCCAGCCTGTCGATCACCGACTGTGCCGGTTCCGCCGGGAACTGCTGGCCCCAGCTGTGCTCGTCGCGCAGCTCGCGGTAGATGCCGCGGGCGATGCGCCGCGCGCCATCGGCATCCGGCGGCTCGATCTCGTAGACGTTGACGCGGTTCAGGATCGGCTCGGGGATCGCGCGGGCCTCGTTGGCGGTGGCGATCCAGACCACGTCGGAAGCGTCGATCGGCACCTCGGCGAACTCGTCGACGAACTCGCACGCGGTGTCGTGCTCGAGCAGCGTGTACAGGCTGCCGAGCGGGTCGTACTGGGCGTCGCCGCCGGCCTTGTCGATCTCGTCGACGACGATCACCGGATTGGCGTAGTCGCCATGCACCAGCGATTCGAAGACCTTGCCCGGCTTGGCGTTCTTCCACTGCGCCGAGGCACCGGACAGGATCCACCCCGCCGTCAGCGAGCTCATGCCGATGAACGAGTAGCCGGTGCCGAGCAGCTTGGCCAGCCGGCGGGCGAAGTGCGTCTTGCCGATGCCCGGGTCGCCGAGCAGCAGCATCGGCTCCAGGTCGAGCGGATCGTCGCTCGACAGGCACAGCGCCAGCTGGCGGCGGATGTCCTCCAGCGGCGCCCCGAAGTTGGGCAGTTCCTCGACCAGTGCATCGATATCGGGCAGCGCCGAGGGCTTGATCGAGAAGCGCTGGCCGCCGGCCCGGATCATCTTCACGTAGGTGGCCTTCAGCGCGTCGTTCGCGCCCGCACCGAGCTCCTGCAGGCCGCTGAGCGCTTCCTCGACGCGCGGCACGTGGTAGACGTTCTTGAAGCCGGCGATCGAGATCGCCGGGCGCGCCACAGGCAGATTGGCCGACGTCGTCATGTGCACCTCCGCAAGCAACATCCTCGACGCGCCGCACAGCGGCCGCGCCCGTCCCGATGATGACAAGCAAAACGCCTGCCAGCATCGTCCGGAAAACGGAGTCCGAATGCAACCCAGCACTCGCCGCCGGCGAGTGCCAGGCGGCGCCGTGCGACCCTGAACCGGTCGCGGGAAATCACTGCCCCTGCTGGGCCATCCAGACCGCCGCTTCGACCCGCGAGCGGAAGTTCAGTTTCTTCAGCAGGTTCTTGACGTGGACCTTGACGGTGCCTTCGGTGATCGACAGGGCGCGGGCGATCCGCTTGTTGCTCTGCCCGTCGGCCAGGCAGCGCAGCACCTGCCGCTCGCGGTCGGTGAGCAGCGACAGGTCGCGCCGCACGCCGGCGGCGTCCTGCGCCTCCTGGCGCAATGCGCCGGCCAGTCGCGCCGCCAGCGCCTCGCCGATCACCGTCTCGCCTGCCAGCGACGCCCGCACCCGGTCGAGCAGCTGCTCGGGCTCCATGTCCTTGAGCAGGTAGCCGTCGGCGCCGGCGCGGATCGCCCCCATCAGGTCGTCGGCGGCATCCGACACGGTCAGCATCACCACCCGCCGCGACGGATCCTCCGCCTTGAGCGCCGCCAGGATGTCGAGGCCGTTCTCGGCCTTCAGGTTCAGGTCGAGCAGGATGAGATCCGGCTCGTGCTGCTGCGCCAGCGCCATCGCCTGCGCGCCGCTGCCGGCCTCGCCGACCACCGCGATGGTCGGCTCCATCGCCAGCAGCTGGACCACCCCCTTGCGGAACAGCGGATGGTCGTCGACGACCAGGACCGTGCTGCGGCCGTCCATGGTCAGACCGTCTCCCCGCTCGTTTCCCCGGCCCGCGCAGCCGGCGCCGCAGCGGCGGCCGGCGGCCGGGCCGGCACCCGCAGCGTCACGCGCGTGCCGCGGTCGCGGCGGCGGCCGATCTCGACCGAGCCGCCGAGCAGCGCCGCCCGGTCGCGCATGATGTCGAGCCCGAAGTGCTGCGCCGGCGACGTCCCGCTGGCAATGCCCACGCCGTCGTCCTCGATCTCGACGCTGAAGCCGCCGTCGGGCTGGCGCTGCAGCCCGACGCTCACCGCGCGCGCGCGCGCGTGCTTCTCGATGTTGGTCAGCGCCTCGCGGACGATCTGCAGCACATGGATCTGCGCGTTGGCCGACAGTTCCAGCCCGGCCAGCTCGCCATCGACCCGCACCGGCAGTCCGGCGCGCCGCTCGCAGTCGGCGATGACCTCGCGCAGCGCGGCGTCGAAGCTGGCGCCGCCGACCTTCATGCGGAAGGTGGTCAGCAGCTCGCGCAGCTGACGGTAGGCGCTCGACACCCCCTCGCGCAGCTCGTCGAGCACCACCTGTGCCGCGTGTGGCCTGCCGTCGGCATCCAGCAGCGCCGACAGCCGCGTCAGCTGGATCTTGGTGTACGAAAGCGACTGCGCCAGCGAATCGTGCAGCTCGCGGGCGATCGCCGAACGCTCCTCCAGCAGCGACAGCCGCTGGTGCTCCTCGCGACGCTCGGCGGCGGCCAGCGCCGCGCCGACGTGGCGGCCGATCGTCTGCGCCAGCTCCAGCTGCCACGCCTCCATCGCCCGGCCCGGCGGCATCCGCAGCGGCATCACGCCGTAGGTGACGCCGCCGTCGAGCAGCGGCACGTTGACGATGCGCTGCTCGCCGCGTTCGGTCGTCTCGGTGCGCGAGCCGAGCCGGCCGTCGCTGATGCAGTTCGCGCAGCGGTCGCGGTCGTACAGATCGGCGCGCAGCGCCTCGTCGCCCGCCAGCGGCTGGCCGCGCGCGCAGCCGGCGTGGCGGGCGCAGATCACCGCCGCCTCGGCGCCCACCGAGCGGCTGAGGCTGGTCAGCACCGACTGCAGCGTCTGCGCATCGAGCGGCTTCTCCGACAAGAGCCGCGTGGTCTCGTACAGCAGCGACAGCGAGCGGTTCTTCCGCTCCAGGTCGGCGGTCTTCTCGGCGACCTGCTTCTCGAGCGAGCCGTACAGCCGCGCCAGCTGCTCGACCATCGAGTTGAACGCCTGCCCGAGCTGGCCCATCTCGTCCGGCCCGGTGGCGTTCACCCGCGCCCTGAACGATCCGGTGCGCACCGCCCGCGCCGAGCGCAGCAGTTCCGACAGCGGCTGGAAGACCTCCACCTGCAGCAGCGAGATGGCGGTGATCACCAGCGCGAAGATCACGAGGAAGGCGATGCCGAGCCAAAGCCGCAGCCCCTGGATGCGCGCCTCGGCGTCGCGCTCCAGCAGCACGACGAACTCGTCGATGCGGGCGACGAAGCGGTCGATCACGGCGAGGAACTCCGGCCGCATCGCCGCATCGGCGATGGCGGCGCGCGCCAGCGGCCGGACACTGTCCTGCCATTTGTCGACGATGCCCGCGTAGGCGCGGCGCAGTTCGGCATCGGCGTCCTTCGGCAGCGCGTCGACCAGCATCGGGCTGTGCAGGCGCGCCTCGAATCCGTCGATCGCATCGAGCGCCGCCGTCCGGCCGTCGCCGGCAGCCTCGGGCAGGCTGGCGACGCGGGTGGCCATCGAGTAGGACTGCATGCGCAGCGACCCGGCGACATTGATCGCGCCCGCCTTGCCGGTGGACTGCTCGGTGAACAGGGTGGCGACGAGAATCACCGCCAGCGCGATCAGCGTCACCACGCCCAGCGCCACGCCGACCCGCATCAGGATCGACTGCGTCCACATCCGCTTCAGCACACTCACCTGGCTGCTCCACCGGCTCCGATTGCGGCCGGGCAACGATAGCGGCCGCCCCGGCCGCGCCGCTGACGCACGTCAAGCGGCCTGCCCCGATCGACGGCGACACCCTACCCCGAAAGCAATAGCACCGCATTCCTCCCTCGCACAGGCCACCGGCGGAGCTTGATCTGCGTCATCCTGCGGCAAGACCCTGACGCCTACGTTGACGCCCGGACATCGGGACAGCGCCGACGGAGGAGCAGATGGCGGCAGGCAATGCGGGCAGCACGCCCGCCGGACCGGGACTGAAGACCAAACAGTGGTCGGTGGTGATCTTCAGCACACTCGCCTTCACGGTGTGCTTCGCGATCTGGATGATGTTCGCGGTGATCGGCATCCCGATCAAGAAGATGCTCGATCTGAACGCCACCCAGTTCGGGCTGCTGACCGCCACGCCGGTGCTCACCGGCTCGCTGATCCGCGTGCCGCTGGGCATGTGGACCGACAAGTTCGGCGGCCGCATCGTCTTCTTCGTGCTGATGCTGTCGACGGTGCTGCCGATCTGGCTGATGCAGTACGCCACCGCCTACTGGCACTTCCTGGCGATCGGCCTGTTCGTCGGCCTGGCCGGCGGCTCGTTCTCGGTCGGCACGCCGTACGTGGCACGCTGGTTCGACCGCAACCAGCAGGGCTTCGCGATGGGCATCTTCGGTGCCGGCAACGCCGGCGCCGCGGTCACCAAGTTCGTCGCGCCGGTGCTGCTGGTCGCCTACGGCTGGACGATGGTGCCGCAGGTGTACGCGGTGTCGATGCTGGTGATGGCGATCGTCTTCTACACGTTCACCTACAGCGACCCGAAGCACCTGATCCCCGGCCACATCACCTACCGCCGCCAGCTCGAGGTGCTGGCCGACCCGAAGGTGTGGAAGTACAGCCAGTACTACTCGATCGTCTTCGGCGGCTACGTCGCGCTGTCGCTGTGGATGGTCAACTACTACGTCGGCGAGTTCGGGCTCGACATCCGCATTGCCGCCCTGCTGGCGGCCTGCTTCTCGCTGCCCGGCGGCGTGCTGCGCGCCATCGGCGGCTGGATGAGCGACAAGTGGGGCGCGCACCGCGTCAGCTGGTGGGTGATGTGGGCCAGCTGGATCTGCCTGTTCCTTCTGTCCTACCCGTCGACCAGCTACACCGTGCAGACGGTCGACGGGCCGGTCACCTTCACGCTGGCGCACAACGTCTGGACCTTCACCTTCCTGATGTTCGTGCTCGGCATCGCCTGGGCGATCGGCAAGGCGAGCGTCTTCAAGTACATCTCCGACGACTACCCGACCAACATCGGCACCATCTCCGGCATCGTCGGGCTGGCCGGCGGGCTGGGCGGCTTCATGCTGCCGATCATGTTCGGCGCGCTGCTCGACCTGACCGGCGTGCGCTCGACCGCCTTCATGCTGATGTACGGCGTGGTCTGGGTCTCGCTGATCTGGATGTACTGGACCGAGGTACGCAAGTACGAGGTGATCGGTCCGCACGCGCAGGCCTTCAGCGTCAAGGGCTGAGACCGCGCACGCCAACCAAACCGAGGGAGAACACATGGCCGCCGCACAACCGACCGCCGCCAGCCCGCGCCTGGGCAGCGGCGACATCGCCGACTGGCGTCCGGAAGACGACGCCTTCTGGGAGTCGACCGGCAAGAAGATCGCCTACCGCAACCTCGCCCTGTCGGTGCCAGCGCTGCTGTGCGCCTTCGCCGTCTGGGGCATGTGGGGGATCATCACCGTGCAGATGCTCAACCTGGGCTTCCCCTTCAGCCAGGCCGAGCTGTTCACGCTGACCGCCATCGCCGGCATCTCCGGCGCGACGATGCGCATCCCGGCGTCGTTCTTCATCCGCATCGCCGGCGGCCGCAACACCATTTTCCTGACCACCGCGATGCTGCTGTCGCCGGCGATCGGCACCGGCATCGCCCTGCAGCACCCCGACCTGCCGCTGTGGGTGTTCCAGCTGCTGGCGCTTTGGTCGGGTGTCGGCGGCGGCAACTTCGCCAGCTCGATGTCGAACATCAGCACCTTCTTCCCGAAGCGGCTGCAGGGCACGGCGCTGGGCATCAACGCCGGCATCGGCAACTTCGGCGTCACCACCATGCAGATCGTCATCCCGCTGGTGATGACGGTGGGGCTGTTCGGCGCCCTCGGCGGCGAGCCGAAGGTGCTGCTGAAGGACAGCGGCTGGATCCTGGGCAAGATCGCCGCCGGCACGCCGACCTGGATCCAGAACGCCGGCTTCGCCTGGGTGCTATCGCTGGTGCCGCTGTCGGTGCTGTGCTGGTGGGGGATGAACAACCTGAAGACGGTCACGCCGGCGGCCGGCCATCCGATCGTCGCGTTCCTCAAGGTCACCTACCTGTACACGCTGGCCTTCGTGCCGGCGATCTTCGTGCTGTACCTGTACCTGCCGGCGCCCACCGGCCTGGGCCTGCTCAGCATGTGGGTGGCGATCCCGCTCGACATCGGCCTGGCGCTGCTGGTGATGAAGCTCGCCGCCTTCGGCCCGATGAAGGAGAACATCGCCAAGCAGTTCGCCATCTTCCGCGACAAGCACACCTGGTCGATGACGGTCCTGTACATCGTCACCTTCGGCTCGTTCATCGGCTTCTCGATGGCGCTGCCGCTGTCGATCGCCGTGATCTTCGGCGTCAGCCACGTGCCCGGCGCGGACGGCGTGATGACCCACACGCTGAAGAACCCGAACGCGCCGTCGGCCTTCGCCTACGCCTGGATCGGCCCGTTCGTCGGCGCCGCGATCCGGCCGGTCGGCGGCTGGATCTCGGACAAGGTGGGCGGCTCGATCGTCACCCAGGTGATCTCGGTGGTGATGGTCGCGGCGTCGGTCGCCGTCGGCTACGTGATGATGCTGGCCTACGGCTCGGCCACCCCGGAGCAGTACTTCCTGCCGTTCCTGCTGCTGTTCATCGTGCTGTTCGCCGCCAGCGGCATCGGCAACGGCTCGACCTTCCGCACCATCGGCGTCATCTTCGACCGCGTCCAGGCCGGTCCGGTGCTCGGCTGGACCTCGGCGGTGGCCGCCTACGGCGCCTTCGTCGCGCCGGTGGTGATCGGCGAGCAGATCAAGGCAGGTACGCCGCAGGTGGCGATGTACGGCTTCGCCGCTTTCTACGCGCTGTGCCTGGTGCTGAACTGGTGGTTCTACCTGCGCAAAGACGCCTACGTGAAGAACCCGTGAAATCCCCCCTGCGGAGACACTGATGAGTCACTTTCTCGACCGCCTGCTGCACTTCTCGGTTCCGAAGGAGCCCTTCGCCAACGGCTACGGGCTGGCCACCGGCGAGGACCGCACCTGGGAGGATGCCTACCGCAACCGCTGGGCGCACGACAAGATCGTGCGCTCGACGCACGGCGTGAACTGCACCGGCTCGTGCTCCTGGAAGATCTACGTCAAGGGCGGCATCGTCACCTGGGAGACGCAGCAGACCGACTACCCGCGCACCCGCGCCGACCTGCCGAACCACGAGCCGCGCGGCTGCGCCCGCGGCGCCAGCTACTCCTGGTACCTGTACAGCGCCAACCGGCTGAAGTACCCGATGGTGCGCGGCCGCCTGATCAAGCGCTGGCGCGAGGCGTTGAAAGTGGCCAAGAACCCGGTCGACGCCTGGGCCAGCATCGTCGAGGACCCGGCCGCCCGCCGCGACTACCAGAAGGTGCGCGGCATGGGCGGTTTCGTGCGCTCGAGCTGGGAGGAAGTCAACCAGCTGGTCGCCGCCGCCAACGTCTACACGATCAAGAAGCACGGACCCGACCGCGTGGTCGGCTTCTCGCCGATCCCGGCGATGAGCATGGTCAGCTACGCCGCCGGCAGCCGCTACCTGTCGCTGATCGGCGGCGTGTGCATGAGCTTCTACGACTGGTACTGCGACCTGCCGCCGTCGAGCCCGCAGGTCTGGGGCGAGCAGACCGACGTGCCGGAATCGGCCGACTGGTACAACTCGACCTACATCATCGCCTGGGGCAGCAACGTGCCGCAGACGCGCACCCCCGACGCGCACTTCTTCACCGAGGTCCGCTACAAGGGCGCCAAGACGGTGGCGGTGACGCCCGACTACTCGGAGGTCGCCAAGCTGGCCGACCTGTGGATGCACCCGAAGCAGGGCACCGACGCGGCGCTGGCGATGGCGATGGGTCACGTGGTGATGAAGGAGTTCTACTTCAACCGCCGTGCGCCCTACTTCGACGACTACGCGCGCCGCTACACCGACCTGCCGCTGCTGCTGCTGCTGAAGCAGCAGACGCTTGCCGACGGCAGCACCGTGCTGGCGCCCGACCGCTACCTGCGCGCCAGCGACTTCTCCGACAAGCTCGGCCAGGCCAACAACCCGGAGTGGAAGACGGTCGCCCTCGACACCACCGGCCGCGTGGTGCCGCCGAACGGCTCGATCGGCTTCCGCTGGGGCGCCGAGGGCCGCGACGATGCCGGCAAGTGGAACCTCGAGGACAAGGACGGCCGCGACGGCGCCACCGTCAAGCTGAAGCTGTCGCTGCTGGAGGACGGCAAGGCGCCGGCGCACGAGGTGGTCGAGGTCGCCCTGCCCTACTTCGCCGGCACCGTGACGCCGCACTTCCCGAACAACCCGCAGAACGGTGAGCTGAACCGCGTCCGCGTGCCGGCGGCGCGCCTGCGCCTGGCCGACGGCGCCGAGGTGCTGGTCGCCACCGTGTTCGACCTGCAGGCGGCCCAGTTCGGCATCGACCGCGGCCTCGGCGGCGGCGCCAAGGACTACAACGACAACGCCAGCTACACGCCGGCCTGGCAGGAGGCGATCACCGGCGTGCCGCGCGATCAGGTCATCACCGTCGCGCGCCAGTTCGCCGAGAACGCCGAGAAGACGCGCGGCAAGTCGATGATCATCATCGGCGCGGCGATGAACCACTGGTACCACGCCGACATGAACTACCGCGGCGTGATCAACCTGCTGATGCTGTGCGGCTGCGTCGGCCAGTCCGGCGGCGGCTGGGCGCACTACGTCGGTCAGGAGAAGCTGCGGCCGCAGACCGGCTGGACGGCGCTGGCCTTCGCGCTCGACTGGATCCGGCCGCCGCGGCAGCAGAACTCGACCTCGTTTTTCTACGCCCACACCGACCAGTGGCGCTACGAGAAGCTGGGCGTCGAGGAGATCCTGTCGCCGCTGGCCGACCGCAAGGCCTTCGGCGGCAGCATGATCGACTACAACGTGCGCGCCGAGCGGATGGGCTGGCTGCCGAGCGCGCCGCAGCTGAAGACCAATCCGCTGCAGCTGGTGCGCGACGCGCAGGCCGCCGGCATGGAGCCGAAGGACTACGTGGTGCGGGCGCTGAAGGACGGCAGTCTCGAGATGAGCTGCGAGGATCCGGACGCGCCGCAGAACTGGCCGCGCAACCTGTTCGTCTGGCGCAGCAACCTGCTCGGCTCGAGCGGCAAGGGTCACGAGTACTTCTGCAAGCACCTGCTCGGCACCGAGAACGGCGTGCAAGGCAAGGATCTCGGCGACGGCGACGCCAAGCCGGCCGAGGTCAGGTGGCACGACCAGGCGCCGGAGGGCAAGCTCGACCTGCTGGTGACGCTCGACTTCCGCATGAGCACCACCTGCCTGTACTCCGACATCGTGCTGCCGACGGCCAGCTGGTACGAGAAGAACGACCTGAATACCAGCGACATGCACCCGTTCATCCACCCGCTGTCGGCGGCGGTCGATCCGGTGTGGCAGGCGCGCTCCGACTGGGAGATCTACAAGGGCTTCGCCAAGGCTTTCAGCGAGGTCTGCGTCGGCCATCTCGGCGTCGAAAAGGAAGTGGTGCTGACGCCGCTGATGCACGACACGCCGACCGAGCTGGCGCAGCCGCTCGACGTGAAGGAGTGGAAGAAGGGCCACTGCGACCTGGTGCCGGGCAGGACCGCGCCGCAGATCGCGGTGGTCGAGCGCGACTACCCGGCCGTCTACAGGCGCTTCACCTCGCTCGGGCCGCTGATGGCGAAGGTCGGCAACGGCGGCAAGGGCATCGCCTGGAACACCCAGACCGAGGTGCAGCAGCTCGGCGACCTGAACGGCATCGACGACGAGGGCCGGCCGAAGATCGTCAGCGACGTCGACGCTTGCGAGGTGATCCTGCAGCTGGCGCCGGAGACCAACGGCCACGTGGCGGTGAAGGCCTGGGAGGCGCTTTCGAAGATCACCGGCCGCGAGCACGCGCACCTGGCGCTGCACCGCGAGGACGAAAAGATCCGCTACCGCGACGTGGTGGCGCAGCCGCGCAAGATCATCTCGTCGCCGACCTGGTCGGGGCTGGAGAGCGAGAAGGTCTCGTACAACGCCGGCTACACCAACGTGCACGAGTTGATCCCGTGGCGGACCATCACCGGCCGGCAGCAGTTCTACCAGGACCACCCGTGGATGATCGCCTTCGGCGAGGGCTTCTCCAGCTACCGGCCGCCGGTCGACCTGAAGGCCACCTCGGGCATCCACAACATCAAGCCGAACGGCAACCCGGAGATCCTGCTGAACTTCATCACGCCGCACCAGAAGTGGGGCATCCACTCCACCTACAGCGACAACCTGATGATGCTGACGCTCAATCGCGGCGGGCCGGTGATCTGGCTGTCGGAGGACGATGCGAAGAAGGCCGGCATCGAGGACAACGACTGGGTGGAGCTGTTCAACATCAACGGCGCGATCGCCGCCCGCGCGGTGGTCAGCCAGCGGGTCAATCCCGGCATGACGCTGATGTACCACGCGCAGGAGAAGATCATCAACACGCCGGGCTCGGAGATCACCGGTGTGCGCGGCGGCATCCACAACTCGGTCACCCGCATCGTCACCAAGCCGACGCACATGATCGGCGGCTACGCGCAGCTGAGTTACGGCTTCAACTACTACGGCACGATCGGCACCAACCGCGACGAGTTCGTGGTGGTGCGCAAGATGAAGAAGGTCGACTGGCTCGACACGCCGCGTGACGACCACCTGGCACAGGCCTACCAGTCGCAGGGCGAGAACCCCTGACCTGCCACCGATCGAAACGGAGTCAAGTCTATGAACCCCCACGCTCACATTCGTTCGCTGCCCCCCGAGGGGGCGCTCGCCTCCCTTGAGGCGGCTCTGCGGGAGGCGTCATGAAAGTACGCGCACAGATCGGCATGGTGCTGAACCTCGACAAGTGCATCGGTTGCCACACCTGCAGCGTCACCTGCAAGAACGTCTGGACCAGCCGGCCCGGCGTCGAGTACGCCTGGTTCAACAACGTCGAGACCAAGCCCGGCATCGGCTATCCCAAGGAATGGGAGAACCAGGACAAGTGGAACGGCGGCTGGGTCCGCAAGGGCGACGGCAGCATCGTGCCGCGCCAGGGCGGCAAGTGGCAGCTGCTGATGAAGATCTTCGCCAATCCCAATCTGCCGGAGATCGACGACTACTACGAGCCGTTCACCTTCGACTACGAGCACCTGCACTCGGCGCCGGAGATGAAGGCGGCGCCGACCGCGCGGCCGAGGAGCCTGATCACCGGCCAGCGCATGGAGAAGATCGAGTGGGGGCCGAACTGGGAGGAGATCCTCGGCGGCGAGTTCGCCAAGCGCTCGAAGGACCGCAACTTCGACGACGTGCAGAAGGAGATCTACGGCCAGTTCGAGAACACCTTCATGATGTACCTGCCGCGGCTGTGCGAGCACTGCCTGAACCCGGCGTGCGTCGCGTCGTGCCCGTCCGGCTCGATCTACAAGCGCGAGGAAGACGGCATCGTGCTGATCGACCAGGACAAGTGCCGCGGCTGGCGGATGTGCGTCTCCGGCTGCCCGTACAAGAAGATCTACTACAACTGGAAGAGCGGCAAGGCCGAGAAGTGCATCTTCTGCTACCCGCGCATCGAGGCCGGCCAGCCGACCGTCTGCTCGGAGACCTGCGTCGGCCGCATCCGCTACCTCGGCGTGCTGCTGTACGACGCCGACCGGATCGAGGAGGCGGCGGCGACCGAGCACGACGCCAACCTGTACTCGGCGCAGCTCGGCATCTTCCTCGACCCCAATGACCCGCGGGTGATCGAGCAGGCGCGCGCCGACGGCATTCCGGAGGCGTGGCTGGCGGCGGCCAAGCTATCGCCGGTCTACAAGATGGCGGTCGACTGGCGGGTGGCGCTGCCGCTGCACCCCGAGTACCGGACGCTGCCGATGGTCTGGTACATCCCGCCGCTGTCGCCGGTGACGGCGCGCGCGCAGGCCGGCGAGATCGGCGTGAACGGCGAGCTGCCGGACGTGCGCAGCCTGCGCATCCCGCTGAAGTACCTGGCCAACCTGCTGACCGCCGGCGACGAGGAACCGGTGGCACGCGCGCTGGAGCGGATGCTGGCGATGCGCGCCTTCATGCGCAGCCGCCATGTAGACGGCGTCGAACAGCCGGCGGTGCTCGAGCGCGTCGGGCTCACCCGCGCCGAGGTCGAGGAGATGTACCGGGTGATGGCGATCGCCAACTACGAGGACCGCTTCGTCATCCCGACCACCCACCGCGAGTACGCCGAGAACGCCTTCAACGTGCGCGGCGGCTGCGGCTTCTCGTTCGGCAACGGCTGCAGCGAAGGGGTGACCGAAACGAGCCTGTTCGGCAGCGAGAAGAAGCGGACCATCCCGATCAAGGCGACGGTGTGACGATGGCAATCTTCACCCCCCAACCGCCGAAGATGTGCCGCACGCTGCGCGCGCTGGCCTGGCTGCTGCGCTACCCGGACGCCGAACTGCGCGGCCTGGCACCGGCGCTGGCGCAGGCGCTGCGCGAGCAAGGCGCGCTCGAGCCGGCGCGCCTGGCCGAACTCGACGCGCTGGCCGCACGCCTGGCCACCGCCGACGCCATCCGCACCGAGAGCGAGTACGTCGAGTTGTTCGACCGCGGCCGCCGCACCGCCCTGCACCTGTTCGAGCACGTGCACGGCGACAGCCGCGACCGCGGCCAGGCGATGGTCGACCTGGCGCAGACCTACGAGCGCGCCGGCCTGCAGATGACCGCCGGCGAACTGCCCGACTACCTGCCGGTGGTGCTGGAGTTCGCCAGCACGCAGCCGCAGCAGCAGGCGCGCGAGTTCCTGCGCGAGACGGCGCACATCGTGCGGGCGATCTTCAGCGCGCTGGCCGAGCGTCGCAGCCCGTACGCCGGCGTGCTGGCCGCCGTGCTGGAGCTGGCCGGCGAGCGCGCCGAACGCGTCGAACTGGCCGCCGAGCCGCCGCTCGACGAGTCCTGGGCCGAGCCCGAGGCCTTCGGCGGCTGCGACAGCCGCGGCCAGTCGCGGCCGAGCGAGCCGCAGCCCATCCATATCGTCCGACCCGCCAAAACGGCGCCGCCCGCCGCCGCCCGAGGAGCAAGCGCATGAACGCCCTGCACACCTTCGTCTTCGTCGTCTACCCCTACATCTGCCTGGGGGTGTTCCTGATGGGCAGCCTGGCGCGCTTCGACCGCGACCAGTACACGTGGAAGAGCGACTCGTCGCAGATGCTGCGGGCGCGGCAGCTGCGCATCGGCAGCAACCTGTTCCACGGCGGCATCCTGTTCCTGTTCTTCGGCCACCTGTTCGGCCAGCTGACGCCGCACTCGGTCTACGAGGTCGTCATGACCGCCTCGCAGAAGCAGCTGCTGGCAGTGGTCGCCGGCGGCATCGCCGGACTGGCGTGCTTCGTCGGCCTGTCGATGCTGCTGCACCGGCGCCTGTTCGACCCGCGCATCCGCCTGACCAGCCACCGCACGGACCTGGCGATCCTGATCATCCTGTGGGTGCAGCTGGCGCTCGGCCTGGCGACGCTGCCGACCTCGCTCAGCCACGTCTCCGACCCACAGACCATGATCGCGCTGGCCTCGTACCTGCAGGGCATCGCCACGCTGCGCCCCGATCCGAGCGTGATCGCCGGCATCCAGTGGCACTTCATCGCCCACATGCTGCTGGGCATGACGATCTTCCTGCTGTTTCCGTTCAGCCGCCTGGTGCACGTGTGGAGCGGCTTCGCCTCGGTGGCCTACCTGTTCCGTCCCTACCAGGTGGTGCGCTCGCGCCGACTGAACGTGCCGACCGGCCAGAACCAGCCGGGGAGCGCGACGTGAGTCCGCTGCAGGCTGCCGACGGGGCCGGCGCGCAGGTAAACGGCGTCGCGCTGGCAGGCGAAAGCGAAGTGCTGGCGCCGGGCGAGCTGCGCCAGCGCGCCTGCACCGAACTGCTGCGGCAGGCGGCGATCCGTGCCGGCCTGCTCGCCGCCGACGATCCGCCACCGGTCGCCGGCGCGATCAGCGAGGCGGCCAGCGCGGCGATCGAGGCCCTGCTCGACCGCGAACTGGCCGTGCCGGAGCCGGACGAGGACGCCTGCCGCCGCCACTACGCCGCGCACGCCGGCCGCTATGCGGTGGGCGAGCGGGCGAGGCTGCGCCATGTCCTGTTCGCAGTCACGCCCGGCGTCGATCTGGAGGCCCTGCGCCGGCGCGCCGAAGCCTGCCTGATCGACCTGCGCTCGCGCGACCGCGGCGAGACGGTCGGCGACGCCGACCGCTTCGCCGCCGCCGCCCGCGAACTGTCCAACTGTCCCAGCGGCGCCGACGGCGGTGCGCTCGGCTGGCTCACCGCCGCCGACTGTGCGCCCGAGTTCGCGCGCGAGGTCTACGGCCAGCCGGCGGTCGGCGTGCTGCCACGGCTGGTGCGCAGCCGATTCGGCCTGCACGTGGTCGAGGTGCTCGAGCGGCAGGCCGGCATGTCGCCGCCGTTCGACGAGGTCCGCGCCGCGGTGGCGCAGTCGCTGCGCCAGCAGGCCTTCGCCACCGCGCTGCGCCAGTACCTGCTGGTGCTGGCCGGCGAAGCGCACCTCGCCGGCGTCTCGCTGGAGCAGGCCGACACGCCGCTGGTGCAGTAGGCCGCCTGGGGCGAGGCGATGCCGGAGCGCAACGAACTGCTGCTGCGGCTGTCGCGCTTCGAGAAGCAGTTCTTCCCGCGCTACGAGAAGAGCTATCGCCGGCTGGTCGAAGAAGGCCAGCATCCGAAGACGCTGTTCATCGGCTGCTCCGACTCGCGCATCGTGCCTTACGCGCTGATGGACTGCGGGCCGGGGGAGCTTTTCATCGCCCGCAACGTCGGCAACCTGGTGCCGCCATGGGACATGTCGGCGGGTTTTCACGGCACCGCCGCGGCGATCGAGTTCGCGGTGCTGCAGCTGAAGGTGCAGAACATCATCGTCTGCGGCCACAGCCACTGCGGCGCCATCCGCGGCCTGTACGACGAGCCGCCGCCGGAGGCCACGCACCTGCGCGCCTGGCTCGAACTGGCCCGCGGCGCCGCGCTGCCCGACGGCGGCTCGCCCGGCGAACTGCGCCGCGTCGAGCAGCGCTCGATCGTCATCCAGCTCGAGCGGCTGATGAGCTACCCGATGGTGGCGCGCCACGTGCAGGAGGGGAAGCTCTTCCTGCACGGCTGGTACTACGTGATCGAGGACGGCCAGGTGCTGGTGCTCGATGCCGACAGCGGCCGCTTCGAGCCGCTGCAGCGGCAGGCGCTCGCCGCGCCGGCCGCCGCGACCCCGACGGAGATCGACGCCGGTCACTGGGCACGGTTCGGCTCCGGCGCATGAACGCCTGGCGCATGCCGGTGGCGCTAGGATCCCGGCATATCCCGCCCACGGAGGTGTCGATGGCCTTGAAGCATGCGGAATCGGGCGACGTGATTTCGGTGATGCCGCTCGGCGAACGGCTGGCCGCGTCGCGGTCGGAGACCTTGATCAAGAGCGACGCGCTCGAAGTCAACCGGCTCGTGCTGCGCGCCGGCTCGAACCTGCGCGAGCACCGCGTGCCGGGCGAGATCACCGTGCAGTGCATCGAGGGCGAGATCGAGTTCACTGCGCGCGGCTCGGTGCGTGTCCTTCGGCCCGGAGATCTCATCTACCTTGCCGGCGGCGAGCCTCACGCGCTGCACGCGCGTGCCGATTCGTCGCTGCTGCTGACGATCCTGCTCGGGCACGGAGCCGTCGCGGAACGCCTCTAGCCGCTCGATATACCGCCGATGCCGGCGGGCCGTGTTCAGCCGACCGCAGCACCGGGCTGTGACCGCAGCCAGCGGCGGAAATCGCAGCACGACTCGACCAGCTGCCGCCGGTAGGCAGCACCGTAGCCGCTGCGCAGCGCCTCGCGGTAGATCGACAGCGTGCGCCTGACCCACGCAACCGTCGCCGGGCGGCCGTCGCGGGCAAGCAGGAATTCGATGCGTGCGCCTTCTGCCGTCACCCCGATATCCCCGGCTGTGCAGGATCGGGTCGCCGGCTCAGAACGCCTCGCCGAGCAGGCGGGTGCGGATTCGCTCGATCGCTCGCGACGGACTCAGCCCCTTCGGGCAGACCTCGGTGCAGTTCATGATCGTGCGGCAGCGGTACAGCCGGTATACGTCGTCGAGGAAGTCGAGCCGCTCACCGGTGGCCCGGTCGCGGCTGTCGGCGATGAAACGGTAGGCCTGCAGCAGCCCCGCCGGACCGATGTACTTGTCCGGGTTCCACCAGTAAGGCGGGCAGAAGGCGCTGCAGCAGGCGCACATGATGCACTCGTACAGTCCGTCGAGCTGCGCGCGCTCGGCCGGGCTCTGCAGCCGTTCGCGCTCCGGCGCCGGCTCGTCGTTGACCAGGTACGGTCGCACCGAGTGGTAGTGGGCGAAGAACTGCGTCATGTCGACGATCAGGTCGCGCACCACCGGGAAGCCGGGCAGCGGCCGCAGCACGACCGGTTCCTTCAGTCCGGACAGCGGCGTGACGCAGGCCAGCCCGTTGCGTCCGTTGATGTTCATCGCGTCGGAGCCGCACACGCCTTCACGGCAGGAGCGGCGGAACGCAAGGCTGTCGTCGATCGTCCGCAGGCGCAGAAGAAGGTCGAGCAGCATGTGGTCGGTCGGTGCCGGATCGATCTCGACGTCCTGCATGCGCGGACGCGCGTCGCGCTCGGGATGGAAGCGATAGATGGCGAACTTCAAGCGACCCGCCTCAGCGTGCCTGCGCCACGACCAGTGCCAGCGCCGCGACCGTACCGGTAGCCGCCAGCCCGACGGCGACGGCGCCGAGCAGCGCCGCCCGCAGCACCCGAGCGTGCACGTAGTCGAGCACGACGTCGCGCAGACCGACCCATGCATGGGCGATGAGCGCCGCGAACAAGCCGGCGACCGCCACGTTGGCTGCCGGATCCGCCAGCAGCGCACGCCACTGCGCATGGTCGACCGGCGGCGCGTACAGCAGGCGGCCGCCCATCCACAGCACGAGCGGCGTCAGCAGCAGCGCCGAAAGACGCTGCACGGTCCAGGCACGCAGCCCGCTCAGCAGCCTCATCGCAGCATCCAGACGCCCCCAGCCAGCAGCGCCACGCCGGCGGCGGCCAGAGTGACCCGGGCGCTGGCACGCGCCGCACGCAGCGACGCGCCGACGCCGATGTCCAGCAGCAGATGGCGCAGGCCGGCGAGCAGGTGGAAGGCGAGTGCCGCCAGCAGCAGCGCCAGCGCCAGGCGCACTGGAAGACGTCGCGCCCAGGCCGCCACCTCGGCAAAGCCTGCCGCACTGCTCACCGACAGCCAGAGCGTCCATGCCGCAGCCGGCGTGGCCAGCGCCAGCAGCAGGCCGCTCGCTCGGTGCCCGATCGAGGCGATGGCGCCGGGTGGGAACGACAGCTGACGCAGATCGAGGAACCGCGGCCGCTCGCCTCGGGCGAGTTGCGCGTCTCGTCGCTCGCGTGCGGAGCGCGTCAGGTCGGGATCGGGAGACGACGGCATCTACAGGCCAGGTGAAGCCGGCGCGTGCGCACACGTCTGTCGCGCGGCGTCGACGAAGCTCAGCCTACAACGAAATCGATGACGATCGCGCCCGGCTCGCGCTGGCGGTAGGTGATCGACACCTTCTCTCCGTAGCGGGCGGCGATCTGCTCGAGCAGCGGCAGCGGGTCGTGGTCGTTGGCGAAGCGCATCGTCTCGCCGGGACGCAGCGAATCGAGCGCGCCGAAGATCGCCGCGTGGCGGAAGCGCTTGGCGATGCCGCGCGCGTCGAACGGATAGATCGCCTCGGGGGTCAGGTGCAGGTGCGGCAGTGCCATCGTCGTTCCTTTCGTCGGAGAGTTCAGTTGCGGGTCATGGGGCGGTTCGCGGTGCCGGCCGCGCGGGCAGCGCCGGCGCGCGGCGTCCGGTTCAGCGTCATGGCCGCCGCTGCCGCCGGCGCGTCGGGCACCAGGTCGGACAGCGTGTGGCGGTCGAGGTGGGCGAGGAAGCTCGACAGCGCGCCGCCGAGCACGCCGGCCAGCCGGCAGTAGGTCGTCAGCGAGCAGCGATTCTCGGCACCGAAGCATTCGACCAGCGCGAAGTCCGGCTCGACCGCGCGCACCACCGCGCCGAGGTTGATCGCCGCCGGCGCCGCCGCCAGCCGCATGCCGCCGCCCTTGCCGCGCACCGTCTCGACGAAACCGGCCAGGCCGAGCTGGTGGGTGATCTTCATCAGGTGCGCCTGCGAGATGCCGTAGGCCTGCGCGACCTCGGCGATCGTGCACAGGCGACCGGGCTGGTGCGCCAGGTACATCAGCAGGCGCAGCGCGTAGTCGGTCATCGTCGTCAGTCGCATCGCGGCTCTCCCGGGCGGCCGGCGACGGCCGGCTCCGCTGGGGCGGCCTCGGCCGGGCCGCGGCGGTCGAGCAGCGCGCGCTTGTCCTTCACCTCGGCCCACCGGTCGGCGTCGACCGGCGCCGGCTTGATGCGGGCGATCACCGGCCACTTGGTCGCCAGCGCCGCGTTCTCGGCGATGAAATCGCGCTGGTCGGCCGGCACGTCCTCCTCGGCGTAGATGGCGTTGACCGGGCACTCGGGCACGCACACCGCGCAGTCGATGCAATCGTCGGGGTCGATCACCAGCATGTTGCTGCCCTCGCGGAAGGCATCCACCGGGCAGACGTCGACGCAGTCGGTGTACTTGCACTTGATGCAGGACTCGGTGACGACGAAGGTCATTGCGGCCTCACGGCGATGACCGGCCGCGCGGCGTCGGCGCGCGGGCGCACCAGCCACGGCGCAAAGCGCCACAGGTACAGGCCGAAGGCGGCGATCCAGGCCAGCGCCGAAGCCTGCAGCGCCGCCGCGCTGAGCGCCGACGGCCACAGCGCGGCCAGCCGCAGCGCCACGGCAGCGAGCACCAGCGCATAGCTGGCGACCATGCTGCGGTCGACCTCGAGCGCGCGGCCGAGATGGCCGAGCGCGGTACGCGTGACCATGCCGATGATCAGCACCGAGAAGCCGGCCATCGCGATCAGGTGCACGTGCACAGCGCTGCGCAGTTCGACCCCGGCCGCCTGCACCGCGGCCGCCAGCAGGCCGAGGCCGAGACCCGCATAGCCCGCATACAGGATCCACAGCAGCGGCTTGTGCCGCACCGCCAGCGGCCGCCAAGCCAGCACCTGCGCCAGCGCCAGCACGCCCGCCGCCGCCAGCGCGCCGGCCTGCAGCCAGCGCTGGCCCAGCAGAAGCGCAGTCACCGCCACGACGCCGGCGGCCACCTGCGCCTGGCCGCTGCGAACGTGCATCGGGATCTGCAAGCCGGGCACCGCGCGCATGGCGAAGAACGGGATCACGCGGCGGGCGATCAGCAGCGCGATGACCGCCATCACCAGCAAGCCGCCTTCGAAGAACTGCATCAGCCGCGCGTCGCCGGCGTAGGCGGCGGCGAGGAACGCCGCGTCGGCGGCGGCCAGCGCCAGCATCAGCACCGGCACGCCGTAGTTGCGCCGGTTGCGCGAGCGGATCACCACCCGCGCCATCGCCACCGCGGCGAGCAAGAACAACGCCAGTTCCGCCGCCGCAGCGACGGCGAAGCCCGCCGTGCCGCCCACCAGAAAGCCAAGCCGCGCCAGCAGCCACAGCACGCCGGCGAGGGCCAGCGGCCCGCCCTGCAGCGGGTTGAAGCCGGTCCAGGCGGCGCCGGCGGTCAACAGGAAGCCGACGGCGATGGTGGCGACGAAGCCCCACAGCATCTCGTGCGCGTGCCAGGCCACGCCGGCCAGCGGCGGCTGCAGCCACTGCGGCGCGAAGATCCAGACCGCGACCGAAGCCGCCGCCCAGGCCGCGCCGGCCAGGTACAGCGGCCGGAAGCCGAGGCTCAGGAAGGCCCGCAGGTCGGGCGCCGGCGGTGCCGCCGGGCGCGGTTCGTGCAGTTGCAGCAGCGGTTGCATGGTTCGGCGGCCAGCCGGCGCGGCGGCGAAGAACGCTGCCGGCCGTCACGGCTTAAAGATATATTCTGCTTATATCTTATTCGAACACAGCGGCCTGTCAACCCGCGCCGGCCACGCGGCGCGGCGGGTGCAGCGCGGCGCGTCACCTTCCGTGTACCCAGTCGACGATCGGCTGGATCCAGTCGATCTCGTCGCCGGCGAAGGCAGCATGTCCGCGCGGCGGCGAACACGGCAAGTCGGCCGCATTGCCCTACCGGTTGACGTTGCTGTCGCTACTTGCCGTCTCGTCCGTGCGCATCCGCAGGCGACTCGCGTAAGCGGCTAAAGCGAAGCACCGGTTCCTCCCCTCGCACGTAGATCCGCAGCGTGTCGCCTTCGACGGCGAAGCGCTGCGCCGCACTGAGTGCTTCCAGATACCGCGCCTCATGCACATCCCGCGGCGGGGTGCATGCCATCTGTGTGGTGGAAACGATGCGGATGCTCAGCCGTTCGCCAGAAACCCGCGCCTCGGCGACGAATCCGTTGCACGCGGTTCGCCCCGCAGCCCGGTCGGGCTGCGGAAATGCCAGCGTCTCGCGGCGCTCCGCCTGCACCGAGGCGTTCGATGGCGCCTCCAACTGCCACGCCGTGCCGATGAGGACGTTGTCACCGGCGCTCACCGGATGCAGCGACGCTCCGAAACCGGCAACGATGAGCAGCGGCGCGGATCTCACGGAATCCGGTCGCCCAGCGGGTCAACTTCAAACGAGGCGGTTGCACTCGGCAAGGCAGGCCTGGGAGGCACACTGCGCTGAGCCGGTGCGTTCATCGGCCGCACTGCCGCCGAACCGCCTCCCGGCACGCGTGATCCTCGCCCGAGCAGGCGGTCTCCTTGTCGCACGCCCACCGCCCCGGCTGCTGCGAGGAGGAAGCTCCCGGGCCACTGGCAACTCCCGGTTTCGCCCGTGGGGCATCGGCCCGCCCTCCGGGCGCCGAAGGACGTGCGTCGATCCAGACCGTTCCCGGCCGCGACGGCGGCGCTGGCTCAATGCCCTGACCGCGGTAGCCCGGCGGCTCTCTAACCGCAAGGTTCTTAGGCTGCCCGTACAACAGCGTGCCGCAGCGCGCGTCGTCGAAACCCTGCGCTCTCGCGCGCCGCTCCCAAGACTTGCACTGCTCATAGCTTTCGGCTGCACCGGCGGCCAGCGCCGGGTGCGCCATGGCGCGCTGCGCAGCCTGACAGCTCGCCACATAGTTGAAGCACACGGACTTGATGTCGACGCCCTGTGCCGCCGACGACAGAACGAGGGAGACCACCGCATAGCCGAGACCGACTTCCCTGAACCATAGCCGTCTCATCTCTAGCTCCGATTGGTGAGTGATGGATCGGGCGGCCGCAACAAGTGGCCATCGCTGTGAGCAGCGCTTGCCCCACGCACGAACCAGCGCCGGCGGCCCTACAAGCAGGCGAAGCGATCTGGTTCGGCGGTGAGGACCGGCTAGTACCGTCGGAGTGTCAGCTTCTGGTCTTACGGCACTCATACTCCTCGGTGATTCCGAGGCCATGGCTCTGGCGCCCGTTCATCGCGCTGCCGCGAACCTGCCACGTGCCCAGGCTTTCGTGCCAACCCTTGTCCTCGAAGCGCAGCGTCCCCGACCGCGCGTCGAAAGTCGCCCGGTAGTTGTCCGGCGCGCCGCCGCGGGGGTCCTGTGCCGCGCCGACGTAGACGCCACCACCCTGCGCGGTAAACGTGATCCACCATTCGCTCGTTCCACCGCCCAATGGCGAACTGCCGCGTGTGATGCAGTCCCACCTTCCGGCGATCTGGTCGTCTGCCTCAGCGGGCTTCCTCGCGCCGGGCGTGGCGCCGCGTGACACCTCGGCGTCGAGGCAGACCTTGCAGTCGCTGATCGTCAATCGGGGTCTCGGGGTCGGGCCGAGCCACTCTTCGGTATCACTGCCGTCGACGACGATGGTCAGCCGCGGATGCTCGTCCGCATACCAGTCGACGCGCGCGCACTGCCGCGTGTCCGTCTTCACCGTGATCCAGTTGCGCTCCTGCGAGATCGTCGCGGTGCACTTGCCGACCCACTCCGAACTGCTGCACCGGCAGCGGGTCTGCGCCAGCAACTCGGTAGGCACCAGGACTCCCATGACAACTAACGTCGCGAGCAACAGTATCTTCATCGACAGACCCTCCTCCAAAGGTTCCGAGCGCGATGGTTGCCATTCAGTTCGGCGGGTCGCATTCCATCCTCGCAGCGACGTTCTTGCGGCGCAGCTCGCTCATCTCCGCTGCCATTCTTTCCGGCGGTACGGTAGAAAAGTCCATTTCCTTGCCGGACTGATCGAACACCCGACAGGTCCTGATGAAGCATTCCTTGCGCGCAATGTGTCCCGCCCGCAAAGCGGCGTCCACCTCGTTGCGCGGCACCTGCACGCGATTACCGTTGGGGGCGAAATATCGGCACGCTTCGTAACTGATGGGCTGAACCGCTGCAGTCGCCAGGCGCGTGCCGCCGGCGCCAGCGCTGCCGGTCGGCCGGCTACCGATACACGCCCCTCCAGCACCGCCACGGTGTTCTTGGGCGAAATGCTTCAGGCTGTAATGCGCACCGCTGTTCGTCGCCGGTTCGAAGATGGTGCCGTCGTCGCAGCCGCTCCACTCCTGTATTACGCAGCCGCTTTCGGTCGGCTTCTTGCGGCACTCGTCCTTGGCCGCCCGCTCTGCTTCCGCGCGCGTTGCAAAGCCGCAGGCATGGCCAAGCGAGTACCCGTAGTCCCGGTGATTCGTACCCTGGGACGTCGCTGCCCAACCCGGTGTATCGCACCGGACCTTGATTCGCACCGGGCCGTGCACGGTCTGGCTGCATAGCTGCCGAAACTGTGCCAAGACGGCGTCGAGGCGCTGCCGGTCGGGCGCAATCAGGAACTGGGACATATGTTCCTCACCACACGACACCATCGCCAGGGCTGCCGCGGCTGGTCGACAGGCAAGCAGGGCGGCCGTCGCCGTTACCAGTGCGACGAACCCGATGAGAGAAGCGCCGAGCACCTTGGCGCGCCGTCTCTTCATCGAGTTGCCTCCTTGCGCAAACGTCGCCTCGCCATTGCGCGCACCGCACGCATCGGCGGATCGAGACGGGAAGATCCCTCTTATCGACAGTTCTGCCGCATCCATGCAGAGTTCTCCGCGACGCCTCTCTGATATAGCGCGAGCATCTGTCGATGACTGTCGTGGCTTGCGTCGAGCTGTCGTATGCCTCGCTGATACTCCTGGATCTGGCGCGCCACGTCCGAGCAGGCAGACCTTGCCGCGGCGGCCCCAGCAGCAGCTCCCGCGCCGGATCTGGCACCCAGCCACCCCTGCGCCATCCCGGCCAGGAAGTTTTGAAGGATCATGGTCGAACGGTCGGCTGCGTCGTCACCGACTGGCACCGGATCGCTCGGGGGAGGCGCAGCCCCCGTACTCGGCGGCAGCGCCGACGTTGCCTGACGCCGCGCCGCCTCCAGCGCGAGCTCGCGCGCGATCCGCTCCTCCTCGATCTTGCGGCGAATCGAAGCGCCGAGCGCTTCGGCGTCGCGCCGCCGTGCCTCTTGCTGTCGCACCAACTCGTCGATCGCCACACCCATTTCGGTCTTGGTGCGACCGGGATCGAGGTAATCGCGAACGACGCGCTCGGGATCGCCGGTCAGGTAGCAGTCCGCGATCAGCGCGTCTTGCCGCCAGGCTTGGTCGGTCAGGTGCTGGCGGATGTAACGCGCGCATCGCCTATGCCGGTCGAGCGCCGCTTTGCACTGCTGGCTGTACTGATTGAAGCGCGGTTCGGCTTCGGCAGAGCGCGCCGCATCGGCGCACTCGGACTCGTTGGGCGGGCGCGCCTTCCACAGTTCGGCGAGCATTTGCAGGTAACCCTCCTTGCTGCTGATCGGCTCGTCGCTCGCGACGGGGCTTCCCGCGCCGGGGGCGGTGTCACGCGGGATCTTGGCGTCGAGGCAGACATTGCAGTCGGTGATCGACAGCCGCGGCCTCGGCGTGGGGCCGAGCCACTCTTCGATATCACTGCCGTCCATGACGATCGTCACCCGAGGATGCTCGTCTGCATACCAGTCGACGCGCGCGCATCGCGGCGTGGTGGTCTTCACCGTGATCCAGTTACGCTCCTGCGAGATCGTCGCGGTGCACTTGCCGACCCACTCGGAGCTGCTGCACCGGCAGCGGGTCTGCGCCCACGATGCGGTTGACACGAGTACGCCAATGGTCATCACCAACGGCAGCAGCGCTTTGAACGTTCGACTCCCCGGGGCCTTTCCACGGTGCATTGGTGTCGCGATAAGTCCGTGGAGCAAGCTCCATCGGCGCCGGTCCCGGGCGTGAGCCCGGTCTAGCGCAAGCGCCACTGCGACGACAATTACGTCAACCCCCATCGCATTCCCCCGATCTCACTGCAATGGGCAACGGCGTATCACGGGGCTGCCTTGACCAACAACGATGAAGTCGTTGCCGATGAAGAGATTGAATTCCTTGAATTCCCCCTTGACCTGCTCTATGACCCGCAGATTGCGCACCGCTTCCTGCCGTTCGGCGCGAGTCGTGTAAGGCTCGCTCGCGGGCAAGGGATCACCCTTGTCCAGTGCACGTGACAAGGCGTCCCTGTATGCCGTCTTGTCGACGGTAGATTCAGTCCAGCGGTAGGTCCATGCCCCTGGAAGCTCCTCGATAACGCGCGAGACCATCGGCTGATAACGGCGCCCGACTGCCATGTATACGGTCGAGGCGTCCGACCAAACGATCCACTCCGATTGCAGGCGCAAAATGCGATTGATCCCTAACCACTCGTTATCTACCGCCTCGCATTGGAATGCGTTGTAGACACCGTGAGCACCGTCGAGCACGCCGCGTGCGCCTTGAACCCGCGCCAGCATGTCCTTGCGCAATCCCGCTTCGTATTGCTGCAGGCGCTCCATCGCTGACCGGTTGGGCAAGCCTTTGCCTTTCTTACCTGTGCGCGCTTCGAGCAGGGCCACGGCCTCGCGCGTGGCTGCGCCGACGCCCGTTTCCTTGCGCAATCCGGTGCCGAATGCCAGGCGCTCCAGATCAGCCTTCAGTTCGCCCAACTCCGTGCTCGTGAGCGCTCCGCCTGCACGCAGCTTTCGACCGAGTTCGGACCCCTCGTCGCTGCCTGCCAGGCGGGACATCGCCGTGTTGCCGGTCGCGTCGACGAGGTCGACGTCGGCACCACCGTCGATCAGCGCCTCGGCAGTCCGTGTATATGCGGCAACCTCCTCGGCCTGCGCGTGCCGGGCCTGGGCCTTCGCGAAGAACGTGGCGAGCACGATGAGCGGTGTGGCTCCCGCGCGATCGGCAAGATTCGGATCGGCTCCGGCCAGCAGCAGGCGACGGGAGACGTCGTAGCGACCCCGGCTGGCGGCATACATCAAGGCGGTCCAGCCGTCGGCGTCGGCGGCGTCCACCCGTGCGCCGCGAGCCAGAGCCTTTTCCACCCCGGACATGTCGCCGCGCTGCGTCGCGGCGACCAGTGACTCCGCTGCGCTCGGCGACGCCTGTGACACGGCGAAGATGCCGGCGAGTGCAAGGGCCGCCAGCGCCGTCGTCGTCACACGCAACACTGCCCCGTCCCAAGGCGACCCGCGCATGCTGCCCCCCTCCGCCCAACATGCGTGCGCTCGCGCCCGCGATTCCCGGCACGCCCGGGGCGCAATCACACAGAACTCCGCGCACCGAGCTATAGGCCTTCGACAGGCACCTTGCATCCATCAAACGATGGATGTCACGGCAGAGCTGACCCCTGAACTGTTCGTCCGCCTTGATCAGTCAAGTAGACGACGCCGACGCGACCGCCGGCAGCGACGCCAGCGCGCCCGCCACCTCCGCCTGCCGGCTCACGCCCATCTTCGCGAAGACGCAGTGCAACTGCGCGCGAACAGTGGATAGGGCCACGCCGTGCTCGGCGGCAATCTCGGCTGGCGCGCGGCCGGCAGCAACCGCGACCGCCACCGTCGCCTCGGCCGGCGTGAGGTCGAAGATCGCCGCGGCCAGAAAGCGGTCGACCGTCGCGCTCCGGCGCGAGTCGTGCACCAGCAACATGGCCAGGTCGCGGTGGCCGAAGGCGCCCATTGTCCTGTCCGCATGCAGGCCGCTTAGGACCAGCGCCAGCGGGCGAGCGCCGGCCCGGTCGCCCAGACGGACGATCGCCCGCACTGCCGAGGGGCCATCGCTCCGGTACGACGCCTCGCCGCCGATGCCCAGCCGACGCAGCGCCAGCAGCAGTTCCTGCTGGGCCCGCGCTGAATCCAGCCGCAGGGCGCCGTCGACCAGTCGCAGCCGGTCGCCGCCACGCAGCAGGCGCAGCGCCGCCGCGTTGCCGTGCTGCAGCCGCTGCTGCTCGTCGATCAGCATCACCGGATGCGGCAACTGCTCGAGCACGGCATTGCCGAGCAGGTGCTCCTGCCGCAGCCGACCCTGCCGCCGCCAGATGCCAAGCGCCGTGGTGAGGTGGCGGCCCAGGCGCTGACCGAGCGCCAACTCTTCGTCGGCCAACGGCCGCATGCCGCGGCCGCGGTGGATGCCGATGATGGCGGCGAGCTCCGCGTCTTCGTAGATCCGCGCAGCGGACACGTAGCGCCCGCCATAGGGAATGAGGAAGTCCTGGTAGAAGCGATCGCGCGCCACGAACTCTTCGTCGAAGTGGCGGTGACAGCTCATCCACTCGCCGAGCCCCAGCCTGATGACGAGAGCCGCCCGCGGATCGCTCCGGTGGTACTCGCGGATGTAGGCGAGCACGCCCTCGGCCGGGAAGCCGCCGACCTCGTAGCTGAAGGCCACCGACCCGTCGGCCCGGCGCACGCCGTGCAGGTGCACGCCCCAGGCGCCGAAAAGCCGCTGCATCGCCGCCAGCGGCGCACCCCAGTGGACCTCGCCGGCCGCCGCGCGATACAGGTCGGTGATCAGTGCGTCCACCATCTCGACTGAGCTCTCCCGACGTTCGCGCTACATACGCCGCGATCCGGCCGCTACCGCAACGGCACCGTCTCGCCGGTGGCCAACTCGGCCGCCGGACGATCGTCGGCCAGCCACAGCAGCCGCCTGGCCGGCGCCGACAGTTCGAGCGACCTGTCCCAGCGCCAGCCGTCGGCGGCCAGCAGGTGCACGCGCGCCGCCTGGCGATCGGGAAAGGCGAAGCGCAACGCGCCGTCGGCGGTCCAGCTCAGGCCGCGCTCGGGCGCCGGATCGTCGTCGATCCGCAGCCGCTCGATCACCCGGCGCACGTCGAGGCTCACGACGTGCACCCGGCCCTCGCCGGCGCGGGCGACGAAGTAGCGGTGGTCGGGCGAGAACAGGCCGTCGGCCAGCGGCGTATCGAGCACGATGCGCCGCACCGGCAGCGGCCCGGCGCTGGCCAGCCCCTCGCCCATCCGGTAGTCGTGCACCAGGCCGTCGAACACCGGCGCGGCGTCCGGGTCGTAGAGCAGCTCCCACGCCTCCGGCAGGTCGGCCAGCAGGGCGACGAAGCTGCGGCGCGACGGCGCCTCGACGATGCGCGCCACGCGCGAGGTCGCGCCGCGTTTGTCCGCCACGGCGATGCGCCGCGCGACGGTTCCGCTCGCCGCATCGACGGCCAGCAGCACGCGCGCGTCGTTGTCGGCGCGCAGGATCCAGCGGCCGTCGACAGAGCGCGCCTGCGGTTGGGCGGCTGCCGAAGAAAAAGCGGCCGCGATGATCGCGGCCGCCGTGAGGCTGCGCATGAGCGCACCGAGCCGGCTCTCGCGTCGCGGCCGACTGCGGCGCGAGAACGCCGGCCGGCCGCGCACGCCGCAGCCTGCTACATCGCCAGCACCCACTTGACGAGCTTGTCGATGTCGGCGTCGGGCACCGCAGCGTTCGGCGGCATCGGAATCTGCCCCCACACGCCCTGCCCGCCCTTCTTGACCTTGGCGGCGAGTTTCGCCTGAGCGTCGGCCTGGCCTTTGTACTTCTTGGCCACCTCCTTGTAGGCCGGCCCGACCGCCTTCTTGTCGATCTGGTGGCAGGCTGTGCAGTTGTGCTTCTTGGCCAGCGCCTCGTCAGCGTAGGCGGCCGGCGCCGCGGCGACGCCCAGTGCAACGGCCGCGATCAGCATGGTGCTCCTCATCCCCTCTCTCCTCTCAGTAGACGTCGTGCTGCGTGTTGTAGATGTTGAAGTGGCCGGTCGGCGTGATCAGCTTCGGATCCTTGATCACGGTCTTCAGCTTCAGCGTCTTGTCGTCGACCACCACCAGCGCGGAAGTCTGGTTCATCGCGCTCCACACCGCGAACCACACCTCGTCGCCGGCCTTGTTGTACTCCGGCTGCACGATGCGGCCCTGGCCCTCCGGAATGCCGGCCCAGTCGGCGATCGGCAGGATCTTCGGCTTGGCCGACAGGTCCTTGACGTTGAACACCGCCACCGAGCGGGCGATCGCCGCATCCGGGTTCAGCGGCGTGTCGACGTACAGATTGCTGCTCTTCGGGTGGGTCTTGATGAACAGGTTGCCGCCGCCCTGGCCGTCGAGCATCTGCACCACCTTCCAGGCGTGCTGCTTGTTCTTCGCCGGGTCGGTGCCGATCAGGGCGATCTTCTCGCTGCCGAGGTGGCCGGTGGCCCAGACGGGGCCGAACTTCGGATGGACGAAGTTGGCGCCGCGGCCCGGGTGCGGGATCTTGTCGACGTCGACCAGCGCGGCGAGCTTGCTCTCCTTGGCGTCGACCACGGCGATCTTGTTGCTCTGGTTGGCGGCGACCAGGAAGAAGCGCTTGCTGGCGTCCCAGCCGCCGTCGTGCAGGTAGCGCGCCGCCGGGATCTCGGTCACCCGCAGGTTCTTCAGGTCCCTGTAGTCGACGACCAGGATCTTGCCGGTCTCCTTGACGTTGACCACGAACTCGGGCTTGAAGTGCGAGGCGACGATAGCCGCCACCCGCGGCTCGGGGTGGAACTCCTGCGTATCGACGGTCATGCCGCGCGTGGAGACGATGCGCCTGGGTTCGAGCGTGGCGCCGTCCATGATCACGTACTGCGGCGGCCAGTAGGCGCCGGCGATCGCCAGCTTGTCCTCGAAGCCCTTGGCCTTGGAGGTGTCGACCGAGCGCGCCTCCAGGCCGATGCGGATCTCGGCGACGTTGTCCGGCTTCTCCATCCACAGGTCGATCATGTTGATCTTGGCGTCGCGGCCGATCACGAACACGTAGCGGCCGGAGGCCGACACGCGCGAGATGTGCACCGCGTAGCCGGTCTTGACGATGTTGATGATCTTCTTGGTGTCGCCGTCGATCAGCGCCACCTCGCCGGTGTCGCGCAGGGTGGTCGAGAAGATGTTGTCGATGTTGTAGCTGTTCATCTTCTTCGTCGGCCGCTTCTCCGGCGGCACGATGACCTTCCAGGTGGCCTTCATCTCGGCCATGCCGAACTCCGGCGGCTGCGGAGGCGTCTGCTGGATGTAGCGCGCCATCAGGTCGACGTCGGCGTCGGTCAGTTCGCCCGAGGTGCCCCAGTTCGGCATGCCGGCCGGGGTGCCGTACTTGATGAACACCTTCAGGATCTCGGTGCCGCGCCCGAGGGTGATGTCGGGCGTCAGCGGCTTGCCGGTGGCGCCCTTGCGCAGCACGCCGTGGCAGCCGGCGCAGCGCTGGAAGTAGATTTCCCGGCCCTTGTCGAACTCGGCCTTGGTCATCTGCGGCGCCTTCGGATTGATGTCCTGGTGCATCTCGACGCCGGCCAGCGGCGAGCCGCCCGCCTGGTACTGCAGTTCCTCCTTGGTCACCGGCTGGCGCTCGTCCTTCTTGGCGGCTGGCGCCTGCGCCAGCGCGACGCTCGCCGCGGCGATTGCCGCAGCGGCGGCTGCCCAATGAAACTTCCTCATTACTGCCCCCCTTCCTCGTTGAGAAACCCGCGCGGCCGAACTCGGCAGCCGACTTGTGCAATCGCAGCAACGGTAGGCAGCAAAGGCGCCTTTTTCCTTGGCTTGCATCAAGTCCCGTCACTGTTGCGGTTGCACTTCCGCTGTGTCCTGTGCTGCGGCGGGCGGCGCACCGTGGCGCCCGGTCAGAACGCCGCCCGCAGCAGCACGCTGGCGTTGCGTCCCGGCTGGGTGTAGCGGTCGATCGTCGCGCCGGGGTTGATCACGTTGCGCACGTCCGGCCACAGCCAGTAGGTGCGGTCGAACAGGTTGAAGACCCCTACCGACAGCCGCAGCCGCTCGCTCCAGCGCCAGCCGGCGGTCAGGTCGACCACGGTGCTGGCCGGCGGCGCGAAGATCTCGCCGGCGCTGCGGTCGACCCGCGTCTTCCCGCCGGTCTGTGCCAGGTGCAGCGCGGCGGCCAGGCGACCGTCGTCGTAGTGCAGGCCGACCACCGCGCGAGCCGGCTCGACGGTGTTCAGCGGCCGGCCGCGCACGGTATCGGTGCCACGGGTGGCCACCAGCGAGCCGCGGATCGACCAGTGCGGGTCGAAGGCGTACTGCGCCTCGGCCTCGACGCCGTAGATGCGCGCGCTTTCGATGTTCTGCGACTGGAAGGTCGCGGTGGCGCCGGGCACGCATGCCGGGTCGCCCGGGCACGGCAGCGCCGCCCGCGAGACGATCAGGTCGTCGTAGTCGGCGTAAAAGGCCGTGACCGTGTACTGCAGGCTCGGCTGCCGGCCGCGCAAGCTGATCTCGGCGCCGCGGCTGCGCTCCGGCCGCAGGTCCGGATTCGGCACCACGGCGTAGCCGGCCGGCAGGCTGGCCAGGCCGAGATTCAGGTCGGCCGGCGGCGGCGCCCGGAAGCCGGTCGCCAGGCGGGCGGCAAGCGCCAGCGTCGGCGTCGCCCGGTACAGCAGGCTTAGCTTGGGCGAGAGCACCGATTCGCTGCTGTCGACCACCGGCCGGCCGGCGCTGCCGCTGGCGAACAGGTCGTCGACCTCGGACTTCGTGCGGTAGCTGTCGAAGCGCAGCGCCGCCACCAGGTCGAGGCGGTCCTGCGCCAGCCTCGTCTCGTTCTGCGCGAAGGCGCTGAGCCGGTCGCGGGTGGTCAGCGGAAAGTCGCGCGTCGGCATCGGTTCGCCGCCGACGACGCTGCTCACTTCGCCGGTATCCAGGATCGTCTGCGTGCCGTCGCGGCTCTCGTCGTAGTCGGTGCGCGAGCCTTCGAGGCCGAACAGCCAGGAGCCGCCGCCTTCGGCCTGCGCCAGCAGGCTCGCCCCGGTCTCGGTCTGCTCGAAGCGGAAGCGCACGTCGCGCCGGCAGGTGATCGTGCCGAGGGCGCTCAGGCAGGCCCGGGTGGTGCGGTCGCGCACGTCGACGGTGTCGTTGACCGTCAGCGCGCGCTGGGTGAAGACGAGGCCACGCAGCGACGAGAACACGCCCACCGCCGGCGCGTCGACATCGACGCTGGCTCTGCTGCGCGTGCTGCTGTCGTCGCCCGTCAGGCTGACGGTGCGGGCGGACAGCGGATTGAGCGACAGCACGTCGGTCTGCACCTGCTGCTCGTTGCGCTCGAGCGTCAGCCGCCAGCGGGCGCGGCCGTTGTAGACCAGCTTGCCGAGCAGCGAGTCGTTGCTCGCCGTCTGCGGATCGGGCGTCGTGCGCGAGCGTCCGACGACATCGACGCTGCCCTGGTTGTCGACCTCGTGGCCGGCGCTGCGCTGATAGCCGACCAGCGCCTGCACCGCCGAGTGCTCGCCGGCAGCCACGGCTGAGGCGGTCCAGCCGTCGCGGGCGGTGGCGTAGCCGCCGCCGACCTCGCCTCCGACGCCGGCCCCCGCGACGATGAAGTCGGCCGGGTCGACGGTGGTCATCGCCAGCACGCCGCCCAGCGCATCCGAGCCGTACAGCGCCGAGGCCGGACCGCGCAGGATCTCTATGCGCTGCAGCAGCGCCAGGTCGAACTGGTTGCGCGAGGCGTTCGAGAACCGCCCCACCCGGTAGCTGTCGGGCAGCGGGATGCCGTCGACCAGCATCAGCACGCGATTGCCGCCGATGCCGCGGATGCCGATGTCGCCGAGCCCGAACCGACCGGCCGAGGATTCGACCGTGACGCCCGGCTCGTAGCGCAGGACGTCGCGCAGGCTGGTGGCCGCGTTGCGTTCGATCTCGTCGCGGCCGATCACGCTGACGCTGGCGGCGGTCTGCTCGACGCTGCGGGCAAGGCGGTCGGCGACGCCGACGACCTCGACCGGATCGAGTTGCGCGGCCGCAGACTGCGCCGCGCTCGGCGCCGCCCATGTCAGCGCCAGCGCCGACACCAGCACCGGCAGCCCGCCCTTGTCAATCACCAACACTCTCCGTCACCGGCGCCCAATCTAGGGCGGCCGGCGTCGCGCCGGCCTTGATGCCTGCTAAGGCCCCGGGTTCGATGCCGCGACTACCTCGAAAGAGAATGCGTCGAGTCGGGGTCGACCCGGACTGATGCGCGACGAGGGCAGGCGATAATCGCTGCCGACGCCTTCGATTCACGCGTCCGGCGGCCGGCGCCGCCGGCCCCTTTTCGACCCGGAGAGTGCGATGGCCGCCAACGGTCGCAGCGCCGACAACTTCATCGCCAACGTGGCGCTTTTCAAGGAAGCGTCGGAGGAGCAGCGCGCACGCATCGCCGAGCGCACGCGCCAGCTGCGCGTCTCGCGCGGCGACACGCTGTTCCACCGCGGCGACCCGGCGGCCGGCACCTACATCGTCGTCTACGGTCAGATCAAGCTGTCGTTCGCCTCCTCGACCGGGGTCGAGAAGGTGATCGAGATCCTCAACCAGGGCCAGAGCTTCGGCGAGGCGGTCATGTTCCTCGACGTGCCGCACGTGGTCACCGCGCAGGCGCTCGCCGACAGCCTGCTGCTGCTGATTCCCAAGGAAGCGGTGTTCGAAGGCATCGCCAGCGACCCCGGTTTCGCGCGTCGGATGCTGGCCGGCCTGTCGCGGCGCCTGCATCAGCTGGTCGCCGATGTCGAGTCCTACTCGACCCGCTCGGGCACCGAGCGGCTGATCGGCTACCTGCTGCGCGACTGCGGCATCGAGGCGCCGCCCGACTCCTGCGCCGCCGATCAGCCAAGCGGGCCGGTCGACATCGAGCTGCCGGTGGCCAAGGGGATCATCGCCTCGCGGCTGAACCTGACCCAGGAGCACCTGTCGCGCATCCTGCACGACCTGTCGGCGCTGAAGCTGATCGAAGTGCACGGCCGCCGCATCCGCATCCTCGATCTCGAGCGTCTGCGCAACCACGCGCGGTAGCGCCGCGGGCCGCGAGCCGGCCCGCGGGTGCAGCCACCGACCCCGGCGTGCATTGCAGGGGTTGGCTTTGTTCGTCAGCCCGCCGCCGCGACCGGCCTGGCGCGCCCGCCGCGGGCCAGCGCGGGCGCATACCGGATGACGCAGGACAGTGCCACTGCGACGGCCAGCCACAGCAGCGCCGTCGCGGCTGACGGCTTCACGACCATCAGCAGCAGCACGCCGAAGTCCAGGCCGATCATGACGTCGAGCGCCGGCGCCGGCAGGCGGCGGCGCAGCGCATCGATCTCGGCCCCGACCGCGCCATGGCCGGCGTGTTCGAGCGCGACGTGCAGCGCACGGTGGCCCGGCGCGATGAACCGCACCGCAAGCACCAGATTGGCGAACCAGGTCGCCACCGCGACCCAGAACCACGCCTCGCCCCACCAGAGGTGGCCGAGCACGGCGCCCGAGAGCAGCACGGTGACGGCGAGCAGCGGGTTGAAGCGCGTGGCGCGCAGCACCGCGTCGAGCGCGCCGCGCAGCGCCGAAAGGTCGGCGGCCGCGCCGATGCCGCTGGCGGCGAGGCGCGAGGCGACCGCGCCGCCGACCAGCAGCATTGCTGCCGCGATGTGCAGCCAGAGAACGAACGAGTGCGACATGACCGCTTCTCCGTCGCTCAATGGACCCGCGGCGGCGTCGCGCTGGCGACCGCGTAGTGGTTGGCGCGCAGTAGCGGCAGCACCACCGCCGCGATCAGCGGGTCGGCGACTTCTTCGCCCGGCAGCGGCGGCACATGCCGGCTCGGCTGGTGCTGCAGCATGCGGGCGAAGCTGTCGGCCACCGGGTCGCCGGTCACCGCCTGCGCCGGCCAGACGCCGTCGCGCAGCGGCAGCACCAGCGCGGCCATCAGCGGGTCGGTCGGCCCGCCGGGCAACACGATTGCCTGCACGGCGGCGGGTTCGGCCGCCAGGACGCGCTCGAAGCTGGCGTGCAGCGGATCGAAGGCCAGGCCGGGCGAGCTGGCCGCCAGCAGCGCGGCTGCGACCAGGCCGGTTTTCAGGGTTGTGATCAGCGGTGCGTACATGGCGGCTCTCCTGAAGAGTTCGGAATCGTTCGTCGATTCACGATGCCGCCATCCTGGGCGCGCGCGGTTTCAGTGCGATTTCGCCGGACTGCCCTGGCTTGTTTCATTTGTTGATGCCGGGCGCGCCGCCGGCCCGGCGGGCCTATGCCGCGTCGGTGCCGGCAAGGCAGCGCTGCACGCGCTCGGCCAGGTCGGAGGCGGTGAACGGCTTCTCCAGCACCTCAGCGCCGCTGTCGCGCCTGAGGTCGACCGGCACGGGCGTCAGCGTGTCGCCGGTGACGAAGACGAAGCGCCGGGCCAGCTCCGGATCGCGCTCGCGCACCGCCGCCCACAGCGCGCAGCCGTCGGTGTCCGGCATGCGCAGGTCCGAGACGACGGCATCGAACCGCGTTTCGCCTATCAACGCCAGCGCGACGGCGCCGGACTCGGCGGTGGCCACCTCGTGTCCCGCCGCCTCCAGCGCGTCGCGCATCATCGAGGCGAGCTCCGGCTCGTCGTCGACCACCAGCACGCGCTTGCCGCTGCCCGGCTGCGCCGGCGGCGAGAGCGCCGGCGCCGCGACCGTCTCGGCCGGCACTGGCTGCCGCGGCAGTTCGAGCCGGAAGCTGGCGCCGCAACCGAACGGCGTGGCGTCCTCGAGCCGCAGGCTGCCGCCGTGCTCGACGGCGACCGCCCGCGAGACCGCCAGTCCCAGGCCGGTCCCGACGCCTTCGGCCTTGGTGGTCACGAACGCCTCGAAGATCCGCTCGCGGTCCGCCGGCGCGATGCCGGCCCCGTTGTCGGCCACGCGCAGCCACACGGTCCGCGCATCGCTGCCAGTCTCGAGGCGCAGGCGGCGCGGCGGCTTGACCTGTGTCACTGCCTGCTGCGCGTTGACGATCAGGTTCAGCAGCACCTGGCCGAGCCTGTCGGCATCGGCCACCACGGCCGGCAGGTCGGGTTGCAGCCGCTGCTCCAGTTCGATGCCGGTGGTGCGCAGGCTGTACTGCAGCAGGTCGACCGCGCCGCGCGCCAGGTCGTTCAGCTGCACCGTCACGCGCGCCGCCGGCCGGCGGCGCGCCATCGCCAGGAAGCTGCGCACGATGCGGCCGCAGCGCTCGGCCGCCTCGCGGATCCGCGTCACGTCGGAGCGCAACCCCGGGTCCGTGCACTTGTCCTCGAGCAGGCTGGCGCGGCCCATCACGATCGCCAGCGGATTGTTCAGCTCGTGCGCCAAGCCAGCCAGCAGGCTGCCCATGGCCGCCAGCTTCTCTGCCTGCCGCAGCGCCTCGCGCTGGCGGGCGATCTCCTCGTGGGCGGCGCGCCGCTCGCTGAGGTCGTACAGCGACGCGGTGACGTAGGTTTCGTCGCCCACCCGCGTGCGCCACAGCACCATGTCGACCGGGAACTCGGCGCCGTCGCGCCGCAGCGCGGTCATCTCGACCCGGCGGCCGATCAGCTGCGTCGGCTCGCCGCGGTGCAGGCGGCGCAGGTCCTCGGCATAGGCCGCGCGCACCGCCTCGGGCACGATCGTGCCGCCGACGGGGCGCCCGATCATCTCGGCGCGCGTGCGGGAGAACATCCGCTCGGCCGCCGGGTTGAACTCGACGATCAGGCCCTCGGCGTCGGTCGACACCAGCGCGGCCAGCGCGTGGTCGACGATTGCCGACTTGCGCGCCTCGCTCTTTTGTTCCCGCGCCGCGGCCTCGCGCCAGGCGGCATAAGTGTCGCGCGTCAGCTGCAGCCAGGGCACCCAGTCGCGCGGCACCTTCGGCTGTTCGGCGCGCTCGTCGGAGGCCTGCCGGTGCAGGTAGTCCACCAGGCGCAGCGACGGCTCGCCGAACTGGCGCCAGATGTACGTGGCGATGACGAGGAACAGCGCGAGGAGGACGGCGCCGCCGCCGAGGTAGGGCCACAGGTCGCCGAGGATGCGACGTCGCACGTCGGCGGCGTCGGCCGCGAACACGGCAACCCACGGCGCGATCGAGGAGCGGCGCGCGCTGACCAGCGCCTCGCCCACTTCCTGCGCCAGCGACGCGGCGAGGGCGGAGGCCAGGCTCTCCGGCGGCACCGGCGGCGGCGAGGCGCCGAAGACGCTTCCCTCCGCCGGGCCCGGCGGTCGATGGTCGAGCACGACCTCGCCGTCGCGATCGACCACCCAGAAGCGCCCGGCGCCCGGGCTGATGCCCGGATCGAGCGCCGCCGGCGGCACGTCGGCGACCAGCAGCCGCACGCCGGCGCCGCCGGGCACCGACATCGCCACCGTGATCACGCGCTGCCCGTCCGCGCGGGCGCGCAGGCGCCACAGCAACTCGCCCTCGATCGGCGCCATGCGCTCCGCGGCCGGACCGGCCTGCCGCACCACCCGGCGGATCGCCTCCTGCAGGGTCGGCGCCGACAGCTCGGCCTGCCACTGCGCCGACGGCACCCAGGGGTAGATCCACGCTTCGGCGGCATCGACGTCGACGTAAGTGATGCGGCTGAAGCGGCCGCCGCGCTGCATCGCCAGCTGCGCCTGCTCGGCGAACAGCGCCGCGTGCTCGACGGCGGCGTCGCGCCGCGCCGCCTCGGTCCACGCGGGCGCAGCGAGGACGATCTGCGGCGCGACGTCGCGCAGCAGCGACGGCAGCGCATCGAGGGTGTACGCCTGCCGCTCGTCCGGCACGAGCGAATGCCGGTCGACGTCCACCGCCCGGGTCAGGTATCCCGGCGCGCGCACCACCAGGCTCAGCCGCTGCAGGTCCTCGCGCAGGCGCTCCAGCGCCGCGTCGAACTGCGTGACGCGCCGCTCGGTGACCATCACCAGCTGACGCTGCACGCTCCATGTGACGACCTTGTAGTAAAGATGCAGCGCGTAGACCGCGGTGACCAGCACCGGCACGGCCAGCGCCAGCATCAGCCACGCGTAGCGCCGGCGCAGGCGGCGCACGGCGCGCTCGGGGACGGGCTGGGGCGTGATCATAAGCTGCCGGCCGGCACGAACATGTATCCCACGCCGCGCACGGTCTTCAGGACTTCCGGCTTCTCGGGGTTCCGTTCCACCTTGCGCCGCAGGCGCATGATGCGCAGGTCGATCGAGCGGTCGAACACGTCCCAGCTGCGGTTGTGCGCACGCTCCATGATCTGGTCGCGGTTCAGCGGCCGGCCCGGGTTGCGCGCGAACAGCAGCACCAGATCCAGTTCCGAGGCCGTCAGCTCGACCTCGGCGCCGCCCGCGTCGAACAGGCGGCGCGTGTCGAGGTCCAGGGTGCAGGTGCCGAAGGCGATGCGGCCGGCACGGTTTGGCAGTGCAGCGTCGGTCGTGCCGTCCGCCGCCGACGGCGATGCGGCGGGCTGCGCGGGCTGCTGCGTGCGCCGCAGCAACCCCTTAACGCGGGCGAGCAGCTCGCGCAGTTCGAACGGCTTGGCGACGTAGTCGTCGGCGCCGACCTCCAGCCCGACGATGCGATCGACGGTCTCGGAGGCCGTGCTCAGCATCACGATGCCCAGCCGCGGATGTTCGACCCGCAGCCAGCGGGCCAGCGACAGGCCGTCCTCGCCTGGCATGTGCACGTCGATCACCGCCACTTCGGGCGCTTCGGTGGCGACGATCGTGCGGGCGGCGGCAGCGTCGGCCGCCGTGAGGACGCGGAAACCCTGGCGGCCGAAATACTCGGCGAGCAGGCTCGACAGCTCGGCCTCGTCATCGACCACCAACAGCGTCGGCGATGCCATGCGACGTACCTCGGCGCGAAGCGGCACTGGCCCTACAGGGCGCGCATTCTGTGCGCCCCGCGGCCGGCGGTCATTGACCTGCCCCAAGAACTGGCGGGCGACGTCGCCTTCGGCCGGCCTGACGGCAGCGCGCGCGGCTACGACCGCGGCAGGCTCGGCCCGACGAGATACGCGCCGAAGCGGCCGAGATAGATCAGGAAGGCCGCCGCCCACAGCGCCGCGGCGGCCGCCACCACCGTGTGACCGAGTCCGTGCACGGTGGCGGCCAGGCGCAGCGCGGCGGCGACGAAGGCGAGCAGCAGCGCCAGGCGGATCGACGGCGGCACGACCAGCGGCCTGCCGGTATGGCGCAGCGCGACGCGCGTCATCAGGCCGAGCATCATCATGCCGAGCGCGCCGACGGTGAAGGCGTGCAGCCAGGCGTCCGCCGGCACCGCATCGGTGAAGCGGGCGGCCGCATGCAGCGCCAGCGCCAGGATCAGCCAGGCGAAGCCCAGGTGCATCGACGACAGCAGCGGCTGCGCCGCCACCTGCCAGCCGCGCCAGCGCGCCGTACGGACCAGGTGCAGCGCTGCGCAGCCGGCAGCGGCCGCGCCGACCCACGGCGCCGGCGCGCCGCCGAGATCGAGCGCCGCCAGCAGCACGATGCCACCGGCGGCGCCGATCTCGAGCGGCAGGCTGAACGGCGGCAGGCCCGCGCGGCCGAGGGCGCGCAGCGCGGTGTCGGTGAACACCGGCGTCAGCACGCCGCCCTTGAGCACGAACAGCACCATCACCGCGTAGACGGCGCCGTGCACCGCCCGCAGTGCGCCGGCCGCATCGCCGGCCAGCATCGAGGCGTGGTAGGCGACGCTAGCGACGGCCAGCGCCAGCAGCACCGGCAGCAGCCACAGGTAGCGGCGATCGCGCGCGCGCAGCAGCGGCAGCAGCAGCATCGCAGTCAGCACCGGCAGCAGCAGCACGTCGGCCAGCGCCACCGTCCACGGCGGCAGCCACGGCGCGAACCAGAAGGCGAGGCGGCCGGCCAGCCACAGCGCCGCGAGAAGTGCCAGCCTGCCGCCGGCGGTCTCCGCGGTGCCGGCCCAGCTCGGCAGCGCGGTGAGCACGGTGCCGACGATGATCGCCAGGGCGAAGCCGAACACCATCTCGTGCGCATGCCACAGCGACGGCGCGATGCCCGCCGCCGGCAGGTCGACCGCCGAGGCCAGCGCGCCGGCGCCGCCGACCATCGCCAGCGGCGCATACAGCGCGCCCGCCAGGTAGAACGGCCGGAAAGCGCTGCTCCAAAGCGGCGCCGTGAACGCTGAGACCGGCATCGGCGGTCTATGCCGCCTCGGCGACCGACAGCGGCTGGTGCGCGAACTCCGCCATCAGTTCGGCCTGCCGCGCGCGTGCCGCCTGCGCACTGCGCGCGCGCACCGGGCCGAAGCCGCGGATTTCCTCCGGCAGCGCGGCGATGCTCGCCGCCAGCGTCAGGTTGTCGGCGCGCAGGCCATCGAGCAGCGTCGACAGCGTCGCCTCGTACTCGGCCAGCAGCGCGCGGTCGAGACGGCGCTCGGCGCCGCTGCGGAACGGATCGAGGCGGCTGCCGCGCAGGCGCCTGCAACGCGCCAGCAGGCGCAGCGCCGGCAGGATCCACGGGCCGTACTCGCGCTTGCGCGGCGCGCCGGTGGCGGCTTCGACCGGCGCCAGGATCGGGATCGCCAGGTGCAGGTGCAGCCGGACGTCACCGGCGAAGGTCCGCCGCAGCGATTCACCGAACGACGGATCGGCGTACAGCCGCGCCACCTCGTACTCGTCCTTGCACGCGAGCAGGCGGAAGGCGCCGCGCGCCACCGCCTGCGCCAGTCGCGTGCTGCCCGGCGCGATGCGCTGCTCGGCCGCCCGCGCGCGCGCCACGAGATCGGCGTAGCGCCGCGCATGGCGCTGGTCCTGGTAGGCGACCAGCGCCTGGTACCGGCGCGCGATCGTCTCGTCGAGGCTCGCCGACAGGCGATGCGCCGCCGGCTCCGGCTCGACGCTGCGCGCGGTCGCCTCGGTGCCTTCGCCGTCGGCGGCGGCCCGCCGGCCCCACTCGAAGGCGAGCAGATTCTCCTCGACCGCCACACCGTTCATCTCGATCGCCTGCCGCAGCGCCTCGCGCGTCACCGGCAGCAGGCCGCGCTGCCAGGCAAAGCCGAGCAGGATCAGGTTGGCGGCCAGCGGCAGGCCGACCAGCCGCCGCGCCAGCCGCGCCGCGTCGACGACGTCGAGCGCATCGGCGCCGAGCGTAGCGAGCAGCGCATCGAGCGTCGGCACCTCGGCAGCGCCGGCATCGCCGCGCACGAAGTCGCCGCCGCCCGCCGGCACCACGCTGACGACCGCGCGCGTGCGGCCGGCGCGCAGCCTCGACAGCGCCTCGGCGCCGGCGGCAACCCGGGCTTCGCAGCCGATCAGCGCGTCGGCGCCGCCGGTGCAGATGCGCGGCGCATGCAGCTCGCCCTGCCGGGCGGCGATGCGCAGGTGCGACAGCACCGCGCCGCCCTTCTGCGCCAGGCCGGTCTGGTCGAGCACGGTGACGCCGTGGCCGTCGAGATGCGCGGCCATGCCGACGATCGCCGCCAGCGTCACCACGCCGGTGCCGCCGACGCCGGCCACCAGCAGCGAGTACGGCTGCGCCAGCGACGGCAGCACCGGATCCGCCAGCGCGCCGCCTGGCAGCGCTGCGGCAGGCGGACGGCGCAGCGAGCCGCCGGCGACCGTGACCAGCGCCGGGCAGCAGCCGTCGAGGCAGGACAGGTCCTGGTTGCAGGCGTGCTGGTCGATCGCCGCCTTGCGGCCGAACTCGGTGGCCACCGGCACCACCGCCAGGCAGTTCGACTGCAGGCCGCAGTCGCCGCAGCCTTCGCAGACCGCCTCGTGGATGAACACGCGCCGCGGCGGCTCCGCCTCGCCGCCGCCGCGGCGCCGGCGTCGCTGTTCGGTCGCGCAGGCCTGGTCGAAGACGAGCGCGGTGACGCCCGGGGTGGCGCGCAGCTCGCGCTGCACCGCGGCCAGGTCGCCGCGCGGCCGCACCGCGACGCCGGGGGCGAAGCCGGCGGCGCCGTACTTGCCCGGCTCGTCGGCGACCACGACGATGCGCCGCACGCCCTCGGCGTCGAGCTGGCGCGTGATCTGCGGCACCGTCAGCGGGCCGTCGACCGGCTGGCCGCCGGTCATCGCCACCGCGCCGTTGACGAGGATCTTGTAGGTGATGTTGACGCCGGCGGCGACCGCGGCGCGGATCGCCAGCAGGCCGGAGTGGTAGTAGGTGCCGTCGCCCATGTTGGCGAACACGTGCGGCGTGGCCGAGTGCGCGGCCATGCCGAGCCAGGTCGCACCCTCGCCGCCCATCTGGCTGATGGTCAGCGTGTCGCGCCCCATCCAGGTCGCCATCAGGTGGCAGCCGACGCCGCCGAGCGCGCACGAGCCTTCCGGCACCCGGGTCGAGCGGTTGTGCGGGCAGCCGGCGCAGAAGTACGGCGTGCGCGGCGGCGCCGCGGCCAGCGGCGGCTTCGCGCCGGCATCGAGGAAGGCGAGGTACCGTCGCATCGGCTCGCCGTCGTACAGGCGGCCGATGCGCGCGGCGATCGCGCGCGCGACCAGCGCCGGCGTCAGCTCGGCCAGCGGCGGCAGCAGCCAGCCGCCGTGCGGCGCCGGCCACTCGCCGCTCTCGTCGAACTTGCCGAGCACGCGCGGCCGCACGTCCTCGCGCCAGTTGTACAGCTGCTCCTTGAGCTGGTACTCGATGATCTGGCGCTTCTCCTCGACCACCAGGATCTCCTCCAGCCCCTCGGCGAAGTGCCGCACGCCGTCGGCCTCCAGCGGCCAGGCCATGCCGACCTTGTACAGCCGCAGGCCGATGTCGCGCGCCGTGCGCTCGTCGATGCCGAGTTCGTGCAGCGCCTGGCGCACGTCGAGCCAGGCCTTGCCGCAGGCGATGATGCCCAGCCGCGGCCGCGGCGAATCCCACACCAGCCGGTTCAGGCCGTTGGCACGCGCATAGGCCAGCGCGGCGTAGACCTTGAACTCCTGCATCCGCCGCTCCTGCGCCAGCTGCGGATCGGGCCAGCGGATGTGCACGCCGTCGGCCGGCAGCGCGAAGTCGGCCGGCAGCGCCACCTGCACCCGCTGCGGGTCGATCTCGACCGTCGCCGAGCTTTCGACCACGTCGGCGGTGGTCTTCATCGCCACCCAGCAGCCGCACCAGCGCGACATCGCCCAGCCGTGCAGGCCGAGGTCGAGCACCTCCTGCAGGTCGGCCGGCGCCAGCACCGGAATGGCGCAGGCGGCGAAGATGTGCTCGCTCTGGTGCGCCACCGCCGAGGAGCGGGCGCTGTGGTCGTCGCCGGCGACCAGCAGCACGCCGCCGTGCTTCGAGGTTCCAGCGTGATTGGCGTGGCGGAACACGTCGCCGCAGCGGTCCACGCCGGGTCCCTTGCCGTACCACAGGGCGAAGATGCCGTCGCGCTTCGCCCCGGGCAGCAGGTGCAGCTGCTGCGTGCCCCAGATCGCGGTGGCGGCGAGGTCCTCGTTGACCGCCGGATGAAAGTCGACGTCGTGCGCCTGCAGGTGCGGCCGGGCGGCGAACAGCGCGCTGTCGAGCGCCGCCAGCGGCGAGCCGCGGTAGCCGGAGACGTAGCCCGCGGTGTTCAGGCCGGCGGCGCGGTCGCGCTGGTGCTGCAGCATCGGCAGCCGCACCAGCGCCTGCACGCCGGTCATGAACACGCGACCGCGCGCGCGGCGGTACTTGTCGTCGAGCGAGACAGCCGCGGGCATCGAGGCTGCCCCCGCGTTCAGCGCCGGCGCGGGGGCGACCGACGGATCAATCCTTGACCAGCACGAACTTGCCGTCGCGCACGGTGATCAGCGCCTGGCCGCGCTGGTCGAAGCCCGAGTGGTCCTGCGCGCTGAGGCTGACGATGCCCTGCGAGGTGACCATGTCGCGCGTCGATTCGAGCGCATCGCGCAGCGCGGCGCGGAACTCCGGCGTGCCGGGCTTGCCCTTCTTCGCCGCCTCGGGGATCGCGCTGGCCAGCAGCAGGCCTGCGTCGTACACGCCGGCGCCGAAGATCGGCGGCCGGTTGCCGAACTGCTTCTCGTAGCTGGCGACGAACTCGGCGGCGACCTTGCGCACCGGCACGCTGTCGGCGATCTCGTCGAGCACCAGCAGCATCGGGCCGACGATCAGCGCACCGTCGACCTTCTTGCCGCCGATCTGCGTGAAGGCGCCGGAGGCCGAGCCGTGGGTGTGATAAATGGTGCCCTTGTAGCCGGCGTCGACCAGCTGCATGTGCGGCAGCGCCGCGCCGGCGGCCACGCCGGCCACCAGCACGGCCTCCGGCCTGGCGGCGATCAGCTTGGCCACCTGGCCGGTGACGCTGGTGTCCTGGCGCGCGTAGCGTTCGTTGGCGACCACCGCGATGCCGGCCTTCTGCGCCATCGGCGCGAAGGTCTTGTACCAGTTCTCGCCGTAGGGGTCGTTGTAGCCGATGAAGCCGACGGTCTTCACGCCGCGCTTGGCCATCGCCGCGATCAGCCCGGCGCTCACCACGTCGTCGTTGGGGTGGGTCTTGAACACCCAGCGTTTCTGCGCGTCCATCGGCAGCACCACTGCCGCGGTGCCGACCGGGGCGAGCATAGGCGTGCCCGAGCCGGCCATCGGCTCGAGCAACCCCATCGCGTTCGGCGAGCCCGACGGACCGATCAGCGCGTCGATGCGCTGATCCGACAGCAGCTTCTTGCCCAGCTGCACCGTCTGCGTCGGATCGCTGGCGTCGTCGTAGACGATGTACTCGATCGACAGGTCGCCGACTCTCTTCGGCAGCAGCGCCACCGTGTTCTTCTGCGGAATGCCGACGAAGGCGGTGGTGCCGGTGGCCGACGTGATCACGCCCACCTTGACCTGCGCCGTGGCCGCCGGTGCGGCCAGCGCCAGCGCGGCGGCCGCCAGGGCCGGCAACAGGGTGGCAAGTCTGTTCGTTTTCATCGTGTCTCCTTCTCGTTGTGGTCAGTGGACTGCTGCGGTGTGGTCCGGACTTGCTGCGGCATTCATCCCGTGCTGGCGAAATCGGCCTTCCGCCCGGCCAGCGCCGCTTCGATGCCCGCGCGCGCCGCCGCCGTGCAGGCGCTGGCGCCGAAGGCGCGGTAGCCGATCTCGAGCGCCTCGCCGAAGCTCGGCGCCCGCGCCGCCGCGCCGATCGCCTCGTCGAGGATGGCGAGCACTTCGCCACTGAGCACCTGGCCGCTGGCCGCGCGCGGCGCGAGCGGCGGCAGCGGCGCGAGATCGACCGGCCCCGGCGCGTGCCGCCGGCGCGCGCCGGCCAGCGCCCGCACCCGCGCCACCGCCAGCGCGATCAGTCCGTCGATGTCGTCGGCCAGCGCATCGACCACGCCCAGCGCGTGCGCCTGCGCCGCGCCGAGGCGTTCGGCACGGCGCAACATGCCGTGGAAGGTCGACGCCGCCTGCGGCCAGCGGCGGTAAGGCACGACCATCGCGCCGATGCCGGGCACGATGCCGAGCGTGATCTCCGGCAACTGCAGCCAGGCGTCGCGCACGGCGACGATGCCGTGGCAACGCATCGCCAGTTCGAGCCCGCCGCCGAGCGCCATGCCGTTCAGTGCCGCCACCACCGGCTTGTCCATCGCGTCAAGGTGCACCAGCAGCCGCGAGCAGTCGCGCGCGTACTGCGCCGAGGCGGCGGCGTCGCCGAGCATCGACGGGAAGCGGCCGATGTCGGCGCCGGCGCAGAAGGCGCGCGCCCCGTAGCCGGTGATGACGAAGCCGCGCACCGCCGGGTCGTCCTCGCCGCTGCGCAGCACGGCCAGCACCTCGTCGTTCAGTTCGTCGTGCAGGGCGTTGAGCGCCTCCGGCCGGCGCAGCGTAATCAGCCGCACGCCGTCGATGTCGTCGACCAGCAGGTGGCGCAGGAAATCCTGGTAGGCGGACAGTTGCCGCCGCGGCCGCGGCATGCCCGGCCGCTCGGCGACGAAGCGCTCGACGATGCGCCGCGTCTCCGATTCGCCGAGATCGCGCATCAGCTCCAGCGGCCCCCGCCTGAAGCCGAGCGCCAGCCTGCAGCCGATATCCAGATCGGCCGCCGTGCCGATGCCGCGGTCGAGGATGTCGGCCGACTGCGAGAACAGCACGCCGAGCAGGCGGTCGCGCACCACGGCCCCGGTCTCGGCGGCCACCTCCACCGGCCGACCCGGCGCCGTGGTGAGCCAGCTGTCGACCGAACGGAAGACCGGCGCCGGTCGATAGTGGTCGCCCTCCTCCGCCGCCTGCAGCGTGTTGGTCTCGGTGATGATCGGGTTGCCGCGGGCGAGGTTCAGCACGAAGAACGGCCCGGCATGAACGTAGGCCGCGGCGGCGCTGTCGATCTCGGCGGCACTGGCGCGGTCCAGCAGCAGCGCCGCCTCGTTGCACCAGTTGTCGAACACGCGGTCGAGCATGAAGCACACCGCATCGGCGGTGGCGAGCGGCAGCTTGCCGGTCATCGCGAACACCCAGCGCAGGTACTCGATCGTCTCGCGCGAAGCGCCCGGCCAGTCGATCACCTCGACCACCGGGTTGCGCCAGGCCGGCGCGAAGAAGTGCGTCACCGTGGCCCGCTGCGGCCGCCGCAGCTCGGCGAAGATGCGCACCGCCGGCAGCGAACTGGTGTTCGAGGTGACCAGGCAGTCGTCGGCCACCACCGCCTCGACCTCGGCGAAGATGCGGCGCTTCAGCGCCAGGTTCTCGCTGGCCGCCTCGATCACCCAGTCGCAGCCGGCAAGCTGCGCGTAGTCCTGCGTGGTGACGATGCCGGCGGTCACCGCCGCCGCCTGCGCGGCGCTCAGCTTGCCGCGCGCCACCGCCTTGTCCGCGTACTCGTGCAACCGCGCCAGCGCGCGGTCGAGCGCCGGCCGGGCGACGTCGAGCAGCGTCAGGCGCAGGTCGGGAACCGCGCTCTTCAGGTAGTAGCCGATGTCGGGGCCGATGGTGCCGGCGCCGATGATCGCCACCTGCGACGGCAGCGGCCGCGTCGGCGCGGCGAGCAGCGGGTTGGCGAACCGCTCAGCCATGGGCCGCCCTTTCACGGTCGAACACGATGCCGGCCTGTGCCAGCCGGTCGATCTCGGCGGCCGCCAGCCCGGCCTCGCGCAGCACCGCGCCGGTGTGCTCGCCGTAGCGCGGCGGGAAGCGCAGCTCGCCTGTCGCGCCCGACAGATCCACCGCCGGCGGCGGCAGGCGGGCCTCGCGGCCGTCGGGCCGGTGCGTGCGCATGAGCCGGCCGGCGATCGCCGGCAGCGCGCGCACGGCGGCCACGTCGTGGATCGGCGCGTGCGGGATCGTCGCGCGGCGGAACTCGTCGACGATCTCGGCGGTCGTGCAGCGGCGCGTCGCTGCCGCCATGTCGCGGTGGATCGCCTCGCGCTCGCGGTGCCGGCCCTCGTTGGTCAGGCGCGCGGCGTTGCCGACCGCGGCGAACTTCGGGATCTCGGTCAGCCGCTTCCACTGCACGTCGCTGCCGATCGCCATGTAGATGAAGCCGTCGGCGGTCGGGTAGACGTTGGTCGGGATGAACTTGCGGTGCTCGTTGCCGCAGCGGCTGACCTCGTCCGGCCGGCAGTCGAAGTCGAGCAGCGGCAGCGTGGTGATCAGCCACGATGCCGCCGCCTGCAGCATCGACACGTCGATCCGGCTGCCGCGCCCGCTCTCGGCGCGCTCGACCAGCGCCCGCAGCACGTTGGCGTAGACCTCGTCGCCGGCCTTCAGATCGACGATCGGCACGCCGGCCACCGTCGGCGGGCCGTCGGCCGGGCCGGTCAGTTCCATGTAGCCGGCCATCGCCTGGATCACCGGGTCGTAGCCGGGCGCGTCGGGATACTCCGGCCCCATTGCCGAGATGCCGGCCCAGATCAGCCCCGGCCGGGCGGCGGCGAGCGTTTCGTAGTCGATGCCCAGCTGCCCATAGCGGCGCGGCACCGTGTTGCAGCAGAACACGTCGACGTCGAGCGCGACCAGCAGCCGGCGCAGCAGCGCCTGCCCGTCGGCGTGCTTCAGGTTCAGCGCGATCGCCTCCTTGCCGACGTTCGGCGCGATGAAGTAGGTGCGGCGGTCGTCGTCGACCACGCGGGCGCCGATGTAGCGGTTCGGATCGCCCGGCAGCCCGTCGCCGCCCGGCGTCGACTCGATGCGGATCACCCGCCAGCCGAGCTGGACGAAGCGCAGCGTCGCGTACGGCAGCGACAGCGCCTGCTCCATCGACAGCACGGTGCGGCGCTTCATGTCATTCCGTCTTCCACGGCGTCCAGTGCGGCTTCTCGGCCTGGCCGCGCAGCGCGCGGTAGACCTTCTCCGGCGTGAACGGCAGCTCGCAGATGCGCACGCCGGTGGCGTTCTCGATCGCGTTGGCGGTGGCGGCGGCGATGCAGATCGCCGGCGCCTCGCCGACACCCTTGGCGCCCTGCGGCCCTTCGCCGTCCATCGATTCGATGAACGAGATGTCCATCTCGGGGATCTCCGGCGCGGTGACCAGCTTGTAGTCGCGGAAGTTGGGGTTGCGGATGCGGCCCTGCTCGACCAGCAGGCTCTCGGTCAGCGCGTAGCCCTGCCCCATCACCACGCCGCCCTCGATCTGGCCCTCGATGCCGAGCCGGTTGAGCACCCGGCCGACGTCGTGCGCGCCGGTGACCCGGGTCATCTTCACCACGCCGGTGTCGGTGTCGACCTCGACCTCGACCACCTGGCTGGCCCAGGCGTAGGCGGCCGAGACATCGCCCTTGAAGCCCTTGTCCTGGTGCTGGCTCGGCGGCTCGTAGTAATGGGTGGTCATCACCAGCTCGGCCTTGTCGCTGAAGTGCAGGCCGCGGATCAGCCGCGCCAGGTCGGTCAGCGGCTCGCCGGTGGCGCTGCGCACGACATGGCCGCCGCGCAGGTCGAGCTCGGACTCCGCGCACTCGAACTGCCTGGCCGCCGCGGCGACGATCTTGGCCTTGGCCTTGCGTGCCGCGCCGATCGCCGAATTGCCGGCGATGAAGGTGGTGCGCGAGGCATGCACGCCGACGTCCCACGGCGTGATGTCGGTGTCGTTGTTCACCACCGTGACCGAAGAGATCGGCAGGCCGAGCTCCTCGCACACCAGCTGCGACAGCACGGTCTCCGAGCCCTGGCCGATCTCCGAGGCGCCGGTGATCAGCGTCACGTGCGCGAAGTCGTCGATCTTCAGGATCGTGCCGCAGCCGTCCGACGGATAGATCTTGGCGCCGCCGCCGACGTGCAGCATCGAGGCGATGCCGATGCCCTTGCGGATCGGGCCGGGCTGGCTGCGCGCGGCGATGTTCTCGCGCCGCTTGCGCGAATAGTCGCTGCGCGAAGCGGCGGTTTGCAGGCAGTCGCGGAAGCCGCAGCTCCTGAAGGTCATGCCCTGGCCGGTGACCTCGCCCGGCGCCTGCGCGTTCTTCAGCCGGAACTCGAGCGGATCCATGCCGATCGCATCGGCCAGCCGGTCCATGTGCTGCTCGACGGCGAAGGTCGCCTGCAGGTTGCCGTAGCCGCGGAACGAGCCGGCATAGGGATTGTTGGTGTACACGGCCACCGTGTGGTAGTCGCAGTGCGGCACGCGATACAGCGACGAGAAGGTCTGCATCATCACGAACGGCGTCGTCGCCCCCCACGAGGTGTAGGCGCCGTTGTCGTGCAGCGTGTGCACCTGGCGGAAGGTCAGCGTGCCGTCGCGCCGGCAGCCCGAGCGCAGCGTCAGCAGCACCGGCTGCCGCGTCGGCGAGGCGATGAACTCCTCCTCGCGCGTGAACACCAGCTTCACCGGCCGCCTCGCCGCCCGCGCGAGGAACACGCAGATCACCTCGAACGGGTAGATGTCGAGCTTCGAGCCGAAGCCGCCGCCGATCGGCGGCTGGACGATGCGGATGCGCGCCGGGTCCATCGTCAGGTACTCGGCGAACTCGCGCCGGTGCAGGAACGGCACCTGCGTGTTCGAGTGCAGCAGCAGGTTGCCGCTGGCGTCGAACTCGGCGATCACCCCGGACACGCCCATGCAGCAGTGGGTCACGTAGTGCAGCCTGAAGGTGTCCTCGACCACCACGTCGGATTCCGCTTCTCCCTGCGCCACGTCGCCGTGACCGTAGTCGAAGCGCATGGCGACGTTGTCCTTCTTGCCGGCGAAGGCGATCGGCATGCCGGGCTTCAAGTGCAGGTGGCTGCGGTCGGCGCCGTGCGGCTCCGGATGGATCAGCACCGCCCCGGGCCGCAGCGCCTCGCCCGCGTCGGCGAGCACCGGCAGGTCCTCGTACTCGACCTCGATCAGCTTCAGCGCCGCCTCGGCGATCTCCGGCGTGTCGGCGGCCACCGCGGCGATCTCGTCGCGGATGCTGCGCACCCGCTCGCCCTTCAGCGGCAGGTGGTCCTTGGCCACGCCGATCGGCCGCTGGTCCGGCACGTCGGCCGCGGTCAGCACTACGTGCACGCCCGGCAGCGCCTTTGCCGCCGCGGTGTCGATGCGCACGATCCTGGCGTGCACCCGCGACGAGCGCAGGATCTTCGCGTGCAGCTGCCCGGGCAGGTTGACGTCGTCGATGTAGCGCGTCTTGCCGCTCGCCTTCTGCGGCGCGTCGAGCTTGGCGATGCGCTTGCCGATCAGCGTCTCGGGCGCGATCGCGGCGGACTTCTCGGCGACGTTCATCCTGCGTCTCCCTGCTGCGTGCGGCCGGCCGAGACGACCGCCTCGACGATCTTGCTGTAGCCGGTGCAGCGGCACAGGTTGCCCTCGATGCCGCGCTTGACCGCCGCGGCGTCCGGCTGCGGCTGCTGCGCCAGCAGGTGCGTGGCCTGGATCATCAGCCCCGGCGTGCAGAAGCCGCACTGCACGGCGCCGTGCTCGACGAAGGCGGCGCGCAGGGCGTCGGCGCGCGGGTCGCCGGCCAGCCCCTCGATCGTCGTGACGCGGCGGCCGTCGCAGTCGACGGCGAACATCAGGCACGAGTTGATCGTCGCGCCGTCGACCAGCACGGTGCAGGCGCCGCACTCGCCCTCGCCGCAGCCGTACTTGGTCCCGGTCAGCCCGATCACCTCGCGCAGCATCGCGAGCGTGCTCATGCCGACCTCCACCGTCGCCTTGCGCTGCACGCCGTTCAGCGTGAAGGCGATCTCATGCTTGAGCGACATCGTCGAGCATCCTCCGGGTCATGTTGCGGATCAGTTCGCGCCGGTACCAGGCGCTGGCGCGCACGTCGTCGATCGGCCTGACTTCGTCGAACGCCGCCTGCGCGGCGGCCTCGATCGCCGACGCATCGAGCCGCCGGCCCTCGAGCGCCGCCTCGGTGCGCGGCGCGCGCACCGGGGTCGGCGCCACGGCGCCGAAGGCGACGCGCACGTTCGACAGCACGCCGTCGTCGGCGACCGCAGCCAGACCGATCGAGATCGCCGAGATGTCGAGCGCCGGCCGGGTGCCGAACTTGTAGAAGCGCGCGAGCTGTCCGCGCGGCGGCAGCGGCACGCGCACGGCGGTCAGCAGCTCGTGCGGCTGCCGCCTGGTCCGGCCCGGCCCGACGAAGAACTCGGCGAGCGGCAGCTGCCGCGTGGCGATCGCGCCGTTGGGCTTGCCGGCCAGCTCGACTTCGGCGCCGAGCACCAGCAGCGGCACCAGCAGGTCGCCGGCCGGCGAGGCGTTGTTGACGTTGCCGCCGAGCGTCGCCGCGTTGCGGATCTGGTCGCTGGCGAAATGGTCGCCCGCCTCGACCAGCACCGGCAGGTGCTCGCGCACCAGCGCATCGCGCATCATCTCGGTCACGGTGACCAGGGCGCCGATGCGGATCGCGTCGCCGTCGCGGGCGATGCCGGTCAGTTCCGGCACGCGGCGGATGTTCATCAGGGTCGGCCGGAGCTTCACCTTGCCACCGGCGCTCTGCGGCATCAGGTCGGTGCCGCCCGCCAGCACCGTGACCTCGCCGCGGCTCAGGCAGTCGAGCGCCTGCGCCAGGCTGGTCGGGGCGACGTACTGCTCGATCGCGTTCATCGCTTGCCTCAGAAACGGACGGGCTCGACGAAACGCCCGAACACCTTGACCATCGCGCCGGTGATCTCGCCGACGCTGGCGTAGGCCTTGACCGCCTCGACGATCGCCGGCATCAGGTTGACGCCCGAGCGGGCGTCCTCGCTCACCCGCGCCAGCGCGGCGGCGACCGCCGCGCTGTTCCGTTCGGCGCGCACGCGGCCGAGCGCCGTTACCTGCGCCCGCGCGTCGTCCTCGTCGTGCGGGTGGAACTCGACCTTGCGCTCGGGCTCCTCCTCGCTGCGCCAGCAGTTGACGCCGACCTTGCGGAACCGTCCCGACTCGATCTCGCGCTGCCGCTGATAGGCCTGCGCCGACACCCGCGCCTGCACGATGCCGTCGGCCACCAGCCGGACGATGCCGCCCTCGGCGTCGACCTCGGCGATGATCCGCTCCATCTCCGCGCGCATCCGGTTGGTGAGCGTCTCGACGTAGAACGAGCCGCCGAGCGGATCGACGGTGTCGGTGAGCCCCATCTCCTCGATCAGCAGCTGCATCGTGCGCAGCGAGATGCGCTGCGCGTATTCGCTCGGGATCGTGTAGGCCTCGTCGAAGCAGCACAGGGCCATCGTCTGCGCGCCCGACAGCGCCGAGATCAGCGCGTAGTAGGCGCCGCGGACGATGTTGTTCTCAGGCTGCTCGGCGGTCAGCCCGCCGCCGCCGCCGCCGGCGATCATCCGCAGCCACATCGAGCCCGGCTCCTTGGCGCCGTACTGCTCGCGCATGATCCTGGCCCACAGGCCGCGGCCGGCGCGGAACTTGGCCACCTGCTCGAAGATGCTGCCGAAGATGTTGAAGTTGTACGACAGCCGCCCGGCAAACTCGTCCACCGGCAGGCCGCGCCGGATCACCTCGTCGGCGTAGGCCCTGGCGATGCAGAACGCGTAGGCCATCTCCTGCGTCGGTGTCGCCCCCGATTCGCGGATGTGGTAGCCGCAGACCGACACCGGGCTGTACTTCGGCGCCTGCCGGGCGCAGTACTCGATGGTGTCGCCGACCAGGCGGATCGACGGCTCGACCGGAAAGATCCAGGTGCCGCGGCCGATGAACTCCTTCAGGATGTCGTTCTGCGCCGTGCCGCGCAGCGTCCTGACGTCGTAGCCGCGCTTCTCGGCCATCGCCAGGTACATGGCGATCAGGATCGCCGCGGCGCCGTTGATCGTCAGCGAGACGGTGATCCGGTCGAGGTCGATGCCGTCGAAGGCGGTCTCGACGTCGCGCAGCGTGTCCACCGCCATGCCGACCCGGCCGACCTCGCCCTCGGCCTGCGGATCGTCGGAATCCAGCCCGCACTGCGTCGGCAGGTCGAAGGCGACGTTCAGCCCGGTCTGGCCGTTGGCGATCAGGTACCTGAAGCGTGCGTTGGTGTCGGCCGCGTTGCCGAAGCCGGTGTACTGGCGCATCGTCCACGGCTGCCGGCGGTACATCAGCGGATGGATGCCGCGCGTGAACGGGTACTCGCCGGGCCGTCCGAGCATCGCCAGCCCGCCGCTGGCCTCGACGTCCTCGGCGGTGTACAGCGGCTCGATGGCGATGCCGGATTCGTTCAGGCGCGGTTCGAGCGCGTCGCTGCGGTCGCGTTTCATGGGCTGTTCTCGCGGATGAAGTCGCAGATCGCGTCGAGCTTCGAGCCGGTCGGGAAGATCCCCCGGAAGCCGAGCGCACGCAGTTCGTCGTGGTCCTGCGCCGGCAGGTTGCCGCCGATGATCCACAGCTTGTCGGTGAGCCCTGCTTCCTCGAGCAGCGGCTTCAGCCGCCGGCAGAACGAAAGATGCGACCCGGCCATGCTGGACAGCGCGATCACGTCGACGTCCTCCTGGGTGGCGACGCGCGCGATCGCCTCCGGCATCTGCCGCAGCCCGGTATAGATCACCTCGAACCCGGCGTCCCGCATCGCCCGCGCCACCACCTTGGCGCCCTGGTCGTGACCGTCCAGCCCGGGCTTGGCGAGCACGACGCGAATCGGCCGGGCCGGCTTCACTGCACGACCCTCGGCGCCGCGCGCTGCCGGACGAGCGCGAAGAACAGGCGGCAGTGGCTCATCCGGTCACCTCCTTGGCGATGACGAGCTTCAGGATCTCGCTGGTGCCGCCGCCGATCAGCGTGAAGCGCACGTCGCGCAGGTAGCGCTGCACCGGGTACTCCATCGCATAGCCGTACGAAGCGAGCACCCGCGCCGCCTGGTCGCAGACCATCGCCGCCGTCTCGCTGGCGTTCAGCTTGCACATCGCCGCTTCCTTGTGGTGCGGCCGGTCGTGGTCGCGCAGCCAGGCAGCGTAGTAGACCAGTTGCGTCGCCGCCTCCAGCGCGGTGGCCATCTCGGCCAGCTTGAACTGGATCGCCTGGAAGCGGTCGATCGGCTTGCCGAACTGCTTGCGCTCGGCGGCGTAGCGCCGCGCCGCGGCCAGCGCGGCGCGCCCTGCGCCGAGCGCCATGGCGCCGGTGATGATGCGGATCTCGGCCAGCGTCCTGCGCAGATGGCCTTCGCCGTCGCCTTCCTCGCGCGACAGGCGATGGCTGTCGGGCACGAAGCACGAGTCGAAGGCGACCTCGGAGGTCGGCAATGCCCACACGCCCATCTTGTGGATCGGCCGGCCGACGGCGAGCCCGGTGAACGTCCGTTCGACCAGGAAGATCGTCAGCTTCTTCCCGGCGCCGGCGCGGGCGAACACGGTGAAGAAGTCGGCCACCGGCGCCGAGGTGACCCAGGTCTTCTGCCCGTCGAGCAGATAGCCGCCGTCGACCTTGCGCGCCGCGGTGGCGATGCCGTCGAGGTCGGAGCCGGCATCCGGTTCGGTCATGCAGATGGCGCCGATCTTCTCGCCACGCAGCGCCGGCCTGAGCAGCCGCTCGACGATGTCGGCGTTGCCGAGCATGTGCAGGAACTTGGTGCCCATCAGCGACTGCATCGCCGCCGCACCGGCGAGCGACATCGAGCCGCGCGCGATCTCGCCCAGCGCCAGGCAGAACTCGGTCAGGCCCATGCCGGTGCCGCCGACCTCCTCCGGATAGCGCATGCCGAACAGCCCGAGTGCCGCCAGCTCGCCGAACAGCGCCCGCGGAAACGCGTGCGCCTCGTCGATCGCCGCCGCCTGCGGCGCGATGCGCTGGTCGGCGAAGCGCGCGAAGGTGTCGCGCACCGCGCGCTGGTCGGGCGTCAGGTCAAAGTCCATCGCGGCTTTCGCTCTGCGGACAGCGGAGCGGCAAAGGGGCGGGCCGACAGGCATCTGCGCGCCGCTGCGGCGGTCGCCCCACCATCGGCCCCTGCCGGGTGCCGACCGCCGCGAAGCCCGGTCCGACGCACGAAGTCAATTCAGCCTTCATACCCATACAAGGCCCGTGCGGCCTCGATCGAGATCACGCCGTTACGGATCTCCTCCGTCAGCAGCTGCCGGTCGCGCAGCTTCGGATCGCCGTAGCCGCCGCCGCCGCCGGCGACCTGATGGTAGGTCGTCCCCTTCGGCACGCCGGTGATCAGGTCCTTGTTCTTCGGCACCACTTCGGTGCCGTCCGGGTAGCGCAGGCGGATGAAGTTCAGGCCGGCGCCGCCGCCGCCGAACAGCCCGAAGGCGCCCTCGAAGTCGCCGTCGCCGAAGGTGACGAGCTGGGTGTCGTCGGAGCCGATCTCGAAGATCGTCTCGACGCCCAGCCCGCCGCGCCACTGGCCCGCGCCGGCCGAGTCGGTCAGCAGTTCGTGCCGGATCAGCCGGTGCGGCGTCTGCTGCTCGAACATCTCGTAGTCCTGGTCGAGCACGCCGCCGGAGGCGTCGATCATGCCGATGTGGTCGTAGCCGTCGGTGCCGCGCATTGCGCCCGAACCGCCCTTCAGCCCCATGAAGCCGATGTCGACGTAGGTTTCGTCCTTCTCCGGGTCGGTGCCGGTGGTGAGCGAACAGAGCAGGTTGTTCCAGCCGGCGGTGACGCGGTCGGGCATCACCGGGGCGAGCGCGCGCTGGATCGCATCGGCGTTCGGCGGGCACAGGTGGTTGCCGAAGGTGGTCGCCTTCGGGTAGGCGGCGTTCAGGATCGTGCCCTCGGGGATCACGATCTCGATCGGCTGCACCATGCCCTCGTTGTGCGGGATGTCGGGGTTGACCATCTGCAGCAGCGTCAGGATGGTGGCCGAGGCGCTCGAGGTGAAGGTGCCGTTGACGAAGCCGTTGGTCTGCGCGTCGGTGCGCGAGTAGTCGAACCTGATCGACCGGTCCTTCACCTCGATGTCGACGCGGATCGTGTACCGGCTGCCGACGTTGCGGCCGTCGTAGTACACGGCGCCCTCGCCCGAGTAGCGGCCGTTCGGGATCTTGGCGATCTCCGCCTCCATCATCCTGCGGGTCGCCTCGAACAGCGCACGCTTGTGCGCCTCGAAGCTGTCGAGCCCGTACTTGTCGATCAGCTCCAGCAGCCGCCGCTCGCCGACCGTGCAGGCGCCGATCTCGGCCTTCATGTCGTGCTGCACGATGTCCAGGCGGATGTTGGCGAAAATCAGGTTCCACACGTCCTTGCGCAGCTTGCCGCGCTCGTAGACCTTGACCGCCGGGATGCGCAGCGCCTCCTGCCAGACCTCGACCGCGTTCGGGTTGTAGCCGCCGCGCACGTTGCCGCCGATGTCGGCCTGGTGGCCCTTGACCGCCGTCCACGCCACCAGCCGGTCGCCGTGGAACACCGGCTTGTAGACGGCCACGTCGTTGTTCTGGTTGCCGAGCGAGAACACGTCGTTGTGGAAGATGACGTCGCCGGGGTAGATCTCGTCGCCGAAATACTGCCGGATGTGCTTGCACACCGGCGCCAGCGAGAAGGCGAGGATCGGCAGGTTCTCGGTCTGCTCGAGCATGTTGCCGTCGGCGTCGTACAGGCCGGTGACGTAGTCCTTGGCCTCGCACAGGATCGGCGAGCGCGTCGTCTTCTCCATCGAGATGCTCATCTCGTCGGTGATCGACCGGAAGGTGCGCGCGTACACCGACAGCAGGATCGGATCGATGTTCATGCCGCCACCTCCTCGGCCTGGCGGATGCAGGAAGCGACCAGATCGTCGCGGCCCTTGGCGAACAGCGCAAACGAACCGAGCGCATCGACCACGCAGTCGAAGGCGGCGCTGACGAAGATCGCGGTGGTCTGCTGCTCGATCAGCGCCGGGCCGTCGAGGCGGTTGCCGTGGCGCAGCCGGTGTCCGTCGTACACCGGCACCTCGGCGAAGCGGCGGGTCTCCGGCACGTAGGCGCTGCGCCGGCCCTTCAGCGCCGCCGCGGCGTCGGTGCCGGCCCAGGCTTCCTCGCGGTAGGCGGGCTTCTCGGTGGCGCCGATCGCCTGCACCCGCAGGTTGATGACCTCGATCGGCGTGCCCTCCTGCGCCAGCGAGTAGCCGAACAGCCGGTTGTGTTCGGCATGGAACAGCCCGGCGATGCCGGCCGCGTCGCGGCGGTCGATCAGCTCGCGCGGCACGGCGAGCGACACCTCGTGGTACTGCTTGATGTAGCGGCAGTCCAGCCGCACCTCGTAGCGCCGCCGCGCGGCGGCAATGCGCTCTTCGACGAGCTGCCGCTCGCCGTCGCCCTGCATCTCGTCGACCAGCCCGGCGAGCCGCTGCCAGTCGACGCTGTCCAGCCGCGAGACGAAGGTGCGCACGAAGTCGTGCTTCAGCTCGCTCATCAGCATGCCGAAGGCGCACAGCACCGACGCCTCGCGCGGCACGATCTGCAGCGGGATCTCCAGCTCGGCGCAGATCAGGCAGGCGTGGATCGGCCCGGCGCCGCCGGCCGGGATGAACGGGAACTCGCGCGGGTCGAAGCCGCGCTTGATCGTCACCTCGCGCACGCCCTGCGCCATGTTGTTGCAGGCGACCCGGTACATGCCGGCGGCGGCGTCCTCGACCGACAGGCCCATCGGCCCGGCGATGTGCTCGTCGATCGCCCGCCGCGCCGCGCCGGCGTCGAGCTTCATCCTGCCGCCGGCGAAGTACTCCGGGTCGAGGTAGCCGAGCACCACGTTGGCGTCGGTGGTCGTCGGCAGCCGCCCGCCCTTGCCGTAGCAGGCCGGCCCCGGGTCGGCGCCGGCGCTTTGCGGCCCCATGCGCAGCAGCCCGCCTTCGTCGAGCCAGCCGATCGAGCCGCCGCCGGCGCCGATGGTGTGGATGTCGAGCATCGGCAGCGCGATCCTGTGGCGGGCGATCTCGCCGTCGTTCTTCACCAGCGGCGCGCGCACCGCCACCGACGCCTCGAAGCTGGTGCCGCCCATGTCGGTGGTGATGCAGCGGTCCCGGCCGTGGACGCGCACGTAGAAAAGCCCCGCGCCCGGCCCCCCGGCGGGGCCCGACAGCAGGGTCAGCGCCGCCTTTTCGCGCGCCAGCTGCGGCGAGATCACGCCGCCGTTGGACTGCATGATCAGCAGCAGGCCCGCGAAGCCGGCCTCGCCCAGGCGGCCGACCAGCTGGTCGAGGTAGTGATTGAGCTTCGGCCCGACGTAGGCGTTCAGCGCCGTGGTGCTGACGCGCTCGTAGAAGCGGATCGACGGCAGCACGTCGGTCGACACCGACAGGTAGGCCTCCGGCAGCGCCCGCCGGACCAGCTCGGCCGCGGCGCGCTCGTGCGCGGCATTGGCGAACGAGTTCATGAAGCAGATCGCCACCGCCTGCACGCCTTCGCGCCGGAACGTCTCGATCGCGCCGTGCACGTCCTCGACGCTGAGCGGCGCGAGTTCGCGGCCGTTGCGGTCGAGCCGGCCGCGGATGCCGGCGCGCAGGTGGCGCGGCACCAGCGGCTTCACGTTGGTGTAGCGGTTGTTGTACTGCTCCTCGCGGATGCCGCGGCGCATCTCCAGCGCGTCGCGCACGCCGTCGGTGGTCAGCAGCCCGCAGCGGGCGCCGCTGCCGGTCAGCGTCGCGTTGGTGGTCACCGTCGTGCCGTGCACCAGCGTGTCGATGGTCGCCGCGAACTGCGCGAGCGACTGCGGCGGCACCTGGGCGGCGGCGATCTGCGCCAGCCCGTCGACCACCGCGATCGACGGGTCGGCGGGTGTCGACAGCGTCTTGAAAATGGCCGGCTCGGCGCCGGCACGGGTGACGACGAAGTCGGTGAACGTGCCGCCGACGTCGATGCCGATCTTCAGGGTCATCGCCTGGGTTCCTCGTGCTCCGCTTCAGTTGCCGCGCTCGGCGACTTCGACCACCAGCCGCCGGACATCCTCCCGGCGCACCTTGCCGAGCGCGGTCTTCGGCAGTTCGTCGACCAGCAGCAGCTGGCGCGGGTGCTTGTAGCGGGCGATGCGCCCGTCGAGAAGCGCCAGCAGGCCTTCGCGCGTCAGTCGCCGGCCTTCCTTCGGCGCCACCACCGCCACCACCACCTCGCCCCAGTCGCCGTCCGGCCGGCCGACCACCGCCACCTCGGCCACGTCGGGACAGGCCAGCAGCACGTTCTCGATCTCCGCCGGCGCGATGTTCTCGCCGCCGCAGATGATCATCTCCTTGGCGCGGCCGTCGACCCACAGGAAGCCTTCGTCGTCGAAGTGGCCGATGTCGCCGCTGTGGAACCAGCCGTCGGCGAGCGCCGCAGCGGTGGCCTGCGGCTGCCGCCAGTAGCCGCTCATCACGTTCTCGCCGCTGACCAGGATTTCGCCGCGCTCGCCGGCGGCAACCTCGTGGCCTTCGGCGTCGACCAGCCGCAGCCGGCAGTGCTGCGCCGCCTTGCCGGTCGAGCCGGCCTTGCGCACCGCGTCGCCCGGCGACAGGCAGGCGGCGATCGGGCAGGTCTCGGTCGAGCCGTAGATCTGCACCAGCGGCACGCCGCGCGCGTGCACGGCGCGGATCAGGTGCTCGGGCACGATCGTCGAGCCGGTGGTGATCATGCGCAGGCTCGACAGGTCGGCGGTCTGCCAGCGCGGCGAGGCCATCATCATCGCCAGTTGCGTCGGCACCAGCACGGTGAGCGAGATGCGCTCGCGCTCGATTGCGTCGAAGGTCGCCTCCGGATCGAACTTCGCGTGCAGCACCACGGTCGCGCCGACGCACAGCGCAGGCGTGGTCTGGTTGTTCAGGCCGCCGACGTGGAACAGCGGCAGGTTGGTCAGGATGCGGTCGTCGCCGCTCATCGCGTGCAGCGCGATGCTGTTCGCGGCATTGGCGGCGAGCGCGCGCTGCGTCAGCACGACGCCCTTCGGCCTGCCGGTCGAGCCCGAGGTGTGGCAAAGCAGCAGCGGCAGGTCGGAGCCGGCCTCGCCGCGGCCGGCCTCGCCGCCGTCGCCGCGCGCGAGCAGCGCCTGGTAGCCGAGCCAGCCCGGCGGCACGCCGCCGATCGCCACCCGCGTCATCGGCGGCAGCGCGTCGACGTACGCCGCCGTCGGCGCGACGAAGCTTTGCTCGACCACGAACACCACGGGCGGGCAGTCGAGCAGGCGCTCGCAGTGCTCTGGTGCGGCCAGCCGCCAGTTCAGCGGCATGAAGATCGCGCCGAGCCTGGCACAGGCGAACAGCAGCGCCAGTTCCTCGGGCCGGTTCAGCCCCAGGTACGCCACGCAGCCGCCGCGCCCGACGCCGCAGGCAGCCAGCGCCGCGGCGAGGCGGTCGATGGCGACGGCCAGCTCGGCATAGCTGGTGTCGCGCCCGTCGAAGCGGATCGCCGCCTGCTGCGGTACGCGCCCGGCATTGGCCGCGATCCAGTTCGACGGGTCCATCGCCTCGCCCACGGCTACGCGTCGCCCACTTCGAGCACCACCGCCATCGCGGTGTCGCCGGCGGCGCAGCCGGCGAAAAGGCCCCAGCCGCCGCCGCGCAGCGCCAGTTCCTCGATCAGCTCGATCACCGAGCGGGTGCCCATCGGCGCCTGCGGGTGGCCCCACACCAGCGAGCAGCCGTAGTTGTTGAGCGATCCGATGTCGACACCGGTCTCCTGCGCGAAAAAGATGTCGTTGATGGCGAACGGGTTGTGCGTCTTGATCGCGTCGATGCCGCGGATGTCGCGGCCGGCCTGCTCGAGCGCGCGCCGCGCCGCCGGCACGGTCGACTCGGGCATCAGGGCCAGCGGCGCGCGCGCCAGGCCGAAGCCGTGCAGGCGCACGGCGATCTTCGGATCGGCGGCGAACTCGCGCGCCCGCTCGCGCGTCGTCAGCACCAGCGCCGCGTTGCCGTCGGCCGGGTGCGTCTGTCCGCCGAAGGTCACCGTGCCGCCGTCGAGCACCGGCTTCAGTGCCGCCAGCCCGTCCGCCGTCGACTGCGACACGCCCTCGTCGGCGGCCAGCGTGCCGGCACGCTTGCGAAAGCCCGGCGCCGGCACGTCGAACGGCAGCGTCATGAAGCGGCGCAGGAAGGCGGCGTCGTCCTGCAGCGCCCGCCGGTACTGCTCCTCCCGGCGCAGCACGACTTCGTGCTGCTGCGCTGTGCCGATGCCGTGCCGCGCGGCGACGTTCTCGGCGGTCTGCAGCATCGAGTGCCGGCCGAGCGGGTCGCAGGCGAAGTTCTGCAGCACCCAGTCCTCGGCGGTGCCGGTGCCGCCGGGACCGCGCGGGTTCGGGTAGTAGATGTGCGGGCCGTTGGAGGTGCGGTCGCAGTTGACCACCAGCGCCGTGCTCGCCAGGCCGACCTCGATCTCCTGTGCGGCCGCCAGCAGCGTGCGCACGCCGGTGGCGCAGGCCTGCATCAGCGTCGGACCGCCCGCCGTGCTGCCGATCAGGCCGGCGAGCCACGGCAGGCCGTAGAACGCGTGCTGCTGCGGCACCGAGAAGCCGAGCACGCCGTAGTCGAACGACTTCGCTTCGATGCCGCGCCGCGCCAGTTCGCCGCGCGCCACGTGTGCGGCGAACTCGATGCTGTGCAGGCCGGCGAAGCTGCCCTGCCAGCGGGCGAACGGCGTGCTCCAGTAGGCGCCGTAAGGGATCTCGGCCCGGTAATTCATCGGGCGGCCCTTCCGGCCGACCGCCGCGCCGGCGCACGCGTGCGCCGCGCCTGCTCAGCCAGCCCGGTGGCGGCGACGAAGGCGCGCTTGGCTTCGGCCAGGTTGGCGCGCATCGCCTCGGCCGCTGCCTCGCCGTCGCCGGCGGCCAGCGCGGCGGCGATCCGCCGGTGCCCACGCAGCACGATCGCGCGCACCCGCGCCTCGCCGAGCGTCAGCGCGCGGATGTGCTGCAGGTGGTCGGCGTACTGCTCGACCACCCGCACCAGGCGCCGGTTCGGCACCAGCGCCAGCCAGGCGGCGCGGAAGCGGCGGTGCGCCTCGCGGAAGCCTTCGGCGTCGCCGGCCGCGTGCGCGGCGACGGCCGCCGCCAGCGCCGCGTCGAGCGGCGCCCGCACGGCCCGATCGGTGGTCAGCGCAGCGACGCCGCGGATCGCCGCCGGCTCGACCAGGAAGCGGATCTCGTAGATGTCGTCGACGTCGCCTCGCGTCAGCGTCGGCACCGTGAAGCTGCGCCCGTCGGAGGCGAGCAGCCCCTCGCCGGCCAGCCGCGTCATCGCCTCGCGCACCGGCGTTCGCGACACACCGAGCCGCTCGGCCAGCTGCACCTCCTGCAGCGGCTGGCCGGCGGCGATCAAGCCGCTGCGCAGCAGCGCGCGCAGCCGCTCGTAGACCTGCTCGCCGAGGGCGAGCGACCGTTCAACGGGCAACAGGACGAGGTTCATCGCGGCTGGCCGCGCCTGGGCAAACGTGGTCGACTGGACGCAGGATACTGTATACACAAGGCGGCGGGCATTCGATCCCGCGGGCGCGCGAGGCCCGCCATGGTCAAGTAGTGGTCAGCTTCGCCGAGCCTGCCGCCGGCCGGCCACCTATTCGCCGCCGTCGTCGGCAGCGCCCTCGGCGGTGTCGCTGCGCAGGCAGATGTCGACCTCGTAGGAGCCGTCGTCGCGCACGGCGGTGAAGAAGACGTAGCCGTTCTGGTCCAGGATGCGGTAAAGGGGCAGCGGCTCGCGGCCGATGATCAGCCGCACCTTCTCGCCCGGCTGCAGGCGGCACAGCGCCTCCATCGTCTCTTCGAAGGGTCGCGGCGGCTCCCACTGCCGTGCGTCGATGACGATCATCTGCTGAACTCCTCCGAAAGATCGGCGCCCGGCGCAACAGCGGCGCCGAGCGATGCGACGAGCAGGCCGGCGGCCAGCGCGTGCGCCGCCACCGCCGCCAGCGCCGGATCGGCCGAAGCCGCGGCGAAACCGAGTGCACCAGTGGCGGCCGCGGCGACCATCGTCGCCGTGCGCCGACGCCGACGGCGCAACAGCGCGAACGCCGCCACCAGGGTCGTCAGCGCCAGCGCCAGCCCGCCGAGCCGGTGCCAAAGGTGCAGTACCTGTCCGGCGCGCGGCTGCACGATCTCCGCCGCCGTTCCGGAAAGCATGGGATCGGCGAGCGCGGCGGCGCCCGGCAGCCATGAAGTGCGGCAATCGCTGGCGCAGTCCGCGCCGGCCAGGCGGGCGCTGATCAGCGCGCCGCTGCCGGCCTGCAGTGCCAGCGCGACCGCCAGCACGGCCAGTGCGCCGATCGGCGCCGCGGCCGCAGCCGCTGGCGGCCTCGCGGCGAGCAGGTAGGCGAGCAGCGCGAGCAGGGCAAAGCCGCCGAGCAGGTTGATCAGGGTGACCGCCGGCAGCGGCGACGGCGTATGGCGGCCGATCCAGGCCAGCAGCGCGGTGGCCGCCAGCAGCGCCGCGCCGGCGATTCGCTGGCCGCTGGCCCAGCGCCGCCAGCCGAGCGCGACGGCCGCCAGCGCAACCAGCGCGAATGCCGAGGCGGCGATGCGATGCGACAGCCGAAGCGCGCGCGCCAGCGGCGTGGCGTTGGCTGCCGCTGCCGTATCGGCGCCCCCGTAGCAGGCCGGCCAGGGCTCACAGCCGATGCCGTTGGCCGCCAGCCGCAGCGTCGCGCTGGCGCCGACCACCACCAGCGCCAGAGCGAAGGCCAGTTGCAGCAGGCGACGCAGCAGCATCAACGCTCCCGGCGCAGCGTGCGCAGCACGACGATCGCGAACAGCAGCCCGCCGGCCACCGCGATCAGCCCGCCGATGCCCATCAGCGCCATGCCGGCGACTTCCGACGGCGTGCGCAGCACCTGCTCGGCGCCGGCGACCTTGCGCTGCACGCCGTAGCCGCCCGACCACACCAGCCCGACGATGTGCAGGAACTGGCCGGCGCCGTACAGCACGGGCTGCCAGGCCGCCGCCTTCGGCAGCGGCCGCGCGAAGCCGAGCTTCGGCAGCAGCGCGTAGGCCAGTCCCATCAGCGCCAGCGTGATGCCGACGATCGAGCCGTGATAGTGCGCCGGGATGCGCACGTCGGAGCCCTTGATCAGGAAGCCGATCACGCCGCCGGCGGCGAACAGCAGCAGCGAGGCCCACAGCGCGTTGCGGCAGGCGGGCAGCCGCCAGTCGCCGTCGACGCGCGCCAGCGGCCGGTCGGCGCGCGCCAGGCCGATCGCCACGCCGACCGCGATCGGCACGATCGCCAGCCCGCCGCCGAAGCGCATCTGCCAGGTGAAAAGCTTCTGGTGCTCGACCGAGGCGACGTCGTGGGCCAGGTAGATGAGCGGCGTGGCGAAAACCGCCGCCAGCCCGATCGCGAACAGCAGCGTCACCACGCGCGGCGACAGCGGCACCCGCGCGCCGGCGAGCGTCGCCAGCCAAAGCCACGCCACCATCATGACCAGGCTCCAGCAGAACTGGATCACGTGGCCCGGGCCCCAGAACAGCAGCTCGTAGTAGGTCTTCGAATCGAGCAGCCGCGGCACCGTCGCCCACGACCAGGCGAGCGCGACGATCGACATCGCCGCCGCCACCGCCGCCGCGTTCAGCCCGAAGCGCAGCGCGCCGTCCGGCGCCAGCAGCACGCCGACCCGCTGCGGCACGGCCAGCGCGCGCAGCGCCGTCAGGCCGAAGGCGACGCCGAACATCAGCAGGCCCCAGAGGAACATGCCGCTGTCGATCACCGGCACGTAGTTGGCCATCACCGGCGTACCGGGGTTCAGGAACGGCGCCGCGCTCATCGCCACCGTACCGAGCAGGCCGAGCCCCCACGCGGTCCAGGCGAGGCCCAGCCAGCGTTCCGTGCTGGCGGCACTCCACAGCACCGCGGCGAAGGCGGCAAACCACACCAGCACCGACAGGTCCACATGCACCACCAGGGCGACGCGGAAGAAGTCCACCGTCGGCAGCAGCGACTGCAGGAACGGCGCCCGCGCGGCCACCAGCAGGATCGAGAACACGCCGCTGGCGGCCAGCGCGGCGATCGCCAGCCATAGCCAGGCGGCGGCCAGCCGCCGGCGCTCGCCGCCGGCGACGTCGAGCCGGTAGCGGGCGACGTGCACCGTCGAAGGCAGGTCGCCGGGCCAGACGAGGGCGCGGATCGCCGCCGGCAATGCCTGGTTCGCTTTCATCGGATCAGCAGGCCTCCCAGCGCCGGGTTGAAGTCGATCAGCACGATCTGGCCCGGCTTGACTTCGAGCTCGGCCGTGCGTTCGTAGGGAAAGTCGGCGCTGCGCGTGTCGTCGCTCAGCCGCGCCCGCACGGTGTGGCGGCCGGCCGGGATCGGCAGGCGCCGGTAGCCGGCCGAAGCGCCGTCGCGGTTCAACCCGGCCGGCGGGAACGATTCGTCGATCACCGGCTTGCCGTCGAGTTCGACACGGACGACCACCGGCGAGCGCTCGCGCGGGCAATCCAGCGGCGCGCGCATCTGCGGCGACATCTTCGCCAGTTCCTCCGGGGTCCGCTGCCGGCAATCGCCCTTCGGCTTGCCCGGATGCAGCAGCGACAGCCGCAGCAGCGCCTCGTCCTCGCCGAGCTGCCGGTACGGCGGCGAGGTCGAGAAGTAGCCGACCACCGCCGCGAAGGCCGCGTACAGCACCCCCTGGGCCAGGTAGTGCAGCGGTTTAGTCATCGCCGGCTCCCGAGTGCCGCGCCTGCCGCGGCGCCGTTTCGCGCAACGCCGCGCGCAGCCTGGCTTCGTCGCCGCGCAGCGCCTCCAGCAGCCGCAGGTTCGGTCCGCGCGCCCGCTGGCGCAGCACCGGATCGCGGCGGCCGGCAAAGCGATCGTCGGTCCAGCGCCCGCCGAGCCGGTAGGCGCAGCCGTGCCGGCCGCAACTGGCCACCACCACCCGCGCCGCGCCCTGGCGCAGCGCATAGTCGGCGAAGGCCGGCGGCAGCATCGCCGCGCAGGGAGCCGACAGCGCGATCACGTCCGGTCCGGCGACCGCACGCGCGTCGGCGCCCTCGTCGCAACCGAACAGCACCGCCGCGCCCGGTTGGGCCGCCAGCCCGCGGCGCAGCGCGTCGCGCAGCGCCGTCAGCGGGCGGTCGGGCAGGTCGATGCCGGTGGCCAGTCGCCCGCGGGCGCGAAACGGCAGCGACGACGGACAGGCGCCGACGCAGATGCCGCAGCCGGCGCAAAGTTCGGCGTCGACCTCGGGCTGCACCGCATATGGGCGCCGATCGGTGCGCGGCACCAGCACGATGGCGCTGAACGGGCAATCGTCGAAGCAGCGTCGGCAGCCGTTGCAGTGGGCCAGATCGACCACCGCCGGCGCCGGCCGCGGCGCGCGTGAGGTCCACGGCAGCATGACGAGCAGCACCGTGCCCAGTCCGGTCACCGCCCAGAGCGCGCCCGGCGAGGTCGCGTACATCAGCGGGAACAGCCAGAAGAAGAACCAGTCCACCGGCACCACCGAAGGCACCTGCGTGAAGCCGGCCGGCGCGGTCGACAGCGCCGGCCAGACAGCGGCCAGCCCGAGCAGCATCAGCGCACTGCCGACGGCGGTCTGCCGCGACGGCTGCGTCACCGGCCGGGCGATCCGCTTGATGTGCACCCACAGCCCGGCCAGCACCAGCAGCGCGGCGAAGATGTGGATGAACACCAGCAGCGCGAACAGCCGGTCGGAGATCGCCTCCTCGGCGATGAAGTTGCGCATCAGCACCGCGCCGAAACCGGGCAGCCAGCCGGTCCAGTCGGCGATCGCGGTGGCGACGAACAGTGCCCGCGTGTCGGCGACCATCCAGTAGCCGATCAGGCCCGACAGCAGTGCCAGCCAGAGCAGCGGCACGCCGCTCACCCACGAGAACCAGCGGAAGCCGGCGTAGCGGCCGAGCAGCCATTCACGCAGGACGTGCAGCGCGGTGAACAGCACGAAGGCGTCGGCGCTGTAGCGATGCAGGCTGCGCACCAGACCGCCGGCCCAGGGCTGCCCGCGCGCCAGATCATCGAGCGACGCATGCGCGCCGGCGGCCGTGGTGTCGAAGACGATGTACAGGTAAGTGCCGCTCGCCAGCGCAATCCACAGCATCAGCACCGCCAGCGCGCCGAGCTGCCGCAGCGGGTTGGCGGCAGCGCCGAAGACGCGGTCGGCCTGCCGCTCCAGCGACCGCCAGGCGCGCTCGGTCGCGGGTCGCGGTGCCGGATCGGCGACGGCAAGCGGCAGCGCGGGTTCGACCGGTTCCATCGGCCGATCATGCGGACCGCCGCCGCTGCCGGCCTTGATGTCAGCTAAATGCTTCCACGTACGAGGAGGCGTTTGCTGCCGCCGGCCCACGGCGACGCCATCGCGGAAGCGGCGGGCGCCGGGGCGGGCGCTGTCAGGCGACGCCGCGCTGCAGGCGCGTCGGCTCGCCTTCCAGCGCTGCAACCAGCCAACCGAAGCCTCGCCGGTGCGCCAGCGAAAGCGCCTCGGCGCGCGCCGCCTGCGCCGCGGCGCCACGCTCGTAGCGCGCGATCAGCGCCAGCGCCTCGCAAGACCACTCGGCAAGCCCGGTGGCGCCGGCCACACTCGCCAGCCGGCGCGCCGCCGCCAGCGCCGCCGCCCGCTCGCCGCGGCACTCGGCGAGCGCCGCCTCGGCGCGCGCGCAACGCGCCTGCACCAGCGGGTGACGGCTGCGCGCCGCGGTCGCCTCGAGCGAGGCCAGCGCCGCTGACGCCTGCGCCGCGTCGGCGCCGGGCGACGTCAGCGCTTCGGTCAGCGCCATCGCGCTGGCGCGCAGCGGCTCGGCCGGCCGGCCGGCCTCGGCGCGGGCGGCGACGATGTCCCGTCTCGCCGCGGCGAGGTCGCCGGCGCACCAGTGCAGCCGCGCCTGGCGCGACAGCGATTCGCTGACGAACAGCGCCGAGCCCTGCTGGCGACCGAGTTCCTGCGCCCGCTGCAGCGCCTGCAGCGCCTCGTCGAAGCGACCCATGCTGGTCAGCGTCGCGCCGAGCACCAGGCCGGACAGCGCCTCGGTGTGCGCGGTGCCGGCCCAGCTGCGCAGGCTGCGCCGCGCCATCTCCTCGGCCACCCCGAGATCGCCGAGCGCGTGGCACATGACGGCGAGGTCGTTCTCGATGGTCAGGCCCTGGCAGTAATCGGGGTGGCGCGCCAGCAGCTGCTCGAAGACCTGCCGCGCCGCGCGGACCTCGCCGCCGAACCAGTGGATCTGTGCCTCGAACGACAGCACCACCGCCGGCGCGGTCTGCGCCTGGCGCAGCGCCTCGAGCGAGGCACGCGCCGCGGCGAAGTCGCCTTCGCGCATCGTCGCCTCGATCAGCACCTGGTGCGCCTCGATCAGCACGTCGCGCGCCAGGCCCGGCAGACGCTGGCGCAGCGCCGGCGCCAGCGAGCAGGCGCGCGCCAGGTCGCCGCTGAACACGGCGTTGTCGACCAGGCCGGCCAGCGCGTTCGCCTCGATCTCCTGCCGCGCGCCTCCCGGCGGCAGGCAGCCAGCCCGCGCCAGTGCCGCCTCGAGCGCCTGCCGGCCGGCCGCCAGGTCGTCGAACAGGCGCTCCTGCGCGAGCATCACCTCCGCCCGCAGCGCCAGCGCCGGCTCGCGCGCCTCGTCGCGCACTTCGGTCAGCGCCGCCACCGCCGCCTCGCGCTCGCCGCGCTGCTTCATGCGCTGCGCCGCGCCGAGCACGAACGGCCAGGCGGATTCGGCTTCGCCGGCCTGGCGCCAGTGATAGGCGACGGCTTCCGGCTCGACACCCGCCTGCGCCAGATGCAGCGCGGCGCGCCGATGCAGCTCGGCGGCGCGCGCCGGCGCGATCGCATCGCGCAGCGCCTCGCGCACCAGATCGTGCCGGCACACCGTCCCGCGCATCACGCCTTGCGTTTGTGCCGCCTCCAGCGCGGCCGCCGTGGCGGCGACGCTCAAGCCGGCCATCGCTGCCAGCTGCGCCGCCGCGGGCCGGCCGATCGCCAGCGCCGCGGCGTCGACCACCGCGCGCGCCTTCGGCGGCAGCCGCTCGCGCCGCCGCAGCAGCATTCCCGCCACCGTCTGCGGCAGCGGCAGCTGCGCCAGGCGCTGCGGCGAATCGCCGGGCGCCAGCGCGTCCATCACCTCGATGGCGCAGAACGCGTTGCCGCCGGTGTACCGCCACAGCGCATCGAGCCAGCGGTGATTCTGCGGAAAGCCCTTCTCGCCGGCGAGGTCGGGACGGCGCGCATGCAGCAGCGAATTGAGCGCCGTGCGGTCCAGGCCATCGAGCGCAACCACGCCGGCGGCCGCCGCCGCTTCGAGCGCCCGCTGCGCATCGAGCACGTGCGCCGGCAGCTCCTCGGTGCGCGCGGTGGCGATCCAGCGCACCCGCCGGCGGTGCGCCAGCATCACCAGCCATTCGAGGGTAGCGGGGTCGGCCCACTGCAGGTCGTCCACCGCCAGCAGCGAGGCGTGGCGCTCGATCGTCCGCGCCAGGCCCTCGAACAGCCGCACGCGGGCGGTCAGCGCATCGAGCGGCGGCAACGGCTCGTCGGGCGCGACCTGCGGCAGCAGCCGGGCGATGTCGAGACGATAGGGCCCGAGTTCCCGCAGCCACGCGTCGTGGCTGGCGAACAGCTCGGCGACGGCGGCAAACGAAGCCTGCCGCTGCCCCTGGCGGCAACGCAGCCAGGCGGCGCCGGGAAAGGCCTCGGCGACCAGGCGGCTCTTGCCGATGCCGGCCTCGCCGGTGACGATCACCGCGGCAGCGTTCGAATGGCGCAGGCGGGCCAGCTCGACGCGACGTCCGAAGAAGCCCTCGGACGACCCGGCGCCCGGCGCATCGCCGTCGGCATCGGATTCGGACGCCGCCGACGCGGCGGCGCGCATCGCCGGGCCAGCGTGCTCGGCGCGCCAGTCGCGCAGCCAGGCGGCAAAACCTTCGAACTCGGGCAGATCGAAATCGGCGGCCACCGGCCCCTTGACGTCCGCGCCGGTGCCCAGATCGGTCGGCGGCGCCCAGCGAACCCGGCGCCGTTCGCCTTCGATCGGCGGATCGATGCCGAACTCCTCGATCAGGCGACGCGCCTTGTGCAGGTTCACGCGCAGGTTCAGCAGCGCCGATTCGTCCGACACCGCCGGCCAGAACAGGCTCGCCAGCTCGCTGCGCGACATCCACTGCCCCTTTCGCGCCAGCACCAGCAGGATCGCCGCCGGCAGCGACACGGGCAGCGGCGAAGCTCGCTCGCCGCCGGTCTGCCAGCGCACGGTGCCGAGCAGGCAAAGGGTCATGAAGTCGGCTCCGCCACTGCGGGTTCGAACAGGCCGCCAGTTTCCATGAATTCATCGCGGCTGTTAACGGTCGGTTAACGCAACGTGGCCTACAAGACGACGGGGCCGTGCATGACCGGCTGGTCGCGCGGTGACCCGATCCGCAGCACACCAGGGAGGCGCAAATGAATCACACGCAGACAACGATTGCCGCGGTGTTCTTCTGCATCGGCTGCTCGGCCGGCGCAGGCGCCGTGGCGCAGGAGATCAGTGCCGACGCAGGGCGCAGCGCGGCGGATCAAGCAACGGTGCTGGCCCAGCACGAGCAGCGTGCCCAGGCGGGCGGCGCCGGCATCACGCCCCAGGCGGCGCAGGCGCGCGCGACGGCGGAGTCAGCGTCGCGCGACGCTGACGAGAAGCGCCCCGCGCCGGCCGGCCAGTCAGAGAAGAGTTCGGCCGCCGCACACGGCAGATCGGCGCCCGATGCCGTGCCATCGAGCGACTCTGCCGCACAGGTGCTCGGCCCTTACGGTTGCTGACACCGGTTTGCGTCGGCGCCGCGCGGCCGCGACGCCCAGCGATCGATCCACCGTCCGGCGGTCACTGAAGGTCGACGGCGCCGAGCGCCCCGACCAGGCGCTCCTTGAGTGCACCGTCGGCCGTGGGGTTGGTTTCCAGCCACCGCCTGACGCTGAAATCCGGCTGCAGCACGCGGATCTCGTCGGCCTGCCATGCCGCCTCCGCCTGCTCGCCGGCCAGCACGTGCGCGGCCGCCAGGTAGACGTGCGCGTCGATGAACCCGGGATTGCGCGCCAACGAGTGCCGCAGGTTGACGCGCGCCTGCTCCAGGTCGCCGAGGTACAGGTAGGCCCGGCCGAGCAGCATCTGCCACAGGTAACCCGACTCCGGCGCCAGCCGCATCGCGGTCCGCAGCAGGGGCACGCCGTCGGCGGGCTGCCCGATCGAGGTGTAGATGCCTCCCATCATCGCGTAGGCATCGGCATACGACGGATACAGCCGCAACGCCTGCTCGAGCGCCTGCAGCGCCTGCCGGTGCTGGTGACGGTGCACATGCACGAAGGCAAGTGTCCAGTAAGTCTCGGCGATGTCCGGGTTCATCTGCAGCGCGGTGCGGGCCAGCTCGTAGGCGCGCTCGAGCGCGGCGGCGCGATCGCCGGCCCACTGGTAGCGGTACTCGGCCGCATAGGTCAGCGCCAGTCCCGCGTAGGCACGGGCGAAGCCGGCGTCGAGGTCGATCGCCTGGCGGAACATCCGGCGCGCAGCGTCGTTGTCCTCCTGCCGTCGCACATGCAAAGCGGCACGCCCGCGCTGGAACGCCTCGTATGCCTGCAGATCGCGCGTGTAGCGCTGCGCGACGCGTCGCGCTTCGGCCTCGCTGACTTTCACCGGCAGCAGCGCGAGGATCGCCTGCCCGATTTCGTCCTGCACCTCGAAGACGCCGCTGAGGGGGCGCTCGAACCGCTCGGACCACAGCTGTCTGCCCGTCTGCGCGTCGACCAGGCGCACCTGCAGCCTGAAACGCCGCTCGAAGCGCTGCACGGTGCCGGAAACGAGATAGCCGCCGGGCGTCGCGGTGCCGGGCTCGCCCCGCTGCGTCGCAACGTCCGGCATCCGGTCGACGACCCACAGGCCGGCGACCTTCGACAGGTCGGTGACCAGGTCGGCCGTGAGACCGCGTGCCAGCAGCAGTTCCTCCGCATCGCCGGCGAGCGCCTCGAACGGCCTGACCGCGACGGTCGGCAGTGCCGCGCCCGCCGTCTCGACCGACGCATATGGCGGCAGTCCGCGCCGGGCGTCAACTTCGCGCCCTTCCTGCCACCACCAGACCACGGCTGCACCGAGCAGCAGCACGGCCACGGCAGCAGCCGGCCGGGGGCCGCGTCGCCCCTGCCTGGCGGTCGGGACACCGCCGGGCGGTGCGACCGAGACCGGCTGCGGCGCAGCGCGAACCACCGGGGCGACGAGCCGATAGCCGCTCTTGGAGATCGTCTCGATGTAGGCCGGCTCCTCGCGCATATCGCCGAGCGCCTTGCGCAGCTTGACCACCACCTGGGTGAGCGCGTCGTCGCCGACGACGACGCCGGCCCAGACGGTCGACAGCAGGGCCTCGCGGCTGATGACCTGTCCCGGCCGCTCGGCGAGGCAGACGAGCACCGCCATCGCCTTGGGCTCGATCCTGACGAGCTTCCCCAGTTTCGACAGCTGGTGCAGCGCCGGCTCGACGGTCCACTCGCCGACCTCGAACGCCGGAAGGTGCGTCTGAACGCCAGTTGTGACCGTCGTCATGGCAGCGGCGCCTTCGCTACGCGCCGATTTATGCGCCGAATCGCATTCTTCGTCAAAGCTTCGTCGTTCCGACGGGACTCGGCGGCGAGGCGGTGGCTACAAGCACCGGGTGCGGCGCAACGGCCCGTGCTCCCCGTCACGTTGCCGGCGCCGCCCGTTGATGGAGGACGCCATGAGCAAGTACGCCGCACCGTCGAAGCTGCCGGTCCGACTCGGGCTGTTCCTGCTGGCCCTGGCCTGCGCGATCACCCAGCCGGGCTGCTCGGCCGTCGCCACCGGACCCCTGGCGCCAGGCGAGCGATTCGAGTTCGCGCTGATCGGCGACATGCCCTACGAGGCCAGGCAGGAGAAGGAATTCCCCAACGTCATGAAAGAGATCGACGCGGCCGACCTCGCCTTCGTCGTGCACAACGGCGACCTGTGGTGGGACGGCATCGCCTGGACCGAGAAGGCGGGTGGCCGGCCGCCCTGCGACGACGACACCTTCCGGCACCGCCGCGCGCTGGCCGAGGCATCGCGGCACCCGTTCATCGTCACGCCCGGCGACAACGACTGGGCCGACTGCCACCGTGCCAAGCCGCGCGCCTTCGACCCGATGGAGCGGCTGGCCAGTCTGCGCGCCCTGTTCTTCGCGGACGAGTTCAGCCTCGGACAGCGCAAGCTGCCGGTGGCGCGGCAGAGCGACGATCCGCGCTACGCCCGCTACCGCGAAAACGCGCGCTGGTCCTACGGCGGCGTCGTCTTCGTGACGTTGCACGTGATCGGCAGCAACAACAACCTCGGCCGCACGCCGGAAATGGACGCCGAGCATGCCGAGCGCATGGCGGCGAACCTGGCCTGGCTCGGCCGGGCGTTCGACGAGGCCAGGCGCAGGGACAGCCGGGCCGTGATGATCATCGCGCAGGCCAACCCGCGCTTCGAGACCGCCTGGCCGGCGGCGCAGCAGCAGCGCTACATGCTGGCCGGCCTGGGCATCAAGTCGCCGGAGACGAGAAGGGCCACCGGCTTCGACGAGTTCATCGCCGAGCTCGAGCGTCAGACGCTCGCCTTCGGCAGGCCGGTCGTCTACGCGCACGGCGACACGCACCTGTTCCGGATCGACAAGCCGCTGTACGGAGCCGCCAGCCGTCGGGTCGTCGAGAACTTCACCCGTGTCGAGACGATCGGCTATCCCGACACGCACTGGGTCCGCGCCATCGTCGACCCCGCCGACCCCAACGTCTTCAGCTTCCGGCTGCAAATCGTGAAGGAGAACCGCGCCCGGCATTGACGACCCGACGATGGCAGCGGCAATTGCGAATTTGATCCGTATTAAGGCGCAGCAGCCCGGCGAAGCGTACGCCCCGCCTCGTCAGGCTGCTGGACGCGGCGCCGAGAGGCAGTCCGCGAGCAGAAAGGGGCGGCTGAACGTAAGTCGACCCGCGAATCCGATTCCGGGCTGGCAGGGCCCGTCCTTGCGGTACAGGTCTGTACCTCCCTGCAAAGTGCTGCGAGCCGGCAACAAGACTGCGCGCTGATTGCGCGCACGCGGCTGGCGGCTTCGTGATGAAAGAAAACGAATCGGGAGGCAAGTCATGAAGAACGCAAATAGCATGTCACTGCGCATCTGCACGGCGAACGCGCTCGCCGCCGCGGCGTGCCTCACGGCGACTCCGGTGGCGGCAGCCACGCTCGATGCCAAGGCGGCGCAGGCCCTCGCCGCCGAGCGCACCTGGCAGATCAAGAAGCCGCGAGGGCCGGGCAACGACTTCTGGTCGTGGAAGGCCGACGGCTCGGTCTGCGTTCGATTGGGCGAGAAGACCGGCAAGTGCGCCGACACCGGCAAGTGGAGGCTCGACGGCGAACGGATCTGCTACGAGCTGACGTGGTGGGGTGCGCAGAACGGCCTGAAGTCGACCTGCTTCCGCGTCGACGACCAGGGCAAGGGCCGCTACGCCGCGCTCGAGGACAACGGGCTGACGATGTTCGAGTTTTCGCTCGACAAGTAGGCCGCCGCATCAGCAGCCGCGCTCCCGGCACCGTACACCCACCTAACCGCCGGCGCGTCAGCGCCGCGCGGCCACGCCGCGCCAGTCGCGGAACACGTCGAGGTCGAAGCCGTCGGGATAGTAGAGATAGCCGGGGGCGTGCCCCTTCCGGTCGGTGACGCCGTACTGCCAGATGATCTTCCTGGTCTGGCGGTCGATCACGACCACCCGGTGGCGCAGGTCGTCGGCAACGATGATGTCGCCGGTGTCCGGCAGCTCGCGCGCCAGCGACGGGTGGTCGAGCATGCCCTCGCCGTCCTTGACGAAGTACTCCCAGGTCACCTTGCGCGTGGCCGGATCGAAGATCACCACCCGACCGGGCCTGGAGAAATCGGCGACGATGACCTGGCTGCCGTCCACCGTCGGGAAGGCGTCGGACGGATAGCGGATCCGCGGCGCCTGCACGCTCCAGAGCACCTGGCTGTCGCGCGTGATGCGCGTGATCCAGGCGCCGCCGATCTCGGTGATCAGGATGTCGCCGCCGTCCAGCGGCGTGGCGCCGTTGGGAGCGGCCAGTTCACGCGGCGGGTTGTGGTTGCGCTTCCCCGTCGTGCCCCACTGGGTGACGATGCGGTTGGTCCGCGGATCGATGATCAGCACGCGGTGGTTGCGGATGTCGGCAGTCAGGAAATTGCCGTCCTCCAGCAGGTGCGCGTCGTCGGGGTAGTTGAGGAATCCCGGCTTGCTGCCCGCCTTCTCGGGCACGCCGTAGGTCCAGACCAGTTCGCCCCTCTCGTAGTCGACGATGTGCACGTCGTAGTTGTCCTCCTCGCTCACCGCCAGCAGCCTGCCGTCGGGCGAGAAGTTGACGTCCTCGTTGCCGCTGTAGACGGTCAGGTTCGGCGTCGGGAATTCCCAGACGATCCGCTTCTCCGGCGTGACCTCGATCAGCCTGTTGTTGCGCCGGTCGGCGATCACGATCGGGTACGGCAACGGCTTGCCCCAGGAGGACACCGGGCTGCGGCGGTTGCCGGTCACGGGCGGGATCGGCGGCAGCGCGACGCCGCTGGAGACGACACCTGCCCCCTTGGGATGGTCGATTTCGGCCGCCGCCGCGCTGGCACTGCCGTCGCGTTCGTTCGGGCTCGCGGCGGCCTGCGGCGAGGCCACCCACGCGACGGCAGCCACGACGAGTGCGGCGAGCGCACCGCCGGCAGAGCGCCGAGCCGCGCTTTGCCTGCAGCCGGACATCGTCAACCCGACGGCGCCGCCCGGTTCTGCCGGCGCAGCTGCCGCAGCAGGAACCACAGCAGGCCGCCGAGGAAGGTGATGCCGGCGAACAGCTCGACGAACAGCGAGTAGTTGAACTTGTAGCGGCCGCTGGTTGGGTCGTACACGGTGCAGTAAAGCTTGACCTTCAGCCAGATGTTCTCCAGGTTGACCACCTGCGCGGCCTGGCCCGACAGCAGTTCCTTCAGCGGCCCGATGAACATCGGCAGTTCGAAGGCGTCGCCGTAGACCTGCCGGTAGATGCGGTTCTCGGCATCGACGACCGTGGCCTGGATCAGGTGATCGAAGCCGGCCGGCGTGGCCTTCACCGTCAGGCCGAACTGGGCGAGGATCATCTCGACGTCGCCGGCGCGCGGCGCGACGAAGATCCAGTCGTCGTCGGCGATTCCCTGCTGGCGCGCGAAGGCCGCCAGCGCTTCCGGCGTGTCGAACGGCTGATTGAAGCCGATCGAGACGACGCGGAAGCGGCCCGGGCCGAGCGCGTCGCGCGCCGACTTCACGGCGCTGCGCAGGAACTGCGTGGTTGCCGGGCAGACCTGAAAGCAGCCGGTGTAGATGAAGCTCGCCACCCAGGGCTTGCCGCGCAGGTCGGCGGCCGTCAGCGCGCGGCCGCGGTGGTCGGTGAACTGCCAGTCGCCGACGGTGCGGCCGATCGCCGCCTGGCTGGTGCGGACCGCCTGCTCGAGTTCGCCGCGCGCCGGCTCGGCCGATGCGGCCCCGGCGCCGGCGAGCGCCGCGAAGAAGGCAACGCTACAGGCGAATCGCCGCATCGAGCATCGCCCCGAGCAGCAGCACCGACAGCTGCACCAGCGATGCACGGAAGGCCAGCCTGGCGGTGCCGGTCGACGGCGAGCGCAGCAGCTGCCAGGCGCGGGCGACGAACCAGGCGCCACCACCGGCGGCGCAAAGCAGGTAGATCGGGCCGGCGCCCCACAGCGGCAGCAGCAGCGACAGGCCGACCAGCGCCACCACGTGGGCGAACACCGCCCGCGCCGTGACGGCCAGCCCCTTGACCGCCGGCAGCATCGGCACGCCGTTGGCCGCGTAGTCGTCGCGGCAGACGATCGCCAGGCTCCAGAAGTGCGGCGGCGTCCACAGGAACAGGATCACCGCCAGCAGCAGCGCCTGCGGCGACAGCTCCGGCGCCACCGCAGCCGCGCCGGCCAGCACGCCGAAGCTGCCGGCGGCACCGCCGATGACGATGTTCCACCAGGTGCGCCGCTTCAGCCACACCGTGTAGACGATGGCGTAGAAGAACGCGCCGAGCAAGGTGAACAGCGCCGCCGCCGCGTTGGTGGCCGACCAGGCCAGCGTGACGCCGACGGCGGCCAGCGCGGCGATCACCAGCAGCCAGCCGCGGTGCGGCTGCAGCCGGCCGTCGGCGAACGGCCGCGCCCGCGTGCGCCGCATGCGCCGGTCGAGCTCGACCTCGTAGAACTGGTTGAAGGCGCCGGCGCTGGCCGAGGCCAGCAGCACGGCGACGAAGATCGCCGCCACCTGCGCCGCCGACAGCTCGACGCCGGGCTGCACGGCGATGCCGGCCATCGCGGTCAGCGCGATGATCACGCCGATGCGCAGCTTGAACACGGCCAGCACGGTGCGCCAGTGCGCGGTGCCGCTGCGCTCGGCCGCGGTCGACCTCAGGGTGTGCGTCTGCGCCTGCATCTGTGCTCTCCTCGGCTCCAGGGTCCGGGCGACGCCGCCATTGCGGCGCCGCCGGCCCCGGCCTCCCCGATCAGCTCAGCCCCCACACCGTCGACAGGTACTTCCAGTTGACGAAGTAGTACAGGACGAAGGCGGCGAGGAACACCATCGCGAAGACGAAGGTTCCCGGCGCCGCGAAGCCGGCGCTGCCGTGTCCGGTCATCGCCGTGGCCACCGGCATCTTCAGCACCGTGCGCTGGGCCGTGTAGGCGCCGGCGTCGAGCTTCTTGCCGAACAGCAGCGAACCGACCGTGATCAGGATGTAGGCGCCACCGCCGACGATCGCCACCAGGCCGGAGATGCCGAACACCGCAATCATCAGCCACGCCGTGCCCGGGAACTCGTAGGGCAGCGCCGAGCCGGCGAAGGTGATGTCCCAGTGCCGCCGCGGCACGCCGAGGGTGCCGGCGCCCATCATCGCCAGGCAGAACACGCTCATGCCGAGGCCGAACAGGTACGGCTGCCACTTGGCCAGGCCGGGCAGGATCATCTCGCGGTTGAACAGCGTCGGGATCAGGAAGTAGGTGATCGACATGAACGCCAGCGTGGTGCCGACCACCACCGTGGCGTGGAAGTGCCCCGGCACGTAGATGGTGTTGTGGATCAGCATGTTCAGCTGCTCGGTGCCCATCATCACGCCCGAGATGCCGCCGAGGAAGCCGAAGCCGAGCAGCGAGATGAACATGCCGGAGAACACCGGGTTGCCCCACGGCGCCTTGCGGATCCACTCGAACAGGCCCTTGGTGAAGCCCTTGCCGCGCTGCGCCACCTCGATCGCCCCCGGCACGGTGAGGCCGTGGATCATTGATGCCAGCACCGCCAGGTACATCGCGTAGGAGGTGTTGAACACCTTCCACTCGGTCGACAGCCCGGGATCGGCGAGCAGGTGGTGCGCCGAGGCCAGCTGCAGGAACAGGATGTACAGGGTGAAGGCGACCCGCGAGACGCGCTCGCTCATCGGCTTGGCGCCGAAGACGATCGCCGCGATCGCGTACCACACCGCCACGTGGGCGCTGACGTTGATCTGCTGCGACGAGTGTCCGAACGCCCACCAGACGGTGCGGTACATCAGCGGATCGATGTGGCTGACGTAGCCGATCGACCACAGCCAGGTCGGGATCAGGATGATCGCGCCGGAGGCGATGGTGAAGATGGCGATGATCGCCGCCGTCAGCGCGCCGAAGGTCACCAGCGGGATCGAGCCCTCGTAGGTCTTCTCCGCCTTGGCGACCACCAGCGTGCCGAGGAAGACGAAGCAGCCGATCAGCGCGCCGACCGCGAACAGGATCAGCCCGAGGTAGAAGAGCTGGTTGGCCGGCAGCGGCGGGTACGAGGTGAACATGACGCTGGAGTCGCCGCGGAACACGGCGACGTTGTTCGCCACCGCGCCGATCAGCATCAGCCAGAAGCCGAGCCAGGCGATCCGCGGCGTCGCCAGCCGCGAGCGCAGCAGGGTCGACGAGCAGAAGTACAGGATCGCGATCTCGAAGAAGATGATCCAGTAGGCCAGCATGTCCAGACCGTGCGCGGTCAGGACCATGTAGAAGTTCTCGGCGTCGATGATGTGCACCGCCTGCCAGCGCGTCAGCAGCACCAGCAGCGCCAGGATGCCGCCGACCAGCAGCGCCACCACCGCCGCCACCGCGTTGACCTTGATCAGCGTCTCGGCCGAGCGGTGGAACTGCAGGCCGGTACGGGGGCAGACACGAAACTGTGCAACGTTTGCCATTTCTCCTCCCCCCTGCCTATTTGACGTACAGCTTCGAGACCATCTTGTGATGGCCGATGCCGCAGAACTCGTTGCAGACGATCGCGTAGGTGCCGCTGCGGTTGGGCGTGATCGTCAGCACGTGCTGGTAGCCCGGCAGCACCTGGACGTTGATGTTCTCCGGCTGCAGCGAGAAACCGTGCTGGTAGTCCATCGCCGTCAGGTGCAGGCGGTAGGTCTTGCCCTTCTCCAGCTCGAGGATCGGCCACCACGACCACAGGCGGGCGACCAGGTAGACGTCGGCGCCAGCCGGCGGCGCCACCACCGGGATCTTCTCGTCGGTCTCGGTGCGCACCGTGTACTTGTCGACCATCTCCTGGGCGGCGCGCATGTACATCTCCGGCTTGACCCGGTAGGTCTCGTTGGAGAGGTTCTGGCTGCCGTAGACGTGCCAGTACGGCATCATGAAGAACATGATCATGCACCAGGTGAAGGCGATGCTGATCCACAGGATCTCGTCCCGGTGGATCGGCTGCTTCCACCACACGCGCTGTGCCGGCGGATGAATGGCTGTCATGGCGTTGTCTCCTCGTTGCCGGTCGGCGATGGCCTATTTCGCGAGCGGGCTGATCGGGATGGCGACCATCTCCATCACGCCCCAGACGATGTACAGCACGGTCGGCATGGCGATGCCGAGGAACAGCAGCAGGAACGGGTTGTCGAGCATCAGCTGCCAGGCAGGAATCGGCTCGTCGCCGGCGTCGGCGTCTTTGGTCTCGTCCACGGTCTTGTCTCCCAGGTTCTGCGCCGCCGCTGCAATGCGGCGGCCGCGCGGTGGCGCATTCTTGAGCGGCGCGGTGCCGCTTGAACTTGATCCTTCCTAAACAATCGCGGCGGCGCCCGCGCCGCAGTGCGGCATCGCGGCGCTGCGGCCGTTCGATGCCGATCTGATTCGAGTCAAGGAAGGAGCCTCGGGCGCGCGGCTACCTTCGGCCAATGCTCAAGCTCATTCACGCCGCCGGCCGCCATGCCTTCCTGGCGCTCGACCGCGCCTTCAACCGCGCCTTCGGCGATGCGCTCAATCCGCTGTACTACCTCGGCGCGATCAGCTACTTCATGTTCTGGGTGGTGGTCGTCAGCGGCTTCTACGTCTACATCTTCTACGACACCGGCGTCGACACCACCTTCGCCTCGGTCGAGCGGCTGACCAACGCGCAGTGGTTCGCCGGCGGCGTCATGCGCAGCCTGCACCGCTACGCCTCCGACGCGATGGTGCTGACGATGCTGCTGCACCTGGCGCGGCACTTCTTCTTCGACCGCTACCGGGGCTTTCGCGCGTTCTCGTGGATCACCGGCGTGATCCTGATCTGGCTGGTCTACGTCTCCGGCGTCAACGGCTACATGCTGCCGTGGGACCAGCTGGCGCAGTACGTGGTGGTGACCACCGCCGAGTGGTTCGACGTGCTGCCGGCTTTCCGCGGCACGATGGTGCGCAACTTCACCCTGCCCGAGGCGATCACCGACCGCCTGTTCTCGCTGCTGTCGTTCCTGCACATCGGCATCCCGCTGGCGGTGCTGGCCGGGCTGTGGGTGCACACGCAGCGGGTGCCGCGGGCGCGCACGATGCCGCCGCGCCGCTTCTCGATCGGCCTGCTCGCGATGCTGGTGGCGCTGTCGCTGGTCAAGCCGGCGGTCAGCCAGGGACCGGCGGACTTCTCGCGCATCCAGCAGGTGCTGGCGATCGACTGGTTCTACCTGCCGGTCTATCCGCTGGTCACCGAGGGCCATGCGGCGCTGCTGTGGTGGGCGGTCGGCGGCGTGACGCTCCTTTTCCTGCTGCTGCCATGGCTGCCGCCGGCACGGGTCGGCAAGCACGGCTGGACGATGGACGTGCATCCGGGCAACCGCCGGGTACCGGTGCGCGCCGGCGAAACGCTGCTCGACGCCGGCCTGCGCGCCGGCGTGCCGATGCCGTTCGAATGCCGCTCCGGCGGCTGCGGCGTCTGCCGCGCCACCGTGGTCAACGGCACGATCGATCCGGGTCCGTACCAGCCGTCGGCCCTTCCCGAGGAGGCCCGCGCCCGCGGCGAGGTGCTGCTGTGCTGCGCCTGCGCGCTGTCGGACGTCGAGGTCGAATTGGAGGCCGGTGCGGCGCTGCGCGAGCGGGCGGTGCCGCTGTTCGACGCGACGGTGAGCCGGCTCGACAAGCTGGCCTACGACGTGATGCTGGTCGAACTGACGCTCGACGAGGGCCAGAGCATCACCTACGAGGCCGGCCAGTACATCAACGTCCTGCTCGACGACGGCGCCCGGCGCAGCTACTCGTTCACCGAGCCGTCGGCGACCACCGGCCGCATCCCGTTGCACGTCCGGCTGGTCCCCGGCGGCCGCTTCTCGACCCGCGTCTTCGAGGCGATGCGCGTCGGCGACCGGCTGCGCATCGAGGGGCCGCTCGGTGAATTCATACTGCACGAACCGACCGACAAGCCGCTGATCTTCGTTGCCGGCGCCACCGGCTTCGCGCCGGTGAAGAGCCTGCTCGAGCAGGCCTTCCGCCTCGGCATCGCGCGGCCGCTGCACCTGTACTGGGGCGTGCGCCAGCGGCGCGACCTGTATCTCGCCGAGCTGCCCGAGCGCTGGGCGCGCGAGCACGCGAACTTCCGCTTCGTGCCGGTGCTGTCCGACGCCCGGCCGGAAGACGACTGGCAGGGCCGCACGGGCCTCGTCCACCAGGCGATCCTGGCCGATTTTCCGAATCTCTCCGGCTGCGCGATCTACGCCTGCGGCTCGGTGCAGATGATCCAGACGGCGAAGCCGGCATTCGTCGCGCAGGGCCTGGCGGAGGACTTCTGCTTCTCCGACGCCTTCACGCCGCAGAGCGCGCCGCCGAAACCGTGACTTCCCTGGCGATGCGGCGCAGGGGCCGGGGCGGCGAGGCCCAGGGCGGGACGCGATCGCGCCGCCTTGCCTGGCTGCTGCTGCTGGCGGCGCTGCAGGCGGTCATCGCCTTCGGCCCGCCGGCGCGCGCGCATGGCGGGCCATGGATCGAGGTGTGCTCGGCGGCGGGTGTCAAGCGCCTGCCGGCCGATCCCGGCCAGCCCGCAGCGCACGAGGATCACTGTCCGCTGTGCCGCCTCGCCGACACCGCGCACGGCCCGCCGCCGCCGGCGAGGCCCGCCGCTGCCACGGCGCCCCGCGGATACGTTGTCCGCGGCTCGGTGCCGACGGCGCCGGGCGGCACGCCGCCGGGCGACGCCCTCGCCCGCGCACCACCGGCGCAGTGATCGCCGCCCGCTTCGTGCAGCGCCGACGGCGCGGCTGAAGCAGGCGCATCGCCCGGTTACATCGACGCTGCCTGACGGCACGACGGGTGCCGTCGGTCCGACACGCGGATCCGCCCGCCGTCGCGTCGATGCCGGTGCCTTGCGGCTGCCGCCGCCCGCCGCACGCCCCTCGCGCATCGCCGCCAGCCGCCGGCTGCGGTTGCGCCACCTCACTGTCAGATGACCGACCGCCGGATGCCGGCGGCCGAGCAAGCCAAATTCGTGGAGCACCCATGTCGTTCAAGCACAAACCCGCCGCGCTCGCCGTGGCACTTGCCCTGCCCGCCGCCGGCCTTTGCGGCGGCGACGCCCAGGCCGCCGACGAGAAGACGAGGCTGCCGGTGGTGACCGTCAGCGGCGCCTTCGACGGCGCCTCGCTCGGCGCCATCAGCCTGGACCCCGCCGCGCTCGCCGCGCGGCGCGCCGCGACCAGCGACACCGCCAGGCTGATCACCGACCTGCCCGGCGTCGACGCCTATGGCGCCGGCGGCGTCTCCAGCCTGCCGGTGATCCGCGGCCTAGCCGACGACCGCCTGCGCATCCAGGTCGACGGCATGGACGTGCTGTCGGCCTGCGCCAACCACATGAACCCGCCGCTGTCGTACATCGACCCGACCGCCGTCGGTCGCATCGAGGTGTTCAGCGGCATCGTGCCGGTCAGCGTCGGCGGCGACAGCATCGGCGGCGCCATCCGCGTCAACTCGCCCGATCCCCAGTTCGCCGCCGGCGACCAGTCGCGGCTGGCCACCGGCGAGGTCGGCGCGTTCTATCGCAGCAACGGCGGCAACTGGGGAGGCAACGTCGCGGCCACCGTCGCCAGCCCGACGCTCAGCCTGACGTATCGAGGCGCGACCACCAGGGCCGACAACTACCACGCCGGCGCCGACTTCAAGGCCGCGGGCCCGGCCGCGGCAGGCCGCGGCTGGCTCGACGCCGACGAGGTCGGCTCGTCGAACTTCCGCTCGACCAACCAGTCGCTGGCGCTCGCCATGCGCCGCGACCACGACCTGGCCGAACTGCGCATCGGCTGGCAGGACATCCCCTTCCAGGGATTCCCCAACCAGCGCATGGACATGACCGCCAACGACAGCACCCAGTTCAGCCTGCGCTACCGCAGGCAGTTCGAGCGCGCGGTGCTCGAGGCGCGCGCCTTTCACGAGACCACCGAGCACCGGATGGATTTCGGCGACGACAAGCTGTTCTGGTACGGGCCGAGCAACGAGCCGAACTCCGACGGGATCGCCGGGCCGATCAGCGGCGGGCCGAACGGCCGCGCCGCCGGCATGCCGATGAACACGGAAGGGAAGAACAGCGGCGTGGCCGCGCGCGGCGACATCGCGCTGTCGGCGCGCGACCTGCTGCGCGTCGGCGGCGAGGCGCTCAGCCATCGCCTCGACGACCGCTGGCCGCCGTCGGGCAAGGGAATGTGGCCGAACGATTTCATCAACATCAATGACGGCGAGCGAGACCGCGTCGCAGCATTCGGCGAATGGGAAGCGCGCTGGAACACGCAGTGGCTTACGCAGCTCGGGCTGCGCTACGAGCAGGTGCGGACCGACGCCGGGCCGGTGCAGGGCTACAGCCCGACCTTCAGTCCGGCCGACGAGCAGGCATTCAACGCCGCCGACCGGCGGCGCACCGACCACCACCTCGATCTGGCGGCGGTGCTGCGCTTCACCCCGTCGCCCACCGCGACCTACGAGCTCGGCGTGGCGCAGAAGACCCGCTCGCCGAACCTGTACGAGCGCTATGCCTGGTCGACGCACGGCATGGCGATGCGCATGGTCAACTGGGCCGGCGACGGCAACGGCTACGTCGGCAACCTCGAGCTGGAGCAGGAGGTTGCGCGCACGGTCAGCGCGGTGGCCGACTGGCACGATGCCGGCCGCGAGCGGTGGAGCCTGCGCATCTCACCGTACTTCACCGCGGTCTCCGACTACGTCGACGCCGCGCGCTGCTTCTCGGCCACACCGTACGGCCAGGCCTGCACCGCCGGCAACCTGACGCGAACCACCGGCTTCGTCTACCTGCGCTTCGTCAACCAGTCGGCGCGGCTGTACGGCGTCGAGGTCGCCGGGGAAACGCTGCTGGCGAAGGCGGAAAGCTTCGGCACCTTCACCGCCGCCGCCACGCTCGCCTACACGCGCGGCGAAAACCGCTCGACCGGCGACGGCCTGTACAACATCATGCCGCTGAATGCGCGCCTGGCGCTGGTGCACCGGCGAGGCGACTGGACCGGCGTGCTGGAGGCGCAGGGCGTCGCCGAGAAGGACCGCCTGTCGCAGGTGCGCAACGAAGTGCGCACCGCCGGCTACGGCCTCGTCCATCTGCGCGCGAGCTACGTCTGGCAGCGCCTGCGTCTGGACTTCGGCGTCGAGAACCTGTTCGACCGCTTCTACGCCGCGCCGCTCGGCGGCGCCTACGTCGGCCAGGGCAAGACGATGTCGGGCACCGACGTGCCGTGGGGCGTGCCCGTGCCCGGCCCGGGTCGGTCGGTCTACGCGGCCGCGACCGTCACGCTCTAGCCGCCGTCGCGGCCGGCGCAGCCGGGGCGTGCCGGTGAGCACGCCGTCGGCGCCGAAGCGCGCCGCCGCCGTGCGCCCCGCCGGCGGCGACGAGGAACTGACCGAGGCGCTGTACGCCAAGGAGGCGAAGGTCTATCCGCGCGCCGTCAGCGGGCTGTTCGCCCGCTGGCGCTGGGCGATGGTCTGGCTGACGCAGATCGTCTTCTACGGCCTGCCCTGGCTCGACTGGAACGGCCGGCAGGCGGTGCTGTTCGATCTGACCGAGCGGCGCTTCTTCGTCTTCGGCCTGGTGCTGTGGCCGCAGGACCTGATCTTCCTCGCCGCGCTGCTGGTGATCTCGGCGCTGGCGCTGTTCTTCTTCACTGCCGTGGCCGGCCGGCTGTGGTGCGGCTATGCCTGCCCGCAGACGGTGTACACGGAGATCTTCCTGTGGATCGAGCGCCGCACCGAGGGCGACCGGCAGGCGCGGATTGCCCTGGACGCGGCGCCGTGGAGCCTGCGCAAGCTGCTGCGCAAGGGCGCCAAGCATGCGCTGTGGATCGCGCTGTCGCTCGCCACCGGCCTGACCTTCGTCGGCTACTTCACGCCGGTGCGCACGCTGCTGGCGGAGCTGCGGCACTTCGCGCTCGGCCCCTGGGAGACCTTCTGGATCCTGTTCTACGGCTTCGCCACCTACGGCAACGCCGGCTGGCTGCGCGAGCAGGTGTGCAAGTACATGTGCCCGTACGCGCGCTTCCAGAGCACTCTGATCGACGCCGACTCGCTGGTGATCGCCTACGACACGCGGCGCGGCGACCCGCGCGGCTCGCGCTCGCGCAAGGCCGACCCGAAGCAGCTCGGGCTGGGCGACTGCATCGACTGCACGCTGTGCGTGCAGGTCTGCCCGACCGGCATCGACATCCGCAACGGCCTGCAGAACGAGTGCATCGGCTGCGCCGCCTGCATCGATGTCTGCGACGACGTGATGGGCAAGATGCGCTATGCGCCCGGGCTGATCCGCTACGCCACCGAGCGCGGCATGGCCGAAGGCGGCGGCCGGCGGCAGCTGCTGGCGCGGGCCCTGCGGCCGCGCGTGCTGCTCTACGGCGCCGCGCTGGCCGGCGCGAGCGCGGCGTTCGTCCTCGGGCTGGCTTGGCGCGGCCCGTTCGCCGTCGACGTCATGCGCGACCGCGGCGCGCTGGCGCGCGTCGCCGACGACGGCACGATCGAGAACGTCTACCGGCTGCAGCTCACCAACCGCACCGAGCGGCCGCAGCGCTACCGGATCGAGGCGAGCGGCCTGGCCGGCCTGACGGTCGATGAGGGCAGCCAGGGCAGCGCCGGCCCGGCGGACATCGGCTCGGCGACCGTGCGCCTTAGGCTGGCCGCCGCCGACGCCGCGGCGGTGGCGCCCGGGTCGCACCGCGTCGAGTTCGTGATCGAGGCGCTCGACAGCGGCGCGGCGCCGGTGCGCGAGCACTCGACGTTCATCGTGCCGCGCTGAACGCGCGCTCCGGCGGGACGCCGCCGCCGGCCGGTCAAAGCAGCGCCCTGCCCTCGCCGGCTTCCTCGTGCGTGCGGCCGTCGCGGATCTGGTAGAGGCGGCGGAAGGTCGGGATGATCTTCTCGTCGTGGGTGACGACGATGATCGCCGTGCCGTACTGCTCGGCCATCCGGTTCAGGATGCGGATCACCGTCAGCGCCCGCTCGCTGTCGAGCGGCGCGGTCGGCTCGTCGGCGAGGATCACTGGCGGCTTGTTGGCCAGCGCCCGGGCGATCGCCACCCGCTGCTGCTCGCCGCCGGACAGCTGCGCCACCTCGGCCTGAGCGCGGTGCGCGATGTCGAGCGCGCCGAGCAGTTCGAGCGCCCGCGCGCGCGCCGCGCCGTTGCCGACGCCGGCGAGCATCGGCAGCAGCGCCACGTTGTCGGTGACGCCGAGAAACGGGATCAGGTACGGCGCCTGGAAGACGAAGCCGATGCGGTCGCGGCGCAGCCCCGGCAGGTCGTCGACCCGCCAGCCGTCGTCGTAGATCACCTGGCCGCCGATTTCCATCCGGCCGGCGGTCGGTTCGATCACCGCGCCGAGGCATTTCAGCAGCGTGCTCTTGCCGGAGCCGCTCGGCCCGATCAGGCCGACGACCTCGCCGGGCGCCACCGACATGTCGACACCCTTGAGCGCATCGACGGCGGCTTCGCCCTCGCCGTAGCGCTTGCGCAGGCCGCGGATGCGGATCGCCGGTCTGGCCTGCGCGTCGGTCAGGTCGGGCCGGCCGAAGCCACTGGCCGCCGTCGCGGCGGCAGCGAGCGCGGGCGAGGGTCGGGTCGGTTGCACTTCAGCCACCGATCGCCGCCGCCGGATCGACGCGCAGCGCGGCGCGGATGGCGATCGTGCTGGCCACCGCGCAGATCGCCATCACGGCGACGAAGCCGCGCAGCGCGTCGGCCGGCAGCAGCAGCACGAACTTGGGAAAGATCGGCGCCCACAGGCCGGCGGCGATGCGGCCGACGACGAAGCCGATCAGGCCGAGCCCGAGCGCCTGCTGCAGGATCATGCCGGCAATGGTCCGGCTGCGCGCACCGATCAGCTTCAGCACGGCGATCTCGCGCAGCTTGTTCATCGTCATCGTGTAGATGATGAAGGCGACGATCGCCGCGCTGACCACCGACAGGATCACCAGGAACATGGCGATCTGCCGCGAGGAAGTCTCGATCAGCTTGGCGATCAGGATCTCCTCCATCTCGGCGCGGGTGTAGGCCTGCAGCCGCTTCCAGCGCCGGATCCCGGCGGCGACCGCGCTGGCGTCGGCCTCCGGCGCCAGCCGCAGCAGCACCGCATTGACGAAGTGATTCGATGCCTGCGCGGCCTGTACCGCCTCCAGCAGGCCCGGCACCGCCGGCCGGTTGAACGCCGGGTTGGCGGCCACCCGCGCCCGCTCGTTGACGATCGCGTCGTTGTCCTTGAGGAACTGCGCTTCCTGCGCATCCTTCAGCGAGACGAGCAGCATCGGGTCGCCGCTGGCCGACACCATGCGCCGGGTCAGGCCGACGATCTCGAACTCGTGGCGGCGGATGCGGACCCGCTCGCCGAGGCGAAAGCCGGTGCGCTCGTCGGCGATCGCCTCGTAGTGGCCGTTGGCGAGCCGCCGGCCGTCGGTCAGATAGGCCGGCTCGCCCGGCTGCCCGGGCTCGAAGCCGACCAGCATCACGCGCACGTCGCGATCGGCCTGTCGCACCTGCATCGTGAGATAGGTCGCGTTGGCCGCGGCGGCGACCCCGGGCAGGCCGCGCAGGCTGCGGTAGACGTCGTCGCGCAGGCTCGACGGCTCGGCGTAGGGCCCGAGCGTGTCCTGCTGCACCACCCACAGGTCGGCGCCGCTGTTGTCGAGCAGCACGCGGCCGTCGTCGATCATGCCGCGGTAGATGCCGGCCATCGACAGCGTCACGCCGATCAGCAGCCCGAGGCCGATGCCGGTGAAGGCGAACCTGCCCCAGCCGTGCAGGATGTCGCGGCCGGCAAGGTTGATCATCGGCCGCGGTCCAGCGCTGCCACCGCCTTCACCCGCAGGCCTTCGGCAAGCGGCTGGCCGCTGTGCACGATCACCTGGTCGCCATCGGCCAGACCGGCGACGACCTGTGTGCGGCCGCTGGCGTCGGCGGTGCCGACCGCCACTGCCTGCCGCGTCGCCCGTCCGTCGACGTAGCGCCAGACCGCGGCGCCGCCGGCGCCGTGCCGGATGCCGGCGCTCGGCACCGCCAGCGCCGCCACGCGCGGCAGTTGCACGGTGACCTCGGCCAGTTCGCCCAGTGACATGCCCTGCGGCGGCTGGTCGAAGGCGATCTCGACGATCCGCTCCTCGGTCACCGCATCCGCTACCCAGCCGAGCCTCTCGACGCGGCCGGCCAGCGGCACACCCGGCCGCGAGCGCAGCACCACGGTGGCTGCCTGGCCGACCGCGATGCCGCCGGCGCGGCCCTGGTCGATCCGCGCGCTCAGCCGCAGGCCGGCCGGGTCGACGACGGTGAGCAGCGGTTGCCCGGCCACCAGTGTGGTGCCCGGATCGGCGTGGCGGGCGGCGATCACGCCGTCGGCCGGCGCCAGCAGCCGCAACTGGCCGCGCTGCCGCTGCACGGCATCGAGTTCGGCCGCGGCGCGCTGCGCCTCGGCCCGCGCCGCGGCAAGCGAAGCGCCGGCCGCCCGCTCGGCGGCGGCGGCGGCCTGCGCTTCGTGCCGCTTCGCCTCCACCGCGTCGCCGCTGTAGAACTTCTGCGCATGCAGTTGCTCGTAGCGGTTGACGGTCGCCGCGGCCAGCCGCGAGCGGCTGCCGGCCTCCGCCAGCTGCGCCTGCGCCGCCGCCACGCCCTGCTGCGCGCGCGCCTGCGCCGCCCGCGCCGCGTCGACACGAAGTTCGAGGTCGACCGGATCGATCTCGGCCAGCAGTTGCCCGACGGCCACCCGATCGCCTTCGTCGACCAGCACCCGCAGCACGCGACCGGCTGCGGTCGGGCCGAGCACGTGCGAGCGGCGCGCATCGATGGTGCCGATGCCAAACACCGTCGGCGCCAGCTCGACCTGCTCGGCGCGGCCGACGGTCACCTGCGCCGGCGCCATCGGCCCTTGCGTGGCGACGACCCAGCCGAAGCCGGCCAGCACCAGCAGCGCCGCGGCGACGATCGCCGATCTGCGCGGTATGCGGACCTTCATCGCCGGGCTCCGCAGAAGCCGTGCAGCAGCAGCGGCAGGATCCGCCGCGCGTGCGCCTGCATCGAGCCGGCGCGCGTGAACAGCGCCCCGTGCAGCACGATGCCCTGCACGGTGCCGATGAACAGCACCGCCGCCGCCTCCGCGTCGAGCGAGGCATCGACCTGGCCCGAGCGCTTGGCCGCCTCGAACAGCGCCGCCAGCCGGCCGCGGTAGTCGAGCACCAGTTCGCGCAGCCGCGCCCGCGCCGGCGTGCCGCCGCCGCGCTGCAGCTCGTGAAACAGGATCCGCGGCACGCCCGGATTCGCCTCGACGAAGGCGACGTGGGCGACGAACACGCGCCGCAGCGTGGCAAGCGGATCGCGGCCTTCGGCGAAGGCCTGCCGCACGACGCCGCCGAGGGCGACGCTGACCCGGTCGAACACCGCCGCCCAGATGGCGTCCTTGTCGACGAAATGGCGGAACAGCGCGCCGTGGGTGACGCCGACCCGCTCGGCGATCGCCACGGTGGTGATCGCGCCCGGGTCGCGCTCTGCCGCCAGCGCCAGCACGGCCTCGACGACATCGAGCTGCCGTTGCGCTGCCGGCAACCGTCGGCGCGCCGGGGCCGCTGCCGGAGCCGGCGCCGGGTCAGACCGCGGCGCGGTGCTGCCCGCGGCCCGGTCGTGAATCTTTTTAGTAAGTAACATGTTACTAATTTAGCCGCAGTGGACGTCAGCTGTCAACCACAGGAGCGCCGCCTACCCCCTTCCGGGTACCTCCGCCGCCGTCTCGCAGGTGGCGGCGGCCCTTGATGCGGCTCAAAGTCCTTTGGCGGATAGCCGACCACACTGCGTCGTTTCCCGGGCGGCGGCAGGTCGTCGTCCGCCTGCTCGCCGGCTGCCGCCGCAGGCACGGCGGCCCCCCGATCGCCATGAACGCCGCCGCTTCCAAGCCCCTCGTCTACTCCTGCTCCGGCTGCTCCAGTGCGGCGCAGCTCGCCAACGCGGTGGCCTTGAAGCTCGACCGCGCCGAGATCGCCGAGATGTCGTGCATCGCCGGTGTCGGCGGCGACGTGCCGTCGCTCGTGCGGCTGGCCAGGTCCGGCCGGCCGATCGTGGCGCTCGACGGCTGCGCGCTGGCCTGCGTGAAGAACTCGCTGGCCCGCCACGGGCTCGCGCCGGCGGTGCACGTGCTGCTGTCCGAGCAGGGCGTGCGCAAGCGCTACCACGCCGACTTCGATCCGGTGCAGGCGCAGCGCGTGTTCGCCGACGTCGGCCGGCGAATCGCCCGCGCGATGCACAATGTCGACGCCCGCGCCTCGGCGCACAACCAGCCGGCGATCGGCGAAGGAGCCTGTTCATGAGCCTGCCGAAGCTTCCGCCGCTGAAACTCGCCGGCCGCCTGCTGCGGCCGATCGTGCAGGGCGGCATGGGGGTGGGCATCTCCGCCCATCGGCTGGCCGGCGCGGTGGCGGCAAGCAACGCCGTCGGCACCATCGCCTCGGTCGACCTGCGCCGCCACCATGCCGACCTGATGGCGCGCACAACGAACATTGCCGCCGGCTGCGCGAAGGCGGCGATCGACGCCGCCAATCTCGAGGCGCTGGACCGCGAGATCCGCGCCGCCCGCCGCGTCGCTGCCGGCGCCGGCCTGCTGGCGGTCAACGTGATGCGGGCGGTGGCCGAGTACGCCGCCTATGTGCGCCAGGCGTGCGCCAGCGGCATCGATGCGATCGTCGTCGGCGCCGGGCTGCCGCTCGATCTGCCGGAGCTGACCGCCGACCATCCGAAGGTGGCGCTGGTGCCGATCCTGTCCGATGTCCGCGGCATCGCGCTGATCCTGAAGAAGTGGGAGCGCAAGGCACGGCTGCCGGATGCGATCGTCATCGAGCACCCGCGGCACGCCGGCGGCCACCTCGGCGCGGCGCGCGTCGAGGATCTCGCCGATCCGCGCTTCGAGTTCGAGCAGGTGCTGCCCGAGGCGCGGGCGCTGCTGCGGGCGCACGGCGTCGAGCAGACGCCGCTGATCCCGGCCGGCGGCATCAACACGCCGCAGCGGGTGCGCCAGCTCATCGACCTCGGCGCCTCGGCGGTGCAGGTCGGCACCGCCTTCGCCGTGACCGAGGAGGGCGACGCGCACCCCGAGTTCAAGCGCGTGCTCGCCGAGGCAAGAGCGGAGGACATCGTCGAGTTCATCAGCGTCGCCGGACTGCCGGCGCGCGCGGTGCGCACGCCGTGGCTGGAGAACTACCTGCGGCTGGCACCGAAGCTGCAGGCCAAGGCGGCGGCGCGCGAGGCGAAGAAGCGCTGCACGATGGTCTTCGACTGCCTGAGCCAGTGCGGGCTGCGCGACGGCATCGCCAAGTTCGGCCAGTTCTGCATCGATCACCAGCTCGCCGCCGCGCTGCGCGGCGACGTCGCCAGCGGGCTTTTCTTCCGCGGCGACGGCAAGCTGCCGTTCGGCACGCAGATTCGCCCGGTGCGCGAGCTGATCGCCTACCTGCTCGGCGAGACCGTCGCCGGCGAGGAACCGGTCGGCGAGCCGGCGCTGGCCGTCGCATGACGACGGCAGCGGCGGCGAAGGCTCCGCGCAAGCCCGAACTCGTCTGCCCGGCCGGCTCGCTGCGGGCGCTGACGGTTGCCGTCGACGCCGGCGCGGATGCGGTCTACATGGGCCTGCGCGACGCCACCAACGCGCGCAACTTCGCCGGCCTGAACTTCGACCTCGCCGCCACCCGCGACGGCATCGCCTACGCCCACGCGCGCGGCCGCAAGGTGCTGATGGCGCTGAACACCTTCGCCGATGCGCGCGACGTCGCGCCGTGGCAGCGGGCGGTCGACACCGCCGCCGGGCTGGGCATCGATGCGCTGATCCTCGCCGACATGGCGGTGATGGCCTATGCGGCGCGCGCCCATCCGCAGCTTCGGCTGCACCTGTCGGTGCAGGCCTCGGCCACCAACCACGAGGCGATCGAGTTCTACCGCGCGCGCTACGGCATCCAGCGCGCGGTGCTGCCGCGCGTGCTGACCGCCTCGCAGGTGGCGCACCTGATCCGCCACTCGCAGGTCGAGATCGAGGTGTTCGGCTTCGGCAGCCTGTGCGTGATGGTCGAGGGCCGCTGCCACCTGTCCTCCTACGCCACCGGTCAGTCGCCGAACAACTTCGGCGCCTGCTCGCCGGCGGCCTTCGTCGACTGGCGCGAGCGGCCCGACCACGGCGTCGACGCACGGCTGGCCGGCATCCTGATCAACCGCTTCGCGCCGCAGGAGGCGCGCGCCTACCCGACGCTGTGCAAGGGCCGCTTCGACGTCGACGGGGAAGTCGGCTACGCGATCGAGGAGCCGACCAGCCTGAACACGCTGCCGATCCTGCCCGAGCTGATCGCCGCCGGCGTGGCGGCGATCAAGATCGAGGGCCGGCAGCGCAGCCCCGCCTACGTCGGCGAAGTCACGCGCGTCTGGCGCGCGGCGATCGACGCCGCCGCGGCGGCACCAACGCGCTTCTCGCCGCAGCCGGCGTGGACCGCGGCGCTCGGCCGGCTGGCCGAGGGGCAGCAGCACACGCTCGGCGCCTACAGCCGGCCGTGGAAGTAGCGGCACGCATGGACACCACGCGCGCGGTCGAAGCCGCGCTGCCGGCGGCGGCGGGCGAGGCGATGGTCGCCGAACGGCGCAGCGCGCAGGACGCCGCGGCGGCGCGCCGTGTCGCGCTCGCCGTCGGCCCGCTGCTCACCTACTGGCCGCGGCGCCAGATGATCGATTTCTACGCCCGGCTGGCCGAGCTGCCGGTCGCCACGGTGACGCTCGGCGAAGTCGTCTGCTCGCGCCGGCACGAGATGAAGGTCGACGACTGGCTGGCGCTGGCGCGCGATCTGTCTGCCGCCGGCAAGGAGGTCGTGCTCGCCACCCAGGCGCTGATCGAGTCCGAGGCCGAACTGCGCACGATGCACCGCCTGGCCGACCAGGACGAGTTCCTGGTCGAGGCCAACGAAGCCGCCGCGCTCGGACGGCTGGCCGGACGGCCGTTCGTCATCGGCCCGCACGTCAACGTCTACAGCGCCGCGGCGCTCGATGAACTCGCCGCGCTCGGCGCCGTACGCTGGGCGCCGCCGGTCGAGGTGCCGGCCGACGCGATCGCCGCCGTCAACCCGCCCGGCCGCTCGCCGGCGGTCGACACCGAGGTGTTCGCCTTCGGCCGCATGCCGCTGGCGATCTCGGCGCGCTGCTTCACCGCCCGCCACTACGGCACCAACCGCGACGAGTGCGGCTTTCGCTGCATCGAGCACCCGGACGGTCTGGCGCTGCGCACGCAGGAAGGCGAAACCTTCCTGGCGCTGAACGGTCTGCAGACGCTGTCGGCCAAGCTGATGTGCGCGCTGCCCGAGCGCGACGCGCTGGCGGCGGCGAACGTGCGGCGCCTGCGGCTGTCGCCGATCAGCGTTCACTTCGACGCCGTGGTCGGCGCCTACGACCGGGTGTTCAACGGCGGCGCCGATCCGCTCGTCGAGGCGCGGCAGCTGAGCGCGCTGCAGCTGCCCGGCGCGCTGGCCGACGGCTACCTGCGCCGCGAAGCCGGCATCCGATGGAGCTACGCATGAATCCGAGCCTGCCCGGCGGCCTTCGCCTGCCACCGCTTCCCGTCCCGCCCGAGCCGCTGCGCCGGCTGATCGAGCGGCTGCCGATCGCGCCGCCGTCGCTGCTGCTCGCCCTGCTGCTCAACCGTGTGCTGCTGCCGCGACTGGACGCCGGCGCACGCGAGGCCCTGGCCGGGCAGACGGTCGAGGTCTGCGTCACCGACTTCGGCCTGCGGCTGCGGCTTGCGCTCGGCCGCGGCGGCTTCGTGCCGGCGTCGTCCTCCGGTGCGCCGAAGCTGCGCGTGGCCGCGAGTGCGGCGGCCTTCTGGCGGCTGGCCGCCGGCGAGGATGACGCCGACACGCTGTTCTTCGAGCGCCTGCTGGTGATGGAAGGCGACACCGAGTACGGCCTGCAGCTGAAGAACACGCTCGATGCGATCGGGCCGCTGGTGCCGTCGTTCCTGCGGGCGCGCTGAACTGCGGTGATTCCGCTGCGCGCGCAGGCCGACCGGCCGGCAGCCGGCGCCTCGCTGCGCTGGCTGCTGGTGGCGCCGCATCGGCTGTTCTTCTTCCTCGCCATGCTCGGGCTGGCCGTGGTGTCGCTGTGGTGGCTGGCGCAACTGGCCGGCCGCGCGCTGGGCGCGCCCCTGCCGCTGGCGGTGCCGCCGTCGTGGCTGCACGGCTGGACGATGGCCAACGGCTTCCTGCCGCTGTTCATGTTCGGCTTCCTGTTCACCGCCGGACCGCGGTGGCTGAACGTCGAGGGACCGCCGGCGCGGCCGCTCGCCGCCGCCGGCGTGATCGCTGCAGCCGGCGTGCCGCTGGCGCTGGCCGGCGCGCACTTCGACGGCCGCCTGGTCGCCGCATCGGCGCTGCTCACGGCCGGCGCCTGGACGGTGCTGCTGGCGCGCTTCCTGCGGCTGGTGCGCGCCAGCCGGATGGCCGACCGCGTGCACGCACGGCTGGTGCTGCTGTTCTTTGCCTTCGGCACGCTGGCGCACCTGGCCTTCGCCGCCGGCATGGCGCAGCTGTCGGCGACCTGGATCCACAGTGCCGAGATGCTGTCGGTGTGGCTGTTCATCGCCCCGGTCTACGTCACGGTCGCGCACCGGCTGATCCCGTTCTTCACCGCCAGCGTGGTGCCGGTTCTCGATGCCTGGCGGCCGCTGTGGCTGCTGACGGCGATGCTCGGCGTGGTGTTCGCGCACGGGCTGCTGCCGGTCGGCTCGGTGTTCGCGCCGGGCGCCGCCTTCGGCTGGCTCCGGCTGGCCGTCGATCTTGCCGGCGCGGCGCTGGTGTTCTTCGTCGCCTGGCGCTGGGGCGTGGTGCAGAGCCTGCGCAACCGGCTGCTGGCGATGCTGCACCTCGGCTTCTTCTGGCTCGGCATCGCGCTGGCGCTGTACGCGTGGAACCAGGCAGTGACGCTGGCCGGCGTGCCGTCGGCGGGCCTCGGGCTGGCGCCGCTGCACGCGCTGACGATGGGCTTTTTCGGCGGCGTGGCCTTTGCAATGGTCACCCGCGTGACTGCCGGCCACAGCGGCCGGCAGCTGGTCGCCGACCGCATCACCTGGACGCTGTTCTGGACGCTGCAGGCCGCCGTGCTGGTTCGGCTGCTGTCGGAGGCCTGGCTGGCGCAGGCCCGCTGGCTGACGCCGCTGGCGATCCTGCTGTGGTGCGCGGCGATGCTGCCCTGGGCCGCCCGCGGCGCGCGCATCTACCTGCGGCCGCGTGCCGACGGCCGGCCGGGCTGACCGCTGTGTACGAGGCGCTGAAATGGCTGCACCTGGCGGCGGTGATCGCCAGCGGCAGCGGCTTCCTGGCGCGCGCCGCGCTGATGGTGGCCGGCTCTGCGCGGCTGCAGGCGCGGCTGGTGCGCGTCGCCCCGCACGTGGTCGACACCGTGCTGCTGGCCGCCGCGGTGGCGATGGCGGTGATGGCGCGCATCTCGCCGCTCGCCCACCCCTGGCTGGCGGCGAAGATCGCCGGCCTGCTCGCCTACATCGTGCTCGGCGCGGTGGCGCTGCGCTACGGCCGCACGATGCGGATTCGTCTGCTCGCGCTGGCTGGTGCGGTCCTGGTCTTCGCCTATATCGTCGGCACCGCGTTGCAGCGCGATCCGCTGTGGCCGCTGTCGATCGGTGCCTGAGACGCGCAGCCACCTCGGCACGTTGATGCAGGTCAAGGCAAGCCACCGTCGGTATTGCGGATCGTCGCTCGGTCGATCACAAACTGCGCCTTCAGACCGCGACCGCTGCTCGATCCGGTACGCGACAGGGAGGAAGTAGTGTCGATCATCGATTTCCGCATGCCGGCGGCGGGCTTCGACCAGCCGCTCGAGCTGTGGCTGGCCTGTCACGACCGCGTCCGCCGCATGACCGGTCTGCTGCAGCGCCTGCGCGAGCACGTCGCTCACATGGGCGCCGACGACGCCGCCCGCGTCACTGCCACCACCATCCGCCGCTATTTCACCGAGGCGGCGCCGCGCCACCACCAGGACGAGGAGATCGACCTGTTCCCGCTGCTGCGCCGGCGCCTGCCGGAGAAGGCGCCCGGGCGGGCGGCCGAGGTCATTGCCGCGCTCGAGCGGCTCGAAGCCGACCACGCCTCGCTCGGCAAGGTGTGGCAACGCCTGCTGCCGGTGCTCGAGGCGATCGAGCGCGGCGAGGCGGCGCCGCTCGACGCCGATGACGTGCGCGTCTTCGCCGACGGCTACCGCGGCCACTGCGAGGTCGAGGACACCGTCGTCGCCGACGCGCTCCGGCTGTGCCTCGCCGATGCCGACCTCGACACGCTCGGGCAGGCGATGGCCGAGCGGCGCGGAGTCGACTGGACCCACGTACACAGCAGCCGCGGCGGCAGGTAGCCGCACCGGCGGAAGGAACACGACGATGACCGAACTGCTCGACTTCACGATTCCCGCCGGCGGCTTTGCCGGCCCGGTCGCCCTCTGGCTCGCCTGCCATCAGCGGCTGGAAGGCGTGTGCGGCCTGCTGCGGCGCTTCGGCACGCACGTCGCCGACTTCGGTGCTGACGAGCCGTCGCGCATCGCCGCCGAAGGCCTGCGGCGCTACTTCAACGTCGCCGCGCCGCGGCACGAGGAAGACGAGAACGTCGACCTGTTTCCGCGCACGCTCGAGCGGCTGAGCGGCCGCAAGCGCGCAACGGTGCGATCGCTGATGGCCCGGCTGCAGGACGATCACGTCGCTGCCGGCAGGCTGTGGCGGCCGCTCGACGAGCAGCTTGCCGAGGTGCAGCGCGGCGGACCCGGCAGCCCCGATCAGCAGGCGATCGGCGCCCTGGTCGAACAGTTCCTCGGCCACCGCAAGGCCGAGGAGGAGTCGCTGCTCGCCATCGTCGAGTCGGTGCTGCAGCCGGACGATCTCGCGCAGCTCGCCGATGCGATGGCGGCGCGCCGCGGCCTGAGCTGGAAGCAGCTGAACGCCGGCCCGCTGTAGCGCGGCGCGGTCAGCCGGCCGGCGACGAGCGCAGGCCGTAGGCCTTGCCGTCGGCGAACAGGTATTCCACGCGCAGCAGCCGGCCGTTGCCGATCTTCGGCGCGATATAGCCGACGACTTCGATCCGCTCGCCCGGCTTCGGCTCGCGCACACCCCAGGCGTTCATCCGCGACAGCGGCGCGAACTCGATCGTCCAGTCGCCGCCCGCCGCCTCGGGCAGGCGGGTCTTCGCCAGGACTGCCGCGCCGTCGACGTTCTGGCTCTGCGCCGGCACGCTGCGGCGGCCGAGATCGGCCGGCAGTTTCAGCGACGCATCGACGGTGATCACCGCCTCGGCGTGCGGGTTGGCCCAGCGCACCGACTTGATCCGCCCCTCCAGGTAAACGGGCCTGTCCTGGTCGAAGCTCGACCAGCCGTGGTGCGCCAGCGCGGCAGCTGGCGCGGTGGCGGCCGCCAGCAGCAGGGTTCTTCGCTTCATGGTGAGAGATCCTCAGAGATAGGCAATCAGGCGCCCCGCGGTCAGCACGGCGAGCCAGAGCAGCAGCGATGCCGCCGACTGCAGCCGGGCGACACCGTCGTGCCGCCGCGCGCCCCCGCGCGCATGAAAGACGATTGCGTTGATCCCGGCGATCAGGATCAACACCAGCTTGACCCGAAACGCGGGATGGGCGGCGAACTCCGTTGCGCCGGAGATGAACAGCAGCGAACCGGAGACCGCGGCACAGGAAAATGCGATCACCGAGGCGCCGAGCGCCAGCCGCGCCAGCGGCAGCGCGGGCAGCGAGCGCGCCAGGCCGAAGACGCGCAGCTCGAACACCAGCAGGCTGCCGATCAGCACGCCGAAGCTGGCGATGTGGATCGTCTCCAGCGCCGGGTAGGCCCAGACCGAGCGCCGGATCGCCTCGGCCAGAGCGGAAGCCTCGAGCGTCGCCAGCATCGCCTGGACCATGGTGTCGGCCTGCGGCAGCGCTTTCGACCGCCGGCGCTGCGCGCTGTTACTTCTTGCCGCCTAGCAGCGACCCCAACACGCCGCGCAGCACCTGCCGCGCCATCGCCGAGCCGGCGGAACGCGCGGCGCTCTTGGCGGCCGCCTCGACGATGCCTTCCCGGCGGCCGCCGCGCGGGCCGGTGGAGCCGAACAGGATGTCGCCGAGCCCGCCGAAGCCGCCACTGCCGGCCGGCGCCGGTGCTGCGGCGCCGGGTGCAGCCTTGCCGGCCGGCGCCGGCGCCGATTCGGCGCGTGCCTTGAGCATCTCGAACGCTGAATCGCGGTCGACCGCCTTCTCGTACACGCCGGCGACCAGCGAGCGGTCGACCAGCGCGCGCCGCTCGCTGGCCTCGATCGGGCCGATCTGCGATGCCGGCGGCAGCACCCAGGCGCGCTCGGTGATGCCCGGCGTGCCCTTGGCATCGAGCAGCGAGACCAGCGCCTCGCCGACGCCGAGCTCGAGGATCGCCCGCTCGATGTCGAGCTTGGGATTGGGCCGCATCGTCTGCGCCACCGACCTGACCGCCTTCTGGTCGCGCGGCGTGAAGGCGCGCAGCGCGTGCTGCACGCGGTTGCCGAGCTGGCCGAGCACCTTCTCCGGGACGTCGAGCGGGTTCTGGGTGACGAAGTACACGCCGACGCCCTTGGAACGGATCAGCCGCACCACCAGCTCGACCTTTTCCAGCAGCGCCGCCGGCGCGTCGGCGAACAGCAGGTGCGCCTCGTCGAAGAAGAACACCAGCTTTGGCTTGTCGCGGTCGCCGACCTCGGGCAGGTTCTCGAACAGCTCGGCCAGCAGCCACAGCAGGAAGCAGGCATACAGGCGCGGACTGTTCATCAGCTTGTCGGCGGCGAGGATGTTGATCACCCCTCGACCGTCGGCTGTCTGCATCAGGTCGTCGATGTTCAGCATCGGCTCGCCGAAGAACTTCGCGGCGCCCTGCTCCTCGAGCTGCAGCAGACCGCGCTGGATCGCACCGACCGACGCCGGCGAGACATTGCCGTACTGCGTCTTGAACTGCGCGGCGTGCTCGCCGACGTGCTGCACCATCGCCCGCAGGTCCTTCAGATCGAGCAGCAGCAGGCCGTTGTCGTCGGCGATCTTGAAGGCCATGGTCAGCACGCCTTCCTGCGTGTCGTTCAGGCCGAGCAGGCGCGAGATCAGCAGCGGCCCCATGTCGGAGACGGTGGCGCGTACCGGATGGCCCTGCTCGCCCCAGACGTCCCACAGCGTCACCGGGAAGCCCTGCCACCTGGGCTCCGGCAGGCCGAATTTCTGCAGCCGCTCGCTCATCTTCGGGCTGGCCTGCCCCGCCCTGGCGATGCCGGTGAGGTCGCCCTTCACGTCGGCCATGAACACCGGCACGCCGATGGCCGAGAAGCGCTCGGCCAGCACCTGCAGCGTGATCGTCTTGCCGGTGCCGGTGGCACCGGTGATGCAGCCGTGCCGGTTGGCCAGCGCGGGGAGCAGTGCCAGTTCATGCTCGCCGGACTTGGCGATGATCAGGGGCTCGGCCATCGATTCCTCGGAAAGGGAAGTTGAAAGTCGGGAGGGACAGGGCGCGCGATCGCCATCGGCTCCGCGCGCTGCGCCGGCAGAAGCTCGGCAAGGACCGAATGTTAGACTCGCCGCCCTCCGAAGTGCAGCCGAAGACCGAACATGGCCGGCCATTCCAAGTGGGCCAACATCCAGCACCGCAAGAACCGCCAGGACGCCAAGCGCGGCTCGCTGTGGACCAAGATCATCCGTGAAGTGACGGTCGCCGCGCGCGACGGCGGCGCCGATGCCGACATGAATCCGCGGCTGCGCCTGGCGCTCGACAAGGCGCGGCTTGGCAACGTGCCGAAGGACAAGCTGCAGGCGGCGATCGCGCGCGGCAGCGGCAAGCTCGAGGGCGTGAGCTACGAGGAGATCCGCTACGAGGGCTACGGCATCGGCGGCGCGGCGCTGATGATCGACACCATGACCGACAACCGGACCCGCACCGCCGCCGAGGTGCGCCACGCGCTGGCCAAGCACGGCGGCAACCTCGGTACCGACGGCTCGGTGTCGTTCATGTTCAAGCACTGCGGCCAGTTCCTGCTGGCGCCGGGCACCGCCGAGGACAGGGTGATGGAAGTGGCGCTCGAGGCGGGCGCCGAGGACGTCGTCACCAACGACGACGGCTCGGTCGAGGTGATCTGTGCGCCGGGCGATTTCCAGTCGCTTGGCGAAGCGCTGCAGAAGGCGGGCCTGAAGGCCGAGGTGGCCGAGGTGACGATGAAGGCCAGCAGCGAGACCGTGCTCGCCGGCGACGAGGCCGCGCGCATGCAGAAGCTGCTCGACGCGCTCGACGACCTCGACGACGTGCAGGCGGTCTACACCACGGCGGCGCTCGAGCAATGATCATCCTGGTGGTCGGCGGCGGCGGCCGCGAGCATGCGCTGGCCTGGAAGCTGTCGCGCTCGCCGCGCGTCACCCAGGTGCTGGTCGCGCCGGGCAACGGCGGCACCGCGCGGGGCAGCACCGGGCCGAGCGCGCGGATCAGGAACGTCGAGATCGTCGACGTCGCCGCGCTGGCCGAGTTCGCCGCTGCCAGCGACGTCGCGCTGACGGTGGTCGGGCCCGAGGCGCCGCTGGCGGCCGGCATCGTCGACGTGTTCCGTGCCCGCGGGCTGCGCATCTTCGGCCCGACCCAGGCCGCCGCGCAGCTGGAAAGCTCGAAGGACTTCGCCAAGCGCTTCATGCAGCGGCACGGCATCCCGACCGCCGAGTACGAGACCTTCAGCGACGCTGCCGCTGCGCACGGCTACGTCGAGCGTCGCGGCGCGCCGATCGTCGTGAAGGCCGACGGGCTGGCCGCCGGCAAGGGCGTGGTGGTCGCGCAGACGCTGGCCGAGGCGCACGCCGCGATCGACGCCATGCTGGTCGACAACCGGATCGGCGACGCCGGCGCGCGGGTGGTGATCGAGGAGTTCCTCGCCGGCGAGGAAGCCAGCTTCATCGTGATGAGCGACGGCCAGCACGTGCTGGCGCTGGCCTCCAGCCAGGACCACAAGCGGCTGCGCGACGGCGACGAAGGGCCGAACACCGGCGGCATGGGCGCCTACTCGCCGGCGCCGATGGTCACGCCGACGATCCACGCGCGGGTGCTGCGCGAGATCATCCTGCCGACCGTGCAGGGCATGGCCGCCGACGGCATCGAGTACACCGGCTTCCTGTACGCCGGTCTGATGATCGACGCCAGGGGCAACCCGCGCACGCTCGAGTTCAACTGCCGCCTGGGCGACCCGGAGACGCAGCCGATCATGCTGCGACTGAAGTCGGACCTGGTCGACCTGCTCGAGCGCGCCGTCGACGGCCGCCTCGACGAGGTCGAGGCCGAGTGGGACCGCCGCACCGCGCTCGGCGTGGTGCTGGCCGCCGCCGGCTATCCGGAGGCGCCGCGCACCGGCGACCCGCTGATCGGCCTGCCGGCCGACAGCGAGGACTGCGTGATCTTCCACGCCGGCACCCGGGTGCTCGACGGCCAGTTCGCCACCAGCGGCGGCCGCGTGCTAACCGTGACCGCGCTCGGCGACAGCGTGCGCGCGGCGCAGCGGCGTGCCTACGACGCGGTGGCGCAGGTGCGCTTCGCCGGCCAGCAGTACCGCACCGACATCGGCCATCGCGCCATCAATCGCCGCGCGCCGCCGGCCGCGCCTGCTTCGCCGCGCGAGTGATGGGCGACCGGCGCCCGCCACCGCGCTGTCACTGCCGCCGCGAGGCGGCATCCTTTTTCCGGAAACGCCCGTGACCTACACCGTCGAGCAGCACATCGCGCTGAAGCGCGTCGCCGAGATCGCGCCCTCCCCCGACGGCCGCTGGCTGGCGGTCGCCGTGCAGCGGCTCGACCGCGACGGCGCCGGGTACGTCGCCGACCTGTGGAAGGTGCCGACCGACGGCTCGCCGGCCGCCCAGCTGACACGAGGCGACTCGAAGGACGGCGCACCGTGCTTCCGCCACGACGGGGCGCTGTGCTTCCTTTCCAACCGGCAGCCGAACGAGGTCAAGGCCGACGAGGACGCCGACAAGCGCATGCAGGTCTGGTGCCTGCCGGTCGAGGGCGGCGAGCCGGTGATGCTGACCGACGAGCCGCTCGGCGTCGAAGCCTTCCGCTGCGCGCTTGGCGCCGAGCGACTGGTGTTGCTGGCGCCGGTGCTGGCCGACGTGCCGCACGACAAGCAGCGCGAGGCGGCGGCCGAGCGGCGCAAGAAGGGCCCGAGCGCGCGTCGCTACCGCCGCCAGCCGGTGCGCCACTGGGACCACTGGCTGCACCAGAACGACGACCTCGCATTCACGCACGTGATCGCCTGCGACGGCAGCGGTCGCCACCGCATCGACCTCACGCCGGGCGCGCGGCACGAGTTCGCCATCGAGCCGGCCCTCGACGTCTCGCCCGACGGCCGCCTGGTGGCGGTGACGCGACAGACCCCCGGCGCCGACCGCGAACTCGACACGACCATCCTGCTGATCGACGCCGACACCCGCAGCCAGCGCGTGGTCGGCGAAGCGCCGTGCGTGAACTTCGACGCGCCGCTGTTCTCGCCCGACGGCCGTCACCTCGCCAGCACGCGCTCGTTCCGCAGTCCGACGACGGTCGGCCGGCCGCTGGCGGTGGTGATCGACGTGGCCGGCGGCGCGATCCGCGAACTGGCGACCGGCTGGGATCGCTGGCCGGCCGTTGCCGACTGGTCGGCCGACGGTCGCCGACTGCTCGTCACCGCCGACGACGACGGCGTCGCGCCGGTGTTCACGATCGATGTCGACAGCGGCCAGGTCGAGCGGGTCAGCCATCCGGACGCAGCCGGCGCGCACTCGAACCTCGCCCGCCTGGCCGACGGCCGCATCGCCGGCATCCGCTCCACCCTGCTGCAGGCGCCGGAGTGCTTCGTCAGCGATGCCCGCGCCGGCAGCCGGCCGAAGACGCTGGCCCGCCTGTCCGGCCACGAGGCGGCCTCCTTCGCCACGGTGGAGAGCCTGCGCGCCGAATCGACCGACGGCACGCCGATCCAGTACTTCCTGGTCAAGCCGAAGGACGCGCGGGCGCCGGCGCCGCTGCTGCTGTGGATCCACGGCGGGCCGATCGGCATGGACACCGACGGCTGGCACTGGCGCTGGAATCCGCTGCTGGCGGTGGCCGCCGGCTACGCGGTGGCGCTGCCCAACCCGCGCGGCTCGACCGGATTCGGCCAGGACTTCATCCAGGGCATCTGGGGCAACGTCTGGGGCGCGCAGTGCTATGAGGACCTGATGGCGGTCACCGACGCGCTGGCCGCGCGGCCGGACATCGACGGCGCGCGCACGATGGCGATGGGCGGCAGCTTCGGCGGCTACATGACCAACTGGATCGGCACGCAGACCGACCGCTTCCGCTGCCTGGTCACCCACGCCAGCATCGTCACCATGGCGCAGTTCACCGGCACCACCGACCACCCGGCCTGGTGGTACCTGGAGATGGGCGGCGAGGATCCGTATGCCGACATGGCGAAGTTCGACCGCTACGCGCCGATCCGCCACATCAAGAACTGGAAGACGCCGACACTGATCATCCACGGCGAACTCGACTACCGTTGCCCGATCAACGAGGGACTGAACCTGTTCGAGGCGCTGCAGTACCACGGCGTGGCGAGCGAACTGCTGGTCTTTCCGGACGAGAACCACTGGATCCTGAAGCCGCGCAACATCGTCGCCTGGTACGAGGCGGTGCTCGAGTTCATCGGCAGGCACCTCAGGACATGACCCCGTTCGTCGACACCCAGTCGGTCCGCGAATACCTGCTCGGCCTGCAGCGACGCATCGTCGAGCGCTTCGAAACGCTCGACGGAAAGCCCTTTCGCGCCGACGTCTGGGAGAAGCCGCCCGGCAGTCCGCTCGGCGGCGGCGGGCTGACACGGATCGTCGAGGACGGCAGCCTGCTCGAGCGCGGCGGCGTCGGCTTCTCGCACGTGGTCGGCGAGCGGCTGCCGCCGTCGGCCACCGCGCAGCGGCCGGAGCTGGCCGGCCGGAGCTTCGAGGCGATGGGGGTGTCGCTGGTGTTCCACCCGCGCAATCCCTACGTGCCCACCGTGCACATGAACGTGCGGCTGTTCCGCGCGCACGCTGCCGGCCAGCCCGACGTGTACTGGTTCGGTGGCGGCATGGACCTGACGCCGTACTACGGTTTCGAGGAGGACGCGCGCCACTTCCACGCCGTGTGCAGAACGGCGCTCGCCCCCTTCGGCCCGGCGATGTACCCGCGCTTCAAGCGCTGGTGCGACGAGTACTTCTTCCTTAGGCACCGCGGCGAGCCGCGCGGCATCGGCGGCGTGTTCTTCGACGACTTCCACGAGCTCGGTTTCGAGCGCAGCTTCGCCATGCAGCGGGCGGTCGGCGACGCCTTCCTCGACGCCTACGTGCCGATCGTCGAGCGACGGCGCGAGCACGACTTCGGCCCGCGCGAGCGTGAGTTTCAGGCCTACCGCCGCGGCCGCTACGTCGAGTTCAACCTGGTGTACGACCGCGGCACCCTGTTCGGCCTGCAGTCCGGCGGCCGCACCGAGTCGATCCTGATGTCGATGCCGCCGAAGGTCGAGTGGAGATACGACTGGCATCCGCAACCCGGCACGCCGGAGGCCCGGCTGTACAGCGACTTCCTGCGCCCGCGCGACTGGGCGGAGCAGTGACGTTGGCGATCGGCCTGCTCGGCGGCAGCTTCGACCCGATTCACGCCGGCCACCTGCAACTGGCGCGCGACGCGCTGGTGCAGCTCGCCCTGACCGAGGTCCGCTTCCTGCCGGCCGGCCAGCCATGGCAGAAGGGGCCGATCACCGACGCCGCGCACCGCGCCGCCATGGTGCTGGCGGCGATCCGCGGCGAGCCGCGGTTCCTGCTCGACGTGCGCGAGATCGAGCGGTCCGGACCGACGTATACCGTCGAGACGCTGCGCGAGCTGCGCGCCGCGCTCGGCGAGCAGCTGCCGCTGGTCTGGATCGTCGGCTCGGACCAGTTCATGCGGCTCGACACCTGGCGCGACTGGCGGCAACTGCTCGACCACGCCCACCTGGCGGTTGCCCGCCGCGCCGACGCGCTGCTGACGCCGGGCTACGCGCTGCAGGAGTACTTCAACGCGCACTGGGCGCGACCGCACGCCGTGCAGCAGGCGGCCGGCGGTCGGATCGTCGAGATCGAGATGACGCCGGTCGACGCCTCGGCAACCGAGATCCGGGCGCTGCTGGCGCAGCCGCCCTCCCCCGCGCGCGACGGCCGTCTGGCCGAGATCGTCCCGGCGCCGGTGCTCGACTATATTCGCGACAATCACCTGTATCAGTAACGGGATGGACATCCGCAAGCTGCAGCGCCTGGCGGTCGACGCCCTCGAAGACGTCAAGGCGAAGGACATCAGGGTCTTCAATACGACCCGGCTGACCGAGCTGTTCGACCGCGTCATCGTCGCCAGCGGCACCTCCAACCGGCAGACGCGCTCGCTGGCCTCGAGCGTGGTCGAGAAGGTCAAGGGCGCCGGCGGCACGGTGCTCAGCGTCGAGGGGACCGAGGCCGGCGAGTGGGTGCTGGTCGACCTCGGCGACATCGTCGTGCACATCATGCAGCCGGCGGCGCGCGAGTACTACGCGCTGGAAGAGATCTGGGGCGGCAAGCCGGTGCGCGTGAAGCTCGCCGAGCCGGCGCGCGGCCGCCTCCCCGCCTGAGCTGCGAGCCGGCGCAGGCACGTTCCCGGCCGCCGCCCGCATGAAGATCTCGGTCGTCGCCGTCGGCCAGCGGCAGCCGCGCTGGGCGGACGAGGCGGTCGCCGATTTCCTCAAGCGGTTCCCGGCCGACTTCTCGGTGATCCTGCGGGAGCTGAAGCCCGAGCCGCGCGACGGACGGGCGCCCGAGCGGATCCGCGCCGCCGAGGCCGACCGGCTGCGCGCCGCGCTGCCGGCCGGCTGCGTCGCGGTGGCGCTCGACGAGCGCGGCCGCGACCTGACCAGCACCGCATTCGCCGGACAGCTCGGCCGCTGGCGCGACGGCGGCGAATCGCCGGCCTTCGTCATCGGCGGGCCGGACGGCCTCACCGACGATTTCCGGCGCGGCGCGCAGTTGACGCTTCGGCTGTCGAGCATGACGCTGCCGCACGCGCTGGCGCGGCTGCTGCTGGTCGAACAGCTGTACCGCGCCTGGTCGATACTGAACCGGCATCCCTACCACCGCGCCTGATGGGAGAACTGCGATGACCGACCTGTACCTCGCCTCGCGAAGCCCGCGCCGGCGCGAGCTGCTGCGGCAGATCGGCGTGCGCTTCGAGCCGCTGGTGCTGCGCCTGGCGCAGCCGCGCGGCCCCGACATCGACGAGACGCCGCAGGCAGGCGAGACGGCCGCGACCTTCGCCGCCCGCGTGGCCGGCGCCAAGGCGCGCTTCGGCCTGCAGGTGCTCGGCATGCGGCAACTCGCCGTGCACCCGGTGCTTGCCGCCGACACCGTGGTGGCGGTCGACGGCGAGATCCTCGGCAAGCCGGCCGACCGCGCCGAGGCGGCCGCTTTCCTGCGCCGGCTGGCCGGCCGCGCGCACGAGGTGCGCACCTACGTCGCCCTGGCCAGCGGCTCGCCCAGCCGGCTGGAGCTCTTCACCGCCGAGTCGGTCTCGAAGGTGCGCTTCGCGGCCCTTTCGGAGCGGCAGATCGAGCGCTACTGCGCCGGCGGCGAGCCCTACGACAAGGCCGGCGGCTACGCCATCCAGGGCATGGCGGCGACCTTCATCGAGCACCTCGACGGCAGCTACTCCGGCGTGATGGGCCTGCCGCTTCACGAGACCGCGAATCTGCTGCGCCAGGCGGGCATCGCCGACCTGCCCTGACGCACTCTATTGGCGATTTTGCAGTCGCGCGCCGCGCCGAGCCGCCTCGAGCGGCGCGCGCCGACGTCTTTCCGGCGCAAGTGCACGCGCATCGGCGCAGCCGATGCGTACACTTGCCTTTGTAGTCGCGGCCGCCGCCGGGCCGCCCCAAGGCGGCCGCGCCAACCTCCCCGGCCAAGGCGCTCGTGCGATGCGAAGCATCGCGTACACCCTGGCCGCACGAACCGATGGACGACATCCTCATCAACATCACCCCGCAGGAGACGCGGGTGGCGGTCATGCTGGCCGGCGTCGTGCAGGAGCTGCACGTCGAGCGCACGGCCAGCCGCGGCATCGTCAGCAACATCTACCTCGGCAAAGTGGCGCGCGTGCTGCCGGGGATGCAGTCGGCGTTCGTCGACATCGGCCTGGAGCGTGCCGCCTTCCTGCACGTGGCCGACATCCTCGAGCACCGCCAGCAGGAGCGCCCGCCGCCGATCGAGCGGCTGGTGCGCGAGGGCGATTCGATCATGGTGCAGGTGGTCAAGGACCCGATCGGCACCAAGGGCGCGCGCCTGTCGACGCAGGTCAGCCTGGCCGGCCGCATGCTGGTGTACCTACCGCAGGAACCGCATATCGGCGTGTCGCAGCGGATCGAAGGCGAGACCGAACGTGCCGCGCTGCGCGAGACGCTCACCCGCCTGGTGCCGGCCGACGAGACCGGCGGCTACATCGTGCGCACCAGCGCCGAGGACGCCTCCGAGGAGGAACTGGCGGCCGACATCGCGTACCTCAGGCTGCGCTGGTCGCAGATCCGCGAGGTGGCGGGCCGCCAGCCGGCGCCGTCGCTGCTTTACGAGGACCTGTCGCTGGCGCAGCGGGTGCTGCGCGACATCGCCACCGACGAGACCACCTCGGTGCTGGTCGATTCGCGCGAGAACTTCCTCGCCCTGCAGGCCTTCGGCCGCCAGTACGTGCCGAAGGTCGCCGACAAGCTGGAGCACTATCAGGGCGAGCGGCCGCTGTTCGACCTGTACCAGGTCGACGACGAGATCGAGCGCGCGCTCGGCCGCCGGGTCGAGCTGAAGAGCGGCGGCTATCTGATCATCGACCAGACCGAGGCGATGACCACCGTCGACGTCAACACCGGCGCCTACGTCGGCACGCGCAACTTCGACGACACGGTGTTCAAGACCAACCTCGAGGCGGCGCAGGCGATCGCCCGCCAGCTGCGGCTGAGGAACCTCGGCGGCATCATCGTGGTCGACTTCATCGACATGGGCAACGACGAGCACCGCGAGGCGGTGCTCGCCGAGTTCCGCAAGGCGCTCGCCCGCGACCGCACGCGGATCACGGTCAACGGCTTCACCCAGCTCGGCCTGGTCGAGATGACGCGCAAGCGCACCCGCGAGTCGCTGGCGCACATCCTGTGCGAACCCTGCCCGACCTGCCAGGGCCGCGGCGAGATCAAGACCGCGCGCACCGTCTGCTACGCCATATTGCGCGAGATCCTGCGCGAGGCGCGCCAGTTCGCCGAGACCAAGGAGTTCCGCATCCTTGCCTCGCAGACGGTGGTCGACCTGTTTCTCGAGGAGGAGTCGCAGGCGCTGGCGATGCTGTCGGACTTCATCGGCAAGCCGGTCTCGATGCAGGTCGAGAGCGTCTACAGCCAGGAGCAGTACGACATCGTGCTGGTCTGACGGCCATGCCCGCGGCCGCTGTCCCGGATGACCATCGGCAGCGCGCTGATGCGGCGCCGGTACGGGCGGGCCAGGCGCGCCTGATCGACTCCTGCCCGCTCGGCTGCACGCCCCCCCTGCGCCCGATCAACATCCTGCTGCCGGAGGGGCCGCTGCAGCGCTGTTCCGAGTGCTCGCTGCTGGTATCGAGCTGCAGCGCGGCCCAGCACGAGGCCTCGCTCGCCCATTGGGACACGACCGGCGGCACCACGCCGGACGCGCGTTCGGTGCGGCGCTTTCGCACCGTGACGCGCCGCCGGCTCGCGCTGGCGCTGGCGCTGCTGCCGGACCGCAGCCGGCCCAGCCTGCTCGACGTCGGCTGCTCGAGCGGCTCGCTGCTCGAGGTTGCCGCCGGCATGGGCTTCGCGGTCAAGGGCGTCGAGATCGCACCGGCCGCGGCTGCCGCGGCAAGGCGGGCCGGCTTCGACGTGCACCAGGGCCTGCTGCAGGATGCCGGCCATGCGCCGCAGAGCTTCGACGTGATCACGCTGGTCGAGCTGATCGAGCACGTCACCGACCCGCTCGCCCTGCTGCGGCATTGCCATCGGCTGCTGCGTCCCGGCGGGGTGGTGGTCGTCAACACGCCGAACGGCGCCAGCTGGACTGCGCGCGTGCTGGGCGGCCGGTGGGAGGGCTTCAGCCTGGTAAAGCTCGGCGGCCACATCTGCTTCTATTCGCCCGCCGCGATCCGGGTCCTGGCGGAGCGCACCGGCTTCGATGTCGCCGCCGTCAGGACGCGGCACCTGCGGCTGACCGAGCCCGATTCGGTGCCGAGGGTCGTTCATCGCCTGGCCAAGCTGGCGGCCAAGCCGGCGGCACTTGCCGCGCGCTGGTTCGGGACCGGGCACGACATGCTGGCGGCTCTGCAGCGGCGCCCGGCCGTGCCCCCCGGCACCGACGCTCAGGCAGGCTTCGGCAGCCGCCCGAGCAGGTAGAACTCGTCGTTCGGCCGCATGGCGATCAGGTTGGCCATGCGGTTGGACAGCGCGAAGAACGCCGCCACGGCGCCGATGTCCCAGATGTCCTCGTCCGAGAATCCCGCCTCGCGCAGGGCGGCGAAATCGGCATCGGTGATCGCGTGCGACTCGACTGCCACCTTCATCGCGAAGTCGAGCATCGCCCGCTGGCGCGGCGTGATCTCGGCCTTGCGGTGGTTGATCGCCACCTGGTCGGCCACCCGCGGGTTCCTGGCGCGCACGCGCAGGATCGCGCCGTGCGCCACCACGCAGTACTGGCAGCGGTTGGCGCCGCTGGTGGCCACCACGATCATCTCCCGCTCGGCCTTGCTGAGCCCGCTTTCCTTCTCCATCAACGCGTCGTGATAGGCGAAGAAGGCGCGGAACTCGTCCGGGCGGTGCGCCAGGGTCAGGAAAACGTTCGGCACGAAGCCGGACTTTTCCTGCACCGCGACGATGCGGCTGCGGATGTCCTCGGGAAGGTCCTTCAGTTCAGGCACCGGATAGCGGCTGATCGGCAATGCCGTCGTGGCGGTGGCACTCATGTCGTTGTCTCCTTCGCTGTTGCGGAAAACTGGATCCGGTGCAGGTGCGAATACAGGCCGCCCGCGGCGAGCAGCTCGGCGTGGCGACCGACCTCGACGATGCGCCCGGCCTCGAGCACCACGATGCGCGACGCGGCTTCGATCGTCGACAGGCGGTGCGCGACGACGAAGGTCGTGCGGCCGTGCATCAAGCGGTCGAGCGAGGCCTGAATGAAGCGCTCGGATTCGGAGTCGAGCGCCGAGGTCGCCTCGTCGAGCAGCAGGATCGGCGCGTTCTTCAGCAGCGCTCGCGCGATCGACAGCCGCTGGCGCTGGCCGCCGGAGAGCTTCACCGCGTTCTCGCCGATGCGGGTGTCGAAGCCCTGCGGCAGCGATTCGATGAACGGCAGCAGGTAGGCCGCATCGGCCGCCGTGCGGATCGCCTCCGCCGATGCCCCGCGGCAGCCGCCGTAGGCGATGTTGGCGGCGATCGTGTCGTCGAACATCACCACGTCCTGCGACACCAGCGCGACCTGCCGACGCAGGTCGGCGAGCCGCAGTTCCTGGATGTCGATGCCGTCGAGCAGGATGCGGCCCGCGGTCGGCCGGATGAAACGAGGGATCAGGTTGATCAGCGTCGTCTTGCCGGCGCCGCTGGGACCCACCAGCGCGATCATCTCGCCCGGCTCGACCGCCAGATCGACCTGCTCGACCGCGGCGCCGGCGGCGCCGGGATAGGCGAAGCTCACGCCGGCGAACTCGATCCGGCCGCGCGCCCGTTCGATCGTGCGCGCGCCGCGGTCCTCCTCGGCGGCCGAGTCGATCAGCGCGAACACGCTTTCGCCGGCGGCGAGCATGCGCGCCAGCGGACCGTTCAGGCCCGCCAGCCCGCGCAGCGCCGGCAGCAGCAGCATCGCCGCGGCGAGAAAGGTCACGAACTCGCCCGGCGAAAGCTGCCCGGCGCGCGCCTGCCACATCGCCGCGGTGATGACGACCGACAGGCCGATGGCGGCGATCAGCTGGGTCAGCGGCGTGCCGGCCGACCAGGCGGCCTGCATCTTCATCGCGAAGCGGCGCAGCTTGGCGTTGATCCGGGCGAAGCGGCCCTGCTCGTAGTCGAAGCCATCGTAGACCTTGATCACGCGGCTGCCCTCGTGCGCCTCCTGCACCGCGCGCGTCATCTCGCCGAGCATCGCCTGGTTTTCCAGGTTCAGACGCCGCAGCCGCGCCGAGAAGCTGCGCAGAACCAGCGCAATGAGCGGCGCGATCAGCAGCGTGACGAGGGTCAGCTGCCAGTTGTAGTAAAGCAGCACCGTCAGCAGCGCGATCACCGTCAGCGTGTCGCGCACCGCGGTGGTCATCACTTCGGCGGCGAGGTTCAGCGCGTTGCTGGCCTCATTGAGGAACTTCGACACCACCAGCCCCGACGGCGTGCCCTCGATCTGCGCCTGCGGCCAGTGCAGCAGCCGCTCGAACATCGACGCCCGCAGGTCGACCAGCACCGCCTGCGAGACGCGGTTCAGCAGCAGCGCGCTGGCGAAGGTCGACAGGCCGCGCAGGAAGAACAGGCCGACGAACGCGAACGGCAGCCACAGCACGGCGCCGGCGTCGCGCTCGTAGAAGCCCTTGTCGAGCATCACGCCGGTCAGCCTGGCCATCGTCGGGTCGATCGCCGCCGTGATCGCCATGCCGACGATCGACAGCAGCAGCAGGCGCTTGTGCGCCAGCACCTTGGCGAACAGTCGGCGGAAGACCGGGTCGCGGTAGAAGCTCGGTCGGCGAGTGTCGGATTCGGCCATCGGCGGGAAGCGGGTCGCCCTACAATCCGCGGCGTCCTGCTGCCTGCCGCTGCGGCGAACCCGCGTCAAGTGTAGGCGATGAGCCGCTTCGAGCCGCCGCGATGAGTGCCGACCTGATCGTGCGCCTGCCGAACCATCTCGGCGACGCCTGCATGGCACTGCCCGCGCTCGAACTGCTGGCCGCGCGCGGCTTCGCGCTGACGCTGGCCGGACGGCCGTGGGCTGCCGAACTGTTCGCCGCCTACCCGTGGCCGGTGCTGGCGCTGCCGCGCGCGCGGCGCGCGCGGATCGACGCGCTGCGGGCGCACGCGCCTGCCGGCACCTCGGCGCTGCTGCTGACCAATTCGTTCGGCAGCGCGCTCGACTTGCGCCTCGCGCGACTGCGCTGCTCGGGGTACGCCACCGACCTGCGCCGGCCGCTGCTGGCCGCCGCGTTCCCGGTGCCGGCGCGCTGGAAGCAGGACGCGGCGCCGATGCACATGGTCGAGTACTACTACGAACTGGCCCGCGTGTTCGTCGGCGGCGACGTCCCTCCGGTGCCGACCGACCTGTCGCTGCGCCTGCCGCCGCAGGCGGCCGCCGGCGCCCGCAGCGCGCTGGCCGGCATCGGCGGCGGTTATGTGATGCTCTGCCCGGTGGCGATCGGACGACACAAGGGCCGGGTCAAGGCATGGGACGGCTTCGGCGCGCTGTGCGCCGAACTGGCCGGCGCCGGCGTTCGTGTTGTCGCCTGCCCCGGCCCCGGCGAACGCGATGCGGTGCGCGCCGCCGTGCCGGGCGCGACACTGCTGCCCGAGGTCGACCTCGCCACCTTCGGCGCGCTGCTCGCCGGCAGCCGGCTGGTCGTCGCCAACGACAGCGGCGCGGCGCACGTCGCTGCCGCCGTCGGCGCCCGGCTGCTGACGCTGTTCGGCGTGACCGACAGCCGGCGCACCGGTCCCTGGTCGTCGACCGCGGTTCGCCTGGGCAGCGCCGAAGCCTGGCCGAGCTTCGCTGCGGTCGTTGCCGAGGTCCGCCGGCAGCTGGAGTCGCGATGAGCCGGCTGCCAGCCAACCCGCGGCGCGCGCTGGTGGTCGCGTTGCGCTATCTCGGCGACGTGCTGCTGGCCACGCCGGTGGCCAGCACGCTCAGGCGCCTGTACCCGGACTGCGTCGTCGACATGCTCGTCTTTCGCGGCTCCGAGGCGGCGCTCGAAGGCAATCCGGATCTGAACGAGGTGATCACCACGCGCGAGGGCGCGCCCAAGGGCGAGCGGCTGGCGCAGATGCGCGCCCTGTGGCGCCGCTACGACCTGGCGGTGGTGACCTCGCCCGGCACGCCGCCGGTGCTGTTCGGCTTCGCGGCGGCGCGCTATCGGGTCGGCTTCGCCCTCGACGACCGGCCGGCGCGGCGCTGGAAGCGCGCGCTGCTGTCGAAGTGGTGCCTGTTCGAGCCCGGCGCGCCGCGCATCGCGCACAACGACCAGCTGGCCCGCCTGCTGGGCGCACCGCAGGCCGGCCCGATCGTGACGCCGAGCGCCGGCGCGACGGCCGACGACCTGCGCGAGAGGCTCGGTTTCGATCCGCGGGCCGAGCGTTTCGCCGTCGTGCACCCGTCGCCACGCTGGCGCTACAAGCGCTGGACCGACGACGGCTGGCGCGCCCTGGTCGGCCACCTGCTGCAGCGCCTGGCGCGGGTGGTGATCACCGGCGGGCCCGACGAGGCCGAGCGTCGCTACCTCGACGGACTGGCCCTGGGCGGCGAGCGCGTGCAGCGTGTCGACGGCAAGCTGCGCCTGGCCGAGGCGGCGGACCTGCTGCGCTTCGCGGCGCTGTACGTCGGCCCCGACACCGCGATGACCCACCTGGCCGCCGCCTGCGGCACGCCGACGGTGGCGCTATTCGGCCCGACCGACCCGGTGCTCTGGGGACCGACGCCGGCTGACGGCGACCGGCGACCGTACGCGCGCGTCGCGCCGCTGCAGCGCCGCGACAAGGTGATCGTGGTGCAGAACCCGTCGCTGCCCTGCGTACCGTGCCAGCTGGAAGGCTGCGATCGCCATCGCGAAAGCCACAGCGAATGCCTGGACACCCTGCCGGTGGCGAGCGTGCTGGCCGCGCTCGATCCGCTGCTGCGTGAAAGCGGCAGCTGACCGACGCGCTGCGGTCAGGCCTCGCTGCCCGGCGGCGGCGGCGCTTGCGAAGTCAGCCGCGCCGCCAGGTCGGTTTCCCAGGCGCGCAGGTCGGCCAGCGGATACCCCGCCGCCGCATGCAGCACGCGCTTGACGCGGCACTTCCACGTCGCTGCCGGCACGCTCGGCAGCGACCCGACGTCGGCGAGCGCGGTGCGGGCGATGCAGCTCCGCTTGAAGGCGCGCTGGCTGATGCCCCACTTGAGCAGGAACTCGCGCCCGCCCTCGTTGCGGCGGACCTTGTTGGTGCTCTTGCAGGCGAAGTGATAGACGACGCTCGAGCCGATCACGCGGTAGCTGCGGCAGCCGACGAGCCACAGCTTCATCAGGAAGTCGTCGTCGCTGCTCATGCCCGGGCTGAACTCGACGCTGTAGCCGCCGACCAGGTTCCAGTCGGCGCGGCGCACCAGCGTCGGCTGCGAGGCCGCGCCGGCGATGTCGCCGAAGCGGCTGGCGGCGGCGAACGCCAGCAGTCCCGCCTCGTCGAACGACGACGGATCGGTGCCGAAGTTCGCGAATCGCACCAGGTCGTTGCGGGCGACCGTCGGCTCGACCAGCATCGAGGAGAGGAACAACGGCCGCGGTCCGCTGCTGCGGGCCGCCGCGGCAAGCGCCGTGTCCCAGCCCGGCGTGCAGACCATGTCGTCGTTGAGGAACAGCAGCCACTCGCCGCTGGCGCGCGCCGCCAGCTGGTTCAGGGCCAGGCAGACGCCGACGTTGCCGCTCGTTTGCGTGTGGGCCAGGCCCTGCTGGCGCACCCATTGCAGCGTTCCGTCGCCGCCGTCGTTGACGTGCACGAGGATCTCGTGCGGCTCGACCGAGTGCCGGCGCAGGCTGTCGACGCACAGGCGCAGGTACGGCAGGTTGTTCCAGGTCGGGATCAGGATGCTCAGCAACTCACCGGCTCCCCGCCGGCAACCCGGCACCAGTTGTCGACGGCCCGTGCACCTCGGCGCCGGCAAGCGCGATCGCCACCATGGTGGCGGTTGCCAGAGCATAGAACGCGACCATCATCTTCAGCCGGAAGACGTCGACGCTCAACGCATACGACGCGTACATCGCGACGATCACCAGGCCCAGCAGCGCTGCCCGCCGGCGGACCGGGTCCGACGCCAGTTGCTGCGCCAGCACCACGGCCGGAACGGCGAACACGCCGACGATCGCCAGCAGCCCCGGCAACCCGTAGTCGACCGCGAACGCCAGATAGGCGTTGTGCATCTCGCCGCGGGCGTACCTCGCCGCCTCCTCGGTCAGCACGCCGAGCCGGACATACCCGTCGATGGCGTGCTCGAACCCGTCGCCGCCGAGGCCGAGCAGCGGATTGCCGGCGAAGGACAGCAGCGCGGTGCGCCAGATCTGCAGCCGGACGCCGAGCGACGTGTCGCGGTTGCCCTGCACGAAGTAGCTGTCGAGGTCGGAGACGATCAGGTCGAACCGGTCGCTCAGCGGCTGCACCGTCACGAAGGCGGCGCACAGCAGCGCCGTCAGCGAGGTCCACAGGGCGAGGCGGAAGGCGGCCGAGCGGCCGCGCAGCGAAGTGAACGCCAGCAGCACGATGACGGCCAGTAGCGCCAGCCAGGCGCCGCGCGCGCCGGTCGGCACCGAGGCGACGATGCCGGCCACGAAGCCGGCGACCTTCAGCGCCCGAACCGGCGCCGGGTCGCGCCGATACCAGTCGATGCTGAGCAGCGAAAGGACACCGAGCAGCACCGCCAGCCCGCCGAAATTGATCGGGTCCAGGAACGCACTGCCCCAGCGACCCGGCTGCCACTCGCGCGGCAGGAAAAGCATCACCGCGCCGGCCGCCAGCGCGCCGGCGGCGAACGAGCAATCGGCCCAGGGAACCAGGCTGCGGCCGACCCGCACCATCACGAACGCCACCGGCACCGCGAGCAGGAAGCGCCCGGCCGACCCCATCGCGCCCATCGCCGGATGGCCGTGCATGGCCTGCACCGCGGCAAGCAGCAACAGCGGTGCCGCCATCGCCATCGCATAGGCCTGCAGCATTCGCCGCGACGGCTCGGCCACGGCGGCGGGATCCCGCCGCCCCGTCAGCGCGAGCGCCGCCAGGCAAAGCAGCACGGCGGCGAACAGGCTGCCGTTGGCGCCGCCATTGACGGCAACCGCCAGCGCGGGGAACAGCAGCACGATGAAGCGAAGGGCGATGCCGATCGCGCCGGGCACGCCGATGGCCGACGGCGCGCCGGCGCCGAACTCGATACCTGGCTGCATTTCCTCAGTGGTTCCTGCAGCGCCTGCCGGCCCCTGTGATCGACGCACCGGCGGCGCCGTCGGGCGAGCCGCGCGGTGGCGTCGAACGCCCGGCGCAGCGTCGATTCAGCGGCCGCGCGCCCTGCCCGCGCCGGGCAGGCGGGCTCGTCGATGCCGGACCCGCCGCCGCTGGACAGTAGTGTCGGCCCTCGCAGGTGGACATTGCCGGCGCATCTTAATCGACCGTCGATCGGCCGCCGTGGCGGATGCACTCGGCGAGCGGCGCACCACCCGCCGAATCCATCGCCGCCGTCGCTCACACCGGCGCCGGGGCGCCCACAAGCGGTCGGCTACGATTCGCACGACGGCCGGCGCGGCAGACTGTGACGGCAGCCGGGGCAGATGTGGCAACGGCCACCATGCACTTCGAACGAGGATCGATCGAGGCATGACACGCGGAACCACGACACCGACGGCAGCCGCCGCGCCAATGCGCGGCGCCGCGGCCTCCGGCCGGGCGAGCGCCGGCCGATGAACGCCCGTCCCCGCGTCTCGGTCTACCTGATCGCCTTCAACGAGGCCGACAAGATCGAGGCGGCGCTGAAAAGCGTCACCTGGGCCGACGAGATCGTCGTCGCCGACTCCAACTCGACCGACGCCACGGTCGAGATCGCCCGCCGCTACACCGAACGCGTGATCCAGGTGCCGTTCGAGGGTTTCGGCAGGCTGCGCAACGACGTGCTCGACCAGCTGACCGGCGACTGGGTGTTCAGCCTCGACGCCGACGAGCGCTGCACCGCCGCCGCGGCCGACGAGATCCGCCGCGTGATCCAGGATCCGCAGGCGGCCGATGCCTACCTGGTGCCGCGGCGAAACTACTTCTTCGGCCGCTGGATCGCCCACTCGGGCTGGTATCCCGACTACCGCCAGCCACAGTTGTTCCGCCGTGGCAGGCTGCGCTACACCGAAGACGCCGTGCACGAGACCTACGTGCTCGACGGGAGGCTCGGCACGCTGCAGGAGCCGATCGCGCAGGTGCCGTTTCGCGACCTGGCGCAGGTGCTCCACAAGATGCAGCGCTACTCGACGCTCGGCGTCGAGCGGCTGCAGAAGAAAGGCAAGGCGCCATCGATGGCCGCCGCGCTGGCGCACGGCGCCGCCGCCTTCCTGCGCCACTACGTCTTCCGCGCCGGCTTCCTCGACGGCTGGGCGGGCTTCGTCATCGCCTTCTCGAACTTCGAGGGCACCTTCTACCGCTACGCCAAGCACTACGAGCGCCTGGCGGCGGCCGGTTCCGAGCCGCCGCTGCCGCAGAGTCTCAAGCGATAGCGCGGCCCCGGTGCTCGTCAGCCTGATCGTCACCACCTACAACCGGCCGGATGCGCTGGCTGCCGTGCTCGCGGGGCTGCTGGCGCAGCAAGACCGCGGCTTCGAGGTGCTGATCGCCGACGACGGCTCGCGCGAAGACACCCGCGAACTGGTCGAGCGCACTGCCCGCGGCGCGCCGCTGCGCATCGCCCACGTCTGGCAGGAAGACCGCGGCTTTCGCGCCGGCGCGGCGCGCAACCGCGCCTTCCTGCAGGCGCAGGGCGAGTACCTGGTCTTCCTCGACGGCGACTGCGTGCCGCGGCCGGAGTTCGTCGAGCAGCACCGGCGGCTCGCCGAGCGCGGCTGGATGGTCGCCGGCAACCGTATCCTGCTATCGGAGTCGTTCACCCGCGAGGTGCTCGACCACCGGCTGCCGATCCACGCCTGGACCTTGCCGCAGTGGCGCGAGGCGCGCCGGCGCGGCGCGATCAACCGCACCGCGCCGCTACGCAGCCTGCCGCTCGGCCCGCTGCGCAGGCTCGGCCGCCGCAAGTGGGAACGCGTGCGCACCTGCAACCTCGGCCTGTGGGCCGACGACTTCCGCGCGGTGAACGGCTTCGACGAAGCCTTCGAGGGCTGGGGTTTCGAGGACTCCGACCTCGCGGTGCGCCTGCTCAACCTGGGCGTGCGCCGAAAGTACGGCGCCTTCGCCACCGGCGTGCTGCACCTGTGGCACCGGGAGAACGACCGCGCGCGCGAGGGCGAGAACTGGCAGCAGCTGCAGCGGCGCATTGCCAGCGGAGAGACGCGTGCCGCCCGCGGTCTCGACCAGTACGCTTGATTCGGCAGCGCCGCCTCAGCCGTAGCTGAAGCCGGCCGACCGCACCTTCGGCTGCTGCCGCAGTTCCTCGGCCAGCGCCTCGTCGGCCCGGACGCGCCAGTCCTCCGACAGCACGATGTCGGCGCTGCCGGCGCAGTTGCGGTAGTTGATCACGACCCGGCAGCCGCTGGCCAGGTTGCCGTTGCCGACCCGGAACGGCGCCAGCGCTTCGCGCAGCCGCGCCAGCTCCGGCGCACCGTCGACCTCAATGCGCAGCCGCGCGGCGGCGCGCGCGCGCGCCTCGGCCAGGTCGATCACGTCGTCGACGTTGACCGTCAGCCGCTCGCGGAACTCGTCGTAGCGCACCTTGCCCTGCACGAAGACCAGCGTGTCCTCGCGCAGCAGCGGCCGCTTGCGGTCGTACAGCTCGGCGTAGATCGTCAGCTCGAGCTGCGCGCTGCGATCGTCGAGCATGATCACGCACATGCGGCCGCGGCGGGAGTTCTGCGTCCGTGCCGAGACGACGATGCCGGCCACCCGCACCGGCTCGTTGCGCATTCCGGGGCCGCCGCGCAGATCGGCCAGGCGGGTCGGTGCCAGCCGCCGCGCCTCGGCCTCGAACTGGTCGAACAGGTGGCCGCTGAAGTAGAAGCCGAGCGCCAGCTTCTCGTTGGCCAGCCGCTCGCGTTCGCTCCAAGGCTTGCACGGCACGTGCTCCTCGGCCGGCGCCGCGATCCCGCCGCCGCCGAACAGGCTTGCCTGGCCGGCGTGCGCCGCGGCGCGCTCGGCCGCCTCCAGCGCCCGCGCGACGCTGGCGGCGAGCCTGGCGCGGTCGGCGTCGATCGCATCGAACGCCCCGGCGCGCACCAGCGCCTCGACCACCCGGCGGTTGACGTACTGCTTGTCGAGCCGCGCGCACAGATCGAACAGGCCGCTGAAGGCGCCGCCGGCACGCACCGACACCATGTGCTCGATCGCGCTGCGTCCGGTGCCTTTGATCGCGCCCAACCCGTAGCGGATCGTCCGCACGTCGACCGGCTCGAAGCGGTAGCCGCTCCGGTCGATGTCCGGGCCGAGGATCGTGAGGCCACTCGCCCGGCTGTCCTCGACCAGCTCGCGCACCTTGTCGGTGTCGTCCATCACCGCGGTCAGGTTGGCCGCCATGAAGGCCGCCGGGTAGTGCGCCTTGAAGTAGGCGGTCTGGTAGGCGAGCAGCGCGTAGGCAGCCGAGTGTGATTTGTTGAACCCGTAGCCCGCGAACTTCTCCATCAGGTCGAACAGCTGCGTCGCGGTGTCACCGGCGATGCCCTTCGCCTTCGCGCCGTCGAGGAAGATCGAGCGTTGCTTGGCCATCTCCTCGGGCTTCTTCTTGCCCATCGCCCGCCGCAGCACGTCGGCGCCGCCGAGCGAGTAGCCGCCGACGACCTGCGCGATGCGCATGACCTGCTCCTGGTAGACCATCACGCCGTAGGTCTCGGCCAGGATCGGTTCGATCGACGGGTGCAGGTACTCGACCTTCTTCCGTCCCTGCTTGCGGTCGACGTACTCCGGGATCAGGTCCATCGGCCCGGGGCGGTACAGCGCGTTCAGCGCGATCAGGTCCTCGAGCCGGTCCGGCCGTGCCCGCTTGAGCAGCTCGCGCATGCCGCGCGATTCAAACTGGAAGATCGCCGCGGTGTTGGCCTGCTTGAAGATCTCGTAGGTGGCGGCGTCGTCGAGCGGCAGCGTCTCCAGCGTCAGCGCGAACGACGGGTCGAGGCTGCGCACGTAGCGCAGCGTGAGATCAAGGATGGTCAGCGTGGTCAGCCCGAGGAAGTCGAACTTGACCAGGCCGATCGCCTCGACGTCGTCCTTGTCGTACTGGCTGACCACCGACGCCTCGCCGCCGCCGGCGCTGTACAGCGGGCAGAAGTCGGTCAGCCTGCCCGGCGCGATCAGCACGCCGCCGGCATGCATGCCGACGTTGCGCGTCAGCCCCTCGAGCGGCCGCGACAGCTCGACCAGCTCGGCGTACTCCTCGTCGCCGGCCACCGCATCGGCGAACGCTGGCTCCTCCTTGAGGGCCCGCTCGAGGGTCCACGGGTCGGCCGGGTTGTGCGGAATCAGTTTCGACAGCGTGTCGCACTTGGTGTACGGCAGGTCGAGCACGCGGCCGGCGTCGCGCACCACCGCCTTGGCGCCGAGGGTGCCGAAGGTGGCGATCTGGCTGACCGCCTGCGCGCCGTACTTGCGCTTGACGTAGTCGATCACCCGGTCGCGGTTGTCCTGGCAGAAGTCGATGTCGAAGTCCGGCATCGACACCCGCTCGGGGTTGAGGAAGCGCTCGAACAGCAGGTCGTAGCGCAGCGGGTCCAGGTCGGTGATGCCGAGCGCGTAGGCCACCAGCGAACCGGCGCCCGAGCCGCGCCCCGGCCCGACCGGAATGCCGTTGACCTTGGCCCAGTTGATGAAGTCGGCGACGATCAGGAAGTAGCCGGCGAAACCCATCTCGGCGATGGTCGCCAGTTCGAGTTCGAGCCGCGCCTGGTAGCGCGGCAGCTGCGCCGCCCTCGCTGCCTCCTCCGGGTACAGCGACTGCAGCCGCACCTGCAGACCCTGCAGCGACAGGTCGCGGCAGTGCTCCTCGATGGTCACGCCAGGCGGCGTCGGAAACTCCGGCAGCCGCGACTTGCCGAGCGTCAGTTCGAGGTTGCAGCGGCGGGCGATCTCCACCGTGTTGGCCAGCGCCGCCGGCAGGTCGGCGAACAGCACCGCCATCTCGGCGCGCGACTTGAAGTACTGCTCCTCGCTGAAGCGGCGCGGCCGCCGCGGATCGGCCAGCGTGTAGCCCTCGGCGATGCACACCCGCGCCTCGTGCGCGCGGAAGTCGCCGCGCGCGACGAACTGCACCGGGTGGGTCGCCACCACCGGCAGGCCGAGGTCGATCGCCAGCCGGGTGCCGGCGCGCACCAGGGCATCCTCGCCGGCGCGTCCGGCCCGCTGCAGCTCGATGTAGAAGCGATCCGGAAACAGCCGCGCCAGCCGCTCGGCGGACGCCCGCGCCGCCTCCGTGTTGCCCTGCGCCAGCTGCGCACCGATCTCGCCCTGCGACGCCGCCGACAGCGCGATCAGGCCGCCGCTGCCGTCGCCGTCGAACCAGTCGAGCCGCATCTCGGCGCGGCCACGGTGCTGGTTGTCGATCCACGAGCGCGAGACCAGCTGGCACAGGCGCAGGTAGCCCGCGTGGTCCATCGCCAGCAGCAGCAGGCGGTGCGGCGAGTCGCGGTCGGTGTCGTTGCTGATCCAGGCGTCGACGCCGACGATCGGCTTCACCCCCTGCCCGCGCGCTGCCTTGTAGAAGCGAACGGCGCCGAACATGGCGGCGCTGTCGGTCAGCGCCAGCGCGCCCTGCCCGTCGGCAGCTGCCGCCTTTGCCACTTCGTCGAGCTGCACCAGTCCGTCGACGACCGAAAACTCCGAGTGCAGGCGAAGATGGATGAACGGCACCGACATGCAAACGATTCTAGCGGCGCGACTCGTGCTCGCCGTCGCGCCCGCTGTGTCGTCGTCCGGCGGCGATCGATACAATCGCCCGCCGATCGCCCGCACGCGGTCGCTCGCCCGCTGCGCCGATCCGGGCCAGCCGCCGCTGCCAGAATCCGGAACGACCCGCCTCACCATGCCCCACGCCGCAATGACCAAGGACGACCTGCTCGAGCAGGTCATGCGCCACCTGCGCTTCGCGCAGGGCACGCCGGTGCTGCCCACCGCCGCCTCCGGCTGGCTGCGCGCGCTGGCAGCCGTATGTCGCGGCGAACTGGCCAGCCGCTGGAGCGAGACGCAGCGCGAGGACTTCGCGCGACGCGCGCGGCGCATCAACTACCTGTCGATGGAGTTCCTGATGGGCCGCGCGCTGGGCAACGCGCTCGACGCCCTCGACCTCGTGCCGGCGGCGCAGCAGGGCGTCGGCGGCGAGCGGGCGCTCGCCGAACTGTTCGAGCACGAGTCCGACGCGGCGCTAGGCAACGGCGGCCTCGGCCGGCTGGCCGCCTGCTTCCTCGACTCGATGGCCACCCTCGGCGTGCCGGCGTTCGGCTACGGCATGCGCTACCAGTTCGGTATGTTCCGCCAGGCGATCCGCGACGGTCGCCAGGTCGAGCAGCCCGACGCCTGGCTGCAGGCCGGCGACCACTGGTTCATCGAGCGGCCGGAGGTGCGCTACCCGGTGGGCTTTGGCGGCCGTGTCGAGGGCACGCCGCAGGCGCGACGCTGGCTGCCCGCCGAGGCGGTCGAGGCGGATGCCTACGACTTCATCGTTCCTGGCCACGGCACCCATCGCGTGGCCACGCTGCGCCTGTGGCAGGCGCGGGCGATCGAGTCGCTCGACTTCGCCGCCTTCTCGCGCGGCGAGTTCCATGCCGCCGCCGCGCCGCGCGCGCGGGCCGAGGCGATCAACTGGGTGCTCTATCCCGACGACTCGACGCCGGCCGGCCGCGAGCTGCGGCTGAAGCAGGAGTTCCTGCTGGTCAGCGCCTCGCTGCAGGACATCGTCGCGCGCCACATCGCCGAGCACGGCGCACTCGAGAACCTCGCCGAGCACGCGGCGATCCACCTGAACGACACCCATCCGGCGCTGTCGGTGCCGGAGATGATGCGGATCCTGGTCGACGAGCGCGGCCTGCCGTGGGCGCAGGCGTGGGCGCAGTGCGAGCGGATCTTTTCCTACACCAACCACACGCTGATGCCGGAGGCGCTCGAGACCTGGCCGGTGGAGATGTTGGGCCACCTCCTGCCGCGCCATCTGGAGATCATCTTCGAGATCAACGACCGCTTCCTGCAGCAGGTGCGCGATCGCCTCGGCGACCAACCTGCCCTGCTGGCGAGTGCCTCGCTGATCGAGGAGAACGGCGGCCGGCGGGTGAAGATGGCGCCGCTGTCGATCGTCGGCTCGCACAAGGTCAACGGTGTGTCGCAGCTGCACAGCAACCTGATGGTGCAGACGATCTTCGCCGACTACGCGCGCATCTTCCCCGACCGCTTCACCAACGTCACCAACGGCGTCACGCCGCGGCGCTGGCTGGCGCTGGCCAACCGGCCGCTGTCGGCGGTGCTCGACGATTGCGTCGGCAGCGGCTGGCGGCTCGACCTGGACCTGCTGCGCGAGTTCGTCCGCTTCGAGGGCGACGCGGCGGTGCGCGAGGCACTGCTGTCGGCCAAGCGGCAGAACAAGGTCCGGCTGGCGCAGCGCATCGACCGCGACCTGGGCATCGCGGTCGACCCGTCGAGCCTGTTCGACGTGCAGGTCAAGCGGATGCACGAGTACAAGCGCCAGCTGCTGAACGTGCTGCGGGTGATCGCCGATTACCTCGCCATCGTCGCCGAGCCGGGCGCGCCGCGCGTGCCGCGCACGGTGATCTTCGGCGGCAAGGCGGCCACCGCCTACGTCGCGGCCAAAGCGGTGATCCAGCTGATTCACGACGTGGCGCGCGTGGTCAACGGCGACCCGCGGGTCGCTGGACGGCTCACGGTCGTTTTCATGCCGAACTACGGCGTGTCGGTCGCCGAGCGGGTGATCCCGGCGGCCGACCTGTCGGAGCAGATCTCCACTGCGGGCACCGAGGCCTCCGGCACCGGCAACATGAAGTTCGCGCTGAACGGCGCGCTGACCATCGGCACCTGGGACGGCGCCAACATCGAGATCGCGCACGCGGTCGGCGAACGCAACATCTTCATCTTCGGCCTGCGCGCCGAGGAGATCGCCCAGCGGCGAGCGCAGGGCTACCGGCCGCGCGAGGTCTACGAGTCCGAGCCGCAGCTCAAGGCGGTGATCGACGCGCTGGCCGAGGGCCGCTTCTCGCCGCAGGAGCCGCACCGCTACTGGGGCCTGGTCGATTCGCTGCTCGACATCGACCATTACTTCGTGCTGGCCGACTTCGCCGGCTATCTGCAGGCGCAGCAGCGGGTCGACGGCGCGTTTGCCGATCCGCAGCAGTGGGCGAAAATGGCGATCCACAACGTCGCCGCGATGGGCCAGTTCTCCGCCGACCGCACGGTGCGCGAGTACGCCCGCAACATCTGGGGCATCGAGGTCCGCTGAGTCGCGGACGTTGCGCGCTGCGGCGGCCCGCCGAACCGAATGTCCAAGCTGTCGACCGGCCTGCCCTACCCGCTCGGCGCCACGCTTCGCCCGGACGGCGTGAACTTCGCGGTGGCGAGCGAGCACGCGCAGTTCGTCGAACTGTGCCTGTTCGACGAGCCGGGCCGAACCGAGATTGCCCGTCACCGTCTGCCGGGCTTCACCGACGGCGTCTGGCACGGCCTGCTGCCGGGCGCGCAGGCGGGCCTGCTCTACGGCCTGCGCGCGCACGGGCCGTACGCGCCGCAGGCCGGCCACCGTTTCAACCCGCACAAGCTGCTGCTCGACCCTTACGCGCGCGAGATCGTCGGCCGCTTCGACTGGCGTGACGAGCACTTCGGCTTCCGCCGCGGACACGCCGACGGCAGCCACGGTTTCGACAGCCGCGACAACGGCGAACTCGCGCTGAAGTCGCGCGTCGTCGCGCCGCTGCCGCCGCTCGATGCACGGCCCGACCCGCGGCCGGCCGCCGACGTCGTCCTGTACGAGCTGCACGTGAAGGGATTCACCCGGCAGCGCCCGGGCGTGCCCGAGGCGCTGCGCGGCACCTATGCCGGGCTCGCCCACGCCGCCGCGATCGACCACCTGCTCACGCTCGGCGTCACCACGCTGTCGCTGCTGCCGGTGCACTACGCGCTGACCGAGGAGCGGCTGGCGAAGCTCGGCCTGGCCAACTACTGGGGCTACAACACGATCGGCTTCTTCTGTCCCGATCCGCGGCTGTCGACGACGCCGGGCGACAGCGGCGCCGCGCGCCGCGAGTTCCGCGCGATGGTCGAGCGGCTGCACGCCGCCGGCCTCGAAGTGGTGATCGACGTGGTCTTCAACCACACCGCAGAGGGCAACGAGAACGGCCCAACGCTGTCGATGCGCGGGCTGGACAACGCGCTGTGGTACCGGCTGGCGCACGAGGACCGCAGCCAGTACGAGAACAGCACCGGCTGCGGCAACACGGTCAACGTGCACCATCCGCGGGTGACGCAGTTCGTGCTCGACTGCCTGCGCTACTGGGTCGAAGCGATGGGCGTCGACGGCTTCCGCTTCGACCTGGCGCCGGTGCTCGGCCGCACTACGCACGGCTTCGACCCGCAGGCGCCGTTCTTCAGCGCGCTGGCGCAGGACCCGCTGCTCGCCCGTGCGCGGCTGATCGCCGAGCCGTGGGATGTCGGCTACGGCGGCTACCAGCTCGGCCGGTTTCCCGGCCGCTGGCTGGAGTGGAACGACCGCTTCCGCGACGGCATCCGGCAGTTCTGGCTGACGCGTGGCGCCGACCGCGCCGAGTTCGCCCGCCGGCTGCTCGCCTCGAGCGACCGCTTCCACCACGGCACGCGCGCGCCGCTCGCGTCGGTCAACCACGTGGTCGCCCACGACGGCTTCACGCTGCGCGACCTGGTCAGCTACCGGAGCAAGCACAACGAGGCCAACGGCGAGGCCAACAACGACGGCCACAACGCCAATTACAGCGTCAACTGCGGCGTCGAAGGACCGAGTGACGATGCGCGGATCAACACCGAGCGCGGCCGCCTGGCCCGTGCGCTGCTCGCCACCGCGCTGTTCGCGCAGGGCACGCCGATGCTCGCCGCCGGCGACGAACTCGGCCGCAGCCAGCAGGGCAACAACAATGCCTACTGCCAGGACAATCCGCTTGCCTGGATCGACTGGCAGGCGGCGGACGCCTCGCTTGCCGCCTACGTCGCGCGGCTGGCTGCGCTGCGGCGCGAGTTGCCGGCGTTGCGCCAGTCGCGCTGGCTGTCGGATGCGCTGCGCGCCGACGGCGGACGTGACGTCGACTGGCGCGACCCCGCCGGCCAGCCGATGACGGTCGCAAGCTGGCACGACACGGACAGCAGGTGCCTGATGGTGACCATTGCCCCGGACGGCGCCGAGGCGGTGCTGCTGATCTTCAACGCCGAGCCGCGCGACCGCGCCTGCCTGCTGCCGGCGGGCCACTGGCGCTGCGTGCTCGACTCGAGCGCGCCCGAAGCGGCCGGGCAGGTCCTCGCGCAGGCGACGATCGACGTGCCGGCGCAGTCGGTGCTGCTGCTGCGCCCGGCCGCCTGACCGGGAAACCACGGTGACCGCCATCGACCGCCGCCGCTCGGGGATCCTGCTGCATCCGACCTCGCTGCCGGGGCCGCACGGCAGCGGCGACTTCGGGCCGTCGGCCTTTCACTTCATCGACTGGCTGGCGTCGGCCGGCCAGAGCCTGTGGCAGATGCTGCCGCTGAATCCGATCGGCCCCGGCAACTCGCCGTATGCCAGCGTGTCGGCGTTCGCCGGTTCGCCGCTGCTGGTGGCGCTCGAGCCTCTGATCGACAGGGGCTGGCTGGAGGTCGACGCCGGCGAAGCGGCCGGCTTCAGCGACCGGCGGGTCGAGTTCGACCGGGTGGCCGGCTGGCGCATGGCACGGCTGCGCGAGGCGGCGCACGGATTCTTCGCCCGCGCCGAAGCGGCCGACCGCGACGACTTCGCCGCCTTCTGCAACGCGCAGGCGCACTGGCTCGACGACTACGCGCTGTTCATGGCGGTCGACGAGGCGGTGCGCGCTGCTTCCGGCTTCATGCCGTGGACGAAGTGGGAAGCGGGGCTCGCCCGGCGCACGCCGCGGGCGCTCGCCGAGGCGCACCGACGGCACGCCGATGCGGTCGACTTCTGGCGGTTCGTCCAATGGTGCTTCGACGCGCAGTGGCACGCGGTGCGCCGCCATGCCGACGAGCGCGGCGTGCTGCTGGTCGGCGACCTGCCGATCTTCGTCGCCCATCACTCGGCCGACTGCTGGACGCGCCCCGATCTCTACCTGCTCGACGAGCAGTTCGAGCCGACGGTGGTCGCCGGCGTGCCGCCCGACTACTTCAGCGCCACCGGGCAGCGTTGGGGCAATCCGTTGTACGACTGGGCGGCGATGCAGCGGGACAACTACGCCTGGTGGATCGCCCGCGTGCGGCGTCAGCTCGAGCTCGCCGACTGGCTGCGCATCGATCACTTCCGCGGCTTTGCCGGCTGCTGGGAGATCCCGGCGGCCAATCCGACGGCGGTCGAAGGCCGCTGGGTGCCGGGACCGGGGGCCGATTTGTTCGACCAGATGCAGCGCGTGCTCGGCCGCCTGCCATTGATCGCCGAGGACCTGGGCGTGATCACACCGGACGTGGTCGCGCTGCGCGACCGCTTCGGCCTGCCGGGCATGCGCATCCTGCAGTTCGGCTTCGACGCCGACGCGGCGCACGCCTTCCTGCCGCACAACTACGTCGCCAACAGCTGCGCCTACACCGGCACGCACGACAACGACACCTTCCTCGGCTGGTGGCGAACGGCGCCGGCGCACGAGCGCGAGTTCGCCGCCGTCTACCTGAACTGCGACGAGGCCGGCGCGGCGTGGGCGGCGATCAACGCGGTGAGCCGGTCGGTGGCGGGACTGGCCGTCTTCCCGTTGCAGGACGTGCTCGGGCTGGACGGTTCGCACCGGATGAACACGCCCGGCAGGGAGCAGTGCTGGACCTGGCGATTCGGCTGGGAGATGGTCGGATCGGAGCCCGGGCGCCGCCTGGCCCGCCTGAGCGCCGCCACCGGCCGGGCGCCGCTGGCGCTGCTGAACGCCGCCGCCGCAAGTTAGCGCCGCGACCGTCGGTCCGCCCTCCTACCCTCTCCCCTCGCAAGAGAGTCGTCTTGGAAACGGAGCCTGGCATGTTCACTCATCCATCCTCCGCCTTGCGCAACTTCCTTCCCGGAGCTAGCGTCGCCGACATGCGCCCGCTGACCGTTGCCCTCCTCGCCGCCCTCCTGTGCACCGGCGCCGTTGCACAGGACAGGATCTACAAGGTGCGCCTGCCGGACGGTCGGATCATGTTCACCGACCAGCCGCCGCCGGGCGCGAAGATCATCTCCGAGCGGGATATGCCTGCGCCGTCGCCGGAAGCGCCGGCCCGTTCCGGACAGGGCGACGCGGTGACACCGCTGCAGCAGCGGGCCGCCGATGCCGAGGTGCAGTTGCGCGAGCGCGCCGCCGAGGTCAACCGGGCGTTCGCCGCCGTGCAGTCCGCCGAGCAGGAAGTCGAGGACGCGAAGCGGGCGCTCGAGCAGGGTCGTGCGCCGCTGCCCGGCGAGATGATCGGCACGGCGCGCGGCCGCGTGCAGCCCAGCCCCGCCTACCGCGACCGAATCGCCGGCCTGGAGAGGGCGATCGTCGTCGCCGAGCAGAAACTCGTCCGGGCACGCGCGGACCTAGACAGGGTTCGCTGAAGGGCGCTCCCGCCGCTGGCCGTCAGCTGCTCCGGCCCGCCCACCACAGCCGCAGGCGGATGCCGATCTCGCTGGTGTAGCCCTGGGTCACCGCGCGCACCTCGCCGGCGCCGTCGACGAAGATCAGCGTCGGCACTGCGCCGACGCCGAGTTGCCGGCTCAGGGCAGCGTCGTCGTCGACCAGCGTCGGCCAGCGCAGGCCGCGTGCGGCCAGAAAGCGGCCGACGTGCGCGCCGTCGCCAGACTGCATCGCCACGGTCAGCACCGGCGCATCGCGCGCCACCGCGTCGATGCTGCCCTCGACCGTCTTGCAGATCGGGCACCAGACGGCCCAGACATACAGCAGGAACGCCGCGCCGCCCTGCGCCCGCTGCCACTCGGCGATAGAGATCGCGGTGCCGTCGAGCAGCGCGCCCTGCAGCGGCGGCAGCGGCCCGCGGACGACGTCGCGGGTGACGAAGGCGTGAACGGCGAAGAAGGCGACGACGACGATCGCAACGTCGAGCCACCAGCGCCGCGGTCGATGCGGCGCGGCCTGCCAATCGAAGTCGGGCGGATCGCTCATCCAGCGCATTAGATCGGGGAGATCCGGCCCGGGCTGCCGGGTTCCACAGATGGGGCCGGGTCTCCCCCGGCCGGGGGCGGGGCCCCCGCCCCCCCCCCCGGCCCCCCCCCCCCCCCCGGCCCCCCCCCCCCCCCCCCCCCCCCCCCCCCCCCCCCCCCCCCCCCCCCCCCCCCCCCCCCCCCCCCCCCCCCCCCCCCCCCCCCCCCCCCCCCCCCCCCCCCCCCCCCCCCCCCCCCCCCCCCCCCCCCCCCCCCCCCCCCCCCCCCCCCCCGCCGCCCCGCCCCCTTCCCCGCCCCCCCCCCCCCCGCCCCCCCCCCCCCCCCCCCCCCCCCCCCCCCCCCCCCCCCCCCCCCCCGCCCCCCCCCCCCCCCCCCCCCCCCCCCCCCCCCCCCCCCCCCCCCCGCCCCCCCCCCCCCCCCCCCCCCCCCCCCCCCCCCCCCCGGCCCGCCCCCCCCCCCCCCCCCCCCCGCCCGGCCGCCCCCGGGGGGGCGGCCGCCCCCGCGGGGCCCCCCCCCCCCCCCCCCCCCGGCCCCCCCCCCCCGCGGGGCGGGGGCCCGGCCCCCCCGCCCCCCGCCCCCCCCCCCCCCCCCCCCCCCCCCCCCCCCCCCCCCCCCCCCCCCCCCCCCCCCCCCGCCCCCCCCCCCCCCCGGCCGGGGGCGCGCCGGGGGGGTCCCCCCCCCCGGGGGGGCCGCCCGGCCCCCCCCGCGCCCCCGCGCCGCCCCCCGCCGGGGGGCCGCCGCCCCCCGCCCCCCCCGCCGCGGGGGCGGGGGGCGCCCCCCCCGCGCCCCGGCGGGGGGGGGCCGCCCCCCCCCCCCCCCCCCCCCCCCCCCGGGCCCCCGGGCCCCCCCCCCCCGCCCCCGCCCGCCCCCCCCCCCCCCCCCCCGGGTTTTTCCCCCCCCCCCCCCCCCCCCCCCCCCCCCCCCCCCCCCCGCCCCCCCCCCCACCGCCCCCTCCCCCCCCCCCCCCCCCGCCCCCCGCCCCCCCCCCGCCCCCCCCCCCCGCGCCCCCCCCGCGCCCCCCCCCCCCCCCCCCCGCGCGCCGCGCCCCCGGGTTTTCCCCCCGGGGGCCCCCGCCCGCCCAGCCCCCTGCCGGGAGGGAATGGCGTCCCCTAGGGGATTCGAACCCCTGTTATCGCCGTGAAAGGGCGGTGTCCTAGGCCTCTAGACGAAGGGGACTGACTGTGGGCAGTCAATCGGTGGTGGAGGTAAGCGGGATCGAACCGCTGACCTCTTGCATGCCATGCAAGCGCTCTCCCAGCTGAGCTATACCCCCACGCAAGAGCCGCGCATTATAGCCATCGCAACGCAGCGAGCAAATCGAACGGTGTTCCCCCGCTCAGGCTGCGGTGCCGACCTTCTCCAGCGCCACGCCGAGCCGCTGCAGCACGGTGTCGCGGCCGATCAGCTCCAGCACCGCGTCGATCGACGGCGTCTGCGTGCGGCCGGTGACGGCCACGCGCAGCGGTATCGCCACCTGCGGCATCTTCAGGCCGGCTTGGGCGACGATCTCCTTGACCAGCACCGACAGCGCCTGCCGGTTCCAGTCGATCGCCGCGGCCCGCTCGGCGAAGGCCTGCAGTGCCGCCACCGCCGGCCCGGCGAGGTGCTGCTTCAGCAGCGCCTCGTCGACCGCGTGCGGGCCGTAGAACAGCAGCGCCGCCTCGGCCAGTTCGTTGAGCGTCCGGGCGCGTTCCTTCAGCAGCGAAATGACGGCCGGCAATTCGGGCCCGGCAAGCACGCCGCCGCGCGCCTCGATGCGCGGGGCGACGAGGTTCGCCAGCCGCCCGTCGTCGGCCTGCCTGATGTACTCGCCGTTGAGCCAGAGCAGCTTGTCGGGGTTGAACTGCGCCGGCGCGCGGTTCACGTGGTCCAGGTCGAACCACTCGACGAGCTGCGCGCGGCTGAACTTCTCGTCGTCGCCGTGGCTCCAGCCGAGCCGCGCCAGGTAGTTGAACAGCGCCTCGGGCAGGATGCCGTCGGCGTCGTACTGCAGCACGCTGACCGCGCCGTGCCGCTTGGACAGCTTCTGCCCGTCCGGGCCGAGGATCATCGGCAGGTGGCCGAAGGCCGGCAGCCTGGCGCCGAGCGCGCGGTAGATGTTGATCTGCCGCGGCGTGTTGTTGACGTGGTCGTCGCCGCGCAGCACGTGGGTGATCCGCATGTCGATGTCGTCGACCACCACCGCGAAGTTGTAGGTCGGCACCAGCGCCGCGCCACGGGCGATCACCAGGTCGTCGAGCTCGCTGTTGGCGATGCTGATCGGCCCCTTGACCAGGTCGTTCCAAGCCACTTCGCCGGCGTCGGGGTTGCGGAAGCGGACCACCGGCGTGACGCCCGCCGGCGGCGTCTTGCCGGCGGCGTTCTCAGGCCGCCAGCGTCCGTCGTAGCGCGGCTTCTCGCCGCGCGCCATCTGCGCCTCGCGGAGCCGCTCGAGTTCCTCGCGGCTGGCGTAGCAGCGGTAGGCCTGGCCGGCAGCCAGCATCCGCTCGATCACCTCGCGGTAGCGAGGCAGCCGCGAGGTCTGGCGCACCGGCCCCTCGTCGTAGTCGAGCGCCAGCCAGTCCATGCTGTCGAGGATCACCTGCACCGCTTCCTCGGTCGAACGTTCGAGGTCGGTGTCCTCGATGCGCAGGATGAACTGCCCGCCGTGGTGGCGCGCGAAGGCCCAGGAGAACAGCGCGGTGCGCGCGGTGCCCAGGTGCAGCATGCCGGTGGGGCTCGGCGCGATTCGGGTGCGGACAGTCATGATCGTCGCCCAGGCGGATACTTCGCCGCCGGCGCCGCGTCCAGGAACGTCGGCTGGCGCATCAACGCTCGACGGCGCAGCGCCTACTCGGGGAGCGCCCCGAACAGGAAGGTGGTTTCCACCAGCGGCCCAGGCCGTCCGAAGGCGCCGAACCAGCGACCGAAGATCTCGCCGATCGCGCCGCTGCGGTAGATCTGCGCCAGCGCGGAGTTCACCGCCAGTCGCATCTGCCAGTCGCCGCGCGGCAGCACGATAGCGTAGGGTTCGAAGGACAGCGCATCGGCCAGCAGCGCCAGCGACTTCGGATCCTTCGCCTTGCCGGCAAGGCCGATCAACAGCACGCGGTCGCTGGCGAAGGCGTCGATCCTGCCGTCCTCGAGCTGCGCCAGGCCGTCGTCGCGCGAGCTCACCGGCACCACCGTCGCGTTGACGACACGCGCCTTCAGTGCCGCGGTCAGCGCCTTCTCGTTGCTGGAGCCGCCGATGACGCCGATCCGCTTGCCGCCGAGGTCGCCGAGGCCCTTGGCGGCCAGGCTGCCCTTGACCAGCAGACCGGTGCCGTCGACGAAGGTGAAACTCGAGAAGTCGACTTCCCGCATCCGTCCGAGGGTCACCGAACTGGCGCCGCACTCGAGGTCGGCCTGCCCCCTGGCAACGGTCTCGAAGCGGTTCTGCAACGTCACCGGCACCCAGCGGACCTTCAGTTCCTTGACGCCGAGCTGCTGCTCGAGGGCGCCGACGACGCGGCGGCAAAGGTCGATCGAGTAGCCGACCGGCTGCTGGTTGTCCTCGAAGGAAAACGGCGCCGCGTCGGTGCGATAGGCGATGCCGATCGCCTGCGCGTCCTTGATCTTCTTCAGGCGGCCTTCCAGCGGCGCGGCGGCGCCCTGCGCAAGGGCGATGGCAGGGAGGATCAGGAGCGCGGCAAGCGCGGCGGACAGTCGTTTCACCGGGGTTTCCTTGTTGTTCGGGATTGGCAGAGGCCAGCGGGTTGGATGTCCCGCAGCGGGTCGGATCGTCGATTGGTGGGTGGTACAGGGTTCGAACCTGTGACCCCTGCCGTGTGAAGGCAGTGCTCTACCGCTGAGCTAACCACCCGTCCGAGAGGCGCGGAGTTTACATGACAGCGCGCGCCTAGAATCGGCGCACCGATGAACCTCGCCCGCCATCTGCTGCTCAGCGCCCGCCGGCTGCCCGGCCAGCCGGCGGTGATCGAGCGCGACCGCGTCGAGCACAGCTACGCGATGCTCGCCCGCCGCACGCTGGCCCTGGCCGGCGCGCTGCGCTCGCGGTTGGCGATCGGCGCCGGCGACCGGGTGGCGCTGGTGATGCACAACAACGCCGCCTACGTGGAGCTGCTGTACGCCTGCTGGGCGGCCGGCGCGGCGGCGATCCCGGTCAACGTCAAGCTGCACCCGCGGGAAATCGCCTTCATCCTCGACGACGCGCAGGCGCGCGTGTGCTTCGTCACCGACGCAGTGGACGGCGCGGCGATCGACGCCGCGCGCAGCGGCGGGGCCACGACGTTCATCGACGTCGACTCGCGCGAGTACCGGGCGCTGCTGCACGAGCCGCCCGCCGACGTGGCCGAGGTCAGGACGGACGACGTGGCCTGGCTCTTCTACACCAGCGGCACCACCGGCCGGCCGAAGGGCGTGATGCTCACGCACCGCAACCTGCTGGCGATGACGCTGAACTACCTGGCCGACGTCGACGCGGCGGCGGCCGGCGAGCACCTGCTGCATGCCGCGCCGATGTCGCACGGCTCGGGGCTGTACATCCTGCCGAACATCGCCGCAGCGGCGACGCAACTGGTCCCCGCGTCGCGCGGCTTCGAGGTCGCCGAGATCGACGAGATCCTCGCCCTGGTGCCGAAGGTGAAGTTGTTCGCCGCGCCGACGATGGTGATGCGGCTGGTCGACGGCATGAAGGGCGAACCGAAGGGCCTGAAGTCGATCATCTACGGCGGCGGCGCGATGTACGTCGCCGACTGCCTTCGCGCGCTCGACCGCCTCGGCCCGCGCCTGACGCAGATCTACGGCCAGGGCGAATCGCCGATGACCATCACCGTGCTGCCGGCCGCCGAGCACCTCGACGACCACGACGGCCGCCGGATGCAGCGGCTGGCCTCGGTCGGCCGCGCGCAGACGGGCGTCGAGCTGGCGGTGCTCGGCACCGACGACCGGCCGCTGGCCGACGGCGAGATCGGCGAGGTGGCGGTGCGCGGCGAGACGGTGATGCGCGGCTACCTGAACCATGCCGGGGCGACGGCAACCACGCTGGCCGGCGGCTGGCTGCACACCGGCGACCTCGGCCAGCTCGACGCGCAGGGCTACCTGACGCTGGTCGACCGCAGCAAGGATCTGATCATCTCCGGCGGCTCGAACATCTACCCGCGCGAGGTCGAGGAGGTGCTGCTGCGCCATCCGCGGGTGCGCGAAGTGGCGGTGATCGGCGTGCCCGACGCCGACTGGGGCGAGGTCGCGGTGGCGGTGGTGGTGGCGCAGCCCGGCGCGCCGCCGCCCGAGCGCGAGCTCGATGCGCTGTGCCTGCAGCAGATCGCCCGTTTCAAGCGGCCGAAGCGCTACGTGTTCGTCGACGAACTGCCGAAGAACGCCAACGGCAAGGTGCTCAAGCGCGAACTGCGCGAGCACCCGGCGGTCAGTCCGCGGCGCTGAGCGCGCGGCGCCAGACGGCGCCGCCCTTGCACTGCTGCTCGATGCCGTCGAGTACGGCCTCGTGCGCCGCGACTTCCGCCGCGCTGGCGGCGAGCACCCGCAGCAGGCTCGGGTCCAGCGGCGCCGTGTCGACCGCGGCCGCCCCGGCCGCCAGGTCGATCACCAGGCTGTCCTGGCCGCGCGTCATCGCCAGATACACCTCGGCCAGCAGCCCGGCGTCGAGCAGTGCGCCGTGCAGCGTGCGGTGGCGGTTCGACACGCCGTAGCGCTCGCACAGCGCGTCGAGCGAGTTGCGCTTGCCCGGATGCAGCTCGCGGGCCAGCGTCAGCGAGTCGGTGACCTTCAGGCAGTGCCCGGCGAACGGCGCACGGCCGATCCGCTTCAGCTCCTCGTCGAGGAACTCGAGGTCGAAGCTGGCGTTGTGGATGATCACTTCGGCATCGCGCACGAAGGCAAGCAGCTCGTCGGCGATCTCGGCGAACTTCGCCTTGTCGGCGAGGAACTCGCTGGTCAGTCCGTGCACCGCCAGCGCACCTTCGTCGCTGTCGCGCTCCGGGTTGACGTAGTGGTGCAGCCTTCGGTCGGTGACGCGGCGCCCGACGATCTCGATCGCGCCCACTTCGATGATCCGGTGACCCTCGCGCGCCGCCAGGCCGGTGGTCTCGGTGTCGAGGACGATCTGCCGCATCGGCGCAGCTACTCCGCCGCCGCCTCGCCGCCGTGGCCGATCGCCGGCTCGCGGCGGCCGCCGCGCTCGATCAGCTGACGCATCAGCGTGTACATGGTCGGCACGACGTACAGCGTCAGCAGCGTGCCGAGCAGCAGGCCGCCGACGATCACCCAGCCGATCTGCCGGCGGCTCTCCGCACCGGCGCCGACCGAAAGCGCCAGCGGCACCGCGCCGAGCACCATCGCGCCGGTGGTCATCAGGATCGGCCGCAGCCGCAGCTCGGCCGCGTGCTTCACCGCCGAGAACATCTCCTCGCCGCGCGCCCGCAGCTGCTCGGTGAACTCGACGATCAGGATGCCGTGCTTCGTTATCAGGCCGACCAGCGTGATCAGGCCGATCTGGCTGTAGATGTTCAGCGTGCCACCCGTCAACCACAGCGCCAGCAGGGCGCCGGTCATCGACAGCGGCACCGACAGCATGATCACGAACGGGTCGGCGAAGCTCTCGAACTGCGCCGACAGCACCAGGTAGATGAAGATCAGCGCCAGCACGAAGGTCAGGTAGATGCTGCCGCGGGTGTCGCGGAACTCGCGCGATATGCCGTCCAGGTCGGTGGTCGCCGACGGCGGCAGCACCCGCCGCGCCGTCTCGTCCATCACCGGCAGCACCTCGCCGAGCGTGTAGCCGGGCGCCATCTGGCCGCTGATCGTCACCGAGCGCAGCCGCTGGAAGTGATTGAGCGACTGCGGGCTCACGCCCTCGACCACGTCGACCACGTTGGCCAGCTGCACCATGCCGCCGTCGCGGGCGCGCACGTAGATGTCGCTGATGTCGTTCGGCCGCGTGCGGTCGCGCGGCGCCACCTGCACGATCACGTCGTACTGCTCGCCGTCGCGCTTGAAGCGCGTGACCTGCCGGCCGCCGAGCATCGTCTGCAGCGTCAGACCGACCGTCTGCACCGACACGCCGACGTCGGCCAGCTTGTCGCGGTTGACCGCCACCCGCAGCTCGGGCGTGTTCAGCCGCAGGTCCGACTGCAGGTTCTGCACGCCGGGAAACTTCGACATCTCGGCGATGAACCGGCTCACCATCCGGTCGAGCTCGGGATAGGGCACCTGCGCCATGATCACGTACTCGATCGGCAGCTGCCGCGGCGACTGGCCGAGCGACGGCGGGTTGACGGCGAAGCCGATCACGCCGGGCAGCGTGGCGAACTTCTGGTTCAGCTCGCGGGCGATGTCCTGCTGCTTGCGGTCGCGCTCCTCCCACGGCTTCAGGCGAAGGATCGCGTTGCCGAACTCGACCGTCGGAAAACCGGCGATGGCGTTGAACGCCGCGGCGTCCGGGATCCCGGCGTAGTAGTTCTCGACGGCGCGCAGCGCCTCCGAGGTGGCCTCGACGGTCGAGCCCGGCGGACCCTGCAGGCGGCCGAAGATCACGCCGCGGTCCTCCAGCGGCGCCAGTTCGGACGGCAGCAGCTTGAACAGCCAGCCGCCGGCGGCGACCACCAGCAGCCAGCCGGCGAACACCGTCCAGCGGTGCGCCAGCACCCAGGCGAGCGAGCGCACGTAGCCGCGGGTCAGTCCGTTGAGGAAGCGCTCGATGCCGCGGTACACCACGCCGTGCTTGGTCTCGTGGTGCAGCAGCTTGCTGCACATCATCGGCGACAGCGTCAGCGCGACGAAGCCGGAAACCAGCACCGCGCCGGCCAGCGCGAGGGCGAACTCGATGAACAGCCGGCCGGTCCTGCCGGTGGAGAAGGCCAGTGGCGCGAACACCGCGACCAGCGTCAACGTCATCGCCACCACCGCGAAGCCGATCTCCTTGGTGCCCTTGATCGCCGCCTCCACCCGCGGCATGCCGGCCTCGATGTTGCGGAAGATGTTCTCCAGCACGACGATCGCGTCGTCGACCACCAGGCCGATCGCCAGCACCATCGCCAGCAGGGTCAGCGTGTTGATGGTGAAGCCGAAGGCGTACATCAGCGCGAAGGCGCCGACCAGCGACACCGGGATGGTCACCAGCGGGATCAGCGTGGCGCGCAAGTTGCGCAGGAAGAAGAAGATCACCAGCACCACCAGCACCACCGCCTCGGCCACCGTGGTGAACACCGAGTCGATCGAGCGGTCGATGAACACCGACGAGTCGTAGGCGACCGTGATCTTCATGCCCGGCGGCAGCGTCTCGTTGATCTTCGCCACCTCCTCGCGCACCCCCTTCGACAGCTCCAGCGGGTTGCCGGTGGCCTGCTTGACCACGCCCATGTTGATCGACGGCTCGCCGTTGAAGCGGGCGATCACCCGCTCGTTCTGCGCGCCGACCGACACCGTTGCCACGTCGCGCAGCCGCACCGAGAAGCCGCCGACGTTGGCGATGATCGCGTCCTCGAACTGCTGCGCCGTCTGCAGGTCGGTGGCGGCGACGATGTTGAACTCGCGCATCGCCGACTCGATCCGCCCCGACGGCAGCTCGACGTTCTGCCGGCGCAGCGCCTCCTCGACGTCCTGCACCGTCAGCCGGTAGCCGGCCAGCCGGTCGCGGTCGACGTTGATGCGCATCGACGGCCGCCGCTCGCCGAAGATCCACACGTCGGCGGCACCGGGCAGCACCGACAGCCGCGGCTTGACGTAGCGGGCCAGGTAGTCGGAGACCTCGATCGGCGTGCGCGCCCCCTGGGTGACCGCCATCCAGATGATCGGAAAGGCGTCGGCCTCGACCTTGGCGATCACCGGCTCGTCGACCTCGTCAGGCAGGCGGGCGCGCACCCGCGCCACCTTGTCGCGCACGTCGGCCGCCGCCGAGTCCGGGTCGCGGGTGATGCGGAAGCGCACGTTGATGTTGCTGCGCTCCGAACGCGACGACGAGGTCATCAGCTCGACCCCCTCGATGCCGGCCAGCGAGTCCTCCAGCACCTTGGTGATCTGCGACTCGACGACCTCGGCCGAGGCGCCGGCATAGGTGGTCTGCACGCTGACCACCGGCTCGTCGATCTTCGGGTACTCGCGCACCGCCAGCCGCGTGTAGGAAATCAGGCCGATCACCACCACCAGCAGCGACAGCACGCTGGCCAGCACCGGGCGGCGGATGCAGATTTCGAAGAGAGACATCGGCGGCCTCCTGCTCAGCGCTTCGGCGAAGCGCCGTCCTTGCCATCCGGCGGCCCGGCCGCGCCCTTGCCTTCGGCCGGCGGTGCGGCGGCGCGCGGCGCGGCAACCGTGCCGAGCACCCGCACCGGCTGCCCGTCGCGCTGCACGCGGATGCCGGCGGTGACCACCAGATCGCCGGCGCTGACGCCCTCGAGCAGCTCGACCTGCGCCTCGCGCCGAACGCCCAGCTTGACGGGGGCGCGCCTGGCCTTGCCGTCGGCCACCGTGTAGACGAAGAACTCGTCGCCGAGCGGCACCACCGCTTCCTCAGGCACCATCAGCGCATCGGGACGATCGCCGAGCAGCACCCGGACCCGGGCAAACATGCCGGGACGCAGCCGGCCGTCGGTGTTGTCCAGCTTGGCGCGGACCTCGAGCGAACGGCCGCTGGCGTCGACGCGCGGGTTGATCGCATCGACGCTGCCCAGGTAGCGCGCGCCCGGCAGCGCGTCGGCGACGACCTCGACCGGCAGGCCGGTCTTCAGCTGGGTGAAGTAGCGCTCGGGCAGGCGAAAATCGACCTTCAGCCGGCGGATGTCCTCGACGTTGATCAGGTCGGCGCCGTCCTTCACATAGTCACCGATGCTGACGTTGCGGATGCCGACCACGCCGTCGAACGGCGCGAGTATGCGCATCTTCGCCAGCCGTGCCTCGGCGAGCTTCAGCCGCGCCTCGGCGACCTGCACCGTCGAGGCCGCCTGGTCCTGCGCGCTCGAGCTGACGAAGCTCTGCCGGGCCAGGTCCTCGGTTCGCTTCAGGTTGCTCGCCGCCAGGTCGAACTCGGCCTGCGCCTGCGCCACCTCGGCCTCGTTCAGCGTCGCGTCCAGCCCCACCAGCAGCTGGCCGCGCCGCACCGTCTGCCCGTCGCGAAAGCCGATCGAGGCGATCCGTCCGGAGACCTCTGGCCGCAGCACGACGCTCTCGTTCGAGCGCAACGATCCGACCGCGGTGATCGATTCCTGCACCCGCACGGGCTTCAGTTCGACGACCTCGACCGGCACCGGGCCGCCAGGGCCCTTGGCGGCGACCGCCGACTTCCCGGCCGCAGCCTTCGCCGGCTCCGCCTTCGCCGCCGCCGGATCGCCCGCCGGCGCGGCCCGCTGGTTCAGGTAGTAGGCGGCGGCGCCGGCGGCCAGCAGGCCGACCAGCGCCACCACGGTCACGGTGTGTTTTGCCATCGAGGATCGCAATCAAAAACACGGGCGCAGCACGCTGCGCCCTGTCGGCCAAAATGTAGCATCGCACCTGCGGGCGACTGCGCAGGGCCGGTGCGCGGCGACCGCTAACGGCCGCTGGCGGCGGCAGCCCCCTTGTTGGCCAGCGCGTCGGCGCGCTCGTTGCCCGGCACGCCGGCGTGGCCCTTGACCCAGCGCCATTCGATGTCGTGCCCGGCGGCCAGCTGCGCCAGCCGCCGCCACAGGTCGGCGTTCTTCACCGCCTTGTTGCCGGCGGTCTTCCAGCCGCGGCGGATCCACATCGGCAGCCATTCGGTCACGCCCAGCTTGACGTATTGGGAGTCGGTGTGGACCGTGACCCGGCAGCGCCGCCTGAGCGACGCCAGCGCCTCGATGACGGCGGTCAGTTCCATCCGGTTGTTGGTTGTGTCCGGTTCGCCGCCGAAAAGTTCCTTCTCGTGCACACCGGCGCGCAGCAGTGCCCCCCAGCCGCCCGGCCCGGGGTTGCCCTTGCAAGCACCGTCGGTCCAGATCTCGACCTGCGGCTGCGCGCCGGACGGCAGCGCCAGCGCCGGATCGCCGGCGGCGGGATCGACCAGCCTGACGCCGCGTTCGTGTCTCATCGCCGCCGCGAGCGCAGCGCGGCGTCGTTGGCGGCCTGCTCGCCGTCGTCGACCCGAACGCTCGCCGCCTCGCCGGTGACGAGAAGCGACCGGTTGGCCACCGGCACCAGCGCGCGCGCCCGTTCCTCCTTGCGCTTCCATGCCGGTCCGATCAGCCGCATGCCGCGCACGCGCTTGACCGCGGTGAGCATGTACACCGAGCCCAGCACCGGCCACCAGCGGTCGCCCGCCTTCTCCATGAAACGCCAGCGACCCAGCCACTTGTCGCTGCGCACCGACGGTGCATAGCAGCCGAAGCGGCCGCGGTTGACCTCGAAGGACAGCAGCTTCAGCCAGTCCTTCAGCCGCGGCAGAGCGATGAACTGGCCGGCGCGCGGCAGGAATTCGGACATCCCCAGCCGCACCATCATCTGGCGCAGTCCCCACAGGCTGCCCGGGTTGAAGCCGGTGATCACCACGTGCCCTTCCGGCACCAGCACGCGGTCGACCTCGCGCAGCACCTGGTGCGGCTCCTGCGCGAACTCGAGAATGTGCGGCATCACCACCAGGTCGATCGAGGCGCTGGCGAACGGCAGCTCCTCGTAGCGGTTGATCACCGCCACCCTGGTGTGCTCGCCATCGCCGTTGTAAAGCCGCGCGTCGAGCAGCCGGTCGGAGGCGCAGAAGCGCAGCGGCATCCGGTTCTCGCGCAGCGCGTCGATCTCCGGCATGCCGAGCTGCAGCGCGTGGTAACCGAAGATGTCGGCCACACAGGCGGCGAGGTGCTGCTGCTCCCAGGCCAGCGCATAGCGGCCCGGCGGCGAGCGCAGGAAGGCAGACAGCGCCCCGTCGGCGGCGCCGGCGGTCGCTAGCTGGTCCATCGCGGCTGGGAAGCGGCGCCGGGATCGCCGACAATCGGTCCGTTGCTGATGCTCACTGCCGCTCCGAAAAAATGGCGCCCGACACCGATCCCGTCGTCGAACCGGTACCCGCATTCGACGACAACTACCTGTGGCTGCTCGTGCGCGGCAGCCAGGCCGCGGTCGTCGACCCCGGCGATGCCGCGCCGATACTGCTGCGGCTGCAGCGCCGAAGCCTCGCGCTGCAGGCGATTCTAGTCACCCACCACCACGGCGACCACGTCGGCGGCGTCGCGGAACTGGCCGGCGCCACCGGCGCCCGCGTCTACGGGCCGCGCGCCGAGTCGATACCGTCGCGCGACGTGGCGCTCGCCGGCGGCGACCGGATCGACGTGCTGGGCATCGGCTTCGACGTGTTCGACGTGCCCGGGCACACGTTAGGCCACATCGCCTACCACGCGCCGGCGCAGCGGATGCTGTTCTGCGGCGACACGCTGTTCGCGGCCGGCTGCGGGCGGCTGTTCGAAGGCACGGCCGCGCAGATGACGGCCTCGCTCGCCGCCCTCGCCAGGCTGCCCGCCGACACCCGCGTGTACTGCGCGCACGAGTACACGATGTCGAACCTTCGCTTCGCGCTCGCGGTGGAGCCCGGCAACGAGGCGCTGCGCCAGCGACAGCGTTCGTGCATGACGATGCGCGAGCGCGGCGAGCCGACCGTGCCGTCGACGATCGGCGAGGAACTGGCCACCAATCCGTTCCTCCGCTGCGACGTGCCGGCGGTGCGGCGTGCCGCCGAGGCTCGCGCCGGTCGGTCGCTGCCGACCACCGAGGCGGTGTTCGCCGTCGTGCGGCAGTGGAAGAACGCGTTCTGAACGGCCGCCGGCGGTGATCAGCGCCTATACTCGCGCCGTCCTCCCCGACGAAGTCGTGATGCCGAAGACCAAGCTCATCGGCCGTATCGGTTTGGCGCTGGCGATTGCGGCGTTCGCACCGCTGGCGGCCGCGCAGGATGCCGATGCCGCACCCGGCAGCGACGCGGTCGCCGCCGCCCTCGCCGGCACCGCGGCCCCGGCCACTGCCGCCGCCGGCGCGATCGATCCGCTCGGTACCCTGCTGAAAAAGCTGTCGTCCGAGCATCCGGCCGATTCGGCGAGGCTCGAGCCCCTGCCGGAGGCCGATCCGAACATCGATCTGTGGCAGCGGATCCGTCGCGGCTTTGCGATGGCCGATCTCGAGACGCGCGCCGCCGCCAACATCACGCGCTGGTACGCGGCGCAGCCGGAGTACATCGGCCGCATGGCGGCGCGCGCCAACCTGTACCTGTTCCATATCGTCGAGGAAATCGAGCGGCGCGGCATGCCCACCGAGCTGGCCCTGCTGCCCTTTGTCGAAAGCGCGATGCAGCCGGAGGCGGAATCGCACGCCAAGGCCGCCGGCCTGTGGCAGTTCATCCCGTCGACCGGAAAGCTCTACCAGCTCGAGCAGAACCTCTGGCGCGACGAGCGGCGCGATGTCCTCGAGTCGACCCGGGCGGCACTCGATTACCTGCAGAAGCTGCACGACGAGTTCGGCGACTGGCACCTGGCGCTGGCCGCGTACAACTGCGGCGAAGGCTGTGTCGGACGCGCCGTCCAGCGGGCGCGGGCACGCAAGCAGTCGACCGACTACGCCCGGCTGCGGCTGCCGCGCGAGACGCAGGGCTACGTGCCGAAGCTGCAGGCGATCAAGAACATCGTCAGCGATCCGGCGGCCCATGGCGTCGAACTGCCGGAGATCCGCAACGAACCCTACTTCGCGGTGCTGCGCAAGACGCGCGATATCGACGTCGAGACCGCCGCCCGCCTGGCCGAGATGCCGGTCGAGGCGTTTCGGGCGCTGAATCCGTCGTTCAACCGGCCGGTGATCCCGGCGTTCGCGGGCAACGAGGCCGGCCAGGCCAGCATCCTGCTGCCGGCCGACCGCGCCGAGATCTTCCTCGCCAACCTGGCAGCGTTCGAGTCGACCGGCCAGCCGCTGGCCAGCTGGACCGCCTACACGGTGCAGAACACCGACACGGTGGAGAACATCGCCGAGCGGGTCGGCGTCAGCGCCGATCACCTGCGCGAGGCCAACCGCATCCCGAAGCGCCACAGGCTCGCCGCCGGCTCGACGATCCTCGTTCCGCGCGACGAGACGATGGCCGACGACATTGCGGCGGAGAAGCTCAACGCGGCGCTGTCGCTGGTTCCCGAGCACGGCGGCGTCCGGCTGGTCACCTACCGCGTGCGCCGCGGCGACACGCTCAGCGGCATCGCGCGCCGCTACCGGGTCAGCGTCGACGAGATCGTCGAGCTCAACCGGCTGCGCAGCCGGACGCTGTTTGCCGGCCAGCGGCTGAACCTCGCCGTCGCTGCGCGCAAGCCGGCGGCGCGGCCTGCCACCTCGCAGAGGACTGCCGCGCGCAGCCGCTGATCGCCGCTACCGGTACGATGCGGGCCGGCTCACGTACCTGTTCCCGAAAATGGCCTTCCTCTCCGGCAAGCGCATCCTGATCACCGGTCTGCTGTCGAACCGCTCGATCGCCTACGGCATCGCCCAGGCCTGTTACCGCGAAGGCGCCCAGCTCGCCTTCACCTACGTCGGCGACCGCTTCCGCGACCGCATCGTCGAGTTCGCCGACGAGTTCGGCTCGGACATCGTGCTGCCCTGCGACGTCGGCGAGGACGCGCAGATCGCCGGTGCGCTCGCCGGCCTGGCCGAGCGGTGGGACGGCCTCGACGGCCTGGTCCACTCGATCGGCTTCGCCCCGCGCGAGGCGATCGCCGGCGAGTTCCTCGACGGCCTGAGCCGCGAGAACTTCCGCGTCGCGCACGAGATCTCGGCCTTCAGCTTCCCGGCGCTGGCCAAGGCGGCGCTGCCGCTGCTCGGCGGTCGCGCCGGCTCCCTGCTCACGCTGACCTACCTCGGCGCCGAGCGGGTGGTGCCGCACTACAACACGATGGGGCTGGCCAAGGCGTCGCTGGAGGCCTCGGTGCGCTATCTCGCCAACGACCTCGGTCCGCGCGGCATCCGCGTCAACGGCATATCGGCCGGGCCGATCAAGACGCTGGCCGCCAGCGGCATCAAGGGCTTTTCCCGCATGCTGGCGTTCAACGAGGCCAATGCGCCCCTGCGCCGCAACGTGACGATCGAGGAGGTCGGCAACGTCGCCGCCTTCCTGCTGTCCGACCTCGCCTCGGGAATGACCGGCGAGATCGTCCACGTCGACTGCGGCTTCCGCTCGGTGGCTTTCGGCCTGGCCGCGGTCGGCGTCGAGCCGGGCAGCGCGGGCTGAGCGGCGCGCTGCGGGGTATTGCAGCGTCGGTGACCACGGCACACCGATGAAGCCCACCGGCAGGCCATCGGTGACGATCGTCACGCCCTACACCGCGTCGGCCAACAACGGCAACTGGCACACCGCGGCACGCTGGCAGTCGTTCCTCAACCCCGGCTACCGCGTCTCGGTCGAGCGGACCTGGAGCGGCGCCCCCTGTGATCTGCTGATCGCCCTGCATGCGCGGCGGTCGGCCGATTCGATCGCCGGTTTCGCCGCCGCCCATCCCGACCGTCCGCTGGTGGTGGTCCTCACCGGCACCGACCTGTACCGCGATCTGGCGGTCAGCGAAGAGGCTCGACTGTCGCTCGCGCTGGCGAGCCGGCTGGTGGTGCTCAACGAGCTCGGTCCGCGCCGCCTGCCGCCGCAGGTGCGCGACAAGACCGAGGTGATCCTGCAGTCGGCGCGCCCGCTGCCGGCCGCGCGCAAGCCCGGGGAGCATCTGGCGATCGCCGTCGTCGGCCATCTGCGCGAGGAGAAGAACCCGCGGCTGGTATGGACGATGCTGCGCAGGCTGCCGGCCGATCTGCCGGTGCGCATCCGCCACGTCGGCGAGGCGCTCGACGCCGAGCTCGGGCGTGAAGCGCGCGCCGCAACGCGCGATCCGCGTTACCGCTGGCTCGGCGGCCTGTCGCGCGCGCGGGCGCGCGAGGTCGTCCGTCGCAGCCACCTGCTGCTGCACCCGTCGAGCATGGAAGGCGGCGCGCAGGCGGTGATCGAGGCAGTGACCTCGCACACCGCCGTGCTCGCCAGCGGCATCGACGGCAATGCCGGTCTGCTCGGCGAGGACTACGAGGGACTGTTCACCGAGAACGACGTCGACGCCGCCGGCGCGCTGGTGCTGCGCGCGGCGCGCCAGTCGCGCTTCCTCGACAAGCTGCGCCGCCGCTGCGAACGCCGCGCGCCGCTGTTCGGGCCGGCGCGCGAACGGGCGAAGCTGCTTCGCCTTGTGGATAATTGCCTGCTTCACTCCGAGCGACCGATCCGATGAATGCTCCAGAAGTACAGCCTCTGCGTCTGACCTCCTTCTCGCACGGCGGCGGTTGCGGCTGCAAGATCGCGCCCGGCGTGCTCGGCGAGATCCTCAAGGGCGCCAGCGGTATCATCCCGCCGGCGCTGCTGGTCGGCATCGAGACCGCCGACGATGCCGCGGTGTACCGGCTGAACGACCAGCAGGCGCTGATCGCCACCACCGACTTCTTCATGCCGATCGTCGACGATCCGTACGACTTCGGCCGCATTGCCGCCACCAACGCCATCTCCGACGTCTACGCGATGGGCGGCACGCCGATCATGGCGCTGGCGCTGGTGGCGATGCCGATCGACAGGCTGCCGCTGGAAGTCATCCGCCGGATCATCGACGGCGGCCAGTCGGTGTGCGCCGCCGCCGGCATCCCGATCGCCGGCGGCCATACGATCGATTCGGTCGAACCGATCTACGGCCTGGTGGCGCTCGGCCTGGTGCATCCCGACCGCATCAAGCGCAACAGCGCCGCGCGGCCCGGCGATGTGCTGGTGCTGGGCAAGCCGATCGGCGTCGGCGTGTACTCGGCGGCGCTGAAGAAGAACCACCTCGATGCCGACGGCTATGCGCAGATGATCGCCAGCACGACGCGGCTGAACACGCCGGGCGCCCGCCTGTCGGAGCTGCCGGGCGTTCATGCGCTGACCGACGTGACGGGCTTCGGCCTGCTCGGCCACCTGCTCGAAGTCTGCCGCGGCGCCGGCCTGGCCGCCGAAATCCGCCTTGCCGACGTGCCGCTGCTCGGCCAGGCGCGCGCACTTGCCGAGCAGGGCTTCATCACCGGCGCGTCGGGCCGCAACTGGGCCGGCTACGGGCATGAGGTCGACCTCGGCGGCGCCGCCCTGGTCGACCAGGCGCTGCTGACCGACCCGCAGACCAGCGGCGGCCTGCTGGTTGCGTGCGAGGCGGCCGATGCCGGCGCGGTGCTGCAGGTCTTCCGCGACGAGGGATTCACCGAGGCGCGCGTGATCGGCGAGCTGCAGGCCGGCGCGCCGCGCGTGTTCGTGCGTCCCTGAAGGCGGCGGCCGCCCCGAGATGCGCAAGCTGTTCCGGCAGGAGGCGATCGATGCCCAGCGCGAGAAGCTGCTGGGCGAGGTGTCGATCGCGCGGCCGGTGCCGACCTGGATCTTCACGCTGCTGGCGCTGTCGTTCGCCGCGCTGATCGTCGGCTTCATGTTCTGGGGCGAATACACGCGGCGCGAGCGGGTCGAGGGCTTCCTGGCGCTCGATGTCGGCGCGGCGCCGATCCTCGCGCCGGAGGCCGGCACGCTGGCCGAGCTGATGGTCCGCGAGGGCGATCCGGTCGACGCCGGCGCGCCGATCGCGCGCCTGTCGCTGGAGCGCGGCATGGCCTCGGGCGGCACCTCGGCGGACATGGTGCAGCGCGAACTGAAGCAGCGGGTCGCCAATCTGGAGGTCGAGAAGGAGAACGTCCGCCTGCTAGCCGAGCAGCAGAAGGAGCAGCTGCGCCGGCGCATCGACGACCTGAAGAAGGAACTGTCGCAGGCCGACGCCGAGATCCGCCTGCAGATGACGCGGGTTGCCTCGGCGCGCGAGGATTTTCAGCGCACGCAGCAGCTGGTCAAGGACGGCTTCATGTCCGACACCGCGCTGGCGGCCAAACGCAACGATCAGCTCGACCAGCAGGTCAAGCTCGAGACGCTGCGCCGCAGCCGCGCCGGCATCGAGCGCGATCTGCGCAGCGCGCAGAGCGAGCTGCCGGCGGTCGACCTGCGCGCCCGCCAGCAGGAGGACCAGCTGATACGCGAGCGGGGCGAGCTGCAGCAGAACCTGGTGCAGGAGGAGACGCGCCGCGAGACGGTGATCCGCGCACCGATGGCCGGCACGGTCACCAACATCGCGGTGGCGCGCGGCCAGTCGCTCGCCGCCGACGCGCCGTTGGCCACCGTGCTGCCGGCCGGCAGCGGGCTGGAGGCGCGGCTGCTGGTGCCCACCCGCGCGGTCGGCTTCGTGCAGCCGGGCAACGCGGTGGTGCTGCGCTACGAGGCCTTCCCGTTCCAGCGCTTCGGCCAGTACCGGGGGACCGTGCACAACGTCAGCCGCACCGTCTGGTCGCCCGGCGAGAAGGTCGGGCCGATGACGGTGCGCGAGCCGGTCTACCGGATCGACGTCGAGCTCGAGCGGCAGACGGTCGCCGCCGGCGGCCAGGAAGTGCCGCTGCGCCCGGGCATGCTGGTCAACGCCGACATCCTGCTGGAGAAGCGCACCGTGTTCGAGTGGATCTTCGAGCCCGTGCTCGAGCTGCGCGGGCGACTGCAGTGACGGGCGCGATGCGGCATCAACGGCGAGGCGGAACCCTTGTTCGGTAAGCGCGTTCCGCTGATCCTGCAGTCCGAGGCGCCCGAGTGCGGCATCGCCTGCGTGGCGATGATCGCCAGCTACCACGGCCACCGCACCGATCTCGCGGCGATGCGCATGCGGCTGGCGCCGTCGATGAAGGGCGTCACATTGCAGCACATCGGCGCGATCGCGCAGTCGATGAAGCTCGCGCCGCGTGGCGTGCAGGCGCCGCTGGAGGCGCTCGCCAAGCTGCGGCTGCCGGCGATCCTGCACTGGGACATGAACCACTTCGTCGTGCTGACCCAGGCCGACGGCCGCAGGATCACCGTGCTCGACCCGGCGCGCGGCAAGCGCGTGCTGCCGCTGGCCGAGGCGTCGCGCCACTACACCGGCGTGGCGATGGAGTTCACGCCGGCCGAGGGCTTCGCCCGCCAGGACGAGCGCGAGCGCATCACCGCCTGGCAGCTGCTGGCCGCCGCCGGCGGCATGGGCAGCACGTTGACGCAGGTGATGCTGCTGTCGCTGGCGCTCGAGGTGTTCGCGGTGGCCTCGCCGTTTTTCGTGCAGCTGGTGATCGACCGCGTGATCGTCGGCCGCGACCGCGACCTGCTGACCCTGCTCGGCCTCGGCTTCTCGCTGCTGGTGCTGATGCAGGTGGCCACCACCGCGGTTCGCGCCTGGCTGGGCGTGTACCTGTCGACCCACCTGAACCTGCGCCTGCTCGACATGCTGTTCGGCAAGCTGCTGCGGCTGCCGCTGTCATGGTTCGAGAAGCGGCACATCGGCGACATCTTCTCGCGCTTCAAGAGCGTCGACGCGATCCAGCGCACGCTGACGCTGGCCTTCGTCGAGACGCTGATCGACGGCGTGATGGTTGCCCTGACGCTGGCGGTGATGTTCTGGTACAGCGGCCTGCTCACCGCCATCGTGATCGCCGCGGCGGCCGCCTACGGCCTGGTGCGCTGGATCTTCTACGGGCCGCAGCGCCGCGCCGCCGACGAGCAGATCGCCCACGAGGCGAAGTCGAACACGCACTTCATCGAGACCCTGCGCGGCATGCTGGCGATCAAGCTGAACCTGCGCGAGGCGCAGCGCCGCACCGCCTACCAGAACCTGGTGGTCGAACACACCAACGCCGGCGTCTCGGTGCAGAACCTGGCGATCGTCCACCGCGCCGCCAACGGCCTGATCTTCGGCCTGGAGAACGTGGCGGTGGTCTGGCTGGCGGCGGCGCTGGTGATGGACGGCCGCTTCTCGGTCGGCATGCTGTTCGGCTTCCTTGCCTTCAAGCTGCTGTTCATCACCCGCGTCAGCAACCTGGTCGACAAGGCGATCGAGTTCCGCATGCTCGACCTGCACGCCGAGCGGATCGCCGACATCGCGCTGGCCGAGCCCGAGTCCGCGCCGGCTGCGACCTTCGCGCCGGGCGCCGCGCCGCTCACCATCGAAGGCAAGGGGCTCGGGTTCGCCTACGGCATCGAGGGCTTCGCCTTCCGCGACGTCGACTTCCTGGTCCGGCCGGGCGAGACGGTGGCCATCGTCGGCCCGTCGGGCGCCGGCAAGACCACCCTGGTCAAGGTGCTGGTGGGCCTGCTCGACCGGACCGAGGGCCTGCTCACCTATGCCGGCCGCGACGTGCGCGAATGGGACCGCGCCGCCTACCGCGGCCGCATCGGCGTGGTGCTGCAGGACGACCTGCTGTTCGTCGGCACGCTCGAGGACAACATCAGCTTCTTCGACGCGCAGCACGACCCGGCGCAGGTGCGCGAGTGCGCGCGGCTGGCCGGCATCGCCGAGGACATCGAGGCGATGCCGATGCAGTACAACACCATCGTCGGCAGCCTCGGCGTGGCGCTGTCGGGCGGCCAGAAGCAGCGCGTGCTGCTGGCGCGCGCGCTGTATCGCAAGCCGCAGGTGCTGTTCCTCGACGAGGCGTTCGACCAGCTCGACCTGGCGCGCGAGCGCGAGATCACCGAGCGGCTGAAGGCGCTCGACCTGAGCCTGGTGATCGTCAGCCACCGCCCGGAAACGGTACGCGCAGTCGACCGGACGGTACGCCTGGGCGGCGGCCCAGCCGCCTGAGGATCGCCGCCCTCAGCGCTGCGCGTCGAGGCGGGTGCGATAGCCCGCGTCGCGGCCGCCCGAGCGGCGCAGCGTGGTGGCGATCTTCTCGCGCGCGCGGATGAACGGCGAGGCACGCGCGGCCTCACCCAGGTACTCGTCCAGGTCGCCGACTTCGCGCTGCAGGCGCCGGACCAGCGCCAGGAACAGATCGGTCAGCTCCGGGTCGAACTGGTGGCCCTTCAGATAGGCGATCTCGTCCAGCGCACGGGCCACCGGCCACGGCTCCTTGTAAGGCCGGCGGTGGGTCAGCGCGTCGAAGACGTCGGCCAGCGCGGTGATGCGGGCGGCGATCGGGATCGCGGCGCCGCCGATGCCGTTCGGATAGCCCGAGCCGTCGAACCACTCGTGGTGGAAGCGCGCGATGTCCTCCGCCATCTGCATGTGCGGCATCTCGCTCTGCGCCAGCAGCTCGGCGCCGACCGTGGTGTGCGTCTTCATGATCTCGCGCTCGGCCTCGGTCAGCCGGTCGGGCTTCAGCAGGATGCCGTCGGGGATGCCGATCTTGCCGATGTCGTGCAGCCGCGCCGCCAGATCGAGCATGAAGCAGGTCTGGTCGTCGCAGCCGAACTCCTGGCCGAGCAGCGACGACAGGCGGCCCACCCGGTAGGAGTGTTCGCCGGTGGAGTCGTCGCGCAACTCGGCAGTGACCGCCAGCCGCTCGAGCATCTCGATGCGCGAGCGCATCAGCTCCTGCTGCGCCACCTGCTCGGCCAGCTTGCCGCGCAACGACTGCTCGTGGCGCTCCATCACCACCTCTTCCGAGGCGCCCTGCTGCTGCCGCGCCAGGTTCTCCAGGTGCAGGCGATGGTGACGCAGCGCGTTTTCCTGCTGCGTCTTCTTGGTGTGCATCATCAGCTCGCGCAGGTACACCAGCGCGACGTCGTGCTTGCCGGCGACTTCCTGCGCCTTGACCATCGCCAGCAGTGCGTAGCGCAGCTCGGACTTCAGTACCCGCGCGCGGTCCAGCGCCTGCGACAGGCGCGACATGCCGAGGTCGATCAGCCCGGCATGCACCTCGCACAGCCCCTCGGCCAATGCCGCCTGCAGCTCGGCACGCTCGGATTTCGACTCGTGCGCAAACCGCTTGGCCAGCTCGCAGCGCTCGCGGGCGCGCTCGAGACTGTCGACCTCGAGCAGCAGCCGCGTGTACGAGCACTCGGCCATCGCCCGGTTCATCCGCGCGGTGGCGCTCTGCGGCTCGCCCGCCGTCTCGATCGATGCCTTGATGCTGCGCAGTCCCTTGGCGTAGTCCTCCAGGTACAGGCAGATGTTGGCGATGTTGGCGAGCGCCGGCGGCCCGAACGGCGACAGCTGCGGCTCCGAGCCGGACAGCGACACCACGCGCTCGAAGCAGGACACCGCTTCGTTCAGCTGCCCGGCGTAAGTCAACGCCGAGCCGAGGTTGACCCACACCGGCGTCTCCGCCCGCAGGTCGTGCATCGATTCGGCCAGTTCGAGGGCCTCCGCGTAGGCCTCGACGGCATTGGCGATGTTGCCGGTGTCGGCGAGCAGGATGCCGTGGAAGGTCAGCGCCTTGCGCAGCGCCGCAGCGTCGTTCATCCGGCGCGCGCACTCGACCGCCAGGCTGGCGTGCTCGAGGCCGGAGAACGGCTGGCCCGACACATAGGCGAACTGCGCCGACAGCAGCAGGCCTTCGACGCGCGCTTCCGAAAGCACCTCGAGCGGCAACCCGTGCAGCGCCTTCTTTGCGGAAGCGAACAGCCGGTGTGCCTCGGCGCTCGGCGCTGCCATCGCAGCGCGCAGCGCCGACAGCAGCTCGTCGAGCAGCGCGAGTGCCTCCTGCCGCTGCATCACGCTTACGCGCGATTCGGCATGGTCGAGCTTTTCAAGCAACGCCTGCATGTGCCCGGTCACATCCCGTTTATGGGGCATCGATCAACTGCCGACGATCGATAACTATCCCGTCCATCGATAGCTGTCACGCAATCGATCCACTTCCCGTAACGCATTTTGAGGATTCAATCATGGACGCCATCGTTTGCCAAGCCGCCGAGATCGCCGCCGTTGAAGCCCAGGCCGAAGAGCAGGTCGTCACGCTGAGCAGCACGGAGATGGCGTACGTCGGTGGCGGCCTGATGCAGGTCGTCTTCGCCTGAACCTCGCGTTCTGGCCGCGTGGCCAGCCTCCTGCTGAAGGAGGCGCACGCCAGGTCGCCGGCGCGGCCCGCTCGCCTCTGAGAAGGCCGGCGGGGTAGCTCAGGCACTCCGGGGTTCGGGTCGGTCGCAGCGCGACCGATCGAATTCTCCGCACGGTTTCCTCCCCTCGCGCGCAACGCGCGAGTCGCCGGAAGGAGCCATGCGGAGATTTCTTTTCCGGCTCGACGGATCTCCCGTATCTCCCGCACAACACCTGAATGTGGGAGACAAGGCGCGCCCGCCACCAGGGCGCTTCGCTGATCGAACGCGGCTCGATCAATAGGGATCGAGGTCCGCCGGCATCCCCGCCTCGCGCAGACGCGCCAGCACCTGCTCGATGTGCTCCGGCCCGCGCGTCTGGATAACCATCTCCAGCTGCGCGTTCTGCGCCGGCAGCGTGGTGAACGCGCGCTGGTGCTCGACTTCCTCGATGTTGGCGGCGGCCTGTGCCACCACCGCGGCGGCGCGCGCCAGCTCGCCGGGCACGTCGCGGATGGCGATGCGGATGCGTGCCAGCCGGCCGGCGCGGACCATGCCGCGCTCGATGATGTCGGCGAGCACCATCGGGTCGATGTTGCCGCCGCACAGGATCAGCCCCACCTTCTTGCCGGCGAATCGCTCGCGGTGGCGGATCAGCGCCGCCAGCCCGGTGGCTCCCGCGCCCTCGACCACCGTCTTCTCGATCTCCAGCAGCAGCACGATCGCATGCTCGATGTCGCCCTCCGACACCAGCACGATGTCGTCGACGTGCCGTCTGACGATCTCGCGCGTGATGAGCCCCGGTGACTTCACCGCGATGCCCTCGGCCAGCGTGGCGTTGGCCGACCGCATCTCGACGTTCCTGAACAGCGCGTACATCGCCGGGAACTGATCGGTCTGCACGCCGATCACCTCGATCGACGGCTTGATCGCGCGCGCCGCCAGCGTGACACCGCTGATCAGCCCGCCGCCGCCGATGGCCACGCACAGGCAATCGAGCTGCGGTTGCGCGGCGAGCATCTCCAGGCCGATGGTGCCCTGCCCGGCGATCACGCGCGGGTCGTCGTACGGGTGCACCAGCGTCAGGCCACGCGAGTTCTGCAGCCGCAAGGCCTCTTCCTTGGCATCGTCGAAGCTCTCGCCGGCTAGCACGATCTCGGCGCCGAAGCCGCGCGTGCGCTCGACCTTCACCATCGGCGTGTAGCGCGGCATGACGATCACCGCCGGCACGCCGAGGCGCTGCGCGTGGTAGGCCACGCCCTGCGCGTGGTTGCCGGCCGATACCGCGATCACGCCGTGGCGGCGCTGTTCGTCGGTGAGCAGCGCCAGGCAGTTAAGCGCGCCGCGCTCCTTGAAGCTGGCGGTGAACTGCAGGTTCTCGAACTTCAGGTAGACCTCGGCGCCGGTGATCTGCGACAGCGTGCGCGAGTGCAGGCACGGTGTTTCCTCGACCTTGCCGCGCAGGCGCTGCGCGGCGGCGCGGATGTCCTCGATCGTGACGACGTCCCCTTCGGCCATGGGCCCTCCTCGTGCGAGAGCTTATTCGATGCCGCTGCATACAATGCGCGCCATGCTGTCGATCCAGGGCCTCGCCCGGCGCTTCGGACCGCGCCCGATCCTCGCTTCACTCGATCTCGAACTGGGCGCCGGCGAGTACGTCGCCGTGGTCGGCGAGTCGGGCGCCGGCAAGTCCACCCTGCTGAACCTGATCGCCGGGCTGGACCGGCCGGACGGCGGCCGCATCGTCATCGGCGGCGAGGATCTGACGCGTCTGGACGAGGATGCGCGCACGCGGCTGAGGCGGTCCAAGGTGGGCTTCGTCTTCCAGGCGTTCCACATCCTGCCGCACCTGACAATCGCGCAGAACGTCGAGCTGCCGCTGGTGCTGCTCGGCATCCACACCGCCGAGCGCCGCGCGCGTACCGGCGAGCTGCTGGCGGCGGTGGGCCTCGGCGACCGCGCCGAGTCGGCGCCGCGCGAGCTGTCCGGCGGTGAACTGCAGCGCGTCGCGGTGGCCCGCGCGCTGGTGCACCGCCCCGCCCTGCTGCTGGCCGACGAGCCGACCGGCAACCTCGATCCCGACACCGCCGACACCGTGCTGAACCTGCTGGCGCGCACGATCAAGGCGCAGGGCGCCGCCGGCATCCTGGTGACCCACTCGGTGCACGCCGCCGCCACCGCCGACCGCGTACTGCGGCTGGAACACGGCAAGCTGCGCGAGCGTTAGATGCTCTGGCTGCTCGCCCACGTCGTCGGCGGCTACGCGCGCGTCCATCCGCTGCGCGCCGTCGTGCAGGTGATCGCCATCGCGGTCGGCGTGTCGCTCGGCTACGCGGTGCACCTGATCAACGCGTCGGCACTGCAGGAGTTCTCCGCCGCCGTGCGGCAGGCGAGCGGCCAGGCCGACGCCACGGTCATCGGCCCGCGCGAGGGATTCGACGAGTCGGTCTATGCACGGGTTGCGGCATCGCCGGCAGTCGCCTGGGCGAGCCCGGCGCTCGACGTCGAGGCGCCAATCGTCGAGCCGCCACGGCTGCGCGGCCGCTCGCTGCCGATCGAGGGCATCGACATCCTGCGCTCGGCGGTGCTGGCGCCGCACACGGTCGGCGAAGCGGTCGACAAGGGACGCCGCTTCGCCCTGCTCGACGACGGCCTTTACCTGTCGCCGGCGGCACTCGATGTCCTGCAGCTTGCGCCGGGCGAGACGATCGGCGTGCAGGTCGGCGGCCGCGTCGAGCGGCTGCGCATCGCCGGCAGCCTGCCCGCGGCGCGCAGCGGGCAGGTCGTCGGCGTGATGGACCTCGGCTTCGCGCAGTGGCGGCTCGACCGCCTCGGCCGGCTGACGCGCATCGAGCTGCAGTTGGCCGCAGGCAGCACGCCGCAGCAGTTGCAGCGCGAGTGGCGCCTGCCGGCCGGCGTCAGCCTGCAGACCGCCGAGGGCGCGGCCGCGCGCGTGTCGAACCTGTCGCGCGCCTACCGCGTCAACCTGAACGTACTGGCGCTGGTGGCGCTGTTCACCGGCGCTTTCCTCGTCTACTCGCTGCAGGCGCAGGCGGTGCTGGCGCGGCGGACGCAGCTGGCCTTCCTGCGCGTGATCGGCGTCACCCGCGGCGAGGTCGAGCGACTGCTGCTCGCCGAGTCGGCGGCGCTGGGCGTCGCAGGCAGCGTGCTTGGCATCGCCGTCGGACTGGCCGTCGCAAAGGTGGCGCTGCGCCTGCTCGGCGGCGACCTCGGCGGCGGCTTCTTCACCGGCGTGCAGCCGCCGCTGCAGATCGACGGCGGGGCGACGCTACTCTTCTTCGCACTCGGTGTGGCCGCAGCCACCGTCGGCGGCTGGCTGCCGGCACGCGATGCCGCCGCCTCGGCGCCGGCGCTCGCCTTGAAGTCTGGTTCGGGTCTCGACCGCGACGTCGGTGGATACCGTGCCTGGCCGGCGCTGGCGCTGTTCGCGGTGGCCGCGCTGCTGCTCATGGCGCCACCGATCGCCGGCATCCCGCTCGGCGCCTACCTGGCGATCGCCGTGCTGCTGGTCGCGGCGATTCTCGCCAAGCCGCTGGTCGCACCACGGCTGTTCGGCCCGTTGCAGCGCTGGCTGGCGCGACGGCGGCTCACCGCCGAGGCGGCGCCTTGGTGGCTGGCAGCGACGCGGCTTGCCGCTACGCCGCGCTTTGCCGCCATCGGCGCCGCCGGCATCGTCGCCAGCTTCGCGCTGATGGTGGCGATGGCGACCATGGTGGCGAGCTTCCGCGTCTCGGTCGACCAGTGGCTGACTCGCGTGCTGCCGGCGGACATCTACGTGCGACCCGCCACGGCGCCTGCCGGCAGCCTCGGCAGCACCACCGCCACCTTCAGCGACCAGGACCAGCGCACGCTTGCCGGCCATCCGCAGGTCGAACGGGCCGAGTTCTCGCTGAACATGAAGGTCACGCTCGATCCGGCGCGCGCGCCGGTGTCGCTGATCGCCCGCCCCCTCGACCGCAACGACGCGGCACGCAAGCTGCCGCTGACCGGCGCCTCGCTCGCCTGGCGCGACGGCATGGCGCCGCCGGCCTGGGTGTCGGAGGCGATCGTCGACATCTACAGCGCGCGGGTCGGCGGCGAGATCACCCTGCCGATCGCCGGCGAGGCGCGAACCTTCATTGTCGCCGGCGTCTGGCGCGACTACGCGCGCCAGTTCGGCGCGGTGATCATCGATATCGCCGATTACACGCGCCTGGCCGGCGCGGCCGCGCCAACCGAGGCGGCGCTGTGGCTGGCGCCCGGCGCCGGCGCGGCCGAGGTCACGGCCGACCTGCAGCCGAAGATGCAGCTGAAGAGTGCCGAGTTCGCTTCCTCCGGCGAAATCCGCGCCATCAGCCTGCGCATCTTCGACCGCAGCTTCGCCGTCACGTATGTGCTGGAGATCGCCGCCATCGTCATCGGCCTCACGGGCATCGCCGCCACCTTCTCGGCGCAGGCGATCGTGCGCATGCGCGAGTTCGGCATGCTGCGCCACCTCGGCGTGACCAAGGGGCAGATCCTGCGGCTGCTCGCCATCGAGGGCTTGCTGGTCACCGGGCTGGCGATCGTCATCGGGCTGGCAGTCGGACTGGCGATCGCCTGGATCCTGGTCGACTTCGTCAACCCGCAGTCTTTCCACTGGACGATGGACTTCCGCGTGCCGCTGCTGCTGGTCGCCGGGCTGATCGTCGCGCTGCTGGCCGCGGCGGCGCTCACGGCGCTGGCGGCCGGCCGCCGCGCGGTGGCTCCCGATGCGGTGCTGGCGGTGCGGGCCGACTGGTGATGCGATGAAGCGCCGCGCCTTCCTCGCCGCTGCCGCGCTGCCGCTCGTGCGCGCACATGCGGTCGAGTACGCCGTCGTCACGCCGCGGCCCCTCGTCTTCCCACGCGACCACGGCGCCCATCCCGAGTACCGCACCGAGTGGTGGTACCTGACCGGCTGGCTCGACGCCGCGCAGCCACTCGGCTTCCAGATCACCTTCTTCCGCACCCGCACCGGGATCGATCCGGCCAACCCGAGCCGCTTCGCCGCCAGGCAGCTGATCATCGCCCACGCCGCCATCGCCGATCCGGCGCGCGCGAGCCTGCTGAAGGACGAGCGCATCGCGCGGGCCGCCTTCGACGTCGCCGCCGCCTCCGAGACCGATACCGACGTGCGGCTCGACCGCTGGCGCTTCACGCGCCGCACCGACGGCAGCTACGAATGCACGCTGCCTGCGCGCGGCTTCACCCTGCAGTTCACCGCCGCGCCGACGCAGCCGCTGCTGCTGCAGGGCGACGGCGGCTTCTCGCGCAAGGGCCCGCAGGCCGCGCAGGCGAGCTACTACTACTCGCAGCCGCAGCTACGCGTGCAGGCGACGCTGCAGCAGGACGGCCAGACGCGCGAGCTCGCCGGCACGGCGTGGCTCGACCACGAATGGTCGAGCACGCTGCTCGATGCCGATGCCGCCGGCTGGGACTGGGTCGGCATGAACCTCGACGACGGAGCCGCACTGACTGCCTTCCAGATCCGCCGCCGCGGTGGCGGCGAGAAGCTGTACGCCTATGCGTCGCTGCGCGGGGCGGGCGGCAGCGCGCCGCGCCTGTACACCCCGGCGGATGTCGACTTCGCGCCGATCGAACGCTGGAACTCACCGCGCACGGGAGCTGTGTGGCCGGTGGCGCAGCGCCTGCGCGTCGGCGCGCGCAGCTTCGAGACCAGGCCGCTTTTCGTCGACCAGGAGCTCGACTCGCGCGCCAGCACCGGCGCCGTCTACTGGGAAGGCGCCAGCCTGCTCACGGAAGCAGGCCGCCGCGTCGGCCGCGGCTTCCTGGAGATGACTGGCTACGTCGAGCCGATCCGGCTGTAGGCGGCAACGCAGCGCCACTGGCCGGATTCACCCGGCCGAGCACAAGCACCCGCTATCCGATGTCCTCGTGCAGACACAGGATGTTGCCCTCGGGATCGCGGAACCACGCCGCCTTCTCCGAACCGAGCACGCAGACGTGCTCGACCGTCTTGAAGTCGGGAAAGTCGTAGTCCTCGAATTTCACTCCGCGGCCCTTGAGCTCGGCAATCTCCGCCGCGATGTCGCTCACCGCGAAACTCAGCGCCGTGTGCTCCGCCTTGGTTCCCTCGGGCTTGGGGAACAGCGCGATCTCGGTGCCGCCACAACGGTAAACGAACTTGCCGTCCGGCTTTGCACCGAGCGGCTCGAGTCGCAGGCACTGTTCATAGAACCGCCGGGCACGCGCCAGATCCTTGACCGGCAACATGCACGTCACCTGGGTTTTCGCCAGCATTCCGGCACCTCCCCTTTGGACATGACATCCCACCTCGCGGCCAGCTCGCGCCGCCAGATCACCCACATCGGGTCCAGGTCAAGGTAGTCCGCCGCGGCCCACACTGGCAACGTAGCTATTGGCTCTGAACTACCGCAACTGCGCAGGCAGACCGGGCTGCGCGCACCTCGGCAAGCTGCGCGCCCTCGCGCGTCCATATCGCCGGGGGCTGCCGGGTTGACCCTGAAACCAGACAACCGGAACCGCTGCCTTACGATGCGCCCCTCCGTCCGCATCGACCCCTTCCCCCGATGAACGACCTGCACTGGCCCGCCCTCGTCACGCTGGCCGCCCTCGCCCTGTGCTTCGCCACCGCGGCCATCGTCGGCAAGGCGCGCGTCAGGTACCGCGTCGCCGCGCCGGCCACTACCGGCCACGAGATGTTCGAGCGTGCATTCCGCGTGCAGATGAACACGCTGGAGAACGCGGTGGTCTTCATCCCCGCGCTGTGGCTGTGCGCGTTGTTCGTCGGCCCGCTGACGGCGACCACCCTCGGCGGCCTGTGGCTGGTCGGTCGCATCTGGTACGCCGTGGCCTACCTGCACGAGCCGAAGTCACGCGGCAGCGGTTTCGTGCTCGCCTACGTTGCCTGGGGCGGGCTGATGATCGCCGCCTCGTGGGGCGTGCTGCGCGGGATGATCGCGGGATGAGCGGGCCCGCCGCTGGCACACCGACGGCCGCCCGGCTGCGGCCGTTGCGCGCGCTGCTGCCGTTTGTAGCGCGTTACAGGCCGCAGATCGCGCTGGCCCTGGCTTTCCTGCTGCTCGCCGCGGCCAGCACGCTGGCGCTGCCCTATGCGGTCAAGCTGCTGGTCGACGGCGGACTGTCGCTCGCCACGGTGGATGCCGGCGAGCGGCTGGCGGCGATCCGCAATCACTTCCTCGGCCTGTTCGGCGTCGCGGTCGCCCTCGGATTGTTCACCGCGGCGCGCTTCTACATGGTCTCCTGGATCGGCGAGCGGGTGACCACCGACCTGCGCCAGGCCGTCTACGCGCACGTGCTGCAGCAGAGCCCGCAGTTCTTCGAGACGCTGAAGACCGGCGAAGTGCTGTCGCGCCTGACCACCGACACCACGGTGATCCAGAACGCGGTCGGCTCGAGCATCAGCATGGGCCTGCGCAACACCGTGCTTTTCGTCGGCGGGCTGGCGATGCTGATCGCCACCAGCCCGCGGCTGATGCTGACGGTGGCCGGCATCATCGTGCTGGTGGTGCTGCCGGCGATCGTCATCGGCCGCCGTGTGAGGCGGCTGTCGCGTGCCAGCCAGGACCGCATTGCCGACACCAGCGGCATCGCCGGCGAGATTCTCAACGCGATCCCGGTGGTGCAGAGCTTCACGCAGGAAGCCGCCGAGGCGCGTCGCTTCGGCGAGGCCAACGAGCAGGCGTTCGCCGCCTCGATCCGCCGCACCGGCGTGCGTTCGATGCTCACCGCGTTCGTCATCATCGGCGTGTTCGGCTCGCTGCTGTACGGGCTGTACGGCGGTGTGCAGTCGGTGCTCGCCGGGCAGATCACCGCCGGCCAGCTGAGCCAGACGGCGCTGTACATCGCGGTGGTGGCCGGCAGCGTCGCCGTGCTCGCCGAGGTCTGGGGCGACCTGCTGCGCGCCTCCGGCGCCGCCGAGCGGCTGATGGAGCTGCTGAGCGCGACCTCGGCGGTGGCCGACCCGCCGGTGCCGCAGCCGCTGCCGCCTGCCGCCGGCGGCGTGCGGGTCGAGTTCGATGCGGTGCGCTTCGCCTATCCCTCGCGCCGGCAGCAGCCGGTGCTCGACCGCCTGACGCTGGCGATCGCGCCGGGCGAGAACGTCGCGCTGGTCGGCCCCTCGGGCGCCGGCAAGACGACCGTCTTCCAGCTTCTGCAGCGGTTCTACGACATCGACGGCGGCAGCCTGCGCATCGACGGCGTCGAGCTGCGCGAGGCCCGCCTGGCCGACCTGCGCGCGCGCATCGCGGTGGTGCCGCAGGAGCCGGTGATCTTCTCCGGCACGGTGCTGGAGAACATCCGCTACGGCCGCGCGGACGCCACCGACGAGGAGGCGCTGGCAGCGGCGCGCGCCGCCTTCGTCGACGAATTCGTGCGGGGCCTGCCCGACGGCTACGCGACCTTCGTCGGCGAGCGGGGGCTGCGCCTGTCGGGCGGCCAGCGGCAGCGGGTGGCGATCGCCCGCGCGATGCTGAAGAACGCACCGCTGCTGCTGCTCGACGAGGCGACCTCGGCGCTCGATGCCGAGAGCGAGCGCGCCGTGCAGGCGGCACTTCGCACCGCCATGGCCTGCCGCACGACGATCGTCATCGCCCACCGGCTGGCCACCGTGCAGGCTGCCTCCCGCATCTTCGTCGTCGAGGCCGGGCGCATCGTCGATGCCGGCACGCACGCCGAACTCGCCGCGCGCGGCGGCCTGTACGCCCGGCTGGCGGCGCTGCAGTTCGTGAACTGAACCCCGCAGCGCCGGACCGGCCGACAATCTGCCGGCTCGCCCGCTTCCACCTGCGCCTGCTCCGATATGCCGACCATCGAACCCATCCTGCTTGCCGCCGCCTGCATCCACACCTTCGAGGCAGACCGGCCGCTCACCAATGCCAGCGGCTTCTTCTTCGAGCGCGATGCCCGGCTGTTCCTGGTGACCAGCCGGCATGTGCTGATCGACGAGCCGAGCGGGCACTTTCCTGACCGCATCGAGATCGAGCTGCACACCGATCCGGCCAATCTCGCCGAGTCCACCGGCTTCTCGATGCCGCTGTACCGGAACGGCCGCAGCGTCTGGCGCCAGGGCCGCGACAGCGCCGGCGACATCGACGTGGCGGTGCTCGAGATCGAGCGCCCGGCGCTGCCCCGGACCGCCGTCCTGCGCGCCTTCACGCCGCGACACCTGGCGGCCGCGCAGGAGCCCGTCGAGGTCGGCACCTCGCTGCTGGTGGTCGGATTTCCGCTCGGCTTCCACGACACCCTGCACCACATGCCGGTGGTCCGCCACGCGGTGCTCGCCTCGTCCTTCGGCCTGCGCTTCAAGGGCCAGGGCTACTTCCTGACCGATGCGCGGACGCATCGCGGCACCAGCGGCGCGCCGGTCGTGATGCGCCTTGCCGATCCGCCGGCGCCGCTGCGCGAGCTGCCCTGGATGCTGCTCGGCGTTCACTCGGCGCGGCTCGACGTCGGCGGGCGCGATCTGGCGCTCGACGAGGCGCTCGGACTGAACTGCGCCTGGTACGCCGACATCCTGCTGACGCTGACCGAAGGATGAGTGGCGGCGCGCCGGCCGTGCGGCGAGGGGCCGTTCGCGGCGCGCCGGCGAGGCCGGGCGTCGGTCGATCGCGGATTTCAAGTCCCACGACGAACAAAAAAGTCATTCGACACCGGGCACGAAAGCGGCTACTCTTCGCCTGCTTTCGCACGAGCTTCGTTTTTCCTCCGGTTTCTTTGGCCCGTTGCAGTCGACCGCAGCGGCGCACCTCAGGTTTCCCCAGGTTCACGTTTCTTGATCGTAAGCTCGCCGCGGGACGTTCCCGCGAGCGGTGACTTCTCAACTACCTTTCAAGGAACGAGAAAATGGCTATTGGTACCGTCAAGTGGTTCAACGACGCTAAAGGCTTCGGCTTCATCACTCCGGAAGACGGCAGCAAGGACCTGTTCGCGCACTTCTCCGAGATCCAGGGCGGCGGCTTCAAGTCGCTGGCCGAGGGTCAACGCGTCGAATTCGTCGTCAAGCAGGGCGCCAAAGGCCCGCAGGCGGCCGAAATCAAGATCGTCTGACCGACGGTCCTGCGCCGGGAGCGCGGCCCCGCGCTGCGCTCCCCCCGATGTCCGCCACGCCGCAGGCGTGGCGCTGCAACGCATTGCGGATGGCAGATCCGGGCGGACAATCGCCCCGGTTTCCGCAGGACGGCCGGCCTCGGCCGGCCGTCCCATCTACGTTTCCCGGAGCGCTCTGGCGATGGCAAAGGAAGAACACCTCGAAATGAACGGCGTGGTCAGCGAAGTGCTGCCCGATTCCCGCTTCCGGGTCACGCTGGACAACGGCCACGAGCTGGTCGCTTACTCGGCTGGCAAGATGCGCAAGCACCACATCCGGATCCTCGCCGGCGACAAGGTCTCGCTCGAACTGTCGCCTTATGACCTGAGCAAGGGGCGGATCACCTTCCGCCACCTCGACAGCAAGCGACCGGCCCCGCCGCCGCGGCGTCGATACTGATCGATAGTGCTGCAGCTTCATTCCAGCATCGACATCGACGCCTCGGCATCGCTGGTCTGGGCCATCCTGACCGACTTTGCCTCCTGCAAGCGCTGGAACCCGTTCATTCGCGCGATTCTTGGCAAGCCGAGCAGCGGCAACCGGCTGCGGCTGACCGTGCAGCGACAGGGCGAGCCGCCACTGTCGACGACTTCGACGCTGACCTACCTGCGCGAGCCGCGCGAACTGCGCTGGCGGCAGCAGCGGCTGGTTCCCGCGCTGTTCGCCACCGAGCACCGTTTCCGCATCGAGTCTCTGCCGGCAGGCGGCGTGCGATTCCACCTGACCGAGCAGGTCGAGGGGCTGTTCGCCTCGCTGCTGGGCCGCGGCCGCCAGCGGGCGACCGAGGAAAGCTTCCATCTGATGAACCACGCGCTGAAGGCGCGCGCAGAGCGGCTGGGATCGCGTTTCGCGCTGGCGGGCGACGCCACGACCTGATCCGTGCGGTGCGCGGCGTCACCGGCCCCGCGGGAGCCAGCGACTGCTGCGGCGGCTCGCTTCTTCGCTGCCCGGCGGATTACCCTCCGGTGGCCCGGACCACGCGTTGCTCGGCCCGCAGGTCATCGACTGCCCGGCGGCCGGCCGCGGCGATCAGTTCCTCCTGGGCGGCGGTGGCGACGGGCTGATCGCCCTCTCCCGAGCCGAGGACGCCGAGCCGGCCGGCCTCGACTGTCTCGGCATGGATCTTCGCGCGCACCGTACGGGGATCGTCTGCGCTGAGCGCACTGTCGGAGGCGCCACCGACCACGACGCTTGGGAAGTCGCGCTCGACGTTTGACAGCAGGTCGAGGCGCTGCGCCTCGTGCAGTTCGGCTATGACTTGCGCGCCGCCGTTCAGCGACGTCAGGTCCTGGGTCGCATCGGCCGGAAACGGCCCGCCGCCGGCCCAGGCGTGCGTGGTGATGGCAAGTACCGCAGCAGCAGCGGAAAAATGAATTCGTCTCATGATCGTCCTGTCCTGTTCAATGCCCCGCTAATCGCCGCTGCCGCATGCAGTGCTGCGGAAGAAGCGGCGTCCCTGACGGGTGGACAGAGGCCGCCGCCGCGCAGGCGTCTGATGAAGACTGCCGCCCACGCAAGATCTGCGCAGCGTGCGCGCTGTGTCGCTTTGCCGCCCCACCCGGCAGGTGGGCACATTTCCCACCTGCCTGGAGGGGAAGTGCAGGGCGAACTGCAGCAAGAACAACCCCGTAGCGGGAACTACGTGCCCGACCGGCCTACGATGGCTGCCCGACGAGACGTCGTCGCTGCCGCAGCGCGGGTTTCGAACAGAGGAATCACCGATGTGGTCATCCAAGCGATCGCCCGGCGGCGCGCTGATCAGGCGACTGTGCACGCTGGGGCTGCCGATCGAGGGAATCGTCCCGGCGCTGATGCGTGCGCTGTGCCGCGAGGCGCGCTGCGAAGCGGGTGTCGTGATCTGGTTCGACGAGCACGGCGAGATCTCAAATCTCTACGCGCACGACCTGCCCGCGCCGGAGGCGCTGGCCGGCTGGCTGGCGGCACCGGCGAGCTTCGTTGCCCCGCAGGAACCGGAAACTCGTCCCGACAGCCAGCTTCGCCGTCGCAAGGTGGTCGAGATCTGCGCCGACGGAACTGCCGTCGGCCCCGGCGACAAGAACAACGAGGTGGAGCCGTTCTGCCGGCATCGACGCCTGTGCGGGATGGCGGTCCCATCGGGCGTGCCGTTGCAGCGCCTGTGCTGCGCGGTGATCAGGGACGGCACGCCGGTCGCCTCGCTCATCCTGTATCGAACCGCCGCGGGGCCGGCGTTCAGCAGCGAGGATCGAATCACGGTCAAGGCGGCCGGCAGGTACCTTTCGTTGAACGCCGCGACGGTCCCCGCCGCCACCGACGCAGCGATGTACCGCGTCAGCGGTGAACACGCACTGCTGATGTGTGAGTCCGACGGCCGCGTCGTCAATACATCGGCGAACGGTTTCGCGCTGCTTGCACAGGCCTCGGGCTGCCCGATCAATCTCCGCACGGTCCCGCAGCAGCTCGAACGCGCCGGCCGCGACCTGATCAGACGCCTGCTCGCGGCGCCGCCGCTTCCGGCCGGGCGAGATGCGCGCGGCCCGCTTTGCGCAGCGGCGTCGATCAATGGCTGGGGGTTGTTCCGCTTCTACGGCTTCTTCGAGTCCGACCGGCCTTCAGGCGTGGTGATCGAGCGCGTCGATCACCTGCTGATCCGCCTGTGCGAATCGATGTGGAAGCTGGACCTCTCGGTGCAGCAGGGCGAGACCTTGCTGCTGCTGGCGCAGGGGATGAGTCACGACAGGATCGCCGAGCGGATGAGAATCGCGCCCAACACGGCCGACTACCACGTCCGACAGCTATTCGCCAAGCTCGGCGCCCGCACCCGCGACGAGGCAATCTCCTGCGTCCTCGCCGCCGGTGAGACGACGGTCTACGCCTAGGGCCTGTTCACGCTAAATGCGGGAGGTGCGTTGGGCCGCAATGTGGACGGATGTGCGAAGGACGGCGCCGCGCAGGGCCGCTCCCCTGCGCAAGCCGTCCGACAAAGCAGCCGCCGCATTTCGGCCCAACCCTTCGGGAAGGTCAATGGCGGGCGCATTGCGTCGTTGCCGCTTCGCTTGTTGGCATCAGCCAACGGCGCTCGCGGCGCCCGCGACTTCCTCCCGCCATTGACCTTCGCACTCCCGGCTTTGGCGTGAACAGGCCCCAGGCGGAGGTGGCGCTGCACCGACCGACGATCAGGCCTGCTCCGCTGATGCGGTGGCGTCGGTCACCGACAGCTGCTTGCGCCGCCGGGCGCCGTTGCGACCGGTCAGAAGCGCGGCGATGCGCTGGTCGAGCGCCTCGCCCGTGCCCGCCGCGACGCGGCCGATCCTGCGCTGCCGATCCAGGTTGTCGAGCAGGTTGAGCAACTGCTCCTGGCTGAGCGTCTGCAGTTTCTCGTCGGTCCAGTCGATTCGCATCGGCGCATGGAACACCGGCTGGCTGGAACTCGTTGTCTTGCGCACCATCTGAGCATCCTCTCGGGTCGTGTTCAGTTCAATGCAGGCGCACCCTGCGCCCACAGTTTTTCGGCTCGCTGCTTCAGGGCGGTGTTCATCGCCTCGAAGCCGGCCCTGCCGCGCAGCCGCCGCCGCCTGCCGAGCAGCGGCACCAGGATCCCGCGCACCTGCTCGCCGTGATGAAACCGCACCGCGCCGCCCTGCAACGGCTCGATGCGGAAGCGGCGCTCGGAAGCGAACAGGCCGGGCACCGTCCACCATTCCAGCCAGGTCATCGCCTCTTCCCTGCGCAGGTATACGATCGTCAGTCTCGCCGCGACGTCGGCACCGGGCGGCGCCGCGAGCCGGACCTCGATCTGGCGGCCGCTCGCGGCGTGGCCGAGGATGCCACGGATCAGCGGATTCCAGCGCCGGTACATGCCGAAGTCGGACAGCACTCCCCACACCACCGAAGCCGGAGCCTCGATGTCGATGTGGGTGTGAATCTGCCGCATTGGCGCAGTATGGACCCATGCTGCGCCGGCGATCGCCGTTTCGTCGAGACGTTGGATTGCTCAGCCACGATCCGGCAGCCCGGCTCCCGCTGCGCCGGCGCAGCGGGCGTGCAGCGATCCGTCGACCCTGCCTCGGCGGAGGTGGTCGACGCGAAGCAGGCCAAGGAAGCGAGGACGCAATTGCCATGGAAGCGATAGCCGAAACTCGGCGCTGGCTCGAACGGGCCGTCATCGGCCTGAACCTGTGCCCCTTTGCCAAGGCGGTGCACGTGAACGAACGGATCCGCTGGGTCGAAAGCCCCGCGCGTGACGAGCAGGCCCTGCTCGAGCACCTGCTGGCGGAGCTGCGGCTGCTGGCAGCCGCCGACCCCGCGCAGACGGAAACCACGCTGCTGATCCATCCCCATGTGCTGAACGACTTCCTCGACTACAACGACTTCCTCGACGCCGCCGACGCGGCCGTCGAGGCCCTGGGCCTGGCTGGCGTGCTTCAGGTCGCCAGCTTCCACCCGCAGTACCGGTTCGAAGGGACCGACCCGGACGACGTCGGCAACCTGACCAACCGTTCGCCGCACCCGATGCTGCACCTGCTGCGCGAAGAGAGCATCGCCGGTGCGGTGGCCGCCTTTCCAGACGCTGCCGCGATCTACCAGCGCAACATCGACACCCTGCGCCGCCTCGGCGCGGGTGGCTGGCACCGGTTGATGTCCACGGCGCCCTGACGGCGGCGCGCGGCGCGCCGGCGCGCCGTTCGCTTGTCATTGCGCAGAACGCGTCGCCTGCGAGACGCCAAACTCGGGCTGAGAGGGCTTGTCGCCCGCGAACAGGCGCCAGATGCAACTGACCAGACCCTGGCTCAACCAGTACCCGGCCGGTGTACCGGCCGAGATCGAGATCGGCGATCTCGCCTCGCTCAGCGACGTGCTTGCCGCGAGCTGCCGCCGCTTCGCCAGTCTGCCGGCATTCAAATCGATGGGCAGCGTGCTGACGTTCGCGCAGCTCGACCGGGCGAGCTGCGCCTTTGCGGCCTGGCTGCAGAAGGTGGCCGGCCTGCGGCGCGGCGATCGCGTCGCCCTGATGATGCCCAATCTGCTGCAGTACCCGGTGGCAATGTTCGGCGCACTGCGGGCGGGCCTGGTGGTGGTCAACGTCAATCCACTTTACACGCCGCGCGAGCTCGAGCACCAGCTGAACGACTCCGGCGCCGTCGCCATCGTGGTGCTGGAGAACTTTGCCCACACGCTGGCGCAGGTCGTCGCGTCCACACCGGTGCGCGTGGTGGTCACCACGCAGGTCGGCGATCTGTTGCCGCCGCTGAAGCGGCTGCTGACCAACGTGGTGGTCAAGTACGTGAAGAAAATGGTGCCCCGATGGCAGCTGGCCGGCGCGGTCGGTTTCGGCGAGGCGCTGGCGGCAGGCCGCCTGCAGTCGCTCGACGAGGTGACACTGGCCCGCGACGACCTCGCCTTCCTGCAGTACACCGGCGGCACCACCGGGGTGGCCAAGGGCGCGATGCTCAGCCACGGCAACATGGTGGCCAACGTGCTGCAGGTGGCCGCCTGGATGTCGCCCGGCATGAACGACGGCGCCGAGACGGTGGTCATTCCGCTGCCGCTGTACCACGTGTTCGCGCTCACCGGCGCGCTGTCGTTCTTCTGCAAAGGCGCGCAGATCGTGCTGATCGCAAACCCGCGCGACCTGCCGGCCTTCCTGAAGACGCTGAGGCAGACGCGCTTCTCGGCGATCATCGGCGTCAACACGCTGTTTCGCGCGCTGCTCGACGCGCCGGGTTCGGCCGAGGTCGACTGGCGCGGGCTGAAGCTCGCGGTGGCCGGCGGCATGGCCGTGCAGCAGGTGGTCGCCCATCGCTGGAAGCAGATGACCGGCGTGCCGCTGGTCGAAGGCTACGGCCTCACCGAGAGCGCACCGGTGGCGATCGCCAATCCGGTCACCATCGACGAGTGGAGCGGCCAGATCGGCGTGCCCCTTCCCAGCACCGACGCGGCGATCCTCAACGACGACGGCCGGCCGGTCGCCCTGGGCGAAGTGGGCGAGATCTGCCTGCGCGGGCCGCAGGTGATGAAGGGCTACTGGAACCGGCCCGACGAGACCGACCAGGTGATCACCGCCGATGGCTGGCTGCGCACCGGCGACATGGGCGTGATGGACGGGCGCGGCAACATCCGCCTCACCGACCGCAAGAAGGACATGATCGTGGTCTCCGGGTTCAAGGTGTTTCCCAACGAGATCGAGGACGTGCTGGCGACGCACCCCGGCGTGGCCGAGGCCGCGGCGATCGGCGTGCCCGACGCTCGCTCGGGCGAAGCGGTCAAGGTGGTGGTGCTGCGCAAGGACCCGGCACTGACCGAGGCCGAGGTGCTGGCCCACTGCAAGCAGCACCTGACCGGCTACAAGGTGCCGCGCATCGTCGAGTTCCGGACCGAGCCGCTGCCGAAATCCAACATCGGCAAGATCCTGCGGCGCGAACTGCGCGACAGCGGCGCTGCGTCGTCGCGAGCCGAGGCCTGAGCGCGGGCCCGCCGACGAGCGTGCCGGGCTCGCTGCCCGCAGGCCGCTGCGGGCCGAACCGACTCAGCGACCCCGGCCGGTCGCCTGACGCTCCTCGAGCAGCAGGGTTTCGATGTCGTTGAGCATCGCCGCCGGGTGCAGATAGTCGAGCGCGTAGATCTCGCGCACGACACCGTCGCGATCGATCAGGAACAGCTTGAGCATGTGATTGATGGTGCGCGTCGGCCGGCCGCCGTCGTCGTATTCGACGCGCACGTCCTGGCCCAGGTCGTCGAGCAGCGGCAGCAGCTCGCGCATGCTGCGGGTCGTAAGGAACTCCCATGGCAGCCGGCGATCGGCTTGCAGCTGCCCGGCGTGCAGGCGCAGCGCCTCCGGCGTGTCGTGGGTCGGGTCGAAGCTGATGCTGACGAAGCGCACCCGGCCGGCCGCCTGCGGCCTGGCCAGCAGCTCGTCACGCAGGCCGCTCATCAGCTGGCGGGCAAACGGGCAGCCCCAGGCATCGGTGCAGTAGGTGTAGAAGAAGGTCAGCAGCGTCACCTTGTCGCGCGTCAGGCTCGCCAGCCGGCGCGGCAGGGACTGCGAATCGACGAGCAGCGCGTCCGGCGCCCGCTGAATCCGCTGCAGCTGGTAAGTGCCCGGCGCCGGTGGCACGAACTGCATCTGCGGAGCGTGCGCCGGCGTCGGGTCGGCCGCTGCGTGCGCGGTGCCGGCGAGCCAGCAGAGCAGCGCACCGGCAGCCAGCCGCAGTGCCGCGACGGCCCGCCCCCCGGCCGCAGGTCCTGCCGACATGCGCGCAGCGCCGCGCGATCCGTCAGGAGCGCGCGCTGAACTTCATGTGGTGGGCCCGGCCGAGCTTCTCCTTCGTGAAATCCACTTCGAAGGCCGGCTTGAGTTCCCTGCCGTCCCAGTGGAACGCGCGCAGGAACTGCTCGTTGTCCTCGCCCGCCTTGTCCCACCGCTCGAGCAGGCTCGAGGTGACGTAGACGCGCTTGCCATCCCAGCTCTGCGAGATCATGTTGACCTGCCTGCCGGTCTGCCTGGCATAGGTCTGCTTCGGCTGCTCGGGGTTGGACAGGTCGAAGTAGCGGGTCATGCCGTCCATGAACGTGTTGACCCACAGCCCACGGCCGTCGGCGGTGATCGAGATGTCCACCGGCAGCGGGATCTTGGCCGGATCGCCGATCGTGCCGACCTCCCGCGCCTGCCACCTGCCGTCGGCGCCCTGCTTGACCAGCCACAACTTGGACGTCAGGGCTGCAGCGGTGATCGCCCAGTTGTCGCCGGGCCTGAGCGACCAGCGGATCTCCAGCGGAGCGCCCGGAACGCTGAGCACCTGCAGCGGCTTCATCGCCTTGTGGTCCCACAGCACCATCGTGTTGCCGAACCGCTTCATCGCCGCCGGGTCGCCGACCACCTCGCCAAGGCTGCGGCGGTAGTTGTCGATGCCGGTGAAGCTCGAGGTCAGCAGCGCGTTCCTGGCGGGGTTGATCGCCAGGTCGTAGCCATAGCCGTCGCCGACACCGCCGCCGACTTCCCCTTTCGGCATGCGGTAGCTGGCCACGAACTCGCCCTTGTTGTTGTACACCGCCATGCCGGTGGCGCCGCCCTTGTCGGTGCGGTTCGACAGCGCGCCGATCAGCATCCGGCCAGGCATCGCGTAGAAGGTGTGCGGGCCGACATAGCCTGACCTTTCGACGAAGTCGCCGATCGTCCGGACCAGCCGCGGACTGGCAGGATCCGTGCCGACGTCGAACACGTAGATCCGGCTGTCGGCGAGCCCGCCCGCCCACAGGTAGCGGCGGTCGTCGGTGAAGCCCATGTGATGCGCCTCGCCACGCGCATCGACCGAGACGCTGTGCACGACCCTGCCGTAGTTCTTCGACCCGGGCTTCACGTCGATCGTGACCAGCTTGTCGGAGCCGTCGCCGAGTCCTTCGACGCCAAGCGTCCAGACGTGCACGAACTCCTCCTGGCCCTTGATCAGCTTGGACATGTACGGCGAGTTGCAGGTCTCGTCGGCAAGGACGCCGCCGGCGAGAGCACCGACGGCGGCCAGCGCCAGTACGTGTTTGCTTCGCTTCATCCCTGCCTCCTCGTCACGGGTCGCTCCCTTTCGGTGTGCGGCGCGAGGCGACGCGCCGCGCCGCTGCCTGGCTGCGGCCGGGGCGCCACGTCCTCGCCGACGCGAAGCGCCATGCCGGCATCAAGAGGAAAAAGCATGCTCGCACCTCTCGAACGCCGACCCACGCGGCAAAGCGGGTCGTCTCCCACCTGCGCGGGTGGGGTTGCGCGGCAGGCGAAGCGCCGCTGCGCGGCGGCTCCGCTCGTGCCGCCCGGCGTTCCATCCGGGTGCTCGTGCCTGTCAGATCAGCGCCGATCCCGCTCGTGCACCGGGGCTCGCTCCCACCTGCCGGGATGGGGCGACAGTGCATGGCAGCGCGCAAGCTGCATCTGAGTGGGTCAAGGCGGCCGCGACGACGCGCCTGCACTGCTCACTGGGAGATCAGCGATGAAACAGACCTTGCTGCGTATCGAGCCCGAGCAACTCCAACCGGCCCCGTGCCGTCATCGGCAGCGCAGCCGCGCGACCGTCCGGAGCGACGGCTTCTTCACGATCGGCTTCGCCATCGTTGTCCTGGCGGCAGGCTCTCTCTTCGTTGCCGCCGCCGATCAGCTGCCGGTTGCCGAAACCGCATCGGTTGCGGCGCCGGGCGAGGTTGCTGCCGGGCGCGAGCAGCCGCAGGATCAGCCGAAGGCGGACGGCGCCGGCAGGGTCGTGATCGGCGAAGCGCCGGCCGCCCTGGCGAACAGCGCTCGCATCGACGCGGCGCCGGTGCAGTAGGCGAATCGCGCGGCCTCGCGGCCTGACCGACTGCGTCGGCGGCCCTGCCGCGCGGCGCCGCGATGCCTGCGGCGTCAGTCGGTCCAGTCGTGTTCCTGCGCCTTCTCGAGCGCCGCCTGCTTCTGCGCCGCTTCCTCCGCCCGCACGCGCGACAGCGCCGAGGCAATCAGGCCCGAGGGCACGGCGACGAAGCCCAGCCCCAGCATCAGCACGAAGAAGGTGAACAGCCGGCCGCCCGGCGTGACCGGGTAGATGTCGCCGTAGCCCACCGTGGTCAGCGTCGCCACCGCCCACCACAGGCTGTCGAACACCGACGCGTAGCGCTCCGGCTGCACCTCGTGCTCGAAGTGGTAGATGCCGATGGCCGCCAGGTACAGCACGATCATCGCGCTGACGCCGAACAGCACCAGGTCGTCGCGGGCGATGGCGAAGGCACGGCGGAAGCGCTGCACGGCCTTGGTGTAGCGGACCAGCTTGAACAGTCGCAGCAGGCGCAGCAGTCGGAACGCCCGCACCGCCTGCAGATTGAAGGCGACCATCAGGTAGAAGGGCAGGATCGCCAGCAGGTCGATGATCCCGTAGAACGAGGTGGCGTACTTCAAGCGCGGGCGGGCCAGGTGCAGCCGCACCGCGTACTCGAAGGTGTAGACGGCGGCGCAGAACACCTCGAAGCTCCACAGCGCCTGCCGCCAGAACGGCGACAGGTCGGGCAGCGTCTCGAATGCCAGCGCGATCAGGTTGGCCACGACCAGCAGTTCGATCGGCAACTCCCAGCGTCCGAGCGAAACGTGGTGCCCGGGTCTGCTTTCTTCCACCATCCCTCCTGCCGCGAAACGGCGGTCATTTTCACCCGAAACCGGCCGGCGGCAACGGCCGCGGGCGGCCGGCGGCCACGTCGCCGGCGCGGCGCGCAGCGGCGACTCAGTAGAATCGCCCGCCATGCGGCAGTACGAGGACTTCATGCGCCATGTGTTCGAGCACGGCGCCGACAAGCGCGACCGCACCGGCACCGGCACCCGCTCGGTGTTCGGCTACCAGATGCGCTTCGCGCTGCGCGAGGGCTTCCCGCTGGTCACCACCAAGAAGCTGCACCTGCGCTCGATCATCCACGAGCTGCTGTGGTTCCTGCGCGGCGAGTCCAACCTGCGCTACCTGCACGAGAACAAGGTCACCATCTGGGACGAGTGGGCCGACGCGGACGGCGAGCTCGGGCCGGTCTACGGCGTGCAGTGGCGCTCGTGGCCGACGCCCGACGGCGGCCACGTCGACCAGATCGCGCAGGTGCTCGAGCAGATCCGCAGCAACCCCGACTCGCGGCGGCTGATCGTCTCGGCCTGGAACGTCGGCGACCTGCCGAAGATGCGGCTGCCGCCATGCCACCTGCTGTTCCAGTTCTACGTCGCCGACGGACGCCTGTCCTGCCAGCTCTACCAGCGCAGCTGCGACATCTTTCTCGGCGTGCCGTTCAACATCGCCAGCTACAGCCTGCTCACCCACATGGTGGCGCAGCAGTGCGATCTCGATGTCGGCGACTTCGTCTGGACCGGCGGCGACTGCCACGTCTACGGCAACCACTTCGAGCAGGTGCGCGAGCAGCTTGCCCGCCAGCCGCGCGCCTACCCGAAGCTCGTCATCCGCCGACGCCCGCCGACGCTGTTCGACTACGCCTACGACGACTTCGAGATCGTCGGCTACGAGCCGCACCCGCACATCAAAGCGCCGGTGGCGGTCTGACGACGGTGGTCCGCGGCGCCGCGCTCGTCGGCCTGGTCGGCCTCACGCTGGCCTGGGGCCTGAACTGGCCGATCATGAAGTTCTCGCTGCGCGAGCTGTCGCCGCTGTACTTCCGCGCCACGACGATGACCGGCGGCGCCCTGCTGCTGCTGCTGTGGTTTTCGGCGCGCGGCCAGGACATGCGCCTGCCGCGCAGCGCCTGGCTGCCGGTGGCGCTGCTGGCGGCGCCCAACGTGCTCGGCTGGCACCTGTTCTCGATCCTCGGCGTCAAGGAGCTCGCCTCCGGCCGCGCCGCCATCCTAGGCTTCACGATGCCGATCTGGACCACGCTGCTCGCCGCGCTGTTCTTCGGCGAGCGGCTGACGCGCCGCGTGATGATCGGCGCCGCCTGCGCGGCGATCGCCATCGGCCTGCTGGTGGCGCAGGAGGTCGTGCTGCTCGCCGGCCGGCCGCTCGGCATCGTCTGGATGCAGCTGGCGGCGCTGTCGTGGGCGGTCGGCACGATCATGATGCGTCGCACGCGGCTGCCGCTGTCGACCCAGGCGATCACCGTCTGGATGATGCTGCTGTCGTCGGCGGCGTTCTGGCTGGTGGCGCCGGCCTTCGAGCCGTGGCCGAGCTGGCGGTTCTCCGGCGGCATGTGGCTGGCGCTCGCCTGGGGCGTGGTGATCAACTACGGCATCGCACAGGTGGTGTGGTTCGGCCTCGCGCGCACGCTGCCGCCGACCGCCAGCGCTTTCTCGATCATGGCGGTGCCGCTGGTGGGCACCGCCTCGGCGATCGCCATCGTCGGCGAGGTGCCAGGCTGGCAGGACTGGGCGGCGGCACTGTTCGTCATTCTCGCCATCGCCTCGGCCCTGCTCGGACGCGCCGCCGCGAAATGACCGCGCCACGCCTCACGCTGATCGTCGCCCGCGCCCGCAACGGCGTCATCGGCCGCGCCGGCACGCTGCCGTGGCGGCTGCCGGAAGACCTGGCTTTCTTCAAGCGCACCACGATCGGCCATCCGATCCTGATGGGCCGTCGGACCTGGCAATCGATCGGCCGCCCGCTGCCGGGACGGCGCAACATCGTCGTTTCGCGGCAGCCGGGTTTCGCCGCCGCCGGCGCCGAGGTGGCGGCGAGCCTCGACGAGGCGCTAGGCCTGTGCCGGGACAGTGCCGAGGTGTTCGTGATCGGCGGCGCGCAGCTTTATCGCGAGGCCCTGCCGCGCGCGCAGCGGCTGATCGTCACAGAGATCGACGCCGACTTCGACGGCGACACCCACTGGCCCGCCGCCGATCCGGCGCAGTGGCGCGAAGCCGCGCGCGAGCATCTGGCGCCGACGGCCAACAGGGCCTTCGGCATCGACTTCGTCACCTACCTGCGGCGCACCTGAAGGCCTGCCGCCGGTCCGCCGGCGGGCGCACAATACGGCTGACTGCGCCTCGCCACCCGGGTGGCGTTCCTTGCCGTACGAGGAGGAAACCGATGCGCACCTGGCTGCTGCTTTCCTTCTGCGCCCTGCTTGCCGCCTGCGCCAGTCCGCGCGAACTGGTCCAGCCGCCGGAGCACCTGTTCGACGACAGCCTGTTCGCCGCCCCCGCGGAACCGGTCGGCGCGGCGGACATCTTCGCGGTGAGCGACGCGATGCACCGCTACCTGCAGCATCCGCAGATCGTCGCCCAGCTGCGCAGGAAAGGGCCGCACCGGGGCCTGCTCGAGGCCCTGTACACCACCGGCGAGCTGCGCCTCGACTACGACGCCAGCACCACCCGCAGCGCCGCGCAGGCGTTCGACGCGCGCGCCGGCAACTGCCTGTCGCTGGTGGTGATGACGGCCGCGTTCGCCAAGGAGCTCGGGCTGACGGTGCGCTACCAGAGCGCCTACCTCGAGGAGACGGTCAGCCGCAGCGGCAACCTGGTGCTGCGCAGCGGCCACGTCAACGTCACGCTCGGCCGGCGCTTCGCCGATCCGCGCCTGCCGGACCGGGAGCCGCTGACCGTCGACTTCCTGCCGCCGGAGGAGTTACGGAGCCTGAGGACCCGCGAGATCGACGAGGACACGGTGGTCGCGATGTACCTGAACAACCGCGCGGTCGAGGCGCTGGTCGCCGACCGCATCGACGATGCCTACGCGTGGGCGCGCGAGTCGGTGCGGCAGGACCCGCGCTTCCTTGGAGGGTTGAACACGCTCGGCGTGGCCTACCTGCGCCGCGACGCGCCGGTGCAGGCCGGGCGCGTGTTCGCCGAAGTGCTGCTGCGCGACCCGGCCAACCGCACGGCGCTGGCCAACCTCGCCAACGCCTACGCGCGGCAGGGACGCCTCGCGGAGTCGCTGCAGGCGCAGCGACGCCTGGCATCGCTCGAGCCGGAGCCGCCGTACCACTACTTCAACCTCGGCCTGGCGGCGATGAAGAAGCAGGACTACGGCACCGCCAGGCAGATGTTCTCGCGCGAACTCGCCCGCGCCGAAGACAACCACGAGTTCCACTACTGGCTGGGCCTGGCCAGTTACGGCCTGGGCGACGTCGAGCAGGCGCGCAGGCACATGGCGCGCGCGCTCGAGGCAAGCACCAGCGGCAAGCAGCGCCACCTGTACGCCGCCAAGCTCGACTGGATCGAGGCGCGCGGCCGGCACTAGCCGGCCAAAGGCGGCGGTCCGCGCCAGGCGATCGGCACCTCGCCGAGCGACGCGGAGCCGCTCTCTCCGTAACCGCACCCCCATGGCGAATCGACGCGACGCACTCCGTGCCGCCGGCCTGGCAGCCACGGCCGCCTGGACCGGACTGTCGACGGCCAGCAGCCAGGCGCCCCAGCGGATCGGCATCGCCTTCGGCAGCGGCGGCAGCCACGGCCTGGCGCACGTCGGGGCGATCCGCGCCTTCGAAAAGCTCGGCGTGCGACCGGCCGTCATTGCCGGCTGCAGTGCCGGCGCGATCGCCGGCGGCCTGTGGGCGGCCGGCTGCAATGCCGGCGAGATCGAGCAGTTCGCGCGGGACGACAGCTGGCGGCAGGACGACCGCTGGCGATGGCCGCGTTTCGGCCTCGGTCACCTGCGCCGCCTGCAGGCGATGCTCGACGAGCAGACCAAACGAGCCCGCATCGAGGCGCTGCCGATACCGTTCGCCGCCGTCGCGACCGACCTGGTAACCGGACGGGCCGAGGTCCTTCGCCGCGGACCGCTGGCGCCCGCCATCGCCGCGTCGGCCAGCGTGCCGGTGATGTACGAGCCGGTGGTGCTCGACGGCCGCCTTCTGGTCGACGGCGCGCTGACCGCACCGCTGCCGATCGACGCCGCCCGCCTGATCGGCGCGCAGGTGGTGATCGCCATCGACGTCGCCTACCGGCCCTACGAGGATACGGTGACGGGCATCACCGGCGTGGCCTTCCAGATGTTCCACATCATGGTCAACCAGCTGATCACCGAGCAGGTGCGCCGCGCCGACCATGCGATCCGCCTCGACGTGCATGCGCTGATGAAGAACGGCGCCGACCCGCAGGCGCTGCTCGACGCCGGCGAGCGGGCGGTACACGCCGCCTGGCCGACCCTGGCGCCGCTGTTCGGCGCCTGAGACGGCCGCTCCCGCAGGCACCGCGCGAGCGCTTTCGAGCGGGCGCTCCAAGCGCGCCGCGGCGGCCGCCATGCCAAAGGCAGGGCGCGCCGGCTATGGCACGATTCGGCCATCATGCGACAGCTCAGCAAGAACGACGCGCTGTTCCTCTCCTCGGAAAGCGCCCACTCCAGTTCGAACGTCAGCCTGATCCAGATCTACGACCCGTCGACCGCGCCGGGCGGCCGGCTGCGCTTCAAGGACTTCCTGTCGCTGGTCGAAAGCCGGCTGCACCGCTCGCACGTCTTCCGGCACAAGCTGCAGACCGTGCCGCTGGGGCTCGACGAGCCTTACTGGGTCGAGGACGAGAACTTCGACCTCGAGTACCACGTGCGCAACATCGCCCTGCCCAAGCCGGGCGACTGGCGGCAGTTCTGCATCCAGGCCTCGCGCATCCACGCCCGCCCGCTCGACCTGAACCGGCCGCTGTGGGAGATCTACGTCATCGAGGGGCTCGACGCGATCGACGACCTGCCGAAGGACAGCTTCGCGCTGCTGACCAAGCTGCACAACGCGGCGATCGACGTGAGGCGCGGCACCGCGATCATCACGCTGCTGCACGACATCGTGCCGCAGGCGCCGAAGCCGGAGCCGACCGAGCCGTGGTTCCCGGCCTCGCCGCCGAGCCCGCTCGAGCTGGCCTGCCGCGGCCTGGCGCGCACGGTGACCTCGCCGCGGCGGCTGGCAGGCCCGGTGTGGGAGGCGCTGACACACGCGCTGCCGGCGGCCCGCTCGTTTGCCACCGAGCTGCTGCAGGGACCGGAAACGCTGCCGCTGACGCGCTTCAATGCCATCGTCTCGCCCTACCGGGTGTTCGAGACGCGCCGTTTCCAGCTCGACGAGTTCCGCGAGATCCGGCGGCTGGTGCCGGGGGCGAAGATCAACGACGTGGTGCTGGCGGTGTGCGCCGGCGGGCTGCGCGCCTACCTGGACCGCAACGAGGAACTGCCCGAGTCCGACCTGTCGACGCTGCTGCCCGTCTACCTGCGCGAGCCGGAAGCTGGCGCCGGCAGCCGGCCGGAAGTGCAATGGGAGCGGATCATGCTCGGCGTGACCATCGCCGACCCGCTGCAGCGGCTCGCCTTCATCCGCGCGCAGACCGCCGCCTCGACGCTGATGTCGCGGGCGGTCGGTGCGCGCGAGCTGACCGACATCGGCACCCACGCGCCGGCGGCCACGCTGGCGATCACCGGCAAGATGCTCGGCCGCGCCCTGCTCGGGGTCGGCCGCCGGGCGCCGCTGGCCAACTGCGCCATCACCAACGTGCCGGGACCTTCGGTGCCGATCTACCTGAACGGCGCCCGCATGACCTATTTCTCGGCGGTCATGCCGATCAACGACGGGCTGGGGCTGGTCTTCGCGGTGACCAGCTACGACGGCAAGGTCATCGTCTCGCCGACTTCGTGCCGCGAGCAGATGCCCGATCCCGAGGTGTTCGCGCAGTGCCTGCGCGACTGCTTCCAGGACTATCTCGCCCTCGCCCGCCAGGCGGCGCGGGCAAAGGCCCGCGCGAAGGACCGGGCTAGGCCGGCGCGAAGCGCGACGTCAGCCGGTAAAGCCGCGCGAAAAACCCCGGCGGCGGCGCGAACGGCTGCCAGCCGCCCTCGGGCTGCGCCAGCCGGTCGGCGACGATCCACAGCACCAGCGGATTGAAACCCAGCCCGAGGTGGCTGCCCGCCACCCGGATGTTCTCGTGCAGCGCCCGGTTGCCGTCGATGGTCGCCTCCTGCGGCGGCACCACGCCGTCGGCCAGCGAATAGATGCAGGAGATCGGCAGCGGCAGCGCCTTCGGCTGCCGCAGGTACTTGGCGCGCGACTGCGTCAGGTGCGCCTTGGTTCCCATCGGATGCGCGATCAGCCGATAAAGCGCCTTGATCAGCGGCGGCGACTGGCTGCCGCCGGCGTCGAAGCTCACCGGGCTGCCGAGCGTGATCACCGAGCGGACGCACTCGGTGGCCACGTGCGCGCCGTACATGGCGTACATGCCGCCCAGGCTCCAGCCGACCAGGCTCACCTTGCGGCCGGACTTGTAGTGCATGTAGCGGAGCTTCTGCTCGAGCGCGCTGGCGTGCTTGCTGCTGAAGCCGACGTTGCGGCCGAAGCCCCAGGTCTGCACCTCGTAGCCGCGGTTCTCGAGGAACAGCTTCAGCGCCACCAGCGTTCCCTCGTCGGCCATGAAGCCCGGCAGCAGCAGCACCGGGTGGCCGTCGCCGCGCGGCGTGCGCGCCAGCCACGGCAGGCTCCAGGGCAGCGAGGCGATCTCGAGCAGCGCCCGCGGCTCGATGATCTGGTGCAGCAGGCGCGGCCTGCCGGTGTAGGCGTGTCTCCTGGTCATCAGCGTTGCCTTCGCCCGCCCGGCGCGACTGCCTCGCCGTATCGGGCCGATGAGAGTGTACGTCGCCGCACCATGCCCGGAGGCCTCGAGTAGAGGACATCCTCTTCACCCTGCCATGCGGCGGGCGCCGCCGGCGCCAGGCGATGCCGTGGCGGCATTGGGCTAGCATGCCGCCCCGTTGCGACCCGGATCGCTCGACGACCGCGACATGGACGATCGGCCCCGCTCTTCGCTGCTGCGCCTCGCCTGCGGCCGCCTGCCGGCCGCGATGGCCGCGCTGGCGCTCGCGCTGGCCGGCTGCGCCGCCCCGCCACCGCTGCCCAGGCCGCCGGCCGGCTACGCGATCGCGCCGCAGCCGGACAGCCCGTTCGCGGCGACCGAAAGCCGCATTGCCAGCGAGCACGGCGACGCCGCGTCGGGATTCAAGCTGCTGCCGCGCAACGAGGAAGCGCTGCTGTGGCGACTGTCGCTGATCGACTCGGCGCGCCACTCGCTCGACCTGCAGTACTACGTGTGGTTCGGCGACAAGGTCGGCCAGCTGCTGCTGGCGCGCGTGATCGCCGCCGCCAACCGCGGCGTGCGGGTCCGGCTGCTGTTCGACGACCTGAACACACTGCTGCACGACATGGGCAGCGTCGAGCTGCGCGACGCGGCGCTGGCGATGATCGACCGCCATCCGAAGATCGAGATCCGCGTCTTCAATGCCTGGCGCAGCCGCGACCTGCTCGGCCGCGCGGCGGAGGGCGCCGCCGAATTCGAGCGGCTGAACCGGCGCATGCACAACAAGCAGATGATCGCCGACAACCGCGCGGCGATCATCGGCGGCCGCAACATCGGTGACGAGTACTTCGGCCTGCACGCCGGCTTCAACTTCCACGACCTCGACGTGCTCGGCATCGGGCCGGTCGCCCGGCAGGCCAGCAGCGTCTTCGACCGCTACTGGAACAGCGACTGGGTGCGCCGCATACCGCTCGCCGACGGGGCGGCGGCGTCACCGCGGTCGGCGGCCGAAGCCGAGGCGCTGGCGGCGCTGGAGGCCGACGCGCGCGGCCGCCTGCTGCTCGACGGCAGGCGCGGCTGGTCGGTCGATCTCGCCGGCATCTCGGCCGCTCTCGCAGCGGGGCGAAGCTCGGTGCACACCGACTCACCGTCGCGTGCCGCCAACGTGCACAACCAGGTGCCGGAGGCCTTCCGCGCGCTGATGCGCTCGGCGAGCAGCGAGGTGCTGATCACCAACGCCTACATCATCCCCGACGCGAACTTCATGGCCGACCTGCAGGAACTCGCCGGCCGCGGCGTGCGCGTCCGCATCCTCACCAACTCGCTCGCCTCGCACGACGTGCCGGCGGTCAACAGCCACTACGAGGGCTGGCGCCGGCCGATCCTGCGCACGGGCGCCGAGCTTTACGAGTTCCGCCCCGATCCGGCGATCCAGGCACCGGTGGTCGAGTTCCCGCCATTCAAGGGCCGCTTCGCCGGCCTGCACACCAAGGCGATGGTGATCGACCGCCGGCGCAGCTTCGTCGGCTCGATGAACCTCGACCCGCGCTCGGAGGTCATCAACGCCGAGATGGGCGTGGTGATCGACAGCGAGCCGCTGGCCGCCCTGCTGGCCGCCGAGATGGAGCGCGACATGGGCCCGGCCAACAGCTGGCGGGTGACCCTGCAGCCGGACGGCGCGCTCGCCTGGACCAGCGACCGCGAGACGCGGCCCACGCAGCCGGCGCGAAGCTTCATGCAGCGCGTCGAGAATCTCCTGTTCAAGCTTTTCCCCCCGAGCCTGTACTGAACCTCGGCAAGCGATGCATGTAATCACCTATCCCTGCCGGTGGAGACCTGCGCTGTTCGCCGCGCTGGCCTCGACCGCCGCGCTCGCCGGCTGCGCCAGTTTCACGCCGCAACCCGGCCCGGGCGATGAACCGGCGGCACGGTACGTCGCACTAACGCTGCCGATCACCGCCATCGGCGACACGCAGGAGCACGAATCGACCGGCATGCCGCTGCACGACAACGACAGCGCGATCGATGCCTACGTCGAGGTCACGCAGCGCCCGCCCGAGCAGCCGCTGTTCGGCCGCCGCATCATGGAGTGGGCGCTGCAGGCCCACCCGGACGATCCGTGGCTGCATCTGGGCGACGTGCTCGACCTTTCCTGCCGCTCCGAGGCGGAGCGGATGAGCCGCATCTTCCTGGGTACCGGGCGGCCCGGCGCCATCCTGCCAGGCAACCACGACGGGCTGATGTTCGGCATCTACCGCTACGACGCCCTGGCCGCCAGGCGCGACCGTGGCGCCGCCAAGTGGAACGCCGCCTGCCGCCGCGGCGCCGCCCCGGAGGACGTCGAGTTCCGCACCGGCAACGAGGCGTTCAGCAAGCGCGACTTCATCGTCCGCTACCTCGAGAAGTACGCCGAGGTACCGCAGACGATGCCTGGCCTGAAGGCGCCGCCGAAGGACGGCGAGCACCGCGTCAGCTGGAGCCACCCCGACCCGGACTTCTTCGTATCCGCGATCGAGGCGAGGCTGGTCGAAGGCACCGGCTACGCCGACTCGTTCCTCGCGCAGCGGCTGAAGCTGCCGCGGGCGCCCGGCGCAACCCGCGACGTGATCGTGATCGGGCTGGACACCAACCAGTCGGGCCCGCTGGTCAGCGCGCTCGACACGATCCGCGGCCACAGCCCGGGCAGCATCGGCCACGTGCACCCGGAGCAGGTCGCCGCCATCAGCCACTGGGTGGCGCAGGCGGCACGCAGGGGCGACATCGTCGTCTTTGCCGGACACCACAACTGGCGCTCGCTCGGACTGGCGACGCGCATCCTGCTGCGCGACCTGATGGAGAACCTCGACCATCCGCTGGTGTACCTGTCGGCGCACACCCATCGCGGCTTCTGGGCGGTGCACCGCGCGCTGGCCAGCCAGCCGCTGCTGGAACTGAACGTCAGCTCGCTGTCGGACTGGCCGATCGCCTGGCGACGGATCAGCTTCGCCTATGACGAGGCGGCGCAGCGTCTGCTGGTGCGCGCCGGCCTGCTGCCGCGCGGCCTGACGCCGAGCGCCAGCGACCAAGACCTGCTCGCCGCCTGGCAGACGCAGACCTGCGACGCGTCGGGCTTTTCCGCCGAGTACCTGCGCTCGATCGACTCGGCCGCGGTGCAGCGGCAGCGCGAATCGCGCGGCAGCCTGTTCGACTGGCTGTGGGAGGAGATCGCGACCGAGTGCGAGTCCTGCGAGCAGGCGCGCTACCAGCACGCGCAGGCCTACCAGGACCAGATGCTGGCGACGCTGCTGCAGGTCCGCCTGCACCTGGGACCGGCCGCACCCGAACTGCCGAGACTGAAACTGCCCGAATGGTGCGGCGGCAGGATCTACTACGACTGCGTCCGCGACCTGATGGCCGAACAGCCGAAGGACCTCGCCGCGCACAAGGCGCTGTTCCGCCGCAAGGCGCAACTGGTCGACCTGATCGGCAGTCACCTCGACGACGTCGCCGAGCCGAAGGCCAAGGCCTACATGGCCTGCCGCGCGGTGCTGTCGACCAAGATCGACTTCGATGCGACGCCCGACGACCGCAACGCCAATCGCAGCGAGGCCAATCGCCGGGCCGAGCAGTTCTTCCGCATCGAGGCCAGCGTCGGCATGGACTGACTGCATGCACGGCAGTCCCGACACCGCGCCGAACGCCGCTCATCGATGATGCGCTGCGCGCGCGCCACCGCACTGCTGCTCGCTGCCTGGCTCGTCGCCGCCTGCGCACCGGCGGCGTTCGTGCCCTATCGGCCGGGCGAGCCGCCGACGGTCACACTGCCGGTGGCGCTCGCCGGTGTAGTCGATGCACGTCCCGGGTTCGCTGTGCTTTACGCCGCCGAGTTGCGCACGGCGGGGCGGATCGACGCAGGCAGGTGGCTCCATTCGGCACCGGATGCCGCGTCGCCTGGGCCTCCGGCCAGCCTCCCGGCGGTATTCGCCGAGCGTGCCTCTTCGACGTCGGTGCTGGTCATCGGCGGGCTGTTCGGCGACTGCCTCGGCGCACAGGCAGTGCCGTTCGGCGACGGCGTCGACCGCCCGCCAGAGCGCAGCGCCGTCGATTCGTACGCGCAGTACGCCGACCTCGGCCTGCGCTCGATCCGGCTGGTGCCGCTGCCCGGCCGCGCCTCGTCGGACGCCAACGGCCGTCTGCTCGCCGAGGCGATCCGCGCAGAAGCGGCGGTGCCCGGCGTGCGGCGGATCGTGCTGGTCGGCTACTCGAAGGGCGTGCCCGATGCGCTGCACGCGCTGGCGCTGCTGCAGCACGAAAGCGGTCTGCCGCGCAGCGTCGTCGCGCTGGTGTCGATCGCCGGCGCGGTGATGGGCACGCCGCTGGCGGACTTCTACCAGCCCGCCTACGACGCCGTTTCCCCGCGGGTGACGCCATTCGACTGCACGCCGTCGCAGGGCGACGAGCTGGCGAGCGTCACCCGCCGCGAGCGCATCGCCTGGCTCGCCGCGAAGCCGCCGCCGGCGGGCCTCGCCTACTACTCGATCGTCGCCCACGCGCCGCTCGACGAGATGGCGCCGCCGCTGCGCCTGACGGCGCGCCAGCTGGCGGCGATCGACCCGCGCAACGACGGGCAGCTGCTCGCCGCAGACGCGGTCCTGCCCGGCAGCGCGCTGCTGGCCGAGGTGCGCGCCGACCACTGGGACGTCGCGCTGCCGCGCGACCGCGGCCCGCCGACGCTGACGCGCGCAATGACCTCCGGCCGCGGCTACCCGCGCGAGGCGCTGTTCCGCGCGACGCTGAAATGGGTGGTGGCGACGGCGCCCTGAGGCGCCGTCACGGGCAGCGTTCCGCTGCGAACCGCTCGGTCTGCGCGCCGCGCCGGCAGCGCCAGGCGCGCTTGACTTCGCCGATCTTCCAGCCGCCCGCCGCCGTTCTCTCGAGCGTGATCTCCCAGCGCTCGCCGCGCACCGAGTCGTCGAGCAGCCCGTCGCGCAGGACCGTGAGGCGCGACGCCGTCGGGGCCTCGCTGCCCTGGTTGACCTGGATGATGTGCTGCGTCGCGCCCTCGAACGGGCCGACGATCGCCAGCGCGATCTCGAGCGGCGTGCCGCCCCGCGACGCCAGCGCCGACGCCTCGGCGTATTGCGCCCCGGCAACCGTCTGCATGCCGGTGACCTTCACCTCCGCCAGCGAACCGCGCCGGTCGGCCGCCAAGGCGGTGGCGGCGACCAGCGCCGCCGCCAAAACGATCCATCTCGTCTGCCTGACCATGATTGCTCCGAAACACGTTGCGGCGCGAAGCGTACAGGCGGGCCGGGTTTTCTCTCCAGCGGCAGCGCGACGTTCGGTTTCTGGATAGCGGTGTAGAGGCCGTTCGTCTCTAATCCGCCCGCCGCTTCTTTCGACGCCGGCCCCGGCGACAGCGGCCGCCGCCATCGGTAGTCATTTTGCTGTCATCAGGAGACTCCAATGAAGAAACTGTTCGTGATCATCGCTGCCGCGTTTGTCGTTGCCGGCTGCAACACCGTCTCCGGCGCCGGCAAGGACATCGAGGCTGGCGGCAAGGCCGTCGAGAAGGCAGCGGACGACACCAAGAAGAAGATGTAGAGGCGCAACCGGTGCGCGAGTGCGCACATCCGGCGATGCCGGGGCTCAGCCACGACATCCATCCAACTCCTGTACCCGTTACCCGGAGGCAGCAACGTGCAGTCGAACTCCGTTTCCCGAACCGTCAGATCGCCCCTCGCCGCATGGGTCTGTCTTGCCCTGGCGATATCGCCGGCATGGGCGCAGACCCCCGACCTGCGGATGAGCGACCTGGTCAACCAGGGCTCCGACTACGCACAGCGTGAGATGCGCAACCGCGGTTTCGTCTTCATCCACGCCGACCAGCGCGGCGCCAAGCTCTGGCAGTACTGGTGGAACGCACGCGACAACGTCTGCGCCCGCGTCGCCCACGTGGACGGGCGCGCCAGCAGCATCGTCGACGTCAGCGCCACCGACTGCAACCAGTACCCGCAGACCTACGGCCAGCCCGCCCAGCAACCCGCGCAGCCGTCCGGCGACTCGAGCCGCATGAACAACGCCACCAAGGCGGCGATCGCCGCCGCGGCGATCGCCGGCGTGGCGATGCTGGCGCACCGCTCGCACGAGCGCGACGAGGACAAGCACAAGAACGAACAGCAGACGGCGGAGTTCGAGCGCGGCTACCGCGACGGCCTGTACCACCAGCCGTACCACGACTACAACCGCTCGCAGTCGTACGTCGACGGCTACAACGCCGGCCAGCAGAAGCGCGAAGCCGAGACGTCATACCGCTCACCGTACGCGTATCACAGCGGCCAGGCCGCCTACGTGCCGCTGAACGACCTCGTCGGCGCCCGCGCCCGGAGCATGGATGACGACATGGGCAAGCGCGGCTTCGTCAGCAAGGGCGGCTACCAGAGCGGCAACGCGGCGTACAGCATGTGGTGGAATGCGAACACCCGCCAGTGCATCCAGGGCGTGGTGTCCGACGGGCGCATCCAGTCGCTCAATCCGATCGTCGAAGGCAACTGCCTCTGACGGCGGTACGCCGTCTTGCGCACATTGACGTTTGATGGGGAAATCATGAAAGGCTTGTCCGTCGTACGCCGCCTGGCGCTGGCCCTGCTGCCGGCCCTGTCACTCGCGGCCGCCGGCGCTTCGCTGGCGGCTGACGGCATCGAAACCCGGCCGCTGCAGTTCGCCAAGGGCGCCTCTTCCGCCACTGTCAAAGGAACTATCCACGGCCGCCAGACGATCGACTACAAGCTGCGCGCGCGGGCCGGCCAGACGATGACCGTCACCGTCAAGTCGACCAATCCCGGCCTCGCCTTCAACGTGCTGCCGCCGGGCTCGCAGGACGTGGCGATTCCGGATGCCATCGCCCAGCAGTCGTGGACCGGCGCGCTGCCGGCAGACGGCGAGTACACCGTACGCACCTACCTCGACCGCGCCGGCGCGCGGCGCGGCGAGAAGTCGAGCTACACCCTCACCGTGGCCATCGACGGCAGGGCGTCGGGCTCGGCAGGCAACCAGGGCGGGAACGCCGCCGCCGCAACCCAGCGAGCCGGCGAAGGGAAGTTCGACGCGACCGGACCGGCAATGCCATGCGCGAGGGCCAAGGGGCAACCCATGGCGCAGTGCTCGTGGGGAGTCGCGCGCGCGGGCGGCGGAACCGCGACTGTCGTGGTCACACACCCCGACGGCCGCAAGCGCTTCATCTTCTTCGAGAAGGGCAAGGCCGTCGGCGCCGACCTCAGCCAGGCCGACGGCAACATGACCTTCCGCGCCACCAAGGAGGCCGACCTGTACAGGATCCAGGCCGGCGACGAGCGCTACGAGATGCCCGAGGCGGTCGTCTTCGGAGGGTAACTCCATCCCGGAGAAGCCATTCCGACGGCGTCGAGCGGAAGTTTTCCCCCGGGCGTGTGTGGCGAGGACGGACCTTGACTTATCTGTCCCTGCGAGGATCTCCATCGTGAAGCCGCTTGCCGCCCGCCTGCTCGCCTGCGCATTCATTGCCGCCGTGACCACCGGCTGCGCGCACAAGACCTATGGCGATCCGAAGGACCCCGTCGCCGGCCAGGTGCTCGGCACCGTGATCCACACGAAAGACGCGGAGGAACTGCGCTACGTGGTCCTGAAGGAACTGACGGACCGGTATGCCGACGAAAAGGGCATCACCGTGACGCAGGCGGAGAAGGAGGTTTACGTCAGGAACATGCGGCAGGCACTGCAGAAGGATCGCGAGCAGAACGCGGCCCGTCGCGACGAGCTGACCCGCAAGCTGGCGGCCGGGGGGCTGTCGGAGACCGAGCGCAAGGCGCTGGCGTCGGAACTCGACACCGTCAGCAGGACGATCGAGGCGCTCGGCCGTTCTGGCCCCGCGGACCCTGAAGAGACGACGGCGCGAGAGCAGATCGCCGGCGCCTTCATCCGCCAGTGGAAGATCAATAAGGCGCTGTACCAGCAATTCGGCGGCCGGATCATCTTCCAACAGGGCGGGCCGGAACCGCTCGATGCCTACCGTCGATTCCTCGAGGAGGCGCAGGCACAGGGCGAGTTCCGGATCGTGAACAAGGATCTCGAGGCCGCGTTCTGGCGTTACTACCGAAACGACAGCATCCATTCCTTCTATCCCCGCGGCAGCAAGGAGGAGGCGCAGGCCTTCGCCGCGCCGCCGTGGCAGTCGAAATAGCGGCGCGCCGCCGCGCCTCCATCGCCGGCGGCGCCGCGCGACCGGCGCAGGACGGAGACGGCGTCGACGGCGGCTGGCTCAGCTCTTCTTGATCAGGCGGTAAAGCGCCAGCAGCAGCATGGCGCCGAGGACCGCGCCGATGAGGGCGGGAACCGTGCCGCCGATCCCGAGTGCCGCGAGCAGGAACGAACCGACCCACGAGCCGGCGATGCCGAGCACGATGGTCATCAACCAACCGCCCGGGTCCTTTCCCGGCATCAGCAGCTTGGCGATGACACCGATCACGAGACCCACGACCGCCGCGATGAGCAGGCCGATGACGCTGCCGACCGCGAACCCCACTCCCTGTTCCATGGCTTCCTCTCCTCTGACGTAAGAATCGGTGCTCGACGATCTCGGGTTCGCCGGTGCGCAGTGGCGGATTCGGCCGCCGGGTCGAAGCGATCGAGGCCCGGCGCTCGAACGGCTAGACTGCCCCCGCCTGCTTCGGTAACACGGTCGCTGTAGCCCTGCTTGCCATGGTTTCGAATCACGCTTCCGTGCCGTTGCCACCGCCCTGGGCGCAGCGGTTCCGCTCCGATGATCTTGACGAGGTGCGCGAGTTCGTCGGCCGCATGTCGGACCAGCTTTCACGGGTGCCGAACGGTTCAGGCGCACTGGGTTTCGAGCAGTTCTGGGTTAACGGAACGTCGTCGATGGCGGGGTGGCTCGGCAGCCGCCTCGGCATGACTGTCCGCGGCGCAGTGCGGCAACCGGTGCTGCATCTCGCCGGGCCTGAAGGCGCCGAGTATCGCTTCGGCCGGCGCAGCCAGTTCACGCGCCCGCGCACGGTCACCTTTCTCCCCCCTGGCTGGGAATTCACGAGAGGACGGCGAGCGGGGAATGTGCTTGCCATCGCCGTCGGCGAAGCACAACTGGCGGCCGAGATCGAGGCCCGAGATCCCGGCCGTCGAGGGGAACTGGTGCTCCGGGCCCGCTGCGTCGATCTCGCCGAGCATGCGCACACGCGACTGATCGTGGCGACCAAGGACTTCGCGCTGGCGACCGAGCCGGGCGCCGACCCGACTGAAATGGACCGCACCGAGGCCCGGTTGATCGGGGCAGTGGCCGATTTGCTGCTTGTCGAGTCGGCCGCGGTTCGCGGGTTGGAGATCGCGGCGTCGCGCCTCGCCGACGTCGAGGCGTGGATCGACGCGCACCTGGAGGAGCCGATCAGCCTCGGTCGACTGTGCGTTGTTGCAGGGGTCGGCGAACGCGCGCTGCAAAAAGCCTTCGAGGCGCGACGCGGCATGTCGCCGATGCGGTTTGTCGTCGAGCGCCGGCTGGTGGCGGCGCGACGCCTTCTCACCCGTGTCGATGCACGCGATGACGTTACCCACATTGCCGTGAAGCTCGGTTTCGGCCACGTCGGGCGCTTCGCTTCGCAGTATCGGCAGGCGTTCGGCGAGTTCCCTTCGCAGAGCCTGCGCCGGGCCGCGCGCACGTTCGCCGGACGCGGCAACCGCCCAATGACAGATTTCACCTCGACGGGGTCTGTGCATTTTCTGCCGGCGTTCGGAGCTGATTCGGCCGTCAGCCGCCAAGGATGACGGCATCCGGGATCTCGTAGCGCTCGCTGCCGATGCGGATGCGGTGCAAATCGCCGTCCTTCGTCGCGCCGAAGTCGTGGCGGCCTTCCGACTCCGCGACGTCGGCGCCGAGCGGCCGGCCCATGTGGAAGAAGATCGCCCGCGTGCGGCCGTCCGGCTTCTTCGCGACCACCGTGGCGTAACCGCCGCCGGCGCGGGCGACGCCGAACTCGCACTGGCCCATCGGCTGGCCGGCCGCGAACGCGCAGGGCAGCCGGCCGGTCGCATCGAAGTTGCCCTGGCCGGCGCGCAGCGCCGAGTCGTCCGGGCCCATCGCGGCGCTGCCGTCGGGCGAGATCGCGGGCCGCAGGTGCTCCGCCGCCACGTAGCCGCGCGGGCCGCCGCCGAGCTGCTGCACGTCGCACCAGGCCCGGCCCTGGGCCTGCTGGCAGCCGAGGTTGTCGAGGATCGTGCCGGGGCGGTACGTGGCGAGAACCGGCGCGGCGGTACTGGGCTGCTCGCGCAGGCTCAGCGCGCGGGTGACTTCCCAGTTGCGCGGCCCGCCGTTCTCGGGGGCCGCAGGGGCGGCGGCGGAGGCTGCGATGCCGTCGCCTTCCCAGACGTAGATGCCGCCGTCGGCCATCAGGCTCAGGTGCAGGCGGCCGTCCTTCAGCAGGTAGGAACGGACGTTCGCGGACTGCGCCACGATGCTCTCGTCCATGCTCGGCGGCGGGCACAGCGCGCGCGTCGCCGCCAGCGGGCCGAACTCGAAACTGCCGCTGGCGGCGTCGCCGCCCGGCCTGGCCGACCACTTGCCCATGGCACGGTTGCAGTTCAGTTGCATCGTGACCGTGCCGTCACCGTGCAGCCACATCGTGTACAGCGTTCCGTCGCCCGGCCGTGTGGTTCCCTTCGCCTCGTCCATCGACTGGAATTCGACCAGCCGCCACTGCGTGCCGGCCAGCGGGCCCGCCGAGGCGGCAGCGCCGGTCGCGGCACTTTGACTGTCGGGGGCCTTGAACGACACGATCTCGCACTCGCCGAAAGTCTTGTCCCTGGCGGTGGCGGTGACCCGCGGCGGCTCGCTGCCCCGGGGCGTGATGTCGATGTACACCCCGCCGGACTGGGCCGTGATCTGCCCGTCCGGCCGCTTGATGAGCTTGGCCACCTTGCCGTTGACGTAGACCTGCCCCTTGGTGTTGGAGTCGGCGGTGATGCCCGACGGGCACCTGGCGGCAAACAGCGGCACCTGGGCCGAGGCCACCCCGGCAGCGAGCACGGCAGCGGCAGCGAGGAACAGTCTCTTCAAGGCAGTCTTCCTGTTGAGGGTGATCAGGACAGTGTCGCCGGGGCCGATCGCTACATCGTCTTCTTCGTATCGTCAGCCGCCTTCTCGACCGCCTTGCCGCCCGCTTCGATGTCCATGCCGGCACCGGAAATCGTGTTGCAGCCGGCCAGGGCAGGCGCGGCAGCGATGAGCACGAGCAGCTTCCTGACGGGCGACTCCGGTCGTCAGTGAGATTGGCGTCGATGGCGGCGGACGCCGCCATCGACACATTAGAGAAGAACGGCTTCGGCGCCGCTATCCGAAAACCGAAAGCGTCGTGTCGGTGGCGGGAGGACCCGCAGGGACCTGCATCCTTCCGGCTCCGGAGTAGGCGGGGTTCCGCCACTGTCCTCCGCCGGCTGTCGTTGCCGGTTGGCGCGCTGTTGCCGCCGGCCGCAACGGTGCACGAACATTCGCGGCGCCGCGATGCGCGCCAGTTCACATTCGCTTTCCGGATAGCGCGGGCCACGAGAGTCGCGCTACAAACTTGCGTTTTTGTCGACGCTCAAAGGAAGGTCAATGAAGAAGCAACTGGCAATGCTCGTGGTTCTCTCGGCAATCGGCGGCGCGGCGTTCGCGCAAGGCGGCGCCCTGGCGCAGGCGCCCGCATCGACTGATCCCGTCGTCCAGATGCGCATGGCGGAGCGCGAGGCAAACGCCAAGTACGCGGCCGCCCTGCTGCAGGCGTACGCCGAGCGTCAGTCCAAGGTCAGCGCCGCCGTCGAGGCGGCGGTCAAGGATGCCGATGCCAAGGGTAAGGATCCGCTGGTCGCCAAGCGCGACGCGCACGCCAAGGCGGTCAAAGCGACGGAAAAGGACTACGAAGCCAAGCTGGCCGCGCTGAAGGCCGAGCACAAGGCCGCGACGGCGGCGGCGAAGAAGAAAGGCGCCGCGAAGGGCTGATCGCAGCCACTCGTTTGACGAAACCGCAGGAGGGCGGGGGCCACCCGCCTGCGATCACTCCCGCTGGCCGGTTTCGCTTTCCCACCGCCGCTCCGCCTCCCGCCTGACCGCCGGCAGCAGCAGCAGGCGGATGGCGACGATGCCGAAGCGCGCCCAGCACCAGTAGCGGCGGAACCTGCGGCGTGCCTGCGCGTCGGTCGCGATCGCCCGGGTCTCCTGGGCGAAGCGCGTGACGCCGGCGGCGACCTCCTCCGCCTCGATCGTCCAGGCGATCTTCACCTGATCCGGCTCGGCGTAGGTGGCGAAGTCCCGCGCCTCGATCGGCGTGAACGCGACATCGGCCAGCCACGGCTGGCAGCGCGCGCCGCAGACGACGTGGCGACCGGGCTGCTGCTCCAGCACGCCCCAGCCGAGGCGCGCAGTTTCCGCGAGGATCCCCTGCGGCTCGCGCGCCGCGTCGCGCTGCGCGCCGAGCAGGGCTTCGCGCAGCCGGATAATCGCCCGCACCGCCGGCAGCGACTGCATGTCGAACCGGCCCGCCACCTGCATCACCAGCGCCGCCGGCGCACGGATCGTCGTCTCGAAGCGCTCGCGCACGTCGGGCTGCGGGATGTACCGGTCGAGCAGTGCCGGCGCCATGGATGCCATCCGGCCTGATTGTCGCCGCCGCTGCGTCGCACAAGCCGGCAGTCCCGCAATTGCGCGGGCTGCCGCTCTTGGTCGCCGAAGCTGCCGCCTCTAGAGTCGCCATCGCCAGCGCAGCCGCGCCGTCTTCGAGGAGCGACGTCATGAGCAAGTATCTCGGTGCCCTTTCCCGCCGTCAGTTGCTGGCCGCCGCCGGTGGTGCCGCATTCTTCAAGGGTTCGCTGTTCGCCGGCATCGGCACGGCGCGCGCGCAGCCGCTGTCGGGACCGGTTCCCGAGGTCGACCGGCTGGCGGTTCGCGTGGTCACCGATTCGTACCACCACGCCTTCGAGCCGTCGCGCAAGGTCGGCAACGTCGAGGTGCAGCGCACCGGCACGTCGCTCAGCAAGAGCGGGCCGCCGCGGGTGCTGAAGAACGAGTGGGGCCTGTCGATGCACCTGGAGTCGACGCGCGGCGCCGACACGCGGCAGGTGCTGATCGACTTCGGCTTCGCGGCCGACACGCTGAACAACAACCTGGAACTGCTGCGCGTCGACCCGTCGCGGCTCGATGCGCTGGTGCTGTCGCACGGCCACTACGACCACTTCGGCGGCCTGGTCGGCTTCCTGCAGGCGAACAAGGGCAAGCTGAAGACCGGGATCCCCTTCTACCTCGGCGGCGAGGAGTGCTTCTGCACCCGCGAGGCCGGCATCGGCGAGAACGTCGGCAACTTCGGCTACCTCGACCGCAAGGCGATCGACGAGGCCGGCCTGAAGATCCTGTTCGCCGAGCGGCCGACCGTGATCGGCGGCCACGCCTTCACCACCGGCACCATCCCGCGCGAGAGCTTCGAGCGGGTGCTCTCGCCGACCCGCATGACGGTCGGCGAGAAGGACGGCATCGGCTGCTTCCCGGACAAGCTGCCGGCCGAGAAACGCAACATGACCGTGGTGCCGGACGACTTCCTGCACGAGCAGGCGACCTGCTTCCTGGTCAAGGACCGCGGGCTGGTGGTGATGACCTCCTGCGGCCACCGCGGCGTGGTCAACTCGACGCTTACGGCGATGAAGCTCTCCGGCGTGAAGAAGGTGCACGCGATCCTCGGCGGCTTCCACCTGGCGCCGCACACGCCCGACTACCAGCGGCAGACCGCGCTGGCGATCAAGGAACTGAATCCCGACTTCCTGATCCCGATGCACTGCAGCGGCGAAGCCTTCATCGCCATCGCCACCCAGGAACTCGGCGACAAGGTGCTCCGCTCGTCCACCGGCACGCGCTTCGTCTTCGGCGCGTAGGCGGGCGGCGGGGCCGCGCCGCCTCGGCAATGCCGGGTCACAGGTCGAGCCCGAGGAACAGCGCTCCCGGAATCGGATTGAAGACGTACGGCGCCACCGGCCTGAAGCCGAGCGCGGTGTACAGCCGCACCGCCTCGGTCATGCTCGGCAGGGTATCGAGCAGGATGCGCCGGTAGCCGGCGGCGCGCGCCTCGTCGCAGATGCGCTCCGCCAGCCGGCGCCCGGCCTGCAGCCCGCGCGCCGCCGGCCGCACGTACAGGCGCTTCATCTCGCAGGCGCCGCCCTGCAGCGGCCGCAATGCCACGCAACCCGCCGCCTCTTTACCGCGGCCGGCCAACAGCAGCCGGCCGGCCGGCGGCGCGTACTTGCCCGGCAGCGTGGCGAGTTCCTCGTCGAAGCCCTGGAAGCACAGGTCGAAGCCGAGGCCGGCGGCGTATTCGAGGAACAGCGCCTTCACCGTCGGCAGGTCGGCGGGAAACGCGGCGGAGCGGATGTCGATGGCGCAAGTCGGGGGTTCGGTCGGCACGGTGGATCCCGAGAGTGGGCGGCTCGCGGAGGCTGTCGCCAATTTACTGCGACTTCCGATAGATGAACCGCGCCAAGGCCTCGTCGCCGGCGCCTAGGCTAACCTTGCCCGCCGCGTGCCCGTGCGTACTGCTTCATCCGGAGAATTCATGCGATTCCACGACCGCCTGTTCCGCCTCGCGTGTGCTGCTGCCGCCGCCGTTGTGCTCGCCGGCGGCTGCTCGTCGATCGGCGCCTGGAACGACAACCGTGTCAGCGTCGTCGAACAGGTGCTCGGCAAGCCGGAGGCGGTCGCCAACGTGGCACTGGTGACGCCGCCGGGCAGCGGCTACGGCGGCCGGGCGCGCATCGCGCAGCACGGCGCGCTGGTGGTCGTGCGTGTCGACATGACGGGACTTCAGCCCAACCGCGACTACGGCCTGCACGTGCACGAGCACGGCGACTGCCTCGGCGCCACCGCGGCCGGCCTCGGCGGCCATTTCAACCCGGAAGGCAAGCCGCACGGCCGCCCCGGCCTCGACCCCAGCCACGCCGGCGACCTGCCCAACATGCGCGCCGACGGCGAAGGCAACGTGATCTACGTGCACCAGACCAACGCCGTCTCGATCGTCGGCGGGCCGCGCAACGTGATCGGCCGCAGCCTCGTCGTCAGCCGCGACGCCGACGACTACCGCACGCAGCCCGACGGCAACTCGGGCCCGCCGATCGCCTGCGGCTTCATCCGCCGCAGCGAGTGAGCCGCGCCCGCGCCGCCGCCGCTCAGCCGACCGGCTCGCGCATGGTGACGAACTCCTCGGCGGCGGTCGGGTGGATGCCGATGGTGGCGTCGAACACCGCCTTGGTGGCGCCGGCTTTCAGCGCCACCGCGAATCCCTGCACGATCTCGCCGGCATCGGCCCCCACCATGTGCACGCCGAGCACGCGGTCGCTGGCGTCGTCGACCACCAGCTTCATCAGCGTGCGTTCGACCGAACCCGACAGCGTGTGCTTCAGCGGCTTGAAGTCGGCCCGGTAGATGCGCAGCCTGCCGAACCTTTGCCGCGCCTGTGCCTCGGTCAGCCCGACCGTGCCGATGTTCGGGTGGGTGAACACCGCGGTCGGGATGTTCTCGTAGTCGATCGTCCGCCGGCCGCTGCCGAACAGGCGGTCGACCACCACCATCGCCTCGGCCAGCGCCACCGGCGTCAGCTGCAGGCGGTCGATCACGTCGCCCACCGCCAGGATGTGCGGCACCGATGTTCGGAACTCGCCGTCGACGACGATCGCGCCGTGCTCGTTCAGATGCACGCCGGCCTCCTCCAGACCCAGGCCGGCGGCGTTCGGCCAGCGGCCGGTGGCGGCGAGCACCGCGTCCACCTCGAGCACGCTGCCGTCGGCCAGCCGCGCCTGCAGGCCGCCTGCGCCCCGCTGCAGCGTGGCTACCTGCGCGTTCAGTCGCAGGTCGACGCCCTTCTTCGCCATCTCGGCGGCGACGAAGGCGCGGATGTCGTCGTCGAAGCCGCGCAGCACCTGCGCGCCCCGGTAAAGCTGCGTCACCCGGCTGCCCAGCCCGTTGAAGATCGACGCGAACTCGCAGGCGATGTAGCCGCCACCGATCACCAGCAGACGCTGCGGGAAAGGCTCGAGGTCGAACATCTCGTTCGAGCTCAACGCCAGCTGGTGGCCGGGGAACTCCGGCGGGTGCGGCGCGCCGCCGGTGGCCACCAGGACGTGCCTGGCGCGCAGCCGTTCGCCCGCCACCTCGACCGTGTGTGCGTCGGCGAGATGCGCTCGGCCGCGCAGCAGTTGCACGCCGGCGCCGGCGAGCAGCTTCTCGTAGACGCCGTTGAGACGCATGATCTCGATGGCCCGGTTGCGTTTGAGCGTTTGCCAGTCGAACGACGGCGCTTCGCCGCTCCAGCCGAACCCGTGCGACTCCTCGAACGACTCGCCGTAGTGCGCCGCGTAGCTGTAAAGCTTCTTCGGTATGCAGCCGACGTTCACGCAGGTGCCGCCGAGCGCGCCCATCTCGGCCAGCGCCACCCGCGCGCCCCGCTGCGCGGCCATGCGGGCGGCGCGCACGCCGCCGCTGCCGCCGCCGATGACGAAGAGGTCAAACTCCTGCATGACTGATCCTCCGTGCGAGTTGCCGCTGCGCCCCGGTCAGGCGCGCGCCGCGCGCATTGTCCCGCGACGCGCGAGGGGTTGCAGGCGGAAGACAGGCGCTGTCAGCCGGCGGCGCCGGCTACACGCCGCCCAGCCGGAGGAAGCGTGCCGCGTTGTCGTAGAAGATGTCGCGCTTCTGCCCCGGGGCCAGGAACCGTGCCGACTCGATCCCCTCGATAGCCATCCCGATGGCCTCAGGCCACATCATCTGATCGGACCCGAACAGCAGGCGTTTGCCGAAGCCGGCCCGCATCAGCGCGCGCAGGTAGTCGTGGAACTCCTCGCGCGGGATGATCCAGTCGATCACCGACAGGTCCGCATGGACCTGCGGGTACACGTTCATGATCGCCTTCGTTTCCTGCAGGTACGGCCAGCCCCCGTGCATGATGTTCAGCCGCAGCTTCGGGTGGCGAATCAGCACGCCCTCGAGCAGCTTGGGATTGCCGAGGGTGACCCGGAAGTCAGGGCAGCACCCGTAGGGCGTTCCCGGCGGACCCAGACCGGTGTGGACGCCGACCGCAAGGTCCAGCTTCTCGGCGAGCGCGAAGTAAGGCGCCAGCTTCGGGTCGTCGGGAGCGAGACCGCCGTACTGGGCGCTGATCTCGCCCATCGCGCCGAGCCACCCTGCCTGGTACTCGGATACGAGCATGTCGATGTCCGGCAGCGGGCTTGCCGACGAGCCTTCGATGTGCGGGGTGGCGACGATCAGGTCGGGCGCCGCCGCGCGCCAGCGGCACAGCACATCGAGCGGGCAGCTGTCGTTGCTGACCAGCCCTTTGACGATGCTATGGCGACGCAGCGCCGCGAGCGTCGCCTGCATGTGGTCAGCCTCACTCCTCAAGGGAGGTGCGATGCCGGTGACCGGATTGGGGTTGGGCCTTGCGAACGAGTCGTCGTCGTAAGCGTGCAGGTGCACGTCGATGATCGGCGCGCGCGCGCTCGAGTTGCCGCGCGCGAACGCGGCGGGCGAGAACAACAGCAGCGACAGGATGCTGCGCCGAGATGACGCCATGGGCCCTCCTCGTCGACAAGCCGTCGCCGACTCCGGCCACAACGACCTGGCGACGGCGGCCTGGTCAGTGGGCGTTGCCGCTGGCATTCGAGCTCCGCAGCATTCACCGGAGTCGCTTCATGCGCAAGCTCGACACCGTCCGCAAGGTCGAGCGCGTCGACAAAATCGGCCACTACGAAGTCGTGGTCATCGACGGCGACTGGCGCCGGCGTGCAGTACATTGAGTCGCGGCCGATGCTGGGCTCGCGTCGAGCAGGCCCGCGCCTGCTCGACCCTTCCGTCGTCATCCCCCAGGGAGACTCCATGCACACCCGTCCCGATCTGCCGCAGGGCCTCGGCAGCCTGCTACTCGTCGCCCTGGTTCTCGGCATCTCGGCATGCGCCACGCCGCGCGGCGCGGCAACCTCGGTGACCCTCACTGCAGACAAGCCCAACGTGGTTTCCTACTGGAACGAAGTCGCCAACAGGACGGTTCTTGCGACATCGACCGTCAACAGCACGCCCGAAGAGCAGCGCCCGGCGTTCTTCCACGACCTGGCGACCGTGCACGTGGCCATCTACGACGCCGCAGTCGCCATCGACGGCCGCTACAAGCCCTTTGCGGTCAAGCCCAGGGCGTCGGCCGCAGGTGCGTCGACCGAGGCTGCCGTCGGCGCAGCCGCCTACGGCGTGCTGAAGGCGCTGTTTCCGAACCGCAGTGCGCAGTACCAGGCGGCCTACGAACAGCGCCTGGCCGCCGTGCCCGACGGCGCGGCCAAGACCCTGGGTCTGGCGCTGGGCAGCGAAGTCGCCGCAGAGGTGGTCCGCCTGCGCGCCAACGACGGGCGCACCGTAGCGCTGGCCCCGTATGTGTCCGGCACCGCAGCGGGCCAGTTTCGCAGCGCCAATCCGAACCCGTTGTTTCGTCACCTGCCCTCGATCAAGCCGTTTGCGCTCGACCGCATCGACCAGTTCCGGCCAGCCCCGCCGCCAAACCTCGACAGCGCCGCCTATGCCGGCGCAGTCAACGAGACCCGGGCGCTCGGCGGATCGACCAGCACGGTACGCAGCCCCGAGCAACTCGAGGTGGCGCGCTTCCACACCGAACCGCCGCCGACTTTCGTGACGCGCAACTTCGGCCGGCTGGCGTCCAGCACGGCTGACGCGGCCGATGCCGCCCGGCTGATGGCGATGGTCTATGTCGCCTTCGCCGATACGATCGCCGCCTGCTTCGAGGCTAAGTACCACTACAGCTTCTGGCGCCCGGTGAGCGCTATCCACATGGCCGATGCCGACGGCAACGACAAGACCCAGCCCGACGTGAAGTGGGCGCCGGTGCTGCCCACGCCCAACCATCCCGAGTACCCCGCGGCGCACTCCTGCACCTCGGGCAGTCTGGGCGGAGCCCTGCTTGGCTACTACGGCACGCCGAACGTCACTTTCGCCTGGGACAGCAAGGTCACCGGCACGACCCGGACCTTCGCCGGCACCGACGCGTTCAATGACGAGAACCGGTTCGCCCGCATTCACGGCGGCATGCACTTCGGCTTCGCCACCGAGGCCGGCGCCGAGCTAGGCAAGCAGGTGGCGCAGTGGGTGACCGCGCGCCACTTCGGGCGCCAGCAATGACAGCCACGGAGCGCCCCGTTGCGAGGCCTGCGCGTGGCCGCGGCAGCTGACGCCGGAGAAGCGCTCGTCAGATCGCCGCCGCCGCACGGCTTTCGACGAGCAAGCCGACGGCGCTATTCGTGCCGGCCGCTGCGCAACCGCCTCAGCAGGAAGCGCGCCGGATCGAGCGCCGCGGCGAGGTCACCCTCGACCGGCCAAGGCTCGCCTTCCAGTTGCGCGGCGATCAGTTCGCCCGCCAGCGGCGCCAGCGTCAGCCCGCGCGAGCCGAGCGCGAACGACGCGAAAAGGCCTGCCCGGCGCGGCAGGTCGGCAGGATGCGCACCGCGCAGACGGCTCGCCTGCGCCGTCGCCCCGGCCTCGTCGGCGACCGCGCCGGCCAGCGGCAGCCGGTCGTGCGCGACGCAGCGGACGCCGTCGAACACGCCGTTGACCGCTACCGGCCCCGGATCGACCAGCAGGCGGCCGAGCCGCTGCAGGTTGCCGCGATGGATGTCCTCGAGCGACACCTCGCCGGAGTCGCCGCCTTCCGGCGGCGCAAACTCGTAGCTGGCGCCGACGCCGACCGAGCCGTCCGGCCCACGCACGACGTAGCCGTCGCCGGCCAGGCCGACGCGCAGCGATGCCAGGTCGCCGCCGCGAACGAACGAGATCCTGCCGCGCACCGGGCGCACCGGCGCGCAGCGCAGTCCGATCAGCGCGGGCGAGGCCAGCGCGGCGGCGACGATCAGCACCGGCGCCTCGCCGAGCACGCGACCCGAGCCGTCCTCGACCCGCCAGCCATCGCCGTCCTGCGCAAGCCGCGCGGCGCGGGCGGGCGCACGCAGCGTGATGCCCGCATCCGGCGCGCCCAGCATCGCCCGGCACCAGCGGGGCGACGACACGACGCCGCCGCTGCCGAACCACAGCCCGCCCCGGTGCAACGCCATGCCGGCGCGCTGCGCCGCGCTCTCGCCGTCGAGCCACTGCACGAACTGCGGCGCCGCTTCGAAATGCGCCGCGGCGCGATGCATGCCCGCCGCCTCGGCGTCGTCGCCCGCCTGCTGCAGCACGCCGCACGGCTGCCAGACCGGCACGCCGTGCTCGTCCGGTGTCTGCATCAACTGCTGCCGGCCGAGCAGGAAGCCGGCGCGGGTGAGCCGAGCCAGCAGGTTGTCGTCGGGCGATAGCTGCGCGTGCAGCAGTCCCCACGGCAGTGCCGAGGCGCCGCTCGCAGGCGTGCCGGCGGCATCGAGCACATCGACCTGCCAGCCGCGCCGCGCCAGCGCCTGCGCGACGGCGCAGCCGGCCAGTCCGGCGCCGACGACCAGCGCCTGCCGCTCGCCCGTAAAGGGCCGCGGCGGCTCGTGGCGACGCATCGTCCAGCGCGGCGCGAAGCGCGCGGCGAGCATCTCGCGCTTGTGGCCGAAGCCCGCGCGGCGCTCGATGGTGAAGCCGCTTTGCGCCAATGCGCCGCGCACCTGGCGCGCGGTGCACCAGGTGGCGAGCGTCGCGCCGTGCCGCGCCAGGCGGGCGAGCGCCTTGATCAGCGGCGGCGACCACATCTCGGGATTGCGCTCCGGCGCGAAGCCGTCGAGATAGAACGCGTCGGCGCCGAGCGCGAGCTTCGGCACCAGGTCGGTGGCGTCGCCGAGCGCCAGCGTCAGCACGACACGCTCGTCGTCGAAAGCCAGCCGGTGCAGCCCCGGCAGCGGCAGCGGCCACTGTTCGGCAAGCTGTGCGGCCAGCGTCTTCAGCTCCGCCGGCGCCGCGCGCAGCAGGTCGGCCGCCGCGAGCGGATGGCGCTCGACCGAGACAAAGTGCAGCCGCCGCGGCCGCGCGGGATCGTCGCGCCAGGCCTGCCAGGTGGCGAGGAAGTTGGTGCCGAGCCCGAAGCCGGTTTCGAGCACCACGAACTGCCCGCGTCCCGCCCAGCGTGCGCGAAGCTCGGTGCCGCCGAGGAAGACGTGCCGCGCCTGGCCCAGCGCGCCGTCGCGGCTGGCGTAGACGTCGCCGTAGCGGCGGCTGTATGGCGCGCCGGCGGCATCGAACTCGAGCTCGACGGGTTCGACCTTGCGCATCGTCGCCGTGCTCGCGGCCGGTCAGTGCGCTTTCGACTGCGCGGCGCTCGCGCCGGACCGGCCGCGCAGCGCTACTTCAGCGGCTTGAAGCGGATCCGGTGCGGCGCGGCGCCCTGCTCGCCGAGGCGCTTCTTCTTGTCGTCCTCGTACTCGCGGTAGTTGCCCTCGAAGAAGGTCCACTGCGACTCGCCCTCGGCGGCCAGGATGTGGGTGCAGATGCGGTCGAGGAACCAGCGGTCGTGCGAGATCACCAGCACGCAGCCGGGGAACTCGAGCAGCGCGTCCTCGAGCGCGCGCAGCGTCTCGACGTCGAGGTCGTTCGACGGTTCGTCGAGCAGCAGCACGTTGCCGCCGGCGATCAGCGTCTTGGCCAGGTGAAGCCGGCCGCGCTCGCCGCCGGACAGTGTGCCTACGATCTTCTGCTGGTCGCCGCCCTTGAAGTTGAAGCGGCCGAGATACGCCCGCGACGGCATCTCGAACTTGCCCACGGTGAGCACGTCGAGGCCGCCGGAGACCGCCTCCCAGACGGTCTTGTCGTTTTCCAGCGCTTCGCGCGACTGGTCGACGAAGGCGAGCTTCACCGTCGGGCCGATCTTCACGCTGCCGGCGTCCGGCTCCTGCTTGCCGGTGATCAGGCGAAACAGCGTCGACTTGCCGGCGCCGTTCGGCCCGATGATGCCGACGATGGCGCCGGCCGGCACCTTGAAGGACAGCTTGTCGAGCAGCAGCTTGTCGCCGAAGCCCTTGGTGACGTCGACGAACTCGATCACCTCGTTGCCGAGCCGCTCGCCGACCGGGATGAAGATCTCCTGCGTCTCGTTGCGCTTCTGGTACTCATAGCTCGACAGTTCCTCGAAGCGGGCCAGGCGCGCCTTGCTCTTGGCCTGCCGGCCCTTGGCGTTCTGCCGCACCCATTCGAGCTCCTGCTTCATCGTCTTGATGCGCGCCGCCTCCTGCTTGGCCTCCATCTCCAGCCGCTGCTCCTTCTGCTCGAGCCAGGAGCTGTAGTTGCCTTCCCACGGAATGCCGTAGCCGCGGTCCAGTTCGAGGATCCACTGGCAGGCGTTGTCGAGGAAGTAGCGGTCGTGGGTGACGCCGACCACCGTGCCGGGGAAGCGCAGCAGGAACTGCTCCAGCCACTCGACGCTCTCGGCGTCGAGGTGGTTGGTCGGCTCGTCGAGCAGCAGCATGTCGGGCTTGGCGAGCAGCAGCCGGCACAGCGCCACCCGCCGCTTCTCGCCGCCCGAGAGGTGCTCGATCGGCGCGTCCCAGTCGGGCAGGCGCAGCGCGTCGGCGGCGATCTCCAGCAGGTGCTCGGTGTCGGCGCCGGCGGTGGCGATGATCGCCTCGTACTTCGCCTGCTCGGCGGCCAGCTTGTCGAAGTCGGCGTCGGGCTCGGCATAGGCGGCGTAGACCTCCTCCAGCCGCTGCTTCGCCTCGATCACCTCGCCGAGCCCCGCCTCGACCTCCTCGCGCACGGTCTTGGTGGGGTCGAGCTCCGGCTCCTGCGGCAGGAAGCCGATCTTCATGTTCGGCATCGGCACCGCCTCGCCGTCGAAGTTCGGATCCACCCCGGCCATGATCCGCAGCAGGCTCGACTTGCCCGAGCCGTTCAGCCCCAGCACGCCGATCTTGGCGCCGGGAAAGAAGCTCAGCGAGATGTCCTTCAGGATGGTGCGCTTCGGCGGCACGGTCTTCGACACGCGCCGCATGGTGTAGACGTACTGCATCGGCTGCCTCGGCAAAACGAAGGCGCGAAGCTTACCGAATCATCCCTCTACGCCTCGCCGTGCCGCGGCCGCCGTCCCGGCGCGGCGGATGGGTATCCTTCGGGCGTCGTTTCAGTGCGCCGGCCTCCGTCGCGCACCCGCCGTCAGAAGGAACTTCCATGACCCTGCTTCGCACCGCCGGCGCCGCGATGGCGGCGCTGTTCATCGCCCTTCCCGCCGCCGCCCAGGTCAGCGTGACCGATCCCTGGGTGCGCGGCACGGTGGCCGGCCAGATGGCCACCGGTGCGTTCATGAAGCTGCAGTCGGCGAAGGACGCCAGGCTGCTCGAGGCCGCCTCGCCGGTGGCCGGCGTGGTCGAGATCCACGAGATGGCGCTGGAGAACAACATCATGCGCATGCGCGCGGTGCCGGCGCTGCCGCTGCCCGCCGGCCGCACGGTCGAGCTGAAGCCCGGCGGCTACCACGTGATGCTGATGGACCTGAAGCAGCAGATGAAGGAAGGCGAGGTCGTGCCCGTGACCCTGGTCGTCGAGACCGCCGGCAAGCGCGAGACGATCGAGGTCAAGGCGCCGGTGCGCGCGCCGACCGCGCGCAACGAGATGATGAAGAAGCACTGAGCCGCACCGGGCGCTGCCGCGGAAGACTCCGCCCGCCGGCAGCGCCGCGAACGGTCCGGCCTCCTACTTTTTCGGCACCGCCTTCGGCGCTGCCGGCGCCGGCTCGACCGACAGCGCGATCGCCTCGGTAAAGGTCGCCTCTACCTGGTCGCCAACCTTGATCAGGGCGAACTGGTTGCGGTCCTTGACCTTCAGGTCGATCGTGCGCTCGACGCCGCGCAGCCGGATCGACTGCCGGGCCGCATCGACGGCGACCACGTCGGCCACCACGGTCACGCGGCGGCCGGCGGCCGCGCCGGGCCGCTCGCCCGGCTTGGCCGCCGCTCCGACCTCGCGCTCGACCCGCTCGCGGATGCCGCCGCTGCCCTTCTTCAGCTCGAGGCTCAGCGCCTCGACGTAGCGGGCGACGACCTGGTCGCCGACCTTGATCTGGTCGAAGTTGCGCACCTCGGGCCCGGCCTCGACGACGAAGACGTTGCCCTGCGGGCCCTTCAACGTGACCAGCCGCTTGGCCTTGTCGATGGCCTGCACGGTTGCCGCCACCTGCACGGCATCGGCGACGGTCACCCGCCCCGGCTCGCTGGCCTTGACGGCAGCCGCGCCTGACGGCACCTGACCGTGCGCGGCGGGCGCGGCGGCGGCGAGGGCAACGGCGATCGAAAGCAGGGTCTTGCGCATGGTCTGGTTCCTTGGTGGTGGGTGGAGAAAGCGGCGCGGCGATGGCTCACCGTAACGGCGATTCCGCTGCCCGTGCCGCAGCCGGTGGATTGCGCGTGATGATCAGCGGGCCGTCGATCGCCTGCATCACCGCCGAGACCGGCAGGTCGTTCTCGATCAGCGTGGTCATCGCGCGCAGGTACTTGCGGATGTGGCGGAAGAACTTCTTGTAGCCGGCGCACAGGTAGTGCAGCCCCGGCTCGCCGTCGGGCGTGGTGGCGAAGCGGTGCTTCGGGCAGCCGCCCCAGCACGCCTCCTTGACTTCGCAGCTCCGGCAGGTGCGCGGCAGCGTCGCCTCCTTGTGCGGGCCGAAGCCGCCCGCGACCGAGCGCTCGACCATATCGCCGAGGTTGTCGGTCAGCACGTTGCCGAGCTTGTACTCCGGGTAGACGTAGTGGTCGCAGGCAAACACGGCTCCGTCGTGCTCGATCGCCACCGCGCGACCGCAGGTCTTCGAGAAGATGCACACCGGTGAAGCTTCGCCGAGCCATGCCGTCAGCGCCCACTCGAAGTTCATCACGAACGTCGCGCCGACGTCCCTGCGCACCCACTCCTCGTAGATGGCGATCAGGAAGTCACCGTAGGCTTCCGGCTCCACCGTCCACGGCGTGACCCTGGTGTTCGGCTCCGGCCGGTCGAGCGCCGACGGGCGCGCCAGCCAGAACCTGATCGCCTTGGTCTCGGTATCGGCCTCGCGCTCGACGATCGGCGTGAACTGGATGTAGCGGGCGCCGATCTCCTTGAAGAAGCGGTAGACCGCCAGCGGCTCGTACGCCGTCTCGCGGCCGACGCAGGCCAGCACGTTGAACTCGACGCCGTGCCGCTTCAGCAGCTCGACGCCCGCCATCACTCGGTCGAAAGTGCCGGCCCCCTTTCGGTCCCTGCGGTAGCGGTCGTGGATCTCGCGCGGGCCGTCGAGGCTGACGCCGACCAGGAAGTCGTTGTCCTTGAAGAACGCGCACCACTCGTCGTCCAACCGCATCGCATTGGTCTGCAGCGCGTTGCGGATCTCCTTCGCGCCGCGCAACGGCTTCTGCAGTTCGACCACGCGGCGGAAGAAGTCCACGCCGAGCAGCGTCGGCTCGCCGCCGTGCCAGACGAACTCCACCACCGGGGTGGGCTGCGCCTCGACGTACTGCTCGATGTAGCGGCTGAGCACCTCGTCCGGCATCCGGAAGTGCTCGCCGCGCGGGTACAGCTCGCGCTTCTCCAGGTAGAAGCAGTAGTCGCAGGCGATGTCGCAGACCGAGCCGATCGGCTTGGCCAGCACGTGCATGCCGGGCCGGCGGACTTCGATGGCCGCGTTCATCGTCTGTTGCCTGCCTTGGCCCCGCGTCGGCTCAGTTCACCTGCAGCGTCACCTTGGGAATGTGCCCGGTGAAGCGCGACTTCGCCTCGGCGCCGATCGCCTCGACCACCGGGGTGCCGAGGTCGATGCCGACGTCCGCGGTCTCGTCAGCGGAGAAGATGCCCGCCTGGGTGTGCTCGATCCGGCCTTCGGCGACCTTCTGTCCGTTGACCAGCAGCGTGCCCTTGCCGCCCTTTCCCGGGCCGCCGCCGTCGTAGTCGAACCGGAACTGCAAGGTGGCCACGCCGGGAACGAGCTTCTGCGCGGCGGCGATCGACGTACGCTGCAGACCGAGGAAGTTGTAGTCGTAGGCCGGCACGCCGTCCTTCACATACAGCGACCAGCCGCCGAAGCGCCCGCCCTGCGCGATCACGGTGCCGTTGCCGCCACCGTCTGGCACCTCGACCTCGGCGGTGATCGTCTTCGAGCGGTTTTTCACGTTGATGAACACGCCTTCGAGCATGCCGGTCATTCCATCGGCCAGTGTCAGTGACGTGCGTCCGGCCATCAGGTCGGGACGCCCGACCGCCGCTGCATCGAGCCGCTCGAAGACGCGGTCGTCCATCGGCAGCACGCCGTACCTGGCCGCTTCCGCGAGGAAGAGCGTCTGCAGCTCGCCCAGCTTCTTCGGGTTCTGCTTCGCCAGATCGTTGGCCAGGCTGAAGTCCGAGCGTGTGTCGTAGAGCTCCCACCCCGAGTTGTCCACGAGGGGCCGGCGCGGCTTGGGCTCCCACGGTGCCCGATGGATCGTGCGCGCGAACCAGCCGTCGTGGTAGATGGCGCGGTTGCCGGCGATCTCGAAGTACTGGGTCGTTCGGGCCTTGGCCTTCGGGTCGTCGAACGACGCCAGCAGGCTCTTGCCGGCCATCGGGATCTGCTTCACGCCATTGACGACCTTGGGCTCGGGCAGGCCGATGGCCTGCAGGACCGTCGGCGCGATGTCGATCACGTGGCCGAACTGGTTACGGCCCTCGTTCTTGGCCCTGATGCCCTTGGGCCAGTACACCACCATGCCATTGCGCGTGCCGCCGAAGTCCGACGGCACCTGCTTCATCCAGCCGAACGGCGCATTGAAGGCCACCGACCAGCCGGCCGCCATGTGCGGATAGGTTTCGGGCCCGCCCCACTGGTCGATGCGCCTGAGCATGTCCTCGACCTTCTCGGGCACGCCGTTGAAATAGGTGTACTCGTTGAACATGCCGTTCTCGCCGCCTTCGCCGCTGGTGCCGTTATCTCCCGCGATGTAGAAGACGAGGGTGTTGTCGGCCTGGCCGACCTCGTCGAAGGCCTCGAGCATGCGGCCGATCTCGTGATCGGTGTATTCGACGAACGCGGCGAACACCTCGGCCTGGCGCGCGAACAGGCGCTTCTCGTCGGCCGAGAGCCTGTCCCAGTCCTTGATCGCCGACGGCTTGGGCGCGAGCTTGGTGCCCTTGGGCACCACGCCCATGGCGATCTGCCGTGCCAGCGTCTCTTCGCGGATCTTGTCCCAGCCCTGATCGAACTTGCCCTTCCACTTCTCGATCCAAGCCCTGGGCACGTGGTGCGGGGCATGCGTTGCTCCGGGCGCGAAATAGACAAACGACGGCCGGTCGGGCGTCAGCGCCTTCTGGTGCTTGATCCAGGCGCGCGCCTTCTCCGTCATGTCGGTCATGAAGTGGTAATTCGGGTTGTTCGGCAGTTCGACCACCGCGGTGCCGTCGTACAGGTACGGCGCCCACTGGTTGGTCTCGCCCCCGATGAAGCCGTAGAACCTGTCGAAGCCCTGGCGCGTTGGCCAGCGGTCAAACGGGCCCGCGATGCTTGCCTCCCAGGCAGCGGTCTCGTGCCACTTGCCGAAGGCGGCCGTGGCGTAGCCGTTCAGGCGAAGCATCTCCGCCAGCGGTGCTGTAGAGCCGGGAATCTGGCCGGTGGCCCCGGGAAATCCGGTGGCCATCTCGGTGATGAAGCCCATGTTCACCTGGTGGTGGTTACGACCGGACTTCAGTGCCGCCCGCGTCGGCGACGACAGCGCCGTGGTGTGGAAGTTGTCGTAGCGCAGGCCGTTCTGCGCGAGCTTGTCGAGCACCCCCGTGCGGACCGGCCCGCCGAAAGTGCTCGGAGCGCCAAAGCCGAGGTCGTCGATCAGCACGATCACCACGTTGGGTGCGCCCACCGGCGCCTTGACATCGTGGCGCGGCGGCATCTTCGCCTTGCGGGCATCGATCTCCGTGTAGATCGGCCGCTTCGGCTCCGCGATTGGCAGCACCGTGCGGTCGAGCACGGGTTGCGCCGATGCGCCGGCGGCGCAAAGCGTCGCCATGGCGGCCTGCACCGCCCGGGAAACCGGTTTCGAACTTGGATTCACTTCAGTATCTCCTCGATGCGGTGATCCAGCGGGGCGGACGTCGCGACTCCACGCACGCGTTGTTGCTGACGCGGCGGTTCGTCACGTGCCGGCCGCCGCAAACTCCAGCCGATCGGGCGCGACGGTCACCATCGGAACAAAGCCCCGACCGCCGGCCCGCTGAACGTCATGGCTTCCAGGGCCTTGCCGGACTTCATCTCGTAGTCGGTGTAGCGCCATGCTGCGAGGACATCGCCCCAGCCGAACGAGTAACCGACGCCGCCCACTGCCTGCCAGGTGAACTTCGACTGGCCGGCGCCGATGTCGAGGTAGTACGGCACGAACCAGCGCTGCCCGTCGCCGAACGCATAGCGGCCCTTCACGCCGACGATGGCGTCCCAGTTCTGCCCGTCGACTTCGCGCGTGCCGGCGCGATCGGGCAGCGGAATCTGGCCAAGGTCGCCGGTAAAGGTCCAGTTCAGCTTCTGGCGGATGTCGAGCACGCGAGCACCGGCCACGACGTCGAGCAGGTAGCCGGGCCGGACGACGGCGCGATAGGTGCCGGCAAGCGTGCCGACCCATCCCTTCATGTCGAAGTCCAGGTTCGCTGTCGCACCGGCCGGGACGCCGCCGTTGACAACGAGGTCGCGCGAGCCGTACTTCGACTCGCCGATGTCCATGTAGATCACGTCGGCCAGCACGCCCCAACGGCCGTTGTGCGCCTCGAAGGCTCCCATGAAGGCGAACTTCAGCTTGTCGAGGATGGTGCCGATATCGAGAGCGAACTCGCCTCCGCCGCCGGCCGGCGCGAATCGTGTCCTGCCGCTGATGTCGGGGAAGTAGCCGTAGATCGTCGCGCCGAACTGCCACTCGTCCTTGGGCTGCGCCTGCGCCGCGGCGGGAACGATCAGCACCACCACCACCAGCATCGCAGCACCGGCACGAATCGCCCGCAGCATGGTCATGTCTCCGACAAAGGGGTGACACGCTACCACTAACCGCGGGCAGCGACCCCTTGCGTCCGGCCCGCTACTGCGCGGCACTGACAGTTTGCGTCCGTCAACGCTCGTGGCGATGTGCCGAAAGATAGCCACCCTTTCAACCGCGGCGCCGGCGGTGAACGCGCGACGCACCGACCGGGCGCGAGCCGGCCGCTTTGATGAACGCCACCACCTGCGCCAGCGTCGCCAGATCATCGTCGAAGCCGCCGTGCGTCGTCGCGGTGCTCGCCGGCCCCGGTGCGACGTGGGCGACGGTGCCGGCCGGTAGACCGCCGTAGGCGTCGAAGTACCGCTTGATGCCGAGGATCGGCGTGCGCCTGCCGCCTTCGAAGGACTCCGACACCAGGCTCAGCAGCGAACGCCGGTACGGACCGCAGCTGGGGTCGTCTTCCTCGGCCTTCTCGGTCAGGTGGAACTGCTCGTAGCGCGCCACCGAGCCGTCGGCCAGCCGCGGTGCCAGCAGGCGGTCGAAGGCGTCGACGCGGATCGCCGGCGCGAGAAAGCTCAGAGAATCCACCGCGACACCGCGACGGAACAGGAAGTCGACCAGATGGGCCAGCGCGATGCTGCCCGCCGAGTGGCCGACCAGGTGCAGCCGCAGCGTCCAGGGCGTCGCCTGCGCGCCGGCCAGGTGCTGGTGGAGCAAGGCGAGCGCCGCGTCGGCGCCGGCGGACATCGCCGCCGCGTTCTCCTTGATTTCGTTCCACAGCGCCGTGCCCGGCTGCGCGAGCAATCGCTCGAGCCGCGCGTTCCACCAGCGCTCCAGCGGCGACCAGAGGTCGTCGCGACGGCCGGTCGGCCGCGGCATGCCTTCGATGGCGTCTTCGAGCCGGCCGAGTACCGTGCTCAGCAGGTCGGTCTCCCACATCAGGTAGACGGGAAAGATTTGCTGCCCGTAGAGCAGCGGCACCAGCTTCGCCGCGTGCGCTGCCGCATCACGCTCGCTCACCAGGCCGCCGTGCGCGTAGATGCACACGTCCAGCGGCGCCTCGCCCGCCTGCCACAGTTCGCGCGCCCGCGCGAGGTGGACCTCGACGATCGCCCGCACGTCGTCGGCGGTGGTGCGGAACCAGCCGCTGTTCGACAGCCGGCCGTTGTTGCCGACGTTGATCACGAACGGCGAGATCTCGCGGTTGCGCAGCACCTCGCCGCCGGCCAGCTCGACCTGGCCGCGGCGGTCGGTGCGCAGCGAAGCGGCCCTGGCGATCGCGCGGTGCTCGGCGGTGACCACGCCGAGCTGCGCCACCCAGCAGTCCATGGCGTTCTCCAGCCAGTCGTCGTAGCCGAGGACCGCGTAGCCGCGCGTGCCCCAGCTGGCGCCCCAGGAGTTCTGCAGCAGGAAGCCGCGCTCGTCGTAGCCGACGATGGCGAAGGCGTGGCCGCTGTCGCTGCGCTCGGGCTTGCGCTGCGGGATGGTCCAGATGCCGCCGCCGAACGATCGCGGCGCCGCCGGCTGCTGCTTCAGTCCCGCGCCTTCGTCCCAGCCGGCATGACACACGGCGCTGGCAAGGACGACGCCGACCTCGTTCAGCGCACAGTGGATGTCGGCGATCGAGCGGGTGGCGACCCGATAGTAGGCGCCGAGCGGCCGGTTGACCGCCTCCAGCCACCAGTCCTTCTTCGGGTCGTCGGGCACCGGCGGCATCTCGATGCCGGTGCGCCACAGCGAATCGACGCAGGCGCCGTGCTTGAACCAGCCCTTCAGCACGCCGCGCAGGCTGGAGCCTTCGTCCTTCGAACCGGGGAACTCGTCGTAGCGGCGCGCCATCGAGTACAGCATGTACGGCGACACCGCCGCCGCCGGCCGTCGCGCGCGGCGCAGCAGCTGCTCGACCACCCGCGCCAGCGCGAAGCCGGTGCAGGCGTTGGTGCCGCCCTGGTCCTTCACCGGCAGCCGGATCGACGGAAACAGGCCCGGCCGCGGCGCCACCGCCACGTTCGGCCGGAACGGCAGGTCGCGGAAATCGAGCGCGTCGGGACGGACGTTGCGCACGCGCTTGGCACTGGCCATGGCGGGATCCGGAGAGACGACGACGGCTCACGCTAGCGGCACGGCGCGCGCTCGGCAAGCGTACGGGCGATCGATGCGGTCAGGACGGCTGCGGAGGTGGTACTCGCCAAGGGCAGTGGGTGGCCGCCTGCGCTCTTGTCCCCCGCGTCGGGCATTGCCCGCCGCTCCGCCTTTACTTCGCTACGGCGGCCACCCACTGCCCTTGGCGATCCACCGGCTCGGCGGCCGATCAGCCGGTCCCGCCCAGCCGGCGCGCCAGCTCCACCTTCGAGGAGACGCCGAGCTTGGCGAAGCTGCTGCGCAACTGGTTACGGACGGTCGACGGAGCGACGCCCAGCCGCTGGGCGATGGCGCGATAGGTCAGGCCCTGCGCGTACAGGCTGGCTGCCTGGAACTCTCGCCCGCCGAGCTGCTTGGCGGCGCCGCCGGCGCGCAGCGTCAGCAGCCAGAGGTCGCCCAGTGCTTCGCAGTCGATGTCGATGCGCCGGCCTTCGAAGCGTCCTTGCCCCATCCTTGCAACCACTGCCGCTGGCATCGTCGTGCCGGCCCAGTCGGGCCACTCTGCGCGCACCAGTTGCGAGAAACCGGGACTGCAGTCATGCAGCTTGCCGTCGCCGCCGCACACCGCCATCGCCGAGCCATGGGCCGCCGGCCTGACCGCCGTCGCGAAGTGCCAGGTGCGGTTCAGATGCATCGACTCGACCAGATGCGGTGTCAGCAGTTGCAGGCGACGGCGGTCCTCTTCGGAGAACGGCCGCGCCCGCTCGGCGCGCCATAGCGAGACGACGCTACGCAGGGCGAGGATCGGCTCGACGTGATGGGTGCTCAGCGCCCACTCGATGCCGTAACGGCGGGCGAAGCGCCGATACATCGGCATCCGCTGCCAGGCCCCGGCGCTGACCACGTCGGTGATGCGCAGCGCCGCACCGGGGCTGGCCGCGCACCGCGCACGAAGGAAGTCCCGCTGATGCCAGCCATCCTGCAGGTACTCGTCGATCAGCGCGCGCGTCTGCCGGTACAGGTGGATCGAATCCTTGCCGGCGGGCAGGTCGCCGCTGGTCCGCCACAGCGCCGAATCGAAGTCGACGACCTCGCGCAGTCGCTCCAGCGCCCAGGGCTGGAACCTGTCCAGCGGCACCGAGCGGCCGAACCGGTACAGGCCGACGATCAGTTCGTTCACGGCTTGCTGCGAGCCTTCCCACCCGTCGCCCGGCACGGGAAGCTCGCTGGCGCCGTCGCGCGCATCCAGCCGGGCCGCGTCCTGCCCGGACGGCAACGAACCGCTTGAATGCTTGATTCCGGCCATTCTGGGCACGACGTCGCGCTGATCGAGGTGCAACGAATCGCGGCGCCACGCAAGCGCCTCGCCGCGCATTCGATCGCGTGGCGGCGTACGGAAATATAGGTACACAGATGCCCTAGCGCCAGACCTGACGCGCTGAAGGACACGACGGCCCGCTGGCGCTGATGCAAATGGCCTATCGCCGTGAGGAAAGAGGCGAAGCTGCGACTCGACGACAGCCCGTCGACGCCTGCCGAAACTCAAGCGCCAGCCTCGGCGACGGGCGACTTGCCAGCGAAAACCGGCAGGTGATTCCACGAGGCGAACCGCCGTCGGGTCATCTTCCATGCGGTTGCCTGAACGCGAAAAGGAATCTCATTCCTATCAATCAGTTAGTTTGATGGCATGGACATTGCTTAACACGTCTCTATCGATCCATTCACCGGACCGGGAGGCAAGATGAGACGTTTCGACTGTTTGAACAAGGCGGTGCTTGTCCTCGCTGCCTGCGCGCTTGAAGCTGGAGTTGTGTTTGCCGCTCAAGTTCCGTTCAACTACGCGGTCCGGGCGAGAAGCACGCTGGCGACTCAAGGCATCCCGACATCGGTCAACGACCAGACTTACTTTGACGCAGCGACAACCGCGATTGCCTCAGATTCCTTTACCGACAGCTCGACCGGACGTGACTTCGCTCTGGATGGGGCGGCGAGGCTCTCGACCGGACAGCTGCGGGTGCAGAACCAAGGCACCGGTGGGCCCGCAGGCAATCAATTGAACACCGTGACGTTCCTATTTGCCGAGTTCCTGGAGACCTTCTACTTCACGGGCGATTACTCCAGCACACCGCTTCGGGTGCCGTTCACGGCGACGTTCGAAGGCACCTGGACCGGCGCGAACATCACCTCCGGCTCGACCGACCCGACGGTGCAGATATTCACCTGGCTGTGGTTCGCCGACTCGACGCTTTCGTTCACCCAGGACGACTGGCTGGACACCAGCGGCCTGTTTTTCGGCGGGGGTGATATCGACAGCTACGTCGATTCGGTGAGCGTCATCAGCAACGGAACGCCACAGCAGATACTTATTGAGTACTCCGGCACCCTGGAGCTTCTCGGCGTCGACCCGCTCCTGCGCGCCTGGATGGGCATGGAGGCAGATGTGAACAACGCGAGCGCGAACGGTTCATGGAACGCCGACTTCCAGCCCCGCCGGCGCTGTCGTCGACTTCACCGGGCTCGATGTTCGGTCGGCGTCCGGCCAGTTCCCGGGCGCGCAATCAGCGCCGGAGCCCGCCACGCTCGCCCTGCTCGGGCTCGGCCTCGCCGGTCTCGCGGCATCGCGCAGGCGCAAGCAGTAGTTGGCAACGCCTGGCGACGGCCCCGCTCACTGAGCGGGGTTTCTTTCTTGGCGATGTGACGCAGGCCACCGCAGCAGCAATACTTCCATGCGCAGCGGCGCGACTCAGCACTCGATCACGTTCACCGCCAGCCCGCCGCGCGCCGTCTCCTTGTACTTGGTCTTCATGTCGGCGCCGGTCTCCCACATGGTCTTGATCACCTTGTCGAGCGACACGTAGTGCGTGCCGTCGCCGGCCAGCGCCATGCGCGCGGCGTTGATCGCCTTGACGCTGGCGATGGCGTTGCGCTCGATGCACGGGATCTGCACCAGGCCGCCGACCGGATCGCAGGTGAGCCCCAGGTGGTGCTCCATGCCGATCTCGGCGGCGTTCTCGACCTGCGCCGCCGTGCCGCCGAGCACGGCGGCGAGCGCACCGGCGGCCATCGAGCAGGCCACGCCGACCTCGCCCTGGCAGCCGACCTCGGCGCCGGAGATCGAGGCGTTTTCCTTGTAGAGGATGCCGATCGCAGCGGCGGTCAGCAGGAAGTCGATCACGCCCTGCTCGCTGGAGCCGTGGACGAAGCGCGTGTAGTAGTGCAGCACCGCCGGAATGATGCCGGCCGCGCCGTTGGTCGGCGCGGTGACCACGCGGCCTCCCGCGGCGTTCTCCTCGTTCACCGCCAGCGCGTACAGGTTGACCCAGTCGAGCACCGCCAGCGGATCGCGCAGCGCCGCTTCCGGGTTGCCCGTCAGCCGCCGGTGCAGCGCCGGGGCGCGACGCCTGACGCGAAAGCCGCCGGGCAGTTCGCCCTCGCGGCGCAGGCCGCGGGCAACGCAGTCCTGCATCGCCCGCCAGATCGCCAGCAGCCCGGCGTCGATCTCGGCATCGCCTCGCCAGTGCCGTTCGTTGGCGCGCATGACCTGCGCGATCGACAGGCCCTCGCGCTGCGCCACCTCGAGCAGTTCCTCGCCGGTATGGAACGGATGGCGCAGCACGGTGGTGTCCGGCGCGATACGTCTCGCCGCCGCGCCGTCGGCCATCACTTCGGCGGTGACGACGAAGCCGCCGCCGACCGAGTAGTAGACGCGGGCAGCCAATTCGCGCCCGTCGCCGTCGAAGGCGACGAAGCGCATGCCGTTGGCGTGCGCCAGCGGCTCGCCGTCGAGCGTCAGCTTGCGGAAGAACAGCAGGTCGGCGCGCGGATCGAACGCCACCGCGTGCGCGCCGAGCAGCCGCAGCGCGCCGTTGCTGCGGATCGCCGCCAGCCGCTCGTCGATCCGCTCGACGTCGACCCGGTCCGGCTCCTCGCCCTCGAGGCCGAGCAGCACCGCCTTGTCGCTGCCGTGGCCCTTGCCGGTGGCGCCGAGCGAGCCGTACAGCTCGGCCACGACGCGCGCCACGCGCGGCAGCTGGCCGTCGTGCTGCAGCCGCGCGGCGAACAGCCGCGCCGCGCGCATCGGCCCGACCGTGTGCGACGACGACGGGCCGATGCCGATCTTGAACAGGTCGAAGACGCTGACGGCCATGAGCGGAGCATCGCACCGGGCGCGCCGCCCTGCACGCGGCTGCGCACCAGCCGGCGGTTCAGCCGCCCTTGCTCGTTACGGCTCGCGCAGCAACGGACGCCGGTTCGGCGCGTGCCTCCGCCCGCTGCGTGCCTTCGCGCTCGCCCTGCGGCGGCTCGAGCTCGATCGCGACGCCGACACCCAGCGCCCAGAAGGCGAGCAGCCACCAGACTCGGTAAGACATGGCTTCCTGTGAACGGGCCGGCCTGCGCACGGGCCCTCGTCGATTCTTGAAGCGGCGAGTCTAGGCAGCCGACAGCGGGCGCGCCGCTAAGAATTCCGTAAACCGCCTCCGGCGCGGACAGAACGTCTGAATCGCGGCATGAAACGTCGGGCGCGCCTCAGCGCACGGCCGCCACCATCGCCTCGAGCACCCGCCGCTGCACGTCGGCGCGGGTCAGCGACTCCATGTGGCGGGCGCCGTCGACGCGGATGAAGACCGTCCCCGGCGGCGCGGCAGCGGCCAGTCGCTCGCCGTGCCTGAACGGGATCACCTCGTCGGCGGTGCCGTGCACCAGCAGCAGCGGCACGCGCAGCGCGCCCAGCGCCGCCACCGGGTCGGCCTGCGCACCCGGCAGCATCGGGGTGGCGATCGGTGCGAGCGGCGCCAGCACCACCGACTGGATCGCCGCGTCGCGCGCGATGCCGCGGTAGCTGGCGAAGGCCGCCTCGATCACCGCCAGCCGCACGCCCCCGGCGTCGCGCGCCAGCAGGCGCAGCGCGGTGGCGCCGCCGAGGCTCTGGCCGAGCACGATCAGTCGCCCGCCGTCCACACCGGGCCGTGAACGCAGGTAGGCGAGCGCGGCGGCCGCATCATCGACCACGCCGTCAAGCGTCGGCCGGCCTTCCGAGCGGCCGAAGCCGCGGTAGTCGAGCATTAGCACGTTGAAGCCGGCCGCCGGCAGCCAGGCCACCAGCGGCAGGTGGTTGCTGACGTTCGCCGCGTTGCCGTGCAGGTGCAGCACGCTGCCCAGCGCGACGCCCTTTGCCGGCAGCCACCAGCCGTGCAGCCGCGAGCCGTCGGCGGCCTCGAAGAAGACGTCCTCGTGCTGCAGGCCGAACTGCTCGGGCCGGCTGTACTGCGCCGAGTCGGGATGGAAGAACAGGCGCTCGACGCAGCCGGAAAGCAGCAGCGCGAGCAGCGCGACGACGACGAGTGCAGCGAGGAGCTTCAGCATGGTCCGGCGCCGCGATGGCGCCGGTCGAGCATACGGCCGGCGGCGCGGCGAGCCGGCGGCGCGGGCGGCCCGGCCCGCCCGATCGACCGAAGCGCGCCGCGAACTAGCGGCGCCGGCGCCGCGTGAAACCGAGTCCGGCCAGGCCGAGGCCAAGCAGCGCGATCGTCGTCGGTTCCGGCGCCTGCGCTGTCACGCGGCCGTCCTGGTCGAAGACGACCTGATTTGTCGCCAGGTCGGTCAGCGTCCAGTCGGTGATCCGCTGACCGCCGGCTTCGTAGAGTTCGATGCTGGTCAGGTTGAAGGTGCTGGCGAAGTCGGCGAAGGCGGTGAAGCTCACGCCGCCCGGAACATTGCCGTACGGGTTTTGGGTCACCACCGCGGCGGCGGCATAGAACAGGATGTCGAGCGGACCGGCAGTCGAGCCGATGTAGGTGAAGCTGTAGTTCCCCGCACCGACCGCCGCAAGCGCACCCGGGCCGAACACATCGAAGTACGAGGAGCCGGGCGTCAAGGTGCGCGCCAGGAAATCCAGCCGGCCGAGGGCGAGGTCGTAGGGCGTCGACTGGCTGCCGCTGATCGCGAAGTTGAACACCACCCTGCCGGGCGTCTGCGGACTGGAGAAGTAGCCCTGCGTGCGACTGCCCTGCGAGGCCACGGCGTTGTAGCCGAATCCGGCAACGGAGTTCGTCACCGAAATCGATGCATAGGCGGTCGCCGAGGCAAAGCCGCCAAGCGTCGCCGACGTGTTGTAGGTCAGCCCCGAGCCGCTGGCGCTGAGGCTTCCGCTTTCGTTCGCCGGCCCGACGGGAACGCTGTCATTGACGGTCCGGCCGCCGCCGGCCAGCTCGTTGTTGCCGGTCGTGTCCTTGATCTCGCCGTACGCCTGGCTCAGGTAGTACTGGGCGGCGAGCGGGTTGCCATTGTTGATGCCGATGATCGCGGCACTTGCGGCGCCGGCCGTCAGGCCTAACGCGCTGAAAAGCACGCCGGCGCGCAGCGGCCAGTCGGCTTTTGGACGGGGGCAAGTCAATGCACTCATGCGAAGTACTCCTTGAAGGATGGCTGAAGCGGTTGTCGGATCGATCAAAGGGTCATCAGCAACTCTCGTGCCAGTCGCCGCCGGCCGATCGTCTTCCGCTTTCCGATCATTGGCTTAGACGCGGTGCCAGGGCCGCCGCGGCGAGCCGTCCGGCATCGGTCTGTGAAGTTCGCCGTCTCGTCCGGTTGAACGAGTCGGCCACTGGCAAGGCCGCCGACCAGGCGGCAGTCGCTGCGGCGACCGACGTCGCCGTCCACACCGCCGCCGTCCGTTGCGCGAATTGAACCTGCCCCGTCGTGCCGGTCTTGCGATAGATCGAGCGCAGGTGCGCGCGGATGGTGGCAAGCGAAACGCCGAAGGCGCTGGCCGCCTGCTCCGGGCTGCAGCCACCAGCCAGACGCGCGGCCAGGCGCGCCTCTGCTGCCGTGAGTCCGAAGCACTGCTGCAGCAGGTGCATCGGCAGCGCCGGCTGCGCGTCGAAGTCGCGGATCACGACGACGATGTGCGGTTCCGGCTCGGCGCCATCGAGCCGCCGGCCCGACCCGCCGGAGGACTTGCTGCGGGCCATCAGCAGCAGGTAGTCCGCACGGCCGCTCCGACGCGCCAGCGACAGGCCGACGAATGCAGCGCCGGAGCGCGTCGCCCGGCCATCAAGCAGTGTGTCGACCGCCTCCTGAAGTCGGCGGTCGTCCGGCGGCCTCAGCGCCGCGAGCCTCCCATCGACTGCGACCAGGGCGTCGGCCGCGCCGATGGCATGCTCGGCTGCGGCATTGGCACTGAGGATCAGAAGCGCCGGCGTGACCACCAGCAGTCCCTCGCCAGTCGGCAGCGCCGTCGAATGCGCGCGCCACGGTCGCGCCTGTGCAGGCGCGTTCATCGCGCCGCCCGCAAGCGCGCGCGCCTGGCGCGTCCGACAACGCGCACCGAGACCCGCAAGCCAGCAAAGCGCGCCTGCAGCCACTGGCGCGCCGCCTCGGCTTGCGCCGCCGGGCCGGCCGCACGCGACAGCGACAGCCAGAATGCATCGCCACGGTCGAGCACCCGGGTGTCGTCCCACCCCGCCGGACAGGAAATGGCGGCGGTCGGGTCGAACTCCCTTTCGAGGCGCCCGCCGTAGTACAGCGGATCGTTGAAGCCGCCGCCGACGATCCGGTAGCGGCCCACGCTGGCGCACTTCGGCACCACCGCATACAGCGTCGTGACGTGGCACAGGCCGCCGGACTCGTCCGGCAGCCATTGCGTTTCTATCAGCCAGCGCCCGTCGACGCCGGCCAGCGGCGTCCTGCGCTGTCGTCCCCCGGCCAAGGCAGTCGCCATTGATGTCTCCGCTCGAATGCAACGGAGAAGACTGTGCGGCGCAGCCGTTAGGCGATCGTTAACTGTCCGCCGACGACTGCATCGCCAGCCTGACCGCCGCCGCAAGGCCGAGCCCCGCCCCTTCGCGAACCGCGGCATCGGCCCGCTCGGTGCCGATGACCGCCGCGGCCAGGGCGGCGACGCGGCGGACATAACGGCGGTCCTGCGCCGACAGCGGCCCGCCATGCCGCTCCCAGTAGGCAACGGCGAAGCCCATCGTTCTCGCCGCTGTGTCGGCCTCGCCGGCCCGCGCAAGGGGACGGGCGAGGTTCCACAGGGCGTAGAGCAGCGTCATCACGGCGCGGTGCTGCCAGCAGAAGGCGATGCAGTCGCGCAGCGCGGCCACCGCGTCCGGCCAGCGGCGCATCTCGATCAGCAGCAGGCCGCGGTCGTGCAGCGCGTCGGCCAGCATCGTGTAGTCGCCGCGGCTGCGGCCCTCGCCGATCACCTCGTCGTTCAGCCGCAATGCGGCCGCATAGTCGCGCCGGCGGCGGGCGGCGACGCCGAGGTTGACCGCGCTCTGCGCCGCCAGTCGGGGCAGGCCGGCGCGGCGCGCCACGCTGGCGGCCTCCCTGAAGCGCGCCTCGGCCAGCTCGACGTTGCGCTCGTCGCGCAGCGCGACGACGCCGAGCAGGTTGAGCACGCGCGCCTGCAGGTGTGCCGCGCCGTCGGTCCGCGCGACCTCGAGCGCCTGCTCCAGCGCAGGCAGGTGCTCGCGCCCCGTGAGATTGCGATCCCAGCTGGTGCGGGCGAGCACGTAGGCCGATTCGGCCTGCAGCAGGCCCGGCCCGGCAAGTTCGCCGGCACGGCGCGCGTGGGCCAGCGCGTCGTCCATCAGGCAGGACACCGTCAACGCCTCCGCCAGCAGCATGTGCACGCGACACAGCCGGGTGTCGCCCGGCGGCGCGACTTCCGCCAGGCGCTGCAGCAGTTCGATCAGCCGCGGCGCCAGGCCGCGGGCGTCAGCGAACGGCCGCATGGCGATGGCCAGCTCGAAGGCGGTGTCGAACGCGCCGTCGTCGAGGCTGGTCTGCAGCGCCTGCGCCACGTTGGCCTGCTCGAGCGCCAGCAGGGAGGTGTCGAGTCGACCCTGCCGCCGTGCCTGATCGAGGAAGTGCCGGCGGTGCCGCTCACGGGCCGCGGCGGCAACGTCGTCGTGGTCTTGCCCGGCGACGAACTCGCGGATCATTTCCAGCATCGAGAAGCGTGTGCTTCCCCAGGCATCGACCTGCGCCTGAAGCAGCGAGTCGGCCACCAGCGGCTCGAGCAGGCTGCGCGCATCGGCCACCGCGCCAACCGCTGCCGCCGCCTCGGCTGTCCAGCCGCCGCGAAACGAGGTGAGTTCGACCAGGAAACGCTGCTGCACGGGCGAAAGCAGCCGCCAGCTCCATTCGATGGCCGTCCCCAGCGACACGTGGCGCGGCTCGCGCGCACCGTGCGGACCGCGTCGCGCGATCCAGTCGCGCCGATTGCCGATCTCCCGCGCCATCTCGGTGATCGACATCGAGCGGATGCGCGACGCTGCCAGCTCGATCGCCAGCGGCACGCCCTCGAGCGAATTCACCACGCTGGCCAGTTCGCTGGCGTTGCGCGCGGTGACCTGGAACTCCGGCCGCGCGTTACGGGCGCGGTCGACGAACAGCGCCACGCTCGGATTGGCCGCCAACTCGACCAGCGCCGCCGGATCGGCCGGCAGCGGCAGCGGCGCCAGCGCGAACTCGTGCTCACCTTCGATCATCAGCACCCGGCGCGACGTGACCAGGCAACGGAGTCGGGGCAGCGCACCCAGCAACCGCGCGACCACTTGGCTTGCCTGCGGCACCAGCTGCTCGAAATTGTCCAGGATCAGCAGCGCGTCGCGCTCGCACAGGAAGTCGAGCACCCGCGCCTCGGCATCCTGACGCGGCGGCGCCAGCCGCATTGCCTGCTGCATGGCCTCGAATACACCTTTCGGCGTGGTGATCTCCGCCAGGCCGACGAACACCAGCGTCTCGAAGCGGTCGGCGATGTCGCGACCGACCTCGATCGCCAGCCGAGTCTTGCCGCAACCGCCGGGACCCGACAGCGTGACCAGGCGCGGGCCGACCAGCCGTGCCGCCAGTTCGCGCCGCTCTTCGTCGCGCCCGAAGAATGCCGACAGGTACGAAGGCAGCAGCAACTGACGGTCGGGGAACACCGTCACCCCGACCCCGGGCACCGTCGCAAGGCGGACGGGCAGCGCCGGCGGCGGCGCCTCCGTCGCAGCTGCTGCGAGCCGCTCGAACATCAGTTGCAGGCGCTGCCGCTCCTCCTGGATCCACTCGTCGTAGAAGCCGGGCAGCAGTTCGCCGAGGTAAAGCAGCCGCGCCTGCACGTGGTGGCCGGCCGCGGCAAGCTGCGCGAACTGCAGCGCATCGCAGGTGACTGCCTGCGGATTGAGTCGGACCCCGGTTCTGTCGGCCAGCAGCACATCGCCTGCGCCCGGCGGCTGCAGCAGCCGTCGGAGTGTCGATAACGCCTGCCGCAGGCGGTTGCGGCCGATGGTCAGATCGACCTCCGGCCAAAGCAGGTCGATCAGTTCCTCGCGCGAATGCGACCGCTGGGGCGCCAGCGCCAGCCGCGCCAGCAGGGCGGCGATCCTGCGGCTGCCGAACTGCGTGAGCACCGTCGTACCGGACGTGGCACGCAGGCCCCCAAGCAGTTCGATTCGCCAGACGGCAAGCGGGCGCGGCAGGTTCATCGCGTGCGGACGGGTACCTGCACATGCCGTCCGAGCCAACACGGCCCACCGGCCATCGACAGGCGCACGGCAGGCCGCTCGGCGTCGCCGGCGGCAGTCTTTGCCATGGCCGCCATTGCCGGCGCCGGGCGATCGAGCGTGTCGCTCGACTACTGCGCCGCTGGTATCGGTTCCTCGGCCGCGTACTCGCCTATCGGAATGCACGAGCACATCACGTGCCGGTCGCCGTAGACGTTGTCGACCCGCGCCACCGGCGGCCAGTACTTCTGCCGCTTCAGCGACGGCAGCGGGAAGGCGGCCAGCTCGCGCGAATAGTCGTGCGCCCAGTTCTCCGCCATCACCATCGCCGCGGTGTGCGGCGCGTTCTTCAGCGGGTTGTCGTCGCGGTCCATCCGCCCTTCCTCGACGGCGCGGATCTCGGCGCGGATGGCGATCATCGCGTCGACGAAGCGGTCGAGTTCGGCCTTGCTCTCCGATTCCGTGGGTTCGACCATCAGCGTGCCGGCGACCGGGAAGCTCAGTGTCGGCGCGTGGAAGCCGTAGTCCATCAGCCGCTTCGCGACGTCCTCGGCACTGATGCCGCTCGACTCCTTCAGCGGCCTGAGATCGAGGATGCACTCGTGCGCCACCAGGCCGTTGCGGCCGGAATACAGCACCGGATAGTGCGGCGCCAGCTTCTTCGCCACGTAGTTGGCGGCGAGCAGCGCCACCTCGGTGGCGCGGGTCAGCCCGGCCGCGCCCATCATCGTCACGTACATCCACGAGATCGGCAGGATGCCGGCAGAGCCGAACGGCGCCGCGGCGACCATGCCGACCTCATTGTCGCCGTCGAGTGTGCCCGGCAGATAGGGCGCCAGGTGCGCGCGCACCGCCACCGGCCCGACCCCCGGGCCGCCGCCGCCGTGCGGGATGCAGAAGGTCTTGTGCAGGTTCAGGTGCGAGACGTCGGAACCGTACTTGCCCGGCTTGGCCAGGCCGACCAGCGCGTTCAGGTTGGCACCGTCGGTGTACACCTGCCCGCCGTGCAGGTGGACGATCTCGCAGATCTCGCGGATCGCCTCCTCGAACACGCCGTGCGTCGACGGGTAGGTGACCATCAGCGCGGCGAGCCTCGCCGAGTGCTGCTCGGCCTTGGCACGCAGGTCGGCGACGTCGACGTTGCCGCCGGCATCGCACTTCACCACCACCACCTGCATGCCGCACATGTGCGCGCTGGCCGGGTTGGTGCCGTGCGCCGACTCGGGGATCAAGCAGACGTCGCGCTGCACATCGCCGCGGGCGCGGTGGTAGGCGCGGATCGCCAGCAGGCCGGCGTACTCGCCCTGCGCGCCCGAGTTCGGCTGCAGGCTGACCGCGTCGTAGCCGGTGCACTCGGCCAGCCATCGCTCCAGCTCGCCGATCATCTGCCGGTAGCCCTCGGCCTGCGCCGCCGGCGCGTAGGGGTGCAGGTGCGCGAACTGGTGCCAGGTCACCGGGATCATCTCGGCGGTGGCGTTCAGCTTCATGGTGCACGAACCGAGCGGGATCATCGTGCGGTCGAGCGCCAGGTCCTTGTCGGAAAGCAGCCGCAGGTAGCGCAGCAGTTCGTGCTCGGCGTGGTGGGTGTTGAACACCGGGTGCGTCAGGTAGGCCGAGCGGCGCGCCAGCGACGGCGGATACGCGTCGGTCACGGCCGCGTCGAGTTCGTTGACGTTGGCCTGTACGCCGAACACGCGCCACAGCAGTTCGAGCTCGGCACGGGTGGTGGTCTCGTCGAGCGAGATGCCGACCGCCTCCGCGCCGAGATCGCGCAGGTTCACGTGAAGGGCCCGCGCCGCCGCGTGCACGCTGGCGGCGTCGAGGCCGCGCACGACGATCGTGTCGAAGAACCGCTCGGAGACCTTCAGGCCGCCCTGGCGCAGCCCGCCGGCGAGGATCGCGGTCAGCCGGTGCACGCGCTCGGCGATGCGCCTCAGCCCCTGCGGGCCGTGGTAGACGGCGTACATCGACGCCATCACCGCCAGCAGCACCTGCGCGGTGCAGATGTTCGAGGTCGCCTTCTCGCGGCGGATGTGCTGCTCGCGCGTCTGCAGCGTCAGCCGATAGGCCGGCGCACCCTGCGCGTCGACCGACACGCCGATCAGCCGCCCGGGCATCGAGCGCTTGAAGGCGTCGCGGCAGGCCATGAAAGCCGCGTGCGGCCCGCCGAAGCCGAACGGCACGCCGAAGCGCTGGCTGTTGCCGACCACGATGTCGGCGCCCCACTGCCCCGGCGGCACCAACAGGGTCAGCGCCAGCAGGTCGGCGGCCACCGTCACCAGCGCGCCGCGCGCGTGCGCCGCCTCGACGATCGCCTTGTACTCGCGCACGTCGCCGGTGCTGGCCGGGTACTGCAGCAGCACGCCGAAGGCATCGGCCGCCACGGCGGCCGCATCGTCGCCGACCTGCACCTCGATGCCGAGCGGCTCGGCGCGGGTGCGCACCACGGCGATCGTCTGCGGATGGCAGTCGGCGGAGACGAAGAACAGGTTCGACCTGCTCCTGCACGAGCGCTTGGCGAGCGTCATCGCCTCGGCCGCCGCCGTGCCCTCGTCGAGCAGCGAGGCATTGGCGATCTCCATGCCCGTCAGGTCGCAGACCATCGTCTGGAAGTTCAGCAGCGCTTCCATCCGCCCCTGCGAGATCTCGGCCTGGTACGGCGTGTAGGCGGTGTACCAGGCCGGGTTCTCCAGCACGTTGCGCAGGATGACGTTGGGCGTGCGCGTGCCGTAGTAGCCCATGCCGATGAAGCTGCGGAACACCTTGTTCTTCTCGGCGACCGCGCGCAAACGTGCCAGCGCCTCGTGCTCGTTGATCGCCGCCGGCAGCGCCAGCGGCGCCTGCAGGCGGATCGACGCCGGCACGATGGCGTCGACCATCGATCCGAGCGAATCGTGGCCGATGGCGGCGAGCATCGCGGCGATTTCCTCGTCGCTCGGCCCGACGTGGCGGGCGACGAACTCGTCGTGCGCCTCGAGCGTGGCGAGCGGGGTCTGCGGGAGGCGGTCGTTCATCGAAGATTCCCTGTCAGTTCCGTCGTCGCCCCGGCGAAGGCCGGGGCCCAAGTTCAGCCGTTGGTAATTGGATCCCGGCCTGCGCCGGGATGACGCCGCGCCAGGCGCAACGTCACTTCTGTTTGTCGACGTTCGCCTGGTACGCCGCCGCGTCGAGCAGCGCATCGACGTCGGCGGCGTTGGCCGGCTTCAACCTGAACATCCACGCCTCGAAGGCGCTGGTGTTGATCAGTTCCGGTTTCTCGGTCAGCGCCGAATTCACCGCCGCCACCTCGCCGGCCACCGGCGCGTAGACGTCGGAGGCGGCCTTGACCGACTCGACCACCGCGCAGGCTTCGCCCTTGGCTAGCTTGCGGCCCGCCTCGGGCAGTTCGACGAACACCATGTCGCCGAGCGCCTCCTGGGCGAACTCGGTGATGCCGATGGTCAGGGTGCCGTCGGCCTCGCGGCGCACCCACTCGTGGGACTCGGTGTACTTCAGGTCAGCAGGGATCGGCATCGATGCTCCTCGAAAGGTTTTGACCGGCGGCTAGACCAGTGCCTTGCCATTGCGAACGAACGGGAACTTGACCACCTGCGCCGGCACTGCCTTGCCGCGCAGGTCGACCTCGACGGTATCGCCGACCGCCACGCCGGCAGGCAGGCGGGCCAGCGCGATCGAGCAGCCGAGCGTCGGCGAGAAGGTGCCGCTGGTGATCTCGCCGGCACCGCGCGCGGTCGACACCGCCTGGTGCGCGCGCAGCACGCCGCGCTCGGTCATCTTCAGGCCGAGCAGCTGGCGCAGGTTGCCGGCGGCCTGCTGTCGCTCGAGCGCGGCGCGGCCGATGAACTCGCGCGGCTCCTTCAGGTCGACCGTCCACGCCAGGCCGGACTCCAGCGGCGACACCGTCTCGTCCATGTCCTGCCCGTACAGGTTCATGCCGGCTTCCAGCCGCAGCGTGTCGCGCGCGCCGAGCCCGCACTGCTCGACGCTGACCGCGTGCAGCCTCCGCCAGAGTTCGGACACCTCGTCGGCGGGCAGTACGACCTCGCAGCCGTCCTCGCCGGTGTAGCCGGTGCGGGCGATGAAGAATTCGTCGACCATCCTGGCGCTGAACGGCTTCAGGACGTCGATCACCGCGGCGGCGTCGCCGTCGATTCCTTCGAGCACTTCCTTCAGCAGCGGCCGCGCCTGCGGCCCCTGCACGGCGATCATCGCCAGTTCGCGGCGCGGCAGGATCGACACCGGGTAGCGCTCGTCGTGCGCCACCTTGTGCATCCAGTCGAGGTCCTTCTCGGCGGTGGCGGCGTTGACCACCGCGCGATAGCGGTCGGCCCCCAGCCAGTAGACGATCAGGTCGTCGAGCACGCCACCGTCGGCGCGCAGCATGCACGAGTACAGGGCTTTCCCTGCGGTCAGCTTGTCGACGTCGTTGGCGATCAGGTGGCGCAGGAAGGCGCGGCTGGCGGCACCCTCGATGTCGACCGTGCGCATGTGCGAGACGTCGAACATGCCGGCATGCCGGCGCACCGCGTGGTGCTCCTCGATCTGCGAGCCGTAGTTGACCGGCATTTCCCAGCCGCCGAAGTCGACCATCCGGGCGCCGGCGGCGACGTGCATCTCGTACAGGGGTGTTCGCTTGAGCATCGGGCAGGCACCGAACGAAAAAAGGGGCGCAGGCCGGCATCTGCCGACCCGCACCCCTCTGTCCTTTTGCCTGAGAGTTCGGGAGCCGCGGTGTCGATGCGCCCCTGCCCCTTCGGCGCCGCGCGCCTTGCGGCCGCGGTCTCTCCAGAGTCGCCGGTGACGAAGCGGTTCTTGAACCTGAGCGATTCCGGGTGAGATTGCGCCTTCGGCGGCATCCGCATGCGGATGCACTCTCCCGCTACGACCTACATCAGCGAAGCGCCAGTTTACCCCGACCTCATGCGGTCGCCCCCGGCCGGCGCAGCGGCGAGTCCTGGACCAGCAGGCCACGGTAGTCGCGCCACTCCTTCTCGATGCCCTGGCGGAACTCGCCGTGCATGCTGAACATCGCCACGAATGCGATCAGCAGCACGATGGCGAACGCCCATGCCAGCCGCGTCAGCCACCGCAGGGTGGCGTTGGCGGCGGCGAACGCGCCGTAGAACCAGTTGGCCACGCCCCACAGCAGGATCAGCAGGACGACCCAGACGACCTTGCCGGCGGCGCCGCGCCCGCGGTCGATCGCGCAGTCGATGACGCACCAGATCGGCTGCACCAGCGCCATGAACAGCATCAGCAGCCCGAAGGCCACGATGAAGCCGAATACCGCAAGGGCGGCGAAGCCGGTCAGCGCTTCCGTCATCGATCGATTCCTCTCGCCTGCGCCGACGGCACAAAGCGCCGGGCAAGGCGCGACTGTATCGGCTGCGCCGCCGGCGCGCACGGGTGGCTGTCCGCCCGCTGCCGACCTGGGTGTGTACCATCCTCTGCCGGCTGATTCCCAGCCAAAGCTCTGCTCCAGCGAGGGAGGCGGATGCCGAAGCGCCCGCGCAGTTCGAGCCAGCGCCGGACGCCGCCCGAGCGTGCCGCGCGGCCGCCCGCGCACGGGCCGACCGCAGCGCGCAATCCCGCCGGCGCCGGCCGGATGCGTGCCGCGCACCTGCACGGCACGGCCAGCCGGCGGCAGAGCATCGAGCGCCTGGTCGACACCGGCCGGCGCCTGAACGAGCAGGCCAGCAGCGCCTCGCTGCACGCGTTGCTGATCGAGGAAGCAGCCGGACTGCTCGGCGCCCGGCGCGTGCTGCTGGTGCTGCAGACGGCGGGCGGCATCGATGTCGCCGGTGCCCGGGTGCCCGATGGCGAGACGCCGGCGGCGCTGCTGCAGGCCATCGAACCCTGGCTGGACGAGGCCCGGCGCACCGGTCGGACCGCGCTGCGCCACGGTCCGGACCATGCCGAAGCACTCGATCAACGCAGTTGCCTGGTCGCCCCGTTGGTGGCGCAGCGGCAACTGCTCGGCTGCCTGTACGCCGACATCGAGGGCAGGTTCGGCCGCTTCGACGACGGCGACCGCGACCGGCTCACCACGCTCGCCGCCCAGGCCGCGGTGGCGCTGGCCAACCTGCGCAGGCAGGAGGATCTCGAACGACAGTTGGCCGAGCGCACGGCGCAGGCCGAAAGCCGCGCCGGCGAGCTGGCGGTGATCAACAGCATCCAGCAGGGCATCGCCGCCAATCTGGACCTGCGCGGCATCGTCGACCTGGTGGGCGACAAGCTGCGCCAGGTCTTCGACACCGGAGACATCGGCATCTGGTGGTGGGAGGCGGACAAGCGTCTGGGCCATCCGTTCTATGTCTACGAGCGCGGCAAGCGCTACGACGGCGGGCCGATCCACATCCCTGCCGGCCTGGTCTATGACCGGATCCTGGTCGATCGCGAGGTGCTGGTCACCGGCACCCGCGCCGAAGCGAATGCGCTCGGGCTGAAGCCGGTCGAGGGCACTGGCGCGAGCCAATCGGCCCTGTTCGTGCCAATCGTCGGCGGCGACCGCGTCCTCGGCACCGCCATCCTGGAGGACTACGAGCGCCAGCATGCCTTCGGCGAGGCTCAGGTGCGGCTGCTCACCACGGTCACTGCGGCGATGGGTACGGCGCTCGAGAACGCGCGACTGTTCGAGGAGACGCACCAGCTGCTCGAACAGCAGAAGGCCTCGGCAGAGGTGCTGAGCGTGATCAGCAGTTCGGTGGCCGACACCGCGCCGGTGTTCGACCGCATCCTGACCAGCTGCGGCCACCTGTTCGGCGGCATGCACATGGGCGTGAACCTGGTCGGCGAGGACGGCGCCGTCCACCTCGGCGCCTACGCCGGCCCGAACCGGGAGGGCTTCGAGGCCATCTTCCCGCTGCCGCTGAGCCAGGCGTCGGGCACGGGCAGCGCGATCCTGGAGCGCGCGGTCAAGCACTTTCCCGACATCGACGCAGCCGACGTGCCCGAGTACGTCAGGCGCGGCTGCCGGCTGATCGGCATCCGCTCAATCGTCTTCGCACCGATGCTGTGGGAAGGCCGCGGCATCGGCGCCATTTTCGTCGGCCGCGATGCGGCGCAACCGTTCGCCGACAAGGAGATCGCGCTGCTGCGAACCTTCGCCGACCAGGCGGTGATCGCGATCCGCAACGCGCGGCTGTTCAACGAGACCAAGGCGGCGCTCGAGCGGCAGACGGCCACCGCCGAGATCCTGAAGGTGATCAGCGAGTCGCCGACCGACGTGCGGCCGGTGATGGAGGCAGTGGCGCAGCGGGCGGGGCAGATCTGCCACGCCGACGGCAGCCGCGTCTGGCTGATGGAAGATGGCGCGCTGCGCGCGATGACCAGTTACGGGCCTGCGTACCTTGACGATGCGCACGCCGAGGTGCTGCCGCAGCGGGCGACCTCGGTGGCCGGCCGTGCAGCGCTGGAACGCCGTTGCGTGCACGTCGAGGATGTCGTGCCGCTGCTCGATGCCGAGTACCCGGATGTGCGCGACCTGCAGGTCCGCTACGGATTCCGCACCGTGCTGGCGGTGCCGCTGCTGCGCGCCGGCGAGGCGGTCGGCGTGATCTCCCTGCTGCGCAACGAGGTCCGGCCCTTCGCGCCGGGCGAGATCGAACTGGTGCAGACCTTCGCCGACCAGGCGGTGATCGCCGTCTACAACGTGCGGCTGTTCAACGAGACCCGGGAGGCACTCGAACGGCAGACGGCGACGGCGGCCGTGCTGCGCGTGCTCGGCACATCGATGACCGACACCCAGCCGGTGTTCGACGCCATCATCAGCAATTGCAGCAATCTCTTCCATGGCAGCCGCGTCGTGCTCTTTCTGACCGAGGGCAACCAGTATCGCGGCCACGCGAGCAACGGCAAGCTGACGGGCATCGCCCGGCCGATCGACCGCGAGAGCGCGGTCGGCGCGTGCATCTCCGACATGCGCATGATCCACCTGCCGAACCTGGAGGAAGGCGCGCAGCGCTACCCGATGGTCCGCCAGATGGGACTGAAGGACGGCTTCCTCTCGGGCCTTTACGCGCCGCTTCTGCGCGGCGGCGAGGCGATCGGGGTCCTGGTCGTGCTGCGCCCTGAGTCAGGGGCCTTCGACGACAAGGACATCAGCCTGCTCAGGACGTTCACCGACCAGGCGGTGATCGCGATCGAGAACGTGCGCCTGTTCCGCGAGACGAACGAGGCGCTCGAGCAGCAGCAGGCCGCAGCCGAGATACTCAGCGTGATCAGCAGTTCGGTTGCCGACACGCAGCCGGTGTTCGAGAAGATCCTCGACAGCGGCCATCGCCTGTTCGGCAGCGACGAGATGGACGTGCTGCTGGTCGACGAGCACGGCCAGCTTCAGATCGCCGCCTATGTCGGCAACGCCCACCAGGTCGTCGCCGCCACCTTCCCTGCCCCGGTGGAGCGCACCCCCGCCGGGCGGGCGATCGCCGCGCGGCGGGTGGTGCACTGGCCCGATCTGGCCTGCGGCGACGACGTGCCCGGCGTGCTGCGCAAGATGGCTAAGCTCGCCGGTTACCAGTCGATGGCCTTCGCGCCAATGCTGTGGGACGAGCGCGGCATCGGCGCCATCGGCGTGGCCCGCTCCAAAGGCCCGTTCACGGCCAAGGAACTGGCGATGCTGCAGACCTTCGCCGACCAGGCAGTTATCGCGATCCAGAACGCGCGGCTGTTCGCCGAGACAAAGGAAGCGCTCGAGCGGCAGACGGCGACCGCCGACATCCTGCGCGTGATCTCCGCCTCGCCGACCGACGTGCAGCCGGTGTTCGAGGCGATCTCCGAAAGGGCACGGGTGCTGTGCAACGCCGTCGTCAGCGGCGTGACCCGCCTGGACGGGGACACCGTGCACCTTGCCGCCTACCACGGCGTCTCGCCGGAGGCCGACCAGGCGATGCGCAGCGTCTTCCCGGTGCCGGCCGACGGCACGACGATCACCGCGCGCGCGATCCGCGATCGGGTGCCGGTGCAGATCGCCGACGTGCTGGCCGATCCGCAGTACGCCGCCAAGGACGCCGCCCGCCTGGCCGGCTACCGAAGCAACCTTGCCGTGCCGCTGCTGCGCGACGGCCAGGTGATCGGCTCGATCGCCGTCTGCCGCGCCGAGGTCGGCACGTTCCCGGACAAGCAGATCAGGCTGCTGCAGACCTTCGCCGACCAGGCGGTGATCGCGATCCAGAACGCGCGGCTGTTCCGCGAGACCAACGAGGCGCTGGAACGGCAGACCGCCACCGCGGAAGTGCTTAAGGTGATCAGCGGCTCGGTGGCCGACGCCAAGCCGGTGTTCGAGAAGATCATGGACAGCTGCAAGCGGCTGATCACGTGCGACGGCGGCGCCGTTCTGGTGGTCGACGACCAGCAGCAGGTCGAGGTCGGCGCCGTGCACGGCGATCACGACGGCGCTTTCGCGCGCGGCTATCCGCGCCCGATCGAAAGGACGGTGCTCGGACTGGCGTTCGACTCGCGCCGGCCGTTGTACTACCCCGCTGCGCGGACCGACGAGGGCGTGCCCGACCTCGTCCGGCGCTTCGCGCACAAGGCAGGCGTCGACTCGCTGCTGGTGGCGCCGATGTTCTGGGAGGGCCAGCGCATCGGCAGCATCTCGATCGCCCGCCGGGCCCCTTCGGCCTTCTCGGCAAAGGACATCGACCTGCTGCAGACCTTCGCCGACCAGGGCGTGATCGCGATCCAGAATGCGCGCCTGTTCCGCGAGACCAAAGAGGCGCTGGCCAGCCAGACCGCGAGCGCCGAGATCCTGCGCGTGATGAGCCGGTCGCTGACCGACGTGCGGCCGGTGTTCGAGGCAATCGTCGCCAACGCGGTCAAGCTGCTGGTGTGCGACTCGGCCTTCGTCATGCGCCGCGACGGCAGCACCTACTCGGTGGTGGCGGCGGCGACACCGGACGGGCCGCTCACCGACCTGCCCGCCGACCTGCCGATCGACCCCAGGCTGAACTTCCCATCGCGGGTGATGGTCGAGAAGAAGATGCTGCACCTGCCCGACTGGTCGGCGATCGAACTGCCCGAGTTCCAGCGCGAGATCGGCGAGAGGTTCGGCATCAAGGCAGCGCTGCTGCTGCCAATGCTGCGCGACGACGAGTCGGTCGGCCTGCTCAGTTTCACCAACCGGCAGCCGGGCGCGTTCACGGACAGGGAGATCGCGCTCGCGGAGTCGTTCCGCGACCAGGCCCTGATCGCGATCGAGAACGTGCGCCTGTTCAACGAGACCCGCGAGGCGCTGGAGCGGCAGACGGCGTCGGCGGAGATCCTGAGCGTGATCAGCAGTTCGGTCGCCGATGCCGCGCCGGTGTTCGAGAAGATCCTCGAAAGCTGCGGCAAGCTCTTCTCGAGCGCCGAGCACGGCATCCTGCTGATCGACGACATCAGCGGCCGGGTGCGCATCGCCGCCCATCACGGCACGGCACGCGACCGGGTCACCGAGATCGTCGCCTCGGGGCTGGCCGACGGCCTGGTGCAGATCGACGCCATCCGCCGCCGGCAGCCGCTGCACTTCGTCAATGCCCTGGCCGACGAGGCACGCGGCCCGGTGGGCCGGGTCGCGAAAGCGCTCGGCATCGGACCGTACTCGCAGATGGTTGCCCCGATGCTGTGGCAGGACCACCCGGTCGGCTGGCTCTACGCGATCCGCCAGCCGGCAACGGGGTTTTCCGATGCCGAGATCCAGTTGCTGAAGGCCTTCGCCGACCAGGCGGTGATCGCGATCCAGAACGCCCGCATGTTCCGCGAGACGCAGGCCGCGCGCGCCGCCGCCGAGGCCGCCAACGAGGCCAAGAGCGCCTTCCTGGCGACCATGAGCCACGAGATCCGCACGCCGATGAACGCGGTGATCGGCATGAGCGGGCTGCTGCTCGACACCGAACTCACCGCCGAGCAGCGCGACTTCGCCGCCATCATCCGCGACTCCGGCGACGCGCTGCTTACCATCATCAACGACATCCTCGATTTCTCGAAGATCGAGGCCGGGCGGATGGACATCGAGGCGCAGCCGCTCGACCTGCGCGAGTGCGTCGAGTCGGCGCTCGACCTGGTCGCTCCGCGAGCGGCCGAGAAGCGGCTCGAGACCGCCTACTTCTTCGAAGGCGAAGTGCCGCGGGCGATACGGGGCGACGTCACCCGGCTGCGGCAGGTGCTGCTGAACCTGCTCGCCAACGCGGTGAAGTTCACCGAGGCAGGCGAAGTGGTGCTGACCGTGTCGGCGGCAGCGTCGGCGCCCGCCGAGGTCGAACTGAACTTCGCGGTGCGCGACACCGGCATCGGCCTGACGCCGGAGGGGATGAGGCGGCTGTTCCAGTCGTTCTCGCAGGCTGATTCGTCGACCACCCGCAAGTACGGCGGCACCGGGCTCGGCCTGGCGATCAGCAGGCGCCTGGCCGAGCTGATGGGCGGCCGCATGTGGGCCGAAAGCGATGGGCCGGGCAAGGGTTCGACTTTCCGCTTCACCATCCGCGCGCCGTTGGCCGAGCTGCCGCCGGCGCGCAGCCGCGACTTCGTCGGCACGCAACCGGAACTGCAAGGCCGGCGCCTGCTGGTGGTCGACGACAATGCCACCAACCGGCGGGTGCTCAGCCTGCAGGCCGGCAAGTGGGGCATGGTGGTACGCGAAACCGACTCGCCCGCCGAGGCGCTGCGCTGGGTGGAGCAGGGCGAAGCGTTCGACGTGGCGATCCTCGACATGCACATGCCGGAGATGGACGGACTGGAACTGGCGCAGCGCATGAAGCAGCTGCGGCCCGCCCTGCCGCGCGTGCTCTTCAGCTCGCTCGGCAGGCGCGAGGGCGACGTCGAGCGCGTGTTCAGCGCACACCTGGCCAAGCCGGTGCGCCAGTCGCAGCTCTTCGACACGCTGGTGGGCCTGCTGGCGAGGGAGGCGGCCCGTCGCGAGCCGGACCGGGCGGCGGGGCCGAAGATCGACGCCACCCTGGCCGAACGCCACCCGCTGCGCATCCTGCTGGCCGAGGACAACGCGGTCAACCAGAAGCTGGCGCTGCGCATCCTGCAGCAGATGGGCTACCGCGCCGACCTCGCTTCCAACGGGCTCGAGGCCGTCGAGTCGGTCGGGCGGCAGACCTACGACGTGGTGCTGATGGACGTGCAGATGCCGGAGATGGACGGGCTGGAGGCGTCGCGCCGCATCACCGCGAAGTGGCCAGCGGGCCGGCGGCCGCGCATCGTCGCGATGACCGCCAACGCGATGGCCGGCGACCGCGAGATGTGCATCGACGCCGGCATGGACGATTACATCACCAAGCCGATCCGCGTCGAGCAGCTGGTCGAGGCGCTGATGCAGGCGACGGCGCGAAAGGGAGGCTGAGGTGATGCGCGACGCCATCGATCTGGCCGTCTTTCGCGAACTGCAGGACACGGCGGGTGCCGAGTTCGTGGCCGAGCTGGTCGACACGTTTCTCGCCGAGGCGCCGGCGATGCTGGCGGAACTGCGCGCCGCCCGCGCGGCCACTGACGGCGAGCGCTTCCGCCGCGCGGCGCACTCGCTGAAGTCGAACGGCATGACCTTCGGCGCGACCACGCTTGGCCGGCTGGCCCGCGCGCTCGAGCTGGCGGGACTGGACGCCGACCCGGCGCGCGACGCCGAGGCGATTGCCGCGGTCGACGCCGCCTATGCCGATGCGGCGGCAGTGCTGAAGGAGCTGGCCCGTGGCTGAGAGCGGCGCCCGCCTGCTGGTGGCCGACGACAACAAGGTCAACCGCCTGCTGCTGATCCGCAGCCTCGAGCTGATGGGTCACCGCGCCAGCGGCGCCGAGAACGGCCGGGTGGCGCTCGAGATGCTGGAGCACGAGCCGTTCGACCTGATGCTGCTCGACATCGCGATGCCCGAGATGGACGGCTTCCAGGTGCTCGAGCGGCTGCTTGGCAATTCGCGGCTGCACGACCTGCCGGTGATCGTCACCTCGGCGGTCGAGGGACTCGATGCCGTCGTACGCTGCATCGAACTGGGCGCCGACGACTACCTGCACAAGCCGGTCAACCCGGTGCTGCTGAAGGCGCGCGTCAATTCCAGCCTCGAGAAGAAGCGCCTGCGCGATGCGCAGCGCGAGCTGGTGCGCCGCTTCGCCACCTCGGAGGTGGCGCAGGACCTGCAGCAGTCGGGCTTCGCTCTCGGCGGCAAGCACGTCGAGGCGACGGTGATGTTCTCCGACATCCGCGGTTTCACCTCGCTGTGCGCCAGCCAGCCGCCGGACGAGACGATCGAGCTGCTCAACACCTACTACACGCTGATGTTCGATGCGATCAGCGGCCACGGCGGCGTGGTCAACCAGATGATCGGCGACGGCCTGATGGCGGTGTTCGGCGCGCCGCTGCCGCTCGCCGACGCGCCACTGGCCGCGGTGCGCGCGGCGCTGGAGATGATCGAGATGATCGAGCTGCTGAACGTCGATCGCAGCGCCGCGCGCAAGGCGCCGATCCGCATCGGCGTCGGCATCGCCTCCGGCGAGATGATCGCCGGCTACACCGGCACGCAGAGCCGCGCCACCTACACCTGCGTTGGCGATACCGTCAACCTGGCGGCGCGACTGGAGGGGCACACCAAGGTCGCCGGGCGAACCATCCTGATCGACCAGGCGACGCTGCAGGCGCTGCCGCCCGACGTGCAGGTCGAGGTGCTCGAGCCGGTGGCGCTGAAGGGCATCGCCTCGGCGGTCGAGCTGTTCTCGGTCGACTGCGCGCAGAGCCTGTAGGCGGCGCGGACCGCGCCAAGAGCGACCAGGGATCGGCACCCGCAGAGCGCGGCGACCGCACGATGATCCGCATCGTCATCTCCAGCGTCGGCAGCCTGGTCGGCCAGAACATCCTCGACAGCCTGCACGGGCGGCGCGACGGCATCGAGGTCGTCGGCATCAACAGCACGGCGGACGCGGCGAGCAACTTCCGCTGCGATCGCGCCTACCTGGCGCCGCCGGCGGCCAGCGGCGACGCCTACCTGGCACGGCTGTCGTCGGTGCTTGGCGACGAGCGGCCCGACCTCGTCCTGCCTGGGCGCGACGACGACGTGCTGGCGCTGGCGCAGTTCAAGGAAGCCCGGCCGCAGCTGGCCCCGGCGATTCCGGTCGGACCGAGCCGGCTCGCCCGCATCCTCGGCGACAAGTGGGCCAGCCGCGAGTTCGCCGGCGCGCACGCGCTGCCTTACGCCGACAGCGCGCCTGCAGACGACGCGGCGGCGATCGGGCACCTGCTCGCCAGGCACGGCTATCCGCTGGTCGCCAAGCCGCGGCGGGGCAACGGCTCGCGCGGCGTGCGCATCGTCTACGACGAGCGGCAACTGGCGGCCTTCGCCGCGCTGCCGGACTATCTGCTGCAGCCCTATCTCGAGCCCGAGGCGGGACTGACGAGCTGGCGCGAGCTGGCCCGCGACGGCACGCCGCTGTTCCACGCGCCGGCGCTGCAGCAGATCGCCTGCCAGGCCGTGATCGGCCCGGACCGCCGGATCCGCGGCCTGCTGTGCACGGTGGTCGAGCTGGTGATGGGCCGCCTCGAGCGGACCTGGCGGCTCGACGAGCGCGGCGTCGACGACGTCGCGCGCCGCTACGCCGAGGCCTTCGCCGCCGCAGGCTGGGTCGGCGCGCTGAACCTGCAGGGCCGCCGCGACGGCAGCGGCGTCTTCAACGTCTACGAACTGAACGGCCGGCTCACCGGCGGCACCACGGCGCGGCTGCACCTGGGCTTCGACGAACTCGGCATGCTGATCGAGGCATTCACCGGGCACAGGCTGCCGCCGCGGCCGGCGTCAGCGAACGCGATCGTCACCAAGTCGCTGACCGAATTCGCCATGCTGCCGGCGGACATCGAGCGGCTGCAGGCCGACGGTCGCTGGCAGTCAGGTACACCGGACTCGACCGCGGGCTGACCGCTCCGGACGGGCGGCTCAGCGGCCCAGCGTCGCCCGCCAAGGCGCCCGCACGCCGGCCGATTCGACCGAACCTTCGATGGTCCTGCCGCGCACCTTGCCGCGGAACACCGCGTCGCGGCCCGGCAGGTCGAACGAGATTTCGTCGCCGACCAGGCGGGCGTCGGCCAGCGGCACCGTCTTGCCGTCGATCAGCGCCTCGCCGGCGATGCTGGTCAGCTGCTGCGTCAGCTCGAGCCGCATCGGACCTTTCGCCACGGTCGGCGGCACCGACACGCTCCAGGTGCCGGCGACCTTCGCCGGCACCACGTACAGGTAGATGACGGTGCGCGCGACGCCGCTGATGGCGACCTTCTCCGGATCCTCCAGCTCGACCACCTTCTGCGGCAGCCAGCCTGCCAGCCCGTAGTCGTGCGCGACCACGCGGGCGCCCGGCCGCAGTTCGTCGAGCAGCTTGGCGCGCAGCAGGTTCACCGTGTGCGGCAGCAGGTACAGGGTGACGACGGTGGCCGGCGACAGGTCGGTCTTGAACAGATCCTGCCTGACGAAGCTGACGCGGTCGGCCGTGCCTTCCTTCTTGGCAAGTTCGTTCGACAGCGCGACCAGCGGCTCCTGGATCTCGACGCCCAGCCCGCGCGCACCGAACACCTTGGCCGCCGTGCGTACGATCTTGCCGTCGCCGGAGCCGAGGTCGATCAGGAAGTCGTCCGGCCCGACCTGCGCCTCGCGCAGCATCGCGGAGACCGCGCTGTCGGGCGACGGCACGTACGGACCGGCGTTGATCGGCGGCTTGTCCTGCGCCTGCACGCCAGCAAGCGTCAGCAGCGGCAGCACGAGCGCAGCGAGGCGAAGCAGACTTCTCATGGAGATCCTTGCGTGTCCGGGCGCCGCCGCTGGCGGCAAGAAGCGGTGCCGAATGCGGCGGCTCAAGACGTTCGCACGCAGTCCAGGAAATACTCGACCGCACCGCCGTTTCTCTGCTTCACCAGGCCGTGGATGTCGGTCTCGAAGCCGGGGAAGCGGCGGTTGAACTCGCGCGCGAACTTCAGGTAGTTGACGATGCTGCTGTTCACCCGCTCGCCGGGGATCAGCAGCGGGATGCCGGGCGGATACGGCGTCAGCAGCACCGCCGAGACGCGGCCCTCGAGCGCGTCGATCGGCACCCGCTCGACCTCCCAGTGGGTCATCTTCGCGTAGGCGGCCGCCGGCGTCATCGCCGGCACCATCTCCGACAGGTACATCTCGGTGGTCAGCCGGGCGACGTCGTTGTCGCGGTAGACGGCGTGGATCTCGTCGCACAGCTCGCGCAGGCCCTTGCTTTCGTAGGCCGGGTGGGCGCGCAGGAACTCCGGCATCACCCGCCACAGCGGCTGGTTGTTGTCGTAGTCGTCCTTGAACTGCTGCAGCTCGGTGACCATGGTGTTCCAGCGGCCCTTGGTGATGCCGATGGTGAACATGATGAAGAACGAGTACAGCCCGGTCTTCTCGACGATGATGCCGTGCTCGGCCAGGTACTTGGTGACGATCGACGCCGGGATGCCGGGATCGGTGAAGGAGCCGTTGAGGGCGAGGCCCGGCGTGATGATGGTCGCCTTGATCGGGTCGAGCATGTTGAAGCCCGGCGCCACCCTGCCGAAGCCGTGCCACTTGTCGCCGGTCTTCAGCAACCAGTCCTCGCGCCGGCCCATGCCCTCCTCGGCCAGCTTCTCCGGCCCCCACACCTTGAACCACCACGACTCGCCGAGCTCGGCGTCGACCTTGCGCATGGCGCGGCGGAAGTCGAGCGCCTCGTCGATCGACTCCTCGACCAGCGCCTTGCCGCCGGGCGGCTCCATCATCGCCGCGGCGACGTCGCAGCTGGCGATGATGGCGTACTGCGGCGAGGTCGACACGTGCATGTGGTACGCCTCGTTGAACTGGAAGCTGTCGAGCTTCTCGGCCTCCGAGTCCTGCACCAGGATCTGCGAGGCCTGCGACAGCCCGGCCAGCAGCTTGTGGGTCGACTGGGTGGCGAAGATCATCGACTGCCGGTTGCGCGGCCGCCCGCTGCCTATCGCGTGCATGTCGCGGTAGAAGCCGTGGAAGGCAGCGTGCGGCAGCCAGGCCTCGTCGAAGTGCAGCGTGTCGATCACGCCGTCGAGGAGACTCTTGATGGTCTCGACGTTGTAGACGATGCCGTCGTAGGTGCTCTGCGTGATGGTCAGCACGCGCGGCCTGCCCGGGTCACCGTCGATCAGCGGGTGGGCGGCGATCTTGCGGCGGATCGACTCCGGCTCGAACTCGCTCTTCGGGATCGGGCCGATGATGCCGTAGTGGTTGCGTGTCGGCATCAGGAACACCGGAATGGCGCCGGTCATGATGATCGCGTGCAGCACGCTCTTGTGGCAGTTGCGGTCGACCACCACCACGTCGCCCGGCGCCACCATGTAGTGCCAGACGATCTTGTTGGCGGTCGAGGTGCCGTTGGTGACGAAGAACAGCTGGTCGCAGCCGAAGATGCGGGCGGCGTTGCGCTCGCTGGCCGCCACCGGGCCGGTATGGTCGAGCAGCTGGCCGAGCTCCTCGACCGCATTGCACACGTCGGCGCGCAGCAGGTTCTCGCCGAAGAACTGGTGGAACATCTGCCCGACCGGGCTCTTCAGGAACGCCACGCCGCCCGAGTGCCCCGGGCAGTGCCACGAGTAGGAGCCGTCCTGCGCGTAGTGGGTCAGCGCGCGGAAGAACGGCGGCGCCAGCGCGTCGAGGTAGGCGCGCGATTCGCGCACGATGTAGCGGGCGACGAACTCCGGCGTGTCCTCGAACATGTGGATGAAGCCGTGCAGCTCGCGCAGCACGTCGTTCGGGATGTGCCGCGAGGTGCGCGTCTCGCCGTACAGGAAGATCGGGATGTCGGCGTTGCGCCGGCGGATCTCGGCCACGAACTGGCGCAGCCGGTGCAGCGCCGGGTTGACCTCGTCGTTGCCGCCGACGTTGAACTCCTCGTCGTCGATCGACACGATGAAGGCCGAGGCGCGGCTCTGCTGCTGGGCGAAGCTCGACAGGTCGCCGAAGCTGGTGACGCCTATCACCTCGACGCCCTCGCCCTCGATCGCCTTGGCCAGTGCGCGCACCCCCAGCCCGCTGGCGTTTTCCGAGCGGAAGTCCTCGTCGATGATGACGATCGGGAAGCGGAATCGCGTGAGCATGGTCGGCAGCCGGCGGCCTCGAGGGCCGGATTATCGGTCCTAACGCCGGCCTAACGTGCCGCGGGCACAATGGCGGCCCACCAGAACGCGCGCGGCGCGTCGGCCTGCCCATGCGACTGCTGCTCGTCGAGGACGACCGGATGATCGGCGAGAGCCTGCGCGGCGCGCTGCGCCAGGCCGGCTTCGCTGTCGACTGGGTGCGCGACGGCCGCGCCGCCGACTCCACGATGTCGTCCGAGCGCTTCGACCTGGCGCTGCTCGACCTCGGCCTGCCGGGCCGCGACGGCATCGAGGTGCTGCAGGCGCTGCGCGCGCGCGGCGACCGCACGCCGGTGATCGTGGTGACCGCCCGCGACACGCTGGCCAGCCGGGTGCGCGGCCTCGACGAAGGCGCCGACGACTACATCGTCAAGCCGTTCGAGCTCGACGAGCTGCTGGCGCGCATCCGCGCCGTGCTGCGCCGCCACGCCGGCCGCGCCGAGCCGGCGCTGACGGTCGAGAACGTGACGCTCGATCCGGCCACCCGCGAGGTCAGGCGCGACGGCGTGCCGCTGGCGCTGTCGGCCCGCGAGTACGCGGTACTCGAGGCGCTGATGCTGCGCCCGGGCGCGATCCTGTCGCGCGCCCAGCTCGAGGACCGGCTGTACGGCTGGGGCGAGGAGCTGGAGAGCAACGCGATCTCGGTGTACGTGCACCAGCTGCGCCGCAAGCTCGGCGACGGCTTCATCCACACCGTGCGCGGCGTCGGCTACTACGTCGGCCCGCCGAAGTCGCCGGCGTGAGCTCGCTGCGTGGCCGCCTGCTGCTGTTCCTGCTGTCGCTGGCCGCGGCGGCGGCGGCGGTGGTCGGCACGGTCAGCTACCGCAGCGTGCTCGCCGAGACCGACGCCATCTTCGACTACCAGCTGCGGCAGATGGCGCTGTCGCTGCGCGACCAGGGGGCGATCGCCGAGGCCGAGCGCGCCGCCCTCGAGGATCCGACCTTCGACTACGTGGTGCAGGTGTGGACCGGCGACGGCGCGGTCAGCTACTCCTCGCATCGCCGGCCCGGCCTGCTGCGATCGGCGGTGCTCGGTTTCGCCGACGTCGACTTCGACGGCCGCCGCTGGCGGGTCTTCAGCACCTCCTCTCGCGGCCGGGTGATCCAGGTGGCGCAGCCGTTGTCGGTGCGCCAGCGGCTGGCTGCCGCGGCGGCCTGGCGCAGCGTCGCGCCGCTGGCGATCGCCGCGCCGCTGATCGCGCTTGCCGTGTGGTGGCTGCTCGGCGTGTCGCTGGCGCCGCTGCGCAACCTGGTCGCCGCGGTCCGCGCCCGCGATGCCGAGTCGATGACGCCGCTGCCGCTGGCCGGACTGCCGGCCGAGCTGGCCCCGCTGGGCAGCGCGCTGAACGCGCTGCTTGACCGGCTGCGCGGCTCGCTCGACGCCCAGCGCGCCTTCGTCGCCGATGCGGCGCACGAACTGCGCTCGCCGCTGACCGCGCTGAAGCTGCAGGTCGACCTCGTCCGCCGGGCGCCCGACGACAGCGCCCGCGCCCAGGCACTGCAGGAACTCGGCCAGGGCACCGAGCGGATGCAGCGGCTGGTCGAGCAACTGCTGGCGCTGGCGCGCGCCGAGCCGGGCGGTGCCGACAGCGCGCTGCAGGACACCGACGTGGTCGAGCCGGTGCGCCAGGCGACCGCCGATGCGATCGCCCTGGCAGTGGCCAGCGGCGTCGAGCTCGAGCTCTATGCGCCGCCGCTGCAGCAGGCGCGCGCCGATGCCGCGGCGCTGCGCATCCTGGCGCGCAACCTGGTCGACAACGCGGTCCGGCACGCCGGACGCAACGGCCGCGTCCGCGTGCAGGTGGCCGCCGGCGATGATGGCGTGATCCTGCGCGTCGACGACAGCGGGCCGGGAATCCCGGCGGCGGAGCGGGCAAGGGTGTTCGACCGCTTCTATCGCCGCAGCGGCGAAGGCACGGTCGGCAGCGGCCTCGGGCTGGCGATCGTCCGCGCGATCGCCGAGCGCCACGCCGCCACGGTGCGCCTCGACGATTCACCGCTCGGCGGCCTGCGCGCCGAGGTCGTCCTGCCACGCCGCCCGGCTTAACTTTCGCCTAACCGGGCGCTAACCGAGGGCTCATCGCGAACACCTAGATTGGCTGTCGAGCGGAGCGATTCGCGCGACGCATACCCGTCCAGGAGCCCCGATGAATCTGAAGCCCGTTCCCGCCGCCCTGCTCGCCGCCGGCCTGCTCGCCGTCGGCAGCGCCGGCGCGCTTGGAGTCAGCCAGATGCTGCAGCAGCCGGCCGCCGCGACTGCGCCGGCCGCCCCCGCACCGGTGACCGAGCTTGCTGGCACGACGCCGGCCGGCATGCCGAGCTACCGCGAGATCGTCAGGTCCTACGGCCCGGCCGTGGTCGGCATCACCGTGCAGGGCACGCATGAGGCCGGCGGCGGGCAGATGCCCGACTTCTCCAGCGATCCGTTCCTGCAGTTCTTCCGCGGCCTGCCCGGCCTGCGGCCGATGCCGCCGGCCACGCCGTTCCGCGGCCAGGGCTCGGGCTTCATCGTCAGCGCCGACGGGCTGATCCTGACCAACGCGCACGTGGTGCGCGACGCCAAGGAGGTGACGGTCAGGCTGTCGGACCGCCGCGAGTTCCGCGCCAGGGTGCTCGGCGCCGATCCGGCCACCGACGTGGCGGTGCTGAAGGTCGATGCCGCGAACCTGCCGGTGGTGGCGCTCGGCCACGAGCGCGAGGTGGCGGTCGGCGACCCGGTGCTGGCGATCGGCGCGCCGTTCGGCCTCGAGCAGACCGCCACCCAGGGAATTGTCAGCGCCAAGGGCCGCTCGCTGCCCGGTGAAGGCCACGTGCCGTTCATCCAGACCGACGCGGCGGTCAACCCGGGCAACTCCGGCGGACCGCTGTTCGACGCCAGCGGCCGCGTGATCGGCATCAACGCCCAGATCTACTCGCAAAGCGGCGGCTTCCAGGGCCTGGCCTTCGCCATCCCGATCGACGTGGCGCTGCGCGTCAAGGAGCAGATCGTCGCCCATGGCAAGGTCGAGCATGCGCGCCTCGGCGTGCGGCTGCAGGACCTGAGTCCGGCGCTCGCCGAGTCCTTCGGCCTCGCCTCGCACGACGGCGCGGTGGTCACCACCGTCACCCGCGGCAGCGCCGCCGAAAAGGCGAGCCTTAAAGCCGGCGACGTGATCACGCGGATCGACGGCGATGCGATACGCACCGGCGCCGACGTCGCCAGTCGGGTCGGCATGGCCTCGCCCGGCCAGAAAGTGCGCCTGACGGTCTGGCGCGACGGCAGCAGCCGCGAGACCGAGGTGGCCCTCGGCAAGGCCGAGCAGGCGCCGGTCGCAGCGGCCGGCGAGCCGGCCCCGGGCGCCCTCGGGCTGGCGGTGCGGCCGCTGTCGGCAGGCGAGAAGCGACAGGCGGGGCTCGATCACGGCCTGGTGGTCGAGGACGTCCAGGGCGCCGCCGCCCGTGCGGGGATCCGGCCGGGCGACGTGCTGCTGTCGCTGAACGGCCGGCCGATCGCCTCGGTCGACGAGGTGCGCTCGGTGCTGGCGGGCAAGCCGAAACACGTCGCGCTGCTGATCCAGCGCGACGACACGCAGATCTTCGTGCCGATCAATCTCGGTTGAAGCCGGGCGAGGCGCAGCGCCGCTCGATGGCCCGGCCCCGGCACGCCCGGGGCCGTCAGGCCTTCGGCAGCGTCACCCCTGTCTGGCCCTGGTACTTGCCTCCCTTGTCCCGGTACGAGACCTCGCAGACCTCGTCGCTCTCCAGGAACAGCACCTGGGCGCAGCCTTCGCCAGCGTAGATCTTCGCCGGCAGCGGCGTGGTGTTCGAGAACTCCAGCGTCACGTGCCCCTCCCACTCGGGCTCCAGCGGCGTGACGTTGACGATGATGCCGCAGCGGGCGTAGGTGCTCTTGCCGAGGCAGATGGTCAGCACGTTGCGCGGGATGCGCATGTACTCGACCGTGCGGGCCAGCGCGAACGAGTTCGGCGGAATGATGCACACGTCGCCGACGAAGTCGACGAACGAGTTCGGATCGAAGGCCTTCGGGTCGACGATGGTCGAGTTGATGTTGGTGAAGATCTTGAATTCGCGGGCACAGCGGATGTCGTAGCCGTAGCTCGAGGTGCCGTAGCTGACGATCTTGCGGCCGTCGACGGCGCGCACCTGGCCGGGCTCGAACGGCTCGATCATGCCGTGCGCCGCCATGCGGCGGATCCACCTGTCGCTCTTGATGCTCATCTCGCTGCTCGCCTGATGGTCAGGGCCGGCAGTCTAATGAATGGCCGAGGGGCTGCCCGCCACCCCGTGCATCGGTGATGCGGAGCCACCGGCTCCCGCGGTTCAATACATGCGCCCCCCGGTCCGTCATTCGGCGGCCCGCAGGCAACGTACCTGGACCGCCCAGATGCGCGATCCGCTGGCCCCCATCCCGCGGCGTCCCGACGCTTGGCTAGACTCGACGCCCATGAGCTCCCACTGGATGCCGGCGCAGCCGGGCGACAAACTGGCCGACATCGACACGCCGGCGCTGGTGCTCGACCTCGACCGCTTCGACGCAAACCTGGAGCGGATGATGGCCGCCGCCGCGGCGGCCGGCGTGCGCGTCCGTCCGCACGCCAAGTCGCACAAGTCGCTGCAGATCGCCCACCGGCAGGTCGCCGCCGGCGCGGTCGGCGTGTGCTGCCAGAAGATCGGCGAGGCCGAGGTGTTCCTCGGCGGCGGCGTGCGCGACGTGCTGATCACCAACGAGATCGTCGGCGTGCGCAAGCTGCGCCGTCTGGCGCAGCTCGCCAAGGTGTTCTCGGGCGCGCGACTGGGCGTGTGCGTCGACGACTTCAGCGTCGTGCGGCAGCTGTCGCTGGTCTGTGCCGAGGAGGATGCGGGGCTCGACGTGTACGTCGAAGTCGACGTCGGCCAGAACCGCGCCGGCGTCGCCACCCCGGAGGAGGCGGTCGAACTGGCGCGCGAGGTGATGCGCCATCCGCGCCTGACGCTGATGGGCCTGCAGGCCTACGCCGGCTCGGCGCAGCACCGGCGCGGCGTGCCGGAGCGGCGCGACGCCGCCCGGCGGGCGGCAGCCAAGGCGGCTGCCGCGCGGTCGCAGCTGCGCGAGTCCGGACTGGCATGCGAGATCGTCACCGGCGGCGGCACCGGCACCTTCATCTACGACGCCAACGGCGACGTCTACGACGAGATCCAGCCCGGCTCGTTCATCTTCATGGACGCCGACTACGCGCGCAACCAGGCGGACACCGATGCGCCGCAGTTCGAGCACTCACTGTTCATCCTGGCCACGGTGATGAGCCTGCGCGGCGACCGCGCGACGCTCGACGCCGGCCTGAAGGCCTTCTCGACCGACTCGGGCCCGGCGCGCCCGACCTTCACCGGCTGGCACATCCATGCGGTGAGCGACGAGCACTCGATGCTGACCCGCATCGACGAGAGCGGGCCGGCGATCCGGCTCGGCGCCAAGGCGCTGCTCATTCCCGGCCACTGCGATCCGACCGTCAACCTGCACGACTGGATCGTCGCAGTGCGCAAGGGCAAGGTCGAGGACGTCTGGCGGATCGACGCCCGGGGCATGGTCTTCTGAACCGCCGCCGCGCCGACCCGCGCCGCGGGCCATTGCGCGCAGTCAAATCCGGGCTCTTTGGCGGCACCCGGCCGATGGCTGAGCCGGCCCGGCGGCGCTACGCTTGAACCGTCGAGGCGACGCGCACAACAGATGAAACTCGAACCGTTCGCGGTCAGCCAGTTGCCCAAGCGGGCGCTCGCACTGGTGCTGGCCGGCGGCCGCGGCAGCCGCCTGCACGAGCTCACCGACATCCGCTCGAAGCCGGCGGTGTACTTCGGCGGCAAGTTCCGCATCGTCGACTTCACGCTGTCGAACTGCCTGAACTCCGGCCTGCGGCGGATCGCCGTGCTGACGCAGTACAAGAGCCACAGCCTGCTGCGCCACCTGCAGCGCGGCTGGTCGTTCCTGAAGCCGGAGCTGAACGAGTGGGTCGACCTGCTGCCGGCGCAGCAGCGCATCGACGAGACGACCTGGTACCAGGGCACGGCCGACGCGGTGTTCCAGAACCTCGACATCATCCGCGCCGAGGCGCCCGAGTACATCGTCGTGCTGGCCGGCGACCACATCTACAAGATGGACTACGGCGCGATGCTGCGCTTCCACGTCGAGCACGAGGCGCGCTGCACGGTGGCCTGCTTCGAGGTGCCGCTGGCCGAAGCGAGCGCCTTCGGCGTGATGGCGGTCGGCGACGAGGGCCGGATCGTCGAGTTCGTCGAGAAGCCGCCGCAGCCGCCGCCGATGCCCGGCCGGCCGGATCGCGCGCTGGCCAGCATGGGCATCTACGTGTTCGATGCCGAGTACCTGTACGAGCAGCTGGCGCGCGATGCCGCCGATCCGCAGTCGGTGCACGATTTCGGCCGCGACCTGGTGCCGGCGGCGGTGGCGCAAGGGGTGGCCTACGCGCAGCCGTTCGAGGACGCCTGCGTGCGCAGCGAGGACGGCGAGGCGCCCTACTGGCGCGACGTCGGCACGATCGACGCCTACTGGGAGGCGAACATCGACCTGACGGCGACCAAGCCGCAGCTGAACCTGTACGACCGCAACTGGCCGATCTGGACCTACCAGGAGCAGCTGCCGTCGGCGAAGTTCGTCCACAACGAGGCGGACCGGCGCGGTGTGGCGGTCGAATCGATGGTCTCCGGCGGCTGCATCATCTCTGGCGCCCTGTTCCGCTCGCTGCTGTTCTCCAACTGCCGCGTTCACTCGTGGTCGACGGTGAACTGGTCGGTGCTGCTGCCCGGCGTCGAGGTCGGCCGCCGCACGCGGCTGACCCGCGTGGTGGCCGACCGCGGCTGCCGGATCCCCGACGGCATGGTGATCGGCGAGGATCCGCAGGAAGACGCCCGTCACTTCCGCCGCACACCGGGAGGCATCACACTGATCACCCGCAGCATGCTGGCCAAGCTCTGACGATGGCGGTCGCGCGAGGGCAGCCGGCGGGCGGCGGCATGAGACTGCTGCAGGTCGCCGCCGAGATCTTCCCGTGGGTCAAGACCGGCGGCCTCGGCGACGTGGTCGCGGCGTTGCCGCCGGCGCTGGCGCGTGCCGGCGCCGACGTGCGGCTGCTGCTGCCCGGCTATCCGCCGCTGCTCGAGGCGCTCGAAGCTGCCCGCGTGGTGGCGAGCCTGGGCAGCACCTTCGGCGCGGCGACGGTCGAAGTGCGGCGCGGTCGGCTGCCGGGCCTCGACCTGCCGGTCTACCTGATCGACTCGCCGTTCCTGTACGACCGGCCCGGCAACCCGTACCTGACGCCGGACCGCGGCGACTGGCCCGACAACCCGCGCCGCTTCGGCCTGCTCGGCTGGGTGGCGGCGCATCTGGGCAGCGGCGATGTCGATCGCGACTGGCGCGCCGACCTGGTCCATGCGCACGACTGGCACGCGGCGCTGGCCTGCGCGCACCTGGCGCTGCACCCCGGGCCGCGGCCGGCCAGCGTCTTCACCGTGCACAACCTCGCCTTCGTCGGCGAATTCGATCCGCTGCAGCTCGGCGAGCTGCAGCTGCCCCGCTCGACCTTCGCTCCCGAGGGCCTCGAGTTCCACGGCAAGGGCTCGTTCATGAAGGCCGGGCTGTACTACGCCGACCAGCTGACCACCGTCAGCCCGACCTACGCGCACGAGATCCAGACCTCGGCCTTCGGCTGCGGCTTCGAGGGGCTGCTGATGCGGCGCTCGCCGGTGCTGGCGGGGATCCTGAACGGCGTCGACACGACGGTGTGGAATCCGGCGACCGACCCGCACCTCGAGGCCCGCTACGACAGCGGCAACCTGGCCGGCAAGGCGCAGGTCAAGGCGGCGCTGCAGCGCTCGCTCGGCCTGCGGGCCGACCCGCAGGCCATGCTGGTGGGGGTGGTCACGCGGCTCGCCTACCAGAAGGGCGTCGACCTGCTGGTGCAGTCGATGCGCCAGCTCGCCGGCGAGCGCGTGCAGCTGGCGCTGCTCGGCAGCGGCGACCCGCAGATCGAGCGCGACCTGGCGCAGCTGGCCGGCGAGCTGCCGGAGGCCGTGTCGGTCAGCTTCGGCTACGACGATGCGCTTTCGCACCGGATCATCGCCGGCGCCGACGTGGTCGCCGTGCCTTCGCGCTACGAACCCTGCGGCCTGACCCAGCTCTACGGGCTGCGCTACGGCTCGGCGCCGGTGGTGCACGCGGTGGGCGGGCTGGCCGACACGGTGGTCGACGCCTCCGAGGCGAATCTGCAGGCCGACCGCGCCACCGGCTTTGCGTTCGTCAGCGCCACCGAAGCGGCGTTGCACGCGGCGCTGCACCGGGCGCAGCGGCTGCACGCCGATCCGCCGCGCTGGCGGCAGTTGATGCGCCGGGCGATGGCGCAGGACTTCTCATGGGACGAGGCGGCGGCACGCTACCTCGCGCTGTTCCGCGCCGTGACCGGGCGGCTGGCGCGCTGAAGCCAGGGTCGTGTCGCCCGCCGATCGACCTTCGCTCAGCCGCGGCCGAACAGCCGCTTCAGGAAGGCCAGCAGCAGGCTGAAGAAGCCGATCCTCGCCGGCGCCACCGGCCCGGCCGGTGCTGCACCTGCCTGCGCGGACGGCCCGCCGCGCGCCGCCAGCTGCGCGCCGAATGCCTCGAAGAACTTGTCGGCGGTGGCACCGGCAGCGGCGTCGATCAACCGCGAGCCGACCTGCGCCAGCTTGCCGCCGACGTGGGCATTGGCCACGTAGGTGAGTTTCGTCTGCGTCGGCGACACCTCGGCGAGCGTCACCCGCGCATCGCCGCGGGCGAACCCGGTCGGTCCGCCCGAGACCTCGAATTTCATCGTGTAGGCGTTCGGCTGGTCGATGTCGACCAGCGCCAGCTTGCCCTTGAAGCGCGCCTTCACCGGGCCGACCGCCGCGGTCATCGCGATGTCGAACTGGTTCTCGCCGGTGGCAACGATGCTCTCGCAGCCGGGCACACAGCCCTTCAGCATTTCGGTGTCGTTCAGCGCCGCCCAGGCGGTGGCGCGGTCGGCGGCCAGCAGCCGTTCGCCCTTCAGTTCCACTTGCGGGTCTCCTTGCGTGTCGGGCCGGCGCCGGCCAGCGTCTGCGCCAGCCGTTGCAGGCTCTCGATGTTGTGCACCGGCAGAAAGCTTGACACGTGCGCGAGCAGCGCGCGAACTCCGCGCGCCTTCGGCTCGAAGCTGTCGTAGCGCAGCAGCGGGTTCAGCCAGACCAGCCGCCGGCACGACTTGGCAAGCCGCTCGGCCTCGCGGCCGAGCTCGTCGATCGCCGCATGCTCCAGCCCGTCGGTCACCAGCAGCACGGTCGGGCTGCCCCACAGCACGCGCCGCGCCCAGTGCCGGTTGAATTCGTGCAGGCAGGCGGCGATGCGGGTGCCGCCCGACCAGTCGTCCACCGCGCGCACCACCTCGGCGATCGCCTCGTCCGGGTCGCGGTGGCGAAGCTGGCGGGTGATGTTGGTCAGCCGCGTGCCGAAGACGAAGCCGTGGATGCGATAGTCGGCTGCCTGCTGGCTGCCGGCCAGCGCGTGCAGGAAGTGCAGGAACATGCGCGAGTAGCGGCTCATCGAACCGGAGATGTCGACGATCACCACCAGCGGCTCGGTGCGGGTGCGCCGCTGCTGGCGCGGCAGCACGGCGCTGTCGCCGCCGTGCCTGGCCGCCTCGCGCAGTGCCGCGCGCAGGTCGAGCCTGCTGCCGCGGCTGCTGGGGGCGTGCCGCCGGGTGGCCAGCTGCGCGAAAAACGGCGCCACCGTCGCCAGCATGCGCCGCGCCGCCGCCCACTCGGCCGTGCTCATGGTGTCGAAGTCCGCCTTGCGCAGCTGCTCGCGATCGGTCCACGAAAGCTGCGCGTCGATCTCGATGCGCTCGCTCGGCTGCGGCTGCGGCGGCCGCTGCACTTTCGGCGCCAGTGCCTCGCCGAGCCGCCGGTTCTCCGGCGGGCCCGGCGGCGCACCGCCCTTCTTCTGGCTCACCTGCGGCAGCAGCAGGCGCAGCATCTGGCCGAGCAGGTCGGGATCCTTCCAGAAGATGTGAAATGCCTGCTCGAACAGCAGGCGGTGCTGCGCGCGGTCGATCAGGCAGGAGGCCAGCACCGCGTGGAAGTCGACCCGCGAGCCGATGCCGGCGACCTTCAGCGCCTGCAGCGCGAGCAGCACCCGGTCGGTGCCGACCGGCACGCCGGCTGCGCGCAGCACGCGCGCGAAGTGCACGACGTTCTCGGCCAGCCGGCCGGGCAGCGATTCGACGGACGAGGCCGGCAGCATCGGCCGGCGCTCAGGCGGCGACTTCCCGCCGGATCTTCTCGACCAGCCGCGCCGCCTCGCTGCCCTGCACCTTGGCGATGTCGTCCTGGTACTTGAGCAGCACGCCGAGCGTGTTGTTGACGGTGTCGGCGTCGAGCGCCACCGCATCGAGTGCCAGCAGCGCCCGGCTCCACTCGATCGTCTCCGACACGCCGGGCAGCTTGTACAGGTCGATCGTGCGCAGGTGCTGCACGAAGGCGACGATCTGCCGCGACAGCGCCTCCTTCGCATCGGGCACCTTGCGGCCGACGATCTGCAGCTCGCGCGCCGCCGACGGATAGTCGACCCAGTGGTAGATGCAGCGGCGCTTGACCGCGTCGTGAATCTCGCGCGTGCGGTTGGAGGTGACGACCACCACCGGCGGCTCGGTTGCCCGCACGGTCTTCCATTCCGGAATCGTGATCTGGAAGTCCGACAGCACCTCGAGCAGGTAGGCCTCGAACGGTTCGTCGGTGCGGTCGAGCTCGTCGATCAGCAGCACCGGCGGCACCGCGTGCGGCAGCAGCGCGCGCAGCAGCGGCCGCTCGATCAGGAAGCGGCCGGTGAAAAGGCCCTCGGCCAGCTGCTCGCGCGCCGTCTCCTTCGCCTCCGCCAGCCGGATCTCCAGCATCTGCCGCGCATAGTTCCACTCGTAGGCGGCGGCGTTCACGTCGAGCCCCTCGTAGCACTGCAGCCGGATCAGCTCGGCGCCGAGGCCTGCCGACAGCACCTTGGCGATCTCGGTCTTGCCGGTGCCCGGCTCGCCTTCGAGGAATAGCGGCCGCTTCAGCTTCAGCGCCAGGAACACCGCCGTGGCCAGCTGGCGGTCGGCGACGTAGTCCTGCCCGGCGAGCAGCGCGGCGGTGGCGTCGATGGAGGTCAAGGAGTTCATCAGCCGACGTTAGCCGATACCGGCCGCGGGCGCCATTCGCGGGCCAGCGCCTCGCGCGCGGTCGGCCGTTTCATGTGACGCCGGTCTCAAAGCCTGACGCTGGCGCTGTCGACCGGCAGCAGCACCGGCTCGGGCGCCACCAGCACGCTCGACGGCGCGGTGTTGCGCAGCACCGTCACGCCGGTGCCGATGACGCTCGCTTCGCCGATCGCCACGTGGTCGCGCACCGTCGCGCGGGCGCCGAGGAAGCTGCGCGGGCCGACCTTGACGTTGCCGGCGAGCAGGCAGCCGACCGCCAGAAAACTGTGATCGCCGAGCAGGCAGTGATGGCTGATGACGCTGGCGGTGCCGATGTGCACGTCGTCGCCGATGCGCACGAACGGATGGACGATCGTTCCCTCGCCGATCGAGACGTTCTCGCCGATCTGCACATCGGCGGCGACCTGCGCGCGCGAGCTGACATAGCCGACGAAGCCATAGCCGCGACGCCGCGCCTGCTCGAAGCGTTCGGCGCGTATGCGGTTGCACTGCGTCGGGCCGACGGCGACGAACATGCGCACCTGCTCCGGCGGGAAGTGCCGCTCCGCCTCTTCGAACGGCACCACCGGCAAGCCGTGCAGCACGGCCTGGCGGATCAGCGCGCCGTCGACGGTGAAGCCGACCACGCGGTGCGGCGAGTCGGCGAGCAGGCGCGCCATCGCCAGCTCTGCCACCTGGCCGTTGCCGTAGATGACGACCGCTGCGGTGGCCTGCGGCTGCATCGTCAGACCGCCTGCATCCTGAGCCACAGCTCGTAGAGCGCCAGCATCTCGTCGCGCCCGACCTCGGGCACCAGTTCGGCCGGCCGGCCGAGGTGCGCCTGCATGGTCGCCGCCGGCACCGTCGGCGCCGCCAGTCCGTAGCGCTGCTCGTCTTCCATGCGCGCGCCCCAGACGACCCGCCCGATGCCGGCCCAGACGCAGGCCGTCAGGCACATGCTGCACGGCTCGCAGGTCGAGTAGATCGTGCAGCCGGCCAGATCGGTGCTGCCGGCTACGGCGCAGGCGGCGCGGATCGCCTCGACCTCGGCATGCGCGGTGATGTCGGCGCGGCCGTTGATGCGGTTGTGCGTGCAGGCCAGCACCTGCCCGCCGCGCACGATGCAGGCCGCATATGGCGCCTCGCCGGCGTCGAGCGCCCGTCGCGCCTCGGCGATGGCAAGACCCATGTAGCGCGAATCCTCCGCGCTGCCTGCGACGACCCCGGCGGCGTCGCGCCCTTCGCCGCCGGACGCCGCCGGCGAGGAATCGGCCGACCGGCCCGTGCGCCGCAGCAGTCCGACCTGCGCGGCAAAGGTCGGATGCTCGAACACGTCGCGCATGGTCAGGCTGCGGCCGAGCGCCTCCTCGATGCGCAGGATCAGCTGCAGGGTCAGCAACGAATGGCCGCCGCGGTCGAAGAAATCGTCGTCGTCGCGCACCTCGTCGGCGGCCAGCAGTTCGCGCCAGATCGCCCGCAGCGCTTCGGCAGGCCAGGCCGGGTCGTCGCCGGCAACCGCGTCGTCCGCCGGCGCTGCCGGCGGCCTTTCGTCGAGCCGTGACGCCAGTGCCTGCGCATCGAGCTTGCCGTTGGCGGTCAGCGGCAGCCGGTCGATCGCCAGCCACTGGTCCGGCAGGCAGTAATGCGGCAGCCGCGCGGCGGCGAAATCGCGCAGGTCCGCCGGGACAACGCCGTCGCGCGCCACGACGAAGGCGCGCAGGCCGAAGGCATCGCCGGTCACCACCGCATCGACGAGGCGCTCGTGGCTACGCAGCACCTCCTCGACCTGCCCCGGTTCGACCCGGTAGCCGCGCACCTTGAGCTGGCGGTCGGCGCGGCCGACGAACTCGTACTCGCCGCCATCGAGCCGCCGCGCCAGGTCGCCGGTCCGGTAGCCGCGCGACTCGCCGCTGCCCGAGGCCTCGGCGACGAACCGCTGCGACTGCAGGTCGGGACGGTTCAGGTAGCCGCGCGCCACCGACGGGCCGACGACGATCAGCTCGCCCGCCTCGCCGGGGGCCACCGGCGCGCCGGCAGCATCGACCAGCCGGAATTCGGTGTCGGCCAGCGGACGACCGATGCTGTGCCGGGCGGTCGATGTGCCGTCGCCGCGACGGACACGGCGGTAGGCAACTTCGCCGGCCGTCTCGGTCAGCGCGTACATGTTGGCGAGCAGCGGGCGTTCGTCGCCGAAGCAGTCGAACCAGGCCTCGAGGATCGCCGCGTCGAGCGGTTCGCCGCTGAAGGCGAGCAGGCGCAGCGACGGCAGCGCTGCGGGATCGGGCAGCGCGCGACCGCTGCGCACCAGCACCCGGAACGCGGAGGGCGTCAGGCTGAGCACGGTCACGTCGTTGGCCGCCAGTTGCGCAAACAGCTGCGTCGGCGACTGGGCGACCGCCGGCGGCACCGTGAGCAGCGTGCCGCCGTGCGCCAGCGCGCCCCAGATCTCCCACACCGAAAAGCCGAAGGCCAGCGAGTGCAGCTGTGTCCAGACGTCGCGCTCGTCGAAGCGCAGGTGCTCGCCGATCGCCGGGAACAGGCGCGCGACCTGGCCATGCTCGACCAGCACGCCCTTCGGCCCGCCGGTCGATCCGGACGTGTAGATCGCGTACATCAGCTGCCGCGGATCGAGCTGCGGCAGGCGCGCCGAAGAGGCCGCCGGCGCGGCGCAGCGGCCGTCGGTGTCCAGCTCGATGCAGGAGGCCACCGGCAGGGCGGCGCCGCCACTGCCGGTCACCAGCAGGTGAATGCCGGCATCGGCGACGACGGCGTCGATCGTCGCCACCGGTGCCTGCGGATCGAGCGGCACGTAGGCCGCGCCGGCGCGCAGGATGCCGAGCATGCCGACCACTGCGCCGATGCCGCGCGGCAGGTGAAGGCCGACCCGCACTTCGGCGCCGGCGCCCAGCCGAATCAGGTGCCGCGCCAGCCGCGCCGAGCGCTTGTCGAGGTCGCGATAATCGATCGCCCGCTCGCCGGCACGCACCGCGATGCGCGCCGGAAAGCGCCGCGCCGCCTCGACGAAGCCGTCGACCACGCTCGCCGGCGTGGCCAGCCCGGGCGGGCAGTTCAGGGCCGGTATTCCGCCCATGTCGCTGGTGTCTCGCTGACCCGAACGGCGACCGCCTGCGGCCAGAGCGCGCGCGCCCGGTCGAACAGGTACCTGGCGATCGCCTCGGCGGTGGTCGGCCCGGGCAGCACGTCGTTCAGGTGACGATGGTCGAGTTCGCCGTCGATGATCTGCTTCAGCGGCTTCAGTTCGCCGTAGTCGACGACGAAGCCGACGGCGTCGAGCCGGTCGGCCGCCAGCACCACTTCGACCACGTAGTTGTGGCCGTGCAGCCGCGAGCACTGGTGCCCCGCCGGCAGGCCCTCGATGATGTGGCTGGCACTGAAGGTGAATCGCTTCGAGATCGTGTACAAGGGTTTCGCTCCGTCGAGATTGCAGGCGGTTCTTGCCGGCGAAGGTCACCGACCGGCGCGCAGCGCCATCGGCAGCCGTTTCAGCCCGCGGGCGAACAGCGTCGCGCGGTACTCGGGCCGGTCGATCAGCGGCTCCCAGCGGCTGCCGGCCGCCAGCAGGCCCTCCAGCACTGCCTGTGCCTCGATGCGCGCCAGCCCGGCGCCGAGGCAGGCATGCGGCCCGCCGCCGAAGCCGAGGTGGCCGCTGTCGCGCCGGCCGATGTCGAAGCGGTCCGGATCGGCAAAGCGCGCCGGGTCGCGGTTCGCCGAGCCCAGCAGCAGGTAGACGGGATCGCCGGCGCGGATCGTCTCGCCGCCAAGCGGGATGTCGTGCAGGGCGGTGCGGCCGACGATCTGCGCCGGCGTGTCGTAGCGCAGCGCCTCCTCGACAGCAGCGCGCGCCAGGGCCGGCTCGCCGCGCAGCCGGGCCAGTTGTTCGGGCGCCTGCAGCAGCGCCCAGACGAGGTTGCCGACGAGATAGGCCAGCGCCTCCTCGCCGTTGGTGAACAGCAGCAGCGCGGTGACCACCAGTTCGTGCTCGTCCAGACGGTCCTCGTCGTCGCGCGCGGCGATCAGCGCGATGAGCGCGTCGGCTCCCGGCGAGCGGCGCCGCGCGGCGATCAGCCCGCGCATGTAGTCGGAAAAACGCTCGACCGCCTCGCTCAGCCGCGCGTAGGCCGCGCCATCGACCGCCGGGCCGAAGATATGGAAGAACTCACCCGCCCACGCCTTGACCTGCGGCAGGTCGGCCGGCGGGATCGCCAGCATCTCGCCGATCACCCGCACCGGCAGCGGCGTGGCCAGCTCGGCGATCAGCTCGAACGGCGCACCGTCGCGCGCCGGTGCGAGCAGTTCGGCGACGATCGCCTGCGCGCGCGGCCGCAGCGAGCCGACCCGTTGCTCGCCGATCACCTGCGCGAGAAGCCGGCGCAGCCGCGTGTGCTCCGGCGGATCGAGCAGCGGCAGCAGCGAGCAGGCGACCCGCGCCGGCGGCGATGCCTCGCGCTGCCGCCGGGCGATCACCGAGAAGCGCGACGGCCGCGAACTCATGCGCGGGTCGTGCAGGCAGCGGCGCACGTCGTCGAAGCGGGCGACGGTCCACATGCCGCGCGCGTTGCGCTGCACCGGCGCGTGCTCGCGCAGCCAGCGATAGCGCGGGAAGGGATCGGCGACTGTCGCCGGATCGAGCGGATCGAAGGCCGACAGGCCACCAGCGCGCGGCGCGCCGACTGCTGCGGAGCACGCTTCCTGCCCCGCCACCTTGACCGCCTGGATGCCCACCGCTGCCGCTCGACTAAGACGTCATGACCTGTTCTTGGTACGCCATTCTGCCGAAGTCGGCGCCCGCTGGGCCGACTTTTTCGCCGCGACCCGGCTGGGTCTGCCCTGGATGATGGCCGCCCGCCACACCGCTGCCGGCTCGGGCGACCGCCGCGGTCGCCCCGGCGGACTGGTGCGCCTTACGGCAGCATGGCGTTCATCCGCCGCTGCGCTTCCTCGGTCGGCACGTCCTCGATGTGGGTGGCCAGCGTCCACTGGTAGCCGTAGGGGTCGGCGAGCGTGCCGGAGCGGTCGCCGTAGAACTGGTCCTCGACCGGCCGCACGCGCGTCGCGCCGGCCGCCAGCGCCCGGGCAAAGGCGGCGTCGACGTCCGGCACGTAGATCATCAGCGACACCGGCGAGCCGCCGAGCGCCTGCGGGCTGCGGCTGCCCCAGTCGGCGTTTTCCTCGGCCAGCATCAGGATCGAGTCGCCGATGCGGATCTCGGCATGGGCGATCGTGCCGTCCGGCATGTCGAGCCTGAGCACCGGCTCGGCGCCAAAGGCGCGGACATAGAAGTCGAGCGCCGCGTGGGCCTCGCGCAGCGCCAGATAGGGGGTCACCGCGTGGTAGCCGGCCGGCTTGTACGGAACGTCTGTCATTTCTGTCTCCTCAAAATGCGCAAGGGCGCCGCGAGCGGCGCCCTTGCGCTGACGACAGGCCGGCGGCGCTATGCGGCGGCAGCCACCGCGCGTCTGGTGAGCACGCCGATCAGGTGCGCGCGGTACTCGCTGCTGCCGTGCAGGTCGCTGTTCAGCCCGTCGGGCGGGATCTTCACGCCGTCGCAGGACTCGCGGGCGAACTTCGCGTCCAGCCGCTGCTCGAGCGCCTTGACACGGAAGGCGCACGGCGCGGCGCCGGTCACCGCCACCCGCACTCCGCCGGCCGTCTTGGCGACGAACACGCCGACGATCGAGAAGCGCGATGCCGGCTGCTTGAACTTCATCCACGCCGCTTTCTCCGGCTTCGGAAAGCTGACCGCGGTGATCAGTTCGCCGGGATTCAGCGCCGTTTCGTACAGGCCCTTGAAGAAGTCGTCGGCGGCGATCTGCCGCGCGTTGGTGCGGATCGTCGCGCCGAGGCCGAGCACGGCGGCCGGATAGCAGGCGGCCGGGTCGCTGTTGGCGAGCGAACCGCCGATGGTGCCGCGGTTGCGCACCGCGCGATCACCGATGCCGCCGGCGAGCAGCGCGAGCGCCGGAATCATCGCCAGCACGTCCTTCGAGGCGGCGACCGTGGCGTGGGTGGTCAGCGCGCCGACGATCAGCTGGCTGCCCTCGACGCGGATGCCCTTCAGCTCGGCGACGCCGGCCAGATCGATGAAGCCCTCCGGCGCCAGCAGGCCGAGCTTCATCGACGGCAGGGTCGACTGGCCGCCGGCGAGCACCTTGTCGTCGGGGTGCTCGCCCATCAGCCTGACAGCCTCGGCGACCGAGGCGGGACGGTGGTAGTGGGTGTGATGCATCTGTCTTCTCCGCCTCAGTGTTTCGTCTGCGCTGCCCGGATGGCCTGCCACACGGTGTGCGGGCTCGCCGGCATCGCAATGTCGCGCACGCCCAGGTGCGCCAGCGCGTCGACCACCGCGTTGATCACCGCCGGCGTGGCGCCGATGGCGCCAGCCTCGCCACAGCCCTTCACGCCGAGCGGGTTGTGCGTACACGGCGTGCCCTTGACGGTCTCGACGACGAAGCTCGGCAGGTCGTCGGCGCGCGGCATCGCGTAGTCCATGTAGCTGCCGGTGACCAGCTGGCCGTCCTCGTTGTAGACGCAGCCTTCGAGCAGCGCCTGGCCGATGCCCTGCGCCAGGCCGCCGTGCACCTGCCCCTCGACGATCATCGGGTTGACCACGTTGCCGAAGTCGTCCGCCGCGACGAAGCGGTCGATCCGCACCCGTCCGGTGTCCGGGTCGACCTCGACCTCGCAGATGTAAGTGCCGGCCGGATAGGTGAAGTTGGTCGGGTCGTAGAAGGCGTTCTCGTTCAGGCCCGGCTCCAGCCTGTCGAGCGGATAGTTGTGCGGCACGTAGGCGGTCAGCGCCACCTCGGCGAAGGTCTTCTTGCGGTCGGTGCCGGCGACGCGGAACTCGCCGTTGGCGAACTCGATGTCGGCGTCCGAGGCCTCGAGCAGGTGCGCGGCGATCTTCTTGCCCTTGGCGATCACCTTGTCGATCGCCTTGACGATCGCCGTGCCGCCCACCGCCAGCGAACGCGAGCCGTAGGTACCCATGCCGAACAGGATCTTGCCGGTGTCGCCGTGCTGGATGTCGACGTCGTCCATGCCGATGCCGAGCCGGTCGGCAACCACCTGCGCGAAGGTCGTCTCGTGGCCCTGGCCGTGCGAATGCGAGCCGGTGAAGATCGTCACCTTGCCGGTCGGGTGCACGCGCACCTCGCCGGCTTCGTACAGGCCGGCGCGCGCGCCGAGCGCGCCGGCGATGTTCGACGGCGCGATGCCGCAGGCCTCGATGTAGGCGGCGTAGCCCAGCCCTCGCAGCAGGCCCTTCTTGGCGCTCTCGGCCTTGCGCGCGGCGAAGCCCTTGACGTCGGCCAGTTGCAGCGCGCGGGCCATCGTCGCCTCGTAGTCGCCGGTGTCGTAGGTCAGCCCGACCGGCGTGGCGTACGGGAAGGTCTTGATGAAGTTGCGCCGCCGCAACTCGGCCGGATCGATCTTCATCTCGCGCGCCGCGGTCTCGACCAGCCGTTCGACGAGATAGGTCGCCTCCGGCCGGCCGGCGCCGCGATAGGCGTCCACCGGCGCCGTGTTGGTGAACACCCCCGTGATCTCCGAGTAGATCGCCGGCGTGGCGTACTGACCGGCCAGCAGCGTCGAGTGCAGGATCGTCGGCACCGACGAGGCGAAGGTCGACAGGTAGGCGCCGAGGTTCGCCGTGGTGTGCTCGCGCAGCGCCAGGAACTTGCCGTTGGCATCCAGCGCCAGTTCGGCCACCGTGACGTGATCGCGGCCGTGCGCGTCCGACAGGAAGCTCTCGCTGCGCTCGGCCGTCCACTTGATCGGCCGGCCGACCCGCTTGCTGGCAAACACCAGCGCCGTCTCCTCGGCATACAGGAAGATCTTCGAGCCGAAACCGCCGCCGACGTCCGGCGCGATCACGCGCACCTTGTGCTCGGGCAGCCCCAGCACGAAGGCGGTCATCAGCAGCCGCTCGACGTGCGGGTTCTGGTTGGCGACGTACAGCGTGTACGAATCGTCGGCGCGGCTGTACATGGCGTTGGCGGCGCGCGGCTCGATCGCGTTGGGGATCAGCCGGTTGTTTACGTACTCGAGCCTGGTCACGTGCGCCGCCCTGGCGAAGGCGGCATCGGTGGCGGCCTTGTCGCCGCAGCCCCAGAGGTAGCAGACGTTGTCGGCGGCGATCTCGTGCACCGCTGCTCCCGCGCCCCGAGCGGTGGCGGTGTCGGCGACCGCCGGCAGGACTTCGTAGTCGACCTCGATCAGCGCCGTCGCGGCCTTTGCCTGCGCCAGCGTCTCGGCCACCACCAGCGCCACCTGGTCGCCGACGTAACGCACCTTCTCGGCGGCCAGCACCGGGTGCTTCGGCTCCTTCATCGGCGTGCCGTCGATGCTGGTGATCAGCCAGCCGCACGGCAGTCCGCCAACCGCCTCGAAGTCCTTGCCGGTGAGGATCGCCAGCACGCCGTCGGCCTTCGCCGCCGCCGCCGTGTCGACCTTGGCGATCTTGGCGTGCGCATGCGGGCTGCGCAGGAAATAGCCGTAGGTCTGCCCCGGCAGAGCCACGTCGTCGGTGTACTGCCCGACACCGGTGAGGAAACGGTAGTCCTCGCGCCTTTCGACCGCCTTGCCGATGAACCCTGCCTTGGGATCGTTCATGGATCAACCTCGTATGGTGTGTCGTCCCGGCGCAGGCCGGGACCCAATGACGAACGCGTATGACTTGGGCCCCGGCCTTCGCCGGGGCGACGGCTATGCGCCCATCGCCTTGGCGCCCTGCTCGATCGCCTTGACGATGTTCTGGTAGCCGGTGCAGCGGCAGAAGTTGCCTTCGAGCCCCTCGCGGATCTCGCGCTCGCTGCCATGCGGGTGATGCGTCACCAGGTCGATCGCGCTCATCACCATGCCGGGGGTGCAGAAGCCGCACTGCAGACCGTGGCAGGCCTTGAAGGCCGCCTGCATCGGGTGCATCGAGCCGTCGGCCGGCGTGACGCCCTCGATGGTGGTGACCTCGGCGCCGTGCATCTGCGCCGCCAGCACGTTGCAGCTCTTCACGGCGCGGCCGTCGACCAGCACCGTGCAGGCGCCGCACTGGCCGGTGTCGCAGCCGACGTGGGTGCCGGTCAGGCGAAGTTGTTCGCGGATGAAGGTCGACAGCAAGGTGTCCGGCTCGACTTCGGCCGAGACAGGCTTGCCGTTGACCCGGAAGGACAGCGCTACGCGCATCGAGGTCTCCTTGGGATCTTGCTCGCCGCCAGCGGGGTAGTGCGCGATGCTCGCGGCCGCCATTCGAAAGGGCGCCGCGACTGTACTGCGCCGATGTTCGACAGCGCAAGGCGCGGTGACTCGGATTCGCGTTCTTGCGATGCAACAAGCGGTCGCTCGCCGCTGGCGTCACTACAATCGTTGCCGGTATTTCGCGGGGTCTCATGGACAGCGTTGACGCACAGGTCCTGAAGAAGGCCGAGGAGTGGCGCACCGGCGGCCACCGTGCCGTGCTCGGCACCGTGGTGCGCACCTGGGGATCGGCGCCGCGGCCGGTCGGCGCCCACGTGCTGGTGCGCGACGACGGGCTGGTGGTCGGTTCGGTCTCCGGCGGCTGCATCGAGGACGACCTGGTCGACAAGGTGCGCAGCGGCAAGGTGGCGGCCGAAAGGCCCGAGCGGGTGAAGTACGGCATCACGGCCGACGAGGCGTTCCAGTTCGGCCTGCCCTGCGGCGGCACCATCGAGCTGGTCCTCGAGCCGGTGGGCGAAGGCTCGAAGATCGGCGAGTTGCTGGCGCGGGTCGGTGCCGGCCGCCACACGCTGCGACGGCTCGACCTGGCGACCGGTGAGGTGACGCTGCGCGACGGCAGCGGGACCGACGTGCTGGTCTGCGACGAGCAGCAGCTCGTCACCGCGCACGGCCCGCGGCTGCGACTGCTGGTCATCGGCGCCGGCCAGCTGACCCACTACGTGGCGCAGATGGCGCTGGCGCTCGACTACGAGGTCACCATCTGCGATCCGCGCGAGGAGTACGCCGACGGCTGGCTGGTGCCGGGCACCGCGCTGGTGCGCACGATGCCCGACGACACGGTGCTCGAGTTCCGGCCCGACCGCAACACGGCGATCATCGCCCTGACGCACGACCCCAAGCTGGACGACCTGGCGCTGATCGAGGCGCTGAAGACCGAGGCGTTCTACGTCGGCGCCATCGGATCGCAGCGCAACCAGGCCAAGCGCCGCGAGCGGCTGCGCGAGTTCGGCGTCACCGAGGTGCAGCTCGATGCGCTGCACGGCCCGGTCGGTCTGAAGAACGGTGCCCGCACGCCGCCGGAGATTGCCGTGTCGATCCTCGCCGAGATGACGGCGGTCAAGTACGGCTACCGGATCGCGCCGCCGGAGCGCATCGGAACGACGGCCACGGCCGAGGCCGGTTGCGTCAGCTGAAACAGCCGGTTGCGCGGGCCGGCGCGACGGGCGATTCTGCGGCGGCCGATTCGACCGCGCCCGCTGCAGGCGCTGCCCGACCGATGCGCCGAGCGATCACCGACGACAGCGCGCTGCGCGACGATATCCGGCTGCTCGGCCGCCTCCTCGGCCAGACGCTGCGCCACTTCGAGGGCGAGCCGCTGTACGCGGCGGTCGAGGAGATCCGGCAGACCGCGACCCGCTTCCGCCGCCATGGCGGAGCGGATGACGCCAGCCGGCTCGACCGCCTGCTGAAGCGACTCCCGCCCGATGCCACGATGAGCGTCGTGCGGGCGTTCAGCTACTTCTCGCTGCTTGCCAACATCGCCGAGGACCTGGCGCAGATCCGCCATCTTCGACTGCTCGGGCGGCGTGGCGAGGCTGCGCGCGGCAGCATCGCCGACGCCGCGCAGCGGCTCGCCGCCCAGGGCACGCCGCCGGCGCGGGTGCGCCAGCTGCTCGCCCACGCCGACGTGATGCCGGTGCTCACCGCGCATCCGACGGAAGTGCAGCGCAAGAGCATTCTCGATACCGAGCGGGCAATTGCCGCCACCCTCGACCGGCGCGAACAGGCAGCGGCCGCCGACGACCGCAGTGCCGTCGCCGCAGCCGAGGAGCAGCTCGCCGGGCAGGTGGCGACGCTCTGGCTGACGCGGATGCTGCGCACCGCCAGGCTCACCGTGTTCGACGAGATCGACAATGCGCTGGCCTACTGGCGGTCGACCTTCCTGCCGCAGCTGCCGGCGGTCTACGAGGAGCTGCAGGCGCGCTTCGACGCTCCGCGGCTTGCCCCGTTCCTGCGCCTGGGATCGTGGATCGGCGGCGACCGCGACGGCCATCCGCAGGTCACCGCCGCGACGATGCGGCGCGCGCTGGCGGCGCAGGCGCAGGTGGCGCTCGAGCACTACGCCCAGCAGGTCCACGCGCTCGGCGCCGAGCTGCCGCTGTCGGCGCTGCTGTCGCCGCCCGACCCGGCGCTGGCGCGGCTTGCCGAGCGCAGTCCCGACAGCTCGCCGCACCGCGCCGACGAACCGTACCGACGCGCACTCACCGGGATCTATTCCCGGCTGCTTGCCACCGCGGACGCCCTCGGCCTCGACCTGCGCGTGCGGCCGGCGCTCGGCGAGGCCGCGCCGTACGGCCAGGCCGATGAACTGGCGGCCGACCTGCAGGTCATCGCCGCGTCGCTGGCCGGCCACGGCGCCGCGGCGCTGGCTCGACCGCGACTGGCGCCGCTGACGCGCGCCGTGGAAGTCTTCGGGTTTCACGGCGCCACCCTCGACCTGCGGCAGAGTTCCGACGTCCTCGAGTCGGTGGTCGCCGAGCTGCTTGCCGCGGCCGAGGTGACGCCCGATTACCACCGGCTCGACGAAGCGCAGCGCACTCGCCTGCTGTCGCGCGAACTGGCGCACACCCGGCCGCTGGTGTCGGCTCACCTCGCCTACAGCGAGCGCACGCGGATCGAGCTGGCGGTGTTCGATGCGGCGCGCGAGCTGCGCCGCCGCTTCGGCAGCCGCGCGATCGACAAGCACATCGTGTCGCACACCGAGCAGCTGTCCGACCTGCTCGAAGTGGCGCTGCTGCAGAAGGAGTGCGGCCTGCTCACCGGCACCGAGCTTCGCTGCTGCGAGCTGATGGTCGTGCCGCTGTTCGAGACGATCGACGACCTGCAGCGCGCCCCGCAGGTGATGGGCGAACTGCTCGAGCACCCGGGCCTGCGCCACCTGCTCGTGCCGGCGGCGGGCGGCCGGCCGATCCAGGAGGTGATGCTCGGCTACTCGGACAGCAACAAGGACGGCGGCTTCCTCGCCTCGAGCTGGGCCCTGTACAAGGCGACGCGAACGCTGCACCGGCTGTTCGAGGCGCACGGCGTGCGGCTGCGGCTGTTCCACGGCCGCGGCGGCACCGTCGGCCGCGGCGGCGGCCCCAGCTTCGAGGCGATCGTCGCCCAGCCGCCCGGCACGGTCGGCGGGGCGATCCGGCTGACCGAACAGGGCGAGATCATCCATGCCAAGTACGCCGATCCGAGGATCGGCCAACGCCACCTCGAACTGCTCGTTTCGGCCGTGCTGCAGGCGAGCCTGCTCGACGCCGCGGCACCGCCGGTCGATCGCACCTTCGAGGAGGCGCTCGAGGAAATCGCCGGCCACGCGCACCGCGCCTACCGCGGCCTGGTCTACGAAACCGAGGGCTTCGCCGGGTTCTTCTTCAGCGCCACGCCGATCAACGAGATCAGCGAGCTGAACATCGGCAGCCGGCCGTCGGCGCGCCGCGACACCGGACGCATCGAGGACCTGCGGGCGATCCCGTGGGTCTTCTCGTGGGGCCAGTGCCGCGTACTGCTGCCCGGCTGGTTCGGCTTCGGCAGCGGGATCGAGGGATTCCTCGAATCGGCGGGCACGGCAGCCGGGCGGCGCGCGCGGGCGCGGCTGCTACGCCGGATGCTTGCCGAGTGGCCGTTCTTCCGCGATCTCACCTCCAACATGGAGATGGTGCTGGCCAAGACCGACCTGGCGATCGCCCACCGCTATGCACAACTGGCCGCCGACCGCCGGCGCGGCGCGGCAATCTTCAGTGCGATCGAGCGCGAATGGCGGCTGACCGTCGGCCACTGGCTGGCGATCAGCCGCCAGCGCAACCTGCTCGAATCGAACCCGGAACTGGCGCTGCGGATCCGCCAGCGCCTGCCCTACCTCGACCCGCTGAACCATTTGCAGGTCGAGCTGATCAGGCGGCACCGCCGCGGCCGGATCGACGCGCGCGGCAAGCGCGGCATTCACCTGACCATCAACGGCATCTCGGCTGGCCTGCGCAACACCGGCTGATCGTCGGGCCGCTCCCGCGGCCGGGGCCACGATGTGAAATCCCACGCCTCATCGCGAATCGCAGCGGAGTAATGTTGCCTTCGCTGCACCGCCGCGCCGGCATCGGCCAGGCGGGCAGCGAGAGACACGCATGAGTCCGCCGACGCCCGTCGAGATCCTGCAGCCGCCGGTGCCGCTGGCCGACGCCGGCGGCACGCCGCTCGGGCCGTTCCGGCTGGCCGAGGCGCCAACCTGGGACGCCCAGGCTGGCCGACTGTGGTGGGCCGACATCGAGGACCGGTCGCTGCACTCGCTCGATTTCGACGCCAGCGAGAACGCGTCGCTGCTGCCGGGCACCTACCGCCGCTACGAGGTCGAACAGAAGGTCTGCGCGATCGGCCTTGCCCGCTCCGGCCGCCTGCTGCTGGCGCTGGCCGACGGCGTCTACTTCTTCACGCCGGCCACCCGGGCACTGGAGTTGCTGGTCAGGCCGGAGCCCGACCGTCCCGACCACCGACTGAACGACGGCAAGGTCGGTCCGGACGGCGCCTTCTGGGTCGGCTCGGTCGAGGAAACGCCGGAACGGGCACCGGTCGGCAGCCTGTACCGGATCAGCGCCGACGGCCGCTGCCGCAGGATCAGCACCGGCTACCGCGTGTCGAACGGGCTGGCGTGGTCGGCCGACGGTCGCGCGATGTTCCATGCCGACTCGCGCGGGCCGACCATCGATCGCTGGGACTTCGACCCGGCCACCGGCATGGTCGGCAGCCGGACGACGATCGCCACGCTGACCGAGAAGCTCGGCCGCCCCGACGGCGGCGCCTGCGACACGGCGGGCGGCTACTGGAGCGCCGGCATCAGCGCCGGCTGCCTGAACCGCTTCGACTGCGAAGGCCAGCGGCTGCAGCGGATCGAACTGCCGGAGCCGAGACCGACGATGCCCTGCTTCGGCGGGCCGGACATGCAGACGCTGTTCGTCACCGCCGCCAGCCACGGCCTCGATGCGGCCACGCGGGCGCGGCATCCGGCCGCCGGCCGGCTGCTGATGCTGCGGCTAGCCGTCGCGGGCGTTGCCGTTCAGCGCTTCGCCGACCGCTGACCGGCCGGCGCCGGTCACGAAAGCGCGGTCTGCTTGACCACCGGCCACTGTCGCCGCGAGATGGGCAGGCGGTCGGCCAGGTCCTTCAGCAGCACTTCCCAGTGCCCCTCGCCGCCCTCGCCTTCGCCGCTGGCCTGGCCGCGGACACGTTCGAACCCGCGGATCGACTTGCGCGCCACCAGCGTGTTGCGGTGGATGCGCACGAAGCGCGGGCCGAATTCCTCTTCCAGCGAAGTCAGCGATTCCTCGGTCAGGTGCTCGCGCTGCGGCGTGCGGATGGTGACGTACTTCAGTTCGGCACGCAGGAAGACGATCTCCTCGACCGGCACCAGCGACATCCGGCCGCGTTCGGAAATCGTCAGGTGGGTGCGCTGGCTGCCGAGCGCGCGCGCCACTTCCTCCAGCCGCGGCTCGTTCTGCGCCAGCCGCCTGGCGCGCGCCAGCGAGGCGGCGAGACGGTCGGCGCGCACCGGCTTCATCAGGTAGTCGAGGGCGCGCACCTCGAAGGCCTCGAGCGCGTGCTCGTCGTGCGCCGTGACGAAGATCACCGCCGGCGGGTTCTCGCGCAGCGCCAGGTGGCGGGCGACCTCGAGGCCGTTCATGCCGGGCATCGAGATGTCGAGCAGCACGATCTCCGGCGAGTCGCGGTCGACCGCCTCAAGGGCGGCGCGGCCGTTGTCGACCGCGCCGACCACCTGGGTCGGGAACTGCGTGCCGATTTCCGCCAGCAGCTGCTGCATGCGCAGCCGCGCCGGCGGCTCGTCGTCGACGATCAGGATCTTGGTTGTCATCCGTTGGCTCGCTTCTCCACAGGGAGGCTCATGGTCAGCTCGAAGCGGTCGTGCCGCACGCGCGTCGTCAGTTCTGCCTCCAGATCGTAGATCAAAGCCAGGCGACCGCGGATGTTGGCCAGACCGATCTGGTTGCCTTCGCGCTGCAGCGGATCCTTGGCCACCGGGTTGCTGACGAAGATCTCCAGCCGGAAGCCGAGCTGGCGCACGCGCACGACGATCCGGCAGTCGCCGGCCAGCCGCTCGGCGCCGTAGCGCACCGCGTTCTCGATCACCGGCTGCAGCAGCAGCTGCGGCACCCGCGCCCGCGGGTGCACGGCGCCGACGTCCCACTCGACCTGCAGGCGCTCGCCGAGCCGCGTCTGCTCGATCTCGACGTAGCGGCGGCACAGGTCGAGCTCCTGCTCCAGGGGCACCAGCTTGCGCACGTCACCCATCACCGCGCGGAACAGCTCGGCCACCGCCTCGAGCATCCGCTCGGCCCGCGGCGGATCGGAGCGCACCACGGCGATCACCGCATTCAGGCTGTTGAAGAAGAAGTGCGGCCGGATGCGCGACTGCAGCGCCTGGAAGCGGGCCTCGGTGACCGCCGGCGAGAAGGCGCGCGCGCGCAGCTCGAAGTAGTGCTGGATCGCCACGCCGAAGGCCAGCGCGACGAGCAGTGCCGCCCAGCGCGGACTGTTCGACAGGTCGGGGCCGAGCGGACCGACGATCAGCAGGATCGCCGCCATGCAGACCGCCGGCGTCGCCCAGCCGAGCAGCCGCTGCCAGACAAGCGGCAGCTGCGGCAGGAAGCGGCGCAGCGCGCACCAGGCAAGCAGCGTCATCAGCAGCGCCGGCTCGAGCACCGCCGACAGCTCGACAAAGCGCACCCACGCCGGCCCCCACTGCGCGTGGCCGAGCAGCACCGCCAGCGCAACGACGGCGTTCACACCGAGCGCCACCCGCAGCACCACGCCGATGTTGCAGCCGTCCGGAATCACCCGCTGCGGCGTCGGCGCCGCCGCTTCGGCGCGGCTGGCGGCGGCCGGCTGGCCGATGGCATCCTTGACCGTCATCGGCGGCGCCGCCCGACCGGCGACGCGACGCCGCGTGACCGGCCCGACATGCTCTTACACTGCCGCTGGCGTGATGCAGCCCGCAAGTTGCTATCTCCCCGGCTGAAGCCCGGAGCAGCGGCACGCCGCGCCACCTCGAACGTCAGCGCCGCGGATTATGTCAGCACACTCCTCTTCTCTCGATCGGAAAGACGGCGGATGGTCGGGCCGTTTCAGCGAGCCGGTGGCCGATTTCGTGCTCCGGTACACGGCGAGCGTCGGTTTCGACCGCCGCCTGGCGATGGCCGACATCGAAGGCTCGCTGGCGCACGCGGCGATGCTGGCCCACGTCGGCGTGCTGTCGGCGCAGGACCTGACCGACATCGAGCGCGGCCTGGCCGCGGTCCGCGGCGAGATCGCGCGCGGCGAGTTCGACTGGCAGCTGGCGCTCGAGGACGTGCACCTGAACATCGAGCGGCGGCTGACCGAACTGGTCGGCGATGCCGGCAAGCGGCTGCACACCGGCCGCTCGCGCAACGACCAGGTGGCCACCGACGTGCGGCTGTGGCTGCGCGGCGAGATCGACGCCATCGTCGTCGCGCTGGGCGGGCTGCAGGGCGCGCTGGTCGGTCAGGCCGCGCAGCACGCCGCCACCGTGATGCCCGGCTTCACCCATCTGCAGGTGGCGCAGCCGGTGACCTTCGGCCACCACCTGCTCGCCTACGCCGAGATGTTCGAGCGCGACCGCGAGCGGATGCTCGACGCGCGAGCCCGCGTCAACCGGCTGCCGCTGGGAGCGGCGGCGCTGGCCGGCACCACCTTTCCGATCGACCGCGAGTTCGTCGCCGCCCGGCTCGGCTTCGAGGGTGTGTGCCAGAACTCGCTCGACGCGGTGAGCGACCGCGACTTCGCCATCGAGTTCGTTGCCGCCGCGGCGCTCGTGATGACGCATGTGTCGCGGCTGGCCGAGGAACTGGTGCTGTGGATGAGCCCGCGCTACGGCTTCGTGCGGCTGCCCGACCGCTTCACCACCGGTTCGTCGATCATGCCGCAGAAGAAGAACCCCGACGTGCCGGAGCTCGCCCGCGGCAAGACAGGCCGCGTCAACGGCCACCTGGTGGCGCTGCTGACGCTGATGAAGGGCCAGCCGCTCGCCTACAACAAGGACAACCAGGAGGACAAGGAGCCGCTGTTCGACACCGTCGACACGGTGCTGGACACGCTGCGCGCGTTTGCCGAGATGGTGCCCGGCATCGAGGCCGACGCCACGGCGATGCGGCGCGCCGCCGAGGATGGTTTCTCGACGGCGACCGACTTCGCCGACTACCTGGTGAAGAAGGGCATGCCGTTCCGCGACGCGCACGAGGCGGTGGCCCGGGCAGTGCGGCTGGCCGCCGGCCGCCGCTGCGACCTGGCGGCGCTGCCGCTGGACGAACTGCAGCAGATCGTACCGGCCGTCGGCGAGGACGTGTTCGCCGTGCTGACGATCGACGGCTCGGTTGCCGCGCGCAATCACCGCGGCGGCACCGCGCCGGAGCAGGTGCGCGCGCAGGCGGCCGACTGGCGACAGCGGCTGCAGGGCCGCTGAAGCAGGACACCGGGCCTCGTCGATGAAGGCGCTGCTGCAGGCCTCTCGTGCCATCGACCGTGTCAATGCGCTGGTCGGCCAGACGATCATGTGGCTGGTGCTGGCGGCGGTGCTGGTCAGCGCGGTCAACGCGGTGGTGCGCAAGTCGCTCAGCGTCAGTTCCAACGCCTGGCTGGAACTGCAGTGGTACCTGTTCTCGGCGGTGTTCCTGCTCGGCGCCGGCTACGCCTTCCTGCGCAACGCGCACGTCCGCATCGACTTCATCTCGAGCCGCCTGGGCGCGCGCGCCCGCTCGATCATCGACGTGGTCGGCATCGTCGTGTTCCTGATGCCGCTTTGCGTGCTGATGATCGACTTGTCGTGGCCGCTGTTCGCGCGCGCCTGGGCGAGCAGCGAGATGTCGCAGAACGCAGGCGGGCTGATCCGCTGGCCGGTGTACCTGCTGGTGCCGGTCGGCATGACGCTGCTGCTGGCGCAGGCCGTGTCCGAGCTGATCAAGCGGATTGCCTTCCTGCGCGGCCTGATTCCGGACCCGATCCCGCTCGGCCATGAACACGGCCCACCCTCGGCGATCGCCACCGGCCAGGAGGGCCGGTAGATGCTGGCCTTCGTCACGCAGAATTTCGTCCCGCTGCTGTTCGCCGGCCTGCTGGTGTTCCTGCTGACCGGCTTCCCGGTCGCTTTCTCGCTGGCCGCCACCGGGCTGGCGTTCGGCTTCCTCGGCATGGAGGCGGGGCTGTTCCCGGCGACGCTGTTCCAGGCGCTGCCGCTGCGCCTGTTCGGAATCATGCAGAACGACACCCTGCTGGCGATCCCGTTCTTCACCCTGATGGGCATCATCCTCGAGCGCAGCGGCATGGCCGAGGACCTGCTGGAGACGGTCGGCCAGGTGTTCGGCCCGGTGCGCGGCGGCCTCGCCCTGGCGGTGGTCTTCGTCGGCGCGCTGCTGGCGGCCACCACCGGCGTGGTCGCCGCAGCGGTCATCTCGATGGGCCTGATCTCGCTGCCGATCATGCTGCGCTACGGCTACAACCGCTCGATCGCCACCGGCGTGATCACCGCCTCCGGCACGCTGGCGCAGGCGATCCCACCGTCGCTGGTGCTGATCGTGCTCGCCGACCAGCTCGGCCGCTCGGTCGGCGACATGTATGCCGGGGCCATGAAGCCGGCGCTGCTGCTGGTCGGTGCCTACGCGCTGTTCGTCGTCCTGGTCGCGCTCGTGCGGCCGGCCTGGGCACCGGCGCTGCCGCCGGAGGCGCGCGTCTACCGCGAGCCGGACGGCGCCAGCGGCCATCGCTCGCTGCTCGTGCTGACCGCCGTTGCGCTGGCCGCCGCGCTCGCCTGGGCGCGGTTGCATGACTCGGTGATGAACCCGCTGCTCGGCCGCAGCGGGCCGGCGCCGACCGACGAGGTCGTCGTCATGGCGATGACCGCCGCCGCGTTCGTCGCGCTGCTGCTCGCGGGGCTCAGCAACCTGCTGCGGCTCGGCCTGCTGTCGAAGCTCGCCGAGCGCGTCACCTTCGTGCTGATTCCGCCGCTGGTGCTGATCTTCCTAGTCCTCGGCACGATCTTCCTCGGCGTGGCCACGCCGACCGAGGGCGGCGCGATGGGCGCCGCCGGCGCGCTGATCATGGCGCTCGCGCGGCGTCGGCTGAGCTGGCCGCTGCTGAAGCAGGCGCTCGAGAGCACGACGCGGCTGTCGTGCTTCGTGCTGTTCATCCTGATCGGCGCCACCGTCTTCAGCTTCACCTTCAACGCCGCGGATGGTCACTTCTGGATCGAGCACCTGTTCGACGACCTGCCGGGCGGCCAGCTCGGCTTCCTGGTGGTGGTCAACCTGCTGGTGTTCGTGCTCGGCTTCTTCATCGACTTCTTCGAGATCGCCTTCATCGTGGTGCCGCTGCTGGCGCCAGTGGCGGTCAAGCTGGACATCGACCTGATCTGGTTCGGCGTGATCCTGGCGATGAACCTGCAGACGTCGTTCCTGACGCCGCCGTTCGGCTTCGCGCTGTTCTACCTGCGCAGCGTCGCGGCGTCGTCCGACTACCTCGACCGGCCCACCGGCCGGACGATCAGGGCGGTGACGACCACCGAGATCTACCGCGGCAGCATCGCCTTCATCGTCATCCAGCTGCTGATGCTCTGCGCCGTGATCGCCTTTCCGCAGCTGGTCATCGGCTCGCTCGACGCGGCCGGCAAGGTCGACCTCGAGTCGATCAGGTTCGAGGTGCCGTCTTCGTTTCCCGACGGCGAGGCCGGTCGCGAGCGGCCGGCCGAACAGCCGGCGCCCGGCCAGCCGCCGGCCGAGGACCCGACCGAGACGATCCTTCGGCAGCTGCGGGAGCAGCAGAAGTGACCGCGAAAAAAATCCCCGCCGAGGCGGGGATCCTGAAAGCGGCCGGCGGCTGCGTCAGAGCTTCTGCGCCGACATGAAGTTGTCGAACTCGCGCTCGGCAACCCGGAACCAGAGCACCTGGTCGCCGCGGAACTTCGACCAGTCCTCGTAGACCTTCTTCCAGTTGGCGTTCTTCGCCGACAGGTCGGCGTAGATCTCGTTGGCGATCTTGAAGGACGCGTCCATGATCGGCCGCGGCATCGGCCGCAGCTTGGCGCCGCCGCCGACCAGCCGCTTCAGCGCGTCGGGGTTGCGCGCGTCGTAGCGCGCCAGCATCACGACGTGCGCGTGCGACGCGGCCGCCGCCAGGATGGCCTTGTAATCCGCCGGCAGCGCCTCGTACGCCTTGCTGTTGACGTACAGCGACAGCTGCGAGCCGCCTTCCCACCAAGCGGGGTAGTAATAGAAGGGGGCGACCTTGTTGAAGCCGAGCTTCTCGTCGTCGTACGGGCCGACCCACTCGACCGCGTCGATCGTGCCCTTCTCCAGCGCGGTGTAGATCTCGCCGCCGGGGATCGTCTGCGGCACCACGCCGAGCTGCGAGACGATCGCCCCGGCCAGGTTGGAGATCCGCATCTTCAGGCCCTTCAGTTCGGCGAGCCCCTTGATCTCCTTGCGGTACCAGCCGCCCATCTGGGCGCCGGTGTTGCCCATCGGGAAGTTGACGATGTTGTACTGCGCGTAGAACTCGCGCATCAGCTTCATGCCGTTGCCCTCGTACATCCAGGCCGTCTGCTGGCGCGCGTTCAGGCCGAACGGCACCGCGCAGTCGAACGAGAAGGTCGGGTCCTTGCCGTAGAAGTAGTACGGCGCCGTGTGCGCACACTCGACCGTGCCGTTCTGCACGGCGTCGACCACGCCGAAAGGCGGCACCAGTTCGCCGGCCGGATGGGTGGAGATCGTGAACTTGCCGCCGGTGGCATCCGAAACCATCTTCGCGAACACTTCCGAGGCGCCGAAGATGGTGTCGAGCGCCTTGGGGAAGCTGGACGCCAGGCGCCAGCGGACCTCCGGCGCACCTGCCACGACCGCAGGAGCCGCCGTTGCCGCCGCCTTGGCCGCCTCCTGCTTGGCCGGCTCCTCCTTCTTGCCGCAGGCGGCAAGCAGACTCGCGCCGGCGGCAACACCGATCGACGCGCGCGACAGAAACTTGCGACGTGACATGTCCTCTCCTTGTCTTGTCCGAGTGGTCGAATTCAGCCGGAACGTGCCGGCCAGCAGCCGGGCTCAGTCCGCCCCGCCGGGGATTGTAAGACGGCGTGCTCGGCAGACAGCCGCGGCTGCGCCGCGCCGGGCCTCAGGCGCCGCCGACCGTCAGGCCGTCGATCAGCAGCGAGCCGGTGGAGCGGCCGCCGCGCTCGAGCCGGTCGGCGCCTACGGCGACCACGTTGGCGAACATCTCGCGCAGGTGGCCGGCGATGGTGATCTCCTCCACCGGGTAGGCGATCTCGCCGTCGCGCACCCAGAAGCCGCTGGCGCCGCGGGAATAATCGCCGGTGACGTAGTTGATGCCCTGCCCGATCAGTTCGGTCACCAGCAGTCCGGTGCCGAGCTTGCGCAGCATCGCCTCGAAGTCGTCGCCCGGCGCGGTCAGCTTCGAGCGCAGTTCCAGGTTGTAGGCGCCGCCGGCGTTGCCGGTGCTGCGCATGCCGAGCTTGCGCGCCGAGTAGGTCGACAGGAAGTAGCCGCGCAGCACGCCGTCGGCGACCACGTCGCGGCTGCAACCCCGAACGCCCTCCTCGTCGAAGGCGCCCGAACCGATGGCGCGCGGCACATAGGGGTCCTCGTGGATCGACACGTGCGGCGCGAACAGCGGCCTGTCCAGCGCATCGACGAGAAACGAGGCCTTGCGGTACAGCGAGCCGCCGCTGGCCGCCTGCACGAAGCTGCCGAGCAGCCCGCAGGCAAGCGGTGCCTCGAACAGCACCGGCACCCGGCGGGTCCTCAGCCGGCGCGCCGACAGCCGTGCGAGCGCCCGCCGCGCCGCGTACTCGCCGAGCGCCTGCGGCGAGGCCAGTGCGGCAGCCACCCGCGAGGCGCTGTACCAGTCGTCGCGCTGCATGCCGCGGGCGTCCTGCGCGATCGGCGTCACCGACAGCGAGTGGCGCGAATACGGGAAGCCGGCGCAGAAGCCACGCGTGTTGGCCAGCACGAAGTGCCCCGACGAGGTGTACACGTTGGCGCCCTCGCAGTTGACGATCTGCGGGCTGACCGCGAAGGCGGCGCGCTCGGCGGCCTGGGCGATCCCGATCGCCTGCTCGACCTGCAGGTCCCACGGGTGGAACAGCTCGAGGTCGCGCGGCGCCTGTTCCAGCGTCTCCTCGTCCGGCAGGCCGGCTGCCGGGTCCTCGGCAGTGAAGCGGGCGATGCTGTGCGCCGCCTCGACCGCCTGGCGGATGGCCGCCGGCGCGAAGTCGGAGGTCGATGCATTGCCCCGCCGGGTGCCGATGTAGACGGTGATGCCGAGCCCCTTGTCGCGCGTGTGCTCGATCGTCTCGACCTGCGCCCGCCGGGTGCTCACCGACAGTCCCACCGACTCGCTGATGTCGGCCACCGCATCGCTGGCCCCGAGCGAGCGCGCCAGGTCGAGCGCCTGCAGCGCGATGGCGCGGAGTTGGTCGTCGGACAGCGCGAACAGGGAGCTCATCGAGGAATCCGGCAGGTGACGGCGCGGGCGGCGCGTTCGGCTGGCTATGATAGCCAGCGATGGTTCGCCAATCCGCCACCGACGCTCCGACCGCCGAACCGCTCGCCGCCGCGCGGCCGAGCAAGTCGCAGCGCAAGCGCGAGATGAGCGCGCTGCAGGACCTCGGCGAGTCGCTGCTGCGGCTGAGCGCGGCCGAGCTGGCGCGCATCGACCTGCCGGAGGCGCTGCGCGAGGCGCTCGCCGACGCTGCACAGCTGGGCTCACACGAGGCGCGCCGCCGGCAGCTGCAGTACATCGGCAGGCTGATGCGGCAGGTCGATCCGGCGCCGCTGCGCGCCGCGATCGACGACGCAACGGGCGAGTCGAAGCAGGCGGTGGCACTGATGCACCGCTGCGAGCGCCTGCGCGACGCACTGCTTGCCGACGATGCCGCGCTCGACGGCGTGCTGGCTGAACTGCCGGGCGCCGACGTGCAGCAGCTGCGCGCCACCATCCGGGCCGCCCGGCGCGAGCAGCGCGATGGCCGGCCGCCAAGGCACGCCAGGCAGCTGTATCGCTGGCTGCACGAGCAGTTCACGCAGAGGGTCGACGCGACATGAAGGCACAGCGCAGGCATCCCGACGAGCTGGTGGTCGGCCTGGTGTCGATCTCCGACCGCGCTTCGCGCGGCGCCTACGAGGACAAGGGGCTGCCGGGTCTGCGCGAGTGGCTGACGCGCGCGCTGGCCTCGCCGTGGCAGGCGCACGAGCGGCTGGTGGCCGACGAGCGCGCGGCGATCGAAGCGACGCTGATCGAGCTGGTCGACGCGGTCGGCTGCGACCTGGTACTGACCACCGGCGGCACCGGGCCGGCGCGGCGCGACGTCACGCCCGAAGCGACGTTGGCGGTGGCCACCCGCGCGATGCCGGGCTTCGGCGAACAGATGCGCCGCATCTCGGCTGCCTTCGTGCCCACCGCGATCCTGTCGCGCCAGGTGGCGGTGCTGCGCGAAGGCGCGGAGCACGCGGCGCTGATCATCAACCTGCCCGGCCAGCCGAAGGCGATCGCCGAGACGCTCGAAGGACTGAAGGACGCCGACGGCAAGGCGGTCGAAGCCGGTATCTTCGCCGCCGTGCCGTACTGCATCGACCTGATCGGCGGGCCGTACGTCGAGACCAACGAGGCGGTGGTGAAGAGCTTCCGCCCGAAGTCGGCCGTGCGCGGCCGTTGAACGCAAGGGCGGTCCGGATGCTCGAATTCGTCGAGATGCAGACGACCGCCGCGCCGACGCGGGCGGTGATCTGGCTGCACGGCCTGGGCGCCGACGGCTACGACTTCGTGCCGGTGGTCAAGGAGCTGGAAGCGCTCGGTGCGCCGCCGGCGCGCTACGTCTTCCCGCACGCGCCGATGATGCCGGTGACGATCAACGACGGCTTCGTGATGCGCGCGTGGTACGACATCCGCACCGCCGATCTGGCGCAGCGCGAGGACGAGCAGACCATCCGCGACTCACAGCGGTCGGTCGAGGAACTGATCGAACGCGAGGTGCAGCGCGGCATGCCGCGCAGCCGGGTCGTTCTGGCCGGCTTCTCGCAGGGTGCGGCGATCACCCTGCACACCGGGCTGCGCCAGGCCGAGCCGCTGGCCGGCCTGATCGCGCTGTCCGGCTACCTGCCGCTCGCCGACCGGCTGGCCGCCGAGCGGCACCCGGCGAGCAGCGAGGTGCCGGTGCTGATGGCGCACGGCACCGACGACCCGGTCGTGGCGGTCGCGCGAGCGAGCCGCTCGCGCGACCTGCTGGGCTCGCTCGGTTACGACGTCAGCTGGCACGAGTACCCGATGGCGCACGCCGTCTGCGCCGAGGAAATCGAGGCGATCGCCGCGTTCCTGCGCCGGCGGCTCGGCTGAGCCTGCCGCGGCCGGCGCTCAGTGCGTCGCCGGCAGGTCGAACAGCAGCAGCTCGGATTCTTCCGCGGCGGCAATCGACAGCCGGCGCTCGTCGCTGATCTTGGCGGCGTCGCCGCCGTCGAGGCGCAGGCCGTTGACGGTCAGCGCGCCGCGCACGAGGTGCAGGTAGCCGAGGCGGCCGACCGCCAGTTCGGCAGCCAGCGAATCTCCGGCGGCGAGCCGCGACACGTACAGCCGCGCGTCCTGGTGGATGCGCACCGAGCCGTCGGCGCCGTCGGGCGACGCGATCAGCCGCAACCGCCCCTGCTTGTCGGCGTCGCTGATGCGCTTTTCCTCGTAGCTCGGCGCGATGCCGGTGAGGTTCGGTTCAATCCAGATCTGCAGGAAGTGGGTCGTCCGGTCGCGGGCGTGGTTGAACTCGGAGTGCCGCACGCCGCTGCCGGCGCTCATCCGCTGCACGTCGCCGGGGCGGATCACCGAGCCGTTGCCGATGCTGTCCTTGTGCGCCAGCTCGCCGTCGAGCACGTAGCTGATGATCTCCATGTCGCGGTGCCCATGGGTGCCGAAGCCGGCACCGGGCGCGACGCGGTCCTCGTTGATCACGCGCAGCGGCCCGAAGCCCATGTGCGCCGGGTCGTGGTAATCGGCGAAGGAAAAGCTGTGCAACGACTGCAGCCAGCCATGGTCGGCGAAGCCGCGCTCCTGACTCTTGCGCAAGGTGATCATGATCGCTCCTGAACTTGGTGGCCCGCCGTTCGATCAATCTGAACGAACAAGTGCTGCGGGCGGTGACCTGAATGATGAACGGGGCCAGGCGAAATCACATCGCCTAGAATGCGAATGACTCGTTCAAGGCAATCGAATATGTCGGAAGCGCCCCTGTCCCTCGATTCCCTGCGGCTGGTCGACGCGGTGGCCCGCCGCGGCAGCTTTGCCGGCGCCGCGGAGGAAATGGGTCGCGCACCCTCGGCGGTCACCTACGCGGCGCGCCGGCTGGAGGACCAACTCGACGTGCTGCTGTTCGACCGGCGCGGCTACCGCGCCAGACTGACGCCGGCCGGCGAGGAGTTGCTGCACCAAGGGCGGCAGCTGCTGGCCGCCGCCGAGGATCTGCGCCGGCGGGTGCAGCGCGTGGCGCGCGGCTGGGAGCGGGAACTGCGCATCGCGGTCGACTCGGTGCTGCCGTTCGCGCGGCTGCTGCCGCTGCTCGGCGAGTTCTGCGGTCAGGCACCGACGCAGCTGCGGCTAAGCCACGAGGTGCTCGGCGGCACCTGGGACGCGCTGGCCAGCGGTCGCGCCGACCTCGTCATCGGCGCCACCGCCGGCGGCCCGCAGGCGGCGACCGGTGCCGGCTACCGCACCCGCAAGCTCGGCGAGGTGCGGTTCGTCTTCGCGGTCGCGCCGGCCCATCCGCTGGCGGCGGCGGACCGGCCGCTTTCGACCGCGCAGATGCGGGCGCACCGGCAGATCGTCGTCGGCGACACGTCGCAGCGGCTGGCGCCGCGCGCCGCGGGCCTGCTCGGCGCCGCCGACACGATCACCGTGCCGAGCATGGCCGACAAGGTCGCCGCGCAGGCAGCCGGCCTCGGCGTCGGCTACCTGCCGGTGCACCTGATCGGCGGCCATCTGGCGCGCGGAGAACTGCTGGTCAAGCGCACCGAGAGCGAGCGCGAGCAGGGCGAGCGCGTGCCGCTTTACGCGGCATGGCGGGCGGAGGCGCGCGGCCGGGCGATCGACTGGTGGCTGGCGCGGCTCAGTGCGGCCGAAGTCCGCGCGGCGCTGGCGGGATGACCGGTTCGCCGTGCAAGGGCGGGGCAAAGGTGCAGCGGTTCTTTCCCGCCTGCTTCGAGGCGTACATCGCGGCGTCGGCGCGGCGCAGCAGCGTGTCGAAGTCCTGACCGTCGGTCGGGAACACGGCGATGCCCACGCTCGCCCCCATGTGCGACGGGCGCTCGCCGAACTCGACGTCCTCGCTGGCGGCGCCGATCAGCTTCTCGGCCACCCGGCGGGCGACGTCGGGATCGTCGATCTCCGGCAGCAGGACGACGAACTCGTCGCCGCCGATCCGTGCGATCAGGTCGTACTCGCGCAACGTCATCGACATGCGCATCGCCACCCGGCGCAGCATCGCGTCACCGTAGGCGTGGCCGAAGGCGTCGTTGACCTCCTTGAAGCCGTCGAGGTCCAGCACCATCAGCGCCGCCCGCCGGTCGCGCCGCATCGCCACCGACAGCAGGCGGCGCGCGTTCTCGCCGAGCAGCCGCCGGTTAGGCAGGCCGGTGAGTTCGTCGTGGTTGGCCTGGTGCCAGGCCAGTTCCTCGCGCTGCTTCAGCGGCGTGATGTCGGTGGCGACCAGGATCATCGCCTCGGCCTCGCCGTCGACGCCGACCATGCGGGCGGTCAGCTGCGACCACACGCCGCGCGTGCCGGCGCTGCCTTCCGGCGCGCGCAGCATCACTTCGTGATTTGCCGATTCGCCGCGCTGGGCGGCGGCGCGCGTGATCTCGAGGACCCGCTGCCAGTCCTCGGCGTCGGCGAGGATGTCCGACGCCGGCCGGCCGTTCAGCCAGGGAAGCTGCACGCCGAGCATCTGCGCCAGCGCGCCGTTGGCCTTCTCGATCCGCCCTGACTGCACGAAGGCGATTCCCTCGCCCGCCGCATCGAAGATGACCTGCTGGTTGCGCAGGGCGACCGCCAGATCGCGCTCGCGCCGCTTCTGCGCCGTGATGTCGGTGCAGACGCCGAGCACCGACTCGATCCTGCCGTCGGCGCCGAAGGTCGGAATCGCGCTGACCGTGACGTGCAGCGTCTTGCCGTCGCGGGTGCGATGCACCGCCTCGACGTCGAACACCGACTCGCCGCGGAACACCGGCAGGAAGCGGCGCATGAACGCGCGGCGGCCAAACTCCGGCGCGTTGAAGAAGCTGACGTGACGGCCCAGCACGTGCTTCGGCTTGTAGCCGTAGATCATCTGGCAGGCGCGGCCGGAAACCAGCGTGATGATCCCCCGCTCGTCGCAGGTCCAGATCAGCGACGGCGTGGCGTCGAACAGCGCCCGGTAGCGGCGCTCGCTGGCGACCAGCTTGTCCTCCGCTTCGTGTCGCTTGGTGATGTCGATGATCGACATCACGAAGCGGGTCGCGCGATCGCCGTCGCCGCGGATCGACTCGCCGCGCGCCTGCACCCAGATGTACTCGCCGCTCGCCGTGCGGACGCGGAACTCCTGGCGGAACGGCGCGCCCTCCTCGAGGTGCCGGCGGCGCGCCTCGAGCACACGCTCGGTGTCGGCGGGGTGCAGCGACTCGGAGAAGCGGTACTCGCGGACGAAGGCGTCGCGGTCCTTGTAGCCGAGGATCTCGACATAGCGGTGCGAGAAGAAGCGCTCGCCGGTGATCACGTTGGTGTCGGCGACGCCCGCGTCGATCGCATCCATCGCCAGGCGCAGCTGATCTCGGCTGTCCTTCAGGTCGGCGAGCGCCCTTCCCTGCAGGCTGGCGGCATGCTCGCTGTCGATCTGCAGCCGCATGGTTTCGCGCACGCCGAGATGCAGCCGGACGCAGGCCAGCGCGGCCAGGCCGAGTTCGGCCAGCCAGACCAGCAGCAGCAGGTCGCGGTTGGGCACCGGGGCGGTCAGCAGGGTGAACGCCTGCGCACTCGCCAGCGGCAGCATCCCGGCCAGCCAGACCCGCGGCACCGGCCCGAAGGGCAGCAGCATGCCGAGCGAAACGCCGAGCGTCAGGGCGAACTGCAGCAGGAATCCGGCCGGATCGTCGACGCGGAACAGCGCCAGGCCGACTGTCCAGAGCAGGCCCTCGGCGGCGGCGAAGACGCCATAGGTCCACGTCGCCTCCAGCGACGGACCGCTGTCGCGGGCCAGCACGCGCCGGCAGAACAGTCCGCGCGCCAGCAGCAGCAGCGCCAGCGCAGCGCACCAGTAGTAGGCCTCGGGCGCCTGCGCATGCCGCCAGTGCACGGTGGCGAACAGCAGGCCCATCGCGAGGCTGGCGACCCACGCGTAATGGACCGACTGCATCGACAGTCGGACCAGTTGCGAGGAGATGCGGACGATGTCCGCCCGGGCGGCTTGCAAGATCGCGGGACGATAAAGAGGATGTCGGGGTATTTTCGGCCTATGCACGCAATGCCGCGACCGCCGAACGGATGAGCGAAAGAGCCGGCTACCGAGGCCGCTTCGCTCCCTCGCCGACCGGCGCCCTGCACGCCGGCTCGCTGGTCGCCGCCCTGGCCAGCTGGCTCGACGCCCGCGCGCATGGCGGCGTCTGGCTGGTGCGCATCGAGGATCTGGACCCACCGCGCGAGCTCGCCGGAGCGTCCAGGCAGATCGTCGACGCGCTGGCGGCCTGCGGGCTGGCGGGCGACGAGTCGCCGCTGTACCAGAGCAGGCGCAGCGACTCGTACCGGCAGGCTCTGGAGCAGCTGCAGGCCGCTGGCCTGATCTACGGCTGTGCCTGCTCACGGGCCGACATCGCCCTGGCGCAACGCGCCGCCGGCCTGCCGCCGCACGTGTATCCGGGCACCTGCCGTCACGGCACCGGCGGACGGCCGGTGCGGGCGCTGCGCGTGCGCGTGCCGGGCGAAACCGTCGGCTTCCACGATCGCGCCTGCGGGTGGTACGCGCACAACCTCGCGCGCGAAGTCGGCGACTTCGTCGTCCGTCGCGCCGACGGCCTGTGGGCGTACCAGCTGGCGGTGGTCGTCGACGACGCCGAGCAGCGGATCACCGACGTCGTGCGCGGCGCCGACCTGCTCGAGAACACGCCACGGCAGGTCTGGCTGCAGCGCCTGCTCGGCGTGCCGACGCCGCGCTACCTGCACGTGCCCCTGGTCACCAATGGCCGCGGCGAGAAACTGTCGAAGCAGACCGGCGCACCGGCGCTCGACACCGAGCGGCCGCTGGCCGAGCTCGAACGGGCCTGGCAGCATCTCGGCTTTCCGGCGCTCGGCGCGCCGCGGATCGACGCCTTCCTCCGCCGCGCCACCGAGCTGTGGCGCGAACGGTGGGCGTCGGCATAATCGGCGCAAGGGGGAAGAAAGACGATGGCCGACGACACCGACGCCGCAACGCTGCGACGCATCCTGAGCCGCTGCCGCGCCATCGCCGTGGTCGGCATTTCCGCCGAGTGGCACCGGCCGAGCTACTTCGTCGGCAAGTACCTGCTCGAGCACGGCTACGCGATGATCCCGGTCAACCCGAAGTACGGCGAGGTGCTCGGCCAGCGCTGTTTTCCGAGCGTCACCGCGGCCGCCGCCAGCGGCGTGCGGATCGATCTGGTCGACTGCTTTCGCCGCGCCGAGGACATCGGTCCGCTCGCCGACGAGGCGATCGCGGTCGGCGCGAGGTGCCTGTGGATGCAGCTCGGCGTCGTCAACGAGGCGGCGGCGGCGAAGGCGCGCGCCGCCGGGCTCGACGTGGTGATGGACCGCTGCGTGAAGATCGAGCACGGCCGCCTGTTCGGCGGCCTCGCCTGGGCGGGCGTCAACACCCGCGTGATCTCGAGCCGGCGGCCGCGGCAACTGCCCTACTGAAGACCATGAGCGACCATCCCTACGGCATCGAGACGCTGTGCCTGCACGCCGGCCAGTTGCCGGATCCGGTGACCGGCAGCCGCGCGGCGCCGATCTACCAGACCACCAGCTACGTGTTCGACAGCGCCGACCACGCGGCGAGCCTGTTCAACCTGCAGACCTTCGGCAACGTCTACTCGCGGATCAGCAACCCGACGGTGGCGATGCTCGAAGAGCGCATCGCGGCGCTGGAAAACGGCCGCGCCTGCCTGTGCGTGGCCAGCGGCATGGCGGCGCAGCTCACCGCGATCGAGGCGATCCTCGGCCCGGGCGACCACATCGTCTCGTCCAGCCTGCTGTACGGCGGCACCCATTCGCAGTTCGACGTGACCCTGCGCAGGCACGGCATCGAGACGACCTTCGTCGATCCCGACGACCCGCAGAACTTCCGCCGCGCGCTGCGCGAGAACACCCGGCTGCTGTATGGCGAGACGCTCGGCAACCCGAAGATCAACGTGCTCGACATCGAGCCGGTGGCGGCGATCGCCCACGCGCACGGCGTGCCGCTGATGATCGACAACACGATGGCCTCGCCGTACCTGTGCCGGCCGTTCGACTTCGGCGCCGACATCGTCGTGCACTCGGTCACCAAGTACCTCGGCGGCCACGGCACCACCCTCGGCGGCGCGATCGTCGAGAGCGGCAGGTTCGACTGGGGCAACGGCAGGTTCGCCGACATGGTGCTGCCTTCGAAGGGCTACCACGGGGTGAAGTTCTGGGAGACGTTCGGCGACTTCGCCTTCACCATGAAGGCGAGGATGGAGGTGCTGCGGATCAACGGCGCCGCGCTCGCGCCGCTGTCGGCATTCCTGCTGCTGCAGGGCGTCGAGACGCTGCACCTGCGCATGGAGCGGCACTGCACGAACGCCCGCCGCGTGGCGCAGTTCCTGCTCGCCCATCCGCAGGTGGCCTGGGTCAACTGGCCGGGCCTGCCTTCGAGCCCGTACTACCCGCTGGCGAAGAAGTACCTCCGTTCGGTCGACGGCGAGCCCGGCGCGGCCGGCGTCATGACCTTCGGCATCAAGGGGGGCGCGGCCGCCGGCGAAAAGTTCATCGACGGCGTGCAGTTCCTGTCGCACCTGGCCAACATCGGCGACGCCAAGTCGCTGGTGATCCACCCGGCATCGACGACGCACCGGCAGCTTTCCGGGGAGGATCAGCTCAAGGCCGGCGTCTCGCCCGACATGATCCGGCTGTCGGTCGGCATCGAGTCGATCGACGACATCCTGTGGGATCTGGACCAGGCGCTGCGCGCGGCAGCCATCTCGCCCGCGTGACGCTCAGCGCGCTCGCCAGCGCGCCACGCAGGACTGCGCCAGCGCGCGGTTCGAGTCGACGCACCGCTCGCGCAGCGAAGAGGCGACCGCATCGAGCGCCACCGGCGTCTCGGTGCAGGCGAGGATGATCGCGGCAGCGCCGCGGTCGAGCAGCGCCCGCACGGCAGGTGCCAGCGTTTCGCCCGCGCGGGCCGGCCTGCCCTCCTTGACCAGGCGGATCGACGGCAGTATCCGGCCCGCCAGCTGCTCTTCGCTCGGCAGCAGCGCCGCATAGCCGGCCGCCCGCAGTCGCTGCTCGAAGATCCCGGCCGCCAGCGTCGCCCGCGTGCCGATCAGGCCGACGCTGCTGCCCGGCGGCGCGATGCGCCGCACGGCATCGCAGCTCGCCTCGACAATGCTGATGAACGGCGCCGGGCAGCCGCGCGCCAGTTCCTCGTACCAGTAGTGCGCCGTGTTGCACGGCATCGCCAGCAGCGTCGCACCGGCAGCGAGCAGCTTGTCGCGGATCGCCAGCAGCGACGGCAGCGGCGAAGGACCGCCGTCGAGGATCGCCGCGGTCCGGCTGGGCAGGCGCGGATCGGAGACGATCAGCGTCGGGATGTGCTCCTGGTCGCCAGCGGCCGGCGTTTCCTCGATCAGCTTGGCGAAGAAATCCGCCGTTGCCGCCGGCCCCATGCCGCCGATGACGCCGAGCATCGTCGTCAACCGGTCGCTGCGCTAAGCAGCGGGGAACGCATGCACGTAGCCATGCAGGCCGACGGCGCCGCCGGTGTGCAGGAAGACGACGTTCTGCCCACTGTGGAACTGACCCTTGCGCACCAGGTCGATCAGGCCGGCCATCGCCTTGCCCGAGTACACCGGGTCGAGCAGGATGCCTTCGCTGCGCGCGACCATGGTCACCGCTTCGATCATGCCTTCCGTCGGCACGCCGTAGCCTGCGCCGACGTAGTCGCAGTTGGCCACCACCGCCTCACGCCGCACGGCGCCGGCAGCACCGAGCAGCTCTGCCGTCTGCTCGGCGAGCTGGAACACCTTTTCCTCCTGCGGTGCCTTCGGCGCCCGCACGCCGATGCCCAGCACCGGGATGCCGGCGCGCGCCCCTTCGAAGCCGGCGACCAGGCCCGCCTGGGTGCCGGCGCTGCCGGTGGCGGTCACCAGCACATCGATCGCCAGTCCGGCGTTGTTGGCCTGCTCGGCCAGTTCGAGCGCGCAGGTGACGTAGCCGAGCGCGCCGAGCGGATTCGAGCCGCCACCCGGAATGACGTACGGCCGGCGGCCGTCGTCGCGCAGCCGTGCCGCCAGCAGCGCCATCGCCTGATCCATGTCGGTCCCGACCGGCACCTCCGACAGCTGCGCGCCGAACAGGCGGTCGAGCAGCACGTTGCCGGAATTGCGGTAGTCGTCGTGCCGCAAGCCGGTGCGGTCCTCGAGTATCAGGTGGCAGGACAAGCCGAGCTTCGCCGCGATCGCCGCTGTCTGCCGCGCGTGGTTCGACTGCGTTGCGCCCTGCGTGACTACGGTGTCCGCACCAGCCGCCAGCGCATCGGCAATCAGGTACTCGAGCTTGCGCGTCTTGTTGCCGCCGGTGGCCAGTCCGGTGCAGTCGTCGCGCTTGATCCACAGCGTCGGCCCGCCCAGCAGCTGCGTCAGGCGCGGCATCGGCTCTAGCGGCGTCGGCGCGTGGGTGATGCGCAGGCGGGGAAAGCGGGCGAGCTTCATCGTCGCAGCAACGGGTTGGTGGCCGGCGCGGGCACTGTCGCGTGGGCAGCCGGAACAGCCAGGCCGATTATGCGGCGTGTTCAGCCGTCGGCCGCTTCGACGGGGGCCGCGCGTTGCAGCACCGCCGCCACCGCGCTGTAGAGCTGCTCGGCCTCGACCGGCTTCTGCAGCACCGCGGTCAGGCCGAGTTCGCGCGCCGCTGCGAGCGTCCGCTCATCGACGAAGCCGCTGGTCAGCAGAACCGGCAGGCGGCGCCGCGCGCGCAGCCGCCCGGCAAGTTCCAGTCCCGAGCACTGCGGCATCGCCAGGTCGGTCACGACGACGTCGAAGCTCGCCGGCGAAGCCTCGAACGCCGCCAACGCCCGCTCGGGATGCTCGTGCGCGTCGACCTCCAGCCCCCACTGCAGCATCGTCTCGCGCATCGAATCGAGCACTGCCGGCTCATCGTCGATCAGCAGCACGCGGCCGTCGAGCGCCTGTCGTCCGCGGCGCGGTGCCGCCGCCGCGCCGCCCGCGCGCACGGCCGCGGTGCTGGCCGGCCAGAGCACGCGGAACACCGTCCCTTCACCCGCCCTGCTGTCGACGACCACGTGGCCGCCGTACTCGTGGACGATGCCGTGCACGGTCGACAGGCCCATGCCGGAGCCCTTGCCCGGCGCCTTGGTGGTGAAGAACGGATCGAAGATGCGCTCGACCAGTTCGGGCGCGATGCCGCCGCCCCGGTCGGCGACGCTCAACTCGACATATTCGCCGAGCAGCGAGTGGCGGCAGCTCGCACAGGTGAGATTCGACGCGTCGACCAGCTGCACGCCGATGCCGATGACGCCGGAACCGGCCATCGAATCGCGCGCGTTGATGGCGAGGTTCAGCAGCACCTGGTGCGCCTGCACCTCGTCGATCCACACCGCCGGCGCCTGCGGGTCGCACTGCTGCACCAGCTCCAGCGTCGAGGGCAGCGAGGCGCGCAGCATCGGCGCGGTGTCGCGGACCAGCGCGCCGAGGTCGACCGCCCGCGGCTCGCCGCGCCCGCCGCGCGAGAAAGTCAGCATCTGCTGGATCAGGTCGCGCGCGCGGCGACAGGAGGCGAGCGCCTGGCCGAGGTACTCGACCGCCTTGGCGTCGTCGCGGTCGCTGGCGCGCTCCTCGGCCAGCACCACGTAGCCCATCACGCTGGCCAGGATGTTGTTGAAGTCGTGCGCGATGCCGCCGGTGAGCTGGCCGATCGCCTCCATCTTCTGTGCCTGCCGCAGCTGCGTTTCCAGGCGGCGGCTCTCGCGCTCCGCGCGGCGCTCGGCGGTCACGTCGCGGGCGATGGCCAGCACGTGCGGCCGTCCCTGGTAATGCATCGGCGCCGCACGCACTTCCACCTCCCGGGTGACGCCGTCGGCGCCGACCGTCTTCACGTCCAGCCTTCCGGGACGGCCGGCGAGCGCGCTTCTCAGCAGATCCTCGGCCGCCTCGCGCTCGGGCGCGATGACGAACGCCGGATGGACGCGGCCGACGATCTCCTCCTTGGCGCGCTGGACCAGCGCCAGGAAGGCCGGGTTGACGTCGACCACGCGCATGTTCTCGTCGCGCAGCACCATCGCGTCGGCGGAGGCGGCAAAGATGCCGCGGTACTGCTCTTCGCTGGCGCGCAGCCGCTCCTCGACGCGCCTGCGCTCGGTGATGTCGCGGGCGATCGCCAGTACGTGCGGCTTGCTGGCGTGGGTGATCGGCAGATAGCGCAGCTCGACGAAGAACGACTGGCCGTCCTTGCCCAGGGTCTCGGTCTCGAGCACGCCCTCCTGGCCGCCCAGCGCCGCCCGGATGCAGGCGACTCGCCTGGCCACCCCCTCGGCCGGCATCCGGCTGTCGAGCGTGCCACCGATCACCTCCTCGCGCGCGAAGCCGTAGATCCTGGTGAACGCCCGGTTGACGTCGACGATGCGGATTTCCTCGTTCCACAGCACCAGCGCGTCGGCCGAGCCCTCGAAGATGACGCGGTACTGTTCCTCGCGCAGCGCAAGCGCGGCCTCGGCGCGCTTGCGCTCGGTGATGTCGCGGGCGATCGCCAGCGCGTGCGGCTCGCCCCGGTGCAGGACCGGGACGACGCGCCACTCGACCTCGAACAGTTCGCCGTTGGGCCGGTAGGACTGCGTCTGCAGTTCGCAGGTCTCGCCGGCCAGCGCGCGGCGGATCAGCCGCTGGCGCATCTCGACGTACTCCTTCGGATAGTGCGCCGGGTAGCCGAAGCCGACCACGTCTTCGCGCCGCTGCCGGTAGATCCGCAGGTAGGCCGGGTTCACGTCGACGACCCGCAGTTCCGAGTTCCACAGCACCAGTGCGTCGGCCGAGGCATTGAACACGCCGCGGTACTGCTCCTCGCTCGCCGCCAGCGCCCGTTCGGCCAGCTTGCGCTCGGTGATGTCGCGGGTGACGTACAGCACGTGCGGGCGATCGTTCCAGCTCACCGGCATGCCGCGCACTTCCGCCTCGTACGGCGTGCCGTCCTTGCGCCGCGCGGCGAACTCGAACCGCAGCTGCTCGCCGGCCAGCATGCGCCGGTGCGCCGAACGCCATTGCAGGTTCTCCGCCTCGCCCACCGTGAGCAGTCGGTCGGCGCCGATGGTCTCCTCGCGGCTGTAGCCGCTCATCGTCGTGTACGACGGATTGACGTCGACCACCCGAAAATCCGCGTCGCGCAGCACCATCGCATCGGCCGAGGCGTTGAACAGGCCCCGGTACAGCGCCTCGCTGTCGCGCAGCGCCTTTTCGGTGCGCTTGCGCTCGGTGATCTCGCGCGTGACCGCGAGAATGCGCCGTACCCCGCCGAGACGCACCGGCTGGATCACCACCTCGTCCCAGTGCAGACTGCCGTCCTTGTTGCGACGGTGCCACTCGATGCGCACCGTGCCGCCCTGCTTGGCGGCTTCGATGTAGCGCGCCGCATCCTGCTGCGTATACGGCGGCACGTTCGAACTGAGCTCGGCCAGCGTCGAGCGCAGCATCTCCTGCCGCGAATAGCCGTAGACCTCGCAGGCGCGCGGGTTGACATCGACGATCGCGCCGCTGTCCCAGTCGTGCACGAAGATCGCGTCCTGCGCCGCCTCGAAGATCGCCCGGTAGCTGGTCTCGGAGGCCTGCAGCGCGGCCGCCGCGCGGCGGCGCTCGAGTTCCGCCGACGCGCGCACGGCGAAGATCTTCATCAGCGCTTCGGTCAGGTCGCGGTCGTCCAGCCGATGCCGGCTGAGCGCCACGATCAGCCCGACCTGCTCGTCCTGCGCGTCGAACAGCGAGTAGCCGGCGTAGGCATCGAAGCCCTGCTCGGCGAACAGCGTTGCCGGCGCGAATTCGCGGTTGACGCCGTCGGCAACGAAGCGCGAACTGCGGCCGACGATGTGCCGGCATGGCGAACTGGCCACGTCGTACTCGAAGTTCTGCAGGGGGCGGCCGTCGTACCAGACCGCCAGGGTGCGCATCCGTGTCCGGTCCGGGTCGATGAACTCGCCGATCAGCGCCGCCTCGGTGCCGAGGATCGACGCCAGCGACTGCACCAGGTCCTCACAGACCCGCCCCGGCGCGGCGCCGGAGACCGCCAGAGCGGCTGCCGTGGTCCGGTCGAGCACCTGCCGCAGCCGCACCTGCGCCACCTGCGCGGCAATGGCATCGAATGCGTCGTTCATCGGGCATCGCCGGGGCGCCCGGCGCGAGGAAGGTTGCGGCGAGTCTAGTCAGCCGCCCGGTCGAAGGCAGCGACTGTTACGCAACTGAAACACTGCGAAACAGTGCGGCAACGGCCGCACAGCTTGCTCAGCCAACCGGCGGCACGAACATGTAGCCGGCGCCCCGCACGGTGCGGATGGCCAGCGGATTGTCCGGGTTCTCCTCGATCTTGCGCCGCAGGCGGGCGATGCGGATGTCGATCGAGCGGTCGAACGGCTCCCATTCACGATTGCGCGTCAGCGTGAGCAGCCGATCGCGAGACAGCACCCGGTTCGGACTGTCGACGAATGCCTTGAGCAGGTCGAACTCCATCGCCGTGATCGCGACGTCGGCGCCGTCCGGTCCGAAAAGCTGCCGCGAGTCGAGGTCGAGCGAACAGCGGCCGATGCGTACCCTGGCGCGCGCCGCCGGCGCGGCGACCGTCGCGCCGCCGCCCTTGACACGCCGCAGCACGCTCTTCAGCCGCGCACGCAGTTCGCGGGGATCGAACGGCTTGGCGATGTAGTCGTCGGCACCGACCTCCAGCCCGACCACCCGGTCGACGACACCATCGGCGGCGGTGACCATGATGATGCCGACCGGATGATGCTCGCGCAGGTAACGGGCCAGCGACAGGCCGTCCTCGCCGGGCAGACTGACGTCGAGCAGCACGACGTCGGGCACGCAGCGGGCGAGCCGTTCGCGCATCTCCTCGCCGCTGGCGGCGGCATCGACCTCGTAGTCGTGCGCGCCGAGGTACTCCGCCAGCATCCGGCGCACGTCGGCATCGTCGTCGACCACCAGCACCCTTGCGCTCGCCACGCCGATCCTCCGCCGATTGCCCACGCCGAAATTATAGGAAGCGCGCCGCCGGATACACAGCGATACAGAGCGATTCGCGGCAGAAAGCGTGGCGCTACAGCGGCTGCCTAGAGTGCCTACCCAGCGAAGCCCGCCGATCTCCGGCGGGCGAACCGGGAGACAGCAGATGAAAGCCGCCCTCGCCAGCCAGCCTTTGAACGTTGCCGTTGCCAGCCCCGTACTGGGTGTTGTCAAGACTACGTATCCGCGCCTGCCGCCGAACCGGCCGGCCGCCAATGAGTCAGATTTCTCCGGCGCCGCCGAGCTCGACATCTGGGCACGCCGGACGTTCGCCGCCAACGGCTTTGGCGACGCCGTCCTGGCGCCGGCAGACGGCGTGCCCGCCGACTTCGACGGGGCCAGCCCAGCCGGCGCGACCGGCGGCCGCGGCGCCAGCCTGTGGGCGATCTGCACCGCGGTCGGCCAGGCGGTTGGCCAGGCGGCCGCTCGCGCGGCGGCGCGCTTGCGCGCGCAGCGCGAACTGCGCCGCACCTACGACGCGCTCAGCCAACTCGATGAGCGGACGCTGAAGGACATCGGCCTGGGCGGCCACGAGGCGGGCTCGATTGCCGCCGAGATCGCCGGCCGCGCCGAGCGCACACGCATCCGGGCGCTGCGCGCGCTCGGCGAACTGACCATCTGAACCGCAACCGGCCGCGGCCCCCGGGACAAGGCCGGTCGGCAAAGCCCGAGTCCCACCTACCCCGAAAGCAAGGAGCAACCCATGCAGACCGCAGCACAGTTCAGTCCCTGGCCCCGCAAGTTCAGCGACGACGCCAGCCGCTACGCCAGGTGCATCGCCGCCTCGAAGCGCGTTCGCTGGGAGATCGACCGCGACGTCATCCGCGGCCGGAACTTCGACTTCGACAAGAAATTCCTGCCCGACGGCCTGTCGAAGATCGGCGAGCTGTCGTTCCTCGACGCGGCCGAGCGGCGCTTCCTGAGCCAGATCCAGGGCCGCACGTATGCCAACACCTTCGGACTGGTCGAACGCTTCATCGGCCCGAAGATCGCCGAGGTCAGCCGCGACCACTGGCTCGGCGACCAGACCGCGTTCGAGGCGCTGGTCCGCTTCACCGACGAGGAACTGAAGCACCAGGAGCTGTTCCGCCGGCTCGACGCGATGGCCGCCGCCGGCATGCCGGCCGGCTACAGCTTCGTGCCGCAGCCGAACGATGTCGCAGGCTTCGTGCTCGGCAAGTCGACCTGGTCGGTGCTGGCGCTGACCTGCCACATCGAGATCTTCGTCCTGCAGCACTATCACCAGAGCATCGACCCGGACCGCGACGTCGACCCGCTGTGGAAGGACGTGTTCCTGTTCCACGCGCGCGAGGAGGCGCAGCACGCGATCCTCGACGAGCTGGAGTGGCAGCGCGAGGACGACAAGCTCGGCGATGCCGAGCGCGACCGCGCCGTCACCGATCTGATCGAACTGGTGGCGGCAGTCGACGGCATCCTGGTGGCGCAGTCCAGGGCGGACGCGCAGTACTTCGCCAACGCCAATGCCCGCGCGCTGCCGGTGGAGCAACTGGCACAGGTCGAGGCCGCCCTGCTGCGTGCCTACCGCTGGCAGTACATCGTCTCCGGCGTGCAGGACCCGCGCTTCGGCAAGGTGCTCGGCTCGCTCATCACGCCGGCGCAAGCCGAGCGCATCGGTGCAGCACTGGCGCCGATCCTGTCCGGCCAGAGCGCGCACTGAGCGGCGTCGCCGCCGCCGACCGCCGCACAGAACCGCAGGCGACGCCCTCGGGCGTCGCTCGCCGAACCACGCTGCCCAACGGGGGACAAGATGATTCACGTCAAGCCGAATGTGCAAAGTTCCGGCCGGGGTCCGACGGTGATCCTGCTGCACTCGAGCGGCAGCTCGGGCCGGCAGTGGGACACCCTGGTCGGATCGCTGCAGTCCCGCTTCCGCCTGCAGACGGTCGATTTCCACGGCCACGGCGGCACACCGGCCTGGCCCGGCGGCCGACCGATGTCGCTGGAGGACGAGGCGGCGCTGTTCGCGCCGCTTCTCGCCGCCGCGCCGCAGGGTGTGCACCTGGTCGGACACTCTTACGGCGGCGCGATGGCGCTGAAGCTGGCGCAACTGCACCCGCAGCGCGTGCGCAGCGTCGCGGTCTACGAGCCGGTGCTGTTCCGCCTGCTGTTCGACTACAACCCGCTGCATTCGCCGGCGCGCGAGGTCGTCTTGGCGGCGGCCAGGATCCACACCTCGCTGGTGGTCGGCCAGGCCGACCGTGCGGCGCGGCAGTTCGTCGACTACTGGTCCGGCGACGGAACCTGGGAGGCGATGTCGCTCAGCCGGCGGCACAGCGTGATCTCCCGCATGCCCGCGCTGGCGCCGCATTTCCGCGCCCTGTTCGACGACGGGCTGCGTCGGGCGCAACTGGGCCGCCTGGCGATGCCGGTCCTCTGCCTGACCGGGGCGCGCACCAGGGCGTCGACACGCCGGATCGGCGAACTGCTGCGTCTGGCGTTGCCAGGCGCAGTGCACGAGATGCTTGCCGGCATGGGCCACATGGGGCCGCTCACGCACCCAGGGGTTGTCGCCGCACGCATCGCCGGCTGGCTCGACACGCAGGCGATGCTGCAGGACGCCGGCGAGCGGCTGCTGGCGGTGGCCTGATGCGCGCCGGGCGCCGGCCTCAGCGCTTGCTGCCGCCGAGCAGCGCAGCGACCTTGAGCGACTTCTTGCCGGGGGCCGAAGATGGCTCGCTGCGCCCCGCTGGCGCGGCGTCTGCTTCCTCGCGCGCCGGCTCGTACGGCTTGCTGAAGAAGTCGTCGGCCGGCGGCGGCGCCGGTCGCGCGCGGTCGCGGCCTGCTTCTCGGTCGCGGCCCGATTCCCGGTCGTGCCCGCGGTCGCGCCCGCGGTCCCGTCGATCGCCGCCGCGCGGCGGCCGCGGCACCTCGGTGGACTTCACCTCGATGGTGCGCTTGATCAGCCGCTCGATGCCGGCCACCGCCCGGTCTTCCGAGCCGGTGGCGATCGTCATCGCCAGGCCGGACGCGCCGGCACGGCCGGTGCGGCCGATGCGGTGCACATAGTCCTCGGGCGCGTACGGCACGTCGTAGTTGATCACCGCCGGCAGCTCGACGATGTCGAGTCCGCGTGCGGCCACGTCGGTGGCGACCAGCACGTCGATCGTGCCCTGCTTGAAGCCTTCGAGGGCCTTGGTCCGCTCGTCCTGCGACTTGTCGCCGTGGATGGCGTCGGCATTGATGCCCTGCTTCTGCAGTTCCCGCGCCAGCCGCCGGCAGCCGATCTTGGTGTTGACGAACACCAGCACCTGCTTCAGCTCGCGGCTGCGCAGCAGCTCGAGCAGCGCGCCGGTCTTCTCCGACTCGTGCACGCGAAACAGTTCCTGCTGCACGTTCTCGGCAGTGGCGTTGCGCTGCGCGACCTCGAGCAGCAGCGGATCGCGCAGGAAATTGGCGGCGAGCTTCTTGATCTCCTCGGAAAACGTCGCCGAGAACATCAGGCTCTGCCGCTGCTTCGGCAGCTGGTTGAGGATGCGCGAGATGTCGGGCAGGAACCCCATGTCGAGCATGCGATCGGCCTCGTCGAGCACCACCACCTGGACCTGCGACAGCGAGGTGTTCTTCGAGCCCAGGTGGTCGAGCAGGCGGCCCGGCGTGGCCACGATGATCTCGACGCCCGAGCGCAGCGCCTGGGTCTGCGGATCCATGTCGACGCCGCCGTAGACCGTCGCGCAGCGCAGCGGCGTGCCGGCGATGTACATCTTGACGTTCTCGGCCACCTGCTCGGCGAGTTCGCGCGTCGGCGCGAGCATCAGCGCGCGCACCGGGTGGCGTGCCGGCGACATGCTCGCACTGGCCTGCGGCAGCAGCCGGTGGATGATCGGCAGCGCAAAGCCGGCGGTCTTGCCGGTGCCGGTCTGCGCCGCGCCCATCACGTCGCGACCCAGCATGACGATCGGTATCGCCTTGCTCTGGATCGGCGTGGGCACGGAATAGCCCATGCTCTTCACCGCGGCGACGATGCGCGGGTCGAGCCCGAAGTGGTCGAAGTCGTGGTAGTCGGACATCCGCTAGCGGCCGCCGGTCACGGCGCGACCGCGACCCGAAGACTGGCTGGTGGGCCCCCCGGGAGTCGAACCCGGCACCAACGGATTATGAGTCCGCTGCTCTAACCAGGCATGAGCTAGAGGCCCTGAGGCTGAATCCCGCACCGTGGTTCCGTGAACGCTACTCGAGGAAGCTCTTGAGCTTGTCCGACCGGCTCGGATGGCGCAGCTTGCGCAGCGCCTTGGCCTCGATCTGGCGGATCCGCTCGCGCGTGACGTCGAACTGCTTGCCGACTTCCTCGAGCGTGTGGTCGGTCGACATCTCGATGCCGAAGCGCATGCGCAGCACCTTCGCCTCGCGCGGCGTCAGCGAGTCGAGCACGTCCTTGGTCACGTCCGACAGGCTCGAGTACTGCGCCGCGTCGGTCGGCGCCACCGTGGTGGTGTCCTCGATGAAGTCGCCGAGGTGCGAGTCGTCGTCGTCGCCGATCGGCGTCTCCATCGAGATCGGCTCCTTGGCGATCTTCATGATCTTGCGGATCTTGTCCTCCGGCATCTCCATCTTCAGGGCGAGTGTGGCCGGGTCCGGCTCCTGGCCGGTCTCCTGCAGCATCTGCCGGCTGATCCGGTTCATCTTGTTGATCGTCTCGATCATGTGCACCGGGATGCGGATGGTGCGCGCCTGGTCGGCGATCGAGCGGGTGATCGCCTGCCGGATCCACCAGGTCGCGTAGGTGGAGAACTTGTAGCCGCGCCGGTACTCGAACTTGTCGACCGCCTTCATCAGGCCGATGTTGCCCTCCTGGATCAGGTCGAGGAACTGCAGGCCGCGGTTGGTGTACTTCTTGGCGATCGAGATCACCAGCCGCAGGTTGGCCTCGGTCATCTCGCGCTTGGCCTTGCGCGCCTTCGCCTCGCCGGTGGCCATCTGCTTGTAGACCTCGCGCAGGTCCTTCAGCGGCAGCACGATGCGCTTCTGCAGGTCCGACAGCTTGCCCTGCAGCTCGTGCACCGCCGGCAGGTTGCGGGCGAGCACCTCCGAGTACGGGTGTCCGCCCTCGGCCTCGCGCGTGACCCAGCGCGTGCTCGTCTCGTTGCCCGGGAAGTGCTTGAGGAACAAGGGCCGCGGCATGCCGCACTTGTTCACCATGATCTCGTAGATCTGCTTCTCGATGCTGCGCACTTCCTCGACCTGCCGCCGCAGCGAATCGCACAGCCGCTCGACCATCTTGGCGGTGAAGCGCAGCCCCATCAGCTCGTCGAGGATCCTGGTCTGCGCCTTGACGTAGCCGGGCGACCTGTAGCCTTCCTTCTCGAAGGCCACCCGCATCTTGTCGAACAGCTTGCGCACCAGCTCGAACTTCTCCAGCGCGCGCGCCTTGAGCTGATCGAGCTGGCCGGCGGTCATGCCGCTGGCGCCCAGATCGGTGGTCTCCTCGCCTTCGTCCTCCTCGTCATCGCCGCCGGCGGCGCCTGCCGTCAGGAAGCCTTCGGTGTCGTCGACGAGACCGTCGACCACCTCGTCGATCGGCGTCGCAGCGGCGGTGATCCGGTCGGCGTGCTCGAGGATCTCGGCGATGGTGGTCGGGCAGGCCGAGATGGCCATCACCATGTGCTTCAGGCCGTCCTCGATCCGCTTGGCGATCTCGATCTCGCCCTCACGGGTCAGCAGCTCGACCGATCCCATCTCGCGCATGTACATGCGCACCGGGTCTGTGGTGCGGCCGAACTCGGTGTCGACGGTCGACAGCGCCGCCTCGGCCTCCTCTTCGGCGTCGTCCGACGAGGTCGCCGACGGCACGTTCTCGGTCATCAGCAGCGTCTCGGCATCGGGCGCCTGGTCGAAGACCTGGATGCCCATGTCGGAGAAGGTGCTGATGATGGCGTCGATCGCCTCGGCGTCGACCAGGTTGTCCGGCAGGTGGTCGTTGATTTCCGAGTACGTGAGGAAGCCGCGCTCCTTGCCCAGCTTGATCAGCACCTTGAGCTTGTTGCGGCGGGCCTCGAAGTCCTCCTGCGGGCCCGGCGGCATGCGCCTCAGCGCTTCCTGCAGCGCCTTTTCCTTGGCCCGGCGGTCCTTGGCCCGCTGCCGCGGCGTCATCTTCTCCGCGACCTGCACCGCCTCGTCGACCGAGTCGTCGCCCGCCTCGGGCACCGCGTCGACGGCGTCGGCCGGCAGCGCCTTTTCTTCGTTCTGCGACTTCGGCTTGCGCCCAGGACTGCCCTTGGCCGGCGCGGCCGGCACCTTGGCGGGCGCCGGCGCGACGTTGACCGGGGCCGCTGCCTTGGCGGCAACGGCCTTGCGCTTGTCGGCCGCTTCCTCGGCAGGCCTGTTCCGACGGGCCGCCGCCGGCTTTGCCGCCGCAGCCTTCTTGGAGGCGACGGCGGTGCTCGCCTTCGGCCTGGCCACCGGCTTCTTGGCCTCGCGCTTGCCCGTGGTCAACTTGTTTGCCATCCGATCACCTGTCCTGAAGTGCTCCGCCACCGATTCCGCCGCCCGGGCTGCCTGCTTCGGTGGCGGGATCACACCCCGTCGCCTCGGCCTGTCGCGCGTTCCGCATCACAGTCAGTGATATGGGGTCCGCAACGATCGACGTCAATTGCAGAAAGCGGTCGGTCGGCGCGGCTGCCAACCGCCGGCCCGGAGCGCCCGGCCGGCGCCCGCGTCGACCCATTGGCCGCACCGGGCCGCCGCCTGCGACAGCCTCGTCCCGAAGAACTGGAAATTGTAGCAGCGGCGGCAGCGTCGTTGCGGCCACTATCTGCCAGTGCCGTGCTGACGTCCTTCGCCCGTCGAGCCGGCCATCAGGCGCGCCCGCCGCTCGGAAAGCTCGCGCAGCTTCGCCAATGCCTCGGCATCGGCCGGCTGCTGTCCCGCCAGAAGCTCCAGTTCACGGTTCAGCCGCCGCAATTCGAGCTTGGCGAAGGCGCCGGCAAGCTCCAGCCGGGCACCCTCCGCGTCCGCCTCCGCCATCAGCTCACGGGTCGCCGCTGCCCGGTACTGCTCGGCGAAATCGCTGTCGGCGAGAAGCTCCTGCAGGGCACCGCAGGTCAATCCGGTCGTCGTCGAGGCCGTCCGCCAGACCTCGATCACCTGCCGGTCGACCGGCGACTCGCCGTCGGCAAACTCGGTGGCGATCGCGCCGTCGAACTCGCTCGCCAGTTCCGGAAAGGCGAGAAGCCGCTGCAGGATGTGCTCCCTCAGATCGGTGGCCGCCGCCTGGTGCCGGCTTTCCCGCCGTCGGCTGTCAGGCAGCCGCCGCCAAGGCCTGATTCCGAAAAGGTTCTCCACTTCGGCCGGAATGCTGCGGGCAGCCTCCGCGACCTCGTTCAGCAGCTGCATCCTCAGCGCGCCGGCGGGCATCGAGGACACCAGCGGCTTGGCTTCGGCCAGCAGCGCCGCGCGGCCCTCCGCAGTGCCCAGGTCCTTGCCTTCCGACAGCGCGCGGATGAACCAGCGCGACAGCGGCAGCGCCCGGTCGAGCTCGGCGGCAAAGGCGTCGGCGCCATGGGACTTCACCAGGCTGTCCGGGTCTTCGCCTTCCGGCAGGAAGACGAACTCGACCCGGCTGGTGTCGGCGATCATCGGCAGCGCCGCCTCGAGCGCCCGCCTCGCCGCCTTGCGTCCCGCGGCGTCGCCGTCGAAAGCGAACACGACATGCTCGGCCAGGCGGAGCAGTTCGCCGACGTGGTGCGACGTGACCGCCGTGCCCAGCGCGGCGACGGTCTCCTCGAAGCCCGCCTGCGCCAGCTGGATCACGTCCAGGTAGCCCTCGCAGACGATCACCCGGCGCCTGCGGCGGATCGACTCCTGCGCCTCGAACAGGCCGTAGAGCTCGCGCCCCTTGTGAAACAGCGGCGTCTCCGGCGAGTTCAGGTACTTGGGCTCCGAGCCGTCCAGCGAGCGCGCGCCGAAGCCGATCACCCAGCCGCGCCGGTTGCGTATCGGGAACATCACGCGGCCGCGGAACCGGTCGTAGCGCTTGCCTTCGTTGGCGATCACCAGGCCCGCCTCGACCAGCTGCGGGTCGTCGTAGTTCGTGAACGCGGCCGCCAGCGCGGTCCACTCGTCGGGCGAGAAACCGAGCGCGAAGCGCGCCGCGGTCGCGCCGCGCAGGCCGCGCCCCTTCAGGTACTCGACCGCCGGGGCGCTGCCCTTCAGGCAATGACGGTAGTGATCCGCGGCACGCTGCAGGCAGTCGGCGAGTGCCCGCAGGTGCCCCGATGCCCGGCCCGCCTCGGCCGGCCCTTCCGGCACCTTCACGCCCGCCTGCTGGGCGAGTTCGCGCACGGCCTCGACGAAGCCCAAGCCGCGATGCTCCATCAGGAAGCCGACCGCTGTGCCGTGCGCGCCGCAGCCGAAGCAGTGGAAGAACTGCTTGCTCGGACTGACGGTGAACGACGGCGACTTCTCGCTGTGGAACGGGCACAGGCCGATGAAGTTCTGCCCGGCCTTTTTCAACTGCACGTAGCGGCCCACCACGTCGACCAGGTCGACGCGGGCCAGCAGGTCCTGAATGAACCCCGGCGGGATCACGGGTCTTGCGCTGCGACCATGGCTCCGAGTCGGGCCATTGTGCATCCTCGCCAATGGGCCGGCGCCACTGGCGAGGACCTCAACCGGTCAGTCGCCGCTTGACCAGGGCGGAGACCTGGCCGATGTCGGCCCGCCCGGCCAGCCGCGGTTTCAGCAAGCCCATCACCTTGCCCATCGCCGCCGGGCCCACCGCACCCAGCTCGGCGATCGCCGCGTCGACCGCCGCGCCGACCTCGGCCTCGGTCATCTGCTGCGGCAGGTAGGCGCTGAGGACGCTGATCTCGGCCGTCTCCTTGGCCACCAGATCGGCGCGCCCGCCGGCCTCGAACTGGGCGATCGCGTCCTTGCGCTGCTTGATCAGCTTCTCGACGATCGCCAGCACCGCCGCATCGTCGGCGTCGGTCCGGCTGTCGACTTCGCGCTGCTTGACCGCCGCCAGCAGCATGCGGATGGCTGACAGCCGCTCAGCCTGGTGCGCCCGCAGCGCCGCTTTCATGTCCTCGGTGATCCGGTCCTTCAGGTCCATCGTCGCCTCGCTGCGTCGTGCGGTTTGCGGGAACGAAAAACGCGCCCGAGGGCGCGCTTTTCTATCGGAGTCCTGTGCGTGGCCGCGTGGGCCGGTGCCACTAGTACAGCTTCTTCGGCAGCATCTGGCTGCGCAGCCGCTTGAAGTGACGCTTGATCGCCGCCGACTTCTTGCGCTTGCGCTCGGCTGTCGGCTTCTCGTAGAACTCGCGGGCACGCAACTCGGTCAGCAGACCGCTCTTCTCGATGGTGCGCTTGAAGCGGCGCAGCGCCACCTCGAACGGCTCGTTTTCCTTGACGCGAATCGTCGGCATGAAGTCTGTCTTGGCACGGGGCCAGACCCGTTCTGGCCCCAGAAAGCGCGGAAATATAGCACGGCGGGCGGCGGGGTCGGCAAGCCCGCATGCCGGTGCGCCGCTGCCGGGCCTGCGGCATCGACCTCGCCACGCGCACGCCGGCAGCGCGCGCCCGGCCCACACACGCCGTAGACTTCGCCGGTCGCTTGTCAGTGCCCGCTTGTCACTGCCCGTTACCGCGCGGCTGCCGGATCCCGCCTGACTCCCACTGGTCCGTGATCGTCCTCGGCCTCGAAACCTCCTGCGATGAAACAGGTGTCGCGCTGCTCGACAGCGAGCGCGGCGTGCTGGCGCATGCCCTGCACTCGCAGGTCGACATGCACCGCGACTTCGGGGGCGTCGTACCGGAACTGGCCTCGCGGGACCACATCAGGCGCCTGCTGCCGCTGGTGCGGCGGACGCTGACCGAGGCCGGCGTCGCCCTGCCACAGGTCGATGCGATCGCCGTAACCGCCGGCCCCGGCCTGGTCGGTGCGCTGCTGGTCGGCGCCAGCTTCGGTCATGCGCTCGGCTTCGCCCTGGGCCGGCCGGTGATCGACGTGCACCACATGGAAGGCCACCTGCTGTCGCCGCTGCTGGCGCAGCCGAAGCCGACCTTTCCCTTCGTCGCTCTGCTCGTCTCCGGCGGACATACCCAGCTGATGCGGGTGGACGGCTTCGGCGCCTACCGGTTGCTTGGTGAAACACAGGACGATGCGGCCGGCGAAGCCTTCGACAAGACCGCGCAGCTGCTCGGACTCGGCTATCCCGGCGGCCCGGCGGTGTCCAGGCTGGCCGAGTTCGGCGTGCCCGACGCGTTCGCCTTTCCGCGACCGATGCTGCACAGCCGCGACCTGCATTTCAGCTTCAGCGGCCTGAAGACCGCGGTGCTGACAGCGGTGCGCAACGCCGGCAACCTGTGCGAGCAGGTGCGTGCCGACATCGCCCGGGGGTTCGTCGACGCCGTCGTCGACGTGCTCGTTCGCAAGTCGCTTGCCGCGCTGGACCAGACCGGTCTTCGGCGGCTGGTCGTCGCCGGCGGCGTCGGCGCCAACGATCAGTTGCGCCAGGCGCTAAAGCAGGCCGCCGCGCAGGCGGGCGCCGAGCTGTTCTTCCCGCCGCTTGCGCTGTGCACCGACAACGGGGCGATGATCGCGATGGCCGGGCTGGCGCGGTTGCAGGCCGGCGCGGCCGAGCAGTCGCTCGCTTTCGGCGTGCGGCCCCGCTGGCCGCTGGGTGGCAGCTGACCGTTCGCCGCGGCTCAGCCGCGCGCCGGCTTGGCGCCGATTCGGCGCTCCTTGCCGGCAAGCAGGTTGGCGATGTTCTGCCGGTGTCGCGCGATCAGCAGGACACTCATCGCGGCGGCGACCAGCGACACGCCGGTCGAGCCGGTCAGCCAGAACAGGCCGAACGGTGCCGCCGCCGCCGCACACAAGGACGCCAGCGACGAGTAGCGGAACACGACCGCGACGGCCAGCCAGGTTGCGCAGGCGATCAGGCCGGCGGCAAACTCCAGCGCCAGCAGCGCGCCGAGGAAGGTGGCGACCCCCTTGCCTCCCTTGAAGCCGAAGAAGACCGGGTATAGGTGGCCGGTGAAGGCGGCAAGCGCAGCCAGCGCCACGCTTAGTTCACCGATGCCGAACGGCGGGCCGAAGGCCCGCACCAGCCACACCGCGAGCGCGCCCTTGACGGCATCGCCGAGCAGCGTCAGCGCCGCCGCTGTCTTGCTGCCGGAGCGCAGCACGTTGGTCGCTCCGGGATTGCCCGACCCGTAGCTGCGCGGATCGGCAAGGCCGAACAGCCGGCTGACCACCACCGCAAACGAGACCGAGCCGAGCAGGTACGAGCCGGCAAGCGCCGCCACCGAGGCCACGATCGACACCGCGCACGCCCCTCAGGTCTCGAGCGCGCAGGCGACCGGCACCGCGCCGAGCGAGGCGACGAGAACCGACGGCGGGATCTCGACCAGGAATCCGCGCCGGCCGCCGTTGATGTAGATGCGCCCGAGGTCGAGCACCGTGCGCTCGACGAACATCGGCATCGGCTTGCGCAGGCCGAAAGGCGAGGTGCCGCCGACCTGGTAGCCGGTGTGCCGCTGCGCCACCTCCGGCGTGCACGGCTCGACGCGCTTGCGGTCGATCTGGCGGGCCAGGTTCTTGGTCGACACCTTGCGGTCGCCGTGCATCAGCACGATCAGCGGCCTGCCCCGCTCGTCCTGCATCACCAGCGTCTTCACCACCTGATGCTCCGGCACGCCGAGCGACTGCGACGACACCGCCGTGCCGCCGTGCTCGACGTACTCGTAGGCATGCTCGGCGAAGGGCACGCCGTGCCCGCGCAACCAGGCCGTCGCCGGCGTTTCCGAGACGTGATTCGCTCTGCTCATCGGCGCGCAGTCTAGCCGCGCGGGTGATGGCGCTCGTGCAGCGCCTGCAGGCGCTCACGCGCCACGTGCGTGTAGATCTGGGTGGTCGAAATGTCGGCATGGCCGAGCAGCATCTGCACCACGCGCAGGTCCGCGCCGTGGTTCAGCAGGTGGGTGGCGAACGCATGGCGCAGTCCGTGCGGCGACAGCGGTGCGCGGATGTCGGCGCGCAGCGCGTAGCGGCGGACGAGCTTCCAGAACATCTGCCGGCTCATCGGACCGGCCTGCCGGGTGACGAACAGCGCCTCGGCGGTACGCCCCTTGAGCAGCGCCGGCCGCGCCCGCGCCGCGTAGCGCTCCAGCCACAGACGCGCCTCCTCGCCCACCGGCACCACACGCTCCTTCTGACCCTTGCCGGTGACACGCACCAGTCCCTCGCCGAGCGAGACTTCGTTGAGCGTCAGGCCGACCAGTTCGCTCACCCGCAAACCGGTCGCATAGAGCAATTCGAGCATCGCCCGGTCGCGCAGTCCGAGTTCCGAATCCGTTTCAGGGGCGGTGAGCAGCGCCTCGACCTGTGCTTCCGTCAGCGACTTCGGGAACCGCGGCGGCGCCTTGGCGCCGACCAGCCGCAGGGTAGGGTCGCGATCGATCAGTCCCTCGCGCAGCGCCCAGCGGTAGAAGCGGCGCAGCGTCGCCAGCCGCCGATTGGCCGTGCTGGCGCGCGAGGCGGCGAAGCCCTCCGCGAAGTGGCGCTGCAGGTCTGCCTCGCTGGCGGCCAGCGGCTCGCCGCCGCCGAGCCGCGACGTCAGTTGCTGCAGGTCGCGCCGGTAAGCGGCAAGCGTGTTCGACGCGAGCCCGTCCTCCAGCCACAGTGCGTCGAGAAAGCGGTCGATCAGCGGCGAAGCCGCCGGCTTTGCGCCAACCGGACGCGTCCTGTTCATCGCTTGCCGTGAGGTGCCGCCGTGCCGACCTGCGCGTCGAACCGCCGCCGGAAGCGACAAAGCCCGGACCGGGCCGGGCTTCGTCGCTTCCTGGCAGAGCACCGTCAGCCGCCGAGCATGCCCCGCTTCAGGTCGGCATCGACCGGCTTGTCGCCGATCCATATCCGCAGGACAGCCTCAAAGAACGCCTCGCCGGGGATCGCCGCGCCGCGCGGCTGGCCGTTGACGATCACTCGCGTGCCGCCCTCCGGCGTGAACTCGAAGTTGATCCGGTCGCCCTTCTTCGCCTCGCCGACTTCCTTGAAGGTGGCATTGAGCGCGTCGATCTGCGGCTTGAACCCGGCCAGTTGCTCGGCAGAGAGGTTGGCTTTCAGCCCGTCGTTCAGCGCACCGACGAAGGTCTCGGCGTCGACATTGCGAAGCATGCCGATCGCCACCCGGCGCGGCCCCTTCTGGGCGAGCAATGTGGCCGCCGCGTTCGACTTCTGCGGGACATAGAGCCCGGCGGCGTAGACCTTGAACATGAGCCGCGTCCGCAGGCCGGCGCCGTTCAGCTGCAGCGGCTGGCCGCCGACCTGGACTGCCGGATCGAAATTCACGCCCTCGACTTCGACCGCCTGCGCAAGCGCAGTCGCTGCCGTCAGAAGCAACGCGGCCAGTACTCGTTTCATCGATGTCTCCTAGTGGGATCTACTGCGTGTTTCCAACCGGCTCGGCGACTGCTGCTCGTCCGAGCCCCTTGGGAAGGGGAAAGACCACGCTTTCCTCGACGCCGTCGAGAACGCGCACGCGCGCGGCGCCAAGCGATTGCAGGCGCTCGATCAGCGCCTGCACCAGCGACTCGGGCGCCGAGGCGCCGGCGGTCACGCCGATTCGCTCGCAACCCTGCAGCCAGGCCGGGTCGACGTCGTGCGCACCGTCGACCAGGTAGGCAGCCACACCGAAGCGCTGCGCCACCTCGCGCAGCCGGTTCGAGTTCGAGCTGGTCCGGCTGCCGATCACGATCACCAGGTCGACCTGCGGCGCCATGAACTTGACCGCGTCCTGCCGGTTCTGTGTCGCATAGCAGATGTCCGCCTTCTTCGGCGCGGCGATGCTCGGAAAGCGCTGCCTCAGCGCGGCGACCACCTGGGCGGCGTCGTCGATCGACAGGGTGGTCTGCGTGACATAGGCGAGCAGGTCCGGATTGCGCACCTGCAGCTTTGCCACGTCCTCGGGCGACTCGACCAGGTAGATGCCGCCCTCGGCCTGGCCCATCGTGCCCTCGACCTCGGGGTGGCCGGCATGGCCGATCATGACGATCTCACGGCCCTGCGCCCGCATCCGCTCGACCTCGACGTGCACCTTGGTCACCAGCGGGCAGGTGGCGTCGAACACCCGCAGGCCGCGCGCCAGCGCCTCGCCACGCACCGCCTTCGACACGCCATGGGCCGAGAACACCACCGTGGCGCCGGCAGGCACCTGGTCGAGTTCGTCGACGAACACCGCGCCCTTGGCGCGCAGCGCGGCCACCACGTGCGTGTTGTGCACGATCTCGTGACGGACGTAGATCGGCGCGCCGTGCACCTGCAGTGCCCGCTCGACGATCTCGATCGCGCGGTCGACCCCGGCGCAGAAGCCGCGCGGCTGTGCAAGCAGCACTTCCATCAGAGCACTCCGATGACGACGACGGAGAACCGCAGCGGCACGCCGGCCAGCGGATGATTGAAGTCGACGACCACCCGTCGGCCGTCGCGCTCCTTCAGGACGCCGGCCAGGCGACCACCATCGGGGCGCTCGAACTCGACGACGTCGCCCGGCGAATACTCGGTTCCGGCGTCGGCGTTGGCGTCGAAGGCGACCCGCGACAGCGACTGCACGAGTTGCGCACTGCGTTCGCCGAATGCCTCCGCCGGGGTCAGCTCGAACGTCGCCTGCGCGCCCTCGTCGAGCCCGAGCAGCTTCTCCTCGAGCGTCGCCGCCAGATGTCCGCCGCCAAGCTGCAGCGTCGCCGGGTGGCCGCCGTGCGTGCTAATCACCTCCCGTTCGGCGCCGTCGACAAGCGCCGCGAGGCGATAATGAAGCGTCACGTGCGAATCGGGCGCGATACGGGCCATGGCGGTCGGCAGACGCAGACAGGTCATTGTAGCCAACGGACCCAGGCGGACCGTTCGCGACTGGCCGGCGACCGAGCGCCCGCGCGAGCGACTGCTCAGGCATGGCCCGCAGTCGCTGTCGGAAGCGGAACTGCTGGCGGTTTTCCTGCGGATCGGCCTGCCCGGGCTCAGCGTGCTCGACCTGGCGCGCGGCGCCATCGAGCGGTTCGGCTCACTCAATGGCCTGCTCAATGCCCCCGCCGACGAGATCCGGGCGATGCCGGGCTTCGGTCCGGCCAAGTGCGCACAGTTGCTGGCAGTGATCGAACTGTCACGCCGCGCGCTCAGAGAGGAAGTCGGCAAGCAGCCCCTGCTGGACTCGCCGCCGAAGGTCCGCGAGTACCTGCGGCTGCGCATCGGCAGCCTGCCCCACGAAGTCTTCGCGGTGCTCTTCCTGGATGCGCAGAACCGGCTGATCGACGACGAGCAGCTGTTCCGCGGCACCCTGACGCAGACCAGCGTCTACCCGCGCGAGGTGGTCAAGCGGGCGCTGGCCCGCAATGCAGCGTCGGTCATCTTCGCCCACAACCACCCGTCCGGCGTGGCCGAGCCCAGCCGGGCAGACGAACTGCTCACCCGCAGCCTGCGCGAGTCCCTGGCGCTGGTCGACGTGCGCGTCCTTGACCACGTCATCGTCGCCGGAGCGTCGAGCGTGTCGTTCGCCGAACGGGGCCTGCTGTAGAGGCGGCGTGCCGGCGGCAGTCGCCTGCCGCGCCCGACTGGATCGGCACGGCGCCAGACGCTATACTTACTGGCTTTCGTTCAGCCGCTGCCCCGCGTTTCCCGTGCAGCCGTCCGGCTGGATCGCATAACCGTTATCAGGCCGAGGAATAGCCATGGCACGAGTGTGTCAAGTAACAGGCAAGAAGCCGATGGTCGGCAACAACGTCTCGCACGCCAACAACCGGACCAAGCGCCGCTTCCTGCCCAACCTGCAGGATCGCCGCTTCTGGGTCGAAAGCGAGAAGCGCTGGGTCCGGCTGCGCCTGACCAACGCGGGACTGCGGACGATCGAGAAGCAGGGTATCGACGCCGTGCTGGCCGACCTGCGCGGCCGCGGCGAAATCTGAACTGAACCGGGAGAGCAGCGATGGCAAAAGGCGCCCGCGAGAAGATCAAGCTGGAATCAACGGCCGGCACCGGCCATTTCTACACGACGTCGAAGAACAAGCGCACGACACCGGACAAACTTCAGTTCATGAAGTACGACCCGGTGGCGCGCAAGCACGTCGCCTACAAGGAAACGAAGCTCAAGTAGGCGCGTAGCCCGTCACCCGGCGGAAAACCGGCCGTGGCCGGTTTTTTGTTGCCCGCGCGGCGGCGCGTCCGCGATCAGGCCGCCGACGGCGCGTAACTGCGGATGCGCAGCGCCGCTTCCTGCAGCGCACGGATGCCGCTGGCCTCGGCGCGCGCGATCCAGTCCTGCAGATTGGCGACCATCTGCTCGCGCGACGCGCTGCCACGCTCCCAGATCGCCGCCAGTTCCGCTCTCATCTCCACCAGCGTGCGCATCGCGCCGCTCTTGCCCAGCAGTTCGCGCAGCGTCTGCTGCTGTGCGGCCGGGATCGCCTGCACGTCGGACTTGCGCAGCCAGCGCCGAAGGCCGGCAAAACGCTCCTGCTCGGCGGCCGGCAGGCTAAGACGGTGCAGTTCCTCGTTCAGCGTCCGGCGCAGGCCGCTGGCGTAGCGGGAAAGCAGGTCGTAGCGGTTGGCGATCACCGCCTGCAGCGTCTGCATGTCGATGCCGGCGCGCGGCGCGATCACCTTCGGCACCGGCGCTACCCGCAGCACCCTGGCCAGGCCGAGCATCGACAGCGCCCGGATGTAGGCCCAGCCGAGATCGAACTCGTACCACTTGCTCGACAGCTTGGCCGACGTCGGGTAGGTGTGGTGGTTGTTGTGCAGTTCCTCGCCGCCGATCAGGATGCCCCACGGGCTGATGTTGGTCGCGGCGTCCGGGCTGTCGTAGTTGCGATAGCCCCAGTAGTGCGCGAGACCATTGATGACGCCGGCGGCAAACAACGGGATCCACATCATCTGCACCGCCCAGATGGCGACACCGGCAGCGCCGAAAAGGACGACGTCGGCGACCAGCATGAGTCCGCAGCCGTGCCAGGTGAAGCGCGAATAGACGTTTCGTTCGATCCAGTCGTTCGGTGTGCCGTGCCCGTAGCGGGCCAGCGTTTCCCGGTTGTTCGCCTCTTCCATGTAGAGCTCGGCACCCTGCCAGAGCACCTTGCGCAGGCCCCGGGTCTGCGGGCTGTGCGGATCCTCCGGGGTCTCGCACTTGGCGTGGTGCTTCCGGTGTATCGCCACCCACTCCTTGGTCTGCATGCCGGTGGTCAGCCAGAGCCAGGCGCGAAAGAAGTGCGACACGGCCGGATGCAGGTCGAGCGCGCGGTGCGCCTGCGATCGGTGCAGAAAGATGGTGACTGCCGCGATGGTGACGTGGGTGAGCAGCAGCGTCGCCAGGACGAGTTGCCACCAAGCGAGGTTCAGCAACCCGCCGTCGAGGAATTCCAGAAAGTACATTGCACCCCCAAGGGCTCCCGCTCGCGGGAGCCGGCCGGAAAATCAACAGCTTGCGATTGTACCGGGGGACGAGCGGCCGGCAGAAGCCGCCCGCTGTCCGGCGGCGGCCGGCTTGCCTGCCTGCTACGTCCGGCGCTGAAGCACTGCCGCGAAGAAGCCGTCAGTTGCGTGCAGATGCGGCAGCATGACGAAGTACGGCGCCGAATGGTCCAGCCCCGGAATCTCGATCCCCTGGGCTCGCAGCACCTCGTCTGCAGCGACCGCGGCAAAATGCGGCTGCTCTCCGATAAACCGCTCGACCACCGCCTGGTTTTCTTCCGCCAGCAGCGAGCAGGTGGCGTAGACGAGCCGGCCGCCCGGCTTGACCAGCCGCGATGCCGCGCGCAGCACCCTGTGCTGCACTTCGTTGACGCGGACCAGCTCCTTCTCGTCGAAACGCCACTTCAGGTCGGGATTGCGCCGCAGCGTGCCGCTGCCCGAGCAGGGGGCATCGACCAGCACCCGGTCGATCTTGCCGGACAGGCGCTTCACCCGCAGGTCGTTCTCGGTGGCGATCGCCGCCGGATGGACGTTCGACAGCCCGCTGCGCTTCAGCCGCGGCCCCAGGCCAGCGAGGCGCCGGGCGTGAATGTCGAAGGCGTAGATGCGGCCGGTGGAGCGCATCAGGCTGCCCAGCGCCAGCGTCTTGCCGCCGGCGCCGGCACAGAAGTCGACCACCATCTCGCCGCGCCGCGGCGCGAGCAGGCGGGCGATCAACTGGCTGCCCTCGTCCTGCACCTCGATCTTGCCATCCTGGTACAGCGGCCACCGCGTCAGTCCGGGCTTTTCCGTCAGGCGGATGCCCTCAGGCGAATATGGCGTCGACTCGGCATGCAGCGGCGCGTGAAGCCGTGTCGTTGCCCGCAGCTCGCCGAGCACGTCGTCGCGACTTGCCCGCTGGGTGTTCACGCGCAGATCGAGCGGCGCCGGCGCGGTCAGGGCGGCCAGCAGCGCATCCGCCTCCGCGTATTGGCGGCTGACGCGCTGGTACAGCCAGCTCGGCACTTCCGACTGCACCGCGCGCGGCGCGGAGCCGAGCTTCATCGCCAGCGCGTGCCGCACCGCGCGTTCGTCATTGCGCAGCGCTCGGCCGTCGAGCGCCGCGATTCCATGCTGCCGTGCCAGCGTGACCAGCGCCGCCAGGCGGGCGGCCCGCTCCGGCTTCGCCGGCTGCATCATCCAGCGCAGGCTCGCGTAGCGGCGCAGCGCAAAGAACACGGCTTCGGCGATCAGCGACCGATCGCGGCTGCCAAGCTTGGCGTGCTGCTTGAAGTAGCGCGACATCACCGCGTCGGCCGGGCCGTCGAAGCGCATCACCTGCGCCAGCAGCTGCGCCAGGTGATCGACCACCAGCGAGGTGATGCGCAGTTCGTTCATACGAGCAGCGCCAGCGCACCGGACGGCAGGTCGCCGACGACGGTCCGGCCATCGCGCAGCGCCACCCGCCCCTCGCAGAGCCAGCGCACGCAGCGTGGCAGCAGCAGGTGCTCGCGGCTCAGCACCCGCGCCGCCAGCGACTCCTCGCCGTCGTCGGCCAGCACGGCAATGGCCGCCTGCGCGATGATGGCCCCGCCGTCCACCTCGCTGGCGACGAAGTGCACCGTGGCGCCGTGGACGCGCACCCCGGCGGCCAGCGCCTGCCGGTGCGTCGCCAGCCCAGGGAAGGCCGGCAGCAGCGACGGATGAATGTTGATCAGACGGCCGGCGAAGCGAGCGACGAAGCCGCTGCCGAGCACGCGCATGAATCCAGCCAGCACGACCACGTCGGGCTGGTGCGCTTCGATCGCGTCGGCAAGCCGTGCATCGAACGCCTCGCGCGACGCGAAACGCTGTTGCTCGATGACCGAGGTCGGCACACCGTGCGCCGCGGCCACGGCCAGCCCGGCGGCGTCGGCCCGGTTGCTGATCACCGCGACCACCCGTGCCGGCACCTCGGTCGCCCAGCGCTCCGATTCGGCGGTGTTCAGGATGGATTCGAGATTGCTGCCTCGCCCGGAGATCAGGCAGACGATGCGTTTCATGCGGCGGGAATTCTACGCGCCGGCCTGCAGGCGCACGCCCGTCGGCCGGCGTCGGGCGAGAGGCGGTTCGTATAATCGCCCGTTCGGCATCCCGACCCATGAAGATCTTTCGCGGCATCGCGCGCAGCGGCGATCGCGTGCCGGTGGCGCTGGCGATCGGCAATTTCGACGGCGTTCACCGCGGCCACCAGGCGCTGCTGGCGCAACTGGTCGCGGCTGCGCGCCGGCACCGCCTGAGCCCGGCGGTGATGACTTTCGAGCCACACCCGCGCGAACTGTTCGCGCCGGACGCCGCACCGGCGCGGGTGGCCAACATCCGCGACAAGATCGAGGCGCTGGCGGCCAACGGCGTCGAACGGGTTTTCATCCAGCACTTCAACCGCCGCTTTGCCTCGCTTGCGCCCGAGCGGTTCATCAGCGACGTGCTGGTTGCCGGCCTCGACACGCGCTGCCTGCTGGTCGGCGATGACTTCCGCTTCGGCGCGCGCCGTGCCGGCGATGTGGAGCTGCTGCGCAGCCGTGCCGCGCACCATGGCTACGCGGTCGAGCAACTGGCCACCGTCCACGAGCACGGCGTGCGGGTGTCCAGCTCCGAGGTGCGCGAGGCGCTGGCGGCCGGCAACCTCGCCCATGCGGCAGCGCTGCTCGGCCGGCCCTACGCGATCTCCGGCCGTGTGCTGCACGGTCGCAAGCTCGGTCGCGAGATCGGCTTTCCGACGCTGAACCTGCGACTTGCGCACCGGCGGCCGGCCGCCCGCGGCATCTACGCGGTCAAGGTGCACGGACTCGGCGACCGTGCCCGCCCCGGCGTGGCCAGCATCGGCTTGCGCCCGACGGTGGACGACACCGGCCGCTGGCTGCTCGAGGTGCATCTGTTCGACTTCGCGCGGGACGTCTACGGCCGGCTGGTGCGCGTCGAACTGGTGCACAAGCTGCGTGAGGAAGCCAGGTACGAGTCGCTGAGCGCGCTGTCGGCGGCGATCCGCCAGGATGCCGCCGCCGCCCGCGCGCTGCTCACCGCGGTCGGCCCGGCCGACTGATGGACTGCCGCGCCGCGACGGCGCTCGCTGTCCTTAGAATCCGCGGCTCCCGACAGACCTTGCGGAGCCCGAGGGGGCCAAGGAGATCGAATGGCTGACGCCGACAAGCCGTCCAGGGGCAAGCCGCTCGCGGACCCCGCCAGCAAGAAGTACCCGCTGAACCTGCCCGAGACGCCGTTTCCGATGCGCGGCGACCTGCCGAAGCGCGAGCCCGGCTGGGTCGCCGACTGGGACAAGCGCGACGTCTATGGCGCCATCCGCGCCGCCCGCAAGGGGGCGCCGAAGTTCATCCTGCACGACGGTCCGCCCTACGCCAACAGCGAGATCCACCTCGGCACCGCCGTCAACAAGATCCTCAAGGACATCGTCGTCAAGACGCGCTCGATGGCCGGCTTCGACGCGGTGTACGTGCCGGGCTGGGACTGCCACGGCATGCCAATTGAAATCCACATCGAGAAGAAGTTCGGCAAGAGCCTGCCGCGCGCCGAGGTGCAGGCAAGAGCGCGCGCGCACGCCACCGAGCAGATCGCCATCCAGATGAAGGGCTTCAGGCGGCTCGGCGTGCTCGGCGACTGGGGCAACCCGTACCGGACGATGACCTTCAAGGCCGAGGCCGACGAGATCCGCACGCTGGGCCGGATGATGGAGCGCGGCTTCGTCTACCGCGGACTGAAGCCGGTGAACTGGTGCTTCGACTGCAACTCGGCGCTGGCCGAGGCGGAGGTCGAGTACATCGACAAGAAGTCGCCGGCGATCGACGTCGCCTTTCCGCTGGCCCGCGAGGAGCAATCGCGTGTCGCCGAGCGTTTCGGCGTGGCGGCGCTCGGCAAGCCGACCGCCACCGTGATCTGGACCACCACCCCGTGGACCATTCCAGCCAACCAGGCGCTGAACTTCCATCCGGAGTTCACCTATGCGCTGGTCGACTGCGGCGACCGACTGCTGATCCTCGCCGATCGGCTCGTCGAGTCCTGCCTGCAGCGCTACGGCCTGAAAGGCCGCGTGATCGCCACCTGCGACGGCCAGAGGCTGGAGAAGGTGCGCTTCCGCCATCCGCTGGCGAGCCTCGACCGCGGCTACGAGCGCGACTCGCCTGTCTACCTCGGCACCTACGTGACCGACGACGCCGGCACCGGCATCGTCCATTCGTCTCCCGCCTACGGCGTCGAGGACTTCGACTCGTGCAAGTCATACGGCATGAGCAACGACGAGATCCTCAACCCGGTGCAGGGCGACGGCGCATACGCGGCCGACTTTCCGCTGTTCGGCGGCATGAAGATCTGGGACGCCAACCCCAGGGTGGTCGACGCGCTGCGCGTGGCGGGCAGCCTGCTGCACGCCGAGCAGCAGGTGCACAGCTACATGCACTGCTGGCGGCACAAGTCGCCGCTGATCTACCGCGCCGCCTCGCAGTGGTTCGTCCGCATGGACGGCGCGACCCGCGAGACGGCGGGCCTGATGCAGCAGGAAACGGTCGGCGAGACGCTGCGGCAGACCGCGCTGCGCGCCATCGAGGCGACCGCGTTCTTCCCGGCGTGGGGCAAGGCGCGGCTGCACGGCATGATCGCCAACCGGCCCGACTGGTGCATCTCGCGCCAGCGCAACTGGGGCGTGCCGCTGCCGTTCTTCACCCACAAGGCGACCGGCGAGCTGCATCCGCGCACGCTGGAGCTTCTCGAGCTTGCGGCACAGAAGGTCGAGCAAGACGGCGTCGAGGCATGGAGCCGCGCCAGCGCGGCCGATTTCCTGCCGGCGGCCGAAGCGGCCGAGTACGAAAAGGCCAACGACATTCTCGACGTCTGGTTCGACTCCGGCTCGACCCACCGCACGGTGATGCGCGGCTCGCATGCAGCCGAGCTGGCCTACCCGGCCGACCTCTACCTCGAAGGCTCGGACCAGCACCGCGGCTGGTTCCACTCGTCGCTGCTGATCGGCGCGGCGATCGACGGGCGGGCGCCGTACAAGGGGCTGCTGACGCACGGCTTCGTCGTCGATGCGCAGGGGCGCAAGATGAGCAAGTCGCTCGGCAACGGCATCGACCCGGCCGAGCTGGCACAGAAGATGGGCGCCGAGATCATGCGGCTGTGGGTGGCGGCGACCGATTATTCCGGCGAGATGTCGATCGGCGACGAGATCCTCAAGCGGGTGGTCGAGAGCTACCGGCGGATCCGCAACACGCTGCGCTTCCTGCTCGCCAACACCAGCGATTTCGACATCGCCCGCGATGCGGTGCCGGTGGACGAGATGCTGGAGATCGACCGCTACGCGCTGGCACTGACCGCGCAGATGCAGAGCGAGGCGCTCGACTACTGCGCCCGCTACGAGTTCCATCCGGTGATCGCCCGGCTGCAGACCTTCTGCTCGGAGGATCTCGGCGCCTTCTACCTCGACATCCTCAAGGACCGGCTGTACACGACCGCCACCGACTCGCGCGCACGCCGCTCGGCGCAGACCGCGCTGTGGCACGTGACCGCCAGCCTGCTGCGCATCATGGCGCCGTTCCTCAGCTTCACCGCCGAGGAGGCGTTCGCCGTGTTCTCCCCGAATGCGAGCGGCACGATCTTCAGCGAGCTGTATCACGAGCTGCCGGGCGTGGCCGGCCACGAGGCGCTGCTCGCCAAGTGGGAGCGCGTGCGCGCGGTGCGCGGCGACGTGCTCAGGGCGATCGAGGCGCAGCGCGAGGCCGGCAGGATCGGCTCGTCGCTGCAGGCCGAGCTCGATCTCACGCTCGCCGGCGACCGGCACGCGCTGCTCGCCACGCTGGGCGAGGACCTGCGCTTCGTCACCATCACCAGCCGCGCGACGCTGCACCCGGCGGCCGGCGAGGCCGACGAGAAGATCGTCGTCACGCCCTCGCCACACGCCAAGTGCGACCGCTGCTGGCACTGGCGGGCCGATGTCGGCACCTACCGCGAGCACCCGACGCTGTGCGGTCGCTGTCTCGAGAACCTGTTCGGCGGCGGCGAGTCGAGGAACGCCGCCTGATGGGCTTCGGCACCAGCAGGAACTGGGGGCAGAAACTCGCTCCGTGGCTCGGCCTGGCGGCGCTCGTCGTCCTCGTCGACCAGGCCACCAAGCTGACGATCGAGCGCATCTTCGACTACGGCGACGTGCGCCCGGTCACGCCCTTCTTCAACCTGGTGCTGACGTACAACAAGGGAGCTGCCTTTTCCTTCCTCGCCGGCGCGTCCGGCTGGCAGAAGCACTTCCTGACCACGATCGCCATCGTCGCCTCGCTGTCGATCGTCTACCTGCTGGCCCGGCACGGCACGCAGAAACTCTTCTCGCTGGCGCTCGCCCTGATCCTCGGCGGCGCGATCGGCAACGTGATCGACCGCATCGCCTACGGCCACGTGATCGACTTCCTCGATTTGCACTGGCGCGGCTGGCACTGGCCGGCCTTCAACGTCGCCGACTCGGCGATCGTCTGCGGCGCCGCCCTGCTGATCGTCGACGAGCTGCTGCGGGTGCGTCGCTCGAAATGAGCGCGGCAATTCGTCGGGCGACGGAAGCCGGCCGCTTCGGGGAGGGCCTCGAACTGCGCCGTGGATATACTGAGCCGCAGTCGTCCGAGCCCACGGACGATCTCGTCTTCTCGGCGCGCCGCCCATCTGGCAGATGAACCTTCAAGGCAAGCGACTGGTCATCGGCATGACCGGCGGCATCGCCGCCTACAAGGTCTGTGAACTGGTGCGCCGCGTTCAGGACGAAGGCGCGACAGTGCGGGTGGTGATGAGCCGCGCGGCGCAGGAGTTCGTGACGCCGACCACCATGCAGGCGCTCAGCGGCCAGCCGGTCGCCACCGACCAGTGGGGCGCCGAAGGAGCGCGGGTCGCCAACGCGATGCCGCACATCGACCTGACGCGAGACGCCGACGCGCTGCTGATCGCGCCGTGCACCGCCAATTTCATCGCCAAGCTGGCGCACGGCCTCGCCGACGACCTGCTGTCGACGCTGGCGCTCGCCCGCCGCCTCGCGCCGCCCTGCCCGCTGCTGGTGGCGCCGGCGATGAACGTCGAGATGTGGAACAACCCGGCCACCCAGCGCAACCTGGCGACGATCCGCGGCGACGGCGTCGAGCTGCTCGGGCCGGCCAGCGGCAACCAGGCCTGCGGCGAAACCGGCGCCGGCCGCATGCTCGAGCCGCACGAACTTCTGGAAGACCTGATCGCCTTCTTCCAGCCGAAGCTGCTTGCCGAGCGGCGCGTGCTGATCACCGCCGGGCCGACCTTCGAGCCGATCGACCCGGTGCGCGGCATCAGCAACCTGTCCTCCGGCAAGATGGGCTTTGCGCTCGCCCGCGCGGCGCGCGAGGCCGGTGCCAGGGTGACGCTGGTCGCCGGCCCGAGCGGCCTGTCGACGCCGCGCGGCGTGCGCCGCATCGACGTGGTGACGGCGCGCGAGATGTACGACGCGGTGATGGGTTACGCGAATCGTGCCGACGTGTTCGTCGGCGTGGCCGCCGTGGCCGACTGGCGGGTGGTCAACACCAGCCCGCGGAAGCTGAAGAAGAACGCCGACGCCGGCCCGCCGGCACTGCAGTTCGAAGCCAACCCCGACATCCTCGCCGCCGTGGCGGCGATGCCGGGCGGGCCGCTGACGGTGGGCTTTGCGGCCGAGAGCGAGAACGTCGTTGCCAACGGGCAGGCGAAGCGTGCTGCCAAGCGCGTGGCGATGATCGTCGCCAACCAGGCGCAGGATGCGCTGGCGAGCGACGAGGCGGAGGTTCACCTGATCGACGCCGGCGGCGTGCGCGCGCTGCCGCGGGCGCCGAAGCTCGCGCAGGCGCGCCAGATCGTCGCCGCCATCGCGCAGCTTCTCGCCTGAGCACTGTCGTGCTCGACGCGCGCGAACCCCCGCACGGCGACTTCGTCGCTTACGTCGAACAGATCGAGCGCGAGCAGCTCGCCCGCGCATTGCAGCCGCACAGGCTGCCGCACCTGGCCACCGGCAGCAAGGCAATCAGCGATGCAGCCGCCGACGCCGGCACGCGCACCCTGTCGGCCGCCGAGGCGCAGCGCGTGCTGCAGCAACTGAAGACGCAGGGCAGCGACGGTGCCGCGCCGAGCCGCGGCGCGATGATCGGCGCCTTCATCGGCGCGGCGCTGATCGCCTTCGGGCTGCTTGCCGAAGGCGGCATCCCGCTGGTCATCCTCGGTGCCGTGCTGCTTTGGCACAACCTGCGCAAGCTGCGCCGGCCGGCAGGCGCCGCCTCGCCGACGCAGCAGGTCGACCGATTCTTCGGCCACAGATCGGCTGGCAAGACGGGCGGGCGAGGCGCATGAGGCTCGACGTCAGGATCCTCGATCCGCGGCTGCGCGAGAACCTGCCGCAGTACGCCACCGGGGGCGCCGCCGGCCTGGATCTGCGCGCCTGCATCGAGGCACCGCTCGTGCTGCGACCCGGCGAGACACGACTGATCCCTTCCGGCATCGCCATTCATCTCGAGGATGCCGGTTACGCGGCGATGATCCTGCCGCGCTCCGGCCTCGGCCACAAGCACGGCATCGTGCTCGGCAACCTGGTCGGCCTGATCGACTCCGACTACCAGGGCCAGCTGATGGTCTCCTGCTGGAACCGCGGCACCGAGCCGTTCACGGTGCAGCCGCTCGATCGCATCGCGCAGATGGTGATCGTGCCTGTGGTGCAGGCGCGTCTGAACATCGTCGAGGAGTTCGCCGCCAGCGCGCGCGGTGCCGGCGGTTTTGGCAGCACCGGGCGACGGTAACGGGCCGCCGGCCGGCTCCTCCGTCGCCGTGGCCAAAGGCGACGGGCGGCTGACGGCTGTTACGCAAGGCGCGACTGACGCTGCGTATACTGCGCTGCAACATCACTGCCACCCGACGCCGATCGCGAGTCCGTCGGGAAGCTGCGCGCCGGCCGTCAGCCGGCAAAGGAGCACCCAGGTGAGCGAACTGAAGGTCCGCACCTTCGAGAACACGACCTACGACGAACTGCAGCCGGGCGCGACGGCGACGATCTGCCGACGAGTCAGCGCCACCGAGGTGGAGGCGCTCTCCCTGGTCAGCGGCGACGTCGACTCGTTCCACCTCGACGCAAATGGCGACGGGATTCCCGACAAGGTGATGGCCAAGGCGGTGGGTGGCGAGGCGATCATCTCCGGCATGCTGACCCGGCGCCTGCCAGGGCCAGGGACCACGGTGCTCGAGCAGGACCTGCGGTTCAACGGCGTCATCGCCCCGGGCGACGAACTGACCGGCACGGTCACCGTGCGCGAGAAGCTGCCCGGGCAGTGCGTGCTGTTCGATTGCTCGGTCAAGCGCGGCGCGCACGTGCTGGTCGAAGGGCGGGTGCTGGTGCAGGCGCCGGGCAAGCGGATCCGCTATTCGGACGTCGCCACGCCGGAGATGATCCTGCGTCGCACCGACGCCTTTTCCGCGCTGCTGCGCCGCTGCGAGAGCCTGCCGCCGGTGCGCTGTGCGATCGTCCATCCGTGCGACCGCGATTCGCTGCTCGGACCGCTGGAAGCGGCGAAGCGCGGGCTGATCGTGCCGGTGCTGGTCGGTCCGGAGGCCAAGATCCGCGCCGTCGCCGAGGCCGAGGAGGTCGACCTTTCCGGCTTCGAACTCGTCAACACCGAGCACAGCCACGAGGCCGCCGCCAGGGCGGTGGCGATGGCGCGCGACGGCAAGGTCGAGGCACTGATGAAGGGCAGCCTGCACACCGACGAGCTGCTCGCCGCGGTCGTGCCGTCGGCCACCGGGCTGCGCACCGCGCGGCGCGTCAGCCACGTGTTCGTGCTCGACGTGCCGGCCTACCCGCGGCCCCTGATGGTCACCGACGCAGCGATCAACATCCAGCCGACCCTGAAGGACAAGGTCGACATCGCGCAGAACGCGATCGACCTGGCGCACATCCTCGGTCTCGCCCAACCGAAAGTGGCGATCCTCGCCGCCGTCGAAACCGTCAACGCCGACATGCCCTCGACGCTGGATGCGGCGGCGCTTTGCAAGATGGCCGACCGCGGCCAGATCACCGGCGGCCTGCTCGACGGGCCGCTCGCCTTCGACAACGCGATCAGCCCGGAGGCAGCGAAGACCAAGAAGATCGTCTCGCCGGTGGCCGGCCAGGCCGACATACTGCTGGTGCCGGACCTCGAATCGGGCAACATGGTGGCCAAGCAGCTGCAGTACCTTGCCGGCGCCGACAGCGCCGGCATCGTGCTCGGCACCCGCGTGCCGATCGTGCTGACCAGCCGCGCCGACAACGTGCGCACGCGGCTGGCCTCGACGGCGGTGATGGCGCTGGTGGCGCATGCCAGGCGTGCCGCGCCTGCAAGACCTTGAACCAGGCCCATCCATAACCATGTCCACTGCAATTGCCGTCCTCAACGCCGGGTCGTCCAGCGTCAAGTTCTCGGTCTTCGTCGAATCCGGCGCCGAGCTGCGGCTGCAGGTGCGCGGCCAGATCGAAGGGCTGTTCACCCGACCGCGTTTTGTCGCCAAGGCGGCCGATGGCAGCCTGATGGCCGAAAAGGACTGGGGCGACAGTCAGAGCCTCGGTCATGACGGCGCGCTCGACCACCTGATCGAGTTCCTGCGTGAGCGTGGTGGCGGGCTGACGCTCGCCGGCGTCGGCCACCGCGTCGTGCACGGCGGTCTCGAATACGCGCAGCCGGTGCGCGTCGACGCACAGGTTCTGACGGCGCTGGAGAAGTACGTGCCGCTGGCGCCGCTGCATCAGCCGCACAACCTGGCGCCGATCCGACGTCTGCTTGAACGTTCGCCCGGCCTGCCGCAGGTCGCCTGCTTCGACACCGCCTTCCATCGCACCAACAGCGAGCTGGCGCAGATGTTCGGCCTGCCCCACGCGATGTTCGAGCAGGGCGTGCGCCGCTACGGCTTTCACGGCCTGTCTTACGAGTACATCGCCTCGGTGCTGCCGAGCCATTCGCCGCGTGCCGCCAGCGGACGCACGATCGTGCTGCACCTGGGCAATGGCGCCAGCATGTGCGCCTTGCACGGCGGCCGCAGCGTGGCCAGCACGATGGGCTTCACGGCCGTCGACGGACTGATGATGGGCACCCGCACCGGCAACCTCGACCCCGGGGTGCTGCTGTACCTGATCGACCAGCGCGGCATGGACGCGCGGGCGATCGAGAAGCTCATCTACAACCAGTCGGGCCTGCTCGGCGTCTCGGGCGTCTCCAGCGATATGCGCACGCTGCTCGACAGCCCGGAGCCGCGCGCCCGGCTGGCGGTCGACCTGTACTGCTACCGCATCCGGCGCGAGCTGGGTTCGCTGGCCGCGGTGCTCGGCGGCGTCGATGCCGTGGTGTTCACGGCGGGCATCGGCGAGAACTCGCCGCTGATCCGCGCCCGCGTGCTCGACGATGCGGCCTGGCTCGGGGTGGAGCGCGATGCCGACGCCAATGACGCCGGCGGCCCGCAGCTGACCAAGGCGTCCTCACGCGTGCTGGGCCTGGTGCTGCCGACCAACGAGGAGCTGATGATTGCCGAGCACACGCGCAGCGTCATTCGCATGCACTGAACGTGGCACGCCGTCCGCCGTTCGGGCGCACGGCCGCGAGGATGCGCCGACGGCGATGCCGGTATCATGAAATCTTCCCTGCCATCCTCCCACGAGGAGAATCGTCCATGGCCAGCCTCTGGCTCAGCAACCTGCCGGCCGATGTGACCGACGACGAGATCGCCGGCTGGCTGGAGAAGTACGGTTTCCCGCACTGTGACGAGATCCAGCGTGTGCCCGGCGATGGCTCGCGGCCGGGAGCGGTCGTCACCTTCGCCGACCTCGACGAGGAGACCCTGCGCCGCCTGCAGCCGCGCATCGACGGCGTCTTCGTTCGCAACAAGACGCTCCGCGCCCAGGTGGCGCCGCCGCCGCGCGCCTGACCGAGGCGACAGCGCCCGATGGGTCTTTTCGACCGACTGTTCGGTCGCCAGCCGGCAGCGGGCAGCGATCCGCTGCTGGGCAAGGCGCTCGACCGCACCGTGGAGGTGGTCGAGCCGAAGCTGGCACTGGTTCGTGACTGGCGCAACCGGCTTGCGCCGGGCGTGACGGCGGCGATCGAGATCGCCCGCGCCGGCGCGCAGTGCCTGCAGGAAGTGCACGACCTGTCCGCTGCCCACTGGACCTCGGACCCGCTGCTGCGGGCGGCGTTCGCCAACGCCGAGAGCATTCCGCGGGTGCTCGCCCGCATGCGCGAACTGCAGCGCTTCATGCGCTCGCCGGAAGCGGGCAACGAGGCGTATGCGGTGCTCGGCATGGTCCTGGAAACCCGCAAGGTGCTCGGTGCCGCCCTGGTGGGAGACCAGGTGCGCCGCGAGGTCGAGCGGACGCAGGCGAACTTCGGCGATCACCGCATCCGCGTCGTCGCCGCCAGCGCCGAGTCGATGCGCCAGGCTGCCGGCGTTCAGATCTTCAACGAACTGCTGCTCGGGGCGACCCGCCAGCTGGCCAGCGCCGACGAACGCCGCCAGGAGCTGAACGTCGAGCGCGCCATGCTGCAGGCACGGCTTCGCATGATGGAACACAACGAACGCGCGCTGCTCGACGACTTCGGCGCCAGGGACGATGCTGCTGTCGAGCCGCTGGCCCAGCGTGCCGAGCTGCAGCGGCGGCTCGACGAGATGAACGCCGCGATGGCGCAGTACGGCGCCGGCACCGAAGGACTGGACCGCCAGCTCGAAATCGTCCGCGACGCCCTGCTGTCGGCCCGCGAACTCGTCCGCATCGAGCCGCTGCGGCTGCGCCTGGACACCATGAACACCGTGCTCGATGAAACCGAAGCCGCCGGTCTGCCGATCGAGCTCGTCGAGGTGCGGGCGCCGAAGCTAAGCCGCGTCGTCGCCGCCGTCCGCGTGCAACGGAGCGATCTGCCGGCAGGCGGCCTGTCGATCTCGGCGGTCGAGCGGACGCTTTGACGCGGCCCAGGTCCGGACCGGCAAGCGCGGGCTGATGCTGCAGCGGTTCGCGCACGCCGTGCTGCGCCTGCTCGGCTGGCGCGTCGAGTTTGCGCCGCCTCCCGGACCGCGCGGCATCATCATCGTCTACCCGCACACCTCGAACTGGGACTTCGTCATCGGCCTGCTGGCCAAGTGGGCGATCGGCCTGCCGCTGCGCTTCGTCGGCAAGGAGTCGCTGTTTCGCGGCTTCACCGGCGCCACGCTTGGCCGGTTGATGCGGCTTTGGGGAGGCCGCCCCGTCGACCGCCACCGCGCCAGCGGCGCCGTCGAGCAGCTCGCCGATCTCATGCGCAGCGAGCCGTGGTTCTGGCTGGCGTTGTCACCCGAGGGCACGCGCCGGTTCCAGGACCATCTGCGCTCGGGCTTCTATCACCTCGCGCTGGCGATGCAGGTGCCGGTGGGTCTGGCATTCATCGACTACGGCCGCAGGGCAGTCGGCGTTCGCGATTACGCGAGCATGAGCGGCGACGTCGCTGCCGACCTGAAGCTGCTGCGCGAGTTCTATGCCGACAAGCGCGGCCTGCATCCTGAGCAGGCAGCGACGATCGCCTTTCGCTCCCCGGCGGCCACCCCCGGGCACTAGAGGTCGGCCGCCGGGTCAGGCGGACGGGCTTGCGGATCGAAGGCGGTACCCGTTCAGCCGAGCATGTCCGACCAGACCGTCTGCGCCCATCCCCACGCGAACTGGCCTTCGAACACCCACTGCGAACGGTCCTGCCCCGACACGCCGCTGGCACCTGGAACGACCTCCATCGTCTTCTTTTCCGCGTTCCAGCGATGCACGCTGGCGACGTGGATGGCGTTGCGGTCGTCGACGAAGCTGTAGCAGGTATTGGCCATCATCGGCGGCACCGGCGCGCGGCCGTTCATCAGCTCGACGATCGCCGCGGCGGCGGCCTTGCCGTGCTGGTTGGCCATGTGGCCGGACTTCGGCATCGCTGGCGCCGACAGCGTGGCGTCGCCGATCACGTGCACGTTCTTGACCTTGATCGACTCGGTGCTGACCCAGTCGACCTCGCACCAGCGGTTGTTGGCGGTGATCAGCCCGGCATCGCGGGCGATGTTGCCAGCGCGCTGCGGCGGGATCAGGTTCAGCACGTCGCCCTTGAGCGAATCGCCGAGATTGGTCACGAAGCGACGGCCTCCGACGTCGACCTCGGCCACCGCCATGTTGGCCTTGTACTCGAGGATGCCGGCGTAGTCCTCCTTCCACACCCGTGTGAACAGCGGCCCCTTGGAGGTGACCTGCGGGTTGGCGTCGAGCACGATCAGCTTGGACTTCGGCTTGTTCGCCTTCAGGTAATGGGCGATCTGGCAGGCGCGCTCGTAAGGCCCGGGCGGGCAGCGGTACGGGGCCAGCGGGATGCTCATGATGACCACGCCGCCGTTGGCCATCGCCTCGAGTTGCCGCCGCAGCAGCAGGGTCTGCGGACCGGCCTTCCAGGCATGCGGGATCGTCTCCGTCGCGGCGGGCGACATGCCCTTGACCTGCTCGAACATGAACTCGATGCCGGGCGACACGACGGCGCGGTCGAACGGCAGCGTCTGGCCGGAGGCCAGGCGTACCTGCCTCTTGTCGGGATCGATGGCGGTGACGGTGTCGTGCACGACGTTGACGCCGTGCCGCCGCAGACCGTCGTAATTCGTCGTCAGCTGCTCGATCCTGCGGCTGCCGCCGATCACCAGGTTGGAGATCGGGCAGGACACGAAGCTGGTATTCGGCTCGATCAGCGTCACGTCGATGCCGCCATCGGACCACAGGCGCAGGTACTTGGCGGTCGTGCTGCCTCCCCAGCCGCCGCCGACTACCACCACCTTGCCCTTGGCCCCGGCGGAGGTGGCACAGGCGCCGAGCGTGCCGACCGCCACGCCGGCTGCCGAGAATTTCAGAACGTCGCGCCGCGAGTAGTTGCGAATGCTCATTGTCTGCTCCCCTTCAGCGCGCGGCTTTCTGGCTGGCAAAGAACTCGGCGACCGCATCGATCTGCTGGTCGGTGTAACCCTTGGCGATCTGGTGCATCACCGTGGCAGGCCGCTTGCCGTCGCGGAAGGCGCGGAACATCTCGGCGAGCCGGTCCTTGTTCTGGCCCGCCAGGCTGTGCATCGCGCCCTTGGCCACGCCGGTTGTGCCGTGGCAATTGGCGCAGTTGGCCGCCACGTAGCGGGCGGTGTTGGCGTCGAGCTGCGCCGCTGCGGGCGGCAGGCCGATGCTCCAGGCCGCCAAGCCGATCGCGGCGGCGGCGACGAAACGCTTCATTCGCATGCAAGTCTCCTTTTCCTATGGCCAGGGCACAAAAAAAGCCCGGGATCTGAGTCCCGGGCTCACTCTCGATCCTCGATCAGGCGATGTCAACAGCCGCGATCAAGAATTTCCCGCCGACAAGCCCACACTATCCATGAGGATTATTCGGATAATACGGTTTCATCCTGCGGCGGCGGCGGCGCCGCACCGGTGGGCTCGCGCCGGAAGTCGAGCACGACCTCGCCCGCCTCGTCCACATCGACACCGACCTTGCCGCCGCCAACCAGACGGCCGAACAGCAGCTCGTCGGCGAGCGCCTTGCGGATCGTGTCCTGGATCAGGCGGGCCATCGGCCGCGCGCCCATCACCGGATCGAAGCCCTTCTTGGCGAGGTGACCGCGCAGTGCCGACGAGAAGGTGATCTCGACCTTCTTCTCGTGCAGCTGGTCCTCGAGCTGCATCAGGAACTTGTCGACCACCCGCAGGATGATCTCCTCGTCGAGCGCCCGGAAGCTGATGATGCTGTCGAGCCGGTTGCGGAACTCCGGCGTGAACATGCGCCTGATGTCGGCCATTTCGTCGCCCGCCTCGCGCGCGTTGGCGAAGCCGATCGAGCGTCGCTGCAGCGTCTCGGCGCCGGCATTGGTCGTCATGATGACGATCACGTTGCGGAAGTCGGCCTTGCGGCCGTTGTTGTCGGTCAGCGTGCCGTGGTCCATCACCTGCAGCAGGATGTTGAAGATGTCCGGATGGGCCTTCTCGATCTCGTCGAGCAGCAGCACCGCGTGCGGCTTCTTGCTGATCGCCTCGGTGAGCAGCCCCCCCTGGTCGAAGCCGACGTAGCCCGGCGGCGCGCCGATCAGCCGGCTGACCGCGTGGCGCTCCATGTACTCGGACATGTCGAAGCGGACGAGCTCGATGCCGAGCGTGAAGGCAAGCTGCTTGGCGACCTCGGTCTTGCCCACCCCGGTCGGCCCGGAGAACAGGAACGCGCCGATCGGCTTGTCAGGCTTGCCCAGCCCCGAGCGCGCCATCTTGATCGCCGCCGACAGGGCCTCGATCGCCGGATCCTGGCCGAACACCACGTTCTTCAGGTTGCGGTCGAGGTTCTTCAGCTGCGTGCGGTCGTCCGAGGAAACGGTCTGCGGCGGGATGCGCGCGATCTTGGCGATGATGTCCTCGACCTCGTTCTTGCCGATCGTCTTCTTGCGCTTGCTCACCGGCAGGATGCGCTGCGCAGCACCGGCCTCGTCGATCACGTCGATCGCCTTGTCGGGCAGGTGGCGGTCGTTGATGAAGCGGGCCGACAGTTCCGCCGCCGCCTGGATGGCGCTCGACGAGTAGCGCACGCCGTGGTGCTCCTCGAAGCGCGACTTCAGGCCCTTGAGGATCTCGATCGTCTGCTGCACCGTCGGCTCGGTGACGTCGATCTTCTGGAAGCGGCGCGACAGCGCATGGTCCTTCTCGAAGATGCCGCGGTACTCGTTGTAGGTGGTGGCGCCGATGCACTTCAGCTGGCCGCTGGCCAGCGCGGGCTTCAGCAGGTTGGAGGCGTCGAGCGTGCCGCCCGAGGCCGAGCCGGCACCGATCAGCGTGTGAATCTCGTCGATGAACAGGATCGCGTGCGGATTGGACTTCAGCTGCTTGAGCACCGCCTTCAGCCGCTGCTCGAAGTCGCCGCGGTACTTGGTGCCGGCCAGCAGCGCGCCCATGTCTAGCGAGTAGACGCTCGACTGCTCGAGGATCTCCGGCACCTCGCTCTTGACCACGCGCCAGGCCAGGCCTTCGGCGATCGCCGTCTTGCCGACGCCCGCCTCGCCGACCAGCAGCGGGTTGTTCTTGCGCCGGCGGCACAGCACCTGGATCACCCGCTCGACCTCCGGCTCGCGGCCGATCAGCGGGTCGATCTTTCCGTCCTTGGCGAGCTGGTTCAGGTTGACGGTGTACTGCTCGAGCGGCGAGGCCTGCGCCTCGCGGCCCTCGGGCTGCTCTTCCTCCTTCTCGCCGTCCTTGCCCTTGGCCTTCTCCTCGCCCTGCGGGCTCTTGGTGATGCCGTGCGAGATGAAGTTGACGACGTCCAGCCGGGTGACGCCCTGCTGGTGCAGGTAGTACACGGCGTGCGAGTCCTTCTCGCCGAAGATCGCCACCAGCACGTTGGCGCCGGTGACTTCCTTCTTGCCGTTGCTGGTCGACTGCACGTGCATGATCGCCCGCTGGATCACCCGCTGGAAGCCGAGCGTCGGCTGCGTGTCGGCCTCGGAATTGGGCGGCAGCGTCGGCGTGTTGTCGCCGATGAAGTTCTGCAGGCTCTTGCGCAGGTCCTCGATGTTGCAGGCGCAGGCCCGCAGCACCTCGGCCGCCGACGGGTTGTCGAGCAGCGCCAGCAGCAGGTGCTCGACCGTGATGAATTCGTGTCGCGCCTGTCTGGCCTCGACGAAGGCCATGTGCAAGCTGACTTCCAGTTCCTGCGCGATCATGCTTCCTCCATCACGCACTGCAGCGGGTGCTGGTGCTGCCGTGAATAACTGCAGACCTGCTCGACTTTCGAAGCAGCCACGTCGCGCGGATAAACGCCGCAAACGCCGCGACCTTCATGGTGCACCTTGAGCATGATCTGGGTTGCCTGCTCCCGGCCCTTGCCGAAGAACTTCTGCAGCACGCCCACCACGAACTCCATCGGCGTGAAATCGTCATTGAGCAGAACAACCTGGAACATCGGCGGCGGCTTGACCCGGGAAGCCTGCTTCTCGGTCACCGCGCCTTCGTCGAACCGCTCGCTCATACCCGCATTCTAGATAGCGCCCTGTGTGGACCCCGCAGCGACAGCTGGCAAACGGATCATAAGTGAACTCGCGGCTGCGCCTGCCGCCACCGTGGCGCGGACCGCAACCGCGGCGGCCGGTTCCCGTTGCCATTGATAGCGCTGCGCCGCTGCAACAGCAGCGTTCGGCCGCTGAACGGCAGTCGCCGGCCACGGTAGTGGGCAGGCCGCCGGCGCGCCTGCCACCGCCGGGACCCGGTCGCCGGCAGCGGGCCTTGACGCGCAACGGTCTTGTTGGAATATTGGCGAATTCGCCCGGGCGCAGGGGGACCGGCAGGACGGGGCGGAGCGCGTTGCCTGGTCAGCTGCAGCGAAGGCGACGCGCGGAGAGGACGAAGCCGGCACCGCGACACCGCGGGCCGCCAGGTGGGCGCCTCGGAATGACACTGCAGGGAAGGAAATAAAAAATGGCTACAGGCACTGTCAAGTGGTTCAACGACGCCAAGGGGTACGGCTTCATCACGCCGGACGACGGTGGCGAAGATCTGTTCGCGCACTTCTCCGCCATCCAGATGAACGGCTTCAAGACCCTGAAGGAGGGTCAGAAAGTGGTCTTCGAGGTGGTCACCGGGCCGAAGGGCAAGCAGGCATCCAACATAACGCAAGGCGGCTGACGCACCCGGTGTGTCAAAGAAAAACCCCGCCAGCGCGGGGTTTTTTCTTGCGGTGCGCGTCGGCTGCGCTGCCGCCTACATCTGGCTGATCATCGCCTGGCCGAAGCCCGAGCAGGACACCTGGGTTGCCCCCGGCAGCAGGCGGGCGAAATCGTAGGTCACGTTCTTGGCGAGGATCGCCTTTTCCATGGCGGTGATGACCAGATCGGCCGCCTCGGTCCAGCCCATGTGCCGCAGCATCATCTCGGCCGACAGGATCTCGGAACCCGGATTGACGTAGTCCTTGCCGGCGTACTTCGGCGCGGTGCCGTGGGTGGCCTCGAACATCGCCACGGAGTCGGAAAGGTTGGCGCCGGGCGCGATGCCGATGCCGCCGACCTGCGCCGCCAGGGCATCCGAGATGTAGTCCCCGTTCAGGTTCATGGTCGCGATGACGTCGTACTCGGCCGGCCGCAGCAGGATCTGCTGCAGGAACGCATCGGCGATGACGTCCTTGACGACGATCTCGCCGTGCGGCGCCTTGATCTTCATCCACGGGCCGCCGTCGAGCGGTTCGGCGCCGAACTCCCGCTGCGCCAGCGCGTAGCCCCACCTGGCAAAGGCACCCTCCGTGTACTTCATGATGTTGCCCTTGTGCACGAAGGTCAGGCTCTTGCGCCGGTTGTCGATCGCATACTGGACCGCCTTCCTGACCAGTCGCTCGGTGCCTTCGCGCGAGATCGGCTTGATGCCGATGCCGGAGGTCTCCGGGAAGCGGATCTTCTTCACCCCCATCTCGTCCTGCAGGAACTTGATGAGTTTCTTCGCCTTGTCGGTTTCCGCCTCGTACTCGATGCCGGCGTAGATGTCCTCCGAGTTCTCGCGGAAGATCACCATGTCGGTCTTCTCCGGCTCGCGCACCGGGCTCGGCACGCCCTTGAAGTAGCGCACCGGACGCAGGCACACGTACAGGTCGAGTTCCTGGCGCAGCGCGACGTTGATCGAGCGGATGCCGCCGCCGACCGGCGTCGTCAGCGGCCCCTTGATCGACACCACGTAGTCGCGCAGCGCCGCCAGCGTCTCGTCGGGCAGCCAGACGTCAGGGCCGTACACGCGGGTCGACTTCTCGCCGGCGAAGAGCTCCATCCAGACGATCCGCCGCTTGCCGCCGTACGCCTTGGCAACCGCGGCATCGACCACCTTGATCATCACCGGCGTGATGTCGATGCCGGTGCCATCGCCCTCGATGTACGGCACGATCGGCTGGTCGGGCACGTTCAGCGAGTAGTCCTTGTTGACCGTGATCTTCTGCCCTTCGCTGGGCACCCTGATGTGCTGGTACATGGCGTCTCCGCGTCGTTGATTCGTGCTTCTCGCGCTGCCGGTGGCGCCCTCGGCTCCCCCTCGCGCACCGGGGCGGCAGTTTACTCGCCCGCTCATCGGCGGCCCGCCGTTGCCGGCCGCCGCGCCGATGTCCCGCGGCCGCCCGCGCGAGGTGGTAAAAAGCCGCTCCGATCCCCTCGCCCTGCCTGCTCGAGCCGATGCAAATGCCGACGCGCCTGCTGACCACGTTGCTGCTGTTCGCCCTGCTGACCGGTGCGGGCGCCGGGGCGGCGCAGACGCCGGGGCTGCCGACGGTGCAGCTCGCCGCCGGCATCCACCTGATCACCGCCGAGCTCGCCGCCAGCGACCCGGCCCGCGCGCGCGGGCTGATGTTCCGCCAGGGCCTGCCGGCCAATCACGGCATGCTCTTCGTGTTCGACCGGAAAGCCACCCACTGCATGTGGATGCGCAACACGCTCATCCCGCTGTCGGTCGCCTTCATCGAAGACGACGGCACGATCGTCAACATCGAGAACATGCAGCCGCACGACGAACGAACCCGTCACTGCGCCCGCCGGCCGGTCCGCTTCGCGCTGGAAATGGCGCTCGGCTGGTTTGACGGCAAGGGCATCGGTCCGGGCGCCAAGCTCGGTCGTCTGCCGGCGGTGCCGCAATGAGGCGCAACGGATGGCCGGCGCCGGGGCCGGCCATCCGCCTGGCGGTCTCGCTGCCTCAGGCGAAGTTCTTCGCCGCGAAGTCCCAGTTGGCGAGCGAGCTGAGGAAGGTCTCGACGAATTTCGGCCGCGCGTTCCGGTAGTCGATGTAGTACGCGTGCTCCCACACGTCGATCGTCAGCAGGGCCTTGTCGGCGCTCGTGAGCGGCGTGCCGGCATTGCTCGTGTTGACGATGTCGACGGTTCCGTCGGGCTTCTTGACCAGCCAGGTCCAGCCCGAGCCGAAGTTGCCGACGGCACTCTTGCTGAACGCTTCCTTGAAGGCGGCGTACGAGCCCCACTTCGCGGCGATCGCCGCTGCAAGGGCGCCGGTGGGTTCGCCGCCGCCACCGGGCTTCATGCTGTTCCAGAAGAAGGTGTGGTTCCACACCTGCGCAGCATTGTTGAAGACACCGCCGGAGGCCTTGCGGACGATCGCCTCGAGCGCCATCGACTCGAATTCGGTGCCCTTGATCAGGTTGTTCAGGTTGGTCGCGTAGGCCTGATGATGTTTGCCGTAGTGGTACTCGAAGGTCTCCTTCGAGATATGCGGGGCCAGTGCATCCATCGCGTACGGCAGCGGCGGCAGGGTGTGTTCCATCGGCGATCCTCCAGTTGGTTGCCGGCCGATTCTAGCGAGGCAGGCCGACACTGCCGGGCATCACCCCACCGGCGGCGCATCTTCCGGCCCGGCGGCGCTGCGCAGCACGCGTGCCGAGGCGGCACCGCGCGCGAACTGCAGCCGCAGCAGGTCACCGGCGGCCAGTCGCGCCGCGTCGGTGACGATCCGGCCTTCGGCATCGGTGGCGAGCGCGAAGCCGCGCGCGAGAACGGCGTGCGGGTCGAGTGCCTGCAGGCGTGCCAGCAGCGTCTGCAACCGCAACTGCCGGCCATCCAGCAGGTGGCGGGCAGCGCCGGCAAGCGCAGCTGACCGCTGCTGGAGCCGGCGCAGGCGCGGCTCGACGCGCGGCGCACTGCGCTGCAGCCGGGCCGCCGGCTGCTGGCTGCGACGACGCAGGCCCGCCAGATGCCGGCTGAGTGCGTGCGAGGCGCGCAGCGACAGCGTGTTCACCCGGCCGGCCAGCGCCTGCAGAGGTGCGCGCGGGGTCGCCACCGCACGCTGGCAGTAGTCGAGGCGCTGCTGCGCCTGCTGCAGCCGATTGCGCGCGACCCGCCGCAACTGCGCCATCCGCTGGTCAAGCGCCCGCAGCAGCGCCGCCCGGTCCGGCGCGGCCATTTCCGCCGCAGCCGTCGGCGTCGGCGCGCGCAGGTCGGCGGCGAAGTCGGCGATCGTGACGTCCGACTCATGGCCGACGCCGACGATGACCGGCACGTCGCAGGCACGGATGGCCCGGGCGACGGATTCCTCGTTGAACGACCACAGGTCCTCGATCGAGCCGCCGCCGCGCACCAGCAGCACCGCGTCGACCTCGCGCCGGCGCGACACTGTCGCCAGCATCCCGGCGATGCGACCGCCGGCGTCCTCGCCCTGCACCGGCACCGGATAGACGATCACCGCCACCTGCGGCGAGCGGCGCGCCAGGGTGGTCAGGACGTCGCGCAGCGCGGCCGCCTGCAGCGAGGTGACCACACCGACCGTGCGCGGAAATGCCGGCAGGGGTCGTTTGGCGTCGAACAGGCCCTCGGCCTGCAGCCGTTCCTTCAGCTGCAGGTACCGCTCAAAGAGCCGGCCCAGCCCCGAGCGCCGCACCGCCTCGACGGTCAGCTGGTACTCGCCGCGCGGCTCGTACAGGCCGACCTGCGCCAGCACTTCGACCTCGTCGCCGTCGCGCGGCATGAATTCGGCGAGCAGGTTGCGGCCGCGGAACATCGCGCAGCGCACCTGCGCCCGGTCGTCCTTCAGCGTGAAATACCAGTGACCGCTGCCGGCACGGGCGAAGTTGCCGATCTCGCCGCGGACCCGCATCAGACGGAAGCTTCGCGAAAGCAAACCAGCAACGGCGCGGTTGAGCGCAGAAACCGTGACGCTTTCCCGCGCCAGCCCTACGTCGAAGTCCGCCGATCCAGATTCCATGCGGGTTTCCGGGCCATATCTGTCCACATTGCCGCGCCACGCCTTGCTGCAACCTTGCTTGGCCAGCGCCAACTGCCAAGCGGCAGCTCAAGTAATTGATTCATATGAATTCTTCTGTCCGCCCGCGAGGGCGTCGAGCCAGCTAGGTCTAATGCTGATGCGGGTCTTCCGTGACCCGTGGGCGGTTGTTCACAATCTTTTCCACAGTCGGGCCGGTCAGGCGGGGCCGACGGGCAAGCCACTACACTGCCGCCTTCCCGACTTCATCGCATTGGCATCGGATACCAAGTGTTTGCGATCGTACAGGCCATAGGCTGGCCGATCTGGCCGTTGATCATCGCCTCCGTCGTCGCCCTGGCGCTGATCATCGAGCGCGGAGTCGCCTTGCGACGCGCCAGGATCATTCCCCCCTCCCTCCTGAAAGACGTGCTGGCGCTGCATTCCCGCCAGAAAATCACGCCGGATGTGGTGGTCAGGCTCGAGGCCAACTCGCCGCTCGGACGGGTGCTGGCGGCCGGACTGCGCAACGTACGCGCGCCGAGGGCGATCGCCGGAGCGGCGGTGGCCAACGTCGGCGGCCACGTCGCGCACGAACTGTCGCGCTACCTGTCGCTGCTCGGATCGATCGGCTCGATCGCCCCGCTGCTGGGGCTGCTCGGCACGGTGATCGGCATGATCGAGATCTTCGCCTCGCAGCAGGCCGGCTCCAACCCGCAGCAGCTGGCCCATGGCATCTCGATCGCTCTCTACTGCACCGCCTTCGGCATCATCGTCGCCGTGCCGGCGGTCATGTTCTACCGACATTACAAGTCGCGCATCGAGGAGTACCTGGTAGCGATGGAGGATCAGGCGCAGCAGCTGCTCGAGGTTCTGTTCGCCGACCGCTACGACGCCGCGCCGCGATGAGATTCCGCCGACCGCTCGACGAGGAACCGGAGCTGAACCTGGTTCCCCTGATCGACGTGATGCTGATCGTGCTGATCTTCCTGGCGGTCACCACGTCCTATTCGCGCTACAGCGAGCTGCGGCTGCAGCTGCCGACCGCGCAGGCCGATCCGACCGATACGCGGCTCAACGAGATCGTCGTCGGCGTCAGCGCCGACGGGCGTTTCGCGATCGACAGGACGGTGCTCGCCAACACCTCGCCGGAGGCCGTTGCGCAGGCATTGACGCAGGCGGCGCACGGCCTGAGCGAGCCGATGGTGGTGATCCATGCCGACGCCCAGGCGCCGCACCAGGCGGTGGTCAACGTGATGGAGGCGGCCCGGCTGGCCCGGCTGTCGCGCATCAGCTTCGTCACCGAGCGCACCGGACCGGCCGCCCGGTGAGGCCTGGCCGCCGGCGATGACCCTGCGAGCGCGCCTCGAGCCGGCGCTGACTCGCGCCTGGACGGGCCGCGGGCTGCTTGCCAGCGCCCTGTTGCCGCTTTCCTTGCTCTATGTCGCCGGCCACGCCATCCACGGCTGGCTGTACCGCGGCGGCCTGCTCAAGGCGTGGCGCGTCGGCCTGCCGGTGGTCGTGGTCGGCAACCTCTATGCGGGCGGCACCGGCAAGACGCCGCTGGTCATCGAACTGGTCCGTCAACTGAAGGCGCGTGGCTGGCGTCCCGGCGTGATCTCGCGTGGCTATGGTCGCCGCAAGACCGACGTGCGCCCGGTCGATGCAGGCGCGCAGTCCGGCGAAGTCGGCGACGAGCCGCTGCTGATCGCACAGCGCGCCGGCGTGCCGGTGGTGGTCGGCGCCGACCGGGTCGCGGCGGCGCGCGTGCTGCACTCGCTGCACCCGAAGTGCGACGTGATCGTCAGCGACGACGGGCTGCAGCATCCGCGCCTGGCACGCGAGGTGGAGATCGCGGTGCTGCACTTCCTGGGCATCGGCAATGGCTGGCCGCTGCCTGCCGGGCCACTGCGCGACAGCCTGGCGCGGCTCAGGACGGTCGACGCGGTGGTGCTCAACGGTGACGTGCCGCCCCTGCGCATCCACGGCCAGGTGTTCTCGATGGAGGGCGAACTCGACGAGGTCTATTCGCTCGCCGATCCGACCCGCCGAGCGCCGCTGGCGGCGCTGGTGGACGAGCAGCGGCGAAGCGGCACGCGGGTCGTCGCCGCGGCCGGCATCGCCGCACCGGAGAAGTTCTTCTCGATGCTGCGGGCTGCCGGCCTGGCGATCGAGGAGCAGCCGCTGCCCGATCACCACGACTTCGCGGTCAACCCTTTCTTCGGCCGCGAGTACGACGTGGCGCTGGTGACCGAAAAGGACGCCGTAAAATGCCGCGCCAGCGCTGCCACCAAGAACGACGGCCGGATCTGCGCGGTGAGCCTGCGCACGCGCGTCGATCCGGCGCTGGTCGACCTGATCGAAGCGAAGATCAGGCCGACGCCGCGAACCGACGAGCGAGCTTCCAATGGACCATCGCCTGCTTGAGATCCTGGTCTGCCCGGTCACCAAGGGCCGGCTCGAGTACGACCGTGAGCACCAGGAGCTGATCTCGCGCGCGGCCGGGCTCGCCTACCCGGTCCGCGACGGCATCGCCGTGCTGCTCGAGAGCGAGGCGCGCCGGCTCGACGACCCGGCGCCGACGGCCCGCGACGCCTGACCCCCGCCGATGGGGGGCTTCGTCGTCATCGTCCCGGCGCGGCTCGCCTCGACCCGGCTGCCGCGCAAGCCGCTCGCCGACCTTGCCGGCGAGCCGATGGTGGTTCGCGTCGCGCGCCGTGCCGCGACGAGCGGCGCGGCGCGCGTGGTGGTGGCCACCGACAGCGACGAGGTGCTGTCGGCCTGCCGTCGATTCGAGGTCGAGGCGGTGCTGACGCGGGCCGATCACCCGACCGGCACAGACCGGCTGGCCGAGGCGGCCGACGCGCTGCAGCTGGGCGACGAGACGATCGTTGCCAACGTGCAGGCCGACGAGCCGCTGCTGCCGCCCGAGGTCGTGGGCCGCGTCGCCGGCCTGCTCGGGCAGCGGCCCGACTGCGCAATGGCCACCGCGGCTCACCCGCTGGCCGACGCCGCCGAGTTCTTCAGTCCGCACGTCGTCAAGGTGGTCACCGACGCCGGCGGCCGCGCGCTGCTGTTCTCGCGCGCGCCGATCCCGTGGGCGCGCGACGCCTTCGCCGTCACGCGCGAGCGTCTGCCGGCGACGCTGCCCGCCTGGCGACACGTCGGCCTTTACGCCTACCGGGCAGGCTTCCTGCGCCGCTACCCGACGCTGACGCGGGCGCCGATCGAGGAGCAGGAGAACCTCGAACAACTGCGGGCGCTCTGGCACGGCTACGGCATTGCCGTGCTGCCGCTGGCCGAGCCGCTGCCGCCCGGCGTCGACACGCCCGAGGACCTGCGGGCGGTCCGCGCGCTGCTGGACGGCCGCTAGACTCGCCGCCTTTCGCTCCCGCAGGAGGCACCGATATGAAGCAGGTGGGCATCGCACTGGCGCTTGCGGTGGCGCTGCTGGCCGCGCCGGCGGCCGCCAAGACGCTGCGCTGGGCCTCGCAGGGCGACCCGCAGACCGCCGACCCGTTCTCGCAGAACGAGGGGCTGACCAACACGTTCTCGCAGTCGGTGCACGACACGCTGGTGATGCGCGACAACGCGCTGCGCCCGGTGCCGGGCCTGGCGGTGAGCTGGCAGCAGGTCGATCCGAAGACCTGGCGCTTCAACCTGCGCCGGGGCGTGAAGTTCCACGACGGCTCGCCGTTCACTGCCGACGACGTGGTGTTCTCCTACGAGCGCGCGCAGCACCCGAACTCGCAGCTGCGCCAGTACGCGGTGCCGGTCGGCAAGCCGCGCAGGATCGACGACTACACGGTCGAGTTCGTCCAGGAGCGGCCCAACCCGCTGACGCTCGAGCACGCCACCACGATCTACATCATGAGCAGGGCGTGGTCGGCCAGGCACAAGGTCGAGCGGCCGCTCGACTTCAAGGGCAAGGAGGAGACCCACGCCTCGCGCAACGCCAACGGCACCGGCGCCTGGATGCTGGTGTCGCGCGAACCCGGCGTGAGAACGGTGCTCAGGCGCAACCCCGACTGGTGGGGCACCAGGGAGGGCCGCGCGCCGGGCAACGTCACCGAGGTCGTCTACACGCAGGTCAGCGCCGACGCCACCCGCACCGCGGCGCTGCTGTCGGGACAGATCGACTTCGTGCTCGACCCGCCGCCGCAGGACCTGGCGCGGCTGGAGGGCAGCAAGGACATCAAGGTGGTACGCGGGCAGGAGAACCGCATCGTCTTCTTCGGCTTCGACCAGCACCGCGACGAGCTGCTGTACTCGAACGTCAGGGGAAAGAACCCGTTCAAGGACCTGCGGGTGCGCCAGGCGATCTACCACGCGATCGACATCGAGGCGATCCGCGCCCGGACGATGCGCGGCTCGGCACTGCCTACCGGCGGCATGACCCCGTCGGTCCTGCCCTCGTCGCCGGAAATCGAGCAGCGGCTGCCGCACGACCCGAACCGCGCGCGCCAGCTGCTCGCCGAAGCGGGCTACCCGAACGGCTTCGAGGTCACGCTGGACTGCCCGAACAACCGCTATGTCAACGACGAGGAGATCTGCCTCGCCGTGGCAGCGATGCTCACCCGCGTCGGCGTGCTGACCAGGGTCACGGCGATGCCGCGCGCCACCTACTTTCCCAAGCTCGAGAAGCACGACACCAGCTTCTTCATGCTCGGCTGGGGCGGCGCCATCACCGACGCGCAGACGACGCTTTCGCCGGTGCTGCGCTCGGCGGACGCCAGGACCGGCAACGGCGGCTTCAACTACGGCCGCTACGTCAACCCGAAGCTCGACGCGCTGATCGACGCCGCGGCGGTCGAGATGGACGTCGAAAGGCGCCGCCAGGTGGTGTGGGACGCACTGAAGGAGCACAACGCGCAGGTGCATCACGTGCCGCTGCACCGGCAGATGATCCCGTGGGCGATGCGCAGCAGCGTCACCGCCGTGCACCGCGCCGACAATGTGCTCAACATGGAATCGGTGAAGATTGACTGACCCAGTCGCATCAGGAGCGAAGCAGATGGCCCGCGCCAAGTCCCCTCCCCGCAACGCCTTCTACGCCCAGTCGGGCGGCGTAACCTCGGTGATCAACGCCAGCGCCGCCGGGGTCATCGAAACGGCGCGCAGGCACAAGGACAGAATCGGCAAGGTGTTCGCCGGGCGCAACGGCATCCTCGGCGCGCTCAACGAGGACCTGATCGACACCGGCCGCGAGTCGCCGGCGGCGATCCGCGCGCTCACCCACACCCCGGGCGGCGCCTTCGGCTCCTGCCGCTACAAGCTCAAGAGCCTCGAGCAGGACCGCGCCCAGTACCAGCGGCTGATCGAGGTCTTCCGCGCGCACGACATCGGCTACTTCTTCTACAACGGCGGCGGCGACTCGGCCGACACCTGCCTGAAGGTGTCGCAGCTGTCGGCGACGATGGACTACCCGATGCAGGCGATCCACGTGCCGAAGACGATCGACAACGACCTGCCGATCACCGACAACTGTCCCGGTTTCGGCTCGGTCGCGAAGTACGTCGCGGTGTCGACGCGCGAGGCGAGCATGGACGTTGCCTCGATGGCCTCGACCTCGACCAAGGTGTTCGTGCTGGAGGTGATGGGCCGGCACGCCGGCTGGATCGCCGCCGCCGCGGCGCTGGCCGACACGCGCCAGCACCCGCTGCCGCTGTTGATCCTGTTCCCGGAAATCCCCCTCGAACAGGCGAAGTTCCTCGCCGCCGTCAAGGCCAAGGTCGAGGCGCACGGCTACTGCACGGTGGTCGTCTCCGAAGGGCTGCATGGCCCCGACGGCAACTTCATCGCCGACCAGGGCCTGCGCGACGCCTTCGGCCACGCGCAGCTCGGCGGGGTGGCGCCGGTGATCGCCAATCTCGTCAAGAGCGAGCTGAAGCTGAAGATGCACTGGGCGGTGTCGGATTACCTGCAGCGGTCGGCGCGGCACATCGCCGCCAGGACCGACGTGCAGCAGGCCTATGCGGTCGGCAAGGCGGCGGTCGAACTCGCCCTGAAGGGAGCCAACGCGGTGATGCCGGCGATCGTGCGCACGTCCAACCGGCCCTACCGGTGGAAGATCGGCATGGCACCGCTGGCCGAGGTGGCCAACAGGGAACACAAGATGCCGCGCGAGTTCATCACCGAAGACGGCTTCGGCGTCACCGCCAAGGGACGCGCCTACCTCGCGCCGCTGATCCAGGGCGAGGACTACCCGCCTTACCGGGACGGCCTGCCTGCGTACGCGCTGCTGAAGAACGTCGCGGTGCGCCGGAAGCTGCCCGCCTGGTCGAAAGGCTGACGCGGGCCGGCGAAGCGGCCAAAACGGTTAAAATCCGCCGCCTTGCCGGCAGGCGCTCCGCCGGCCGGCCGAACGGCCACCGACAAGAATCGACACTGAGGCGGGACGGGGGATGCGGATCATTTTGCTCGGGCCACCGGGTGCCGGCAAAGGCACCCAGGCGGCGTTCATCTGCGAGCGATTCGGCATACCGCAGATCTCCACCGGCGACATGTTGCGGGCCGCGGTGAAGGCCGACGCGCCGCGCGGCCTGGCAGCGAAGAAGGTGATGGACGCAGGGCAACTGGTGTCCGACGAGATCATCATCGGCCTGGTCAAGGAGCGGCTGAAGCAGCCCGACTGCGCCGCCGGATATCTGTTCGACGGCGTCCCGCGCACGATCCCGCAGGCCGACGCGCTCAAGGGCGCCGGTGTGAAGGTCGACGTGGTGCTGGAGATCGACGTTCCCGACAGCGAGATCATCGACCGGATGAGCGGTCGACGGGTGCACCTCGCCAGCGGTCGCAGCTATCACGTCAAGTACAACCCGCCGCGGGTCGCCGGCCGCGACGACGTCACCGGCGAGCCGCTGATCCAGCGCGACGACGACAAGGAAGAGGTCGTCCGCGAGCGCCTGGAGGTCTACCACGCGCAGACCAGCCTGCTGGTGGATTACTACTCCAGGTGGGCCGCCACCGGCGATGCCGCCGCGCCGCGCTACCGCAAGGTCGCCGGCCTCGGCACGGTGGAGGAAATCAAGCTGCGCGTCTTCGACGCGCTGCGCTGACCGACGCTTTCAGTCTCACGCTTCACCCCTTCCGTTCCTCAGTTAGGAGATTTCCATGTCTGGATTGGCTCTCGCCCTGCTCTGCGGGCTGGCGGCCGTTGCCTTCGGTGCGTTGTCGACTTCGTGGATCCTCAAGCAGCCCGCGGGCAATGCTCGGATGCAGGAAATCGCCGCCGCCGTGCAACAGGGCGCGCAGGCGTACCTCAACCGCCAGTACCGCACGATCGCCATCGTCGGCGTGGTGCTGACGGTCATCATCGCGGTGATCCCGCAGCTCGGCCTGTGGACGGCGATCGGCTTCGTGCTCGGCGCCGTGCTGTCGGGCGCCGCCGGCTACATCGGCATGAACGTCTCGGTGCGAGCGAACGTGCGCACGGCTCAGGCAGCCACGCAGGGGCTGAACGCGGCGCTGAACATCGCCTTCCGCGGCGGCGCCATCACCGGACTGCTGGTGGTCGGCCTGGGCCTGATCGGGGTGGCCGGCTTCTACTGGATCCTGAAGCTCACGCACGCCGCGGCCAGCACCCGTGAACTGCTGCATCCGATGATCGGCTTCGCCTTCGGCGCGTCGCTGATCTCGATCTTCGCCCGTCTCGGCGGCGGCATCTTCACCAAGGGCGCCGACGTCGGCGCCGACCTGGTGGGCAAGGTCGAGGCCGGTATCCCGGAGGACGACCCGCGCAACCCGGCGGTGATCGCCGACAACGTCGGCGACAACGTCGGCGACTGCGCCGGCATGGCGGCGGACCTGTTCGAAACCTTCGCCGTGACCGTGATCGCCACCATGCTGATCGGCGGCTTTTTCTTCAAGGGCGCCGGCGAGGCGGGGATCATCTATCCGCTGGTGATCTCCGGCGTGTCGATCATTTCCTCGATCGTCGGCTGCTTCTTCGTCAAGGCGCGCGACGGCGGCAAGATCATGAACGCCCTGTATCGCGGACTGCTCGTCGCCGGTGCCATCTCGCTGGTGCTGTTCTGGCCGGTCACCAACTGGATCCTCGGCCCGGTGGCCGCCAGCGGCGGCGTCACGGTGATGAACCTGTACCTGGCGGCGGTGGTCGGCCTCGTGCTGACCGCGGCACTGGTCTACATCACCGAGTACTACACCGGCACGCAGTTCGCACCGGTCAAGTACGTGGCGCAGGCCTCCACTACGGGCCACGCGACCAACATCATCGCCGGCATCGCCGTTTCGATGAAGGCCTGCGCCTGGCCGGTGATCGCCATCTCGGCCGCCATCCTCGCCTCCTACTGGCTGGCCGGCCTGTACGGCATCGCGGTGGCCGCCACCGCGATGCTGTCGATGACCGGCATCATCGTCGCGCTCGACGCCTACGGCCCGATCACCGACAACGCCGGCGGCATCGCCGAGATGGCCGGCCTGCCGAAGGAAGTGCGCAACATCACCGACCCGCTCGATGCGGTCGGCAACACCACCAAGGCGGTGACCAAGGGCTATGCGATCGGCTCGGCCGGCCTGGCCGCCCTGGTGCTGTTCGCCGACTACACCGGCGGGTTGGAGCAGGCGGGGCTGAAAGTGAGCTTCGACCTGTCGAACCACATGGTGATCGTCGGCCTGTTCATCGGCGGTCTGATCCCGTTCCTGTTCGGCGCCATGGCGATGGAAGCGGTCGGCCGCGCCGCCGGAGCCGTGGTGGAGGAAGTGCGGCGCCAGTTCCGCGAGATCAAGGGGATCATGGAAGGCACGGCGAAGCCGGATTACAGCCGCGCGGTCGACATGCTGACGACGTCGGCGATCAAGGAGATGATGATTCCGTCGATCCTGCCGGTGCTGGTGCCGATCGTGGTCGGCGTCTTCCTCGGCCCCGAGGCGCTCGGCGGCGTGCTGATGGGCACGATCGTCACCGGCCTGTTCGTCGCCATCTCGATGACCACCGGCGGCGGCGCCTGGGACAACGCCAAGAAGTACATCGAGGAGGGCCACCACGGCGGCAAGGGCTCCGACGCGCACAAGGCCGCGGTGACCGGCGACACGGTCGGCGATCCCTACAAGGACACCGCCGGCCCGGCGGTGAACCCGCTGATCAAGATCATCAACATCGTCGCCCTGCTGATCGTGCCGATCATCGCCACGATCCATGGCGGCAAGCCGGCTGCCGCCGCCGCTGCACCGGCGGCAGCACCGGCGGCGGTCGCCGTCGCGGTGCCGGTGCCGGTGCTGGTGGTGGTCGGCGTGGCCAATCGCGTGCATTTCGAGAGCGGCTCGGACGCCATCTCTGCGGCGGGCAAGCGCATCCTCGACGGCTATGCGCAGGCGCTCAAGGCGAATCCGGATGCGAAAGTGGAGCTGTCGGGCTACGCCGACCCGAGCGGCGACACCGCCAGGAACCTCGAGCTGGCCAAGCATCGCGCCGAGACGGTGCGTGCCGAGCTGGCCGCCGCCGGTGTCGCCGTGGAGCGAATCGCCCTGGTCAAGCCGAGCGATGTGATCGTCGGCCAGGGCACCGACGCCGACGCGCGCCGCGTCGACATCGTGCTGCGCTGAGGCGCCTGCGGTGTTCGAAGAAGAAGACAGGGAAACCGGCTACGCGGTCTTCCTCGCCGTCACGCTGGCGATTGTCGTCTCGCTGTTCGTGATTGCCGTTGCCATCGGCAGCGCCATCGGGCAGGCCGGCGCGCGGCCGGCCGCGGCCAAGCCGGCCGCGGTGAAGGCCGCCACACCGAGCGTCGTGCGGGTGCTTGGCAAGGTCCATTTCGCGGTCGGCAAGGCCGACCTGCCGGAAGACGCGCCGGTGCTCGTGCGGCCGGCGATCCGCGCCGCGCAGGCCACGCCCGGCTCGACGCTGATGGTTGCCGGTTACCACGACGCCAGCGGTGACGCGGCGGCCAACGCCGAGCTGGCCAAGCGCCGGGCCCTGGCGGTGCGCGATCTGCTGCTCGCCGCGGGCATCAGCGAGCAGCGAATCGAACTGGCGAGGCCCGTGGTCACCACGGGCGGCGCCGACGATGACGAAGCCCGCCGCGTCGAGGTGACGCTGCGCTGAACGTCGCGGCCTCGCGACGCCGGGCGGTGCCGCGACACGCCGCCCTTCTTCCCTGAGAGCCTTCAGATGGAACTGCGCGCGGCGACGCCGGCAGACATCCCGGCGATCCAGGCGATCTATGCGCACCATGTCCTGCACGGCCTCGCCAGCTTCGAGATCGAACCGCCTTCGGTGGCGGAGATGCGCAGCCGCTTCGAATCGATCACCGGCGGCGGCTATCCGTACCTGGTTGCGGCCGATGGCGAGCACCTGCTCGGTTACGCCTATGCCAGCACCTATCGCACGCGCCCGGGCTACCGCTACACGGTCGAGGATTCGGTCTACGTCTCGCCGGCGCTCGTCGGGCGAGGCATCGGCCGTCAGCTGCTGGACCGGCTGATCGACGAGTGCGAGCGCCGCGGCTATCGGCAGATGCTCGCGGTGATCGGCGATTCGGCCAACGCGGCGTCGATCGAGCTGCACCGCGCCTGCGGCTTCGCAGACGGCGGCACGCTGCGGTCGGTCGGCCTGAAATTCGGCCGCTGGGTCGACTCGGTGCTCATGCAGCGCGGGCTGGGGGAATCGGACCGGTCGGTGCCGGCCGCCTGGCCGCCTTCAGCCGGCGGCCGGTGACGGCTGATCGTGCCGCCGGCGGGGCGCAGCGACCTCCGACTCGAACCACCGACGGAAGCGCATGACCGCCGGATCGGTCCGCCGCTCCATCCAGGCGCGCAGGCCTCGAGCAGTGAAGACCAGCAGCCTCTGCGCCTCCAGTTCGATCAGCCCGTCGCGGCCGGCGAGCAGCCGGACGCGCTCCGGCTCGCGACCCCGCGCATCGGTGCCCAGAGCGTCGAAGACGTCCGCGGCGGCGATCAAGACCTGCTCGTCCGCGAACAGGATGCGGATCTGCCGGCCGTCGAACTCGAAGTAGCTTCCCTGCCAGCGGCCGAGGGTGCGTTGCCTGGCGGCGAAGCGCAGCGCGACTGCCCCGCGCCAGAGCAGCCACAGAAACCACGCCGCCCAGACCGGCGCGACGAGGGCGACGCCGACGAGCGCTTCCTCGCCGGCGCGCAACGAGTGCCACAGTTGCACACCGCCGAGCGCCGTCCAGACGAAGAAGGCAAGCCACCCCCACCGCAGCAGGCGCGCATCGGGATCGTCGGCCCCGCGCAGCGGCATGGCCACTCCGGATCGTCGCCGCAGCGCTACAGCGCGCCGATCGCGGTCAGCGCGCGCCGCACGTCCTCGACGCCTTCGGCCGACAGCGGCGCCTGCGGCGGCAGCGGTGCGCCAACCGCGTAGCCCTGCAGTTCGAGGCCGCCCTTGATGCAGGCGGCGAGGTTGTGTCTGGCGAAAGCCTGGTTCAGCGCCCACAGCGGCCGCTGCCTGTCCATCGCCGCCTGCCAGTCGCCGCGCCGGCACAGCTCGTACAGCTCCACGCTGGCCCGCGGGGCGACGCAGGCCGGACCGGCCATCCAGCCGACGCCGCCGATCAGCATCACGCAGGCAGGGATGTGCGACGAGGCGGCGAACACCTGCATCCGGCCTTCGACGCGGCTGATGATCGACAGCAGCCGCCCGGTATTGACCGACGCGTCCTTGATGTAGCGGATGTTCGGCACGTGGCTCAGCCGCTCGATCACCGGCACGCTGAGGTCGGAGCGCTGGAAGCTCGGGTTGGTGTAGAGCACGACCGGCGCCGATACGGCCTCGCCGATCGCTCTGAAGTACGCATAAACGCCGTCGTCGCCGACCGGAAAGTAGGCCTCCAGCACCGCCAGGATGCCGTCGCAGCCCAGCCGCTCCCACTCGCGGGCCTGGTCGACCGCGTCGGCGGTGGTGGTCGAGGCCACGCCGGCGACCACCGGCACGCGTCCTGCGGCCGCCTCGATCACCACCTCGACCACCCGCCGCTTCTGCGCGCGGCTCAGATAGGCGAACTCGCCGGTCGAGCCGAGCGGCGTCAGGCCGTGCACGCCGGCGCCGATCAGGTCGTCGCACAGGCGGGCGAGAACCTCGTCCTTGACCTTGCCTAGGTCGTCGATCGGCGAGACGAGGTACGGGAACACCCCGTGCAGCTTTTCTGGCTTCATCAGACCCCTGCGAAAGAAGGCTTGCGCTATTCGCGCTCGCTGGCCGGCTGCCTGGCCAGCACCGTGGCGCCGCCGGCCGCACTGCGGCGGCCCTTCAGCCAGCGCGCCTCGAAGGCGTCGAGGTAAGAGTAGATGACCGGAACGACGACCAGCGTCAGCAGCGTCGAGGTGATGACGCCGCCGATGATCGCGCGGCCCATCGGTGCCTGCTGCTCGGCGCCCTCGCCCAGGCCGAGCGCCAGCGGCAGCATGCCGAAGGTCATCGCCGCGGTGGTCATCAGGATCGGCCGCAGCCGCACCTGGCCGGCGGCGATCAGCGCGTCGATCCGCGACAGTCCGCGCTTCTGCCCCTGATTGGCGAAATCGACCAGCAGGATGGCGTTCTTCGTCACCAGTCCCATCAGGAAGACGATGCCGATCATCGAGAAGATGTTCATCGTCGTCCCGGTGACGAGCAGCGCCAGCATCACGCCGACGATCGACAGCGGCAGCGAAGCCATGATGGCCACCGGCTGGATGAAGCTGCCGAACTGCGAGGCGAGCACGATGTAGATGAAGATCACCGCCAGCGCCAGCGCGCTCACGATCGCGCTCGCCACCTCCTGCTGGTCGCGGATCTGGCCGCCGACGTCGAATCGCAGTCCCGGCGGCAGCTGGTAGCCCTTGACCAGGTCCTGCACTTCCTCGCCGGCGTCGCCCGCCGGCCGGCCCTCGACGTTGGCGAACAGCGCCACCCGCCGCTGCAGGTCCTGGCGGCGGATGTTCTCCGGGTTGAAGGTGCGCTCGAGCGTCGCGATCGCGCGCAACGGCACGACCTCGGCGGCACCGTCGGGCCGCATGCGGCCGGTGGCGATGTTCAGGTTCGAGATGTCGTCGATCACCGTCCGGTTGTCGCGCGGCAGCTGCGTGATGACCTCGTAGTTCTGCCCGTCGGGCGCCAGCCAGTAGCCCGAGTTCTCGCCGCCGACCAGCGCGCGCAGCGTGGTGCCGAGCTGCGCGTGCGTGATGCCGTACTCGGCGGCCAGTTCCGGCTTCAGCCGCACGGCCAGCGCCGGCGTGCCGTCCTTGACGGTGATGTCGACGTCGGTGACACCGCGGATCTGCGACACCTTCTGCTTGAAGTCGGCCATCACGCGGTTCATCGCCTCCTGGTCGTTGCCGAGCAGCGCCACGTAGATGGCGCCGCCGAAACCGACCGTCAGCTGCACGCCGGGAATCGCCGCAACCTTCTTGCGGATCGCCTCCTCGATTCTCTTCTGCGAGCGATCGCGCTCGGCGCGCGGCACCAGCTGCAGGTTGATGCGGGCGTTGTTCTTGGCGCCGTCGGTGCCGATGCTGGTGTCGATCGCGGCGATCTCGGTAAACCCCTCGAGCATCGCCTCGACCCGCCGCACGCGCTCGTCGGCGTACTCGAGGCTGGAGCCGACCGGCATGGTGAGACGCACGCTGGTGAAGCTCTGGTCGGCCTCCGGCATCAGCTCACCGCCGACGATGCCGGCGATCGGAATGCTGGCCAGGAAGCTCGCCGTGGCGATCGCCAGCGTGCTCTTGCGATACGACAGGGCCCGGCGCAGCAGCCGGTCGTAGACCTCGTGCCAGCGGTCGACCCAGCGGTCGAAGACGGTCAGCACGCGGCCGATCACCGGCGCCTCCTTCGCCCCCTGCGGCGGGTCGCGCCAGACGGCCGACAGCATCGGGTCGAGCGTGAAGCTGACGAACAGCGAGATCAGCACCGCGACCACGACGGTGATGCCGAACGGATAGAAGAACTTGCCGACGATGCCGCCCATGAAGGCGATCGGCACGAACACGGCGACGATCGAGAAGGTGGTCGCCAGCACCGCCAGGCCGATCTCGTCGGTGCCCTCGCGCGCCGCGGTGTAGTGGTCCTTGCCCATGCGGATGTGGCGGACGATGTTCTCGCGCACCACGATCGCGTCGTCGATCAGCAGGCCGATGCACAGCGACAGCGCCATCAGCGTCATGTAGTTCAGGGTGAAGCCGAAGGCGTAGACGGCGGTGAACGAGGCGATCACCGCGATCGGCAGCGTCAGCCCGGTGATCACCGTGCTGCGCCAGCTGCCGAGGAACAGGAAGACGATCAGCACGGTGAGCATCGCCCCCTCGATGATCGTCCGCTTGACGTTGTCGACCGACTTCTCGACGAAGTCGGCCATCGCCCACATGAACTTCAGCTCGGCGCCCGCCGGCAGCTGCCTGCGGATGTCCTCGGCCGCCAGTTTCAGCTGGCGGCCGACTTCGACGATGTTGGCGTCCTGCGCCTTGAACACCCACACACCGATCGCCGGCTGGCCGTCGACCCGCGTCAGCGAGCGGCGCTCGGCCTCGGCGTCCTCGACCTCGGCCACCTGGCCAAGCAGGATCGGCACGCCGCCGCGGCGGGCGACGATGATCTTCTCGAACTCGGCCGGCGAGGTCAGCCTGCCGTCGACGCGGACGATCGACTCCGAGGTCAGATTGGAGATCGTCCCGACCGGCACGCTGACGTTGGCGGTGCGCAGCGCCGCCACCACCTGGTCGACGCTCAGGCCGTGCGCGGTGAGCTTCGCCGGATCGACGCGGACCTGCACCTGCCTTGTCACCGTGCCGCCGAGGGCGACGCGGCCGACGCCGTTGATCCGCTCGAACCCCTTCTGCACGATCTGCTCGGCCAGCAGCGTCAGCTCGCGCGGCGTGCGTCCCTGGCCGATCAGCGCGAACGAGGCGACCGGCTGGTCGTTCTCCGTTTCGGCGCGCTCGACCACCGGATCCTTGGCGTCGCGCGGGAAGCTGGCGCGGATCTGCGCCAGCTTGTCGCGCACCTCCTGCATCGCGCGGGTGGTGTCGACGTCGAGCCGGAACTCGACCCAGGTGAGCGAACGGCCCTCGTCGGAGCGCGAAAGGATGCGCTTGACGCCGGCCACGGTGTTCACCGCGTTCTCGATCGGCTTGGCGAGGTCGTTCTCGACCTGCTCGGGCGAGGCGCCCGGGTAGTTGACCCAGATCTGCACCCCGGGCGGCGCCACGTCGGGCATCGGCTCGACTCCGAGGCGCGCATAGGAGAACAGGCCCAGCACGGTGAGGGCGACCATCACCATGGTGGCGAACACCGGATGGTCGATCGAGACGCGGGTCATCCACATGGCGTCGCTCCGGCGTCCCTCAGCGGGCCAGTGCCAGGCTGCCTCGCACCGCCACCTTCGGCTCGGCGCTGACGATGTTCGCCAGCATCCCCTCGCGCAGGTTGTCGAACCGGGTGCCGATCACCTGTTCGTCGCCGGCCAGCCCCGAGGTGATCTCGACGCGCTGCGCGCGCTCGTCGCGCACGCCGGTGACGACGTTGCGGCGGGAGAGCTTGCCGTCGGCGATGATCCAGACGAAGCTCTGGCCACGGTCGTCCTGCACCGCCGCCACCGGCAGCGCCGGCACCGGCGCATCGCCACCGACCTGCATCCTGACCCGGGCGAACATGCCGCCGCGCAGCCGCCCGTCGTCGTTGGCCAGCAGCACGTAGACGGCGATCATCCGCGAGCCTGCCTCGGTGGTCGGATTGATCCGGTCGATCCGGCCCCTGTAGGGGCGGTCCGCCAGCCCCTCGATCTCGACGGCGACCTCGGCGCCAGGCGCGATCCTGGCGACGTCGGCCACCGGCGCCTGCGCCTGCACCTCGAGCGTGCCCAGGTCGACGATGTGCAGCAGCGGCGCGTCGAAGGCGACCTTCTCGCCCGGCTGAACGAAGCGCTTCGCCACCTGGCCGGCGATCGGTGCGCGCACCACCGCGTCGGAAAGCAGCAGCTGCGTCTGCGCCAGCTGCGCTTCGGCGGCCTGCACCGCCGCCGCCTGGGCGCGGAATGCATCGTCGGCGGTGTCGAAGGCGTTCTTCGAAATGAAGCTCTGCTTGACCAACTGTGCGTTGGACGCCCTCGTGCGCTCGGTCTGCGCCAGCGTGGCGCGCGCCGCCTCCAGGCTGGCCTGCCGCTCGGCCAGCTGATTGCGCAGCTGGGCCGTGTCGAACTCGGCGATGACCTGGCCGGCGGCGACGCGGTCGCCCTCGCGCACCGGCAGCCGGCGAACCTCGGCCGACAGTTTCGAACGCACGGTGGCCTGGTTGAAGGCCTGCAGCGTGCCCGGCATCGCCAGCTCGACCGACAGCCGGTGCGGCGCCAGCCGGACGACGTCGGTGGCCGCGAAGGCCAGCGGCGGCGGCTCCTGCTTCTTCTGCTCCGCCTTGGCAGCCGACTTCACGACGCCGGTCTGCACGGCGAGCAGCGCCGCGGCGCAGATCACCACGGCAACGCCAGCCAGCAGGATCCAGCGCTTCTTGTTCCTGTTCATCCTTTCCCCCGGGACTGCCGAGCCGCCACCGCTGCGCAGGCGGCGCCAGGCTGGTTGGTGGCGCCGATTGTCCCTGCCGGCTGCCGCTCCCGCGACCGGCTTGCGACGGAATGCGGCTGCGGGCGACGAAACGCAGTGCGCGCGGATGGGCACCGCGGACGGCGCCGGCTAGACATCCGCCTCGACCTCGTTGCCGTGCTCCTCGATCCAGGCACGGCGCGCCGCCGCTTCGCCGCGTCCCATCAGCATGGTCATCGTGCCGACCGTCTCGGCCAGCGCGAGGTTGCCCAGCGTCACCGGCAGAAGGCGGCGGGTATCGGGGCTGAGCGTGGTCTCCCACAACTGCTCGGCGCTCATCTCGCCGAGGCCCTTGAAGCGGGCGATCGTCCAGCTGCCTTCGCGCACGCCCTCGTCGGCGAGCTTCTCCAGCGTGGTGTCGAGTTCGTGCTCGTCGAGGCAGTACAGGCGCCGTGCCGGCCGCCTGCCGGCGGCCGGCACGTCGACGCGAAACAGCGGTGGCCGGGCGACGAACACGTGGCCGCGCTCGATCAGCTTCGGAAAGTGGCGGAAGAACAGCGTCAGCAGCAGCACCTGGATGTGCGCGCCGTCGACGTCGGCATCGGCGAGCACGCAGATCCTGCCGTAGCGCAGGCCGGCGAGGTCCGGCTGCTCGTTCTGACCGTGCGGATCGACGCCGATGGCCACCGCGATGTCGTGCACCTCGGCGTTGGCGAACAGCCGGTCGCGTTCGACTTCCCAGGTGTTCAGCACCTTGCCGCGCAGCGGCAGGACGGCCTGGAACTCCTTGTCCCGCCCCATTTTCGCCGAGCCGCCGGCCGAGTCGCCCTCGACCAGGAACAGCTCGTTGCGATTGATGTCGGTCGACTCGCAGTCGGTCAGTTTGCCCGGCAGCACAGCCACTGCCGAGCCCTTTCTCTTCTCGACCTTCTGCGCGGCGCGAGCGCGCGCCTGCGCCTGCCGGATCACCAGGTCGGCCAGCGCACGGCCGTGCTCCGGGTGCTGGTTCAGCCAGATCTCCAGCTGCGGCTTCACCTGACTGGCGACCAGTCGCAGCGCGTCGCGGCTGTTCAGCCGCTCCTTGATCTGGCCCTGGAACTGCGGGTCGAGCACCTTGGCGGTCAGCACGAAGCTGGCCCGCGCGAACACGTCCTCCGAAAGCAGCTTCACCCCCTTCGGCAGCAGGTTGTGCGCATCGACGAAGGCGCGCATGGCATTGAACATGCCTTCGCGCAGCCCCGCCTCGTGCGTGCCGCCGGCCGGCGTCGGGATCAGGTTGACGTACGACTCGCGCGTCGGCGGCCCCTCCTCGGTCCACGCCAGCACCCAGCGCGCTCCTTCACCTTCGGCGAAGGCCTCGTCGTCGGCACTGGCGTATCCCTCGGCCTCGAACAGCGGCGCCACCGGGTCGGCGCCGAGCGCGCCGAGCAGGTACTGCTGCAGCCCGCCTTCGTAGCGCCACTTCTCGCTGCGGCCGGTCTTCTCGGCGGTCAGCGTTACGGTCGTGCCGGGCAGCAGCACCGCCTTGCTGCGCAGCAGGCGCTCGAGCTCGTCGAGCGGGACGGCCGCCGTGTCGAAGTACTTCGGGTCGGGCCACACGGTGACCCGCGTGCCGGTCCTCGGTTCGCCGCCTTTGGCGGCGCGCACCGTCAACTGCTCGCGAACCTCGCCGTCGGCGAAGCTCATCGAGTGCGCCTTGCCGTCGCGCCAGACGGTGACATCGAGCCTTCGCGCCAGCGCATTGGTCACCGACACACCGACGCCGTGCAGCCCGCCGGAGAACGAATAGGCGCCGCCGGCTCGCTTGTCGAACTTGCCTCCGGCATGCAGGCGGGTGAAGACGATCTCCACCACCGGCGCGTTCTCCTCCGGATGAATGCCGGTCGGAATGCCGCGGCCGTCGTCCTGCACCATGACGCTGCCGTCGGCGTACAGCGTGACGTCGATCTGGCGGCCGAAGCCGGCGAGGATCTCGTCGGCGGCGTTGTCGATCACCTCCTGCACGATGTGCAGGGGGCTGTCGGTCCGCGTGTACATGCCGGGGCGCTGCCGCACCGGCTCGAGACCCTTGAGGACGCGGATCGACGCCTCGCCGTATTCGGCGGCGGCGCGCGTGCTGCGGGAGCGGGAAGTGGTTGCCATAGCAGGAATGCGAATGATTCAGTGCGTCGCACGCTTTTCCACAGGAACTGTGGATAAGGCGCCAGCGATCGCCGGAAAAACACGATACGGCGCGGCTTTCACTGGCCTGCCCAATCGGAACGCAGCCGGCGGCCCGCGCCCGGTCAGCGAAGACCGCACATCTGTGCCAGTGCCGCCCAGTCGAGCTGCATATCCGGGTGCAGGTAGCCGACGAAGCCGACCGCCAGCACCGCCGCGACCACCGCCCACAGCAGCACGCGACGCAGCCCGAGCGAAACCCTTCGGCTCGCCATCGGCTCTAGGGCCGCAGCGCGCCTTCGGCGCGCTGCGCTTGCACGGGCCGTTCGTCGATCGGCCACGACAACGCGGCCGCAGCCAGCGCCAGGCCGATGCCGAGCCACCAGACGAGGTCGTAGGAGCCGGTGCGTTCGAAAGTCCAGCCGCCGAGCCACACGCCGATGAAGCTGCCGATCTGATGGCCCAGAAACACCAGGCCGTACAGAGTCGCGGTGTAGCGCAGGCCGTAGATCTGGCCGATGAGGCCGTTGGTGAGCGGCACCGTGCCCAGCCAGAGCAGGCCGATACCGGCGGCGAACACGTAAAGCAGCAGCGGCGTCAGCGGAAACAGCAGCAGCAGCGCGATGAACACCGCGCGCAGCGCATACAGCCAGCCCAGCAGGTTCTTCTTGCTGCGCCGTCCGCCCAGCCAGCCGCAGCCGTACGAACCGATGACGTTGAAAAGGCCGATCAGCGCGATCGCCATCGCGCCGTCGAAGGCGGACAGGCCGCGATCGACCACGTAGGACGGCAGGTGCAGCGTGATGAAGGCGGTGTGGAAGCCGCAGACGAAGAAGCTCCAGAACAGGAAGTGATAGGAGCGATGCGCCAGCGCCTGGCGGAATGCCGCCGACAGGGACTGGTGCGCCTGGTCGGCGGCGTGGACGGTCTTGCCCCTGAGCAGCGTCGCCAGCGGCATGCCGAAGCCGGCCACCACCGACAGCACCAGCAAGGCCGTGTGCCAGTCGAACTGGGCGATCAGTTGCTGGCCGAACGGCACCATCAGGAACTGCCCCATCGAGCCGCCGGCGCTAGCCATGCCGAGCGCGAGGCTGCGCTTCTCCAGCGGCACCGCGCGCGCCACCACGCCGAGGATGACGCCGAAGGTCGTGCCGCTCTGGCCGAGCCCGATCAGCACGCCGGCGGACAGGTACAGCATCGCCGCGCTGTCGGCGTAGGCCATCGACGCCAGGCCGATGGCATACAGCAGCGCGCCAAGGGCGATCGTCCGGCCCGAGCCGTACTTGTCGGACAGCGCGCCGAAAAGCGGTGCGCCGAGACCCCAGACCAGGTTCTGGATGGCAAAGGCGAGCGAGAAGGTCTCGCGGCTGAAGCCCTTGTCGATACCCATCGGCTGCATCAGCAGGCCGAAAGTCGCCCGCACCCCCATGGCGATCAGCAGCACGACGATCGACGCCGCCAGGATGACCGTGGCGTTGCGCTGGATGGATGGGGAGGACATTGGCCCGGCGGCTCGACGAAGGGCGCGATTCTACGGCAGCGCTCGGGAGCGACGAAGCGCGAACTTATACTCGCGCGCACTCCCCGTAGTTCAATGGATAGAACGGGCGCCTCCTAAGCGCCAGATCTGGGTTCGATTCCCGGCGGGGGGACGCCTTCTCCAAAGCCAAACGCACCTGCGAGCGCGAAGGGCGCGGCCGCCAGGCGGCGAGGCCAACGAAGCGGGGCCAGCTCCTGCACGCGAAATGCCTGCAGGCGCGGCGAGCCCCTACGGCTGGATGAAGAACTGCCGGTAGTGCCGCATCTCGTCGACCGATTCGTAGATGTCGGCGAGCGCCTCGTGCCGGCTCTTCTTCTCGAAGGAGCGGTACACGTCCGGCTTCCATCGCCGCGCCAGTTCCTTCAGCGTGCTGACGTCGACGTTGCGGTAGTGGAAGTAGGCCTCGAGCTGCGGCAGCCAGCGCGCCATGAAGCGGCGATCCTGGCAGATTGAGTTGCCGCACATCGGCGACTTGCCGGCGGGCACCAGCGTCTGCAGGAAGCCAATCAGCTGCCGCTGTGCCTGCTCCTCGTCAAGGCGGCTGGCCCGCACCCGTTCGGTCAGGCCGGAGCGGCCGTGGGTGGCGGTGTTCCACGAATCCATGCCGGACAGCACGCGCTCGCTCTGGTGAACGACGAGCACCGGACCCTCGGCCAGCACCGCGAGCTGCGCGTCGGTGACGACGACCGCGACTTCCAGCACCCGGTCGGTGTCCGGGCTCAGGCCGCTCATCTCCATGTCGACCCAGACCAGGTTGCTCTCGTCGAAACGCGGATGGCGGGCGGTCGTGGCGGGGGGCTGTGACATAATTTTGCGGTTCTCTCGGCGGCGAATTCTCGCACGTGACCCCGACGCGTCCGCGTCGGCCCGGATGCAGGCGCCGAGCAGCCAGCCGCACCATGGCCACCGCATTCACCGTCCTGTTCGTCTTTTTGCTGCTGCTGATGTGCGGCCTGAAGTTCTGGCTCGCGACGCGGCAGATCCGCCATGTCGCGCGCCATGCGCAGGCGGTGCCGCCGCAGTTCGCCGGCCGGGTGAGTCTCGAGGCGCACCGCAAGGCAGCGGCCTACACGATCGACCGCCAGCGACTGTCGATGCTCGACACCGCGGCCGGGGTTGCCCTGCTGGTCGTCCTGACGCTGCTCGGTGGCGTGCAGGCGCTGGCCGCGGCGATCGGCGGCTGGCTGGGCAGCGGCCTGGCAGCGCAGGTGACGATCGTCGCCGCCGTTGCCGTGATCCTCGCCATGGTAGACCTGCCCTTCGAGTGGTACCGGCAGTTCCGGATCGAGGCGAAGTTCGGCTTCAACCGGATGACGGCGCGTCTGTTCGTCGCCGACATGTTCAAGTCGGCGCTGGTGGCCGCCGCGCTCGGCCTGCCGCTGCTGACGCTGGTGCTCTGGCTGATGGACGCGGCGGGCAGCTACTGGTGGCTGTACGCGTGGGCCGTCTGGGTCGGCTTCAACGCGCTGGTGCTGTTGCTCTATCCGACCGTGATCGCACCGCTGTTCAACCGCTTCGAGCCGCTTGCCGATGGCGATCTTGCCGCCCGCATCGGCGCCCTGCTCGACCGCACCGGCTTCTCGAGCCGCGGCGTGTTCGTGATGGACGGCTCGCGCCGCTCGGCGCACGGCAACGCCTACTTCACGGGGCTCGGCCGGGCCAAGCGCATCGTCTTCTTCGACACCCTGCTGCAGCGCCTGCAGCCGCCGGAAATCGAGGCGGTGCTGGCCCATGAACTCGGCCACTTCAAGCGGCGCCACATCGCCAAGCGGCTTGTCTTCTCGTTCGCCTCCAGCCTCGTCTTCCTCGCCGCGCTCGGCTGGCTCGCCGGCGCCAGCTGGTTCTACCAGGGTCTCGGCGTGACGCCGCCGCTCGACGGCGCGCACAACGGCGTGGCGCTGGTGCTGTTCATGCTCGTGGCTCCGGTGTTCACCTTCGTGCTGGCGCCGATCGCCAGCCGCATCTCGCGCCGGCACGAGTTCGAGGCCGACGCCTTCGCGGTCGCCCACACCTGCGGCGACGACCTGGCCAGCGCGCTGGTGAAGCTTTACGAGGACAACGCCGCCACGCTGACGCCGGACCCGCTGCACTCGGCGTTCTACGACTCCCATCCGCCGGCGGCGGCCCGCATTGCCCGCCTGCAGTCGGCCGCCGCCTGATGCCGCCACGCACTCGCTCGCCGAGCCGCTGGCAGCCTGCTGCCGGGCGCCGCGGCGGCGCGGCCGGATGAGCGAGGCGGCCGGCGCGCCGAGTGCCTTCGAGGCACGGGTGGTCGCCGGCTACGGTCGGCACTGCCTGCTCGAGGATCGCGCCGGACTGCTCTACGAGGGGCAGCGGCGCGGCAAGCGCGGCGACGTCGTGGTCGGCGACCGGGTGCGATGCCTGCGCTCGGCAGCTGCGCAGGCGACGATCGAGTCGATACTGCCGCGCGCGAGCCTGCTGCTGCGCGCCGACGGCGCACGCAGCAAGGCGCTGGCCGCCAACGTGGATCGGATGGTCGTGGTGTTCGCGCCGAAGCCGGCCTTCAACGAGCGCTTCGTCTGGCGCGCGCTGCTGGCCGCCGACGCGGCCGGCATTTCGTCGCTGGTGGTGCTGAACAAGATCGACCTCGACGCCGACGGCGCCGGCGCGCTGGCGCTGGCGCGGCTGTCGAGCCTCGGCTGCGCGACGTTGGCCGTCTCGGCGAAGGCAGCGGCCGAAGCGGCTCGCACGGCGCTGCGGGGCGCGCTCGGATCGGCGTCGGCCCTGGTGGTCGGCCAGTCGGGAATGGGCAAGTCCACACTGATCAACCTGCTGGTGCCGCAGGCGAACGCGCGGACCCAGGAGTATTCGACCCGGCTGAACCTCGGCCGGCAGACGACCACCGCCTCCCGCCTGTTCGCCCTCGAAGGCGGCGGCGAGATCATCGATACGCCGGGATTCCAGGCATTCGGACTGGCACACCTCGATCTGCAGCAGCTGGCCGCGACGATGCCCGAGTTCTCGCCGCTGCTCGGACGCTGCCGCTTCAACGACTGCCGCCACCTCGCCGAGCCCGATTGCGCGATCCGCGCTGCGGTGGCGGCCGGCCGGATCGATCCGGCGCGCCACGCGTTCTATGCCGAGCTGGTCGAGGAGATGGACCGGCTGCGACGACGCGACCCGACGTTGCCGTGAAGCTGCTGATGCGCTGCGAGCATGCGATCGCCGCCGCCCATTACGCCGGCGCGCTGCGGGCCGCCGGCATCGACTGCGAGGTGCGCAACACCATGCTTTCGGGCGCCCTCGGCGAGATTCCGTTTCTCGAGTGCGCGCCGCAGATCTGGATCCGCCACGCACTCGACGAGGCGCGCGCGCGCGAGGTGATCGACCAGCTGCGCGCGCCGGTCGCCGGCGAGCCGTGGACCTGTCGGCAGTGCGGCGAACTGCTCGAGCCGCAGTTCGCGCAGTGCTGGAGGTGCGGCGCCGCGCGTTGACCGGTCGTCGTGCCCGGCTAGGCCAGCCAGTTGGCGAGCGAGATCAGCAGCAGCAGCGCCATCCAGAGCAGCAGCGCCCGCCAGACGAGACCGATCGCCGCGTTCAGCATCGCCGGCGCCGGCTCCGACAGGCCGCCGCCTTCCAGTCCCGTCTCGTCGAAGTAGCGGGCCGATTCGGCAGCGCCGAACACGCGGCTGCCGAGCGCGCCGCCAGCGGCGGCGAGAATGACGGTCCGCGAATCCGGTTGAGGCATTCCGTCGACGGCGGCAGGCGGCCGGCTGACCCTGCGCCAGCAGTAGATCGCGCCTTCGAAGTCGCCGACGATGGCAAACCCCAGCGCCGTCAGCCGGGCCGGCAGCCAGTCGATCCAGGCGAATGCGCGGCGGGCGAACTCGCCGAAGCGGTCGGCCGGCAGCGCGCCCTCCGGCCGCCGGTTCCAGCGGCGCGCCAGGTACTCGGCCAGGCGGAACAGGATCGGACCGAGCGGTCCCGGCAGCAGGACGAACCAGAACAGGACGCCGAAGACGTGCTTGTGGGCGAGTGGAAGGCCGTGCTCGCTCGCCTGGCGGACGATCTCGCCGGCATCGATCTGCGACGACGCCGGCGGCTCGTCGAAACCGGCTTTCCATTGCGCCAGTTCGCTGCGCGCGGCCGCCAGATCGCCGTTGTCCAGGGCGATCTGGATTTCCGTCAGCCGATGGCTGAACTGGCGAAAACCCATGGTGAAATACAGCACCAGCACGTTCACCACTAGCGCCAGCCACCAGGAAATGCTCAGCGCGAACGCATAGGCGGCACCGGCGATCGCCAGCGCCCCGCCGACGAGGAGCAGCCATGCGTAGGTGCCGTGACGCCGGCGGCCGGCGTTCATTCCGTCGTGCGTCGCATCGGCCACCGTGCCGGCCAGCGCGTAGACCGGGTTGCGCAGCGGCAGCGGCCGCACCTGTTCGAGCAGCAGCGTCAGTACGAGCGCGATCCAGCCCACCGCAGTCAACCCGGCCCGGCAGATGAACACGCGGCAAAGGATCTCATGCCCGCAGCAGGTGGTAGAAGTTGCGCAGCATCGCCGCCGTCGCGCCCCAGATGAAATAGCGGCGCTCCGCCTCGTAAGGCATGGCGTAGAAAGTGCGCCGCATGCCGTCGAAGTCGATCAGGCGGCGCTCGTGATGCGCCGGGTCCATCAGGAAGGCGAGCGGCGGCTCGAACACTTCCTCGACCTCGAAGGTGTCGATCGCGATCGAGAATCCAGGCGTGACCAGCCCGACCACCGGCGTGACCAGGTAGCCGGTGGCCGTCGCGTAGCGCGGCAGGCTGCCCAGCACTTCGACCGCCTGGGCGCGCAGCCCGACCTCCTCCTCGGTCTCGCGCAGCGCGGCGGCCACCGGGGTCTCGTCGTGCTGCTCGATGCCGCCGCCGGGGAAGCTGATCTGCCCGGCGTGGTCGTGCAGGTGGGCGGTGCGGCGCGTCAGCAGCACCGTCGGGCCGGCGGCGTGCATCACCAGCGGGATCAGAACCGCGGCCTCGCGCAGAGGCTCGCGCGCCTCGGCGAGGCGGGCGTCGGCGGTGATCTCCGGCTGCCAGGCCGGCGGCGAAGCGAAGCGGCGCCGCAGCGCCGCCACGGTCATCTGGTCGGGGGCGACCGGCTCGCCGCGCGCGCTCAGCGGCGCGAAGTCCGGGTCGTGCCGAACGCGCTCGGGATCGAAGCTCGGCCGTCGTCCCGTCCGGGGCGAGGGCATGGCGCGGTCGGTCATCGCCGCACGCAAGCTGCAAAGGCCTGCGGCGCCGCCCTTCAGGCGGCCCGATTGCCGCCCTTGTGCGCCAGCTTTTCCTTGATGCGCGCCGACTTGCCGGAGCGCTCGCGCAGGTAGTACAGCTTGGCGCGGCGCACGTCGCCCCGGCGCTTGACCTCGATCGAGGCGATGGTCGGCGAATACAGCTGGAAGGTCCGCTCGACACCTTCGCCGCTGGAGATCTTGCGCACGATGAAAGACGAGTTCAGCCCGCGGTTGCGGCGGGCGATCACCACGCCTTCGTAGGCCTGGGTCCGCTTGCGCGTCCCCTCGACCACGTTGACGCTGACCACGACGGTGTCGCCCGGGGCGAAATCGGGTATCGCCCGGCCCTCCGTCAGGCGGGCGATCTCTTCCTTCTCGAGCTGCTCAATGACGTTCATCGCTGTTCTCCAAAGTCCATCGTGCGGCAGGCTGTTCTAGGCGGCATGGACCGCGGTTTTCGCCGGTGCAGAGGATGGGTTCAAGTCCGCCGTCGGGTTCGCCCCGCCGGCACCCTGCGCGAGTCCGCGCAGAAACCTTTCGTCGTGTTCGTCGAGCCGGCCGCCTGCGCGCGCCGCGGCCACCAGGTCCGGACGCTCGCGGACGGTCCGCGCCAGCGCCTGCTCGCGCCGCCAGCGCTCGATCTGCGCATGGTGGCCCGACAGCAGTGCCGCAGGCACCGCGCGCCCGCGCCATGCTTCCGGCCGCGTGTAGTGCGGCGCATCGAGCAGCCCGGTGGCGAACGACTCGTCGGTCGCCGACTCGAGCTTCAGTGCCCCGGGCAGGTGGCGCACCACCGCGTCGATCACGGCCATCGCCGCGATCTCTCCCCCCGAGAGGACGTAGTCACCGATCGAGATCTCCTCGTCGACGCACGCGTCGACGAAGCGCTGGTCGATGCCCTCGTAGCGGCCGCAGACCAGCACGGTCGCACCACCCTGCCCGGCCCATGCGCGCACCCGCGCGTCGGTCAGCGGCCGGCCGCCGGTCGACAGCACCACCACCCGGCCCGCCGCCAAGCCGGCGGCTCGCTGCGCGCTGCGCGCCGCATCGACCGCCGCCGCCAGCGGTTCGGCCATCAGCACCATGCCCGGTCCGCCGCCGAACGGGCGATCGTCGACCGTGCGGTGCCGGTCACCGGCGAAGTCGCGCGGATTCCAGGTCGCCAGCTGCCACAGCCCGAGCTCGTGCGCGCGCCGTGTGATGCCGTGGCCGGTGACCGCGGCAAACACCTCGGGAAACAGCGTGACGACATCGAACCGCATCTGTTCTGTCCGTACCCTACCAATCCGCTTCCCAGTCGACCCGCACCATTCGCTGCGCAAGATCGATCTCATCGACATGGCGCTCGACCATCGGCACCAGCAGCAGCCGCTCGCCGAGGCGCACTTGCAGCAGTTCCTGGGCGCCGCTGCTCAGCACCTCGGCCACCGTGCCCAGTTCGATGCCGCGCCGATTAACGACGCGGGCGCCGATGAGGTCGACCCAGTAGACCTCGCCATCGTCAGCCGGCGGAAACTCGGCCCGCGAAACCGCGACCCGCGCGCCACGCAGCCGATCGGCCTGCTCCGGCGTCTCGCTGTCCTGCAGTTTCGCCACCAGGATCGCACCGTGGCGACGCACCGCCGTCACCTGCACCGGACGCGCCGGCTCCACCAGCAGCCACCAGCGCCGGCAGGTCCGCAGCGCCGTGGCCTGTTGCGAGTGCGGCTGCACCCGCACCCAGCCCTGTACCCCATAGGCGCCGCGCAGCACGCCGACTTCGACCAGGTCCGCCGGCGGCAACGCGGCCGCCCCATCGGACTCAGGCAGCAGTCTTGCCAAACTCCTTGACCAGCCGGGCGACGGTGGGCGAAAGCTGCGCGCCGGTGCCTTGCCAGTAGGTCAGGCGGTCGGCGGCAACGCGAAAGCGGGCCTCGCCCTCCCCGGCAACCGGGTTGTAGAAGCCGACGCGCTCGATGAACCGGCCATCGCGCGGATTGCGCGAGTCGGTAGCGACGATGTTAAAAAACGGACGCTTCTTGGCGCCTCCGCGGGCCAGTCGGATGACGACCATGTGAATGTTCCTGTTGAAAATCCGTTGCTTGCGTTCTGGAAAAGCTGAGTATTCTAGCTGCGGCGCCGGCGGTCGGCAAACCGGGTCGCCGCCGCTGTCCGACGACCTGCGGCTCAGCGGCTGCAGGCCGCCCGGCCGGCTACCATCGTTCGCCCGCCGAGCCCGACCCGCCCACCGACGTGACGTTCCGCCGCAAGTCGCTCGCCGCCCTGCTCGCCTTCCTGCTCGGCGCCTTCGGCGCCCATCGCATCTATCTCGGCCGGCCGCGCTGGTGGCTGCCGCTGGCGGTCACGGCGCTGGCGCTGCCGCTGCTCATCGGCGTGCGCAACTGGTACCAGACACCGGCGTTCTTCGTCCTGATGGTGCCGGTGGCGGCTGGCTTCATCGAGGCGCTGGTGATCGCGCTGACGCCGGACGAGAAGTTCGATGCACGCTTCAACGCCGCCAGCGGACGCTGCAACGCCAGCGGCTGGGATGCCGTGCTGGTCGCCATCGCCACCCTGATGGTCGGTGCCACCGTCCTGACGACGGCGATCGTGCTGTTCTTCCAGACGCTGTTCGAAGGCACCGTGCGCTGATCAGAAAAGGTCGAGCTGGCTGTCGAGGCGCGGCCGGCGGAACAGGTCGTCGCGCAGCTCGAAGCGGCCGCGCCCGAGGTGGTGCCGCGCGCAGGCCTTGTCGAAACGCTGTCTGATCAGCCCGGCCCACGTGCCGCTGCCCTTCATCCGCGTGGCGAAGTCGGCGTCGTAGTCGCGTCCCTGGCGCATCTCCCGAACCCGGTTCATCACCCGCGCTGCGCGCTGCGGGTAGTGCACGCCAAGCCACTGGCGGAACAGCGGCGCCACTTCCCACGGCAGCCGCAGCACCGTGTAGAAGGCGCCGCGCGCGCCGGCTGCTGCAGCCGCCTCGAGAATGCGTTCGATCTCCGGCTCGTTGACGAACGGGATGACCGGCGCGACATTCACGCACACCGGCACGCCGGCGCGGGCGAGCGTCTCGACCGTCCGCAGGCGGCGGGCCGGGCTGGCGGCGCGCGGCTCGAGCTGGCGCGAGAGCGCATGGTCGAGCGTGGTCACGCTGACAAACGCCGCCGCCAGCCGCTGCTGCGCCATCGGCACGAGCAGGTCGAGATCGCGCTCGACCAGGCTCGCCTTGGTCACGATGGCCACCGGGTGGCGCGCCTGCGCCAGCACTTCCAGCACTGCGCGCGTGATCCGCAGTTGCCGCTCGACCGGCTGGTAGGCGTCGGTCGCCGAACCGAGGTTGACGACCGCGGCCCGATAGCCGGGAGCGGCAAGCTCGCGGCGCAGCAGTTCGGCCGCGTTGACCTTGGCCACCAGCCTGGTCTCGAAGTCGAGCCCCGGCGAGAGGTTCAGGTAGCCGTGCGTCGGTCGCGCGTAGCAGTAGACGCAGCCGTGTTCGCAGCCGCGATACGGATTGATCGAGCGGTCGAAGTAGATGTCCGGCGAGTCGTTGTAGGCGAGCAGGCTGCTCGCCCGCTCGGACCGCACCTCGGTCGCCGCCGGCGCCACCGGCGGCTCGCCGTCGGCCAGCAGCGCATCCAGTGCATCGCCGTCGGCGACGCGCGTGACCGTCTCGAAGCGATGCGCCGGGTTGCCGACGGCGCCGCGGCCCTTGATGACGGAGCAAAAAGGCGCGGCCGCCGGTCCGGCGGCCGCGCCGTCGTCGGCGACTTCCGTGCCGCGTCGCTTCAGGCGAAGTCCCTGGTCAGCGCCACCTGAACGTTCGGCGCCACCTCGTCGACCCGCACCGGGTAGTTGGGGTGATCGACGCCGACCGCCAGCGCGGCACCTTTCTTCAGGCCGTCGATCATCGGCGGCGTGAACTCGAAGCGCAGGAAGTGCACCGACGAGGTCTTCTGTTCGTTGTCGCGCTCCAGATCCTCGTCGGCGATCGCGTAGACCTTGTCGAACCCGTCGACCTGCAGATAGGTCCTGTCCTCGATGCCGATCAGCCGTGCCAGCTCGCGCTTGCGCTCGACCGGGTCGTCGTACTCGATCATCATCGTCGCCTTCAGGTTGCTGCCATCGGGCACCAGCGGGTTGTAGGCGTCGAGTTCGTCCTGGATGCCTTCCTCCTCGAAGGTCTTCTCGATGCGAAGCATCTCCTGGATCTGGTAGCGGACGGTCAGCTCGTCCTCGAAGATCAGCGTCATGTGCCGGCCGAGGGCGAGCGTCCGGTTCTTCTTGTGCGCGATGACGCTGGCGCGAAAGTCCTTGCGGCTCTTCGCATACGCCTCGAGGGACAGCAGGCTGTCGCGTGAAATTGCGGCCATGTTCAACTCCGGACTCCTTTCGTTTCTAGATGCCGTACGCCATGCGCACGAGCGTGATGGGGTGTGCGACCTCGGGCCTCTTGCCGCCCAGCGCCTCGGCGGCATGCCGCTCGATGCCCTGCTCGATGTGACGCCCGGCGAGCTGGCAGTCGGAGCTGATGTAGTCGGGCTGGGCGCCGGCCATGCTCTTGAACACCGGCTTGCCGATCTTCATCGCCATGGCGTGGAACTCCTTGCGCGTGCCCCAGATGCCAGAGTGGCCCGAGCAGCGCTCGACCGTGTTGACCTTGGTTTGCGGCAGCAGTTTCAGCATCTCCTCGGTCTTGCGGCCGATGTTCTGCACACGGCCGTGGCACGGCACGTGGTAGGAGACGGTGCCCAGCGGCTTGCTGAAGTCGGTCTTCAGCAGCCCGTCCCTGTGACGGGCGACCAGGTACTCGAACGGGTCCCACATCGCCCGCTTGACCGCCTGCACGTCGGCATCGTCGGGAAACATCAGCGGCAGTTCCTGCTTGTACATCAGCGTGCACGACGGGATCGGCGTCACGATCGCGTAGCCTTGGCGCGCCAGCCTCGCCAGCTGCGGAATGTTGATGTTCTTCAACTGCTCGACCGACTGCAGGTCGCCGATCTCCAGCTTCGGCATGCCGCAGCAGGCCTCCTTGTCGAGCAGCATGTACGGGATCTCGTTGTGCTCGAGAATCGCCAGCAGGTCGTGGCCGATGCCGGGCTCGTTGTAATTGACGTAGCAGGTGGCGTAGACGGCCACCCGCCCCGGCGTGCGCTCGCCGTCGTGCACCGGCCGCTTCGGGTTCGAGCGCGCCTTCGAGCGGAATTTCCGCGGCGCGAACTCCGGCCGCCAGGCAGTCCGCTCGAGGCCGAGCACGCCCTCCATTGCCGCCCGCGCAGGCGGCGTGCGGTTCACCGCGTTGACCGCCTGCGTGACGATCGGGATGCCGGCGAACATGCCGACCTTGTCGGTCGACGTCATGAACTTGTCGGCCGCCCTGGCGCCGTGCTTGCGGAAGTGCACGGCCTTGGCGCGCAGCATCAGGTGCGGGAAATCGAGGTTCCACGGATGCGGCGGCACATACGGGCACTTGCTCAGGTAGCACATGTCGCACAGGTAACACTGGTCGACGACGTCCTTGTACCTTTCCTTCGCCACGCCGTCGACCTCGCCAGTCGCGCTTTCGTCGACCAGGTCGAACAGCGTCGGGAACGAGCCGCACAGGCTGACGCAGCGGCGGCAGCCGTGGCAGATGTCGAAGACGCGCTCCAGTTCCTTGTCGAGCGCTGCCTCGTCCCAGTAGGCCTCGCTCTTCCAGTCGATCGGATGGCGGGTGGGCGCCTCGAGGCTGCCTTCTCTGACTGTCATGGGATTTTCCTGAGCACCGGCTGATGAGTTTTTCACAGCGCACCGGAGGTCCGCCGCTGCGCTGTGAAAAACGGGCCGCGCCCGGCGCGGCCCGCTCTGCCGCCACCCGCCGCCGGAAGGCGACGGGCCCTGCGCGGCACCCGCCTTAATCGGCGATCGAGTCGAGCGTCTTCTGGAACTTGTTGGCGTGCGAACGCTCGGCCTTGGCCAGCGTCTCGAACCAGTCGGCGATCTCGTCGAAGCCTTCCTCGCGCGCCGCCTTCGCCATGCCCGGATACATGTCGGTGTACTCGTGCGTCTCGCCGGCGATCGCCGCCTTCAGGTTGTCGCGCGTCGCGCCGATCGGCAGTCCGGTGGCCGGGTCGCCGACCTGCTCGAGGTACTCGAGGTGGCCGTGCGCGTGGCCGGTCTCGCCTTCCGCGGTCGAGCGGAAAACGGCGGCGACGTCGTTGTAGCCCTCGACGTCCGCCTTGGAGGCGAAATACAGGTAACGGCGGTTCGCCTGCGACTCGCCTGCAAACGCTTCCTTGAGGTTGTGCTCGGTTTTCGAACCCTTCAGCTGTGCCATGCGGTTATCTCCTGATCCGAATCGGACTTGCGAAACCCGGCGCGCCGCTCGAGACGACGGCGCCAAGCACTGGAACGATAAGAACCTCCGTCCGCCAGGACAAATGAATTGTGCCAATTCAATCGATAGCCTACAGCTATCGTGGGCACTTTTGCCCTGCGTGAACAAAGCTACGCTTCGCACCCTGCCGGGTGCTGATCGCGGTCAGCCTTTGCTGCGAAAGGCAGTTGTGCGAGCGGCCTGGTCAGAACTGCTCGGCCGAAAGTCCCAGCACGCCCGTCGAACCGTCGACCACGGAGTCGCGAAGTCCCGCGGCAGCGGCAAGCACGTGGTCGGCGAAGAACCGCGCGGTGACGACTTTCGCCGTATGGAACGCGCGGTCGTCGCTGCCCTGCCGCAGGGCGCGCACGGAGACGGCGGCAGCGCGCGCGAGTTGCCAGCCGCCGTGAACGATGCCGGCCAGTTCGAGGTACGGGACCGAGCCGGCGAAGACACCGCGGATGTCGTCCTTGATCCGCGAAACCACGTAGTCGACGACTTCCTCGTGCGCGTCCGCCGCCACCGCCAGCCGCCGGCCGATCGCGGCGAGGTCGGCATCCGTGCTCGCCGACAGCTCGGCCGCCGTCTGCCGGATCTGGCCGATCAGCGAGCGCGCCACGGCGCCGCCATCGCGCGCGGTCTTGCGGCCCACGAAATCGTTGGCCTGTATCGCCGTCGTTCCCTCGTAGATGGTCAGGATTCGCGCGTCCCGGTAGAACTGGGCGGCGCCGGTCTCCTCGATGTAGCCCATGCCGCCATGCACCTGCACGCCGAGGGAGGCGACGTCGATCGACATCTCGGTCGACCAGCCCTTGACGATCGGCACCAGGTACTCGTAGACGGCCTTCGCCTGTCTGCGCCGCCCGGCGTCCGGATGGTGATGTGCGACGTCGGCCCACCCCGCGGCGACGTAGGCGACCGCCCGCGCCGCCTCGGTGCGGGCGCGCATGAGCATCAGCATGCGGCGGACGTCCGGATGCTCGATGATCGGCACCGGACCTGGCGAGCCCTCGACAGCGCGGCTCTGCAGCCGCTCGCGGGCATAGGCAACCGCCTTCTGGTAGGCGCGGTCGGCGATCGCCACGCCCTGCATGCCGACGCCAAAGCGGGCGGCGTTCATCATGACGAACATGTACTCGAGGCCGCGGTTCTCCTCGCCGACCAGGTGGCCGATCGCGCCCGGGCCGACCTCGCCCTTGCCGTCGCCGAACAGCAGCACCGCGGTCGGGCTGGCCTTGATGCCGAGCTTGTGCTCGATCGAGGCGCAGTGCACGTCGTTGCGCTTGCCGAGCGAACCGTCGTCGTTGACCAGCCGCTTCGGCACGACGAACAGCGAGATGCCCTTGACGCCCTCCGGCGCATCGGGCGTGCGTGCCAGCACCAGGTGGATGATGTTCTCGGCGAGATCGTGATCGCCGTAGGTGATGAAGATCTTCTGGCCGGCGATCCGGTAGGTGCCGTCGGACTGGCGCACCGCGCGGCTGCGCACCAGCGCCAGGTCGGAACCCGCCTGCGGCTCGGTCAGGTTCATCGTGCCGGTCCAGGTGCCGTCGATCAGGCGCGGCACGTACCGTTGCCGCAACTCGTCGCTGCCGGCGGTCAGCAGCGCCTCGATCGCACCGTCGGTGAGCAGCGGGCACAGCGCAAACGACAGGCTGGCCGCCTGCAGCATCTCGTTGCAGGCGGTGGCCACCAGCTTGGGCAGGCCCTGGCCGCCATATTCCTGCGGATGCTGCAACCCCTGCCAGCCGGCCTCGACGAACTGGCGGAAGGCCTCCTTGAAGCCAGGGGTCGTCGTCACCTTGCCGTCGCTCCACGTCGACGGCTTGATGTCGCCGGTCCAGTTCAGCGGCGCCACCACCTCGCTCATGAAGCGCGCGTTCTCCTCGAGCACCGCGGCAACCGTCTCGTCGGTCGCGTCCTCGCAGCCCGGCAGCTTCTGAATCTCGGCCAGGCCGGCGAGCTCGCGCATCACGAACAGCATGTCTTTCACGGGCGCGGCGTAGCTCATTTCGGCTCCTTCGGATGTGATTCGGGGCACAGGCCTGCGGGCGTTGCCGCGGCGCTGCGCCCCGGGCGCGAGCGGCTTCTCTCAGCCCAGCTCTTTGACCAGCTGCGGCACCGCCTCGAACAGATCGGCAACCAGGCCATAGTCGGCCACCGAAAAGATCGGCGCCTCCGGGTCCTTGTTGATCGCCACGATCACCTTGCTGTCCTTCATGCCGGCCAGGTGCTGGATCGCCCCGGAGATGCCCACCGCGATGTACAGCTGCGGCGCCACCACCTTGCCGGTCTGCCCGACCTGCCAGTCGTTGGGCGCGAAGCCGGCGTCGACCGCCGCGCGGGAGGCGCCAAGGGCGGCGCCGAGCCTGTCGGCCAGCGGATCGAGCAGCTTGAAGTTTTCCGCCGAGCCCATGCCGCGGCCGCCGGATACCACCACCTTGGCGCCCTGCAGCTCCGGCCGGTCGCTCTTGGCGATCTCGCGACCGACGAACTTCGACAGTCCCGAATCGGCAACCGGCGCCAGCGGCTCGATCGCTGCCGCGCCGCCTTCGGCGGCGGCCTCGAAGTTGGTCGGTCGCGCGCTGACCACCTTGATCGGGTCGCCCGATTGCACGGTGGCGATCGCGTTACCGGCGTAGATCGGCCGGGTGAAGGTGTCGGCCGACTCGACGCTCATGATGTCGGAGACCTGCGCGCAGTCGAGCAGCGCCGCCAGCCGCGGCAGGACGTTCTTGCCGAAGGCGGTCGCCGGCGCGAACACGTGCGTGTAGTTCTTCGCCACCGCCAGCGCCTGCGCGGCCACGTTCTCGGCCAGTTCGTCGGCCAGTTGCGGCGCATCGGCGTGCAGCACCTTGGTCACCCCACCGACCTTCGCCGCCTGCTCGGCGACTGCCTTGCAGTCGCTTCCGGCGACCAGCACGTGCACCTCGCCGCCGGCCTTCGCCGCGGCGGTGACGGTGTTGAGGGTCGACGCCCTGAGGTGACGGTTGTCGTGCTCGGCAATGACAAGTGCGGGCATTCAGATTCTCCAGGAGCTTGGGCCCCGCCTGCGGGGGTGATCCGACCGGACGCGCGACGCCTCAGATGACTTTGGCTTCGTTCTTCAGCTTGGCCACCAGCGTGGCCACATCGGGCACCTTGATGCCGCTCTTCCTCGACGGCGGTTCGGTGACCTTGAGGGTCTTGATCCGTGGCGTCGGGTCGACGCCCAGATCGGCCGGTTTCACGTTCTCGAGCGGCTTCTTCTTTGCCTTCATGATGTTCGGCAGCGTCACGTAGCGCGGCTCGTTCATCCGCAGGTCCACCGACACCACCGCCGGCAGCTTCACCGACAGCGTCTCCAGACCACCGTCGACCTCGCGCGTGACCTGCGCGGCGGATCCATCGACCGTCATCTTCGAGGCGAAGGTCGCCTGCGGCAGGCCGGCGAGCGCGGCAAGCATCTGCGCCGTCTGGTTGGCGTCGTCGTCGATCGCCTGCTTGCCGAGCAGCACCAGCTGCGGCTTCTCCTTGTCGATCAGCGCCTTGAGGATCTTGGCCACCGCCAGCGGCTGCAGTTCGGCATCCGTCTCGACCAGGATCGCGCGGTCGGCGCCGATCGCCATCGCCGTGCGCAGCGTCTCCTGGCACTGGGCGAGGCCGCAGGACACCGCGACGACTTCGGTGGCCTTGCCCGCCTCCTTGAGCCGCACCGCCTCCTCGACGGCGATCTCGTCGAACGGGTTCATCGACATCTTGACGTTGGCGATGTCGACGCCACTGCCGTCGGACTTGACGCGGACCTTCACGTTGTAGTCGACGACGCGCTTGACCGAAACGAGGATCTTCATGATGCAGCTGTCTCCGCGGAATTGCGGCGATTATACGAAGCGGTGCAAGGCGGCCGCCCGCACCGGCGGCTCTGGAGCCGCCGCTCTATCGGACGAGCAGAGGCAGGATCACCGCCTCGATCCACGCCCAGCCGCCGGCCACCAGCAGGTAGCGAAACAGCTTGCCGGCGGCGAACAGCAGCAGCGACAGGTAGGGATTGAAGCGCAGCCAGCCGGCGCCGACGCACAGCGCGTCACCGAACAGCGGAATCCAGGAGAACAGCAGCGCCCAGTAGCCGTAGCGGTGCAGCCAGATGACGGCGCGGCTGTCCGCCCGATTGGGGATCATCCGCCCCAGCAGGTACGAGGTCATGCCGCCCAACGTGTTGCCGACAGTGGCTACCGCCACTGCGTGCAGCAGCATCTCGGGGTGCCTGTGGATCACCGCGACCAGCACCACCTCCGAGCCGCCTGGCAGCACGGTGGCCGAGATGAAGCTGGCGATGAACAGGCCGATGAAGCCCGCTTCGGCGGAGAAGTCGAACACGCGCCCCAGAAAGGTGCCCGCCGGATGGCGAAGCGCGCGATTCTATGGTCGCGACGGCGCTGCCGCGAGCGGCGTTTACCCTCAGCGATAGCCGACCCGGTCGAGGATGCGCTGGGCGGCGATCTGTCCCTTGCCGATCGACGAGATGGGCACGTTCTCGGCCTTGAACTTGCCGAGCGCGGCGAGCGACGGGTTGTTCACCTCGACTCCCGCGACCACCGGCCACTCGTTGTTGCCGTTGGCGAAGTGGGCCTGCGCCTGCGGGCTGGCCAGATATTCGAGGAAGCGAACCGCGTTGGCGCGATTCGGTGCGTGGCGTGCCACGCCGCCGCCGGAGATGTTCACGTGCGTGCCGGAGGTGGCCTGGTTCGGCCAGATGAAGCCGACCTTGTCGACCACTTCCTTGTCCTTCGGATCGGCCGAGCGCATCAGCCGCACGAAGTAGTAGCTGTTGGTCAGCGCAACGCCGCACTCGCCGCTGGCCACGCCCTTGATCTGGTCGGTGTCGCCGCCGCGCGGCGGGCGCGCCATGTTCGCCACCATGCCGCGCGCCCAGTTCTCGGCGGCGGCCTCGCCGCTGCGTTCGACCATCGCACCGATCAGCGAAAGCATGTACGGGTGCGAGCCGGAACGCGTGCACACGCGCCCCTTGTTGACCGGCTCGGCCAGCTTCTCGTAGGTGTCGACTTCCTGTGGCTTCACCCGCGCCTTGTCGTAGACGATGACCCGCGCGCGGGTCGAGAAGCCGAACCAGCTGCCGTCGTTGGCGCGCAGGTTCTCCGGGATCCGTGAATTCAGCAGCTTCGAGTCCACCGGCTGGAACAGACCGTCGATCTGCGCCCGCCACAGCCGCGCCGCATCGACCAGCAGTACCACGTCGGCGGGGCTGTTGGCGCCCTCGCTCTTCAGCCGCTGCAGCAGCGGTTCGTCGCCGAGTTCAATGCGATTGAGCTTGATGCCGGTCTGTTCGGTGAAGCCCCGGTACAGCGCCTCGTCGGTCTGGTAATGCCGTGCCGAGTACAGATTCAGCACCGCCTGCTGCGCCTGCCCGGGGGCCGGTGCAATGACGCTCGCCACTGCCGACAGCGCCAGCACGCCCCACGCCAACTTCTTCAGCCCGACTTTCGCTGACCTTGCCGCACTGCCGATCGCCATCGAATCCTCCACGCGCTTGCCCGTTGTCCCTGATGACGCAGCGACCTCGCCGCGTCGAGCAGGACAAACCATATCAATAATCATTCGCAGTTGCAAATGATTATTGTTTGACATATGTCAAGGCATGAAAACGCCGCCACCGCCGCCAAGGCCCTCAACTCATGGCGCGAACATGCGCCGCCCGCAAATGCTCGAGCCTGCCTCCGGACGGCGAGGGACAGCCGTCGAGATAGCCGAACAGATGAAGAAAAGCGGACTCGCTTGCGGCAGCATTGCCGCTCGATGACGCCGCTCGGACGGACGGCCGCTGTGCGGCCGCGCCGGCCCGATGCGCACGTTGCGCTGAACCCGATCGCCACACTGGGCCCGTGTCCGCCAAAGCGCGCATTCTGATCGCCGACGATTCGCGGATCGTTCGCGCCACGATCGCGCAGCACATCCGCGACCGCTTCGACGTGCGCGAGGCGGCCGACGGCGAGGCGGCCTGGCAGGCGATGCTGCTGGACTCGTCGATCCGGGTCGTGATCACCGACCTGACCATGCCGAAGGTCGACGGCTTCGAACTGATCAGCCGCGCCCGCGCATCGAAGATCCAGCGGCTCCGCGAAATGCCGCTGATCGTCCTTTCCGCTGCCGACGAGCAGGCCGAGTGCGAGCGCGCCGCCACGCTCGGTGCCACCGATTTCGTCAACAAGGGCGTCAATGCGGCCGAGCTGGTCAAGCGGCTGGAGGTGCTGCTCAAACTCGCGTCGACCCGCGAGGCACTGGCCGACAGCCGTGCCGCGCTCGAGTCGTCCCGCACCGTCGACCCGGACACCGACCTCCTGGTGCTGCCTTTCTTCGACCGCCAGGTCGACAAGCTGATCTCGTTCTCGCGCCGCAACCTGACCGACGTGGCGGTGGTGTGCATCCGCGTCGAACTGTCGATGCCGGACGCCGAGGCGTGGGAAGGCGAGACCGAGCAGCGGCTGCGGCTGGTCGCCCGCTCGCTCGCGGCGGCGATCCGGATGGAAGATCTCGCCAGCCGCTCCGACCGCCACGAGTTCTGCATTGCCACGCAGAGCGACGGCGTGGCCAGCGTGCTGCGCTTCGCGGCGCGCCTGCGCAAGATCCTGGAGAACGTCGATGCGGCAGGCGGGGGCGTCGAAGTCTGGACCTGCATCGGCGTGGCCAGCCTGTCGGAGGACATGCGCCTGAACGCGGAGCAGTTGCGTCAGATCAGCCAGAAACGCGCCCAGCAGGCGCAATCCGGCCGCTCGCGGCGTATCGTACTGGGCGCGGCAGACGCCGGCGGAGCGGCAGGCAACGGCCAGTCGCGCGCCGACGAGGGATCGATGGACGTCAACCTGGCGCTGACCCTGATTCGCTCGGGTCGCGCGGCGGAAGTCGTGCCCCACCTGCCCCGCCTGGTGCACCAGCTACGCCCGCTGATGGCCTTGGTGCGACAGCAAAAAGAACTCGAACTATCGAAGAAGGAGACCGTCGTCCATGGCAACCTACCGGGAGTTTCACGCCCGCTCGATCAACGACCCTGAAGCCTTCTGGGCCGACCAGGCCCGCCTGATCGACTGGCACGCGCCGTTCGACAGGACGCTCGACTACTCGCGGCCGCCGTTCGCCCGCTGGTTCGTCGGCGGCCGCACCAACCTCTGCCACAACGCCGTCGACCGGCACCTCGCCGCGCGCGCCGACCAGCCGGCGCTGATCTACGTCTCCACCGAAGTCGACGCCGAGAAGACCTACACGTTCGGCCAGCTGCACCGCGAGGTGAACCGCATGGCGGGCATCCTGCGCGGGCTCGGCGTGGCCCGCGGCGACCGCGTGCTGATCTACATGCCGATGATCCCGGAGGCGGCGTTCGCCATGCTGGCCTGCGCCCGCATCGGTGCCATCCACTCGGTGGTCTTCGGCGGCTTCGCCTCGGTGAGCCTCGCCTCGCGCATCGACGACGCGCAGCCGAAGGTGATCGTCAGCTCGGACGCCGGCTCGCGCGCCGGCAAGGTGGTGCCGTACAAGGGGCTGCTCGACGAGGCGATCCGCCTGTCGAAAAGCCCGCCGTCGACGGTGCTGCTGGTCGATCGCGGCCTGGCGCCGATGGCGCGGACCGCCGGCCGCGACGTCGACTACGGTGAGCTGCGCGCCGCGCACATGAACGACGAGGTGCCGTGCGAGTGGATGGAGTCGAACGAGCCTTCCTACATCCTGTACACCTCCGGCACCACCGGCAAGCCGAAGGGCGTGCAGCGCGACACCGGCGGCTACGCGGTGGCGCTGGCGGCGTCGATGAAGCACATCTTCGGCGGCAACGCCGGCGAGACCTACTTCTCGACCAGCGACATCGGCTGGGTGGTCGGCCACTCCTACATCGTCTACGGCCCGCTGATCGCCGGCATGGCGACCATCCTGTTCGAGGGCACGCCGATCCGCCCCGACGGCGGCATCTGGTGGCAGATCGTCGAGAAGCACAAGGTTTCGGTGATGTTCTCCGCGCCGACGGCGATCCGCGTGCTGAAAAAGCAGGATCCGGCGTATCTGACGAAGTACGACCTGTCGAGCCTGCGGTTGCTGTTCCTCGCCGGCGAGCCGCTCGACGAGCCGACCGCCCGCTGGATCTCGGACGGCCTGAGCAAGCCGATCGTCGACAACTACTGGCAGACCGAGACCGGCTGGCCGATCCTGGCGATCTCGCGCGGCGTCGAGCCGCTGCCGTCGAAGTTCGGCAGCCCGGGTCTGCCGGTCTACGGCTACGCGGTGAAGCTGTTCAACGAGGCGACCGGCGAAGAGATCACCGGCGCCAACGACAAGGGCGTGGTCGCCATCGAGGGTCCGCTGCCGCCCGGTTGCATGAGCACGGTCTGGGGCGACGACGAGCGCTATGTCCGCACCTACTGGCAGAGCGTGCCCAACCGGATGGTCTATTCGACCTTCGACTGGGGCATCCGTGACCAGGACGGCTACTTCTTCATCCTCGGCCGCACCGACGACGTGATCAACGTCGCCGGCCACCGGCTCGGCACGCGCGAGATCGAGGAATCGATCAGTTCGCACCCGGCGGTGGCCGAGGTCGCGGTGGTCGGCGTCGCCGACCAGCTGAAGGGCCAGGTCGCGATGGCGTTCGCCGTGGTCAAGGATGCCGGCGCCGTCGCCACGCCCGAGGCGCGCCTGGCGCTCGAGGGCGACGTGATGAAGACGGTCGACAGCCAGCTCGGCGCCGTGGCGCGGCCGGCGCGCGTGCACTTCGTCACCGCGCTGCCGAAGACGCGTTCGGGCAAGCTGCTGCGCCGCTCGATCCAGGCGCTGTGCGAGGGTCGCGATCCGGGCGACCTGACCACCATCGAGGATCCGGCGGCGCTCGACCAGGTGCGCAGCGCCGTCAGGCCCGCCTGAACGACGAGGAGTCGAGATGCAGACCAAGCGCATGCTGACCAGCGAGGACACCGCCCGCATCATGCAGGCGGCGATCGCCGAGGCAGGCAGGAACAAGTGGGCGGTGGCGATCGCCATCGTCGACGACGGCGGGCACCTGCTGCAGTTCACGCGGCTCGACGGCACGCCGCCGGCGTCTGCTCACATCGCGCCGGAGAAGGCGCGCGCGGCGGCGCTCGGCCGGCGCGAGACCAGGATCTACGAGGACATGATCAATCAGGGGCGCGCCGCCTTCCTGTCGGCACCGCTGCAGGGCATGCTCGAGGGCGGCGTGCCGATCGTTGCCGACGGACAGGTCGTCGGCGCGGTCGGCGTGTCCGGGGTGAAGTCGAGCGAGGACGCGCAGATCGCCAAGGCCGGTATCGCCGCACTCGGCCTGTAGCGGCCGCGGCGGGGCGTCCTCAGCCGGCGTCGCGGCGGGCCGCGCGGCGGCCTCGCTCGATATCGACCTTCGCCAGCACCAGCAGGCCGGCGACGAAGTACAGGCCGGTCACCAGGATCGCCAGCCGGTGGTTGTTGTCGGTGATCCAGGTGACCAGGCCGTAGGTCAACGGCCCGATCACTGCCGACAGCCAGAGCGCGACGTTCCACAAGCTGTAGAACTCGGCGCGCCGGTGCTCCGGCGCGAACACGCCGACCATCGCCCGCCCGGCGGACTGGCTCGATCCCATGCACAGGCCGGCGATGTTGGCGGCGAACCAGAACCAGGCCACGCCGGAGGTGAGGCCGGCGATCAGCACCATGGCGATCCAGCCGGCGATGGTCAGCGCCAGCGCCGGCTTGTGGCCGATGGCGTCCTGCACGTAGCCGAACAGGAAGGCGCCGATCGCCGCGGTGACGTTCACCGTGAGGATCAGCATCATCGTCTGCGCCGTCTCGAAGTTCATCACCTGCTGCGCGTAGATCGCCGCCAGCGCGATCACCACCGACAGGCCGCCCTGGTAGAGCAGGCCGCACAGGGTCAGCCAGCCGAAGTCGCGGAACTCGCCGATGTTGGCCAGCGTGTGCCGCAGGCGCTGCGTCGACTCGCGCAGCACGCTGCCCACCGTGCCGTGGCCGACGGGTTCGGCGCGCTCGCGCAGGGTGGTGAAGGTGGGAATGACTGCCAGGGCGAACAGCGTCGCCGTGATCAGCATCGTCACCGGCACGTAGTGCGTCGCCGGCAGTCCCTGCCCCTGCGCCCACAGCACGTAGCCGAGGCCGAGCGCCAGCGACAGCAGGCCGCCGATGTAGCCGAGGCTCCAGCCCCAGCCGGAGACCTTGCCGAGCGCCTCCGGCCGCGCCAGTTCCGGCAGGAAGGCACTGTTCAGCGTCACGCCGGCGGCGAAACAGACGTTCGACACGACGATCGCCGCCACCGCCAGCGCAAGATCTCCGGGGCCCACCAGCGCCAGCGCCGCCGTTGCGACGACGCAGCCAACCGTGACCAGTCCCATCAGCAGCTTCTTGCGGGCGTGCAGGTCGGCATATGCGCCGAGTGCCGGCATGGTCAGCATGCCGAGCAGGTACGACAACGACAGCGCCAGTGTCCAGGCAAGCGTCGCCCAGCGTGCATTGCCGGCCACCACGTTGACGAAGTAGGCGTTGAACACGGCCGTCAGCACGACGGTCGTGTAGCCGGAGTTGGCGAAGTCGTACATCGCCCACGCAAAGACCTCCCGCCGCGGCACGCCGGGGTTCAGGCTCTGCGGGTTGAACAGGGGCATCGGGCGTTCCTGCGGGGGTCGCGGCCGGCGGCGCGCCGGGATCTGCGGCGAGTCCGCAGGCGGCGCCGATCCTACCCCGCAAGGCCTCGTCTCGCGCGACGGCGCATCGCGCCGACCTTTCGCCCGAACGGCGTCCGTGTGCGGCGCGCGGCGTGCGCCGCCTGCGCGAACTAGGACGATCGGCGGATTTCTGGCCGGCCATGCGCCGCGCACACTGCGCCTCGATGAGCACGCCAAGAAATCCCGACCTGCGCGTCGTCCCGGCCGCCGGCGAGGCACAGAGCAACCGGACCACCCTGCGCATCGACGCCGACCGGCCGGTGCCCGCTCCGCAGCCGAGCGCCGCCGATGCGCAGTCGCAGAAGCAGGCTGCGGCCGAACGCGAACTCGATCGCCTCAATCAGGCGGCGACGGCGGAGCAGCTGGCGCTCGGCCAGCACATGAACTGGCTGATCGCCTCGCAGGCGATCCTGATCCACGCGTTTCTCATGCTGTTCATCGTCAGCGGCCTCGGCGCCGCGGCGATCAACTACTGGCTGCTCGGCGGCCTGGCGCTTGTCGGCATCCTGTGCGCGCTGGCGCTGCATGCGAACATCGATCGCGCATCGCGGGCGCTGGCGCTGCTGGTGGTTCAGCGTCGCGCTGTCGAAGCGGACCTGGCCACCCTGAGCGGCCGCACGCCCAACCTGCCCAAGGAAGTGTCGAGCATCAGCGCCTGGACCGGACCGGCGTTCGTGGTGGCGTGGCTGGTCCTGCTCGCCTGCAGCGCCGCTATCCGGCTCTAGGCGCTCGCGAGGGAGCGCCTCGTGCGGTCAGCGACTGCCGGCCCAGTGCGGCTTGCGCTTCTCCATGAAGGCTGCCACGCCCTCCTGCGCGACCTCGTCGATCATGTTGCAGGCCATCGTCTGGCCGGCGAGCTGATAGGCGGCGTCGATCCCCATCTCGAGCTGGCGATAGAAGAGCCCCTTGCCCATGCCGATCGCCAGCCCCGGCTTGGCGACGATCGCATCGGCAAGCCGCTTCACTTCGGCGTCGAGCTGGTCGGCCGCGACGACCCGGTTGACCAGTCCGCGCGCCTTGGCGGTGGCCGCATCGATGAATTCGCCGGTGACCAGCATCTCGAAGGCCTGCTTGCGGCCGACGTTGCGCGCCAGCGCCACGCTTGGGCTGGCGCAGAACAGGCCGACGTCGATGCCGTTGACGCCGAAGCGCGCGCTGTCGACCGCCACCGCCAGGTCGCAGGTGGCGACCAGCTGGCAGCCGGCCGCGGTGGCGATGCCGTGCACGCGCGCGATGACCGGCTGCGGCACGCGCGAGATCGTCAGCATCAGCCCGGCGCAGTCGGCGAACAGCTTCTCGTAATAGTCCTGGCGCGGGTTGGCCTTCATCTGCTTCAGGTCGTGGCCGGCGCAGAAGGCCTTGCCGGCCGCCGCGACGACGATCACGCGGGCAGTCTGGTCGGCGCCGATGCGATCGAAGGCCGCCTGCAGCGCCGCCAGCATTTCCTCCGACAGCGAATTGAACTGCGCCGGCCGGTTCAGCGTCAGCGTGACCACCCCGTCGGGCGAGCGCTTCTCGAGCAGCAGCGGTTCCAGGTTGGCCGGGGCCTGCGGTGCGTTCATGGCTTTCTCCTTGATGGTGTTTGCCGTCGCCGGCGCGTGCTAGACGTCGATCGCCGCCGCGGAGCCGGCCTGCTGGCGGAGCAGGAACTTCTGGATCTTGCCGGTGTTTGTCTTCGGCACCGGCCCGAAGACGAACTTCTTCGGCACCTTGAAGCCGGCGAGATGGGCGCGGCAGTGCGCCGCCAGTTCGTCGGCCGTGACCGTGGCGCCCTCGCGGGGCTCGATGAAGGCGCAGGGCACCTCGCCCCACTTGGCATCGGGGGCGGCGACCACCGCGGCGATCATCACCGCGGGGTGGCGATACAGGACGTCCTCGACCTCGATCGAGCTGATGTTCTCGCCGCCCGAGATGATGATGTCCTTGCTGCGGTCCTTGATCCGCAGATAGCCGTCGGGATAGACCACCGCCAGGTCGCCCGAGCGGAACCAGCCGCCGGCGAAGGCCTTGCCGGTGGCGGACGGGTTCTTCAGGTAGCCCTTCATCGTGATGTTGCCGCGAAACATCACCTCGCCGATCGTCTCGCCGTCGGCCGGCACCGGCGCCAGCGTATCCGGATCGAGCACCGTCACCGCCTCTTCCATCGGGTAGCGGACCCCCTGCCGACCGTTCTTGGCGGCCCGCTCGCCGAGGTCGAGTTCGCTCCACTCCGGCTGCCTGGCGCACACCGTCGCCGGGCCATAGACCTCGGTCAGGCCGTAGACATGGGTGAGGTCGAAGCCGAGCCGCTCCATGCCCTCGATCATTGCCGCCGGCGGCGCGGCGCCGGCGACCATCGCGCTGACCCGCTGCGCGATGCCCTGCTTCATTTCCGCCGGCGCGTTGATCAGCAGCGAGTGCACGATCGGCGCGCCGCAGTAATGCGTCACCCGATGCGCGCGGATCGCCTCGAAGATCGCCGCCGCCTCGACCCGGCGCAGGCAGACGTTGGTGCCTGCCATCGCTGCCACCGTCCATGGAAAGCACCAGCCGTTGCAATGGAACATCGGCAGCGTCCACAGGTACACGGGGTGGTGCGGCAGCGCCCAGACCAGGATGTTCGACACCGCGTTCAGGTAGGCCCCGCGATGGTGATAGACGACGCCCTTCGGGTTGCCTGTGGTGCCCGAGGTGTAATTCAGCGCGATCGCATCCCACTCGTCGGTCGCCGGCTGCCAGGCGAACTCCGGGCTGCCCTCGGCGAGCAGCGCCTCGTAGTCGATCCCGCCGATCCGTTCCCCCGGCCCGGCGTACACCGGGTCGTCGACGTCGACCACTTCCAGCGGCTGGCGCAGCCGCGCCAGCGCCGCCTTGACGGTCGCCGAGAACTCGCGGTCGACGATCACGAGCTTCGCCTCGCCGTGCTCGAGCATGAAGGCCACCGCCTCGGGATCGAGCCGGGTGTTGATGGCGTTCAGCACGCAGCCGGCCATCGGGATGCCGAAGTGCGCCTCGACCATCTCCGGCGTGTTGGGCAGCATCACCGCGACGGTGTCGCCGCGGCCCAGCCCGCGCCGGACCAGCGCCTGCGCCAGCCGCCGGCAGCGCGCGTAGACCTCGCCCCAGTCGCGGCGGATCGGCCCGTGGACGACCGCCGGCAGCCGCGGGAACACCGCCGCTGCCCGCTCGATGAAGGTCAGCGGCGACAGGGCTGCGAAGTTTGCCGCGGTGCGCGGCAGGTCGCGGTCGAAGATGCTGCTGGGCATCGGTCAGAGCTGCGCAAGCGTGCGGACGTGGGCAGCGACGCTGCGCGCCAGCGCGCTGAGGTTGTAGCCGCCCTCGAGCGTGCTGACGATGCGTCCCCTGGCGTGCCGGTCGGCGACGTCCATCAGCTGCTGCGTGATCCAGGCGTAGTCGGCCTCCACCAGCCCCATCTGGCCGAGGTCGTCCTCGCGGTGCGCATCGAAGCCGGCCGAGATGAAGATCATCTGGGGGGCGAACGACTCCAGCCGCGGCAGCCACTGCGCCTCGACCAGCTCGCGCACCACGTCGCCGCGGGTACCCGCCGGCACCGGCACGTTGACCATGTTGTCGGCGGCGAAGTCGGTTCCCGAGTACGGATAGAACGGATGCTGGAAGAAGCTCGCCATCAGCACCCGGCCGTTGCCGGCCAGGATGTCTTCGGTGCCGTTGCCGTGGTGCACGTCGAAGTCGATCACCGCCACCCGCCGCAGGCCGTGCGCGTGGATCGCGTGCAGGGCGCCGATGGCGACGTTGTTCAGAAAGCAGAATCCCATCGCCGCGGCGCGGCACGCATGGTGTCCCGGCGGGCGTACCGCACAGAAGGCATTGTTGATGTCCCCGCGGACGACATGGTCGGTCGCCGAGACCACCGCGCCGGCAGCGAACATCGCCGCATCCCAGCTGCAGGGGTTCATCGACGTGTCGGGGTCGACCGGTTCGTAGCCCTGCTTTGGTACCCTCGCGCGCAGCCCTTCGATGTAGTCGCGGTCGTGCGCGCGGGCGACGACGTCGAGATCGGCCCGCGGCGCATCGAATGGCAGCAGGTGCGGCAGCAGCCCGACGGCAATCAGATGATCTTGAACCGCCGCCAGACGCTCGGGGCTCTCCGGATGCCACGAACCCATCTCGTGCGACGCACACTGCGCGTGCGTGAAAAAGCCCGTATGCACCGGTTGCTGTCTCCCCGACCCTGGCGGTTCGCCCGTTTGCGGAAAGTCTAATGCTGGAAAAACTCCATCGCTGCGCCGAGCAGATCGGCGCCGTGATCGTCGGCAAGCAACTGCAGATCCGCCAGAGTCTGACCTGTCTGCTCGCCGGCGGCCACCTGCTGATCGAGGACGCGCCCGGCGTCGGCAAGACCACGCTGGCGCACGCGATCGCCATCTCGCTCGGCCTGCCGTTCCGCCGCCTGCAGTTCACCAGCGACCTGCTGCCGTCGGACGTCATCGGCGTGTCGGTCTACGACCGCACCAATGGCCAGTTCGCCTTCCACCCGGGGCCGATCTTCACCGAGGTGCTGCTCGCCGACGAGATCAACCGCGCCAGCCCGAAGACGCAAAGTGCGCTGCTCGAGGCGATGGAGGAAAGCCAGGTCTCGATCGACGGCATGGCGCGCCCGCTGCCGCAGCCGTTCTTCGTCATCGCCACCCAGAATCCGCTGCACCAGGTCGGCACCTTCCCGCTGCCCGAGTCGCAGCTCGACCGCTTCCTGATGTGCATCAGCCTCGGCTACCCGGAGCGCTCGGCGGAGCGGGCGCTGCTCGCCGGGCGGGCACGGCGCGACATGCTGCGCAGCCTGCCGGCCATCGCCCGGCCGTCCGACCTGCTCGCCGCCCAGGCGGCCGTCAAGCAGGTGTTCGTCTCCGAAGCGCTGCTCGACTACGTGCTGGCGCTGCTCGCCTATACGCGCAGTTCCGGCCGCCACGCCGAGGGCCTGTCGCCGCGCGCCGGGCTGGCGCTGCTGGCAGCGGCGCGCGCCTGGGCATGGCTGGACGGTCGCGAGCACGTGATCCCGGAGGACGTGCAGAACGTGCTGCCGACGGTGGCCGGCCATCGCCTGCACGCCGCGCAGCGCGAGGGCGGACGTGTGCTGCACGGCCGGGAGCTGGCGGCGCAGCTGATCCAGGCGGTCCGCCTGCCCTGACGGGTCCCGAGCCTCGCCGTTTCGCCGTCTCCGGCGCACCATCGCCACGCTGTCACGCATGAGCATCACCGCGCACCCGCTGATGATCAGGATCGGCGAGATGATCGGCGGCCGCCGCGGCGTCGAGCACGGGGAAGTGGTGCTCGACCGGCGGCGCGTCTACATCCTGCCGACGCGGGCCGGCATGCTGTTCGCGGCGGCCATGCTGATGATGCTGCTCGGGTCGATCAACTACCTGCTGCAGCTGGGTTTTCTACTCACCTTCCTGGTCACCAGCATGGCGCTGGTGGCGATGTATCACACCCATCGCAACCTGGCCCGCCTGTCGCTGACCGCGCACCGCGCCGAGAACGTCTTCGCCGGTGACCTGGCGACGTTCGAGATCACGGTGCACAACCCGACGGCCGAGGCCCGCTACGCGCTCGAGTTCGAGCCGCTGCAGCCGACCCACCCGCTGCTCGAGGCGGTCGGACCCGACCTGCCGGTGCAGCCGATCACCGACACCGACATCCCGGCCGCCGGCAGCCGGCAGGTCCGGGTGGCCGTGTCGACGCGCGCGCGCGGCCGCCTGCCCTGCCCGCGCCTGCGCATCGAGACGCGCTTTCCTTTCGGCCTCTGGCAGGCGTGGTCGTACTACACGCCACCGCTGGCGGCGATCGTCTACCCGGCGCCGGAGCGCGACGCCCCGGCGCTGCCGCTGGTGGCCAGCGGCGATACGGACGAGGACACCGGCATGGCCGTCGCCGGCGACGAGTTCGCCGGCGTCCGCCCCTACCAGGCCGGCGATCCGCTCAAGCGCGTTGCCTGGCGACTTGCCGCACGCTCGGAGGACCTGACGGTCAAGCTGTTCGAAGGCCATGCGAAGGGCGAGATCGTGCTCGAGCTGGATGCGGTCGATCCGGCACTGGACCTCGAGCAGCGGCTGGCCCGGCTCGCCCGCTGGGTGCTGATGGCGGAGGCGGCGCAGGTCCGCTACGCCATGTCGCTGCCGGGACAGCGAATCGACTTCGGACTGGGCGGCGAGCAGCGCGACCGCTGCCTGACCGCGCTGGCGCTCTACGGCAGGTCGTAAGTGACCGCGTCGTCCGGCACGGCGATCGGCAACGGCCAGCGGCGCGGCGCGGCTCGCCTGCGCGCCTTCGTCTCGTGGCTGACCCGCGCCCAGGTCTCCTCGGCGGCGCGCGAGCGGCGCGACGTGATGGTGCTGCTGTTCGCGGTCGCCTTCGTGGCGCTGCCGCAGTTCGAGCACCTGCCCGGCTGGGCCATCGGCGTCGTCGCCCTGCTGTGGTGCTGGCGCGCCTGGATCACCTTGCGCAACCTGCCGCTGCCCGGCCGCGTGGCGATGCTGCCGCTGCTGGCGCTGGCCGCCGGCGCGGTATGGCTGCACTACCGCACGCTGCTCGGCCGGGAAGCGGGCGTGACCTTCCTGCTGCTGCTGCTCGCCCTGAAGCTGCTGGAGATGCGCGCCACCCGCGATGTCTTCGTCGTGGTGTTCCTGAGCTTCTTCATCCTGCTCACGCAGTTCATGCACAGCCAGGCGCTGCCGGTGGCGCTGATGACGCTCGGCGCGGTCGTCGCCCTGTTCTTCGTGCTGGTCAGCGTCAGCCTGAAGGGCGACGACCTGCCGGCCGGACGCAAACTGCGGCTGGTGGGCCTCATCGCACTGAAGGCGGTGCCGCTCGCCGTCGTGCTCTTCCTGCTGTTTCCGCGGATCGACAACCCGCTGTGGGGACTGCCGCGCGATGCCTTTGCCAGCAGCACCGGCCTGTCGAACTCGATGTCGCCGGGCGGCATCAGCCAGCTGCTGCAGTCGGAGGCGATCGCCTTCCGCGTCCGCTTCGCCGGCAGCCCGCCGGAGAACCAGTACCTGTACTGGCGCGGGCCGGTGTTCGGCGGCTTCGACGGACGCACCTGGTCACCGCTGACGCAGCGCGTCGCCGCGCCGCCGCCGCTGCGGGTCGACGCCGACCCCGCGTCGGCCGTCGACTACACGGTGACGCTCGAGCCGAGCCAGCGCGACTGGCTGTTCGCACTCGAGTTGCCGGCCAGCCTGCCGACTGCCGAGGGGTTGAACCCGCGCGCCAGCCACGACGGCCAGTTGCTCGCCGGGCGGCTGATCACCTCGCGCACCCGCTACGAGGCCCGCTCCTTCACCCGCTTTGCCTTCGGCCTGAACGAAACCGCGCTGTCGCTGCGCAACTGGCTGGCACTGCCGAGCGGCTTCAATCCGCGCACCCTGCAGTTCGCCGCCGACCTGCGCGCCCGCCTGCAGGCCGCCGGCGGCGAGCGGGCGACCGCCAACCGGCGGGCGGTCGATGCGGTGCTCGATCACTTCCGCCAGGGCGGCTTCCGCTACACCCTCGAGCCGCCGCTGCTGGGCCGCGACTCGGTCGACGAGTTCCTGTTCGACAGCCGGCTCGGCTTCTGCGAGCACTACGCCTCGGCGTTCGTCGTGCTGATGCGCGCGCTCGACGTGCCGGCGCGCGTCGTCACCGGCTACCAGGGTGGCGAGGTCAACCCGGTCGACGGCTTCGTGACCGTGCGTCAGTCGGACGCGCATGCCTGGACCGAAGTGTGGCTCGCCGGGCGCGGCTGGACCCGCGTCGACCCGACCTCGGTGGTCGCCCCGGTGCGCATCGAGCAGGGGCTGCGCGAACTCGCCCGCCAGACCGGCGCCGGCCCGCTGTTCACCATCGGCGCGGGCACCGGCGCCGGCTGGATGCGCGTAGTCCAGCGCCTGCGCTTCAACTGGGAGGCGCTGGAGAACTCGTGGAACCAGTGGGTGCTCAGCTACTCGGCCGAGCAGCAGATGACCCTGCTCGAGCAGTTTGGCTTTGCACCGGACTGGCGCGTGCTCGCCAGCATGCTGGCGCTGGCCGTGTCGATCGTTGCCACCGTGCTCGCCGTCGTCTCGCTGCGGCACCGCGTTCGCCGTGACCCGCTGGCCGACCTCGAGGCGCGCTTCCGCCGGCGACTGGAACGCGCCGGCGTGCAGTACCAGGCCACCGACGGACTGCGTGCGCTCGCCGGCCGCCTGGCCAGCGAACTCGCGCCGGCCTCGCGCGTCGAAGCCGAAGCCATCCTGCGCCTGCTCGAGCGCTGGCGGTACTCGCCGGCCAGCGCCAACGTGCCGTCGGCCGCCGTGCGCGACCTGCGCGCGCGTGTGCGCCGCTTCCGGGTGCGTTTCGCCGATTGAGCGGCGCGCGATAGGCTCCGCGATGTGCGGATCGACGGAGCAGTGCATGCCTACCGCGGCAGGCGTCAGACGAAGGCAGATGTTGCTGGGCACCCTCGCATGGGCCGCCGGCGCGGTTCACGCCCGCCCGGCGGCGCCGGGTCCGTACGCCGAGCGGCCGGAGGTGCGCGAGTTCGTCGATAGCGAGCTTGCCGGGCACGGCGTGCCGCCGGACTGGGCAGTGCAGGTTCTGGCGACCGGGCGACGGTCCACGCAGGCCGAACGGCTGATGACGCCGACCCTGACGCCGCCGCCGCGCGACTGGACCCGCTACCGCGCGCGCGCCCTCGACGAGTCGCGGCTGCGCGAGGCCGTGGCCTTCCACCGGGCACACCGCCGCACGCTCGCGCGCGCCGACGACGAGTTCGGCGTGCCGGCGGAGATCGTGGTGGCGATCATCGGCATCGAGACGGTGTTCGGCCGCGTGATGGGCACCTTCCGGACACTCGACGTCCTGCTCACGCTGGCCTTCGACTATCCGCGACGGGCGGCGTTCTATCGACAGGAACTCGCCCACTTCCTGGTCCTCGGACACCGCGGCCGCATCGACGTGCTGAAGCAGACCGGATCTTTCGCCGGCGCCATCGGCCTGCCGCAGTTCATGCCGAGCTCGATCCGCCAGTACGCCCTCGACTACGACGGCGATGGCCTCACCGACCTGGCGAGGTCGCCGGCCGACGCGATCGGCTCGGTGGCCAGCTACCTGCACCGGCATGGCTGGCAGCGCGAGCAGGCGGTGATGTTCGACGCAGTCGCCAACGAGGCGATCGCCGAGCAGCTCGGCCGCGGAATCGTTGCCGCGTACCCGTGGGCCGAGGTGGCCGAGCTCGGCGTGCGAATCGACGGCTACCTGCCGCCGGACACCCGCGTGGTCCTGCTCGATCTGCCCTACCTGCAGGAGGACCAGAGCACCGACTACCAGTACCGGATCGGCACGGTCAACCTGGCGACGATCCTGCACTACAACCGAAGCTACTTCTACGGCGCGGCGGTCGCCGAGTTCGCCGCGACGCTGCGCGCGCAGACCGAAGCGGGCGTCGACGCTTCAGGCTGAGGAAAGCGCGGCCCGCCCGCCTCGGAACCCGTGAAGAAATCGTCGCGAGCGGGCCGCAGCGAGGGGCGGCCGGAGCGCAGCGACCGGGGCGTATACCGACATACGTGAGGATCGCGAGCACCGCACGACCCCCGATCGGGCACGCGCAGTGGATTCATTCACAGGTTCTCAGCCGGGCGGCATGTCGGGTTGCCGGCTCGGCTGCGCGTCGATGAACGCCGGCAGCTGCATGCAGGCGTCGAAGATGCGCATCACCGTCGGCAGGTGATCGAGCCGGCAGTCGAAGCGCCTGGCGTTGAAGATCTGCGGCACGATCAGGATGTCGGCAACCGTCACGGCCTCGCCCAGCACGAACCGGCCGCATCGCCCCGCCGCGGTGAGCTGCCCTTCGACCTGCGCCAGGCCCTGCTCGACCCAGTGCCTGTACCAGGCGTCCTTCGCGCCCTCTCCGAGACCCAGGGTCCTGGTCAGGTAGCGCAGCACGCGCAGGTTGTTCAGCGGATGGATCTCGCAGGCGATCGCCAGCGCGATCGCGCGCACGTAGGCCCGCTCGAGCGGATCGTGCGGCAGCAGCGGCGGCTGCGGGTAGGTCTCGTCGAGGTACTCGATGATCGCCAGCGACTGCGTCAGCACCGCGCCTTCGCGCTCGAGCACCGGCACCAGCTCGGCCGGGTTCAGTCCGCGGAATGGATCCCTGAACTGCCCGCCGTGCACCAGGTCGACCGGTACGTACTCGTAAGGCAGCCCCTTCAGGTTCAGCGCGATGCGCACGCGGAACGACGCCGAGGAACGCGCCGCCGAGTGCAGTCTCATCGCCGGATTCTCGTTGCAGGCGGCGACGGCGCCGTCAGTCCTGCGCCGGCGGCGCGATCTTCAGGTGCAGCGTGCCGACGCCGTCGACACCGCCCTCGAGCACGTCGCCCGGCACCACTGCAGCCACGCCTTCCGGCGTGCCGGTGAACACCAGGTCGCCCGGCACGAGTTCGAAGTACTTCGACAGGTGCTCGATCGTCTCGCTGACCTTCCAGATCATCTTCGACACGTCGCTGTCCTGCCGCAACTGGCCGTTGACCTTCAGCCAGATGCGGCCGCGGTTGACCTCGCCGGTCTTCTCGACCGGCCTGACACTGCTTACCGGCGCCGAGAAGTCGAAGCCCTTGCCGATCTCCCACGGCCGGCCGAGCCGCTTCGCTTCGCCCTGCAGGTCGCGGCGGGTCATGTCCAGCCCCACCGCATAGCCCCAGATGTGCGCCGGCGCGCTGGCGGCGGCGATCTCGCGTCCCCGCCGGCCGATCGCCACCACCAGTTCGATCTCGTGATGCAGGCTCTGCGTGCCCGGCGGATAGGGCATCTCGCCGGTTTCTTCCGCCACCGGCAGCAGCGCGTCGGCCGGCTTGGCGAAGAAAAATGGCGGTTCGCGGCCGGTGAATCCCATTTCCCTGGCGTGCTCCTCGTAGTTGCGGCCGACGCAGTAGATGCGATGCACCGGGAACAGGTCGGTCGAGCCGGCAACCGGAACCACCGCCTGCGGCGGCGCCGGGATCACATAGGCCATGAAGGTCGTCTCCTGGGAGGGCTGCTTGCGCGCCGCGCGATTATGCGCGCCGCCGCTGCGCCGCCGCTCAGCTCGTGAGCTGGCCAGGCTGCGAGCTGCGCGCGATCGCCCGCGACAGCAGGACCACCGGCAGGACGCCGACGGCGACGATGGTCAGCGACGGGATCGCCGCCTCGCCGAGCCGCTCGTCGGCGGCGAACTGGTAGGCGATCACCGCCAGCGTGTCGAAGTTGAACGGCCGCAGCACCAGCGTCGCCGGCAGTTCCTTCATCACGTCGACGAACACCAGCAGCGCCGCGGCGAACAGCGACGGCGCGAGCAGCGGCAGATGCACACGCGTGAAGACTTCGCGCGGGCTGGCGCCAAGGCTGCGCGCGCTGGCGTCCATCGCCGGCGTGATCCGCGCCAGCCCGGCCTCGATCGGCTGGAACGACACCGCGAAGTAGCGCACCACGTACGCATACAGCAGCGCTGCCACGCTGCCGGTGAACAGCAGCCCCGTGCCGATGCCGAGGCGTGATTTCATCCAGGCATCGAGCGCGTTGTCGAAGGCCGCCAGCGGCAGCAGGATGCCGACCGCGATGACGATGCCCGGCACCGCGTAGCCGAGGTTCATCAGCCGTGCCGCCAGGGCGACTGCCCGCGCCGGCAGACCGCGCGAGGCCAGCCGAATCGAATAGGCGAGCGCCAGGGCAATGGCCACCGCGATCAGCGCCGCGCCGCCGCCGAGCGTCACGCTGTTCAGCAGCCATTGCAGGTAGCGGCCGACGTCGACCTCGTCAATTGCCGGCAGCGCCAGCTGCACGAGGATCGCCGTCGGCACCAGGAAGCCGGCCGCCAGCGGCAGGCAGCAGGCGAGCATCGCGACGAGTCCGCGACGGCCGTCCAGCGGCATGCGCTGCGCCGGCCGGGCGCTGTTTGGCGCCGAGACGAAGCGGGCGCGCCCGCGGGCGCGCAGCTCGAAAGCCATCAGCACCAGCACGACCGCCAGCAGGACGCTTGCCAGCTGGCTCGCCGCGATGCGGTCGCCGAGCGAGAACCAGGCGCGGTAGATCGCCGTGGTGAAGGTCTGCAGCCCGAAGTAGGACGCCGCGCCGTAGTCGGCGACGGTTTCCATCAGCGCCAGCGCCGCGCCCGCTGCGACGGCCGGCCGCGCCATCGGCAGGTTCACGTGCAGCCAGCCGCGCAGCGGCGAGTAGCCGAGCGAACGCGCCGCGTCGGCCATCGATGCCGTTCGCGCGAGAAATGCCGTGCGGGCAAGCAGGTAGACGTAGGGATACAGCGTCACCGTGAAGACGAACGCGGCGCCGGGGATCGAGCGGACCTCGGGAAACCAGTAATCGCCGCGCTGCCAGCCGAAGGCGGCACGAAGCAGGCCTTGCACAGGGCCGGAGTACTGCAGGAAGTCGGTGTAGGCGTAGGCGACGATGTAGGCGGGCATCGCCAGCGGCACCAGCAGCGCCCACTCGAAGAATGGTCGTCCGGGGAACTCGTAGGCGGCGACCAGCCAGGCCGAAGTCGAGCCGAGCACGATTACGCCGACGGCGACCAGGCCAACCAGCAGCGCGGTTTCGAACGCCGCGCGTGGGATCACCGTGGCGGCGAGATGGCGCAGCGTGTCGAGCGACGCCGCCAGATCGGCGAAGCTCGCCAGCACGCCGAGCAGCGGGAAAAGCACCGCCGCCGCACAGGCGACGGCGAGCAGCATCGGCGCCAGCGACGGCGAGTCGCCACGGCCCCGCGCCGCGGGCACCGCCTCCTGTGTCGCTGTCTGCGAGTTCATGACGCCTTCGACATGCGGTCGGAAAGCTGCGCCCAGCCAAGCAAATGAGAATTATAATCATTCGCGAGAGACATACCTGAACGAACTCATGGCGACGAGCGTCCTCGAGATTCGCGACCTTTCCGTCCGCTATCCGCAGGCGCCGGCGGCCGTGCTCGATCGGCTGAGCCTCTCGCTGGCGCAGGGTGACATCGGCTGCGTGGTCGGCAGTTCGGGCTGCGGCAAGACCACGCTGCTGCGCGCGATCGCCGGCCTCGTCACGATTTCTTCGGGCTCGATCGATGTTGGCGCCCGGCGCGTGGCAGGCGGCGGCATCGAAGTACCGACCGAGAAACGCGGCGTCGGGCTGGTGTTCCAGGACTACGCGCTGTTTCCCCACCTGCGCGTCGAAGAGAACGTCGCCTTCGGCCTGCGCCCGCTGCCGCGCAGCGAACGCCCGGCCCGCGTGCAGCGCCTGCTGGCACTGGTCGGGCTGCAGCCGTTCGCGCGCAAGTATCCGCACGAGCTGTCGGGCGGCCAGCAGCAGCGTGTCGCGCTGGCCCGCGCGCTGGCGCCGGCGCCGAAGCTGCTGCTGATGGACGAGCCGTTCTCCAACCTCGACGTCGAACTGCGCGCCAGACTCGGCGCCGAAGTGCGGCAGATCCTCAAGGAAAGCGGCACCTCTGCGATCCTCGTCACGCACGACCAGCAGGAGGCGTTCGCCATTGCCGACCGCATCGGCGTGATGAACCAGGGCCGGCTCGAGCAGTGGGACCGCCCCTATGAGATCTACCACCGGCCGGGCAGCCGCTACGTGGCCGACTTCATCGGCCAGGGCGTCTTCCTGCCGGCCAAGGTGCTCGACTCGCGCCGGGTATCGATCGAACTCGGCGTCCTCAGGGGTGACGTGCCGCTGCCGTGCAACGTCGGCTGCGACACCTGCGGCCGCGGCTGCCACGTCGAGGTGCTGCTGCGGCCGGACGACGTCGTCCACGACGACGCCAGCCCGATGACCGCGCAGGTGGTGCGTAAGGCGTTCCGCGGCGCCGACTTCGTCTACACGCTGCGCCTGGACAGCGGCCGCGAGTTGCTGGCGCTGGTGCCCAGCCACCATGACCACGCGGTGGGCGAGCGCATCGGCATCCGCCTCGATGCCGACCACGTGATCACCTTTCCCACCGAGCAAGTGGCCGCAGCGACCGCCCGCCTATAATCCGCCGCGCGCGAAGCGCCGAGGAGAGATGGCCGAGCGGTTGAAGGCGCACGCCTGGAACGCGTGTATAGGTGAACAACCTATCGTGGGTTCGAATCCCACTCTCTCCGCCAGGCTCCCAACTCCTTCTCCGCTTCCTGCCAAGGGCGCCCTTCGCAGTCCACCCGCCGCGGCAAACGCACTTCCGCGGTCAGGCTGACCGCGGCGCAGGCGCCGCCGATCCGACCGATCCCTCGACCAGACACCGCGCGCGTCTGCGCGCCGAGTGCGCGCCTTGCAAAGTGCGCGGATTCGATCGTTGCCAGTGTCGGAAAACTTTACAGATCCGCTCGCGCGCATAGCCAATTCTTGGTATGCGTAACGCAATTCCTTGATTTGCATGATCCTGTGCCAGCATGGCACGGTACTTGCTTATACCGTGAATAAGGTATTAGCGCGCACCCCGCATTGCGGGTGCCGGTTCACGGGAGACGTCATGCGTTTTCGTTCGCGAGCCCTGCTCGCTGCGGTGCTCGGGCTGGGAATCAGCGGGACGACGGCCGCCGGCGCGGCCGAGATCTGGGCGTACGCGCCCGGCGACGGCCAGTTGTCGGTGATCAACCCGGGCGGCGGCGCATCGTTCGCGCCGGTGCACGTCAGCGGCTACAACGGCCACGGCGGACAGTTCAGCGGCAACTTCTGGGACACCGGCGCCATGCCCGCCGATTCGTTCTTCCGCTTCTTCTGCATCGAGCTCGGCCAGCACGCGAACGCGGGGCCGCACGCGTATTCGGCGAGCGTCTTGATCGACGACGACCTGCGCAAGCTCTACGACAAGGCGTACCCGAACAAGGCGGCCGGCGACTTCTGGGACGTCGGCGCAGCGACCGCCTTCGGCGCCTTCGCCGATGCGACGAGTGCCGCCGCCTTCCAGGTCGCCGTATGGAACATCGTGTTCGACAACGACCTGAGCCTCTCGGCCGGTGGGTTCACATGGAACGGTGCGGTCACGCAGGTCAGCCAGCAGGCCCAGGCGCTGCTCGATCTCGTCCGAGATTACGGCAACGGCACTGATTACCGGAACTGGACGCTCTACCGGTTCGACAGCACCAGGTTCCAGAACTACGTCTCGGCGACCTACGAGGCGCCGGTCTTCGACGTCCTGCCGGAGCCCGGCACCGTCCCCGAACCCGGCACCGTCGCGCTTCTCGGCGTCGGCCTCGCCGGACTGGCCGCTTCGCGTCGGCGCAGGCAGTAATCGGCAACGCCTGGCCCCGGGCCCCGCTGCGGCGGGGCCCATTTTCGTCGAGCATTCAGAATTCCACCGGTGGCCCGGCCCAGTCGCCGCCGCGCGGCCTCGCCCGCGCCAGCGCTGCCGCCGCGTCGATCCATCCGTCGCAGGCGTTGCGGCCGGGGCGACCTCGCCACAGGTTGAGCAGCCCTTTGCATCGCGCATAGAAGCGGAAGAAGCGCAGCACCGCGAGGCGCTGCGCCGGCCGCAGCGGCTGCGCGCTGCAGATCAGCTTGTCGTCGCTCATGCCGCGGTCGGTCAGCGTCACGGCGCCCCACGCCGCCACGCGCAACCGGGTGCCCGCCGCCAGGCGCGGCCCCAGCACCACCGCGTCGAGCAGGTCCCCTTCGAGTCCGAGGTGCGACGGCACCGAGCCGTAGTTGAACGGACACGGCAACGGCGAGACGAAGTCGACCTGCCCGGTCGAACCGCGCTTCAGGAAGCTGCCGCGCGGAATCTCGATCAGCACCTCGACCTCGACCGGCGGGCAGGCCGCCGGCCCGATGCCGGGTCGCGCGCCGTTCGCCGCGGCTAGACCGCCCGCGCCGGCGGCACCCGTCACGCGGCGCTGAGCAGACGCTGCTCGCCGGTCAGCGCACGGATCGACGTGACGTCCTGCACCGTCTCCAGCGTGCCCAGGTAGCGGCCGTCGTCGCCGCGCACCGGCCAGTAGCGGATGTGGACCATGCGGCCGCCCGTCTCGATCCAGAACTCGGCCACGTCGCGCCTGCCGGCCTTGAAGTCGGCCAGGATCTGGCTGACCAGGTGCAGGCTCTTCGGCGGGTGGCAGTTCTGCACGGCGGTGCCGATCGCCCCCCGTGTGCGGCCAAAGATCTTCTCGCCGTGCTCGTGGCTGAAGTAACGGACGCGATCCTCGTGATCGATGAACGAAAGCTCGACCGGCAAGGTGTTCAGGATGGCGGCCAGCACGTCTCGCTCCAGCCCGTAGGACAGGTCGCGCAGCTCGGCCTGCCCGACGATCTCGGCGGCGATCCGGTAGTAGCGCTCGCGCGTGCCGGCGCCGAGTGACGCCTCGACCGCTTCGATGCCCGCCACCACCTCGGCTGCCTCGGTGTCGCCGAGCATCCGCAGGGCCATCGGATAGAGGATGTCGTTCTCCTTCCAGAAGTGGTCCTTGCACAGCGACGCGTACTCGCCGAAGGCAGAGCGAAGCTCGGCGAGGTTGCCCCGGTTGCCGGCCGCATAGGCGGTCGCCAGCGGCACCAGCCGCGCCAGGATCTCTCGCGCCCGCTCGTGCTCCTGCAGCATCACGCCGAGCGGCCCGCCGTGACGCGGCATTCCCTTCGCCTCGAGGCGGGGAAACAGGTGCAGTTCCTCCTTCTGGTTGTGGCAGTGATCCACGTAGTGCATGTAGTCGACCAGCAGGCCGACCAGCGCCGGCGCCGGGCCCTCGGCGGCGGCGAGCTTCGCCTCGATCGCCGCGAACACCTGTTCGGTCACTTCGTGGTCACGCTTCAGCAGTTCATCCCAGCGCTGGCTCATGTGGCTGCTTCTCCTCCGGATGCGGGTCGCCGGCCGTCGACGACCGGGCGCAGTCTACGAGAGGGACCCCTTCGTCCGGCTTGCGCAAGGGCAAGAAAAAAGGCCCGCGGTGAACCGCGGGCTTTTCGTTGCGAAGGCAGGCTCGGTCAGCGCGCCATCGTCTCGACGGTGTCACCCGCCAGGTACGGATAGCGGACGTGCTCGACGAACTCCTGCACCTGCTTGTCCGGCGCCGGCGTCAGCATGCTGACGATCATCAGCACCAGCATGCCGAACGGCGCGCCGAACACCGCCGCCGAGATCGGTGCGATGCCGAACCACAGGTCCATCTTGGTGGTGCCGAACCAGGCGATGAACTGCGGGTAGGTGTGCACCATGTAGTACAGGCACATGCCCAGTCCGCCGACCATGCCGGCGATCGCCCCCCACTTGTTGGCGCGCTTCCAGAACACGCCGAGCACCAGTGCCGGGAAAAACACCGAGGCAGCCATCGAGAACGCCGCACCGACCAGGAACAGGATGTTGCCCGGCTTCAGCGAGGTCACCCAGGCGGCGAACAGCGCGACGAACAGCAGCAGGATCTTGGAGATCAGAACCCGCTTCTGGGTCGAGGCGTTGGGGTTGATCATCTTGTAGTACATGTCGTGCGACAGCGCGTTGGCGATCGTCAGCAGCAGGCCGTCGGCAGTCGACAGCGCCGCCGCCAGGCCGCCGGCGGCCACCATGCCCGAGATCACGTACGGCAGGCCGGCGATCTCCGGCGTGGCCAGCACGATGATGTCGCCGCCAAGGACGATTTCGGCAAGCTGAACGATGCCGTCCTTGTTGATGTCGGCCACCGCCATCAGCGTTGGATCGACCTTCGCCCAGCTGGAGATCCAGGCAGGCAGGCTCGAGAACGCCGTACCGACAACGTTGTTGTACACCTCGTACTTCACCAGCACCGCCAGCGACGGCGCAGTGAAATAGAGCAGGAAGATGAAGAACAGCGACCAGAACACCGATTTGCGCGCCTGGCTGACCGACGGCGTGGTGTAGTAGCGCATCAGGATGTGCGGCAGCGCGGCGGTGCCGAGCATCAGCGAAAACACCAGCGCCAGGAAGTTCAGCCTCTTGGTGTTGCGCTCGGCCGCGTTCTTGGCCGCGTCGGGATTGGCGCTCGGGAACGGCGTCGAATGCGGCGCCGGCGCGCCGGTGCGGGCGCTGTTCTTCGTGACGTCGCCGCTCCACCGCGTCTTCGCCTCGTCGGCCGACTTCGGGAAGTCGTCGACCGCCTTCTTGGCGGCGTTGATCTCGGCGATCGGCGCGTTGGCGGCGGTGAGATCAGCCACCTTCTTCTCGGCCGCCGCCCTGCCCTCCTGCCAGGAACCCGGCAGTGCCGCGACCCTCGCCTTCGCCTCGTCGGCGCGGCTCTTGAAGATCTCGCGCACCTCCTTCTCCTTCGGGTCGCTGCGCAGCTCGTCGCCGCGCTTCTCGACCTTCTGCAGCACCGAGCCGTAAACCAGCTGCGGGATCGGCACGCCGGTCTGCTTCACCGACAGCCAGACCACCGGGATCATGTAGGCGATGATCAGGATGATGTACTGCGCCACCTGCGTCCAGGTCACCGCGCGCATGCCGCCGAGGAACGAGCAGACCAGGATGCCGGCCAGGCCGAGGAACACACCGATGCCGAAGTCGACGCCGACGAAGCGCGAGACGATGATGCCGACGCCGTAGATCTGCGCCACCACGTAGGTGAACGAGCACAGGATCGCGCCGACGATGCCGATCGTCCGCGCGATGTTGCCGCCGTAGCGTGCGCCGAGGAAATCCGGAATCGTGAACTGGCCGAACTTGCGCAGGTAAGGCGCCAGCAGGAACGCCACCAGGCAGTAGCCGCCGGTCCAGCCGAGCACGAAGGCCAGGCCGTCGAAGCCGGTCAGGTACAGCGTGCCGGCCATGCCGATGAACGACGCCGCGCTCATCCAGTCCGCACCCGTGGCCATGCCGTTGAAGATCGCCGGCACCCGCCGGCCGGCCACGTAGTACTCGGCCACGTCCGCGGTGCGGCTCATGATGCCGATGCCGGCGTACAGGCCGATGGTGGCGAACAGGAAGACGTAGCCGATCCACACCCGCGGCAGGCCGAGCTGCTCGAGGATGGCCAGCACGATGATGAAGGCGATGAAGCCCCCCGTGTACCAGGTGTAGTACTTCTTCAGCTGGTTGAAGAATGCTCGGTTCGAGCTGACTTGTGCGCTCATCAATCCTCTCCCTCGGCGACGCCGTATTCCCGATCGAGCTCGCCCATCTTGCGGGCGTAGTACCAGATCAGGACCACGTAGATGATCAGCGAACCCTGCGCCGCCATGTAGAACGACACCGGGAAGCCGGCGATCACGATGCTGTGCAGATCCATGGCGAAATACGCCATCACGAAGGTGACGACGAACCAGATCGCCAGCAGCACGATCGTGACGTTCACCGTTCGCTTCCAGTACTCGCGGTGCTTCTCTGTAAGTTGCATGTTTCCTCCTTGGTTGCTCCTTCGGGTGCAGCGGCTTCAGACGGGCGTGGCGATGGCCTCCTTGTTGAGGACGGTGGGCGGGTTGCTGGGACCGGCAGCGGGCGGCGCCGGCGGGGTCGTGTCGATGTCGCGCTTCAGCGTCGCGGCGAACTTGGGCTCGAAGCCCTGCAGCTTGTCGATGATGCGCAGCGCCTCGTCGCGCCGGCCGAGGTGGTGGTAGGTCATGCCGAGCTGGTAATAGCCATAGGGGGAGAACGGCTGCAGCTCGATGTTGCGCTTCAGCGCATCGACCGCCTCGCCGAGCCGGCCGCCGCGGATCAGCGTCAGGCCCAGTCCGTACCAGGCGCGGTCGATCTTCGGATTCAGCTCGAGCGCGCGGCGGAAGCAGCGCTCGGCGTTGGTCAGGTCCTCGCGGCTTTCGTGGATGTAGCCGAGGTTGAACCAGGCCTCGGCGTTGTCCGGCCAGCGCTCGAGCAGCAGCATGAACTGCTCGACCGCCGCCACCGGCTCGCCGGCTTCCACCAGCAGGTTGCCGAGCGCGTTGCGAGACTCGGCATCGTCCGGGTCGAGCCGAAGCACCTGCTGCATCAGTTCGATCGAGCGCCTCTTGCGGCCGAGCAGCACCGCCAGAGCAACCTGCCGGCGCAGCCAGAAGGCGGCGAGCCAGTTGCCGAACCTGCTCATTGCGCCGCCCCCGCCCGCGCCGCCGCCCACTTGGCGCAACCCGTTTGGGTCAGGTCCTGCAGGCAGACCTCGCGGTGCCACATCCCGACGCCGAAGTAGCCGAACAGCAGCAGCAGGAACGCCACCAGCGGCACGTGCTGGTCGAGGATCACCCTTGGTGTGACCAGCCGGGCGAACGACACCACCGGCCGGGCGATGATCGCGAACACCTGGTAGACGAAGTTCTCGTGGCGCCGGCGCCAGTTGAACAGGCCGACGATCCCCTGTCCGAGCAGCGACAGCCCGGCCACCAGGATCAGCGTGTGCAAGATGACCAGCAGCAACGCCACGTTCTCGCGTCCCCTTCGGCCCGACCGGAGGTCGGCGCCGTTGTCTCTCGTGCAGGCCCCGTTCACCCGTGGTGACGGCGGCTTCGTCTTGTCTTGCCAACGACGGCGGCAACCCCAATCGGCTGCCGCCGGCGGGTCACAGCGTCACTTTCAGCTGATCGAGGATCGCCGGATTCTCGAGCGTCGAGACGTCCTGCGAGATCTCCTCGCCCTTGGCGATCGAGCGCAGCAGGCGGCGCATGATCTTGCCGCTGCGCGTCTTCGGCAGGTTGTCGCCGAAGCGGATGTCCTTCGGCTTGGCGATCGGGCCGATTTCCTTGCCGACCCAGTCGCGCAGTTCGCGCGCCAGCTTCTGCGCCGCCTCGCCGCTCGGCCGCGCCTGCTTCAGCACCACGAAGGCGCAGATCGCCTCGCCGGTGGTGTCGTCGGGCCGGCCGACCACCGCCGCCTCGGCCACCAGCGGATTGGCCACCAGCGCCGACTCGATCTCCATCGTGCCCATGCGGTGACCCGAGACGTTCAGCACATCGTCGATGCGGCCGACGATGGTGAAGTAGCCGGTGTCCTTGTCGCGGATCGAGCCGTCGCCGGCGAGATAGAGCTTGCCGCCGAGCTCGGCCGGGTAGTAGCTCTTCCTGTACCGCTCCGGATCGCCCCAGATGGTGCGGATCATCGCCGGCCACGGACGCTTGACCACCAGCAGGCCGCCCTGGCCGTTGGGCACGTCGTTGCCGGTCTCGTCGACGATCGCCGCCATGATGCCGGGCAGCGGCAGCGTGCATGAACCCGGCACCAGCGGCGTGGCACCGGGCAGCGGCGTGATCATGTGGCCGCCGGTCTCGGTCTGCCAGAAGGTGTCGACGACCGGGCAGCGGCTCTGGCCGACCTGCGTGTAGTACCACATCCACGCTTCCGGATTGATCGGCTCGCCGACGGTGCCGAGGATGCGCAGCTTCGACAGGTCGTATTTCGACGGATGCGTCGCCGGGTTGGCGTCGTTGGCCTTGATCAGCGAGCGGATCGCGGTGGGCGCGGTGTAGAAGATGGTGACCCCGTGGTCCTGGCACATCTTCCAGAAGCGGCCCGCGTCCGGATAGGTCGGCACGCCCTCGAAGATCACCTCGGTGGCGCCGGCGGCCAGCGGCCCGTAGCAGACATAGGTGTGGCCGGTGACCCAGCCCACGTCGGCCGTGCACCAGAAGACGTCCGACGGCTTGATGTCGAACGTCCACTTCATCGTCAGCACCGCCCACAGCAGGTAGCCGCCGGTGGAATGCTGCACGCCCTTCGGCTTGCCGGTGGAGCCCGACGTGTACAGGATGAACAGCGGGTGCTCGGCGTCGACCCACTCCGGCTCGCAGGTGGTCGGCTGGCCGGCCATCAGCTCGTGCATCCAGACGTCGCGGCCGGCGTTGAAAGCCTCCGGCCCGCCGGTGCGCTGGTAGACGATGACCTTGCGCACCGCCTCGCAGCCGCCGAGCGCGAAGGCGTCCTCGATCGCCGGCTTCAAGGGGATGCTCTTTCCGCCGCGCATCTGCCCGTCGGCGCAGATGATCAGCGTCGCGCCGGCGTCGACCACCCGCTCCTGCACGCTCTTGGCCGAGAAGCCGCCGAACACCACCGAGTGAGTGATGCCGAGCCGGGCGCAGGCCTGCATCGCCACCACCGCCTCGATCGACATCGGCATGTAGATGATGGCGCGCTCGCCCTTCTTGAAGCCGAGCGACTTGATGCCGTTGGCCAGCTGGCAGACCTTGGCCAGCAGTTCCTTGTAGGTAATCCTGGTGACCTTGCCGTCGTCGGCCTCGAACACGATCGCCGTCTTGCCGCCGTTGCCGGCCTGCACCGGCACGTCGAGGCAGTTGTACGAGGCGTTCAGCACGCCGTCGGCGAACCACTTGAAAAATGGCGCGTTCGACTCGTCGAGCACCTGCGTGAACGGCTTGTGCCAGGCCACGTGCTCGCGGGCGAGCCGGGCCCAGAAGCCGGTGAAGTCCTTTTCCGCTTCGGCGCACAGCGCGCGGTAAGCCTCCATGCCGGAGACGTTCGCCGCCGCGACGATCGCCGGGCTCGGCGCGAAGACGCGCTTCTCCTGCAGCACCGATTCGATGTTTGCCATGGTCTCCTGTCCTATGCCGTGCCTCGGCGGCCGGCCGCGGCACTTTTCGTAGCGCGGAACATAGGCAGGGCGCCTTACTTCAACCTTACAAGCGACCGCCACCGCGTACCGCGGCGCAGCAACCCGACATGGAGAATGTGCGGTCGACCTTGCGTCACCTCGGCAGCGGGGCCGCCTCGGCGTGGCACGGCCGGGCCGCGCGGCACCCGCATCCGCGGGATGGTCTCGCGCCACGCGAGTCGTCCCGGGAGCGCGGTGCCGAGTGAGCCTGCCTATAGATGCAATCAATAGAAACAATTGGATCGATAACCGACAGCCGCCTACAGTCGCTTGCGCTAGCCACTCACCCGGACAGGAGCAGACATGCCAGACGAAGCGAAGTGCCCGTTCAATCACGCCGCCGGAGGCGGCACCCAGAACAGGGATTGGTGGCCCAACCAGCTGCGCCTCGATCTGCTGAGCCAGCATTCGGAGAAGTCCAACCCGCTGGGCAGGGGCTTCAGCTACCGCGAGGAGTTCAGGAAGCTGGACTACCCGGCGCTCAAGGCCGACCTGAAGAAGCTGATGACCGATTCGCAGGACTGGTGGCCGGCGGACTTCGGCAGCTACGCGGGCCTGATGATCCGCATGGCCTGGCACAGCGCCGGCACCTACCGCTCCGGTGACGGGCGCGGCGGCGGCGGCCGGGGGCAGCAGCGCTTCGCGCCGGTGAACGCCTGGCCCGACAACGTCAGCCTCGACAAGGCGCGCCGCCTGTTGTGGCCGATCAAGCAGAAGTACGGCCAGAAGATCTCCTGGGCCGACCTGATGATCCTGGCCGGCAACGTGGCGCTGGAGTCCACCGGTTTTCGCACCTTCGGCTTCGCCGGTGGCCGGGAGGACGTGTGGGAACCGGACCAGGATGTTTACTGGGGCAAAGAAACCACCTGGCTCGCCGGCGACAAGCGCTACAGCGGCGAGCGTGACCTGGAGAACCCGCTGGCGGCCGTGCAGATGGGTCTGATCTACGTCAACCCAGAGGGTCCGAACGGCAATGGCGACCCGGTGTCGGCCGCCAGGGACATCCGCGAGACCTTCGCACGGATGGCGATGAACGACGAGGAGACCGTCGCCCTGATCGCCGGCGGCCACACCATCGGCAAGACCCATGGCGCCGGCCCGGCCGACAACGTGGGCGCGGATCCCGAGGCCGCCCCGCTCGAGTTGCAGGGCCTCGGCTGGGCCAGCAAGTTCGGCAGCGGTAAGGGCAAGGACGCCATCACCAGCGGCCTGGAGGTCACGTGGACCACCACGCCCGTGCGCTGGAGCAACGACTTCTTCGAGATCCTGTTCAAGTACGACTGGGAAAAGACCAAGTCGCCGGCGGGCGCCATCCAGTGGGTGGCGAAGGGCGCGGATGCCATCGTCCCGGGCCCGACGCCCGACTCACCCAAGCGCAAGCCGACGATGCTCACCACCGACCTGTCGCTGCGCTTCGACCCGGCCTACGAGAAGATCTCGCGCCGGTTCCTCAACGACCCGCAGGCCTTCGCCGAGGCCTATGCCCGCGCCTGGTTCAAGCTGACCCACCGCGACATGGGCCCGAAGTCCCGTTATGTGGGTCCGGAGGTGCCGAAGGAAGACCTGATCTGGCAGGATCCGCTGCCTGCGCCGATCCACCGGCCCACGGCGGCCGACATCGCCGACGCCAAGGCCAGGATCGCCGCCTCCGGCCTGTCGGTGGCCGAACTCGTGACCACCGCGTGGGCGTCGGCCTCCACCTTCCGCGGCGGCGACAAGCGCGGCGGCGCCAACGGTGCACGCATCCGCCTGGCGCCGCAGAAGGACTGGGCCGTCAACCAGATCGCCGTCAAGGTGCTGCCCAGGCTGGAAGCGATCCAGAAGGCGTCCGGCAAGCTGTCACTGGCCGACATGATCGTGCTGGCCGGTGGGGTCGGCATTGAGATGGCCGCCAAGGCCGCCGGCATGTCGGTGGAAGTGCCGTTCGCAGCGGGCCGTGTCGACGCGACGCTCGAACAGACGGACGTCGACTCGTTCAAGTACCTGGAGCCCTTCGCCGACGGTTTCCGCAACTACCTGAAGGCCAAGTCGGCCGTTCCGGCCGAGCACCTGCTGGTGGACAAGGCTCAGCTGCTGACGCTGACAGCACCCGAAATGACGGCGCTGGTCGGCGGCCTGCGCGTGCTGGGCGCCAACTTCGACGGCGGCAAGCACGGTGTGTTCACGTCCAAGCCCGGCACGCTGACGAACGACTTCTTCGTCAACCTGCTCGACATGGGCACCGAGTGGAAGCCCGCCGGCGAGAACTTCGAAGGCCGTGATCGCAGGACCGGCGCGGTCAGGTGGATCGGCACCCGGGTGGATCTCGTGTTCGGCTCCAACTCCGTGCTGCGCGCCCTGGCCGAGGTCTATGCCAGCGCCGACGGCAAGGAGAAGTTCGTCAGCGATTTCGTCGCCGCCTGGACCAGGGTGATGAACCTGGATCGGTTCGATCTGGCGTAGTCCGTCCCCCGGGCGGGGCGAACGAGGCTCTGCAACGCCGCGACCGGGGCTGTCAGCCGGTCGCGGCGATCATCGCCGTCGTTCCGGCTCTGGTCTGAATCACGCTGCGTCTCCTCGACGGTGTCCCCGTCACTCGACGAAGTCTTCGCTTCGAATCCGGTATCCGCCTCGTTCATGCTCATGAAGCGCCTCGCGGTTCCTGGTCCGTCGGCAGTTCTGTGGCGCCCATCCAGTAGCAAAGCAACGGCGCCGGGATGCGCATGATCTGGGCCGCGCCGCGGGGCGCATCTGGCGCTGACGACGGCAAGCCCTGCATCGGCCCGAAGTCATCCAGCGACTTGGTGACGACGTAGCCGCGCGCAATGCGCTTGGCCTGGCACAGTTCGATCAGACCCTTGAGCTCTCGCGCGCCGGTGTGCTGGGCGCGGTACTTGACCTCGAAGGGGATCAGCTCGCCGCCCGCTTCGGCGACGAGATCGACCTCATGGTCGCGTTTGCCGCGCCAGTAAGAGAACCGCACGTTCTGCGCGTAGTAGCGGGCGAACAGGTGCTTGAACACGGCGGTCTCCGTGGCCACGCCCAGCGCCGCCGCGTCTTCCAGGATGGCCTTGCCCTTGAGCATCACCGCCGGGGCGATGGCTGCATCGGCCAGGTAGATCTTGAAGCGGGCGCGCAGCACGTCCTTGCCGTAGCCGTAGGGCGGCAGGCGGTAGATCAGGTGGGTGGCTTCCAGCAGCTCGATGAAGTTCTGCGCCGTGGGGCGCTTGACCTCCAGGTTGGCGCACAGGTCCACCATGTCGAGCAGGCCGCCGTCGTGCATGCACAGGTACAGGAAAGTGTGCTCAAGGTCCAGCACGCGGCGCACGCCGAACAGTGCCGTCATGTCGCGCTTGAGCACCTTGTCGATGATGTCCTCGCGCAGCAGCCGCTGCGCCTGTGTGACGCTGTCCACCTGCGCGGTCTGCGGAAAGCCGCCCCGCACCAGGTACTCGTGGAAGTGGCCGACGTAGGCCCCGGCGACGTCGGTCGCGCGGTAGAAGTCCGCCGGCGCCCAGTCGAACAGATCGCGCAGGCTGCGCAGCTTGGGCAGCTCGGGCAGTTGCAGGCGTTTGATCTGCAGGTACTCGTAGAACGACAGCGTGGTCAGCCGGATCGTGTGCCAGCGGCCGACGCCGGATTCCTGGTCGGCCTGCACCAGCGGCATGGCGGAGCCGGTGAAGGCGATGCGCCGGTCCTTGCGGAAGTCGACCTGGTGCTTGACCCAAGTGCCCAGCTCTTGCCCGTTCTGGCGGATGAACTGGGCTTCGTCGAGGAACAGGTATTCCAGCCCGTCGGCCTTGGGCTCGCGCTCGCGCCAGGCATCGATCACGGCGTCGATGCCGGCCAGCTTCAAGATCGGGTGGTCGAAGGTGGCGTAGAGGATGTTGGCGGCGGGCACGGAGGCAGCGAGCAGTGCGTCGATCGCCTGCAGCAACAGCGTCGTCTTGCCGATCTGCCGGGCGCCGGAGAGCATTACCGCCCGGGGTGCCGGCGGCGCAGCGCATCAAGCATGCGACGGCCGGTCAACCTCAGGGGATAGCTGAAACCGTTCCTGTTTTGCTCAATATCGGTTTCAGTAGGCTCTTTCGCTTGCGTTAGCTGGCTGGCTGAATGATACTGAAGCCTTTCTAAAACGGCTTCCGATCGGCTTCAGTATGCCCCGCCCGCTCCAGTTCAATGTGACCGCGCCTTTTGCCGTCCGCAATGGCGCCCTTCGCCTCGGCGAACGCCTGGCGCTCGCCCGCAAGCGCCGACGCCTGACACTGCGAGAGCTCGCGGCCAAGGCCGGCATCAGCTACGACACCGCTCGTGCCGCGGAAGCGGGCAATCTGCAGACCGGCCTGGGCGCGTACCTCGCGATCCTATGGGCGATGGGTCTGGAGTCGGAAATCGACTCGTTCCTCGACCCGGACCGCGACGAGACCGGCAAACAACTCGAAATCGCGCGCCAGCCGCGCCGCGTGGCGCACCGCAGGACAAGACATGATGACGAGTTCTGACCGTCGCGATCGCGATCGTCGGGCGTACGTGTACCTGCAGCTGCCGCGGTCGCTCGAAATCGTGACGGCGGGCTACTACGAGCTCGACTTCCCGCAAGGTGTCGCGACCGGCTCGTTCGTCTACAACCCGGCCTATCTCGCCCGTCCGGACGCGGTGCCCCTCGACCCTTACGAGCTGCCGCTGACCCCGCGCCGGGTGACCACCGTGCGCCTGAAGGGCATCTTCGGCGCGCTGCGCGACGCTTCGCCTGACGCGTGGGGCCGTCGCATCATCGACAAGCACACGGGTCGCGCCGATCTCAACGAGGTCGACTACCTGCTGCATTCGCCGGAGGATCGCGCTGGCGCGCTGTCGTTCGGGCGGGGCAAGACGCCACCGGGTCCGCTGCGCAACTTCAACAAGGTCGTCCAGCTGGAAGCCCTGCTCGCCGCCGCCGAGGCCTTTCTCGAGCAGGAGCACGCCGGCGTGCGGGACATCCCGGAGCAGCTGTTCGAGCTGCTGCACCCCGGCACCTCGATGGGCGGCGCCCGGCCGAAGAACGTCGTCGAGGACGGCGAAGGTCTCTGGCTGGCGAAGTTCCCCGACCGCGGCGATCGCTGGAGCAACGCCCGCGTCGAAGGCGCGATGGCGGCCCTGGCGATCGAGTGCGGAATCCGCGCCGCGGCGTGCCGCATCCAGACGGTGGCAGGCAAGGACGTGCTGCTGGTGAAGCGATTCGACCGCACGCGCACCGACCAGGGCTACCTGCGCCATCGCATGGTGAGCGGGCTGACGATGCTCGGCGCCGAGGACACGCCCGCCGATCGGGGCAAGTGGTCCTACCTGCTGCTCGCCGACGAACTGCGCCGGCGCAGCGCACGGCCGACCGCAGATCTGCACGAGCTCTACCGGCGGATGGTGTTCAACGCGCTCATCTCGAACACGGATGATCATCCGCGCAACCACGCGCTGCTCGCCCCGACCGAAAACTGGGAACTCTCGCCCGCGTACGACCTGACGCCGAATCCGTTACTTAGCCAGGACAAGCGCGACCTCGCGATGACCTGCGGCCGCTTCAACCGCTACGCTAACCGCGCAAACCTGCTGTCCGAGCACGCGCAGTTCAAGCTCTCGCTCGAACAGGCGCGCGCGATCGTCGACCAGGTGCAGGGCGTGGTGGCGGCACGGTGGCTGCCGGTGTTGCGGCAGCACGGTGCCTCGGAGGCCGAGTGCGAGCGGCTGGCGCCGGCGTTCAACTACCCGGGCTTCGAGCTCGACCCCGCGCGCGTAATCGCCGCGCAGGGCTGAAGCCGCTGGCATCTTCGATGCCGCGCGGAAGTGGACAGTCGACGCGGATTGGGTCGTTGCGCACGGCTTGGCGCAATCTCGATGAGGAAGCCGCGGATGGCGACGACGATGTCGACGTCCAGAGTGACAGCGTGCGCGGGTACGACCGGCGGGCGCGCGGGGACGAGATACCGCAGCGTCAGGCCGCCGACCAGGTTGACCGAGCCCTTTCACGGTCCCGGCCCTCGCAGCAGCGTCACCAGCACCCGCTCGCAGTCGAGCGTGTACTGGTCGCTGAGGCCGATCAGTGTCGCGGGCTTGGCCATCAGAAGCCGATCTGTTCGGTTCTGCCCCCGTCATGCTTTTCTTATGGCCGGTGCGCCTGCCGACCAGCAGGCGCAGTAACTTCGTAGCGCAGCAGCTGGGTCAGACGTCGGTCTGCTCGGCCAACTCGAGCGCGTCGTCAACCTCGATGCCCAGGTACCGGGCCGTGCTCTCGAGCTTGCCGTGGCCGAGCAGCAGCTGTACCGCCCTCAGGTTCTTGGTGCGACGGTAGATCAGCGAAGCCTTGGTGCGCCGCATCGAGTGCGTCGCGTAATCCGCCGGATCCAGCCCGACCAACGATACCCAGCCGTCGAGGATGCGGGCGTACTGGCGGGTGCCCAGGTGGGGCGAGCGGTGTACGCGGCTCGGGAGCAGGTAATCATCGATCTTGAGGCCAGCCTTCCGAATCCAGACCTCGACCGCGTCCCGGGTGGCCGGCGAGATCTCGAACTGGACCGGCCGCTGCGTCTTCTGCTGCAGGACGGTCGCCCGGCTGGCCACCCGTTCGTCGTGACAGACGTCACGCACGCGCAGCTTCACCAGATCGCGGGCACGCAGCTTGCTGTCGATCCCGAGGTCGAAAAGCACCAGTTCCCGCAGGCGGTGCTCCATCTGCAGGCGGACCCGGATCGCCCAGACTTCCTGGGGCTTGAACGGCGCCTTCTGTCAAACGAGCTTGCCCTTGTTCCACGATGCTGGGCGATTGGTATGCGACAGCGCTGTTCTCGCAGTTCCAGCTCGCACTTCTGGTCAATTGGCGAACGCTGCTGCCGTGATCCTGCCGCTGGCCGCGGCGGACAGCCTGCTCGAGCGGACCGGTCCCCCAGTGGCGCAGGTGCTCGCGCGGCACGGCGTCGACCCGCGGTTGATCGAAGCCGAGGTGGCGGCCATGGCGCAGGCAGAAATCGCAAAGAGCGCCAACCGCAGCGTGCTGGGCACGACGAAAGAACTGGCGTTCCCGGCCGGGGTCTGCCGCGAAGCCGACGTTCAACGATTGGCATCGCCGGACAATCGCAGACGCGGTTCCAACGTCAGCTTGGTCGGGCCGCGAACTGTCGCAATCGACCCCTTCCGGTCCTTCGCGGTCTCAGAGCGCAGTCATTGAACGGCTCGGTGAGCGAGTAGCTCGACGGCCGGTGGCCGGGAAAACCAGTTCGAGAAGGACTCACGGCACGTTGGTCACATCGGCGACGCCGTGGTCCATCGTGATGAACAGCGACGTACCGCTGATCGCCACGCCACGGGGCTCGATCAGCCCGCCCGGCAAAGCGCCCTCTGTGAAGCCATCGCTGCCCGCTACTCCTACGATCGTCGTCACCGCGCCTGCAAGCGTGACTCTGCGGACCGTGTGGTTGAGCGTGTCAGCGACGTAGATGTTGCCTGAACGATCGGTGGCTACCGCGCTGGGGTAGTTGAACTGCGCCGCACCCCCCGTGCCGTCGCTGCTGCCCCTTGCGGCGGGGCTTCCCGCCAATGTGCTGACGACACCGGCCGGCGTGATCCTGCGGATCGCATGGTTGTGCACATCTGCCACATAGACGTTGCCGGCCTCGTCGGTCGCAAGGCCGGCGGGCGCGCAGGTCCGCAGGTGATAAGGGGGCAGACCGACGTCGATGTAGGTGATCGAGCAAAATCCGAAGCTTGCTACCGCTCCCTCGCCATCGCGCGCGCCGATCTCTCCTGTGCCGGCGAAGATGCTCACCGCACCGGCCTGGCTGACCTTGTAGATCCTATTTCGCGAACTGTCGGCCACATAGATGTTGTCGGCGTTGTCGATGGCAATCCCGGTTGGGCTGTCGAGAGGCATGTCTGCACCAATGCCGCCGACCAGCGTGCTCACGAACCCCGCGGGAGTGATCTTGCGGATCGCGTGGTTGGAAGAATCGGCGACGTAGACGTTGCCGACGCTGTCCGTCGCGATGCCGATCGGACGATCGAAGCGTGCCGCTGCGCCGATGCCGTCCGCGCTACCGATTGCACCGGCCTGGCCAGCCAGCGTGGTCACGAGCCCCGCGGGAGTGATCTTGCGAATCGTGGCGTTGTAGGAGTCAGCCACATAGACATTTCCCATGCTGTCTGTCGCAACGCCTTCGGGATCCTGGAACCGCGCTTGCGCGCCGGCGCCATCCTGGCTTCCCGACAAGGGCGCTGCGCCGGCGAGTGTGCTGACGATGCCTGCCGGACTGATCTTACGTATGGTGTGGTTGAACACATCGGCCACAACAAGGTTGCCCAGGCCGTCTGCCGCGATGCCGTAAGGAAGATTGAACCGCGCCTGCGTGCCTGTGCCGTCGGTGCTTCCGCTTTGTCCGGCGGCGCCCGCGAGGGTGCTCACTTCGCCCTGCGGCGTGATCCTTCGGACCGTGTGGCTGGGCTGCTCCGTGACGTAGACGTTACCCGCACTGTCGGTCGCGATGCCGCTTGGCGAAGTGAAACGCGCCTCGCTGCCGGCGCCGTCGGTGCTTCCAGACAACCCTGCGGCGCCTGCCAAGGTGCTGACCAGCCCAGCCGGAGTGATTCTGCGGACGGTGTGGTTGTTTGTATCGGCCACGTACACGTTGCCAAGGCTGTCCGTGGCGATACCCCCGGGGTTGGAAAAACGTGCTTCCGAACCGATGCCGTCCGCCGTTCCTGCCGAACCCGCCTTGCCCGCCACCGTGCTGACGACCCCCTCAGGACTGATTCTGCGAATCGTGTGGTTGTAGGAGTCGGCTACGTAGACCCCGCCCACGCCGTCGGTGGCGACTCCCCGCGGGTTGTAGAACCGTGCTTCCGCGCCAGCACCGTCCGCGCTTCCATCGAATCCCGCCTTGCCCGCGATCGTGCTGACGACTCCGGCGGGAGTGATCCTGCGGACCGTGTGGTTGCCCGTGTCAGCGACATAGACGTTGCCGACGCTGTCGGTCACGATCTCATAGGGGGAACTGAAGCGCGCTTCAGCGCCCGTTGCATCAGCGCTTCCGAATGTGCCTGCGGTGCCCGCCAGCGTGCTTACTTCGCCGGCCGCGTTGATCTTGCGGATCGTGTTGTTGATCTGCTCGGCCACATAAACGGTTCCACTGCTGTCGATTGCGACTCCCGTGGGCCGGTTGAAACGTGCCTCTGCAAAGTTGCCGGCAAGCAGTTCGAGGCGTGAGGCTGGCAGCGTCACGATCACGGCGCCGCGGGCCGTCAGCCCGTGTGCCACTGCGACAACTTCCGCCTGGCCTGGCCCGAGTGCCAGGATGACCCCCGCCGCAGAGACAGTGAGCACCTTGTCGTCGGTCGAGTTCCACGTGGCGCCGCCGGTCACGTCCGTGGAGGAACCGTCCGAGTAGGTCATCGTCGCATTGAGTTGCGCGGATTGGCCCGGAAGCATCGAGGCGGTCGGCAGGCCCGCGACTGCAAGCGAGACGGGCTGCGCGGGAGGAGGTAGTGGCGGGGTGTCGTCGCCACCACCGCCGCAGGCGGCTGCGACGGCAAGGAAGGCTGCCACCGCACATGGTTTGAGCAATCGAGACACCAGTCCTGTACATGCCATAACGGCCTCCCTGCCGGGCGACGCTGAATCAATTAGATGCCGGCGGCGCACGCCGTCGTTGACTTGCGGCACACGGCGGCGAGTTCTACCCGCCGTCGCCAGAAGGGCGTACGCGTACGCGGATCGGCAACGCGTTGTCACGGCCGATCGTTGCTGCAATCTCTCCCGGCGCTATCGGTGATGGCTGCTGATGACGCCGAGGTAGTCGGCCCCCTTCAGCCCCGTCAGCGCACGCGGCACGAACAGCGGCTCGACCGGCAGCCGGCCCCACTCGTAACGGACGCGCTGCGAGTCGGAGCGGGCGGTGTAGAAGGCCATCGGCTCCGCCTGCGTGAACTGCTCCTCCGCCACCCGCCCGCTGAAGCGGGTGATGACGTAGGTGTCGACCACCGTGTTTGAATCCACTACGCGCCGGCGGCTCGTCAGCCACCCATCGGCGTCGGCGGTGTACTCGGTCGAGCCGGCCGTCTGCATTTGGCCGGCAGCGTCGTACGTCCAGGCGCCGGCGTCGGGAGGACATGACGCGACCTGACCCGTGTACGGATCGGGAATGACTACCGTCGTGACGTCCTCACGCAGCAGCCGACTCTGCGAATCGAGAGTGATCCGTGCCGTCGCTTCCGTGCGCCCGCCGTAGCCCCAGTACTGCGAAGCGCAGACTTTGCCGACCTCGCTGAGCCGTCCGAGCGGATCGTACGTCAGTGCAAATGTCATCGATGCTGTTTGGTGGATGCTTCCCGACAGCATCTCCTGCTTGAACTGCAGGAGCCCAGCATCTCCATAGACATAGGTGAAAGATGAGATGCCGTAGCCGGATGCGACGCCGCGCATCGCGACAAGACGGCCTCCTTCGCCGGTCATCGATGTGGTGGCGTAGTTGATGCCAGAGCAGCTGTAGCTGCCGCGCAAGTCTCCCGTGCACTCCTTGAGGTTGTAATCATTTGCAGGCGCGTTTGGATAGCTCACGCCCTCGCGTTGCGAGATCCGATAGCTGGCCACCCGGCCCTGCGCGTCGAGCTCGTAGTCGAAGGCGTATTCGAGGCTGTCGACGAAGTACGCCGACGGTAAGGCGACGACTTCGCCGGCAACGGCGCCGCGCACGCCCGCGAAGACCGCCGACACTTCCGCCCTGCCCGGCCCCGTTGCAGTGACCAGGCCCGCCGCCGACGCGGTGAAAACACGATGGTCCGTGCCATCCCAAGTGGCGACGCTGGTGACGTCCTGCACAGCGCCGTCGGAATAGACCGCACTTGCGGTCAGCTGCGCCGTCTGCATAGGCGCCAGCGGTGCACCGGGCATACCCGCCACGGTAATGCGCACCACTTCCGGTGCGGGCGGCGCGTCGTCGCCGCCGCAGGCGGCTACTACGGCAAAGAAGGCTGCCAGCGCACACGGTTTGAGGATTCGAGCAACGAATCCTGCGCGTGCCATGACGAACTCCTGGAGGGCGACGTGTTACCTATTACACGCCCCCGCCGGGCCACTCCGTTGACCTGCGGCACAAGACAGCGCCACCTCTGTACCTCCGACAGGCGGCAGAGGGACCAGGTGCTACTGCGCGTGCGACTGCCTACTGTCCGGCGCACTCGTCGACCGACAGCCGTTGGCGGGTTGGAGAGATCGCCCCCGCTCGCGCAAAGCGCAGATCGGCACTTCAGGCGATCGCCGCGACGGTCAACTCTCGGACTTGAACGCGAATGGGAACAACCGGTCATCAGCGGACATCGGTTGGTGGCGTCCGAAAGCTGCCGGTCGCCGAAACCACGGGCGATACCCGGCCGATCCGTGTACGCGTACCCCCTCCCGTCGACGGCGGGTAGAACTCGCCGTCGTGTGCCGCAAGTCAACGGCCAAGTCGGGGTGGCGGCGATGTGTCCAACACGCGCCTTGCTTTCGCGCCACCTCGACGCCGGTGCCCGGCCAACAACTGGCAGCCGACGAGCGCGCCGGCCAGCAGACGGCCGCACGCGCCGGAGCATGGTCCCTCGGTCGCCTGTCAGCGGTACGAAGTCGAAGCTGCCTTGTGCAAAGTGGACGTATCGCCGGGACTTCCTTCGTCGATGAGCGCGTCACCGCAGATCAGTCGCCACCGCGACGCCTTTATAGAGCGTCACATAGAGCCTCGCGCCGCTCGCCGCTAGGCCCCAGGGATGCGCCAGCAACCCGGGGAGCGGGCCGGGCCTGAAACCCTGGACACCCGGGGAAGTGACGGACCTGTGCCGCAGGTCAACGAGCGACCGCGCTTCCGGCGTCAAATGAGTTCGTGATGCCGCAAGAAGGGAGCGACGGTGGGAAACGTGAATCTCGTTTCTCGACTCCTTGGACCATGCGCAGTGGCCGCCTGGATCGCCATGTTGGCGGGCTGTGGCGGCGACGGAGCCGACGCGGGTCCGGTATGGGTGGAGACCGACATCGCGGTGGCCGACATCGACGCCGACGGCCGTGGCGATGTCGTTACGTTGGCCATGTTGATGGGCAGTGGCCGGAAGGGCTATCTGCGCGTGTATCGACAGAACGGATCGGAAGTCTTCGGCCCGCCGGCCGAGACGGTCTTCGGCACGTATCCGTGGCGCTTCTCCGCCGGCGACCTCAACGGGGACAACAGGCCGGACGTCGTCGCGGCTGATGTCGATGCGGGCACGACCTGGCTGCTCATGCAGGATTCCGCGCGCCCTGCCCAGTTCGCCGCCGCGCAGCCGCTGTTCAGCGGTGGGTACAACAACGATGCGGTGATCGCGGACCTCAATCACGATGGCCTGGCCGACGTCGCGGTCAGCGGCCCCCGGTCCACCGTGCGGCTCCGCTTGCAGGACCCGTCTTCCCGCGGCAGTTTCGGCCCGGAAGTCGCCATTTCGCTTCCCGGTAGCGTGAGCCAGCTCGCGGCCGGAGACATCGACGGCGACGGCCGTGCCGATCTCCTGACGTGGGTGTACACGTCGGGCAGCGACTACACGCCGAGAGGCGGCCTGGCCGTCCTGTTCCAGCAAGCGGATGGCAGCTTCGTCGTTTCGGGCGTGCTCGGCCAGCAGGCCGGGGTGAACATCGAACGGCTGGCGATCGCCGACGCCAATGGCGATGGCAGGCGCGACCTGCTCGCCTACCTGACCCCGTGGAGCACCGATTACGGCGCCGTCCTGCTGGTGGTCCCGCAGGTCGGACCGCGCATGTTCGGAACGTCCGTTCACACACCGCTCGGCGCGGTTCAGGGCATCGACGATGCTGCGTTCTCGGATCTGAACGGGGACGGTCTGCCCGACGTCGTGGTGGCCGGCTTCTGGCCGGAGTCGGGCGGTCCCTTTCGGGCGCCGAACGTCAGATCGCGGGCGAACCTGATGTTCAACAACGGCAGCGGTGGGTTCGTTCTTTCCGCCACGGCGGACATGCCGATCGTGGTCGGCCGTGTGTCTGGCGGAGACGTGAACGGCGACGGACGCAACGACATCGTGCTGAGCGGCGACGAAGCCTGTGTAGTGATGTTCCAGTCGGAAACCGCCGGGGTCTTTCGTGCGCCGCGCACCTTGCCTTGACGGCGCGTCCTCGCGAGCTCGGCCCAAGAGCTAGGCGAAAGCAGGGCGGCACCAAGAAGGCGTCAAACGTAACCTGTCCGAAACGCTGTGGGTGTCGAACGGTCGCGAGTAGGGAGGCCGTCATGGGAAGCACGGGATTCGTCGCTCGACTCCTGAAGCCACTTGCGCTGGCGGTCTACATGACGCTTTTGGCGGCCTGCGGAGGCGGAGGCGACGGCGGTGAGCCCGTCCGCACTGTCACCACGGTCACCGTCAGCAGCCCGACATCGACCCCCAAGCAGGGCGACACGGTGCAGCTGACCGCAGTGGCCAGGGACCAGTTCGGCGACGTAGTCCAAGGCACGACCGCGACGTGGTCCAGCTCGGCGCCGGCAGTAGCGACGGTCTCCTCCACCGGCCTGCTGCAGGCCCTGGCCGGCGGCACCGTCACCGTCACGGCGACGGTCAGCAACGTGCCGGGCATGCTGGCGCTGACCGTCACGCCGCGCGTGACGACGACGGTCACGGTCGGCAGTTCAACCGCGAGCCCGGCGGTGGGCGAGAAGGTGCAACTCACGGTCGTGGCCCGCGACCAGTTCGGCGATGTCGTTCCGGGCAAGACGGCGACTTGGTCCACCTCGGACGTGGGGGTCGCAACGATCTCCACAACGGGACTGTTGCAGGCGCTGGCGCCCGGTGCCGTCGTAGCGACCGCCACGATCGACGGCGTGTCGGATTCCCTGACGCTGATGGTCGTGCCGGCGACGGTAGCCTCGGTGACTGTGAGCGCGCCGACGCTCACGCCGAAGGAGGGGGACACCGTGCAGCTGACCGCGGTCGCCCGCGATGCGTTCGGCAACATCGTTCCCGGAGTGGCCGTGACCTGGTCGGTGTCCGATGCGAACCTTGCGGGGGTCTCGGCGACGGGGCTGCTGCAGACCTACGCCACTGGCACCGTGCAGGCCAGGGCGACCGTGGCCGGCGTTACGGGCACGGTGTCGCTGACCGCTTCGGCGATCAAGGTCACCGTGACCTTCGGCGCGAAGGAGGTCGTGTTCGACTACACGACCGATCGCTGTCCGGATCTGGTTCTGCCGGGCAAGCCGCTGCTCATAGACCTGCCGGATCAACCTGCGCGCTTCGTGCGAGCTGAAGATGGCAGCCTCGTGCTCGTCGATGGCTTGTACTTCAGCCGCGGCAAGGATTTCGGGTCTCTCAAGCGCGACTGCAGCCAGCCTCCGCTTGTCATGGCCTACCTCGGCACGCCGGAGTCGTACGAGAACATGGAGATCCTATGGTCCGTGTACCGCGAAGGGGACCGCTGGCATGGGCTCATCCACAACGAGTTCCATGACCCTGTTGCGAGCACCTGCCGGCCGGGTGACTTGTTGCCATCCAACCCCTGCTGGTACAACTCGATCACGTATGCGGTGTCCACGGACGGCGGCCGGTCGTTCTCGAAACCCAACGCTCCGGCGCACGTCGTCGCGCCCGCGCCCATCGCATGGGTCCCGCCAACGGAGCAGGCGTCGTACTACTACTCCGAGGGCTACTACAGCCCAACCAACATCGTGCGGGGGAACGACGGCTACTACTACGCGTTGATGAGCGCCACGCCGGTTCCGCTCGAGGGAGGGTGGTGCGCGATGCGGACCGCGCAGCCCGGCGATCCCGCCAGCTGGCGTGCATGGGACGGAGCGGGCTTCAACCTGCGCATGACGAGCCCGTACGTCACGGGCAGCGCCGCGCCCGCGTGCCAACCGCTGCAGAAGAACATGGCGAGCGGCCACCTCGTCTACAGCACCTACATCGGCCGGTACGTGCAGGTGGCCCAATCGCAGCAATCGATCGGCGGCCGCATGGTGTGCGGAATCTACTTCGCCCTCTCGTCGGACCTCGTCCACTGGAGTGAGGAACAGCTGCTGGCCGAAACCAACGCATTCGAGGGCTGCTCGCTGACGCCCGGCGACCCCGGCGTGCTCGAGACGACACGCCAGATGTATTCGTCGATCATTGACCACGAGGACACGACCATCAACTTCGAGCGGACAGGCCGGAACGCCTATCTGTACTACACGCGCCTCAACGACGGGGGGCTCGACCGCGACATTGTTCGCGTTCCGATCACGTTCACGCGGATTGATTGAGACCGGCGCGGGCGGACAAGGCGGACCAACCATGGAAAGCCGATGGCCCTTTCGATACAGGGCGACTCTTTCGAGTATCTAGCCATGACTGGTCGTCTGCACGCCTGCGTCGCCGCGTTGCTGGCCGCGCTCGTCGTCGTCCACGATAGAGCCGATCACCGACCCCGGCGCGCTGAAGCCGCTAAGGTATCCCCTGCGACACTCCCCCCGGTAGATTTCGATCTACCGGTACCGGGGTGGGGGTCGGCGATTCTTAGGGGCGGGGGCCTGTCGTCCTGGCGGCGGCGCACGCCGGTGGAGTTCTCAAGCTCCGCTTGCAGACTGGACTCAGCAGGAGACAACTTCCACCTTCGTTCGGCGGGCGACCCGGCATCAGTGGCCGGCAGCCAGAATTGCGTGGGTGGGTAGATTCGTGGGTAGCCGACCAAGCGATTTGGCAATCGCTTTTATATCAGAGGCTTACCCGCGGTTCTGGCGGAAGGGGTGGCCGTCAAGCCACGCGCCGGCATTGGCTTTGCAAGGGGTCGCGGCCCTGTCCCCCGGTCGATCCACCAGCGATTCTGAGCCCGCGGCAGCATGCGAACGCGAGCTCTTCAGCGACGTTTCCGGATCGAACTCGGGACCGCGCGCACGCAGATCTTGCGCTTTCATATTCCAGTCGTCTGAACCACGCCGCGTCTCCTCGACGGTGTCCCCATCACTCGACGAAGTCTTCGCTTCGAATCCGGTACCCCATCGCCCGATAGCCGCGCTGCCGTCTCTCCCACATCCGCAGCAATGCCGGATGACCGGCGTCCACGATGTCGATGATGCGCACGTCGGTCTTGCTGCCGTGCTCCCGATGCAGCCGCCCCGCGTACTGCTGCAGCGTGCCCTTCCAGGACACCGGCATGGCCAGCACCAGCGTATCCAGCGGTGGATGGTCAAAGCCTTCGCCGACCAGTTTGCCGGTCGCCAACAGGATGCGGGGCGCGTCGGGCGGCAGTGCGTCCAGCCCCGCGATGAGGGCAGTGCGCTGCCTCTTCGAGATCCGGCCGTGCAGCACCATCGGCGCAGGCACCAAACCATCCAACGCAGCCGAAATCGCATCGAGGTGCTCGGTGCGCTCGGTCAGGACGAGTACCTTGCGACCTCGCGCGAACGCATCCTCGACTTCGGCTGCGATGGCGCCGGTCCGTTCCCGATCATTGGCCAGGTGGCGGAACACGTCCTGAATTCCGGCCTCAGGCGGCAGGTCAATGCGCGCCAAGCGTGACCGCGGCACGACCTCCAGATCGTGTGGCGCGCCAACCGGCGTCGCTGCGGTGTGTCGGATCGGCCCGCACTGCATGAATATGATCGGCTGCTGGCCGTCGCGGCGGATCGGCGTCGCGGTCAGGCCGAGCACGTACTTGGCCTTCGTCCGCTTCAGGATGGCATCGAAGGACACCGCACCGACGTGGTGGCACTCGTCGATGATCACGTGTCCGTAGTCCTCGACCAGCGCGTTCACCTCGCCCTGGCGGGATAAGGACTGCATCACAGCGATGTCGATCTTGCCGGTCGGCTTGGCCTTGCCGCCGCCGATGGTGCCGACCACGCTCTTGCCCACGCCGAGAAAGGCCTGCAGCCGTTCCTGCCACTGCTTGAGCAGTTCGGTACGGTGAACCAGCACCAAGGTATTGACACCCCGGCGCGCGATCATTGCGGCGGCGGTGACCGTCTTGCCGAAGGCAGTCGGCGCGCACAGCACCCCGGCGTCGTGGGACAGCATCGCAGCGATGGCCGCCTCCTGGTCGAGACGCAGATTGCCGACGAAAGACACCTCCAGCGGCTGGCCGCCGAAGCGCTCGTCTCGCAGGTCGCAGGCAATGCCGTTCTCGCGCAGCAGCGCCACGGCGGCATCCAGACACCCGCGGGGCAATGCGATGTGCTGCGGGTAGTTTTCAGCGCAGCCGATGACGCGCGGCTTGTCCCACACCGACATCCGCATTGCCTGCGCCCTGTAGAACGCGGGGTTCTGGAACGCCGCTAGGCGAATCAGGCGATTGGCCAGGGGCTGCGGCAGTTGCGCCTTCTCGAAGTAAATCAGGTTGGCCAGGGTCACCGTCAGGGACCGGGGCATCGGCCCCGTCAACTTCCTCGACGCCGTGCTCTGGCGCTTCCAAGGCGTGGCCAGGTCTTCGTCGTCGATAAAGGTGACGTCCAGCGGATGAACGCCGCCCGTGGCGCGCAGGATAGTCGGCTCCATGTCGTGCGCGGCCATCGGCCGGACGGAGGCCAGGAACGCCCATTGATCCGGGTGGGGACGCAGCTCAGCATCCACGAACACGCTGAAGCCCTCTTCCCTCCGACCCTTTTGCAGCGGCAAGGCGATCAGGTTGCCGAAGCCGCCCTTCGGCATCGTGTCCTGATTCGGGAACAGCCGGTCGTAGGACGTGAGCCGGAGTTGCCGCGTGCGCGCGCAGGTGTGGCTGATGATGGCCGTGCCCAGCCGCCGCGCATCGCGGGCCGAGACACGGTTGGCGAAGAACAGCCAGGCGTGGGCGCCTCGGCCGGATCGCGAGATCTCCAGCGCCGCTGGCACGCCCAGTTCCACGCACGACCGCATGAACGCCCCTGCATCGTCCCGCCACTCTTCCTCGTCGAAGTCGACGGCCAGGAAGTAGCAGCTGTCGTCCTCCAACAGGGGATACACCCCGACCGTATGCTCCCCGGCCAGGTGCTTGTAGATCGCTGCGTCCGACAGGGGGATGAGTACACGGCTGCCGCAGTCTCCGCACTTGATACGGGGCTTCTCGCACACACCGGCGCGCCACTCATTCGCGCAGGCCGGCGCGTAGCCCGACTTGCCCGTGGTCTTGCTTTCCCAGCGGACGGGGAACACATCGGTGCGGCCGCGGAACAGGCGCCGGAAGAGCGCGACCTTCTCGTCGGCGGACAGCCTCGACTTTTCGGCAGGTGGCGGCAACGGCCGCGAAGGCGCACGCCACTCGATGCGGTGCGATTCGAGAAGTGCAATCAGGCGAGCGTTCTCGGCACGCAGTACCGACAGCTCATCTCGGTCCGCCATCGCATCCGTGCTCGGCCAGGAGGGTGTCCATGTCGTCGCCAACGCCATAGCCCAGGTTGTGGCCGAGACGTCGAACAGCGTCCAGGCGTCCCAGCAGTGCTGGCCTGCGCTCCTCGGGCAAGGCGCCGATGACCTTCAGTGCCTGCGCGAACATGCGCACCAAGGCATCGAAGTAGCCTTCGTCCTGCAAGCCGACATCGTTGCTGAAGCCGACTGCACGCTCGCAGAAGAACACCGTCAGCTCAGCCAAGCCTTCCGGCTGGCCGATGGCCTTCTTGTAGTCGGCAATCGCCTTCTTGGCCTTGGCGATCGAGGTGTCCTGGTGCTTGAACACGTCGGGCCACAGCCAGCGGTCGATGGCGGCCTTGTAGGGCTCGAGTACATCGTCGCCGAGCCCGAAGCGGGCGTGCAGGAAGGCCTGGTTATCCTTGCTGGCGGCGTAGAGGTCCTGCACCAGACCGACCAACCCCGTGCGGTCGAAGCTCGTGAGCTTGCCTCTTACGTCGGACCAGGTGGGAGCAGACTTCTTTGTGGCCATAGGCTCATGCAGTCGCGGCGGCTGCATCGGCCGCCAGCAACGCCCGCAGCCGCGCGAGCGCTTCCGACACCACCTGCCCCTGCGCCGCGATGCTCTCGATGATCTGCGTCGGCGTGCGCTCGTCGACCGTCGCCACGGCATTCGGATTGACCGCTTTCAGGTCGAATACGGCAGCGTCGATGGCCGCTGCCTGCGATTCGAGGTCGCGCGCAGCCTTGTCCGTCTCGCGGATTTGCGCCTCGTGCGCTTGCAGCACAAGGTCGGCGGCCTTGTCCTTCTTCAGGCGCTTCAAGCGCTCCTTGAGGTCCACCACCTCGGCTTTGAGCTTGGCCGCACCGTCCAGCAAGGGCCGCATCTCCTCGCGGGCCTTGGCGCGGCGGGCGGCCAAGTCCACCGTCCAGGACCAGCGGCTGTCGGCCTCAGGCGTGCCGCGCCGCATCAACTGGCGGGCGTAGCTCGGGAAGGGTTTGCCTGCGTTGGCTTCATCGGCTTGCCAGTCGGCCACCAGCGCAGCGGGCAGCGCCGCATCGTCCAGCACCGACCCATCGGGAGCGAAGCCGAAGTGCGAGAGTGTCAGCGGCGTCTTCTTGCCCACCTTCACCTGCGACAGGTCGTAGTACCAGATGCGCTCGGTCTTGCGGCCCTTGGTGAAGAACAGCAGGTTGGTCTTGACGCCCGCGCCGGCGGTGGAGAACACGCCGCCCGGCAGGCTGAGGATGGCCCACAGATCGCACTCGTCCACCAGCTTGCGCTTGGTGTCGACGAAGGCGCTCTCGTTGGTGCGGAACAGCAGGCCCTCGTCCAGCACGATGGCGCAGGTGCCGGCCGGCGCCAGCTCGGCCAGGATGTCCTGCAAGAAAAGCACCTGGGTGGCGCTGGTCTCGAAGGCGAAGTTCTTCTGCGCGTCCTTACCCTCCTTGCCGCCGAAGGGCGGGTTGGTCAGGATCACGTCGAACTGTTTGGGCGCGCTCTCGAACAGCGCGCCGTAGGTGGCGCGGCGTGTCAGCGAATTGCCGTGCCACAGGTTGGGCTGATCGATGCCGTGCAGCACCAGGTTGGCCAACGCGATGGGGAACACGAGGTTCTCCTTCTCGCGGCCGAAGAACGTATCGTGCTTGAGCGTGTCGATGTCGGTGCTGCGGGCCTGCGCCCCCAGCTTGCGGTTGATGTGCTCGTAGGCGATGGCCAGAAAGCCGCCGGTGCCGCAGCAGGGGTCATACACCGTCTGCCCGAGCTGCGGATCCACCGTGTGCACCATGGCGCGGATCACCTCGCGCGGCGTGAAGAACTGGCCGCCGTCGGAGTTCTTCTCGCCCATCTTCAGCAGCAGGTCCTCGTACACCTGCGACAGCGTGAAGAAGTGCTGGTCGTCGATGTGGTCGACGCTGATCTCGTCGACCTTGTCGAGGATGTCGCGCAGGTTGGTCTCCGAGTCCACCCGCACGCGCTCGACGGCCGTCATGATGCGGCCGATGATGCGCTGCTTCGGCGTAGCACCGGGCATTGGCAAGCCCGTGCGCAGGTCCACGTCCAGGCTGTGCAGGTGGGGCAGCAGTTCCTTGTTGATGAAGTCGAACAGCCTGCCGTCGCCGGCGGCGAACAGTTCCTGCCGTTTCCACCCGAAGGGATTGCCCTCGGGCGTCTTCTGGTGCCCAGGTTTATCGGACCAGGGCGCGGCCCAGTCCTGCCAGCGGTATGGCGCGCGCAGCGCGGGCGTGAAGGAGGCGCCTACGGCTTCGGCCTTCTCCTGGTCGCGCACCTCCTGGGCGTCGAGTATGCGCAGGAACAGGATCCACGTCAGCTCCGGCACGTACTGCAGCGCGCTCGCGCAGTTCGAGCGGCGCATCACGTCGCAGATGCTCTTGACGAAGGCCGAGAGCGATTGGGTGGTGGCGATGGCCTTGGGCGGTCTGTCCGTCTTCTTGGATCGGGCCATGATCAGTTCTCGAAGGCTTGGGCGAGCAGGCGTTGGGGCAGCCTCGCCAGTTCTGCCTGCTGTGCATCCAGCGCTGTACAAAGGGCTGACGCCTCCTCCAAGTGCTGCTTGAGGCTGCGGACGATGCGACGTTGGGTGTCGATATCGGGCGCGCAGACGTGGAAGGATTCCAGCGTCGGCATGTAGATCGTCTTGTGCGTCGCTCCAGTCGCCAGGTCACGCAGTCCCTTGCGTGCGCGGACCAGCGCGTGCATCAAGAACTCCGGATCGAGCGAGTTGCCGCACACCCAGTTGGCGAAGTCCTGACTCGTTGCCATGGGCTTGGCCATGATGGCCACAAAGCCCACGGAGGCCGTGCGCGAGTAGCAGACCGTTCCACGCGGCAAGATTCGCGCGGCCGAGTTGGCGATTCCCGCAGCGTTGGTTCGCAGCCGCGTGTTTTCGACCCAATGCCCATCCAAGGCACGAATCTCGGTCAGTGAGATCCACGACACATCCCCGCCCCACCAGTCCGGACGCGACCGGCTCGGGGTGTGGCCGCTTTCGAGTCGTGCCACATCGGTGAGTTTGCGCCACTGCCAGCCGGCTGGCGGGTCGTCAAAGGTCGGTGGCACGGCAACTGGAACCACTTGCGCGAAGGCTTCGCGGTAAATGGCAGCCAGAAGCGACTCGGCGCCGTTGCGCTGCGCCGTGACCGCCTGCCGCGCCCGGTCTACCTCAGCCAGTTGGGCCTTCAGACTAGCAGCAATGCCGCGTTGAACGTCAGTGTCCTCAGGTAGCCAAATCAGCATGTCCTCAACAACTGACTTGTTGATGTTCGGATCCTTCCGATTGCCTTGGCTGAACTGCATCCATTCGCCACGAAGATGCATCAGTTGGTAGTGAAGGAACTCTGAGTCGAATATCGCCGGATTGGGCAGTATTGATGCCACCGCTTGGTTTGTTGCCGCCTCAATACCGAGCAGCCCCGACTTGCCTATCGTGCCCGCACCGCCATACATCGCGACCATCACGCTTCCGGGAGGATTGACGCCCGCTCGAATCGAACGGAGCCCCTCCGTCGTAATGCACTCTTCTGATGCCACGACTGTCCCGCAGTTCAGATCAAGCGTCTTGATCCACGGGATCGAACCTCGGTAGTAGGCCGCGACCCCGCGCGTTGGCGTTCCTCCCGCCACGACAGTCGCAACATGGCCGATGCGAGTAGCCCGGATACTCATACGCCAAATAGCCTTCCCTTTGCGTCGCGCATCACGTCCGTGGGCTTGCCCAGTGCTCGTAGCGCATCGAGCCCGCCCGCCAGCTTGATCTCCGGCACCTCCCACAGCGCTGGGGTTTCCAGCGCATCGGTGCCGCCAGCCGCGAACTGATGACCCAGGCCCTTGAGCACGATGGCGGCCTTGGGGTCCATGCCTTCGAACCAGGGGCGTTGGCTGCTGATGAACAGTTCGCCACGCTCAGGGCGACGCAGGGCGCGGGCGTGGTAGCCGTGGTGGCCGAAGAAGTCGTAGAGGTCGAAGTCGGTCATGTGGTCGATTTCACGAATCACCTCCGGGCTGAAGTTGTCGCCCAGCAGGTGGTCGATCAGGCTGCGACGCTTCTGGGTTTCGATCCACAGCGCGCGGAACTCGTCGAGGTTGTGTGCCTCGGCGATCACCCGCTGAATCACCTCGCGCCGGTACTCATCGACGGGAACGGGGGTGTCGCGCCCGTCGCGCTGCACGAGGATGAACCGGCCCTGCGGATTGACGACGACGTACTGGCCGCGCATCTCGGCCACGTGCGGGCCTTCGCCCCCGTCACCGCCGTCGCCGCCGTCGTCGCCGCCTCCCCTGCCACCGCCGCCCGGACGCGGCGGCTTGGAAATGAAGTCGGTGCCGAACAGGCTCGTGACGTCCGTGTAGTCGTAGAGCCAGAACTTGTACTTCTGCGTCTCTTCGTGGATGCGCGTGCCGCGCCCGACCATCTGGTAGAACTTGATCGGCGACTGCAGGTAGCGGAAGAACACCACGGCGTTCAGCCGCTCGATGTCCACGCCGGCCTCCAGAAGGTCCACGGTGCAGGCGATGAAAGCTCGCTCGCCCGAGCCGCGCATGGGCTCGATCATGTCGGCGCCGTTGTTGGGGCCACCCATGCACTTGAAGGCGTAGTGGTCCTTCGGCGTGTGCCCGCGCTCCTTGCACCAGCGCACGTACAGGTTGTTCATGTGCTGGGCCACGCGATCGGCATGGATCTCGCGGGTGCAGAAGATGATGACCTTCTGCTCTGGCCCGCCGTTTTCGCACAGAAGCTCGAATAGATCGGCGCACATCCGGGGCGTGCGCAGTTCGATGAACAGCTCGTCGTCGAAGTCCTTGCCGGTGTATTCGTCCTTGGTCAGGTCCTCTTCGGTGAGGAGCTTGCCGGTCTTGATGTCCCTGACGCCGGCAGCGAGGATTTCCTTCTTCGTGAACGTGGCGCTGTCGATGCTGGCCTTGCGCTTGACGATCTCGCAGGCGGCCAGGTAGCCGTCTTCCTGCGCCTGGATCAGCGTGTACTCGTACACCGGCTCGCCGAAGTACCGGCGGTTGTTGGCGGTGATCTCCTGATCTTCCTGGCTGGCCTTGTCGGACTCCTCCAGCTTGCGTGGGGTCGCGGTCAGGCCGATGTGGATCGCGTTGGGGTTGCGTCGGAGCACTTCGGACCAACGGCCCCAGGCCGAGCGATGGCACTCGTCGATGATGATGACGCTGAAGGCATCTTCGCCGTAGTGTTCCGTAAGGAAGCTGGCAAAGCCTCCGTCGCCCGGATCGCCGTCGTCCAGACCCAGAGTCTGGTAGGTAGCAATGTGGATGCGCGCGTTGGCCGCGGCGTTGCCACCCCGCTCCGTTTTGACGATGCGGGCGTTGCCGCCGAACGCAGCGCTGAGCTTGGTGTAGGCCTGTTCGCGCAGCTCATCGCGGTCGCACAGGAAAAGGGCGGGCTTTGGCAGTTGCCCCGCCTGCGCCAGCCGCCACAGCAGGTTGGTGGCGATGATGGTCTTGCCCGAGCCGGTGGCTAGCGCGAGCAGCACGCGCGGGGGCTTGCCGGTCTGACGGTCGAGCAGGATCTTCTCAAACGTAGCCCGGATGGCGGCGTCCTGGTAGTAGCGGCTTTGGGACCAGGCCGGACTGTCGGGTTGAAACAGGATGGCCGCTTCGGGGCGTGTCAGGTTGATGCCGCTGTCTTTGGCGTACCGCGCCGTGAGGTCGGGGTGCGAAGGGAAGTCACCGAACGGGAATGGGCCGTCGATCAACTGGGTAAAGCGGTCGTACTCGCCGTACCTATGGCCGTTGGTCGAGAAGGTGTACTTCACGTCGAAGCGCAGTGTGTCGGCATATCCGCGCGCCTGCTGCATGCCCTTCAGTGGATCCTCGGCCTCCTTCTTGGCTTCGAGGACGGCCACCGGCATGGGCCTGGGGGCATTACCTACCTGCACGCAAAGCAGGTAGTCGGTGCGCCCAGGTCCCTTTCGTCTGCGCCCCTTGGGGCCGTTGGGCTCGACGGGTGGCGGTGTCAGCACGGTTTCCAGGGTGACGCGCTCACGGCTGACGTAACCCTTGTCCCGCAACACCGGGTCGATGAGGTGGTAGCGGGTATCCGCCTCGTTCATGCTCATGCAGCGCCTCGCGGTTCCTGGTCCGTCGGCAGTTCTGTGGCGCCCATCCAGTAGCACAGCAACGGCGCCGGGATGCGCATGATCTGGGCCGCGCCGCGGGGCGCATCTGGCGCCGACGACGGCAAGCCCTGCATCGGCCCGAAGTCGTCCAGCGACTTGGTGACGACGTAGCCGCGTGCGATGCGCTTGGCCTGGCACAGCTCGATCAGACCCTTCAGCTCGCGCGCGCCGGTGTGCTGGGCGCGGTACTTGACCTCGAAGGGGATCAGCTCGCCGCCCACTTCGGCGACGAGATCGACCTCGTGGTCGCGTTTGCCGCACCAGTAAGAGAACCGCACGTTCTGCGCGTAGTAGCGGGCGAATAGGTGCTGGAAGACGGCGGTCTCGGTGGCCACGCCCAGCGCCGCCGCGTCTTCCAGGATGGCCTTGCCCTTGAGCATCACCGCCGGGGCGATGGCTGCATCGGCCAGGTAGATCTTGAAGCGGGCGCGCAGCACATCCTTGCCGTAGCCGTAGGGCGGCAGGCGGTAGATCAGGTGGGTGGCTTCCAGCAGCTCGATGAAGTTCTGCGCCGTGGGGCGCTTGACCTCCAGGTTGGCGCACAGGTCCACCATGTCGAGCAGGCCGCCGTCGTGCATGCACAGGTACAGGAAGATGTGCTCCAGGTCCAGCACGCGGCGTACCCCGAACAGCGCCGTCATGTCGCGCTTGAGTACCTTGTCGATGATGTCCTCGCGCAGCAGCCGCTGCGCCTGCGTGACGCTATCCACCTGCGCGGTCTGCGGAAAGCCGCCCCGCACCAGGTACTCGTGGAAGTGGCCGACGTAGGCCCTGGCGACGTCGGTCGCGCGGTAGAAGTCCGCCGGCGCCCAGTCGAACAGATCGCGCAGGCTGCGCAGCTTGGACAACTCGGGCAGTTGCAGGCGTTTGATCTGCAGGTACTCGTAGAACGACAGCGTGGTCAGCCGGATCGTGTGCCAGCGGCCGACGCCGGATTCCTGCTCGGCCTGCACCAGCGGCATGGCGGAGCCGGTGAAGGCGATGCGCCGGTCCTTGCGGAAGTCGACCTGGTGCTTGACCCAAGTGCCCAGCTCTTGGCCGTTCTGGCGGATGAACTGGGCTTCGTCGAGGAACAGGTATTCCAGCCCGTCGGCCTTGGGCTCGCGCTCGCGCCAGGCGTCGATCACGGCGTCGATGCCGGCGAGCTTCAGGATCGGGTGGTCGAAGGTGGCGTACAGAATGTTGGCGGCAGGCACGGAGGCAGCGAGCAGTGCGTCGACCGCCTGCAGCAACAGCGTTGTCTTGCCGATCTGCCGGGCGCCGGAGAGCATGACCGCCCGGGGTGCCGGCGGCGCCGTCATCCACCCGTGCAGTTCGCGGAAGGCCGCCCGCCGCCACTTGGGCAGATCGGCAATGGCCTCACCCCGCCACCAAGGGTTGAACTGAGCGAGGACGGCAACAAGCTCTTCCTTGGAGATTCTCATGCTGAGATCTGACCTGGAACCCTATATTAGTTAAATTGTACCTGTATTAAAATTCAAATATAAAAAGAAAGCTCGCGCCGATCGCGATCTTCAGAGGCACTTGGCCGCAGCGCCCAGACCGATCCGCCGTGGCGGCGGCGCCGCGCGTCAAGCATGCGACGGCCGGTCAACCTCAGGGGATAGCTGAAACCGTTCCTGTTTTGTTTAATATCGGTTTCAGTAGGCCTGTTTGCTTGCGTTAGTTGGCTTTCTGAATCATACTGAAGCCTTTCTAGAACGGCTTCCGATTGGTTTCAGCGTGCCCCGCCCGCTTCAACTCAATGAGACCGCGCCCTTCGCCGTGCGCAATGGTGCCCTTCGCCTCGGCGAGCGCCTGGCGCTCGCCCGTAAGCGCCGACGCCTGACGCTGCGAGAGCTCGCGGCAAAGGCCGGCATCAGCTACGACACCGTCCGTGCCGCCGAAGGAGGCAATCTGCAGACCGGGCTGGGCGCGTACCTCGCGATCCTTTGGGCGATGGGTCTGGAGTCGGAGATCGACTCGTTCGTCGACCCGGATCGCGACGAAACCGGCAAACAGCTCGAAATCGCGCGCCAGCCGCGCCGCGTGGCGCACCGCAGGACAAGACATGATGACGAGTTCTGACCGTCGCGATCGCGATCGTCGGGCGTACGTGTACCTGCAGCTGCCGCGGTCGCTCGAAATCGTGACGGCGGGCTACTACGAGCTCGACTTCCCGCAAGGTGTCGCGACCGGCTCGTTCGTCTACAACCCGGCCTATCTCGCCCGTCCGGACGCGGTGCCCCTCGACCCTTACGAGCTGCCGCTGACCCCGCGCCGGGTGACCACCGTGCGCCTGAAGGGCATCTTCGGCGCGCTGCGCGACGCTTCGCCTGACGCGTGGGGCCGTCGCATCATCGACAAGCACACGGGTCGCGCCGATCTCAACGAGGTCGACTACCTGCTGCATTCGCCGGAGGATCGCGCTGGCGCGCTGTCGTTCGGGCGGGGCAAGACGCCACCGGGTCCGCTGCGCAACTTCAACAAGGTCGTCCAGCTGGAAGCCCTGCTCGCCGCCGCCGAGGCCTTTCTCGAGCAGGAGCACGCCGGCGTGCGGGACATCCCGGAGCAGCTGTTCGAGCTGCTGCACCCCGGCACCTCGATGGGCGGCGCCCGGCCGAAGAACGTCGTCGAGGACGGCGAAGGTCTCTGGCTGGCGAAGTTCCCCGACCGCGGCGATCGCTGGAGCAACGCCCGCGTCGAAGGCGCGATGGCGGCCCTGGCGATCGAGTGCGGAATCCGCGCCGCGGCGTGCCGCATCCAGACGGTGGCAGGCAAGGACGTGCTGCTGGTGAAGCGATTCGACCGCACGCGCACCGACCAGGGCTACCTGCGCCATCGCATGGTGAGCGGACTGACGATGCTCGGCGCCGAGGACACGCCCGCCGATCGGGGCAAGTGGTCCTACCTGCTGCTCGCCGACGAACTGCGCCGGCGCAGCGCACGGCCGACCGCAGATCTCCACGAGCTCTACCGGCGGATGGTGTTCAACGCGCTCATCTCGAACACGGATGATCATCCGCGCAACCACGCGCTGCTCGCCCCGACCGAAAACTGGGAACTCTCGCCCGCGTACGACCTGACGCCGAATCCGTTACTTAGCCAGGACAAGCGCGACCTCGCGATGACCTGCGGCCGCTTCAACCGCTACGCTAACCGCGCAAACCTGCTGTCCGAGCACGCGCAGTTCAAGCTCTCGCTCGAAAAGGCGCGCGCGATCGTCGACCAGGTGCAGGGCGTGGTGGCGGCACGGTGGCTGCCGGTGTTGCGGCAGCACGGTGCCTCGGAGGCCGAGTGCGAGCGGCTGGCGCCGGCGTTCAACTACCCGGGCTTCGAGCTCGACCCCGCGCGCGTAATCGCCGCGCAGGGCTGAAGCCGCTGGCATCTTCGATGCCGCGCGGAAGTGGACAGTCGACGCGGATTGGGTCGTTGCGCACGGCTTGGCGCAATCTCGATGAGGAAGCCGCGGATGGCGACGACGATGTCGACGTCCAGAGTGACAGCGTGCGCGGGTACGACCGGCGGGCGCTTGGGAACAAGATACCACCGACCCTCTCGCAGAACAGCAGGTCACCCGCCGACTTCGCCTCGATGGTGACGAGATTCGCGTCCTCGCCGACAACGCGTGCGCCAAGGTCCGCGATCGCAGCATCGGCCACCGACAGGCCACCGCCTATGTTTGCTGTGCAGTAAATATCCGCACCATGCCGAATCTTCGGTCGTATGGAAACATTCACTGAACAGCAAGTCTGCACACTGCCAGGAGCCGCCGTCGCCTACGGGCTCCAGCCCGAACGAGGAGACATGCCATGCGACTCCGAGGCACCCCCGTCAGCCGGGAGGCGCTGTACGAAGAGGTCTGGACCGACGCAGTCACGGTCGTCGCGCCCCGCTACAGCCTGTCCGACGTGGGCCTGGTCAAGATCTGCAAGAAGCTCGGAATTCCGGTGCCGCCGCGGGGCTACTGGGCGAAGGTCAAGGCCGGGCGCCCCACCCCCAAGGTGCCGCTGCCCGCCCTCCCCGCCGGCGCGCGCGATCTCGCCGGACCGATACCGCTATCCGAACAGGAGGCGGCCATGCACGCGCGCGTCCGTGACGCCCTCCAACAGACCCGCGAGAGCCAGTCGCCCGTCAGGGTCCCCGCCGAGCTCGTCGACCCGCACCCGCTCGTGCGCGCGGCAGCGGCGCGCTTGAAGCGGCGCGACGGCTGGGATCACCCGGCGGGCGTGCGAAGCGCGCCGAAGGAAGTGCTCGACCTGCAGGTCACGAGGAACACCCTCGACCGCGCCCTGCGGTTGATGGACACGTTGCTCAAGTCGCTCGAGCCCAGCGGCTTCACGGCGCGGGTGGACGAGGAGAAGGGGCAGACTCTCCTGGTAGGCGGCGGCACGACGCTGACGATCTCGATCGTGGAGCAGGTCACGCGAACCAGCCACACGCCGACACGCGCGGAGGTGCGGGCGCGCGACCGGTACTACGACTCCTTTCGCGTGGGTGACCGGGGAGAGCATCCGAACATCCCGCAGTTCGATTGGCACCCCACCGGACGGCTGACGCTCACGGTGGGATCGTGGCCGTCACGGAAGTGGAACGACACGGAACGCAGCCTCATCGACTCGCGCCTGCACGGCATCGTCGCCGCCATCGTCGGCCTGGCCGAAGCGAAACGCGCGAAGGAGGAGGAAGAGGAGCGCCGACAGAGGGCCTACGAGGAAGCGCGCGCCCGATACGAAGCGCAAGTACGCGCGCGCAACGAGGAACGTCGCCAGTTGCACGCCCTGTTCCGCGACGCGAGCCGGCTGCAGCGCGCGAACCGGTTGCGCGAGTTCATCGCCGCCGTCGAGGATCGAGCACGCCACGACGACGAGCTCACGCCCGAGAAGCAGCAGTGGATCGAGTGGGCCAAGGCCAAGGCGGACTGGCTCGATCCGCTCGTGCGACGCAGCGACCCGATCCTGGATGCGCCGGAGCCGGAGGCACCGAGTTACTGGCAGTACTGAAGCCAGCCCAGCAGATACCGCGCTGACTTTCGAGCGCATTGCCGTCAGAAGTCAAACCGAGCAATGGGCCGCGCGCAGATTTGCAGATCAACGTGAGGCTGGCCCTGCATGCGCCCCGACACCATTCAGCGGAATTCCGTGCCCCAGGAGACAGACCGGAGTGGCAGCCTACTCTCCCGAGCGATCTCAATAGATAACGATCGCTCGGGAATGCTCCCCCCCTACTCCCACTCGATCGTCGCCGGCAGCATCCTTGAGAAGTCAACCAAGACACGGTTGATGTCGCGTACCTCGCCGATGCTGCAGTCCGTACGGCGGAATTTCCACTGGGCAGGGAGAGCTGCTGTTCGTTCCCGCCCCCGTCATGGTCTTCTCATCGCCGGTGCCCCTGCCGGCCAGCAGGCGCAGTAGCTCCGTAGCGCAGCAGCTGGGTCAGACGTCCGTCTGCTCGGCCAACTCGAGCGCGTCGTCGATCTCGATGCCGAGGTACCGGACCGTGCTCTCCAGCTTGCTGTGGCCGAGCAGCAGCTGTACCGCCCTCAGGTTCTTGGTGCGACGATAAATCAGCGAAGCCTTGGTGCGCCGCATCGAGTGCGTCCCATAATCCGCCGGATCCAGCCCGACAGACGACACCCAGCCGTCGAGGATGCGGGCGTACTGGCGGGTGCCCAGGTGGGGCGAGCGGTGTACGCGGCTCGGGAACAGGTAATCATCGGACTTCAGGCCGGCCTTGCGAATCCAGACCTCGACCGCCTCCCGGGTTGCCGGCGAGATCTCGAACTGGACCGGCCGCTGCGTCTTCTGCTGCAGGACGGTCGCCCGGCTGGCCACCCGGTCGCCGTGACAGACGTCACGCACGCGCAGCTTCACCAGATCGCAGGCACGCAGCTTGCTGTCGATCCCGAGGTCGAAAAGCGCTAGTTCCAGCGCGCGGTGCTCCATCTGCAGGCGGACCCGGATCGCCCAGACTTCCTGGGGCTTGAACGGTGCCTTCTGTCCAACGAGCTTGCCCTTGTTCCACGGGACGTTGGGGTTGGCGGCAGTGTTCGTCTCTTGCATGATGTGCTCCTTCAGTTGGGCCGGGCGACGCTGCGGCGCCGCGCCGGTTGCCCGAGTTCGCGGCGGGATGCCTGACCGGGGCAACGCCATCATTCGGAATGGGCAAACAGAGGAGCCAGCGCCGCGTCAATCGCCCCGGAATGAGCCGCGTCACGGCCCTGCAGAGCACGGTAGGACCATGCGTGACGGTCGCCATCACCGTCAGAATTGTCCTGATCCGATCGACCTCATCGAAGGGGCAAAACAGATCCGACGACGTTCAGCCTTCACTGCACGGCCAAGCTTCGAAACGGCCTGAAGCGGCCGCCGTCGGCGCATCGGCAACCGGAGACGACGATGCTGGGCGATTGGCATGCGACAGCGCTGTTCTGGAAGTTCCAGCTCGCACTTCTGGTCAATTGGCGAACGCTGCTGCCGGTAATCCTGCCGCTGGCCGCGCCGGACAGCCTGCTCGAGCGGACCGATCCCCCAGTGGCGCAGGTGCTCGCGCGGCACGACGTCGAACCGCGGTTGATCGAAGCCGCGGTGGCGGCCATGGCGCAGGCAGAAATCGCGAAGAGCGCCAACCGCAGCGTGCCGGGCACGATCAAAGAATTCGCGCTCTCGGTCGGCGTCTACCGCGATCACGGTGGCACGACGGATCCGGTCGAGCTGTCGCTGCGCCTAGCCTAGCGGAGACGCCATGCGGCGCAATCAGATACGACAGTCCGTCCCACCTGCTGCGAACCATCATGGCCGTGTGCTCGCACTGAGCATCGAAATCTACGCGGCGGGACTGCGCGCTGGCAGGCGCCGGTCATCGAGCGATCTGGTCAACGAGGCGTACCGGTCGCATTGTGGCGCCCGCGCGCTCTTGAGCTGACACGGGCTACGATGGGTCATCGAGGTACAACTGACACCGCTCGACGTCGTGCACGCGGTAGCGCAATCCGCGAAGCCGACGTTCAACGATTGGCGGCGCCGGACAATCGCAGACGCGGTTCCGGCGTCAGCTTGGTCGGGCCGCGAACTGGCGCAATCGACCCCATCCTGACGGACCCGTTCTGCTTATCGAATTACCGATCCACACAGCACACCAGCCGTTCGCCTGCGTCAAGACAGACGTGTGGAGCCGAGGAAAGCGGCGCCCGCGTGCGCGCCTGGTACGCAGCGATTGACGGGCGCCGGCAATTTGTCCACACACCGGGCGAGGTTTTCTGCTGCGCCTTGAAAGCGCCTTGTCGTCCGCCGGTCGCGTTCCTATCCTGTCATCCCTCGCTCGCAACCCGCTGTAGTGCGGTCCGGCAAATGCGGCTCGCGCACCCGCAGTTCGTGGGCGTTATCAGTCCTTTGATGTCTTTCAATGGAGGCGATATGAGGCGAATCCGCTACTTCTTCTTGGCGCTAGTTTGGATTGCACTTTCACTTTCATTCGTGTCTCGGGCGCAGGCCAGTGAAGAAATGGACTGCGACAACGCTACCGTGGAGTCGCTCTATATCTGTGTGCAGCACGCTGCGGATATGGGCCACATATCGAATGCTGGCGTAGCCAACTCACTACTCGCCAAGGTTGATGCCGCTGCCGGCGCTGTGGCTCGCCAGAAGGCGAATGCGGCAGTCAGAGTCCTCGAAGCGTTTGTCAACGAAGTCGAGGCGCAGTCAGGCATTCACATCGACGAACTCCACGCTGAACACATGGTGATGCACGCGGAGAAGATCATTGACGCGCTGCTCTCTCCCTGACGCGAGCATTTCGCGCTGATCACCTACGAGGACCCGCCCTTGAGGCGGGTCCTCATTGCTCAGAGCACTTGCGAAATGCGAGGGGCGCCAACAGGACGCTTTCGCTTGCGCGCGCTGAAGGGCGGCAACCGACCGGCAGCACTCGAAGCACCAGGCTGGGAGCCTGCGATTATGAGTGCCGGCTGCGGGCGTCCGTAGTGAGATGCCTCAACGCGACCTCGTTGCGGATGTTCAGGAAGTAGAGTTGAGCGCTTCTCGGTGCAGCAGCAGGATTGAAGAACGGTCCGTGACTCATCGCCGCGCCGGCCCGATTCGCCGAAGCGCTAGGAAAACTAATGGGGCGCTTACAGCGCCCCATGGTGGTGATGGTCAGTCGACTGCCGCCCCGAGCGTCCGCACCGGAGCCCGACTATGCGCCTCGGTAGATGGAGGGTTCGGCGATCGGAGCGACGCTCGCCTGCTTGTCGTGGTCGATGCCGTCCACGCAGACGAACTTGCCGTTCACCCGAGCGTACTTGTGCCCCTCTAAGATCCAGCCCGCCTCGCCATTGACATTGCGCCATCCGGACAGTTGCGCCGCTTCAGCCGCGGCCTGCGCCTGGTCCAGCGCGACCTTCTCTGCGCGCGTCAGACCGACCGCCGGGGCATCCTGCAAAACGAATCCGGCCTCGCCGTTGACTTGGACGAAGTCGACACCGGCCATGGCGGACAGCGGTGCGGCGGCGCCGACGAAGGCGATGGCGAGAAGCAGTTTGCGCGTTGACATGAAATTCTCCGTTGAACGTTGTTTCCAGGGTTGTGTGCAAGTTCTCTCTTGCACGATTCGCAGTGTGGGCGCGGGGCACGCACGGCACGCTGACGACGGCATTACTTATCAGTAACGAGAGAGTTCTCGGGCGCCGATCTGCATGCGCAAATCCGTCCGAGGCGCTGCCTGCTCGAGAGCGTGCGCGACCGCAAGCGTCAACCGCGCACGGTCTCACGACCGCCGCCGCGACGCCATACACGGAACTCAGTTCAACGAATGCGATGCCGCGCCGGCTACGAGCCGACGACACGGTCGGCAACCAACCGGAAGATGCCGTTGTCGACGAAGAGCAACCCGCGCACCACGACCGAGTTGCCGTTGGCGACTGTCGACAGCGCGCGCAACTGCGTCGAGGGCTGCTGATAGACGGTCACCGCGGCGGCTCCGGTCAGCTTGGCAAATGCCGAGTCGGCTGGCAGCGTCAGCGTGAAGCTCGCCCGCTGTCCGCTTCGGCTGTAGTTTGCAACCGTGCCGCGCAAGCCCTGCTCGCCAAGCTGTATCGCAACGGCCGCCAGCGTCGTGCCACCCCTCATGCCGTTCATGCCGCCGCCTTGCATCATTTGGCCAGTGCTGAAGGCCTCGATGCGCTGACCCTTGCTGAGCGAGGCACGGTCGAAATACGGCGTAAACGGCAGGTCGGTCAGGTCGACGCTGCCGCCATCGATGGAGAACTGCGTCGATTCGTCGATGTTGACGGTTGTCGTGCCCGCGAGACTGGTAGCCGCCATGCCGTTGCCGATGCCGTTTTGCATCGCGATGACGAGTTGCGTCGGCGGATTGCCGCTCACCTCAGTCACCATCCCGGCCGACATCGCACCGCCGGCGCCCATCCGCGACTGAACCCGCGTCGCCATCCAGGTGCCATCGGGCTGTAGTGAAGCATCGAACGACACCAGCATGTTTCCAGTCATCATCCCCATGCCGCTCATGCCGTGGAACTGCGTATTCGCGTTGGTCATCAGCGAGAGGCCACTCATGCCCTGCATCATCGCTAGCGTGAACTGACCGCCGCTGGTGCCGCTCACCATGCCGACCATGCCGTGGATTCCGCCGTCTTCCGGATGGCTGCTGCCATTGCCCAGCGGATTCGTGGCCGCGGTCATCGAAGGTGACAGCGTGACGTTGCCGTTGGCATCGATGACGACCGACGCGCCCATGTTCATATCGAGGTTCACGACCATCGGAGCGGAGCCGACCGCGAGTGCCGGATTCAACGGAAAGCTCGCCGTCATCGGCCCGTTCACGATCTTCTGCAGCACTTGTCCCGTCGCGGGATCGACGTAAGTCACCGTGGCCTCGCCAAAGGTCATCGTCGCGCTTGTGTACGTGCCCTGCGGCACATTGGCGACCGCCAACGGGGTCACCGTGCCCATCGACTGCAGCATCTCCATCGATCGCGGCGCGGAAAGCACGGAGACCGAGGCGCCGCTTGCGTTCGTGAAAGTGAGCGAATTCACGGTCATGCTCGCCGCGAGCAGGCGATCCGCAGGATCGTCACCGAGATTGACCTGAACGACGGCGCTCGAAGGCTGCGGATTGACCGGGGCAGGGCCTGAGCCACCTCCGCCGCCGCAGGCCGAAAGAAGCAGTACCGCCGGAAGAGTGATCGCTGCGATGCGTTTCATGGGGTTCCTCAGCAGATTTCGGGATCAGTCAAGTGCTCATCGGCCCACCTGCGGACGACCAGCGGCCGGCGCAGAAGAATTCAGACGGCCGGAACGCGGCGCCTGTTGAAGATCACCTCCGCACCAGCCGACGAGCGAACGTCTTGCGCGGAGATGCATGCCTTGCGGGCAAACGAAATGCTGCTGCCAGCGAGTAGTCGGATTCGTGGTCACCGCGTGTCGTGATCGCGCCGACATTGCCGCGCCACTTGCCACAATCCGAGCGTTGGAATCACGAGCCACTGGGCGAGCGGCGCGAGCCCTGTTTCGAGCCAAGGCAAGCGGGGCATCGCGGCCGCATACGCCCAGGCGCCGCGCACCTCGACGTTCAGCCACTCGCTGTAGACGGTGTACAGCAGCCCGATCGCGACGGTGAGCACGGCCACACGCGCGAAGCGCTGCCGCGGCCAGCCGCGATCGCCGGCAAAGACCACTGCCAGACCAATCGCGCTCATGCCGATCAGCAGATCGCCGGCCGTGCAGTGCGCGACGGCAAATGCGATCTGCGTCCACGTCGCGCCGGCCCAAAGCGTGTACAGCGGCAACTGAGCGATCTCCCAGATCAGGTGGCCCGGCAGTAGCACCGCTAAATAGATGCGCGCTGAATCCAGCCACGAGATCGCAGGGATCGCGATTCTCATCGGCCTGCTGCTTAGGCATTTCGCAGCCGCAGCGCGTTGCCGACCACGCTGACCGATGACAGGCTCATCGCCAGCGCGGCAATCAGCGGCGACAGCAGCAGCCCGAAGAACGGATACAGCACACCGGCGGCGATAGGCACTCCGAGCGCGTTGTAGACGAGGGCGAAGGCGAGGTTCTGCTTCATGTTGGCCACCGTCGCCTGCGACAGCTCCCTGGCGCGGGCGATGCCGCGCAGGTCTCCCTTGACCAGCGTGACGTGGCTCGCTGCCATCGCCACATCGGTGCCGCTGCCCATCGCGATGCCGACGTCGGCCGCGGCGAGCGCCGGGGCGTCGTTGATTCCGTCGCCCGCCATCGCCACGCGGCGACCTTCGCGCTTGAACTTCGCCACCAGGTCAGCCTTGTCCTGCGGCCGCACTTCTCCGTGGTATTCGTCGATTCCCAGCTGTTGCGCCACCGCGCGCGCCGTCGCGAGCCCGTCGCCGGTGGCCATCACGACGCGGATACCGGCCTGCTTCAGCACGCGCAACGCGTCGGGCGTCGACTCCTTGACCGGATCGGCGACAGCGATCAGACCTGCGAGCCGGCCATCGATCGCGACGAACACCACGCTTGCGGCCTGCCCGCGTAAGTGATCGGCCTCGCCCGCCAGATGCGCCACGTCCACACCGAGCTCTTTCATCAGCACCGTGTTGCCGACCGCGACGGTCGCGTCAGCGACTCGCCCGCGTACGCCGATGCCGGTCGACGACTCGAAGTCCTGCGCTGCGGCGAGACTCAGGCCGCGCCGGCGCGCCTCGGCGACAATCGCCTCGGCCAGCGGATGCTCGGAGCCGGCGTCGAGGCTGGCGGCCGCGCGCAGCACGTCGTTCTCGCCGTAGCCGGGAGTGGCGATCAGCGAGCGGAATGCCGGCTTACCGAGCGTCAGCGTGCCGGTCTTGTCGACGATCAGCGTGTCGATTCTCCGCAGGTGCTCGATCGCCTCCGCATCCTTGAAGAGCACGCCCGAGGTCGCCGCGCGGCCGGTGGCGACCATCACCGACATCGGCGTGGCGAGCCCCAGCGCACACGGACAGGCGATGATCAGCACTGCGAGCGCATTGATCGTGCCGTACACCCACGACGGCTCGGGGCCGAACAGGCCCCAGGCGAAGAACGTGGCGAGCGCGATCGCGCCGACGGCGAGGACGAACCAGTACGACACCGCGTCGGCCATTCGCTGCAGCGGGGCACGCGAGCGCTGCGCGGCGGCGACCATCTGCACGATCTGCGCCAGCACCGTCTCGGCGCCGACCTTCTCCGCGCGCATGATCAGGCTGCCGGTGCCGTTGATGGTGGCGCCGATCACACGCTCGCCCGGCTGCTTCTCGACCGGGATCGGCTCGCCCGTCAGCATCGACTCGTCGATCGACGAGCGGCCGTCGAGCACCACGCCGTCGACCGGCACCTTCTCACCCGGCCGCACGCGCAGCCGATCGCCGACGTGGACGTGCGCCAGTGGGATGTCCTCTTCCGTGCCGTCATCGCGCAGCCGGCGCGCGGTCTTGGGCGCCAGCCCCAGCAGGGCCTTGATCGCCGCCGTGGTCGCCGAGCGCGCGCGCAGTTCGAGCACCTGGCCGAGCAGCGTCAGCGACACGATCACCACCGCCGCCTCGAAGTACACCGCAATGCGGCCATGCTCGACGAAAGACGCAGGAAACAGCTGCGGCGCGATCGTCGCCACCGCGCTGTAGACGTACGCGATGCCCACACCGGTGCCGATCAGCGTCCACATGTTCGGACTCCGATTGACAAGGGACTGCCGCCAGCGCACGAAAAACGGCCAGCCGGCCCACCATACGACCGGCGCGGCGAGCGCGAGCTCGATCCAGCTCTGTGTGGCCGGCGCGAACCACTGCAGCCGATGGCCAACCATCGCCAGCACGGTGACGATCGCGGTCAGCGGCAGCGTCAACCAAAAGCGGCGCGTGAAGTCGACCAACTCCGGGTTCGGCCCTTCGTCCAGCGATGGCAGCTCGGGTTCGAGCGCCATGCCGCAGATCGGGCAGTTGCCCGGCTGCGGCTGGCGGATCTGCGGATGCATCGGGCACGTGTACATCGTGCCCGGCGCCGTCGCCGCATCCGGCGTGGCTGGCACCGCGCCGTGGCCATGGTCGTGATGAGGCGCGTGCTCGCCATGCGAATGCGCTTGAGGCGAGTGCGCATGTCGATCGCCGTGCGTGCAGCCGACATGGCCTGCGTGCCGATCCCGCTCCAAATCGGTGCCTTGGGTTCGCTTCAGCATCAACCTTCTCCCGTTCGTTGAAGTACCGGCGCAGCCTAGACTCCGTATCCGGGTACGGAGTCAAGCACAAGGGAGACGCGATGAGCGATCGCGACATGACCATTGGCGGGCTGGCCGCCGCCGCCGCCGTCAACGTCGAAACGGTGCGCTACTACCAGCGCCGCGGCCTGCTGCCACTGCCGGACAAGGGGGCCCGAGGCACCGGCAGCGTGCGCCGCTATGGCACCGCTGATGCCGCGCGGCTCGTCTTCATCCGCCGCGCGCAGCAGCTCGGCTTCACGTTGGAAGAGATCGCCGAGCTGCTGCAGCTGCAGGATGGCGCGGACCGCCGATCGATCCGCCGCATCGCATCGCAGCGGCTCGCGCAGATACGAGATCGGCTCGATGGCCTGCAAAGGATGGCCAGGGTGCTCGAGCATCTGATCGGCGAGTGCGAGCATTCGGCGCGGCGACCGACCTGCCCGATCATCGATTCGATCGCCGGCGCGCCGGCTCAATTGGGACCGAAGTGGCGTGACTGATCGCGCTGCTGCGGCGCGAGCCGGTCCCTGGCCTTGCCGCACGCGTCGTGAGTGCGCTTTGTTTGCAGTTCATTGCGGCCTCCCGGACAAACAATTGGATCTTCCCGCTCTCCGACCGGTGACTCCGAACGTTAAGTCTTGTGTCGTCGAGCGAGTTCCCGACCGCCGCGTTCGCCTCGGCCCATCGTTCCAGGGTCCTGTCACGCACCACCTCCGGGTCTGGCGGGCAGCGCGTCGCGTTCGAGCACGGCCTTGCGTTCCTCGTATTCGTTCGCCGAGATCTCGCCTGCCGCGTAGCGGCGGCGCAGGATTTCGAGCGGCGTCTCGCGCGGAGCATTCGGCGTTGTCTTCGCGTCGTCTCCGCGTCGGCCTGGCGCACGCACGAGCAGCAGCACGACCGAGGCGATCACGGCGATCCAGACAAGCCACCAGATCGCGTGCATGCCGAAGAAGGACAAGCCGTTGTGGTACATGGCAAGCTTCGCGCGTCGTACCGTTGCCCAGCCGCTAGTCCGCCCTGCAACGCGGGTCCTTCTGCACTCGATCTGCGCCGAGACGCCCAACGCGGCCGTTTCGGTCGACGGGCGCAACCGCTCGAATCGCGTCGCTCCGGTTCATTGGATCGATCCCCTGTGGCCAGGCCGACTCAAGCGGGGAAAGTACGCCGGCGTGGCTGCCATGTAGGCGCGATACGTATCACCGAACCGCGTCATCGCATCGGCTTCCTCGCGCCGTGCCAGCCGCACGTACATGTAGACGAGAATCGGATACATCGCCAGTGTCAGGATCGTCGGCCACTGCAGCAGGAACCCCGTCACGATGAGGATGAACGCGGCGTACTGGGGATGGCGGATGTGCTCGTATGGGCCGGTCGTGGCGAGCCCGTCGCGCTGCTGTGCCGCATGCAGTACCCGCCACGCCGACGCAAGCAGGACGAAGCCGCCAAGGATCAACGCGTTGCTCGCGAGGTGGAACGGCCCGAAGTGCGGCTCCCCGCGCCAACCGAAAAGCATTTCAGGCAGGTGCCCGGCATCGTGCGAGAACCAGTCGATGCCCGGCAGCCGGGTGGTCAGCCAGCCTGACAGCAGATAGATCGTCAGCGGAAAGCCGTACATTTCCGTGAAGAGCGCGAGCAGGAACGCGATGAACGCGCCCAGGCTGCGCCAGTCGCGCCGCGTCTTCGGCTGATAGAAGCTGAAGGCGAAGACCGCGAACACCAGCGTGTTGATGATTACCAGCGACCACAGCCCGTAGGCCGAAGGTTGTGACGACCCGTTCACCGCGCGGCGCCGTCGCGGCGCTCAGGATCGGGCTTGCCACTACCGCCATGGGCGACATGACCGCCATGACCACCGTGGCCGTGGAACAGGTGCATCAGCGGGCAGGCGGCGAGCAGCAGGAACGGCAGGAAGTTCACCACGTGCGCGCGATGCTCGGTGAACAGGAAGTAGGCAGCGATCGCCAGAAAGCCGATCAGCACCCAGTTCATTCGGCCGCGAAACCCGCGCTGCTGGTCGGGTGCCCCATGTGCGTCGTGCGTGTCGTGGTTCATGTCCATCCCTGATGGCGGGCCGGCCGGTCCCTCGGCTGACGGCGCGGCTGCCAGTGCGCTTTACTGCTTCTTCATCTGCCCTCCGGTCGGGCCCATCATCTGCCCATGCGAGCCCATCATCATTCGCTCGCCTTGCATCATCTGCTTCATCATGTCGTCCATCAGTTTCATGTGCTCGTCGATCCACTCGCGCATCTGCGGTGCGGTGGCATTGGGGCCGGGACGCGCCGATGTCATCTGGGTCATCATCTGCTGCATCAGCGCCATGTGCTCCTGGAGCAGCTTGTCGCGCTGAGTGCCTTGCACGCTCTGCGCTGCCTCGAGCTTGCTTCGCGCTTCGACCGAGCGCTGCATCATCTGCCGCTGCGCCTCGTCGGGTGCGGCGTAGGCAAGCAGCGGTCCGGCCAGCGCCAGGACAGCGGTTGCGGCGAGAAGGGTCCGTTTCATCATTCACTCCCGATCACCCGGGTCGCGGGGCCGCCGGGATTGGCGGCCGATACGCATGGGCGTTCTGAGGGCCAGTATCGGCAGGGTGGCCGATGGCCACGCTTACGCGCCGATTACAGGTCTGTCAGCTTTGCGTGCCATCAAGAGTCCCGGCCGACCGGGCGTGCGACAGGCGCCGAGATGACAAAGTTGTAATCTGGCTGTTAACTCCGAGGCATGAGCGTTTGCCTACGCTTTGCCGATGGGAACGAGTGCAGCACCTACCGCCCGATCGCGGAGCGCGCGATGAGAATCCTGGTGGTCGAAGATGACCCGAAGACCGGCGAGTACCTGAAGCGAGGGTTAACTGAAAACGGATTCGTGGTCGATGTCGTGCACGACGGCATCGATGGCAAGTTCTACGCCACCACCGGCGACTACCAGCTGGTGATCCTGGACGTGGGTCTTCCGAAGATGGATGGCTGGAAGGTGGTTGCCGATATCCGCAGGCAAAAGGACACCCCGGTGCTGTTCCTGACCGCGCGCGACAAGGTAGAGGACCGCGTCAAGGGCCTTGAACTCGGGGCCGACGACTACCTGGTCAAGCCCTTCGCGTTCTCGGAGTTGCTGGCGCGAATCCGCACCGTCTTGCGACGGGGAAAGGCTGTCGAGCCGGAGGTCGTTCGGGTCTCCGATCTGGAACTGGACCTGCCGCGGCATCGCGCGTTTCGCGCCGGGCACCGCATTGATCTCACCGCGAAGGAGTTCACGCTGCTGGCGCTGTTCATGCGGCGCGCTGGCGAAGTGCTGTCGCGGACGTTCATCGCCGAGCAGGTGTGGGACATGAACTTCGACAGCGACACCAATGTGGTTGAGGTCGCCGTTAAGAGACTGCGCGCCAAGGTCGACGATCCGTTCGAGCAGAAGCTCATCCATACGATCCGCGGCGTCGGCTACGTGCTCGAGGATCGTGCGGCGCAGTCGTGAGCGGCCGGCGCTTGAGCAGGTATTCGATCACCACGCGCCTGGCGCTGCTGTTCGCGCTGGCACTGGCCGCGCTGTCGCTCGGTGCCGGAGGTTATCTGTACCACGCGCTGACCGTGGATCTGACCCAGCGTGACGACAACGAACTGCATGGCAAGACGGCACTGGCTGTCGAGGAGCTCAGCCGTATCGATTCGCTCGCCCCGAGCGATACACGTGATTCCGCCCTGGCGCACATGGTCGTCGGCCACGATCGGCTGACCCTGTACGTCGCCGGCGCCGACGGCCGCGTGTGGTTCGCCACGCGCACTCCGCGCGTGCCGGCGGGCGCGCGCACCGCGCTGCTCGAATCGGCGCAGGCGCGGCGCCTAGCGAACGACGGCCACTCGGTGCGTGCCTTCGGCCGCTGGGCACACCTGCGCACCGGCGAGGCGGTCGCCGTGTTCGTCGAATCGGACACGACCGAAACCGACAGGCTGCTCGCCAGGCATCTGCGGGAAATCTTACTTGCGGTGCTGCTGAGCGCACTGCTGGGACTGGGTGCGGCCTACGGCATCGCGCGCTCGGGCCTGCGCCCGCTGCGCTCGATGGCGGATACTGCCAAGCAGATCTCGGCCGAGCAACTCGGCGAAAGGCTGTCCGTCGAAGACCCGCCCGTCGAACTGCGCGAACTGGCTTCCGCGTTCAACGCGATGCTCGATCGACTGCAGGAGTCGTTCACGCGCCTGAACGAGTTCTCGTCCGATCTTGCGCATGAAATGCGCACGCCGCTTTCCAATCTGATCGGCCAGACGCAAGTGATGCTGTCGCGCGGCCGCAGCGCCGACGAGTATCGGGCTGCTCTCGAATCCAATATGGAGGAATTCGAGCGCCTGTCGCGCATGGTCGGCGACATGCTGTTCCTCGCGCGTGCCGACAATCCCCAGACGCGCGTGTCGCGGCGGCCGGTCGACCTGCGCGCGGTAGCGCTGAAGATGCAGCAGTTCTACGAGCCGATCCTCGCCGACAGGAACGTCTCGCTGGCCGTCAGCGGCGACGGTCGCATCGAGGCGGATCCGCTGATGATCGAACGTGCGGTGAGCAACCTGGTGTCGAACGCGGTGCGCCACGCGGAGCCCGGCAGCGAGATCACGATCCGAATCGAGGACAGGCCGCTGGCGACAACGCTTCAAGTCAGCAACCGCGGCCAACCGATCCCGGCGCAAGTCAGGGATCGCCTCTTCAGCCGTTTTGCGCACGCCGACACCGACGGCCGCGAGGGCGAGGGTGTCGGACTGGGGCTGGCGATCGTGCAGTCCATCATGAAGTTGCATAGCGGCGCCGTGACAGTCAACGGCAGCGGCGAAGGCGAAACGCGGTTCTTGTTGTCGTTTCCCTCCGCGGCCGCCAATCTGCCGGCCCGGACCTGAGGAGACCTCAGTGGATGCGGCCGGCGAGGTCTCTGCGCATCGGTTATGTCTGGAACTTGGTCGTCCCTCAGACTGTCACTGTCGGTGCGTCGTTCAGGCCCGCCCGTGTTCCGCCGTCCCGTGCTGACCCTACCGGTCCTTCTGCCGCCGCTGAGACCGGTGGCTGCAAGCGTGCCGCTGATGGCCGTCCGTCTGGTGTCGAATGCTCCGACGGGAACCTTCTACGAACAACGTTGGCGATACGTTTCATCGTGGACAAGCGTCTGATTCGAGGCCTCGCGTTGCTGATAGCGATCGTGCTGCCCCTTCGAGTGGTGGCGGCCGGCGTCGTGCCGATCCTGGGTGTGCCGGGACATGCCCATCAGCATCATCAGGAGCCCGGCACTCTTGTGCATGCGGCCGCGGCAGCGGGGAAAGACCGAGCCGCGCCTTCGGCACATGCGGTGGCAGGCGCTCTTGAACACTTACGTGCCTGTGTTGCTCAAGCCGCCCAGGCCGATGCGCCTGACGGCGGAATCCTCGAGAACGGCTGCCCGCATCTCAGCATGGCTATTGTGTCGGCGCCGTTGCTGCCGCTCGCCGGGGAAAAAGGGCGGTGGCGCAGTTGCTGGGCGTGCGCGACGCACTACGTGTCTGTCATTCTCGACGTCCCGTCCCCGCCGCCAACGGCGCGCGCCTGACCTGATTTTCGGCAGCGACGGCGCGCCTGCGTCGCAGCTATGCGCTGTTGCGCGCCATGTCGTGCGTCAGTCCAGTCGTCTTGTCCATCACGGGAAATGAAGATGTCCATATCGAGGATGATGTGCTCGCTGACGATCGCCCTGGTTTGCGTCGGCGTGCAGGCGCAGCCATTGACGGTTGCGGACGAGTCGGCAGGCGTTGCCGAAGCTCGCGCTCCGCAGAGTCGGGCGCCGGCGCCGGCCAACGATGTTGCCTATCGCTCGGCGCTGACGGGTTACCGCGCGTACCAGGACGAGTCCGTCGCGCCATGGCCGAAGGCGAACGAGCGTGTACGCCAGATCGGCGGCTGGCAGGCGTATGGCCGCGAGTCCCGCGAAGCACTGCGTGCGCCGGCGCTGCCGCCGCAACGCCCCGCCGGCCCACCGTCGCCGGCCGCGGACGGCCACGATGCTCACCACGGAGCGCCCAAATGACCCCCCTTCGTCGATGGCCGCTGCTCGCGCTGGTCGCGTTGCTCAGTGGTTGCGCGGCGCTGACGATCGAGGGTGATCGCGAGCAACTGCAGGACTTCACGCGCAGCACCGTCGGTGCCGAGGTCAAGTGGCTTGCGACCGACGAGGCGCGGCGCGATGCGGCCGCCGAAGTCGATCGGCTGCTCGCCAGGCCGCTGTCCGCGGACGATGCGGTGCGCATCGCGCTTGCCTACAGTCCGGGGCTGCAGACGCTGCTCGCGCAAGGCGAGGCCGCGTCCGCCGCTGCCACCCAGTCCGCGCGGCTGCCGAACCCGGTGTTCGCCTTCGAACGCATGGTGCGAAACGTCGACGGCAACACGTTCAAGGACATCGAGCGCACGCTAACCATTTCGCTGCTCGACCTGCTGACGCTGCCGGCACGCACACGGATCGCCGAACAGCAGCAGCAACAGCTGCGCCTGCGCAGCGCGGGCGACGTGCTGTCAACGGCAACCGAGGCCCGGCAGGCCTGGGTGCGCGCCGTGGCCGCGCAGCAGTCGCTTGCGTACTTCGTACAGGTCAAGCAGGCGGCCGAGGCGAGCGCGGAACTGGCGCGGCGGATGCAGTCGGTCGGCAACTACAGCCGACTGCAGCGTGCGCGCGAGCAGGCGTTCTACGCCGACGCCGCCGCGCAGCTTGCGCGCGCGCAGCACGCCGCCACTGCCGCGCGGGAGGCGCTGGTGCGCGTGCTCGGGCTGTCTGCGACGCAGGCGGCGCAGTTGACCCTGCCCGAACGGCTGCCCGACTTGCCGAAGGCACCGCGCGACGAAGCTGAGCTGGCCCGGCGCGCGCTCGACGAACGGCTCGACGTGAGAATGGCGCGCGCCGAACTCGACGCCACCGCCCGCGGCCTCGGCCTGATCCGCGCGACCAGCGTGATCGACGGCCTGCACCTTGCGGGCCGCTACGTCAGCGAGACGGGCGAGGAGCCGAAGAAGGGATACGAAATCGAGTTCCCGCTGCCGCTGTTCGATTTCGGCGACGCGCGGCGCGCCAATGCGCAGGCCGTCTACACGGCGACGCTGAACCGCACCGCCCAGGTCGCCGTCGATGCGACCTCGCAGCTGCGCGAGACCTATAGCGCCTACCGCACGACTCATGACCTCGCGCGCCACTACCGCGACGAGATCGTGCCGCTGCGCAAGACCATCGCAGAGGAGATGCTGCTCAAGTACAACGGCATGCTGATCGGCGTGTTCGACCTTCTGGCCGATGCGCGCGAGCAGATCGGCTCGGTGATCCAGTCGATCGATGCCCAACGCGACTTCTGGCTCGCCGACGCCGCGCTGCAGGCGGCGCTGATCGGCCGGCCTGCGGGCGCTCCCGCGCTGGAGTCCGCCGCCGCGGTGGCCGCCAGTGCCGCCAAGCCCCATTGAATTCCGAGGAATCCGCATGACTTCACGACGACACTTCCTGGCCGGCGCCGGCGCTCTGCTCGGCGCCGCCGGGGTCAGCCGCGCGGCGATGGGCGCGGTTCCCGAAGCCGCGGTCGCACCCGGCCCCACCACTGCGCCACCCCTTGCCCCGGTTGCGGGCCGGCCGTACAACCCGGTCGTCACCCTCAACGGCTGGACCCTTCCTTTCCGCATGAACAACGGCTGGAAGGAGTTCCACCTGGTGGCCGAACCCGTGGTGCGCGAGATCGCACCCGGCATGAAGGCGCACCTATGGGGCTACAACGGGCAGTCGCCCGGCCCGACGATCGAGGTGGTCGAAGGCGACAAGCTGCGCATCTTCGTCACCAACAAGCTGCCCGAGCACACCACCATCCACTGGCATGGCCAGCGGCTACCGAGTGGCATGGACGGCGTGGGCGGCCTGCAGCAGCCGCAGATCAAGCCGGGCCAGACCTACGTCTACGAATTCGAGGCCCGCCGACCCGGCACCTTCATGTACCACCCGCACGCCGACGAGATGGTGCAGATGGCGATGGGCATGATGGGCTTCTGGGTCACGCACCCGAGGGATCCGAAGCGCACGCCCGGCTACCGCGACGCCGACCGCGACTTCTGCTTCCTGCTGAACGCCTACGACATCGAGCCCGGCAGCTACACGCCGAAGATCAACACGATGCTCGACTTCAACCTGTGGACGTGGAATTCGCGCAGCTTCCCCGGCATCGACCCGCTGCCGGTGCGGCTGGGCGACCACGTGCGCATCCGCATCGGCAACCTGACGATGACCAACCACCCGATCCACCTGCACGGCCACGAGTTCGTCGTCACCGGCACCGACGGCGGCTACACGCCGCCAGCCGCGCGCTGGCCCGAGGTGACAGCCGATATCGCTGTCGGCCAGATGCGCGCGATCGAGTTCGACGCCACCGAGCCCGGCGACTGGGCCTTCCACTGCCACAAGAGCCACCACACGATGAACCCGATGGGGCACGACGTGCCGACCATGATCGGCGTCGACCACCGCGAGGTCGTCACCCAGATCAACCGCCTGATCCCCGAGTACATGGTGATGGGCGAGCGCGGCATGGCCGACATGCAGGAGATGGACATGGCGCTGCCGGACAACACGCTGCCGATGATGACCGGGCACGGACAGTTCGGGCCGATCGAGATGGGCGGCATGTTCACCGTGGTCAAGGTGCGCGAGGGCCAGGCGCGCGGTGACTACCGCGACCCCGGCCACTACCGGCACCCGCCGGGCACGGTCGCCTACGAGTGGAAGGGCGAAAGCCTGAACCCGGTGCGCGCACCAACCTCGCGCGCCACCGAGATCGACCCGGCCACCGCGCGCGGCACCGGCCGGCGCGAGGTCGAGGTGCGCGTGCGCAAGCCGAACGGCCACGAGCACCGCTGAACCTGCAGCGCGAACGGAAAGCGCGTCATCGAAACCGAACCACGCACTCAACAGGAGATTCCCATGCACTACTTGATCGTCGCCGTCGCCGCCCTGCTCGTCGCGGCCGCGGCGCAGGCCCACGGACTGCAGGCGCACGGCCAAGGGCCGAATCTGGAGATGATCGACACCGCTTTCGGCCGCACCGGCGACCCGAAGAAAGTCACCCGCACCGTGGACATCGAGATGCTCGACACGATGCGCTTCAAGCCGGACAGCATCACGGTGCGCCAGGGCGACACGCTGCGTCTGCGCGTGCGCAACGCCGGCAAGGCGCTGCACGAGCTGGTGATCGGCACCGACAAGGAACTACAGGAGCACGCCGAGCTGATGAAGAAGCACCCGGACATGGAACACGACGAGCCCTACATGGCGCACGTGGACCCCGGCAAGCGCAACGAGATCGTCTGGCAGTTCACCCGGCCGGGGGACTTCAAGTTCGCCTGCCTGATCCCCGGCCACTTCGAGGCCGGCATGGTCGGCACGATCAAGGTTCTGCCGAGGTGAGGCCATGCACAAGCGACGCCGGCTCCTCGCAGCCGTGATCAGCACCACGTTCGCCACTGCCCTTCCCGCCCTAGCGCAGAGTGCAGCACGCATCGAGGTCTACAAGAGCCCGACCTGCGGCTGCTGCAACGACTGGATCGACCACCTGAAGGCCAACGGCTTCAGCGTGGTCGCGCACGACGTCGGCAACAACGCGGCGCGTGCCCGGCTTGGCCTGCCGGCGCGCTACGGCTCGTGCCACACCGCCGTGGTCGACGGCTACGTGGTCGAAGGCCACGTGCCAGCGCGCGAGATTCGCCGCCTGCTGATCGAAAGACCGCAGGCGGTTGGGCTGGCCGTGCCTGAGATGCCGTTCGGCTCGCCCGGCATGGACGGACCGAAGTACGGCAACAAGGTCGACCCCTACGACGTGCTGCTCGTGCTGCGCGACGGCAGCGCGCGCGTGTTCCAGAGCTATCGCTGAACAGCCCGGAGATCACACCATGCATCGATTCGTCATCCGTCCCCTGCTGCTGACGCTCGCACTGTCGGCCATTGGCGCCGCCCCGGCCCCGGCGGCGAACGCGCAGGCCGCCGCGAGCACTGCCGCACCCGCCGATGTAGCCAAGGAGCTCGCCGACGGCGAGGTCCGCCGCATCGACAAGGGGCAGGGCAAGGTCAACCTGCGTCACGGCGAGATCAGGAGCCTGGACATGCCGCCGATGTCGATGTGGTTCGTGCTCAAGGATCCGACCTGGGCCGACAGCCTGAAGGTCGGCGACAAGGTGCGCTTCCTCGCTGAGAAGGTCGGCACTCAGTACACGATCATTCAGATTGAGCCGGCGCCCTGACCGATGGCGCTCGCTGCGGGTTGTTCGCGGGGGCGATCTCTCCCGCCCGGCCTTCTCAAGTTTCAGCAATGGAGAGCTATCGGTAGGCTTCGCTGTTTCCAGTGAGAAGTCAGCTCCGACTCATCAGCGGTCATCCCGAATGGCGGGTCAGGAGCGCATGAATGCCCGGAAGTGGCCGGGTGCTGAAATTTCCCTGGCTCACCGAAAGCGGGAGCTGGGAAATCGGGCGCCGGCCGCCAACGTCAACTGTCGGGCTTAAACGGGAAAGCGAACAAACGGCCATCAGCTGCCGGTCGCCAGCGTGGCGAAATTCGCTCCGCAGCGGTCGCCCGCTCAAACAAAAAGCCCCGCCGAAGCGGGGCTTGTGGGCAAGCGTTGCCGATTACTGCTTGCGCCGACGCGAAGCGGCTAGACCGGCGAGGCCGAGGCCGAGAAGGGCGAGGGTACCGGGTTCGGGGACAGACGCGGCAAAGTTACCGTAAAGCGCATCGATATCGGCTGATACTGCACTACTTGTGTTGGTAAGTCGAACGTAACTTACGGGGCCACCGAACGAACCGAAGTCAATCTGATTGTTCGTCGCGCTGAATTCGCCCAACAGCGTATACAGCACGTTGTCCGAACTCACCTCCACGTTAAACGTCTCGTTTGCCGAACTGACGAGTTCGACAACGACGAGATCTGCACCAGCACCGTTTCCGAGGGGAGTAGCAAAGGACACGGTGAAAGTACCGAGTTGCGCTGGCGGATCGAACGTCGAGCCGAGGAAGAGGCCGCCGCCGTCAGGAGCGCCTGTTACGTTGCCGCTGCCAAATGACGTGACGTTGGAGGATGCCACCAGCGTATCGGCATAGATTGGCGCAGCCTGAGCCGTGGTCACGAACAGACCAACAGCCATGGCCGCAGCAAGCGAAAGAATGTTCACTCTCATCAATAGCCTCCGTGGCAGTTTCACCTGGAAAGGTGCGTCTCCCACGGGTTAAGCAGTTTCTATGCCAGAACACAATGCAGCAAGAAAACAGGTACTTGCGATTTTGACGGTCACGCAGGTGTAAAGAAATTCGACACTTCACCAGCGGATTCATAGTCCGCCGCTGGCGAATGCCTCCAAGCACCGGTTGATTACGCCGCGCTGGACGACCGTTCCGCTCGCGGCCCGGAGACCGGTTCGGGTCGGTTGCTCGCGGTCAGGTCGTTTGGAAGCGGCTGTTCGGTCGCTGGCCGGTTTGTGGCGACCTGCGTAGACCCGGGTTCGGCCAGAAGCAGCCGTCCGCGAACCTTCGGCAAGCGACGCGCCGTGAAACGCGCGGACTGACGGCACGGCGGTCGGCCCTGGCCCGGTTGGCGCGACCGGACCGCCCGGCCGACCGACACCGAGGCGTTTGACTCAACGCGAGCGGGCCGTTCGCCCGCTGTTCCGCGTTCGGCGGCCTCTCCCGACGAGGGCCTTGCTTCGCTGCCACTGCTCCCACGGCGGCTCGTCGCCGATCGCTTCGACCAGGTGGTCGATGAACACGCGCACCTTGCTCGACAACTGCCGCCGGCTCAGATACACCGCGAACAGGCTCAGATCAAGCGTGCGGTAATCGGTGAGCAGCGGCACCAGCGTGCCGCGCGCCAGTTCCGTGCCGACGATGAAGCTCGGCTGCAGGATGATCCCGCCGCCGGCCACGGCCAGTTCGCGCAGCAGGTCGCCGTTGGTCGCGTGCACGGCGGGCTGGACGCGCACACGCGTCCGGGTGCCCTGTGCATCGGTGAACGGCCAGTCGTCGCCCACCCACAGGTAGCTGAAGCTCAGCGTCTCGTGCTGGGTGAGCTCGGCCGGCGTGCGCGGCACCCCACGCCGCTTCAGGTAGATCGGCGAGGCGCAGACGACCATGCTGACTGGAGCGATGCGACGGGCAACCAAGTTGTCGCCAAGCTCCTGTGCGATACGCAGGCCGACGTCGACGCCTTCGTTGGCCAGATCGACCACGCGGTCGGTCAGGTCCACGTCGAGCCGGAGCTGCGGATAGCGTTGGCGAAACGCCGGCAGCAGCCTGGACAACTCGGTCACGCCGAACGACAGCGGCGCGGTGATGCGCAGCAGGCCGACCGGTTGCAGAGACTGCTGGCCGGCCACGGCCTCGGCCTCGGCGATCTCGCCGAGGATCGCGCGGCTGCGCTCGCAGAACTCGGCGCCGGCGTCGGTCATCGACAGGCGGCGCGTGGTGCGGTTCAGCAGCCGCGCACCGAGATGCGCTTCGAGCGCTCCGATCTGCCGCGACACCGCGGCGGTCGAGGTGTCCAGCGCCTCCGCGGCACGCGCGAAGCTGCCCGCATCGACCACCTTGACCAGCACCTTCATCGCGTAGGCGAGATCCATCGTCGTTCCCCTTCATCGTTACGCCAATCGTAACGATCCCTCTCGCCCTGCGCCCTGTTTCCGCGGTGCACCGCAACCTAAAGTGCGTTCATCGATGCACAAGGCATCGGCTCTGACCCTCCGAACCAACTTTCAAAGGAATGACAATGAACACGAACCTGAACCGGTTTGCCCTGACCTTGAGCGGCGCGCTGTTCGCGAGCACGGCCCTGGCTGGCGGCGGCCAGTATCCAGTTGACGAAGTGCAGAAGTCGGCCAAGACCCGTGCCGAAGTGCAGGCCGAGCTGAAATCAACCGTGCCGCTGATCCGCGGCGATGTTTATCCGGTGCTCGAAGCGACGGCAAGCCAGCGCTCCCGTGCAGAAGTCCGCGCCGAACTGCAGCGCGCTCGTCCGACCGAACCCACGGCCTGAGCGATTGCGAACGCGCGGCGTGCCGAGTGATCGGCCTGCCGCGGGTGCGACACCTCAGACAACGACCACACAGATCAAGGAATCGTCATGAAAGTCACCGTCATCGGCTCGGGCAACATGGGCTCGGGCTTCGTCAAGCAACTGAAGAAGGCCGGGCACGACGTTCGCGTCACCGGTCGCAACGCCGAAAAGGCGCAGCAACTCGCAGCGCAACACGGCGCACGCGCGGTCAGTGCCACCGAAGCCGCGGCCAGCGACGTGCTGATCCTGGCCACCGGCTACGACGACGCCGTGCCGGCGTTGAAGGCGCTGGGCGCGCTCGACGGCAAGGTCGTCGTCGACGTGACCAACCCGCTGACCGCGGACTACATGGGTCTTACGGTCGGCCATACCACCTCCGCCGCAGAAGAGATTGCCAAGGCCGTGCCAAACGCGCATGTCGTCAAGGCGTTCAACACGGTGTTCGCCTCGGTGCTGGCCGAAGGTGCCAGCCTCGGCGGTGGCAAGACCGTGCCAGTGTTCGTCGCCAGCGACGATGCGCCGGCGAAGGCAACGGTGTCCGAGATCGCGCGCTCGATCGGCTTCGACGTCGTCGGCGCCGGCGCGCTGAAGAACGCGCGCTACCTGGAGCCGCTGGCCGGGCTGAACATCTACCTCGGTTATGGGGCAGGATTGGGCACCAACATCGCGCCCGCCTGGCTGCGCCAGGGATAGCATCAGCGAGCACGAAACCAACGACGAAGCAGGCGCGGATCACTGAAGTCCTCGACTTCGATCTGGCAGCCTGCTTCGTCCCTTCAACTTACTTCGAGCCCGGAAAGCAAACCATGCTCAACTCACTCCAGAACCCCCTGTCTCTCGTCGGCCGCTTGCTGCTCGCGCTCATGTTCGTCCCTGCCGGCTTCTCCAAGATCACGGGGTTCGCCGGCACCGTCGGTTACATTGGCTCGGTCGGTCTACCTATGCCGTCCGCCGCGGCCGTTGCGGCCATCATTGTCGAGATCGGGGCCGGTCTGGCGCTCGTCTTCGGCTTCGGCACGCGGATCGCTGCCTTGGCGCTTGCCTTCTTCACGCTCGTGGCCACGTACTTCTTTCACGCCTTCTGGTCAGTACCGGCCGACCAGCAAATGGTCCAGGAACTGTTCTTCTTCAAGAATTTCGCCGTCGTGGGCGGGCTGCTGCTCCTCGTGGCGTTCGGCCCCGGTGCGTGGAGCGTCGATCAACGGCGCGCCTGAGTGGTGGGCGGTGGCACTGCAGCGCCACGACGACAGCAAGTGTCGTGACTCGAATCCGGTGTCGCGCTAGACCACAACGTCCTCCCAAACAAAACTAGAAGAGGGAAGCCGGGCAATGGAATCCCTGACCGGGCTACTGCAGCAGCACGGACCGCTGCTCGTCTTCCTGAACGTCCTCGTCGAGCAGCTCGGCGCCCCGGTGCCGGCAGTGCCGGTGCTTGTCGTCGCCGGCGCGCTGTCGGTCGAAGGCGGATTCACCGCGTCTGCCGTCGTCGCGGTGGCGGTCCTCGCCTCCGGCATCGCGAACGTCACCTGGTACCTGATCGGACGCCGCTACGGCCGGCGAGTCCTTGGCCTCGTCTGCCGCATCACGATGTCACCCGATGTCTGTGTCCGGGAAACGGAGAACGTCTTCTCACGCTGGGGCGTGGCGACGGTCATGATCGCCCGGTTCATCCCCGGCGTTTCCTCCGTGGCGGCGCCGCTGGCTGGTGCAATGCGGATGAGTCCTCTGCGCTTCGTGCTGTTCGACACGCTCGGCACGAGTGCGTGGGCGATCTTGTTTGTCGGAACGGGAGTCATCTTCCATCGGGAGGTGGAGGCCGTGCTCTCCGCGCTGTCCGACCTCGGAGTCGGGGCGCTTTGGGTCCTGGTCGGGCTGCTGGTCCTGTATCTGGCGCTCCGCTGGGCGGAACGGCAGCGGTTGCTGCGATTCGTGCGGACCCACCGAGTGCATCGGCACGAGATCGAACATCTGCTCGGCGATGCGTCGGGTCCGATCCTCGTCGACCTGAGGTCGACGGCCGCGCGGAGCGAGGATCCGCGACGGGTGCCCGGCGCGCGCGAGATCGAACTCCGAGACCTGCGCAGGGCGCTGCAGGAAGTGCCGCTCGATCAGGAGATCGTGGTGCTGTGCGCCTGCCCGAACGAGGCGTCGGCGGCGAAGGCCACGCGCTTGCTGCTGCGCCACGGATACAAGCGCGTGCGGCCGCTGGCCGGCGGAATCGATGGGTGGTTCGCATCGCCGCGGCAAGCGGACGCGAAGCAGTCGTAGCCTTCCTGCTCGAGGAGTTTCCGGATGTCGGCCGTCGAATCGCATTCGCACGAAAGTGTCTGGCCGGCGCTGCCGCTGGCCGCGTGGCGCGATACCTACGCAACCCTGCACATGTGGACGCAGATCGTGGGCAAGACACGGCTGGCGCTGGCGCCGATGGAGAATCACTGGTGGCAGTGCACGCTCTACGTGTCCGAGCGCGGTTTGACCACGAGTCCCATGCCTTCGGGCGCGCGCCTCGTCACCGTGGAGTTCGATTTCAACGACCACCTGCTGGTGCTGCGCACCGATGACGGCGACAGGCGACAGCTTGCGCTGGCCCCCCAGACGGTCGCTCGGTTCTACTCGCAATACCTCGGTGCCCTGCACGAACTCGCCTTCGAACCGCGCATCTTCGCCAGGCCGGTCGAAGTAGAGACGGCGATTCCGTTCGCCGAGGACCAGGAGCATGCGGCCTACGATCGCGACGCCGTTCACCGCTGGTGGCGAGCGATGATCCAGTCGGACCGCGTCTTCAAGCGCTTTCGCGGCGGGTTCCAGGGCAAGCAGAGCCCGGTGCACTTCTTCTGGGGCAGCTTCGACCTGGCGGTCACGCGTTTCTCGGGTCGACCAGCCCCTGCGCACCCAGGTGGCGCACCGAACTGTCCCGACTACGTCATGGTGGAGGCTTATTCGATGGAGTGCAGCAGCGCCGGTTTCTGGCCGGGCGGCGGGCCTATCGACGAAGCGGCCTTCTACGCGTATGCCTACCCCGAGCCCGCGGGCTACGCGACCACGCCTGTGGCGCCTGCCGCCGCCCTGTACCACTCTCAAGCGCGCGAGTTCATCCTGCCCTACGAGGCAGTGCGCAAGGCGCCGGATCCTGACGCCGCGCTGTTGCAGTTCCTCGAGAGCACCTACGAGGCGGCGGCTGACTGCGGGAAGTGGGACAGGAACGCCCTGGAGACAAGCCCATGAGAAGCGAGCAGGCGTCCTTTCCGGGCTCACAGGGCGGCAGGCTCGCCGCCCGCCTGGATTCACCCGACGGCCCCGCGCGCGCGCATGCCCTGTTCGCCCACTGCTTCACCTGCAGCAAGGACATCTTCGCCGCCAGTCGGATCGCCCAGTCCTTGGTGGAGAAGGGCATCGCTGTCCTGCGCTTCGACTTCACCGGCCTGGGCCACAGTGAAGGGGAGTTCTCCAACACCAACTTCTCGTCCAACGTGCAGGACCTCGCCGCGGCGGCCGAGTGGCTGCGGCGCGTGGGCCAGGCGCCGTCGCTGCTGATCGGCCACAGCCTCGGTGGATCCGCGGTGCTCGTCGCCGCCGGCGCCATGCCGGAAGTCCGCGCCGTTGCCACCATCGGCGCGCCCAGCGACGTGGCCCATGTGTCGGGGTTGTTTCGCGAGCAGGTGCCGGAGATCGAGGCCAAGGGCGAGGCGCTGGTGCAACTCGCCGGGCGGCCGTTCCGGATCCGGCGCGAGTTCCTGGCCGACGCCGCCGAACAGAACATCCGCGACCACGTCGACAAGCTCGGCCGCGCGTTGCTGATCCTTCACTCGCCGGTGGATGAGACGGTGGCGATTGGCAACGCGACCGGCATCTTCGTCAACGCGAAGCACCCGAAGAGCTTCGTCTCACTGGCGGACGCCGACCATCTACTCAGGCGCCACAGCGATGCGGTGTACGCCGCGAACATCATTGCGGCATGGAGCGAGAGGTACCTGCCCTGATTGAACGTAGGCGCGAAGTCACTTCGCGCCCTACGGCCGTTGGTCATTCGTCGAACGAGCCGAGTTAACCGGGACGTGCGGGTCCTCGCTCTGGCGCGCGCTCCTGTCCGCTCTTGCGAATGGCTAAAGACTGCAACGGGTCGCGAAGCGTCTATGGAGTAAAGGTCGCTCCGCGCCCAAAGGCGGTCGCCGGGGATCGAGCGCGGAAGCCGCCCGCATTCCTCATGCAGTTCGCAGAGCGATAGTGCTAGCAAGCAGCAGCGAACGATAATGACCTGGCCCCTGCCGCAGGCATTCATGCAAATTCGACCCGCGGGAACGAACGATGGTCCCGCAATCTGGCGGATCATCGGCCCGACGATCCGCGCCGGCGAGACGTACGCGCTGGCGCGCGACATGACTGAAGAGGAGGCGCTGGCGTATTGGCTAGGCGACGACCGTGAGACGTTTGTCGCCGAGGACGCAGGGGAGATCGTCGGAACCTACTACCTTCGCGCGAACCAGGCCGGTGGCGGCAAGCACGTCTGCAACTGCGGATACATGACCAGCTCAGCCTCGTCCGGACGCGGTATCGCGCGCGCGATGTGCCTGCACTCGACGGAGCATGCGCGCGAGCTTGGGTACCGCGGCATGCAGTTCAACTTCGTCGTCAGCTCCAATGTTCGCGCCGTCGCTCTGTGGCAGTCACTCGGGTTCGATATCGTGGGACGTCTGCCGAAAGCGTTTCAGCATCCATCCCTCGGTTTTGTCGATGCTCTGGTGATGTTTCGTCCCCTATAGGCGCTCCGCAAGGGAAGAGACTGCTGTCCGCCTTGGGTCGCGAAGCGTTTATCTTGGAAAGTTCGCGATCCGCCCTGGAGCGGACGGGCCGACCGTTCATAAGGAACATTGACCCGTAGATCGCTGGCGGATTTACCGGGGGGTATCTGGCTGCCGAGGCCGCGGGCATGACCGCCATGGTCCCGACGTGACTGTGGCGCATCAGATCAGCGCCTGCGGGGAAGCGAGAGGGCTTACCTCGCCCACCGCAATCAATCCAGCAGTGTCACTTTGCCGCTGTCCATGTCGTACATGCCCCCAGTGATGCGAATACGACCCTGGGCCTCGAGGTCGCGCAGCGTCGGGCTGTCCTGGCGAATCCGCTTGATCATGCGCCGCACGTTCTGCTCGGCGACGCGGTGGACGAATGCCTCGTTCTTGCTGGTGCGCGCGCCGTCGAAGCCCGGCACCTCTTCCACCGCGGGGGCGATGACGTCGAGCAGCGCGGTGAGGTTGCCTAGCTTCACGCCGTCGATGGCGCCCTTGACCGCGCCGCAGTGCTCGTGGCCCAGCAGGAAGACTAGCTTCGCGCCCGAGGCCGCGCAGGCGAACTCCATGCTGCCCAGGATGTCGGAGTTGACGATGTTGCCGGCCACGCGTGCCACGAACAGGTCCCCGATGCCGCAGTCGAAGACGTCCTCTACGGGAATGCGCGAGTCCAGGCACGACAGCACCACGGCCTTGGGCCACTGGCCCAGCGCCGCTTGCCGCACCTGCGCCCGGTGGTCGCGGTGGGTGACTTCGCCGCTCACGAAGCGGGCGTTGCCTTCGCGCAAGAGCGCCAGCACTTCCTCGGGGCTCAGGCGCTCCTGCTCTTCCTTGGTGAGGACTCGATGGGTCCGGCTCTGGGGGGCACTCATGGTTCCTCGGTTAGTGACGTTTTCAGGCCAAGGCATTTCGACTCGGATTACCTCGCGCTCCGAGTGTACGGCGCGCGTCGTGCTTTGCGTTCTCCTTTCCATGAACCAGGTCGAACTCGACTCGATGGACGGAATGCGCAGCCGCTAACGCAAACACCAGTGTCTGCGTCGGGTCGCGAAGCGTCCGTGGAGTGAAGGTCGCGACGCGGCCACAAGCAGTCCATGGAGTACGGGCTGCGGTTGGACGACAATCCATACTTGCTTTGTGTATACTGCTGCCAGCTTCCCCTCTCATGCCTGCAGACGAGGTTTCGCCGACTGGGCGCCCCCGCGCCGACGTCCTTGACCGCTGGGATACGCCGGACGGCACGCAGGTGATCATCAGGCCGCTGCATGCCGACGATACCTCGCTTGAACTGCGCTTCCTCAAGGGCCTGTCGCAGCAGGCGATCTACGAGAGGACTTTCTCGCACCGGGGCAAGCTGAAGCCCGGCGAGCTGGGCCGGCTCGTTCGCTTTGATGTGCGCAACCAGATCGCGCTCGTCGCGACCGCTGCTGTCGAAGGGCAGGAGGAGTTCCTCGGCGTCGTTCGCCTCGCGCGCTCGCCGGACGGCGAGTTCGAGTTCGCGATCATCGTGCACGACGCCTGGCAGCGCCGAGGCGTCGCGACGCGCCTGATGAAAACCATGCTCGCGGCTGCTCGCCGCGCCGGCATCAAGCGCATCGGCGGTGTGACGCTCGCGTCGAACGTCGCGATGCAGACGCTGGCGCGCAGGGCCGGCTTCGCGGTTTCGCGAGACCCGGAGGACGCGACGGCGTTCCTGCTGGACATCGGCCTGTAGCACGGTTCGAAAGGGAAACAGGCCACGGCGGGCTCTATGTGACTACCGCGGCTCTCCCATCGCGCATGTCGAGGGCAGGGCCGCGCCATCCTGAAGCCATGCGGATCCGGGCGCTTACTTCATGTCGGCCTGGGTCCGAGAAGCGTCCATCGAGAGAAGATCGCTACGCGGCCACATGTCGAGGTCTTGGCGGCCGGTGGGTCACGGCCGGTTGGCGAAGACCTCGCGCGCCACGCCGGCGGCGCTGATGGCGTTGGGCCAGCCGGCGTAGAACGCGAGATGGGTCAGGGCTTCGGAGATCTCGTCCTTCGACACTCCGTTGTCCAGCGCGCGTGCCAGGTGCGAGCGCAACTGATCGGGGCGGCTCAGCGCGATCAATGCGCTGACGGTGACGAGACTGCGGTCGCGCGGCGACAGCCCGGGGCGAGCCCACACGTCGCCGAACAGCACGTCGTCAGTGAGCTGAGCGAGCTTGGGCGCTACGTCGCCCAGCAGGACTTGCGCCCGGCTCGGCTGCGGCGCGCCCGCCGGCCTTGCCTCGCCGTACTGCGCGTCGCTGACCAGCTCCTGCCAGTCGGCGGTCTTGCCGTCCAGCGCCTCGGTGATTGCGATGTGAGTCATCGCGCTGCCTGACGCGGCGCCGTGCCAGTGCTTGACGCCAGGCGCGATGTGGACGACGTCGCCGGCGCGCATCTCCTCGACTGGGCCGGCCCAGCGCTGCACGCGGCCGACGCCGGCGGTCACGATCAGCGTTTGCCCCAGTGGATGGCTGTGCCAAGCGGTGCGGGCACCCGGCGGGAAGCTCACCGACCCGGCCGACGCGCGCTGCGCACCTGCTGGCGTGTGCAGCATCTCGACTTTCACCGCACCGGTGAAGTGCTGCACCGGTGCGGTGGTCACGGCCCGCGTGCCGGCCCCCGAGACCTGCAGCGCGTCATCGGCCGCGAGCGCGGGCGCCAGCAGCGTCAGCGCGAGTGCGCCAGCAAGCATCTCTTTCATCGCGATTCTCCTGTGTGCGTGAAGGCCGTCACCGCGGGGACCGCGGCGGGCGCTGGCTCGACACGCTCTCCCAGAAGCGCACGGCGTCGTCGATCCAGCCCTGTGCCGCCGTTCCGGTGCCGAGGCCGAATCCGTGTCCGAGTCCCGGAACTTCGTGGTACGCCACCATTACACTGACCTGTTCGAGAGCGCGCACCCTGCGCTGCATCGCGGCCGGTGGCGCGATCCGGTCGTGCGCGCCGACGACGACGAAAGTCGGCGGTTCATCCGCCGAGGTGTCGGAGTGGCCCGTGTAGGCCATCACGACCGCGGCGGGTTTGGGCAGCGGATCGCCCCCGAAGCGGGCCGCACCGTGCGAACCGATCGACGCTGCCATCCGGGCGCCGGCCGAGCTGCCCCAGAGCGAATAACCCTCGGTGACCACCTGCAGTTCCGCGGCGTGGCGGAAGATCGCCGATAGCGCCGCGGCGAGGTCTTCGGTCGCCGCAGCGCTGCCTTGCCCGACCCGGTAGCGCAGCACGAACGCGTTGAAGCCGTGCCGGTTGATCGCGAGCCCATAGGGCAGCCCCTCGTGGACCGTGGCGACGTACGAGAATCCGCCTCCCGGCGCGATCACCGCGAAAGGCGCCCCCGAGCGGCCGCGCAGGAAGAACAGGCCCGTGTCGGCCTTCGTCGGGTCGCGCGCCTTCTCGTCCGGTGCGTAGATATCGATGAACACCCGGCGTCCGGCACCGGCATCGTCGATCAGCCGGTTCAGGCCCGCAATGACGTCGCGCGCATTCACATGCTGGTGGTACGGCAGCAGCGAACCGAAGTCACCGAGTCGGACCTCGCGGTCGACATCGACGTCGCTGCGCGGCAGCAGCAGCCGGGCGAAGCCGGCGAGCGCTGGATGGTCCAGCAGTTCGCCTAGGCGGTCGCCTGGGCCGAGGTGGGCCAACGCGGACCGCTGCGGTGCCGTGGTGGCCGCGGCTGCCGGGGAGGGCGGCACTGCGACCCGATCCGGCTCCGCGCCCGCCGCACCGGCGCAGCAGGCCAGCGACAGCAACGCCGCCCAGCCGCGTGCCGGCTTCATCACTGCTTCGGCGGCGCCTCGACGCCGGTGGCTGAGAGCACGGGCGGCGACAGGCGCGCGCCGCGGATCGGGATCGCCGAGATCGCCGCATCCAGCTCCGCTAGCTCTGCGGCGCTGAAAGCGATGGTGGCGGCGCCCACGTTCTCCTCGAGGTGGGCCACGTTCGTCGTACCGGGGATCGGGACGATCCACGGCTTGCGGGCGGTCAGCCGGGCCAGCGAGATCCGCGCCCGCGTCGCGTTCTTGCGCCGTGCCCAACTCCGCACGAGGTCGACCAGCGGCATGTTCGACGGCAGGTTGTCGGGCGCGAAACGCGGCACGCTGGCGCGGAAGTCCTGCTCGCCGAAGCGGCTGTCGACGCTGATCGTGCCGGCGAGGAACCCCATCCCCAACGGGCTCCAGGGTACGAAGCCGATGCCGAGTTCCTCGCACAGCGGCAGCACCTGCGCCTCGGGTCCGCGCCACAGCATCGAGTACTCGTTCTGGATCGCCGCCAGCGGGTGCACCGCATGCGCGCGGCGGATTGTCTGCAGCCCGGGCTCCGAGAGCCCCCAGTGCAGCACCTTGCCCTGCTTGACCAGGTCCTTGATCGTTCCGGCCACGTCCTCGATGGGTACCTGCGGATCGACCCGGTGCTGGTAGAGCAGATCGATGCGATCCGTCCGTAGGCGGCGCAACTGGGCCTCAACGACGCGCCGGATGTGGTCCGGGCGGCTGTTGGTGCCCCCGCGCCGCGCGCCGGTCTGCGGGTCGATGTCGAAGCCGAACTTGGTCGAGATGACGATGCCGTTGCGCCTGCCCTGCAGCGCCTCGCCAAGGATCTCCTCCGACATGAAGGGGCCGTAGACCTCGGCGGTGTCGAACAGCACCACACCGAGGTCCACCGCGCGGCGGATCAGTGCAACCGCCGCCTGCCGGTCCGTGCTGCTGGCGTACAGGTCGTTCACCGCCTGCGGGCGACGGCCGGGATGCCACTGGCAGCCCAGGCCGATGGGAAACGCCTCGAAGGGCCCCAGGCGACGACGCGCGGCGGATCGGGCGCCCGGCGCCGGGCCATCCGCGGCCGCGCGGGATGCGCCGACCGGTGCAGCGCTGGCCGACAGCAGCCACGGCGCCACCCCCAAGGCGGCGGCCGCCGCCAGCCACTGGCGACGAGAGTTCGTATCAACGGGTTGGTTGCTCATTTCACGCTCCATTGTTAACGACCGACTCGAGCCGCGAGGTCCGGCGGATAGCGATCTCCGGTCACCTGCAGGCGGGAGAGCGCGTCTTCGATGTGCCGGAGTTCATCGTCGGTTAGAGCCACGGACACCGCGCCCAGGTTTTCCTCGAGGCGATGCAGCTTCGTCGTGCCGGGAATCGGGACGATCCATGGCTTGCGGGACATGAGCCACGCGAGCGCGATCTGTGCGGGGGTGGCGTTCTTCGCGGCCGCGATCTCCTTGAGCAGGTCAACGAAGGCCTGATTCGCTTGACGCGCTTCAGCTGCGAAGCGCGGAACGATGCTGCGAAAGTCGTCCTTTGCGAACTCGGTCGCGGCGCTCATCGTGCCCGTCAGAAAGCCCTTGCCCAGCGGCGCAAAGGGCACGAAGCCGATACCGAGTTCCTCCAGCACCGGCAGGATCTCGCGTTCGGGCTCGCGGAACCACAACGAGTATTCGCTTTGCAGTGCTGCGACAGGCTGCACCGCGTGAGCCCGGCGAATCGAACCAACGCCGGCCTCCGACAGACCGAAGTGCCGAACCTTACCCTCGGCGATCAGGTCCTTCACCGTCCCCGCCACGTCTTCCATCGGCACGGCCGTGTCGACGCGATGCTGGTAGAAGAGGTCGATGTAATCGGTGCGCAGACGCTTCAATGACGCATCGCAGACGGCACGAATGCGCTCCGGCCGACTGTCCTGCCCCTTGCCTGGAATGCCCTCCTTGAAACCGAACTTGGTGGCGATGACGACCTTGTCACGCACAGAGGCCAGGGCTTCACCGACGAGTCCCTCGTTGGTAAAGGGCCCATACGCCTCTGCCGTGTCGAAGAACGTGACACCGCGTTCAAATGCAACACGCAGCAGGCGAATCGCGTCGGGTTTGTCGAGCACGCACGCATAGCCGTAATTCAGGCCCATGCAGCCGAAACCGACGGCTGAAACTTGGAGCCCGTGGGTACCGAGTCTGCGTTGGGGGAGTGAACTCATGTCGATTCCTTGTTGGCGTCGGGATTTGCCGATGGCCTGTTGCGTGCGCTCGTAGCCGGTGTCCCGCACCCACAGTTTCGTGGTCACGAAGGCGCTATCTGAAGCAGCATGGGCGAAGCCTAGGCCTCGCATTCGCATCGGAATAGTGGGTAAACGCTTGATAGATTGGCAATCAATGGCGGACAATCGCTCATGGCGATCAACGAACTGCGGTCGATTTCCGTCTTTGTGCGCGCAGCGGAGCTGGGCAGCCTGCGAAGGGCTGCCGCCGCGCTCGACATCAGTCCCCAGGCGGCGAGCCAAGCGTTAGCGCAACTGGAACGCCACCTGGACGTGCGGCTGTTTCACCGCACTACGCGGGCGATGTCGCTCACGGACGAAGGCCGCCAGTTTCTGGAGGAAGTTCAGCCGGCGCTACGCGGTCTGCAGCGTGCTTTCGACAAACCAAAGCGCGCGAAGGATGAGATTGCGGGGCCACTGCGTATCGTTGGCCCTCGGTCGACCTTCCAGCCGATCCTCTGGAGCCTGCTCGAGGAGTTCTGTCGGCAGTACCCGGCCATCGTTCCGGACGTGCAACTCGACGACCGCGTGGGCAACTGGGTGGAAGACCGGGTGGATGTCGGATTCCGGCTAGGGCCGTCCCCGCACGAGGGTGTCATTGCAAGGCGCCTGTTCCCGGTTCAGATGGTTGTCTGCGCGTCGCCGGCGTATGTGAAGCACCACGGTAAACCGCAAAGCATTGCCTCGTTGCATTCCCACCGTTGCAGCGTGTACCGGCACCCCGCCACTGGGTCGATTGTTCCGTGGCACCTGAAGGTCGGAGACGAGGTGGTCGATCAGCCCGTGACCCCTGCCATCTGCACGAACGACGAACTGCTCGAGCTTTACGCCGTGCTCTCAGGCGAGGTCGTGGGGCAGTTAGCCGGCGTCACGGCGGCGCCGTATATACGGTCGGGACAACTGGTGCCCGTTCTGATCGATCACATGCCGGACCATGCCAGCTACTTCGTTTACTTCGGAAGTCGCAGTTCTCAACCTGCCCGGGCACGGGCCTTCATCGATCTTGCCGTGAAGAGGTTGGTCGGCAACAGTGACTACATCTTGAGCATGAAGGAGCTTCGGGCAAGCAGAGCGCTTGGCGCGGGGCTCGGTGACTCACTGATCCGCAGAACGATGGAACAAGAGGACGGCTGCCGCGCGCCGATGTCCGCTCCAGGAACTGCCTAATGACTCCTCTCGGGAATTCATGAAGTCCGGTTGGGGTCGATAGCTTGCAGCGAAAGCGAGTGAAAGCTGCCGATCGGTCGCCACGGCGCCAGCCGTCCGAGCGAATGACAGCTGACGTAGAAGCCCGATGCTCAGGTCGAATCCAACGAACGACCGCTGACTTGGGCGCACCGGTCACTCGATCAGGAAGTCGCGTTCAGCGCAACCTTGCCGCGGCGGCCTCGCGACTGCATTGCCGATCGCCGCTTCGATCGGCTCGACCGACCTTTCGCTACACCGCCATCGGCGAGCCCCGTCGCCTGAACGTCGGCGCTGACGGCTTCGTCGCCGCAAACCGCCTGGCCATGACCGCATAGCGCACGGCCGACATCAGGTCGTCCGATTCCTTCACCACGCGGCCGTCCTTGCGGTGGTACAGGCGGAACTCTTGCCACCAGTCCTCGAGGTGGCGAAAGACCTTGAAGCGCCCGGTCTGCATGCGGTCGAGCATCTCCATCAGGCCCGCCTCGACGCCGCTGCTGCCGTCCTCGAAGGTCGCCCGCTCGGGGAGCATGTTCAGGCCGGCCTGCCGGTACTGCGCCGCCAGCTCGATGCCGCTGCCCTTGTCGTGCTGCAGCCCGTCGTGCGGCCAGGCCACCGGCAGCCAGCTGCCCCAGGCCTTCACCGCCGGCGCGAAGAGGACCGGCGTCTGCTGCCGCGCGCGGTGCACGTGCGTCAGGTAGAGCACGTCGGCGTCGCGGTCCCAGGCCAGCCGGCCAGCCGCCGAGGGGTGGTCGTAGCCGAAGTCGATGCCGACGATCTGCGCCCAGTGGGGCGGGACGTCGAACGCGTCCACCGCGATGTCGTCCTCCGGCACCGGGAAGATGCGCCCCGATCCCAGCGTCGGGATCCCCTTGGCGCGCGCCTCCCGCTCGTGCGGCGGGTAGCTGGCGATGATCGCCGCGCGCTGCTCCGGCGTGTAGTGCTCGGCGTCGTCGATCGTCATCGTCACCACGCCGGTGCCCGGCGGCCGGTCGAGCAGGAAGCGCTTGACCACGTCGGACATCCCCAGCAGCGGCGTGAAGGTCATGTACGCCATGCCGCCGGTCGCGTTGGTCCTCGTCAGCCCCTCGAAGTAGAGGTCGGCCGGCGGCTCCTCGTCGAACCACACCACGTCGAGCGTCTCGCCCTGCCACTTCTCGCGGCCCTGCTCGTAGCTCTTGAAGGCCAGCACCGACACGCCGCCGTCGACGTGCTGGACCTTGACATGATCGAGCAGGTCCGGCGTGCCCAGGGCCGACCGCGTCGCGACGATCGCCTTCCTCGGCACCGCGCCGGTGCCGTGCTGCCCCGGCCGGCCGACCGCCAGGCGCTGCACCGTATCGCGCGTCGCCAGCGAAGTCACCGACCCCGCCCAGGCCATCACCGCGCGCCCGAACCGGCGGCCCGCCCACCACGGCGGATAGACGCCGGTCAGGTGCATCGCCATCTCGAACGCGCCGGCCAGCGTCTTGCCCAACTGGTTGCCGGCCATCAGCAGCCGCTCGCGCGCCGCCATGGCGTGGAACTCGCGCTGCTTCGCATACGGCCGGTAGGCGGCGAGCCGGTTCTCCGCCTGGCGCTGCGCCAGCTCCCGCTCCAGGGCGGCGAGGACTTCCTTCGGCTTCTCGTCGAGCGGCATCGTCATTGCACCGGCGTCGGCTCGGCCGGCCGCAGCGCGGCGTCGACTCCGGTCTGCTGCGCGAGCATGGCCCGCAGCGCCTCGACCGCCGCGAAGAGCTCCTCGTCGCTCAGGTCCTCGAGCGGCCGCTTCACTTCGAGTTCCTTCGGCATCAGCGAGGCGACCGTGCGCACGTAGGCCGAGGGATCCTCCTCGCGCATGCGCACGATGGCCCGGCGGCCGTGCTGCTCGAAGTCGTCGGCGAGCGCGCGCAGGAAGTCGCCCTGCAGCCGGTTGCGCGCGCCGAGCGGCTTGCCACCCGGATTGCCGCTGACGCCCGGCTTGAAGGTCCGGCCCGTGGCCACCGCCTCGCGGCCGATCCGGCGCGAGACGGCGTTCTGTTCCTGAGAGCGCAGGGGCTTCATCACCGCGTGTCCCCGTCAGGCCAAGGCAGATCGTCAGGCATGTCGCCGACGCCGGCGGCCGGCTGCGGAGCCGGTCGCCTGGCGCGGTTGCCGCGGTCGCTCCCGTGCGGCAGCTCGCTGGCGCGATCAACCGAGGCGCGGGTCTCGCTGTCCGTGTCGTGCCCGTCGCCTTGAACGGCGGCCCGCTTCCTGCGGATCACGTAGACGCTCAGCACGGCGTCGGCGGAGATCGACAGGCTCGCCCGCGGTTCGCCCTCGCGCGGCTGCCAGACGCCGACCTTCGCCCGACCGGCGATCGCCACCGCATCGCCCTTGTCTAGCGCCAGCAGCGCGGCGACCGCCTCGGGGCGGAAGGCGATCACGCTGGCCAGCACGTCGCCCTCCTCCATCGTCACCGAGACCTGCGCCAGGGCGAACGGCGTGCCGGTTCTGGCGGTGCGGCTTTCCGGTGCCTCCGTCAGGCGGCCCTGTACGAGTACGTCGAGTGCCATCATTTCCTCCGTTCCGGCGTCCGGCCGGCAATAGATCCGTCAGTTCTCTCCGGACGTCGCGACAGGGCGACCAGATCGCGGGCGGCGCGGAGGTCGAAGTTGCTCATCAGCTGGCCCTGCACGTCCAACGACAGCGCGCCACAAGCGCGCGTCGTTGTTGGACGCGCAACGTGGGGGGTTTGGGGGGAGAGTGCGCGCGCGCGCCTGGCGGACAGATACGGCGCAACTTCGGCCCAAAACGGCGCGGCGAGAGGCTCAAAGCGGCGCAGCGTTGGACAGTTACAGCGCGGCACGAAGCACCTCGACGGCGTGGCGATTGGCCTTTCGGACAGCTTCGACGCGCACACTGCCGGCAGCGCGCAAAGCCTCGACGTGCCGGTAGAAGCGCGCGCGTCCGGCCTTGCCCCGCAGCGATCCCGGACAGTCGTCGCGCGCCTCGGCGACCGAGTGCGCCGTGCGCTGGCCGCTGGCGGCGGCGGGAAGCGGGTTGCCGCTGGCCGCGGCGGCGCGGATGAGCGCCAGGACGGCGGCACGCTCGTCGGAATCGCGCACGGCGCGATCCAGGCGGCCGGCCGGCAGCTCGCACTCGCCTGCGAACACGTGGTACTCGGGATTCCAGCGCACCGCGATCTGCGCTCCGGCCGGTGCAAGGTTGGCTTTCTGCAACTCCAGCAGCAGCCCGTCGCGTGTCTCGTCCGGTCGCAAGTACCAGCGAGCGCGGACGCTGTTCGACCACGCGGTACTGCCGCTGTAGCCCTGCGACGTGTCGCCCGCCCTCGCGGAGGCCTTGTCGACGTGCGCCAGCAGCACCGCCGCACCGCTTGCCGGAATCAGGCGACGCACCGCACGAAGGAACATGCGCACGTGCCGGCGGTCGATCTCGGAGGCGCCGTAGGCGTCGCTGGCGCCGTCGACGATCAGAACCTCGGCGCCATGCATCTGCTGCCGCAGCCATTCGTAGACGTGGGTCAGAGCGGCGCCGTGCTTCGTCTCGGCCAGCAGTTCGGCGTCGGCCCCGGTGCCGTCGACAATCGTCAGCCAGCGGGCCAGGTCGGCGATGTCGAAACCGATCCATGCCGACAGGCGGGCGATGCGCCAGTGCAGGACGGCCGCGGCGTCCTCGAGCGAGAGCAGCAGCACCCGGCGCCGCTCGGTCGGCATACCGAAGAACGGCCGTCCGAGAGCCACGCAGACGGCCAGATATAGCGCGATCGCCGACTTGCCGGTGCCGCCGTGCCCGGCGAAGAGAGTCACCTCGCCCTGCGGCAGCCAGACTGGCACGATGAATCGCGGCGGCGGCGGATCATCGGCCAGCGCCTGCAGGTCAATCAGCCGCGGCAGCGCCGCAGCTTCCACCGGCGGCGCGTCCGCAACGACTTTCTGCAGCAGCCGGCGCGCCGCCTCTGCGTCGCCGCGCTCGGCACTCTTCAGGGCCTCGTCGAGCACCGCGCGCAACTGGCGTGCGGCGGCGTGCTGGCCGACTGCCGCCGCATAGGCGGCGACGTTGGCGGCGCCGGGCGTGTTGGCCGCCAGTCCGTTCAGGTAGGCAAGACCGCCGGCTTCGTCGGCCTTGCCTGCGCGCTGCAGGCGCTGCCAGACCGTCACTGCGTCGGCGGCCCCCTGCTCGCCGTCCTCGATCTGATCGAGGATCGCCTCGTAGATCGTGCGGTGCCGCTCGATCGAGAAGTGCTCGCCGGACAGGCCGTTCAGGCGCGCCCGCGCTGAGTTGTCCAGGAGGAGGCCGCCCAGCACGCACTGCTCGGCCAGCAGGGCCGCGTCGGCGGCGCCGCTCACGTTGCGCTGGCGCCAGCCAGCCGGCGGCGCTGCTGGTCGTGGGCGTAGCGGACGGCCCACGCCAAGCAGGTTGGACAGCGGCCGCTGACGCGGCAGGTGCACGCGGCGGCCGCCAGCGAGCCTGCGGCTTGCGGTTCGTCGCGGCTGCAGTGGCGCAGGCGGCGGGCCCGCGCTTCCCGGATGTCAATCACGACCCCGCCGTTGCCGACGGAGGCCGTCATTCGTGCACCCGCACTTTCGGTTCGAATGCGGATCGTTCCGCGCCGGCCCGCGCCTGGCGAGGCTTGCCGACAACCGGCACTTCCTGTCCCCCGCTGGATCCGGCCACCTTCGCCCGCTTCTCGGCCTTGCCGGCGCGCAGCTGCTCCGGTTCCACCGCAGGCGCGGTGTTGGCGACGAGCCCTTCGACGAACTTCCGGACGTCGTCGGCGCGATAGCGGATGACACGCGAGCCGAGCGTGACCGGCTGCGGGAATCCGGGGCGTTCGCGCAGTGCGTAGGCGGTTCGCCGGCCGACGCCTAGCGCGCCGGCGACTTCGTTGATGTCGAGCAGCAGCTTGCCCAGCGCGGGCAGGGACCACTCGCGCCTAGCGCGCCTTTCCTTCGGCTTGTCGACGTCGGGCGGGGTGGCGGACTGCTTTAGCTTTGGCATGACGGCACCGTTTGTTGAGGTGCCGCCACTGTGCGGCGACCGAAGCTCTCCGACAAAGCGCCGAGAAACCCCCGAGAACTCCCCGAGAAACCCCCGAGAAAGCCCCGACGGAAACCCGAAGGTCGGGCCGCCGCCGTCAGCCCGTCAACGACCTCGCTTGCGAACGATGTTGCCCGGCCAGGCGGGGCTGCCCCGCGTCGATTCGAAAGGCGGCGGTCTCAGCTTGCCGCGCTGCCTGGCCCAATCACGGGCCCGTTCGAGATCCCAGACCTTGCCATCGTGAGCGGCGGCGCTCAGGCCGTTGCGCGAGCCTTCCGACACGTCTTTCTCGATGCTCGGCCACTCGGCCTGCAGTTCGCGGATGAAAGTCCGCCGAACTCGCGTTTCCCGGCATTGAGCCGCCCCGGCCGCGGTCGCGGACGACATCGGCGCGGCATCTTCCGTCGTCGGTCGCCCGCCCGCTACCTCGTCGTCGCTGCCATCCGGCGAACGCGCCGACATCCATGCCGCCATCGCGAAGGGATCGATGCAGCCGTACAGGCTGGCGTCCTCGAGAAACCACTGCAACTGCTCTAGCGGGCACGGCAGGCGCAGCAGTGGCTTCGTCAGGTCTCCACTCCACGCGACCGGCTCCGCTCCGACGCGATGCCCTGCATCCTTCCTGCGCTTCCAGTCCCGACGGCGGTTGTCCCGGTCGGCGCGGTAGGCGTCGATGATCTGTCGCACCTCGTAAAAGGCATCGCCTGGCAACTCCTTCGCGTAAATGCCGTCGACGCGCAGCGATAGCCAGGACGCCCAGCCCTCCGGATCCTCGACCCGGCACAGGTGGACGATGTCGTTGTAGCCAGCCTCCATTTGCGCCCTCCTATGCGGCCTTCGCGGCGAAGGGCAGCACGTTCGACGCCGGCACTTCGCCGCCCGCGAGGAACGCGCTCCACTGATCCATCAGCGCGCGCCGCTGCTCGATGAAGGCGCCGCGCATGTAGGCGCGCCGGATCCGGTCCTGCTCCTTGTGCGCCAGCGCGCACTCGACCACGTCCGGCGTCGCGGCGTGCGTCTCGGCAGCCCAGGTCGAGAAGGCGCTCCTGAAGCCGTGCACGGTGACCTCGCCCTCGCCGAGCCGGCGCAGGCACATCGCGAGCGCCATGTTCGACTGCGGCGCGCTGCCGTCCTCGCTGGCGACCGCGGGGAAGACGTAGCGGGCACCCGGGTGCAACTCGCGCTGGCCGGCGAGGATCTCGAGCGCGCGCTCGCCCAGGTAGACGACGTGCTCCTCGCGCAGCTTCATGCGGTCGGCCGGTACGCGCCACTCGCGTCGCTCGAGGTCGATCTCGCACCACTCGCAGCCGAGCGCCTCTGCGGTGCGGCTGGCGGTGACGATCAGCCACTCGAGACAGCGGGCCGCGGTGCCCTCGGCTGCGCGCAGCCGCTCGATGAAGGCCGGCAGCCGGCGCCAGTCCATCGCGGCGAAGTTGCCGCGCTCGCGGCGGCCGACGCGTCGGGCCAGTTCCCGGCGGATCGGCAGCGCCGGATTCAGCCGGCACTCCCGCGCCAGGATCGCGGCGTCGAACACCAACGCCAGCCGCTGGTAGACACGAGAACCCGTCTCCGGCGTGGCGCGGCACAGCGGGACCAGCGCATCGAGAAGCTCGATCGGCTCGATCGCGTCGATAGGCCGGTCCAGCAGCGCGTCCAGGAGCTTGCGGTCCGAACGCTGCCGGGGCGTGCGCGCATCCGCCGGCGGGCCTTCGATGCTGGCGATCCACTGCCGACCGTGCTTGGCGGTGCGCACCGGCTCGACGTGTTCCTCGTGATAGCGGCGCGCGCATCGCCGCAGCGTCGTGCGTTCCGCCTGTGCCGCGTGCCGGGCGGCCTCAGTCTCGCGTTGCGCCTGCTGGCGCACAGCCTTCCCGTGCTCGATCGGGTCGATGCGGTCGCGCAGTTGCTCGCGTGCCTTTGCCGCGGCCTTGCGCGCAAGGCGTACCGACTCGCCGGCCGCGGCGGTGCTCGACTGCTCCACGAGACCGAGCCCGAGTTCGCGTCGACGGCCATCCGGCGCCGTGTACCGGAACACCCAGGACGGCGCGCCGTCGCGCCCGCGCGGCACACGGATCGACAGCCCGCCGCCGTCGTTGACATCGGCCTTCGCGGTCTGCACTTCGCGCGCGGTCAGCCGTTCGATTCCCTGCCTGGAAGCCATACCCCCTCCGATTCTGTCCCCCGCCTGGTCCGCCAATAATTCGCGCATCGGGGCGCACTGCGCGGTAACGGCAGTGCATAAATATACAGTATCGGATTTGACAAATAGCCCTTTAGATCAAGGACTTGTGATCACTTATCCGCACTCTGCAGCACTGCAGGGATAAGTATCTCTGGCGGAAGGGGTGGGATTCGAACCCACGGATACGCAATGCGCATCACCGGATTTCGAATCCGGCGCATTCGACCACTCTGCCACCCTTCCGACTAGCCTGAACGCGCGGCTTCGCGTGGCTTTCGAAGCGCGCGGCGACGCGATCGTCGCCTCAGGAAGGCGCGCATTCTAGCGTGAGCGCGGCGAGGCGCCGGTCGGACAGGCGGGTCTCGAAGCGCATGCCAGGCTGCATCGGCCAGGCGTCGGTGATGGTTCCCGTGGTCACCACGTCGCCGCTGCGGATCGGCCAGTGCTGCGGCTGCGCGTGCATCGCGTCGAGCCACTGGCGCAGCGCGTCGAGCGGGCCGTCGAGCACCACGCTCGCCTGCCCGCGGTCGACCACCTGGCCATCGCGCAGCAGTTCGACCTGCAGCGCACGCAGTTCCGCCGCCGGATCGGCGAAGCGCTCGATCGGCACGCGCGGCCCGACGTACAGGCGGCCGTGCAGCGCGTCGTCGGCAAAGCAGTCGCCGCGCCGGAAACGCCAGTCGGCAAAGTGCGTGTGCACGATCTCGAAGCCGTGCGCCACCCAGTCGATGCAGTCGGTCAGCGCCGCGTTGTCCATGCCGGCGCGCGGCACGGCCTTCAGGCCGAAGACGATCTCCGGTTCGAGCCGCGGCTGGCAAAGCCCCGCCAGATCCACTCGAACCAGGTCGCTGTCGAGCATCCGGAGGGTGTGCCGCCACACCGTGCTCCAGATCGGCGCGAAGACGCCATAGCGCGGCCAGATGCTGCGGTTGGTGAAGCCGATCTTGTAGCCGGCCGGCTCGCCACCGCGGGCGATGCGCGCCGCGCGCATCCGATCGGCGACCTCGAAAGCCTGCGCCAGGTCGAACGACGGATCGGCGTCGCTCGGCAGCGGCAGCAGCGTTGCGCTGTCACAGGCGTGCAGCAGGTCGCGGGCGAGCGCATCGACGTCGGTCATGGCGCGAGCCGCTCGATGCCGTCGATGAATGGCCGCAGCGCCTCCGGCACCACCACGCTGCCGTCGGCCTGCTGGTGGTTCTCGAGCACCGCGACGAGCGTTCGGCCGACCGCCAGCCCGGAGCCGTTCAGCGTGTGCACCAGTTCGGTCCTGCCCTGCGCGTTGCGCAAGCGCGCCTGCATGCGCCGCGCCTGGAATGCCTCGCAGTTCGAGCACGACGAGATCTCGCGGTAGGCTTCCTGCGCCGGCAGCCAGACCTCCAGGTCGTAGGTCTTGGCGGCGCCGAAGCCCATGTCGCCGGCGCACAGCAGGACGACCCGGTACGGCAGGCCGAGCGCCTGCAGGATCGCCTCGGCGTGGCCGACCATCTGCTCGAGCGCCTCGTAGGACTTCTCGGGATGCACGATCTGCACCATCTCGACCTTGTCGAACTGGTGCTGGCGGATCATGCCGCGCGTGTCCTTGCCATAGCTGCCGGCCTCCGAGCGGAAGCACGGCGTGTGCGCGGTGAGCTTCAGCGGCAGGTCGGCCTCCTTCAGGATCTCGCCGCGCACGATGTTGGTCAGCGACACCTCCGAGGTCGGGATCAGGTACAGCACCTCCCCCTCCCCTTCCTGGCCGCCCTTCCTGGCCGCGAAGAGATCCTGCTCGAACTTCGGCAGCTGGCCGGTGCCGGTCAGCGTCTCCGCGTTGACGATATATGGCGTGTAGCACTCGGTGTAGCCGTGCCGGCGCGTCTGCACGTCGAGCATGAACTGGGCGAGCGCGCGGTGCAGACGCGCCACCTGGCCGCGCATCAGCGCGAACCGCGAGCCCGACAGCTTCGCCGCGGTGTCGAAGTCGAGCCCCAGCGGCGCCCCGACATCGACGTGGTCGCGCACCGGGAAATCGAATGCCCGCGGCTCGCCCCAGCGGCGGACCTCGACGTTGTCCTCGGCCGACCTGCCGGCCGGCACCGAGGCGTGCGGCAGGTTCGGCGCATTCAGCAGCAGCGACGCCAGGCGGGCCTGGATGTCGGCGAGCTTCGCCTCCTGCGCCTTGATCGCCTCCGGAATCGAGGCCGCCTCGGCCAGCACCGCCGAGGCGTCCTCGCCGCGGCTCTTCAGCATGCCGACCTGCTTCGACAGCGCGTTGCGCCGCGCCTGCAGTTCCTCGGTGGCGACCTGCACCTGCTTGCGCTCGGCCTCCAGCGTGTTGAAGGCGGCGACGTCGAGCTCGAACGGCCGCGCGCGCAATCGCGCGGCGACCGCGCCGATGTCCCTTCTCAGCAGATTGATGTCGAGCATGGCAAGTCCCTCGATGCCTCGCCGTCGGCGAAGCCTGATGTTCGGTCGATCAAAGGGGAAGGCGCCGCGCCGCGCGCGCGGACCGCCGTCAGCGGGCCGGACGGCGACTTCGTGCGCCAGCGCTCGATGAGAGGTTCAACCGGAGTTGACGAGTCATGCGGCGATTGTCGTTTCGATCGACGCGTTCCGGCAAGCCGGCCGTTGCCGCGGCCAGCAGTCTGTCGCACGCCGCCAACGCGGCTGCCGCAGCGGGACATGTGCCAGCCCCGCGCAGCCGCCTCAGAACGCCCGCCCGAAGAGCGCGAGCAGCGCCTCTTCGCCCATCGAACGGGCATTGGCCAGCTCGCCGCCCGAGGTCACGAACGAGGCGCTGCCGTCGGCCGCCAGCACCGCCACGGCGGGGATGCCCAGTTTCAGCGGCACGCCGAAGCGCTGCGCGATCTCGACGTTCTTGTCGAAGCGCGCGACGTCGACCTTGACCACCACGAACTTCGCGTCGACCAGTGCCTTCAGGCGTCCCTGCTTCATCGCCATGTCGAGCACGCGGCAGTCGCCGCACCAGTTGGCGCCGAAGACGACCAGCGCGCGCCGGCCGCTGGCAGCTGCTTCCGACAGCGCCCGCTCGATGTCGGCCCGGGCGCTCGCCGCTTCGTCGTAGCCGTGCCAGGTCGCTGCCGGCGACGGCACCTGCGCCGTCGCGTTCAGCGCGACTGCCCAGGCAAGCGCGGCCAGCCAGTGCCAGTTCATCACCGTTTCTCCCGTCGCGTGGCGGATCGCGCCGCCTCGTTCAGCCGTCGCAGTTCCTCGAGCCGCTCGCCGATGCGCGACTCCAGGCCGCGCTCCGTCGGCCGGTACCAGCGCGGCGGTGCCATGCCGTCGGGAAGGTAGGTCTCGCCGGCGACGAAGCCGCCCGACTCGTCGTGCGCATAGCGGTAGCCGGTGCCGTAGCCTAGCTCCTTCATCAGCCTGGTCGGCGCGTTGCGCAGATGCAGCGGCACCGGCCGCGAGCCGTCGGACTGCACGAAGGCGCGGGCCGCGCCATAGGCGAGGTAGGCGGCGTTCGACTTTGCCGCCACCGCCAGGTAGACGATCGCCTCGGCCAGCGCCAGTTCGCCCTCCGGCGAGCCGAGACGCTCGTATGCCTCGGCAGCGTCCAGCGCGATGCGCAGCGCCCGCGGATCGGCCAGGCCGATGTCCTCGGTGGCCATGCGGATCGCCCGGCGGGCGATGTAGCGCGGGTCGCTGCCGCCGTCGAGCATGCGCACCATCCAGTACAGCGCCGCGTCGGGATCGGAGCCGCGCACCGCCTTGTGCAGCGCTGAGATCTGGTCGTAGAAACTCTCGCCGCCCTTGTCGAAGCGGCGCAGCGTCGCCGGCAGCGTCGCGCGCAGCAGCCCGGCGTCGATCGACCCGCGCTGCTGCTGCTGCGCGGTGGCAAGTGCGATCTCGAGCGTATTGAGCAGCCGCCGCGCGTCGCCGTCGGCCAGTTCGACCAGCATCTCGCGCGCCGGCGGATCGATCTCCAGCGAAGGCGCCGCGGCCCGTCGGCCGCGCTCGAGCAGCAGCCCGAGTTCGTCGGGCGCCAGCGGCTGCAGCACATAGACGGCGGCGCGCGACAGCAGCGCGCCGACCACTTCGAACGACGGGTTTTCGGTGGTGGCGCCGACGAACACGAACAGGCCCGACTCGACATGCGGCAGGAAGGCGTCCTGCTGTGCCTTGTTGAAGCGGTGCACCTCGTCGACGAACACCAGCGTCGGCCGGCCGCCGGCCGCCCGCGCCGCCTGCGCCCGCTCGACCGCCTCGCGGATGTCCTTCACGCCGCCGAGCACCGCCGAGATGGCGATGAACTCCAGATCGAACGCGTCGGCCATCAGGCGCGCCAGCGTGGTCTTGCCGGTGCCCGGCGGCCCCCACAGGATCATCGAGTGCGGCCGGCCCGACTCGAAGGCCACCCGCAGTGGCTTGCCCGGGCCGAGCAGGTGCGCCTGGCCGATCACCTCGTCGAGTCGGCGCGGGCGCAGCCGCTCGGCCAGCGGCGCCGCTGGATTGTCTGCGGTGAAAAGCTCGTTCGACATCGACCTGGCGCGCCGGCGTTCACTGCGGGTCCCCGCGGCGGCGCGGCGCTCAGGCTAGCACCCCGGCTCGCTGCCGCCCGCCCCGGCGCCGGACACGCGGCGAGCGCCTACCGCACCGCCGGCCTGTCGCCGCTGGCCGACCGGCGCTAGCATCCGCCGCAGGTCCAGCGCAACGACAAGCACCGCGCCGAGACGAGCGCCGGGAGCAATGAATGCCGCAGTTCCTGTACGTCCTGATCGACTATCCGGCGCTGATCCTGCTGCCGATCGTCGTGCTCGCGGCGCTTTCGCACTGGAGCGGCTCGCGCACGGCGTGGGCGGTCACCGGGCTGTGGGTGCTGTACCTCGGCTACGAACTCGGCGTCAGATACGAAGTCCTGTGCAGTGACTGCATCCGGCGCACCGAGATGTACGTGGTCTATCCGCTGCTGGCGCTGGTCACGGCGGTTGCCGCGGTGCAGATCTACGTGCACGCCCGCCGGCGGCCACCGGCCCGGCGCTAGGTTCAGCCGAGGGCCGGGCGCGCCCGAAGGCCGCCACCGGTCGCTAACGTTCCTCGAGCACGTCGGCGCCGGCCGGCGGCACGAAGCGAAAAAGCTGTGCGTCGATCTTCGCGTTGCGCTCGAAGCGGCTGAAGGTCAACCGCGACACCTGGCCGAAGCTGTCGGCGAGCACCATCGCCGCCGGCACCCCGTCGCGGAAGCCGATCTCGATCCGTTCGAACTGCGATTCCTTGGCCCGCGGCACGGCAGTGAGCCACTCGATGCCATCGCGCGTGCCGGCGTCGGCAACGACGAAGTCCCGCTCGAACTCGTTGCCGCCGAAGAGAATCGACGCCGGCGAGGCAGGCAGCGCCGCGGCCACCTTCCTCACCGTCAACTGGTTCAGGTCCTTGTCGTACAGGAACAGCCGCTCGCCATCTGCCACCAGCACCTGCTCGTACGGCTCGAGGTAGGTCCAGCGGAACCTGCCCGGCCGCTCGAACTGAAAGGTGCCGCTCGACCGCGGCGCCGCCTGCGCGCCGCCCCGGGTGACCTGCTGGGTGAACTCGCCGCGCGCCGTCTTCGTCTGGCCGAGGAACTCGCGCAGCGCAGCCACCGCCCCGGCGTACGCCGGGGCCGAGGCGAGCAGCAGCAGCGAGCCGACGACGGCCGCGAACCGCCGCATCAGCCGGCCTCCCGGTGCGGCACCAGGATCTCGCGGTTGCCGTTGCTCTGCATCGCCGAGACCATGCCGGCCTTCTCCATGTCCTCGAGCAGGCGCGCGGCGCGGTTGTAGCCGATGCGCAGGTGCCGCTGCACCAGCGAGATCGAGGCGCGGCGGTTCTTCAGCACCACCTCCACCGCCTGGTCGTAAAGCGGATCGCTCTCGCCGCCGGCCTCCGCGCCCTCGGCATTCATCTCGGCGACTTCCGGCGCCTGCAGCACGCCCTCGACGTACTGCGGCTCGCCGCGCTCCTTCAGGCTGCTCACCACGCGGTGCACCTCGGCGTCGGAGACGAAGGCGCCGTGCACCCGCACCGGCAGCCCGTGCCCGGGGGCGAGGTACAGCATGTCGCCCTGGCCGAGCAGCGTCTCGGCGCCCATCTGGTCGAGGATGGTGCGCGAGTCGACGCGGCTGGATACCTGGAAGCTCATGCGCGCCGGGATGTTGGCCTTGATCAGCCCGGTGATGACATCGACGCTCGGCCGCTGCGTGGCGAGGATCAGGTGCATGCCGCTGGCGCGCGCCTTCTGGGCGATGCGGGCGATCAGTTCCTCGACCTTCTTGCCGGTGACCATCATCAGGTCCGCCAGCTCGTCGATCACCACCACGATCATCGGCATCGGTTCGAGCGGCTCGGGGCTCTCCGGCGTCAGCGAGAACGGGTTGCCGATCAACTCGCCCTTCTCGCGCGCCTCCTCGATCCGCTGGTTGAAGCCGGCCAGCGAGCGCACGCCGAGCTTGCTCATCACCCGGTAGCGGCGGTCCATCTCGTGCACGCACCAGTTCAGCGCGTGGCCGGCCTCCTTCATGTCGGTGACCACCGGCGCCAGCAGGTGCGGGATGCCCTCGTACACCGACAGCTCGAGCATCTTCGGGTCGATCAGCAGCAGCCGCACCTGCGACGGGTCGGCCTTGTACAGGATCGACAGGATCATCGCGTTGATGCCCACCGACTTGCCCGAGCCGGTGGTGCCGGCCACCAACAGGTGCGGCATGCGCGCCAGGTCGACCGTCACCGGCTTGCCGGCGATGTCCTTGCCCAGCCCCAGCGTCAGCAACGAATGGCTGTCGTTGTAGGTGGCCGAGCCGAGGATCTCGGACAGCCGCACCATCTGCCGCTTCGGGTTCGGCAGCTCCAGCCCCATCAGGTTCTTGCCCGGGATCGTTTCGACGACGCGGATCGACACCAGCGACAGCGCGCGCGCCAGGTCCTTCGCCAGGTTGACGATCTGGCTGCCCTTCACACCGGTGGCCGGCTCGATCTCGTAGCGGGTGACCACCGGCCCGGGATAGGCGGCGACCACCGCCGCCTCGACGCCGAAATCCTTCAGCTTCTTCTCGATCAGGCGCGAGGTGAACTCGAGCGTCTCGGTGGCGATCGCCTCGACGTCGCCCGGCGCCTCGTCGAGCAGCTCGAGCGTCGGCAGCCGCGCGTCGGCCAGCTCGGCGAACAGCGGCACCTGCTTTTCCTTCAGCTTGCGCTCGGAAGCCTTGACCCGCGCCGGCGGCCGCTCGATGTGAATCGGCGCGGTCTCCTCGATCCGTTCCCTCTCGCTCTGCAGCAGGTAGTCGCGCTCGACCGCCGCGGTCTCGCCGATCGCGCGATCCTCCTCGACCTCGCGCCGTTCCCGCAGCCGGGCGATCAGCCGTTCGAACAGGGTACCGGTGCGCTCGGCCACCACCAGCCAGGAGAAGTCGAAGAACAGGCTCGCCCCGAGTGCGACGGCGGCCAGCAGCATCAGCGTGGCGCCGGTGAAGCCGAGGCCGGACTGCAGCGCCTCGGCCACCGCCGTGCCGAAGACGCCGCCGGCGCCCTGCGGCAGCCCGCCGGCGAGCCACTGCAGACGCAGCGCCTCGATCCCGCTGCAGCCGACCAGCAGCACCACGAAGCCGATCGCCTGCACCCAGTCGGGCAGGCCGCGCTGCGCATACGGCGCGTGCAGGCGGCGGAAGCCGCGCACCGCCCAGGCGCTGCCTGCGATCACCAGCAGCCAGCTCGAATAGCCGAGCACCATGTGCGCCACGTCGGCGACCCAGGCGCCGATGCGACCGCCGAGGTTGGCGACCGCCGCATCGGTTGCCGAGTGGGAGAAGCCGGGGTCGGTTCGCGTGTAGGTCGCCAGCACCGACGCCAGCGCAATCACGGCAAGGGCGCCGACGATCCAGCGCGCCTCGGCCAGCAGTCGGCCGTGCCGGCTCGGTTCGGCCGACGCAGCCTCGCCGCGGCCGCTGCGGCGGCGCAGCGGCTCGCCGGACTCTGACTTGACGTTCAAAAGGTGCTGCTCACGGTGCGCGGATGAACGGCGATTATAGGTTTGGCCCGCTACGCCGAGCGTCGGCCGGTCGGCTCCGCTGTCCGGTTTCGTCGCGCCGACGGCGGCTTCACCCCTGCGCCGGGGTGATTCGTCGGCCGGTGTTGCACCGGCCGACGGGGTTGCCGACAATTCCCGGCATGGATCAGCCACTGCCCGCCCCCGTGGCGCTGTGCGCGCAGCCGCTGTCGCCGCGCGCGGCGTTCTGCCGCATCTTCAACCTGCGTACGGTGGCAGCGGTGTTCTACTTCTGCCTGGTCGTGGTGGTCGGCCGCACGCTGATGGACCTGCAATACCAGGACCTTGGCGAATGGGCGATGGCGACGCTGCGCTTCCTGCGGCAGAACCTGATCAGTGGCCTGGTGCTGCTGGCGACGATCGGCGCCGCCGACAGCATCGCCGTCGCGCGCGGGCTGCGGCGACGCGCCGCGCTGGCCGTCGGCGTGCTGCTGGTGCTCGCCGGCTCGGCGGTGGCGGTGCTGCTGCGCGTCTGGGCCTACGGCACGCTTTCGATCCTCGGCAGCGATCCGGCCTACCTGGCCGGCGTCTGGCTGACCTGGACGATGCTCGGCGCCCTCGGTTACGCGCTCTTCTATCTGATCCGCGAGGACGAACAGCAGCGGCAGATGCTGTGCGACGTCGAGAGCGCCGACCGGACCCTGAACGCGCAGATGCTGCAGGCGAGGCTTTCGGCGCTGCAGGCCCAGATCGAGCCGCACTTCCTGTTCAACACGCTGGCCAACGTGCGGCGTCTCTACGAGACGACGCCCGACCGCGGCCGCGAGATGTTGTCGTGCCTGATCGACTACCTGCGCGCCGCGCTGCCGTCGATGCGCAGCAGCAGTTCGACGCTCGGCCGCGAGCTCGACCTGGCGCGGTCGTTCCTGACCATCCTGCAGATGCGGATGGGCGAGCGGCTGCAGTTCTCCATCTCGGCCGAGGCCGGCCTGCTCGAGGCGCCGATGCCGCCGATGGTGCTGCCGACCCTGGTCGAGAACGCGATCAAGCACGGCCTCGGCCCGCTGCCCGAGGGCGGGCGCATCGACATCCGGGCGAGCCGAGCCGGCGACGACCTGCAGATCGAGGTGCGCGACACCGGCGCCGGCTTCACCGCCGCCAAAGGCAGCGGTGTCGGTCTGGCCAACACGCGTTCGCGCCTGGCGGGTCTGTACGGCACGCAGGCTTCGCTGCGGCTGGCCGCCGGCGCACCGCGCGGCGTGGTCGCCACGCTGCATTTGCCGCTGGCTGCCGCCGCCACGGCGGCGGCGGCTACGCCTGAGCGCCGGCAAGCGATGAACGCCGTCATCCTGCCGACCGAATCGCGCCCGGCCTGGCGCAGCGCCGCCGCCTTCGCCTGGCGCAGCATCCGCGGCACCTCGGCCCGCAGCTGGCTGATCGCGCTGGCGATCGGCCTGCTGATCAGCCTGGTGATGCTGCCGCACCGGCTGCAGATGATCGAGCAGGCGGGCTGGCATCCGGTGCACGGCCCGGTGCAGTTCGTCCTGCCGATGTTCAGCGCGCTGATCATGTTCGTCGGCTGGGCGCTGGCGGACGCCGGCGACGACCGCTGGCGCGAACGCACCACCCGGATCGTCTACGCGCTGCTGGGCGCCGGCGCGGTGGCCGCGCTGGCCGGCGTCGGCCTGTGGTACCTGGCGGGCGGCGGCGAGATCGTCGCCCAGATGGCGGCAAAGAAGGGCAAGCCGCCGCCGGCGATGCCCCTGATGCTGCTCGCCGAGTACGTCAACATGCTGCTGCTCGGCGGCATCATCTACGCCATCGCCGAGATGACCGTCCGGCGCAGCCAGACGCAGCGCGAGTTCGAGCAGGCGCAGCGCCGGCGCGGTTCGCTCGAGCATCAGGTGCTCGAATCGAAGCTGGCGGCGATGCAGGCGCAGGTCGAGCCCCGCTTCCTGTTCGATACGCTGGTCGACATCGAGGCGCTCTACGAGCGTGATCCGCGCGGCGCCGCCGCCAACCTCGACCGCCTGATCACCTACCTGCGGGCGGCGCTGCCGCGGCTGCGCGAAAGCGGCTCGACCGTCGAGGCCGAGCTCGACCTGGTCCGCGCCTACCTCGAAGTCGTGACCGCGCTGCACGGCGGACGTCCGCAACTGGCGATCGCGATCGACGACGCCTGCCGGCACAGCCGCTTCTATCCGATGCTGCTGCTGCCGCTGATCCAGCGCGCGGTGCGACAGCCGTCCGGCGTGCTGCCCGAGACGGTTTCGATCGACGTTCGCCGGCAGGCCGGCGAAATGGCGATCGTGCTGCGCATCTCGATCGCCGGCGGCTGTGCCGACGACCCGGAGCTGGCGCGCGTGCGCGAGCGGCTGGCCGGCCTTTACGGCGCCGCGGCGAAGCTCGATTGCGTCGAGGTCGCCGGCGAATCGACCGAGCTGACCCTGCGCCTGCCGGCCGCCGGCGCCGCAGCGCGATGAACGCCACCGCGATCGTCGCCGAGGACGAAGCGACGCTGCGCCAGCAGCTGGTCGAGCAGCTCGGCCAGCTCTGGCCGGAACTGTCGATCGTCGCCGAGGCGGCCGACGGCGTCGCGGCGCTGCGGCTGCTGGCCGAACACCGGCCCGACATCATCTTCCTCGACATCCAGATGCCCGGTGCGACCGGTCTCGAGGTGGCGCGGCAGGTCAACGGCCGCAGCCGGGTGGTGTTCGTCACCGCCTACGACGAGCACGCGGTGGCCGCCTTCGAGCAGGGCGCGGTCGACTACGTGCTCAAGCCGATCTCGGCGGCGCGCCTGTTCACCACGGTGACGAGGCTGAAGGAGCGGCTCGGCAGCCCGCCGCCGAGGCTCGATGCGGTGCTGCCGGCAATCGCGCCGTCGGCGACCAGGAGCTACCTGCGCTGGATCAACGCCTCGGTCGGCCAGAACCTGCGCCTGATCACGGTCGAGGAGATCGCCTACTTCCAGGCCGACAACAAGTACACCCGCGTGGTCACCGCCGACAGCGAGGCGCTGATCCGCAAGCCGCTGAAGGAACTGGTCGACGAGCTCGACCCGAACCAGTTCTGGCAGATCCACCGCTCGACGATGGTCAACGTCGCCAGCATCGCCGGCGTCACCCGCGATTTCCGCGGCCGCATGCTGGTCAAGCTGAAGGGCCGCAGCGAGACGCTGCAGGTCTCCGACTCCTACACCCACCTGTTCCGGCAGATGTAGCGGCGCGCGGCGCGACGCGCCGACCGTCCGCTCAGGCCGCGAAGAACGCCGGCACCCGGTCGGCCTCGGCCAGCGCCCAGATCGCCGCGATCGCCGAGGCCATCTCGGCCTTCGACACGACGCCGCCGAATTCGGCGAGCCGGCATGCCTTGTCCTCGAGTTCGGCGCGCGACAGCGTGTTGCCCGGGTCGCCCTTCGGCTCGTCGACCCGGCCATGCAGCGTGCGCCCGTCGGTGGTGTGCACGGTGACCTTGCCGATCCAGCGCGCCGGATAGGCGGTGTCGACCTCGGGATCGAGCACCATCGTCACCTTGTCGCGGAAGGCGGCGACCGCCCGGTCGTCGAGCGCCGTCTCGAACTCGGCGAGGCTCGCCGCGTGGCGCAGCGCGATCAGCGCCAGCACGGTGCCCATCGAGAACTTCGACTGGTGCACGGTGCGCGGCTCGACCACCGGCCCGAGCACGTCGATCGCGCCCTGGTGCACGTGCGCCACCACGCGTTCGATCGACGCCGCCGCCAGGCCGTGCTGCCGCATCACCTGCTGCAGGGCATCGGCGGCAGGATGCGTGTGCCGGCACGACGCGTGGTACTTGAACGAGGTCTCGGCCAGCGCCCAGCGGCTGCCGAGCCGGTCGGTGAGCCGCGCCGGATCGGCGTCGTCCGACATGCCGGCGGCCATGCCCTGCGCGCCGTCGAGGATGCGCTGCGCGCCGGTGAAGCCCTCGCGGGCCAGGTAGGCGGACGCCAGGCCGGCGGCCGAAGCGTGCGCGGTGTGCAACTGCTTGGAGTCGGCGCCGTCGCGCAGGAACTCCCACAGCCCCGCCGCCTGCGTGCCGGCCGAGCCGAAGGCGTCGCCCATCTGCGCCTCGGTGAGCCGCAGGATGCGGCCGGTGGCGGCCGCCGCGGCGAGCGCGCCGGCGGTGCCGGTGGTATGGAACACCTTGTAGTGCGAGCGGCCGAGGAACTCGCCGACCCGGATGCCGACCTCGTAGCCGGCCACTGCGGCGGTGAGCAGCTCGCGTCCGGAGGCGCCGATGGCCTGCGCGGCGGCGAGCGCCGGTGGGAACACCACCGTCGCCGGATGGAACACCGAGCTGTTGTGCACGTCGTCCTGCTCGACCACGTGCGAGGCGGCGGCGTTGACCATCGCCGCGAAGTATGGCGACGTGCGTCGCCGCGCGATCAGCACCTGCGACGGCCCGTCGGGCGGGCCCATCGCCAGCGCGAATCGCTCGACCGCCAGCACCTGCCGCGCCTTCGCGCCGGCCAGCGCCGAGGCCAGCCAGTCGAGCATCAGATCCTCGGCGCGACGCACGACCGGCGCCGGAATGTCGTCGAAACGCAGGCCGGCGGCGAAGGCCGCCAGCTGCGCGCCCGGATGCGCGTTCATCGGCTTCTCCGTATCGCTTCTCGCCCGCGCGCCGGTGTCCGCCGCGCGGCAGGCGAAGTATGGACGCGTTCGCCGCCGCCGGTCGCGCCACGGGTGACTCCTATAATTTCGGCCTTCCCCTCCCCAGCAGAAGAGTCCCCTCATGTCGCAGAGCAAGCATGCGCGCGTGCTGATCCTCGGCTCCGGCCCGGCCGGCTACACGGCTGCGGTGTACGCGGCGCGCGCCAACCTGAAGCCGCTGCTGGTCACCGGCCTGGCGCAGGGCGGCCAGCTGATGACCACCACCGATGTCGACAACTGGCCCGCCGATGCCGACGGCGTGCAGGGTCCGGAACTGATGGCGCGCTTCCAGAAGCACGCCGAGCGCTTCGACACCGAGATCGTGTTCGACCATATCAACGCGGTCGACCTGTCGCAGCGGCCGTTCCGCCTGACCGGCGACTCGGCGGGCTACACCTGCGATGCGCTGATCATCGCCACCGGCGCCTCGGCCAAGTACCTCGGCCTGCCTTCGGAGCAGGCGTTCATGGGCAAGGGCGTGTCGGGCTGCGCCACCTGCGACGGCTTTTTCTACCGCCAGCAGGAGGTCTGCGTGGTCGGCGGCGGCAACACCGCGGTCGAGGAGGCGCTCTACCTCGCCAACATCGCCAGCAGGGTGCACCTGATCCATCGCCGCGACAGGTTCCGCGCCGAGCCGATCATGGTCGACAAGCTGATGAAGAAGGTCGGCGAGGGCAAGGTCGTGCTGCACCTGTGGCATGAACTCGACGAGGTGCTAGGCGACGAGAAGGGCGTGACCGGCGTGCGCATCCGCAGCAGGCAGGACGGTTCGACCGCCGAGCTGAAGCTGCATGGCTGCTTCATCGCCATCGGCCACCAGCCGAACACCGAGATCTTCGCCGGCAGGCTGGAGATGGCCGGCGGCTACATCCTCACCCGCGGCGGCGCCAGCGGCCTGGCGACGATGACCAGCGTGCCGGGCGTGTTCGCCGCCGGCGACGTGCAGGACCACGTCTACCGGCAGGCGGTGACCAGCGCCGGCACCGGCTGCATGGCGGCGCTCGACGCGCAGCGCTGGCTGGAAGCGCAGGAACAGACGACGGGAGTCGCGGCGGCTGCCGTCGCCTGAAGCATCCGTCATGGTCGAGCGGCACAAGCACCTGTCGGCGCTCGAGCAGCTGCGCAGCAGGCTCGAGCAGCAGACGCGCAGCCGCGAGGCAGCCGAGGCGGCGCGGCGGGCGGCCGAGGCCAGGCGGCAGCACGCGGCCAGCGAGTTCAGCGAGGCGGTCCGAGACGTGACCCCGCTGGCCAGGCCGCCGCGTGTCGAGCACCCCCGCACGCCGCACCCGCCGCAGCCGGTGAGCCGCCTGCGCGACGACCGGCAGGTGCTCGCCGAGTCGGTGTCCGACGGCATCGACCACCAGTCGCTGCTCGACGCCGACGAGTCACTGTCGTACTGCGCGCCCGGCATCGGCCCCGACGTGCTGCGACGGCTGCAGCGCGGCGAGTGGAGCATCCAGGCGCAGATCGATTTGCACGGCCACCGGGTCGACGAGGCGCGCCAGGCGCTGGTCGAGTTCCTGCGCGAATCGATCAGGCACGGCAGGCGCTGCGTGCGCGTGGTCCATGGCAAGGGGCTCGGCTCGCTCGGCAAGGTGCCTGTCCTCAAGGGCAAGGTGCGCAACTGGCTGGCGCAGCGCGACGAAGTGATCGCCTTCTGCCAGGCACGCGGCGCCGACGGCGGCGCCGGCGCGGTGATGGTGCTGCTGCGGCCGTCGTCGCCGAAGACGTGATGCCGGGGCGCCTCACCCCCGCTCGCCCTGCCCCTGTCCCGCGAGGGCACGGGGAAGCCGATTCGGCCGCGGCGAATGCGCGCTGAACAGGCGGTGGTGCCGGCGATCGAGTTCGTCGCCGTGCTGGCGGCCGCTTTCTCCGGCTTCGCCGAGGCGCGCAACAAGAAGATGGATGCGGTGGGTGTCTTCACGGTCGCCTTCATCACCGCCTTCGGCGGCGGCACCCTGCGCGACGTGCTGCTCGACCGCCGGCCGTTCTTCTGGGTGCAGCACCAGCACTACGTCGTGCTGATCCTGGTGCTGACGCTGATCGCCACTCCGCTGCTGCGGCTGGCGCAGCGGGTGGTGCCGACCACGCTGTTCGTGATCGCCGACGCGATCGGGCTGGGTTTCTTCTCGATCGCCGGCGTGTCGGTGGCGCACGAACTCGGCTCGCCGCCGATCATCGCGGCGATGATGGGCGTGGTCACCGGCGTGTTCGGCGGCGTGCTGCGCGACGTGATCCTGAACGAGGTGCCGATGGTGCTGCGCGACGGCAAACCCTACGCGCTGGCGGCGCTGGCCGGCTGCGCGTTCTACCTGCTGGTCATCGCAGGGGGCATGCCGGCGTCGCTCGCCACCTGGGTCGCGGCGGGGCTGATCGTCGCCGTGCGGCTGATCGCCTGGCGCTGGAACTGGACGATCCGCTGAGCCCGCCCGGCCGGCCGCGCCGCAGCGGTCAGGCCAGTCCGAGCGCCCTCGCCCGGCCCCGGGCAAGCGCGTTGACCATGCGGATGGTCGGCACCTCGATCGCGGCAAGCTCGGCCAGTTCGATCACGGCGCCGACGATCGGCGCCAGTTCCAGCGGCCGTCGCCGCTCGAGGTCCTGCAGCATCGAGATCTTCGCCGCGCCGAGCTGCCGCGCCATGTCGATGCGCTGGTCCGGCGTCATCGGCATCGGGTAGCCATAGTGCGACGACACCGCCATGCCTTCGCGCATCATCGCCCGGATCACGTCGAGCACCTCTTCGTCGGCGCAGATCTGGTTCATCAGGTAGCCGGTCAGCGCCGCCACCGGGTTGAACGAGGTGTTGCCGAGCAGCTTGATCCAGACGTCCAGGCGGATCCGCGGCGACGGCTGCGCCTCGAGGCCGGCGTCGTCGAGCAGCGCGCAGACGCGCTGCAGCCGCCCGCTCGCCGAATTGTCAGGCTCGCCGAGCACCAGGCGCCGGCCGCCGGTGTGGTGCACCTCGCCGGCGGCGCGCACTTCGGCAGCGACGTGCACGACGCAGCCCAGCAGGTGGCGGCAGTCGAGGTCGGCGAACATCGTGCCGGCCGGATCGAGGGTGCGCAGCCGTCGACCCTGGTGCGGCCCCGGCTCGCCGTGGAAATACCACCACGGCAGTCCGTTGATCGCCGGCACGACGACCGTGTCATCGTTCAATAGCGTGCGCAGGCGCGGCAGCACGGCGGCGATCGCGTGTGCCTTGACGGCGATGACGACCAGGTCCTGCACACCGAAGGCCGCCGGATCGTCGCTCGCCGGCAGCCGATAGCTGCCGGAGGCGCTGCCGACGTGATCGACGAGCCGCAGCCCGTCGCGGCGGATCGCCGCCAGGTGCTCGCCGCGCGCCACCAGCGCGACCTCGTGGCCGCGCGCCGCCAGGCGCCCGCCGAGCACGCCGCCGATCGCGCCGGCGCCGACGATCGCCACCCTCATCGGTGCCCCTCGGCAGGCGGCCGCGGCGCGGCGAACGCCTGCTCGAGCCGCAGCTTGTCCCAGCCGGGCGCCAGCAGTTCGATGAAGGCGTAGACGAAGCCGCGCAGGTAGGCGTCGCGCTTGACCGCCAGCCGGGTGACATTGCTGCCGAACAGGTGGCCGCAGGGCAGCACGATCATCGGCTCGCTGCGCGGGTCGACTGCCACGCCGGCAACGATGCCCACACCCATGCCGGTGGCCACGTAGGTCTTGATCACGTCGGCGTCGATCGCCTCCAGCACGATCGACGGCTCGATGCCGGCGGCGGCGAAGGCGGCGTCGATGCGGCTGCGACCGGAAAAATGCGCCTCGTAGGTGACGATCGGATGGCGGCCGAGGTCCTTCAGCGTCAGCCGGCCGGGTGTCTTCTGCAGCTTCGCCAGCGGGTGGCCGGGCGGCACCAGGGCGACGTGCTGCCACTCGTAGATCGGCACCGACACCAGCGCCGCCGCCTCGGCCAGCGACTCGGTGGCAACGCCGACGTCGGCCTGGCCGTTGGCCAGCATCGAGGCGATGTGCGGCGGATCGGCCTGCAGCAGCTTCAGCCGCACCTGCGGGAACTTGCGGGCGAACTGCTGCACCACGGTGGGAAGCACGTAGCGCGCCTGGGTGTGGGTGGTGGCCACGCGCAGCGTCCCCGACGGCGCGCCGGCATAGTCGCGCGCCATCTTCTTCAGGTCGTCGACCTCCTTCATGATCCGCTCGGCGGCGTCGAGCACCTGCTGGCCCGGCGGCGTGACGCCGAGGATCCGCTTGCCCTGGCGGGCGAGGATCGGCACGCCGAGCTCGCCTTCGAGCTCGATGATCGCCTTGCTGATGCCGGGCTGCGAGGTGTGCAGCGAGCGCGCCGCCAGGGTGATGTTGAACTTGTGCCGCGCGGCTTCGCGCAGGAAGCGGAACTGCTGCAGGTTCATGGCCGTCTCCGGATCGCCGCGGCAGTATACGAAGGCAGGGACGACCGCCGCCCGATCGGCCAGATAGCACAACATGTTGTGGTGACTGGCGGCCGGACCACAAGATGCGGCACAATGCGTCGCAGCCGCGCCCGGCCGGAAGAACCGCAGACCAGCCGCCGCCGGGCTGCCTATACTGTTTTCCCCCCTCGCCGAATCCGTCGTGCCCACGATCGCAGGAGCGCCCGCATGAAACTCGAACCCGCCCAGCAGCTGCTCGACGAACAGCCGATCTCGGTCGACGTGCTGCTCGAGAAGTACGCCAAGAGCGGCGAGCAGTCGGCTGACGACGTGCGGCGACGCGTCGCGCGCGGGCTGGCGGCGGTCGAGGAGCCGGCGCTGCGCGCCGACTGGGAGAAGCGCTTCTTCGACGCCATGGTCGAGGGCTTCATCCCGGGCGGCCGCGTCAATTCCGCCGCCGGCACCGAGATCGCGGCGACGCTGATCAACTGCTTCGTGCAGCCGGTCGGCGACGCCATCACCGCCAGCCGCGACGGCCTGCCGTCGATCTACGGCGCGCTGGCGCAGGCGGCCGAGACGATGCGCCGCGGCGGCGGGGTGGGCTACGACTTCTCGAACATCCGGCCCAAGGGCGCCTTCGTCGCCGGCACCCACTCGCGCGCCAGCGGCCCGCTGTCCTACATGCGGGTGTTCGACAAGAGCTGCGAGACGCTCGAGTCGGCCGGCAGCCGGCGCGGCGCGCAGATGGGCATGATGCGCTGCGACCATCCGGACATCGAGGATTTCATCCACGCCAAGCGCGACGGCTCGCTCACCAACTTCAACATGAGCGTGGCGGTCACCGACGCCTTCATGCGCTCGGTCGAGGCCGACGGCGAGGTCGAGCTGTGGCACAAGGAGAAGCCGTTCGAGACCGACGGCTCCTACCAGCGCACCGACGGCACGTGGGTCTATCGCAGGCTGCAGGCGCGCGAGCTGTTCGACCAGATCATGCAGTCGACCTACAACCACGCCGAGCCCGGCGTGGTGTTCGTCGACCGCGTCAACCAGGACAACAACCTCGCCTACTGCGAGACGATCTCCGCCACCAACCCGTGCGGCGAGCAGCCGCTGCCGCCGTACGGCTGCTGCTGCCTCGGCTCGATCAACCTGACCCGTTTCGTGATCGACCCGTTCGGCGAGCACGCGGCGTTCGACTTCGGCCGCTTCCAGTCGGTGGTGCGGGTGGCGATCCGGGCGCTCGACAACGTGCTCGAGGCGACGCTGTGGCCGCTGCCGGAGCAGCAGCAGGAGGCCGCCAACAAGCGCCGCGTCGGCCTGGGCTTCACCGGGCTGGGCAATGCGCTGACCATGCTCGGCCTGCGCTACGACAGCGAGGCGGCGCGGGCGATGGCCAGCGACATCTCGCGCAAGATGCGCGATGCGGCGTACGACGCCTCGGCCGACCTGGCCAGGGAAAAGGGGCCGTTCCCGCTGTGCGACGCCGAGCTGCTGCTCGCCGCGCCGCACTGCGCCAGCCGCCTGCCGGACGAGCTGAAGGCGAAGATCCGCAGCCAGGGCCTGCGCAACTCGCACCTGCTGTCGATCGCGCCGACCGGCACCATCTCGCTGGCCTTCGCCAGCAACGCCTCCGGCGGCATCGAGCCGACCTTCTCGTGGACCTACGTCCGCAAGAAACGCATGCCCGACGGAGCCAAGCAGGAGTACGTGGTCGAGGACTACGCCTACCGCCTTTTCCGCCGCATGGGCGGCGACACCGACCATCTGCCGCCGGCGTTCGTCCACGCGCTCGAGATGAGTGCGATGGACCACATGCGGATGATCGCCGCGGTGCAGCCGTACATCGACGCCGCGGTCAGCAAGACGGTCAACGTGCCGGAGGACTATCCGTTCGACAACTTCCGCCAGCTTTACTTCGCCGCCTGGAAGGAAGGGCTGAAGGGCATCACCACCTACCGGCCGAACAGCGTGATCGGCTCGGTGCTCGAGGTACGCAAGGAGACCGCGGCGGCCGAGCCGCAGGACCTGAAGGACGACCCCGACCGCCGGGTGCAGCTCGCCTCGACGCCGCGGCCGGCGCTGGCCAGCCTGAAGTGGCCGGGTCGGCCGGACATGGCCGAGGGCAACCTGGCCTGGACCTACATGGTCGAGATCCCGCAGCGGCACGAGTCGTTCGCCATTTTCATCGGCCAGACCGGCACGCCGCCGGTGCCGTTCGAGGTGTGGGTCAACGGCGCCGAGCAGCCGCGCGGGCTGGGCGCGATCGCCAAGACGCTGTCGATGGACATGCGCTCCGAGGACCGGGCGTGGCTGAAGATGAAGCTCGACGCGCTGGCCAAGGCGCGCGACGAGGAGGGCTTCACCATCGCCATGCCGCCGGGCGGCAAGCAGGAGTGGCAGAAGGGGGTGGTCGCCGCGTTTGCCAACATCGTCCGCTGGCGCTGCGAACAACTCGGCGTGTTCCGCGACCTCGAGCAGCAGCTGCTGCCGATCTCCACGCCGGTGATCAACGCCCTGTTCAGCAAGAAGGAGCCGAAGGCCGGGCCGCTCGGCACGATGAGCTGGACGGTCGACGTCGAGAACCCGAACACCGGCGACGACTTCGTGCTCGGCGTCAAGGAGCTGCAGCTGCCCGACGGCAGCCGGCGGCCCTACTCGATCTGGCTGGCCGGCGAGTACCCGAAGGCGCTCGACGGGCTGTGCAAGCTGATCTCGCTCGACATGCGGGTGGTCGACGCCAACTGGATCGGCCTGAAGCTGAAGAAGCTGCTGAACTTCGGCGAGCAGAACGGCGAGTTCTGGGCGCCGGTGCCCGGCGAGGCCCGCTCCTCGCTGTTCCCCAGCACGGTGGCCTACATCGCCACCCTGCTGCTGCACCGCTACAAGGTGCTCGGCATCCTCGACGACGACGGCCGCGCGATCGCCAGCAGCGGCATCCTGGCGCTGCCCGATGCGGTCAAGCTGATCGAGCACGAGACCGCGCCGGTCAAGGGCAAGGTCTGCCCGAGCTGCCACGCGGCGGCGATGATCAAGCGCGACGGCTGCGAGTTCTGCACCGCCTGCGGCTACACCGGGCAGTGCTCGTAGCCGTTCGCTGACGCGCCGGCCGCAGGCGCGGCCGGCGGCGGCGCGCCCGGCCGGGCGACGACGAGGGGAGGCGACGCATGGCCCTGATCCAGACTGCCGTCCGCGAGCAGGTCGGCATCATCACGCTCGACCAGCCGGCCAAGCGCAACGCGCTGTCCAAGTCGCTGATCGACGAGATCGTCGCCTCGCTGGCCGACTTCCAGGCGCGCCGGCTGCGGGCGGTCGTGCTGCGCGCGCAGCCCGGAACGAAGGTCTGGTCGGCCGGGCACGACGTCGACGAGCTGCCGGCGTCGCGCCGCGACCCGCTCGGCTGGGACGATCCGCTGCGCCACCTGATCCGCGAGATCGAGACCTTCCCGGCGCCGGTGATCGCGATGATCGAGGGCAGCGTCTGGGGCGGCGCCTGCGAGACCGTGTTCGCCTGCGACCTGATCGTCGCGGCGCCGTCGGCGACCTTCGCCATCACGCCGGCACGGCTGGGCGTGCCCTACAACATCGCCGGCGTGCTGACGTTCCTGAACGCCGCCAGCCTGCGCATCGGCAAGGAAATGGCGTTCACCGCCAGGCCGGTCAGCGCCGAGCGCGCCGAGCGGCTGGGCATGATCAACCACGTGGTGCCGGCGGAAGAGCTCGAAGCCTTCACCTTCGATCTGGCCGCCACCATCTGCGACAACGCGCCGCTGTCGATCGCCGTGATGAAGGAGCAGATGCGCATCCTCGCCGGCGCGCACCCGATGTCGCCACAGGGCTTCGAGCGCGTGCAGGGCCTGCGCCGCGTCGTCTACGACAGCGACGACTACCAGGAGGGCATCCGCGCCTTCAAGGACAAGCGCCGGCCGGTCTTCCGCGGCCGGTAGTCGCGCTAACATCCGCCGCTGCCATCGGCCGGCAGGGCGACCAAGCCACTGCCCGCGCCGGCGATCGTCGGCGGGCGGACGGCCCCGGCGGTCCGCCCGCCGCAACCACGAGGAACCCTGATGAACGTTTTCAACTTCAGTGCCGGTCCGGCGGTGCTGCCGAAGGAAGTTCTGCAGCGCGCCGCCGCCGAGATGCTCGACTGGCACGGCAGCGGCATGTCGGTGATGGAGATGAGCCACCGCGGGCCGGAGTTCATCGCGATCGCCGAGAAGGCCGAGGCAGACCTGCGGCGGCTGCTCGCCATCCCCGACGACTACGAGGTGCTGTTCCTGCAGGGCGGCGCGATCGGAGAGAACGCCATCGTGCCGATGAACCTGCTCGGCCAGAAAAAGGTGATCGACTTCGTCAACACCGGCGAGTGGTCGAAGAAGTCGATCAAGGAGGCAGGCAAGTACGCGCAGGTGAACGTCGCCGCGAGCAGCGCGGACCGCAACTTCTGCTACGTGCCGCCGCGCGAGAGCTGGAAGCTGTCGCCGGAGGCCGCCTATGTGCACATCTGCAGCAACGAGACGATCGGCGGCGTCGAGTACCACTTCACGCCGGAGGTCGGCGACGTGCCGCTGGTCGCCGACATGTCGTCGCACATCCTGTCGCGGCCGATCGAGGTGTCGAAGTACGGCGTCATCTACGGCGGCGCCCAGAAGAACGTCGGCCCGGCCGGCCTGACGCTGGTGATCGTTCGTCGCAGTCTCCTGGACCGCGCGCTGCCGATCACGCCGAGCGCCTTCCACTGGAAGGAGCAGGCCGAGGCCGACTCGATGCTCAACACGCCGCCGACCTACGCCATCTACATCGCCGGACTGGTGTTCGAGTGGCTGCTCGCCCAGGGCGGCCTGGCGGCGATCGAGCGGAAGAATATCGACAAGGCGACGCTGCTCTACGACGCCATCGACGGCAGCGGCGGCTTCTACGTCAATCCGGTCGAGAAGAAGGACCGCTCGCGGATGAACGTGCCGTTCAAGCTGCGCGACGAGTCGCTCGACGGGGCGTTCCTCGAGGGCGCGCAGGCGCGCGGCCTGCTGCAGCTGAAGGGGCACCGCTCGGTCGGCGGCATGCGCGCATCGATCTACAACGCGATGCCGATCGAAGGCGTGCAGGCGCTGGTCGAGCACATGCGCGAGTTCCAGCGCAGCCACGGCTAGGCGACCGCCCCTCTGCGCCGCCCCTCTCCGGCGCCGGCAGAGGGGAACACCAACCGGCAGAGCCGACATGAACAAGCACCAGATCCTGCTTCTGAACAACATCTCCAGCCACGGCCTGGCGCGACTGCCGCACGAGCGCTACGCCACCGGCAAGCACCTCGAGCAGCCCGACGCGATCCTGGTGCGCTCGCACGACATGCACGCGATGGCGATCCCGGCGAGCGTCAAGGCGATCGGCCGCGCCGGCGCCGGCACCAACAACATTCCGGTGGCGGAGATGTCGAAGCGCGGCGTGCCGGTGTTCAACGCGCCGGGGGCGAACGCCAACGCGGTCAAGGAGCTGGTGCTGGCGGCGCTGCTGATCGGCGCGCGCAACCTGGTGCCGGCTCTGCAGTTCGTGCGCGAGCTCTCCGCCGACGCCGCCGATTTCGAGACGCGCGTGGAGGATGGCAAGAAGCAGTTCGCCGGCATCGAGCTGCCGCACCGGACGCTCGGCGTGGTCGGCCTGGGCGCGATCGGTGCGCTGGTCGCCGAGACGGCGCTGAAGCTCGGCATGAAGGTGGTCGGCTTCGACCCCGAGATCACCGTCGACGCCGCCTGGCGGCTGCCGTCGGCGGTGCGGCGGGCCAATTCGATCGAGGACCTGCTCAAGCACACCGACTTCGTCACCCTGCACGTGCCGCTGCTCGCGGCCACGCGCGGGCTGATCGACGCCAGGCGGCTGGCGGCGATGAAGCCCGGCGCCGTGCTGCTCAACTTCGCCCGCGAGGCGATCGTCGACGAGGCCGCGGCGATCGAAGCGCTGAAATCGGGCCGGCTGAAGACCTACCTGTGCGACTTCCCGTCGCCGCGCCTGGCCGGCGTGCCCGGCGTGGTGGCGCTGCCGCACCTCGGCGCGTCGACCGCCGAGGCCGAGGAGAACTGCGCGGTGATGGTGGTCGAGCAGCTGCGCGAGTTCCTCGACAACGGCAACATCGCCAACGCGGTCAACTTTCCCAGTGTCGAGATGTCCCGCGAGTCGGCCTGGCGGGTGGCGATCGCCAACGCCAACGTGCCGAACATGCTCGGCCAGATCTCCACCGCGATGGCGATGGCCGGCCTGAACATCCACAACATGGTCAACAAGTCGCGCGGCGAGATGGCCTACACGCTGGTCGACGTCGACAGCCCGGTGTCGCCGGCGGTGATCGGCGCGATCGCCTCGATCGAAGGCGTGCTGGCGGTGCGTTCGGTGCCGGCGCAGCCGCAGTAGGAACGGGCCGCCGCGGCGCCGGCACGGCCTGCCGGCGCAATGCCGCTCAGGCCGCCGCCTTCTTCTCCGCCTTCTTGCGCTCGGCCCAGGCCTTCTTCAGCGCCGCCGAGATCCTGCGCTTCTGCGCCTCCGAGCGCGGCTTGCGATTGCCGCGACCGGTGCTGGCGGTCGATCCGCCGAGCGCGGCGAGCGCCTTCTTCAGTGCTTCGATTTCGGCCTGCTTCCTGGCGATCTCGGCCCTGATCGCTGCTACGGCTTTGCTCATCGGATCCGCTCTTGCTCGAGTTGCCGAGGTATTTCGGCAACCCGGAAGTTACCATTCACCATGCACGGACCAGAAGAAAAAAGGGCCGGATCACTAGTAATAAGTACTGATTCGTTGCTTTTCTACACCGGCTCGGCGACGCTCGGCAGTCCAGCCAGCGCCATCGCCAGTTCGCTCTCGTCGTACTCCTGGTCGGCAAGCCTGCCGCCGAAGTAATCCAGGTAGGCCTGCATGTCGAAGTGGCCGTGGCCGCACAGGTTGAACAGGATCGCCCGGCTCACGCCCTCCTCGCGGCAGCGCACCGCTTCGTCGATCGCCCCCTTGACTGCGTGATTGGCCTCCGGCGCCGGCACGATGCCCTCGTGGCGGGCGAAGAACACGCCTGCCTCGAAGCACTGCGTCTGCTGGTAGGCGCGCGCCTCGATCAGACCGAGCTGCCTGATGTGCGACACCAGCGGCGCCATGCCGTGATAGCGCAGTCCGCCGGCGTGGAAACCCGGCGGCATGAAGGTCGAGCCGAGCGTGTGCATTTTGGCCAGCGGCGTCATGTGGCCGGTGTCGCCGAAGTCGTAGGCATAGCGGCCGCGCGTCAGGCTCGGGCAGGCGGCAGGCTCGACCGCGACGATGCGCAGCTTGCGGCCGCCGCGCAGCTGGCTGCCGAGGAACGGGAAGACGATGCCGGCGAAATTGGAACCGCCGCCGGTGCAACCGACGATCACGTCCGGGTAGTCATCGGCCGCCTCGAGCTGCGCCATCGCCTCCAGGCCGATCACCGTCTGGTGCAGCAGCACGTGGTTGAGCACCGAGCCGAGCGCGTACTTGGTGTCGTCGCGGCTGGCGGCGATCTCGACCGCCTCGGAGATGGCGATGCCGAGGCTGCCGTTGCTCTCCGGCGAGCTGGCCAGCACGCTGCGGCCAAAGCTGGTCTCCATCGACGGGCTCGCCACGCAGCGCGCGCCGTAGGTCTCCATCAACGCCCGCCGGTACGGCTTCTGGTCGTACGACACGCGCACCATGAAAACCTGCACCTCGATGCCGAACACCGCGCCGGCGAAGGCGAGCGACGAGCCCCACTGGCCGGCACCGGTCTCGGTGGTCAGCCGCTTCACCCCCGCCTCGCGGTTGTAGAAGGCCTGCGCCACCGCCGTGTTCGGCTTGTGGCTGCCCGCCGGGCTGACGCCCTCGTACTTGTAGTAGATGCGCGCCGGCGTCTGCAGCGCTCTTTCCAGCCGGCGGGCGCGATAAAGCGGCGTCGTGCGCCACTGCCGGTAGACCTCGCGCACCGGCTCGGGGATCTCGATCTCGCGCTCGGTCGACACCTCCTGCGCGATCAGTGACATCGGGAACAGCGGCGCCAGGTCGTCGGGGCCGACCGGCTTCAGCGTGCCCGGATGCAGCACCGGCGGTGGCGGCGCCGGCAGGTCCGCCATCAGGTTGTACCAGTGCTTCGGGATACGCGACTCGTCGAGCAGGAATTTCACGCTTTCGGTCATCTGTGGCTCCGTCCTCTGCGGCGATTCAACCCGATACCCATGCGAACGCGCCGACTATAAAGCGAGCGGCGCGTTTTCCTCGATGGCCGCCGAAATGATCTGCATCAAGCCGGCCCGCCACGCCCGCTGCGCCGCCGCTGGCCCGCCGCCGCGCTTGATCCAGATTAGAGACACCGCCATCGGCGCGCTCGCAGACTTTGCACACCATGACGAACCAGCATCAGGGAGCACCATGAACGTTGCCACCGACACCTCCACCGCCGAGCGCGCGCTCGGTGAGATTGCCCGCGAACTCGCCGGTGCGGCGGCCGTGTTCCGCCGCTACGGCCTCGACTACTGCTGCGGCGGCAGCCAGTCGCTGGGCGAGGCCGCCGCGGCCGCCGGAGTCGATCCGCGCGCCGTCGAGCGTGACCTCGCCGCGCTGGCGCCGGCGCCGGCCGAAGCGCCCGAGGAACCGCTGCCGCTGATCGATCACATCCTGGTCCGCTACCACGAGACGCACCGCCGCGAACTGCCCGAGCTGATCGCCCTGGCCCGCCGCGTCGAGGAGCGGCACGCCGGACATCCGCAGGTGCCGCGCGGCCTGACGAAGCTGCTCGAGCACATGGCCGAAGCGCTCGAGGAGCACATGCAGAAAGAGGAGCAGATCCTGTTCCCGATGATGCGTTCCGGCGCCACGCCGATGGTCATGGGGCCGATCGAGGTGATGGAGCACGAGCACGTCGAGCACGGCGAGAAGCTGCGCCAGCTCGAGTCGCTGACCAACCGGCACACGGCGCCGGCGGACGCCTGCACCAGCTGGCTTGCGCTGTACGCCGGCACGCGCAAGCTGGTCGACGACGTGATGCAGCACATCCATCTCGAAAACAACGTGCTGTTCCCGCAGTTCACGCAGTAGTTCAGGCCGCCGCGTCCGACGGCGGCGCGAAACCCGCGCTCGCTACTGCGGGCCGGGCCGCAGCGGCACGGCGGCGACGGCCAGGCTTTCGGCGCGGGCGCGCCACTGCGTCAGCAGCACCAGCGCCAGCGCGGCGCCGCCGACGAGGTCGGTGATCCAGCCGGGCTTGATCAGGCAGATTGCAGCGGCGAGCAGCGCCACCCGTTGCCATGCGCTCGCCGGGCCGAGGAAGAAGTAGCTGTGCAGCGAACCGGCGAGGCAGGTGACGCCGATCAGCGCCGTCAGCGTGGCCAGGCTGGCTTCCGGCCATGGTCCCAGCAGCAGCAGCGCCGGCGAGAAGGCGAACATGAACGGCACGATGTAGCCGGTAGCGCCGAGCTTCACCGCCGCCCAGCCCGTTTCCCACAGGTTCGAGCGCGACAGGCCGCAGGCGGCATAGACCGCCAGCGCCACCGGCGGCGTGATGGCCGACAGGATGGCGAAGTAGAAGACGAACAGGTGCGCCGCCTGGACGACGATGCCGAGCTTGACCAGCGCCGGCACCAGCAGCGCCACCTGGATGATGTAGGCCGGCGTCGTCGGCAGGCCCATGCCGAGGATGATGCCGGCCAGCATCGTCAGCACCAGCGCCGGGATCAGGCTGTTCTGCGCCACCGTCAGCACGAAGCTGGTGAAGGTGAGACCGAGGCCTGTCTGGGCGATGGCGCCGATGACGATGCCGGCGCAGGCGCAGGCGGCGGCGATCGTCAACGCGCCGCGGGCGCCGGAGTCGAGCGCGTCGACAATGCCCTTTAGGTTGATCGCGCTGCGCGTCGACTTGCGCATCAGCGCCACCGGCACCACCGACAGGATGCCGAACAGCGCCGCGAACGGTGCACTGTAGCCGGCGACGAGCACGGCGACAATGATGACCAGCGGCAGGAACAGGTGGCCGCGCTCCTTCAGCACCGGCAGCAGGCGCGGGCATTCCTCGCGCGGCAGACCTTTCATGCCGGTGCGCAGCGCCTCGAAGTGCACGGCGACGAACACGGCGACGTAGTACAGCAGCGCCGGGATCAGCGCGAACACCGCCACCGTCAGGTACGACACGCCGAGGAACTCGGCCATCACGAAGGCCGCGGCGCCCATGATCGGCGGCATGATCTGGCCGCCGGTGGAGGCCACCGCCTCGACCGCGCCGGCGAACGCCGGCCGGTAGCCGAGCCGCATCATCATCGGGATGGTGAAGGTTCCGGTGGTCATCACGTTGGCCACGGCGCTGCCGGAAATGGTGCCGAACAGGCCGCTGGTGATCACTGCCACCTTGGCCGGCCCGCCGACCGAGTGGCCGGTGAGGCTGAGCGCGAAGTCCATGAACATCCTGCCGGCGCCCGAGCGCTCGACGAAGGCGCCGAACAGGATGAACAGGATCACGTAGGTCGCCGAGACCGACAGCGGGATGCCGAAGATGCCTTCGGTGGTCAGGTAGTTGATCTCGATCACCGAACTCGGCGCCACCTTGGCGACGAACAGCGCGTAGGCGACGAAGGCGAGCGCGGTGATCGGCATCGCCCAGCCGATGGCGCGGCGGGTCGCCTCCAGCACGATCAGGATGAACGCCGTGCCGAGGATCAGGTCTGTGGTATGCAATTCGTCGACGAAGACGAAGCGGTCGTACAGGTACTTGTGGTTGAGCCACAGGTAGCCGATGGTGACGATCGACGCCGCCACCAGCAGCCAGTCGACCACACCCGGCGTCTTGCCGACTCCGCGGCCGAAGCGGGGGTAGAGCAGGAACAGCAGCACCAGCGCGAACAGAAGGTGCGTGCCGCGGAAGAAGAACGCCTCGGGCGCGCCGACGAAGGCGACCACCAGGTGATACAGCGACATCGCAACGGCGAGCAGCCGGATCGTGCCGTTGATCGCGCTCTGGTACGTCATGGCGGTCACCCGTGACGGATGTTGCGGGCCCGCGCGCCCGCGCAGGACGCGGCAGCCGGCGGACGCCGGCCGCCGGCAGGTCGAAGGCTCAGAGGACCTTCGCTTCCTTGTAGTACTTCAGCGCGCCCTTGTGGTACGGCACGCCGATGTCGATCGCCATGTCTTTGGGCGTCAGTTCCTTGACGGCGCTGACCACGGCGGAGAGGTTGGGGATGTTCTCGGCGAGCGCCTTGGTGATCTTGTAGACGGTGTCCTCCGGCAGGTCGCAGCGGGCGATCAGGTGGGTCCAGGTGCCGATGGTCTGGATGTCCTTGTCCTGCTTCGGATAGCTGCCGGCCTTGATGATCCGCTTGTCGTAGCCGGCATTGAGCTTCTGCAGTGCCTTCAGCTTGTCGTCCGGGACCTCCAGCACGCGGATGTCGCGGGCGCTGGCCAGATCCATCACCGAGGAGGCCGGCACGGTGGTGATCAGCGTGAACACCTGGGCCTGGTTGTCCTTCAGCTGCGCCACCGAGTCGTTGTACGAGCCGTGGTTGACTTTCGACAGCGTGCCGTAGTTGTGGCCGTAGACCTCGAGCACGGCGCGCGTCATCTGCTCGCCGGTATTGCCCTTCTGCTGCGTCGACAGCGCCTTGCCCTTGAGATCCGCCGGGGTCTTGATGCCCGCATCGGCCAGCGCCACCATGTGGAAGTACTGGAAGTACAGCGTGCCGATCTGGCACACGTTGGCGGTCTTTTCCTTGAACGGATCGCGGCCCGCCACTCCATCGACGGTCGAGACGCCGTTGCCGAAGCCGAGATCGGCCTTGCCGCCCTGCACGCCGAGCACGTTCGAGATGCCGGCGCCCGGCGTCACCAGGACGCTGGTGCCGGGAAGCGTCTTCTCGATGATCCCCTGGATGGCGCCGCCGAGCGGATACCACGATCCGCCCTGCGGGCCGGTCATCATGCGCAACTGCTGCGCCGATGCGGCCCCGGCGCCGAGCAGGCCGAGCGCGACGGTCGTGGCGATCAATCCCTTGCTGACTGACTTCATGTCGTGTCTCCTCGAGTAACGCGGTCCGCCCGCATCGGCGCGTCGGGGCTGCATGCGGCCGGCACGCCTTCGTGTTGTCCGTTGCCGTGCGCCGATGGCGCCCGTTGTTGTTCGCCGCGGGATTGCTGCCTGCCTGACCCGGCAGGTCGCGGGCATGGTAGCGCCGGCCCCGAGACCGGGCAACACGCTGCCGCGCCGCAGTCGCAGCGGCGGTTTGCGGCAGCGCGATGCCGACGCTATCGTGCGGACGCGGCGCTCGGTGCGCCGACAGATCGCCGGAGGTCGCGATGCCCGTCCCCGCCAACCCGTTCAAGCGCGCACTGCGCGCCGGGCGGCCGCAGATCGGCCTGTGGTCGAGCCTGGCCAGTCACATTTCGGTCGAGGTGGTCGCCGGCGCCGGCTTCGACTGGCTGCTGCTCGACATGGAGCATGCGCCGAACGAGCTGCCGATGGTGCTGGCACAGCTGCAGGCTGCGCGCGGCGGCACGGCGCAGCCGATCGTTCGCCCGCCTTGGAACGACATGGTGGTGATCAAGCGGCTGCTCGACGTCGGCGTGCAGTCGCTGCTGATCCCGTACGTGCAAAACGCCGAGGAAGCGCGCGACGCGGTGGCGTTCACGCGCTATCCGCCGCACGGCGTGCGCGGCTTCGCCACGGGCCCGCGCGCCAACGACTACGGCCGCATCGCCGACTACGTGCAGACCTACGCCGACGAGCTGTGCGTGCTGGTGCAGGTCGAGACCCGAGCCGGGCTCGACAACCTCGAGGCGATCGCCGCTGTCGAAGGTGTCGACGGCGTGTTCATCGGCCCGGCCGACCTGGCCGCGGCGCTCGGCCACGCCGGCGAACTGAAGCATCCGCAGGTGCAGGCGGCGATCGAGAATGCGATCGGCCGTCTGGTCGCGGTCGGCAAGCCGCCCGGGATACTGATCGGCGACGAGCAGCTTGCCCGCCGCTACCTCGAACTCGGCAGCCTGTTCGTCGCCGTCGGCTCCGACCTGGCGCTGCTGGCGCGCGGCGCCGATGCCCTGGCGTCGCGCTTCAGGGTCTCACGCTAGCGGCCGCGGCGCCGCGATCGACTCGAGTTGCGCCGCCGGCAGCCCCAGTCGCTCGGCGGCGGCAACGATCTGCCGCCAGGTCGTCGCGTCGATCGGAATCGCCTCGGCGCGGGCAGCACGCCACTCGCGTTCCGGCTCGCCGGCCAGCCGCACGCGGTCGACACCGGCCATCGGCGGCGAGGCGCGCACCCACTCGGCGAATGCCATCGCCTCCCGCGCCAGCCGCTCGGCCGTGCCGAGCCTGCCGGGATCGACGATGAAGGTCAGCATGTTGTTGATGATCGAGCGGTGGGTCGGCCGGTCGTGCAGCGTGCGGCCGCCGGCCAGCGCGCCGCCGAGGATCTCGCACACCACCGCCATGCCGTAGCCCTTGTGTTCGCCGAACGGCAGGATCGCGCCGCCCGGATCGGCGAACAGCGCGCCCGGATCGCCGGTCGGCTCGCCGTGCGCGTCGAGCAGCGTGTCCGGCTTGACCTGCTCGCCCTTGTTGAACGCCACCCGCACCTTGCCCATCGCGATGCGGCTGGTGGCGAAGTCGAGCAGGATCGGCTCGCCGTCCGGCATCGGGATGCCGACGCAGAACGGGTTGGTGACGAAGCGCGCGTCGCGTCCGCCGAAGGGCGCGACCACCGGCCTGGCGATCACGTTGGCGAAGTGGATCGACACCAGGCCTTCGGCCACGCACTGCTCGGCCCAGTGGCCGATGCGGCCGATGTGGTGGCTGTTGGCCAGGCCGACCACCGCCACCCCGTGCTCGGCGGCGCGCTCGATGCCCAGGCGCATCGCGTCGAAGGCCATCACCTGCCCGTAGCCGGCGTTGCCGTCGAGCATCAGCAGCGCGCCCGCGTCGGTCACCACCGACAGCTGCTGGTTGACGCGCAGGCCGCCCTCGGCGAGCGCCTCGACATAGCGCGGCACCATGCCGACGCCGTGCGAGTCGTGCCCGGTCAGGTTGGCCTCGACCAGTTGCCCGGCCACCAGGGTCGACTCGCGCTCGTTCGAGCCGCCGCGCTCGACGATCGCGCGCACGGCGGCGCGCAGTCGCGCCGGGGCGACGCTGACGCCGTCGGTCGTCGTTTCGCACACCATCGTCTGCTCCCGCGGTGCAGTTCAGACCGCCGGCGTCAGCAGCCGGCCGCTGTCGAACCAGCTCACCAGGTTGGCCAGCGTGCAGTCGGCCATTGCCTGCCGCGTCTCGGTGGTCGCGCTGGCGATGTGCGGCAGCAGCACCACGTTGTCCAGCGCCAGCAGCGCCGGCGGCACGTTCGGCTCGTCCTCGAAGACGTCGAGCGCAGCGCCGGCGATGCGGCCGGCCTGCAGCGCCTCGACCAGCGCCTGGTCGTCGACCACGCTGCCGCGCGAGACGTTGACCAGGAAGCCGTCCGGTCCGAGCGCGTCGATCACCTCGCGCGACACCAGGTGGCGGGTCGCGGCTCCGCCGGCGCAGGCGACGAGCAGGAAGTCCGCCCACGCGGCGAGCGCCGGCAGCGAAGCCTCGTAGTCGTAGCGGCAGTTCTCGACGATCCGGCGGTTGTGGTAGCGCACGGTCATGTCGAAGCCGCCGGCGCGGCGGGCGACGGCCTCGCCGATGCGGCCCAGCCCGACGATGCCGAGATTGCCGCCCCACACCCGGCGAGCAAGCGGGAACTGCCCCTTGCGCCAGTCGCCGCGGCGGACGAAGCGGTCGGCCGCCGTCAGCCGCCGTGCCACGTCGATCAGCAGGCCGAAGGCGAGGTCGGCGACGCAACCGGTCAGCACGTCCGGCGTGTTCGACACCGCCACGCCCCGCTCGCGCGCGGCGTCGAGGTCGATCGCGTCGACGCCGACGCCGAAACTGGCGATCACCGCGAGCTTCGGCAGCGCCTCGATCAGCGCGCGGTCGGCGCCGAAGCGGGCCGAGGTCGCCAGAGCGACGAACCGATGGCCGTGCGCGGCGAGGAAGGCCTTCGGATCGGCCTCCTGCCACAGGCCGTGCAGGTCGAAGCGTTCGGCCAGCGCCCGCTCGAGGCTCGCCATCAGGCGGCCGTGCTGCAGAACCGGTGGCTTCATCTAGTGAATCTCCGGATCCGGGGTGGGCGGGCCGTCCTCGAGGAAGTCGAAGTCGCAGCCGTCGTTGGCCTGCCGGATGTGCCTCAGGTACATGGCGCCGAAGCCGCGTCCGTAGCGCTCGGCTGGCGCCGTCCAGGCGGCGCGGCGCCGCGCGAGTTCGGCGGCGTCGACCTTCAGCTCGATCCGGCGGGCGGCCACGTCCAGCTCGATCAGGTCGCCGTCGCGCACCAGCGCCAGCGGCCCGCCGACGTGCGATTCCGGCGCCACGTGCAGCACGCAGGCGCCGTAGCTGGTGCCGCTCATCCGCGCATCCGAGATCCGCAGCATGTCGCGCACGCCGGCGGCCAGCAGCTTCTTCGGGATCGGCAGCTGGCCCCACTCGGGCATGCCGGGCGCGCCCTGCGGGCCGGCGCCCTGCAGCACGATCACGCTGTCGGCGTCGACCGGAAGCGAAGGGTCGTCGATGCGCGCCGCCATGTCGTCGTAGCTGCGGAAGACGACGGCGCGGCCGGTGTGCCTGAGCAGGCGCGCCTCCATCGCCGCCGGCTTGATCACCGCGCCGTCCGGCGCCAGATTGCCGCGCAGCACGGCCAGCCCGTCGCTGCCGACCAGCGGCCTGGCGCGCGGGCGGATCACGTCGTCGTCGAACACGGCCGCCCCGGCGATGTTCTCGCCGAGCGTGCGGCCGTTGACGGTCGGCGCGCCGGTGTCGAGCAGGTCGGCCAGTCGCGCCAGCAGCGCACGCAGCCCGCCGGCGTAGTAGAAGTCCTCCATCAGGTACCTGCCCGACGGGCGCAGGTTGGCGAGCACCGGCGTGCGGCGGGCCAGCGCATCGAAGCGGTCGAGATCGAGGGCTACGCCGGCGCGGCGGGCGACGGCGATCAGGTGGACGATCGCGTTGGTCGAGCCGCCGAGCGCCAGCACCGTGGTCACCGCGTTGTCGATCGCCGCCGCGGTGACGATCTCGCGCGGCTTCACGTCCTGCCACACCATCTCGACGATGCGCTTGCCGGTCAGCGTCGCCATCTGCGCGTGGCGCGAGTCCGCCGCCGGGATCGACGCCGCGCCGGCAAGGGTCAGTCCCATCGCCTCGGCGGCACTGGTCATCGTCGAGGCGGTGCCCATCGTCATGCAGTGACCGGGCGAGCGCGCGATGCCGTCCTCGATCTCGCCCCAGTCGCCCTCGGTGATGTTGCCGGCGCGCAGTTCGGCCCAGTACTTCCACACGTCCGAGCCGCTGCCCAGCGTGTCGCCGCGCCAGTTGCCGCGCAACATCGGCCCGGCCGGCATGAAAATGGCCGGCAGGTTCATCGACAGCGCGCCCATGATCAGCGCCGGCGTGGTCTTGTCGCAGCCTCCCATCAGCACGCAGCCGTCGGCCGGGTAGCTGCGCAGCAGTTCCTCGGTCTCCATCGCCAGCAGGTTGCGATACAGCATCGTGGTCGGCTTCTGGAACGGCTCCGACAGCGAGATCGCCGGCATCTCGACCGGAAAGCCGCCTGCCTGCCAGACGCCGCGCTTGACCTCGTCGGCCCGCTGGCGGAAGTGCGTGTGGCAGGGGTTGATCTCGCTCCAGGTGTTGATGATCGCGACGACCGGCTTGCCGGCGTAGTCGGAGCGGTGATAGCCCATCTGCGCGGTGCGCGAGCGATGGCCGAACGAGCGCAGGTCCTTGACGCCGTACCAGCGGTGGCTGCGCAGTTCCTCGGGCTTCTTGCGTGGCTTGCTCATCTGGTCGGCTTCGCGATCGTTCGCCGTGCCCGATGGCAACGGCAGGCCGATCGTATCGCCGCCTCGACCCGCGGGTTAGCCCCGATGCTCGGCAGCGGCGCGGACTGCTCTAATCCGCCGGCCTTCGATGGGGAGTAGCCGCCCGGCCGGACCGACCGGGACGACTGCGTTGCCGTCAGTACGGACAGCAGGCGGCTCGGCGCGAGCCGCCCCTGCCCGGCAGCGCAGGCCGATGCCGCAAGGGCATCGGCCGGCAAGACCAGCGGGCGAACTGATCACGACACGGGTCCGCGCCGGGACCGCCACAACCGGAGTTCTCCATGGTCGGCATCGGCACGCCGCTGATGTGGTCGCTGTTCGCGGCCTTCGTACTGATCGCCCTGCTGGTCGACTTCCTCGCCCTGAACCGACAGGGTGCGCACCGCGTGTCGATCAGGGAAGCGGCGATCTGGTCGCTGGTCTGGGTCGCGGTGTCGTTCGCCTTCGTCGGCTGGCTGTGGTGGCACCTCGGCGGCGCCGGCACGGACGCCGCGGCGCGCCAGGCGGCCAACACCAGGGCACTCGAGTTCGTCACCGGCTACCTGGTCGAGAAAGCGCTGGCGGTGGACAACATCTTCGTCTTCCTGATGCTGTTCACCTACTTTGCCGTGCCGGCCGAGTTCCAGAAGCGGGTGCTGATGATCGGCATCCTCGGCGCGCTGCTGCTGCGCGCCGTGATGATCCTCATCGGCGCCTGGCTGATCGCGCAGTTCCACTGGATCCTTTACGTGTTCGGCGTGTTCCTGGTCTTCACCGGCGTCAAGATGTGGTGGGCCGCCGGCCAGGAACCGGACCTCGAGGGCAACCCGGCGCTGAAGTGGGTGCGCGCCCGGTTCAAGATCGCGCCCGGCTACGACGGCGAGAGGTTCTTCACCGTCGTCGACGGGGTGAGGATGGCCACGCCGCTGCTGGTGGTGATCGTGCTGATCGGCATCGTCGACGTGATCTTCGCGGTCGACTCGATACCGGCCATTTTCGCCATCACCACCGACCCGTTCATCGTGCTGACCTCCAACGTGTTCGCCATCCTCGGCCTGCGGGCGATGTACTTCCTGCTCGCCGGCATGCACGAGCGGTTTCACCTGCTGTCCTACGGGCTGGCGATCGTGCTGGTGGCGATCGGCGCCAAGATGCTGCTGGTAGACCTGTACAAGATCCCGGTGGTCTGGTCGCTCGGCTTCACGGCGACCGTGCTGGCGGCGACGATGCTGCTGTCGCTGCGCATCCCGCCGCGCGGCAGGGGCGGCGGCGCCTATCCGTTCGGCGCCAGGAAGGCGGAAAGCCCGCCGGCGCGGCCGTGATCACGCCGCGTCGGTCGCGGCGATAAGCTCGAAAGCTAGCGCAGCTCGACGTTGCGGGAGCGGGCCTGCGCCAGCAGCGACTTGCGGGCCGCCTCGACATCGACCAGCGGCGCCTGTCGCGCGCGGGCGATCTCGGCGGCGTCGTAGGGCCGGTGCCCGGCCGGCAGCGTCTGCTGCGCGAAGTTCGCCAGCACCCAGTTGGTCACGTCGGCGATCTGCGCGTCGGACAGCCCGGCGTTCATCACGCCGGGCACCTTGACGATGAACTCGCGCCCGCCGTCCAGTCGCAGGAACTGGCCGAGCTGGTGCATGTCCGGCACGTCGATGGCGCCGGCGCCGTCGCGGCCGTGGCAGCCGGAGCAGTGCAGCACGAACAGACCACGCGCGCTGCTGGTCGGCGCCACCGAAGGTGCGCCGGGCCGGTTGACGCTGCGGCCGAGGGTCATCGAAACCGTCTCCGCGGCCGCGCTGCCGGCGAGCACGAGCGCCGCTGCCAGGACCAGCACGCCGCGCCTCATCACGCCACCCCGACGATGACCGCGGTGGTGCAGTGGAACATCGAACTGCCGCTGTTGGCCATGCACCAGTTGATGTCGTTGTGCACACCGAGGCGGTAGCCGGGCCGCTCGCGCTCGTTGTTGTTGCACAGGCAGTTGCCGCAGGATCCCTTGCCGCAGCAGTCGTTGTACGAGACCAGGTAGTTGCGGCCGTCCTTCGGGTTCAGGCAGGTGCCGACCCAGCTGACCTTCGAAGCCTCGGTGCCGGGCGGGCACTGCGTCAGCGTGCCGCCGCAGCAGCTGCAGATGTAGCCGTCGAAGGCGCAGTAGCGCCAGTACTCGCACTGCGTCGGGTCGTCGCGCTTGTCGGCGGCGGCCTTGCCGCCGCCGGTGGCGGCGTGGGCGGCGCCAGACTGGCCGCTGCGGTCGAACGGCAGCATCGGCAGCACCGTGCCGCCAACCATCAGCGCGCCGAGCCTGGCCAGCATGCTGCGGCGGCCGTGACGGTGCGCCACCTTGCGCAGCTGCCTTTCGGTGAGGCGATCGGTGAGATCGAACAACCAACGCATCGTCGGGTCTCCGTCAGTGGGTATGCGCCGCCGGGGCGGCCGACGCGGGCGAGCCGCTCAGGTATTCCTGGATCGATGGCACCGCCATGTCGTGCGCGTTCAGCAGGCTGTCGAGTTGCTCGCGCGAGTTGATCAGCCCCTTGGCCGCCACCACGCCCCGCGCATCGAGCAGCACGCCGTAGGGCAGGCGCGAGACGCGGTAGGTCATGCCGAGCTCGGTCGACAGCACGTAGGCAAACTCCTCGAGCCGGTGTTCGCGCACGAATGCCAGGTGTGCGGCCGCCTCGCCGTCGCTGGCCAGCACCACGCGCAGCCGCTTGCCTTCGTCGCGCAGCAGCGCCTTGAGCACCGGCAGCAGCTTCTTGCACACCGGGCAGGTCGGCGACAGGAAGAACACCAGCGTCGGCAGCGGCGACGGCCCGCCGATGGCCACCGGCTCCGACTGGATGCCGGTCAGCGCGAAGCTCGGCGACTCGCTGCCCACCGCCGGTCCGCTGTCGGTGACCAGCGCGCCCATCGGCGCGACGCGCTCGAACAGCACGCCGACCTGCCGCGACAGCGCCCACAGCAGCAGCGCCAGCGCGATCACCGCCAGCCAGAGCAGGATCACCGAAATCGTCAGGGCATCCATGTCATCCTTCCCGAAAGCGTCAGCGCGGCGCCGCCGCCGGATCGTTTGCAGCGAACTGCCGCAGCACCTGGCTGAAGGCCGCATACAGCAGCGCGCCGAGCACCACCGCCGCGGCGATCACCAGCGCATCGGCCAGCCCGAGCGAGCGGTCGGCCACCGGCATCGCCGACGCCAGCGCGACGGCCGCCAGCACGCCGTTGCGCGCCACCAGCGGCCACGACACCGGCAGCGGCGCCCCGCCGCAGCCGCAGTCGAGGACGCGCTGGTGAAGCCGCTGCCAGGCCATCGCCATGGCATAGGCGAGGAGCAGCAGCGCCGCCAGCGCGGCGCCGGCGCCGCGCCACGGCGACAGCAGCAGCAGCACCGCCAGCGCCTCGGCCGCCGGCAACGCGCGCGCCAGCAGAGGCACGGACGACGCAGGCACGCGGTAGGCCGCCAGGTGCTGCTCGAACAGCGCCAGGTCGCCCGCCTTGGCGAAGGCGGCGTGCAGCATCAGCGCGGCCGTCCAGGCGATGCAGATCGCCGCCCACAGCGGGTCCACCGGTGCGCCGCTCAACCAGGTCATCGCCGCTCCGTCAGTCGTGCGATTCCAGATGCAGCGGCGCCTCGCCCGCGGGCGCCACCACGGCCATCGGCTTCAGCGCGCCGGCGTTGAATTGCCAGGTGCGCAGCGTGCCGGTCTCGCCGTCGATCGCGTTCAGCCGCTGACCGCTGCGCGAGAAGGTCAGCGACACGGTGCCGTGGCCGGCCGCGGTGGCGACCCGCTTGCCGGTGCCGAGATCGAAGGCCCACAACTGCCGCGCCGGCCGCTTGTGCGACCCCTCGCTGCCCTTGTCGTGCATGCCGAGCACCAGCCAGCGCGCGGCCGGATCGACGGCGAAGTTCTGGTAGCCGCCCGGCCGCCAGCCCTGCCGCTTCTGCGCATCGTCGACCAGCCATCGCTGCGACTTGACCTGCGCAGAGGGGCCGCCGAGGTCCAGCTCGGTCAGCTGGCCCTGGAACGAGACGAACCAGTAGCGGTCGCCGACCTGCTCGGCGTGGTGAAACCAGGCGTCGTTGTCCGGATCGAAGAGCTTGCGGCTGACCTGCCGGTCGGTGACCTGGCCGGCGTCGTCGAGCGTCAGCGTGGCCACCGTGCCGTCGCCGCACAGCATCGACAGGCGCGTGCCGTGGCCGGCGGCGGGCAGGATGCCCCAGCAGCCGGGCGTGGCGATCTCGTTGAGCACCTTGCGGCCGGCCAGATCGACCACGGTGATCGAGGTCGCCGGCGTGGCGTTCTGCACCAGCACCAGGCGGCCGTTGCCGCTGGCACGCACCAGCCCGCGGTAGTTCAGCGCCTGCGCCCGCTTCGGCGGCAGCACCACCTCGTACTTGAAGGCCAGGCTCTGCGTGTCGTAGACCTCCAGCACGTCGGTGCGTTCGCCACGCGTGCTGCGCGCCAGGTGCGAGGTCGCGACGTAGACCTCGTCGCGCTTGTCGCTGACCGTGAAGTTGCCGGCATAGGCGGTGGAGATCATGCCGAGGAACTTGCCGCCGCGGGCGTCGAAGACGCGGACGCGGCCGTCGGAGATGTGGCTGATCGCGATGTCGGCGACGTACACGCGCTCCTTCATCTCGGCGGCGATCGGGCCGCTGGTCAGCGTCTCCCGTTCCAGCTCCGGCGGCGGCGAACCCTTCTTCGCCGGCCCGGCCGCCATACAGGCGAGCGGCAGCGCCAGCGCCAGCGCGCCGCACCAGCCGGCCAGCCGCCGGGCCGCGCCGGCGAACGAATCACTCCCCGCTACCAGCACCCGCATCGTGTCGTCTCCTCGCCGCGTCGCGCGCAAGTCTGAACGCCGACGGACGCGCACGCTATCCCATTTCGGCAAGATTCCCGGCCGCCTCGAGCCGGTCAGTCCAGCCGCTGGTTGCCGGCCCGCGCGCTGCTGGCCCGGCCGAAGGCCTCGACCCGCACGGCGTTGAAGTCTTCCTCGGCGATGCCGAGATGGCGCGACACCCGGTTCATCAGGTCGATCTCCAGCTTGCTCAGCGCCCCGTCGGCATAGACGACGTCCCACAGCATGCCGAGGATCTCCATCCGCTCCTCGTAGCCGTAGCCGGCACGCACGTCCTCGGCGTAGACCCAGTCGTCCAGACTGTCGGCGAACTGCTGCTGCGCCGCCGCCACCAGCCGCGTCGCCTCGGCCTCGTTCAGGCCGAAACGGCGGCCGATCGCCCGCACGATCGCTGCCTGCTCCTCGCCGGTGACCTGGCGATCGATCTGGCTCGCCTCCACCAGCATCGCCGCCACCGCGATCTGCTTGCGCCAGAGCTGCGCGGTGTTGGCGCTCGCCGGCGGCTCGTTGCCGCGCAAGGCGTTGAGCAACCGCTCCAGCATCATCGTTCTCCCCCCTGCTGCGATGCCGCGCTGGCGGCGACGATCCCCTGCTGGCCGAAGAACGCGACCCCGGTGGGCAGCGCCGCCACCGCGGCGAGGTTCTGCCGGTCCGGGCGCACCTCCAGCCTGACCTTCTCGAGCGCCGCGTCGACGCGCACCACCGCGCCGCCGCTGCCGACCGCGATCACCCCGCCATCGTCGACCTCGATCACGCTCGCCAGCGCCTGGTCGGTGCCGGTGTCGAGCACCGCCCACGACTGGCCTTCGTCGCGGCTGGCGAGCAGCCGGCCGCTCATCCCGGCCAGCAGCACCGTGCCGCTGCGCAGCGCAACGCCGGTCCACAGCGAGCCGGCAACACCGGTCGCGAGCCGCGCCCAGCTTTCGCCGCCGTCGGCCGAGCGGAAAGCCGCGCCGCTCTCGCCGGCGATGAACAGCGTCTCGCCGGCCGCGAAGACGTGGTTCAGGTGCAGTTCCGCATCGCGGCCGCGGCCGACCGTCAGCGGGCTCCAGGTGCGACCGCCGTCGCGGGTGCCGAAGGCCGCGCCGTACGCGCCGGTGACGATGCCGCGTTGCGGATCGCGGAACCAGACCGACAGCAGCGCCGGCGCGCCCTCGAGCAGGGCCAGCGTCGACCAGTTGCGGCCGCCGTCGCGCGTGGCGAGCACCACGCCGCCATGTCCCACCGCCCAGCCGACGTCGGCAGAAACGAACGACGTTGCGGTGAGCAGCGTGTCCACCGGCACCGACTGCGCCTGGCGCCAGTTCCTGCCGTCGTCGGTGCGCAGCACCACGCCGTAGTCGCCGACCGCCACCCAGGCATCGCCGGCACGCGCCACCGCAGTCAGCGGCGCCTTGCCGGCGAGCGGCGCCGCCAGCGCCGGCCGCAGCCGTGCCGCGTCGGTCGGCTGCGCCGACGCCAGCGCCATGGCCAGTACGGCCAGGACCGCGGCCGCCAGCGTGCCGGCCAGGCAGGTTCGGTTCGCGGTTGGCGTGCTCATCGGAGAGAAGCCGGATCAGTGCGCCAGGAACGGCGCCCGCACCGGACGGCGGCGCGGGATCAGCACGTCGATGATCACCGCCAGCGCCGGCAGCAGGGTGATCGCCATCACCATGTTGATCATGAACATGAAGGTCAGCAGCAGGCCCATGTCGGCCTGGAACTTCAGCGGCGAGAACGACCAGGTCGCCACGCCGATCGACAGCGTGATGGCGGTGAAAATGGTGGCGATGCCGACCTCCTGCAGCGCCTGCTTGAAGGAGTTGACGATGTCGATGCCGTTGGCCAGGTGCATCTGCAGCCGGTTGTAGATGTAGAAGGCGTAGTCGACGCCGATGCCCACCGCCAGCACCATCACCGGCAGCGTGGCGACGGTCAGCCCGATGTCGAGCACCCGCATGAACCAGTAGCCGAGGAAGGTGGCCAGGGTCAGCGGCAGGCAGCAGGCGACCATCGCCCGCCAGTCGCGGTAGACGATCAGCACCAGCACGATGATCGTCAGGTAGACGTACAGCATCATCGGCAGTTCGGAGGTTTCGACCACCTCGTTGGTGGCCGCCTGCACGCCGGCGCTGCCGCTGGCCAGCCGCACGGTGACGCCGTCGATCGTCTCGGCGCCGCGGAACTGCTTGACCGCCTCGACCACCCCCTTGATCGTCGAGGCCTTGTGATCGGCCAGGTACAGGTTGACCGGCATCACCGTGCACTCGGCGTTGTTCAGCCGCATCCCCTCGGGGACCTGCCGCACCGCCTCGCCGAGGGTCAGCTCCTCGCGCGGCAGCGCCGCCCACTTCGGATTGCCCTCGTTGACGCCGGCCGAGGCGAGCTTGGCCATCGTCGTGAGCGACTGCGCCGACAGCACCCCCGGCGCGTTGGCCATCGCCCACGTCAGCCGGTCGACGTAGGCCATCACCGGATGCTTGTAGCAACCGTCCTTGGGCGCCTCCACCGGCACGGTCAGCAGGTCCAGACCGAGGCCGAAGCGCGACACGACGCTCTCGACGTCGCGGTTGTAGCGCGAGTCGTCGTGCAGTTCCGGCGCGCCCGCCAGCACGTGGCCGACGTGGCGGCCCTGGCTCTGCCAGACGGCCACCGCCAGCAGCACGGCGCCGAGGGCGCTGACGATGGCGGCGTTGCGGGTCTCGGCCAGGCCGCCGAGCAGCGCCATCGCGCGGGTGCGAGCGGCGCGCGAGCGGCTGATCCGCTCGACGTAGGCGGCGTCGAAGCTGAAGTAGCTCGCCATCACCGGCAGCATGACGAGGTTGGTGACGATCTTGTAGGCGACGCCGACCGAGGCGGTGATCGCCAGCTCGCGGATCATCGGGATCGGCACCAGCACCAGGGTGGCGAAGCCGACGAAGGCGGTAATCAGCGCCAGCGTGCCCGGCACCAGCAGGCCGGTGAAGCTGCGCCGCGCCGCGGTCATCGCGTCGGCGCCGTTGCACACCTCCTTGGAGATGTAGTTGATCTGCTGGATGCCGTGCGAGACGCCGATGGCGAAGACCAGAAAGGGCACCAGGATCGCCAGCGGATCGAGGCCGAAGCCGAGCAGCGTGATGGTGCCGAACTGCCAGATGACCGACACCAGCGAACAGGCGAGCGGCAGGAAGGTGAGCACCCAGGAGCGGGTGTACAGGTACACCGCGGCGGCGGTGAGCACGAAGGCCAGCCCGAAGAACTCGATCACGCCGGTGGCGCCCTCGGCGATGTCGCCCATCTGCTTGGCGAAGCCGATGATCTGGATGTCGTAGTCGGCGTCGGCGAACTGGGCGCGGATCTCGGTTTCCAGGCGCTTGCTGAAGTCGAGGTAGTCGAGGCGCGCGCCGGTCTTCGGGTCGGGATCGGCGAGTTCGGCCACCACCATCGCGCCGGAGTAGTCGTTGGCGACCAGGCTGCCGACGAAGCCGCCGACCATCGTGCGCTCGCGGATCCCTTCGATGGCCTGCGGCGTCAGCGAACGGACGGTGACGTCGCCGCCGATCACGTCCTCGGCCTTCATCCCCTCTTCGGTGATCTGCACCGCCCGCGTGTTGGGCGTCCACAGCGAGGTCACCGTGCGCCGGTCGACCCCCGGCATGAAGAACAGCGCCTGGGTGACGTCGTACAGCTTGGTCAGCGCCTTCTCGTTCCAGATGTCGCCCTGCCGGGCGTGCACCACCACGATGATGCGATTGGCGCCGAACAGGACGTCGCGGTACTGGTTGAAGGTGCGGATGTACTCGTGGTTCTGCGGCAGCTGCTTGTCGAAGCCTGCCGACATGCGCAGCTGCAGCGCGAACACCGCCATCACCGCGGTCACCACGGCGAGCACGCCGAGCACCGCGGCGCGGTGCGTGAAGAACAGCGACTCGAGGCGCTCGACGAGCGTCGCCAGCATCCGCTTGCCCGTGCCGGATGGAAGAAGGTCGCTCAGAGGGCCCGGCGGGCGGCGGCGCCCGCCGGGAAGTTCATCGCCGGTTCCGCCTCAGAAGGAATACGACACGCTGGCGGCCAGGAAGTCGCGATCGCGCACCATGTTGTTGGCGCCGCCGCCGGAGTAGGTCACCCATTGCAGCGCGCCCTTCCAGCGGTCGCGGTAGTTGAACAGCAGCGACGCGGTCAGCGCCTTGCGGCCCTCGACGAACGGGATGGTGTTGGGACTGGTGCCGCTGACGTCGTGGAACCAGTCGAGCTGCGGCGTGATGGTCACGCCGCTGTCGAAGGCGTTCGGGTAGTTCAGCCCGATCTCCAGCACGTAGCCCCACGAGGTCTTGTCCGGCAGCGCGTAGTTCGGCAGGAAGTACGGGATGCGGCCCGACCGGTCGAGGTTCGGGTAGCGCGTCACCGCCGCCTCGGCGAGGATGAAGCCGTCGCTCGCTCCCAGTCCGGTCGCCAGTCCACCGAGTGGATCGTTCGGCGAGAACAGGTAGAACGCCGTCACGTGCGCCTGGTACTTCTTCTCCTCGACGTAGCCCGGCTGCGAGCCGACGTCGTAGACGCTGTACGGATTCAGCTCGGCGGCGCCGCCGACGGTGCCGAACGGCACCGTCGGGTCGACGCCGACGCTGTCCTTCGGCCGGTAGGAGATCTCGGCGCCGATCGCGACCGGACCGAGCTTGGTGCTGACCGACGCCCCCCACAGGTCCTTGTCCTCGCCGTAGGCCCAGAAGTAGCTCGTCACCGCACCCGCGGGCGTGCCGGTGAAGCCGAGGAACGGCAGCTTGTCGTGGTAGCGCTGGTAGTAGAAGCCGAACTCGGCGTCGATCGATTCCGGCGTGTAGCGCAGCGCCAGGCCGTACTGGCCGCTCTTCTTCGGCTCCTTCTCGCCGGAGAACGGAATCGCCAGACCGTTGGCGATGTTGGTGGCGTCGTCGGTGCCGCTTATCACCCGGTCGCCGCAGCGGCCGGTCGGGTTGACCGCGGCGCAGGTGCCGGGGAAGAAGTCCTCGACCACCGAGGTCGGCAGGAAGCCCGGCTTGTTGCCCGGCCCGACCACGTCGGCCGTCGAGAAGAAGGTGCCCACCGGATCGAACTTGAAGGAGTTCCAGTAGATCTGGTAGTACGCCTCGACGTTGACCCGGTCGGCGACCGGGATCGACCCCCACAGCATCGGCGCCGGCACGAAGATCTCCTTCAGCTGGGTGCCCGGCACGTGGAACTTCTGCAGGTCGATGGCGTTGATCTGGTTGATGCCGCCGAGGATGAAGATGTCCTCGCCCCAGCTGACCACCTGGTTGCCGAGCCTGACCTTGCCGCGCCGGCTGCCGACGTCGAAGTCCTTGCCGATCCACGCGTCGAGCAGGTCGATGCGGGAGACGGCCTTGTCGTAAGCCTCGCCTTCCAGCGGCAGCCGCACCGTGTCGTCGATCTTGAAGTCGTGCACCCAGTACACGCGCGCCAGCGCGCTCCAGCCGCCCGGCGCCCGCAGCGACAGGTCGTGGGTGCCCTTGATCGCCATCGAGACGATGTCGTTCTTCTTGTAGTTCAGGTCGCCGTCGTCGAAGTTGGTGTAGTTGAAGTCGGCATTGGCATAGCCGCCGCCCGGCTGCAGCTGGGACAGGCTGTGCAGCTCGTTGTTGGTGCCGTTGTTGCAGCCGCCGCTGTCGTTGCCGATGATCAGGCAGTCGGGCGAACGCAGCCGCGTGGTCAGGCCGAACGAGATGGTGCTGTCCAGGTTGCCCGAGATGCCGCTGCCGTCGTCGGAACCGAAACGGAAGGCAGCCGACGGTGCAGTCCACACGGCCAGCGCCATCGCCACGGCGCCGGCGAGCGCCGGCATCGCCGGCCGGCGGCGCGCTGCGCCGGCGCGACCACTGGGCGCTTCGGAAATTGTTGTCATGGTCTCCTCCCCCTGTCGCGGTCAGCGCTCGCCCATGCGCCGGATCGAATCGGCGCTGAAGAAGCTGTCGTTGAAGTTCTGCCGGTTCGGCGCCTCGAGCTCGATCACCTCGCCTTCCTGGGTCCAGTTGTCGAGCACGTAACGGCGGGCCACCAGGTCGTACATCTGCTGCTCCAGCGTCACGCAGGCCTGGATGTCGGGCGACGCCCACAGGCTGCCCTCCTGGACGCGCCAGAGGTTGCCCTTGGCGTCGTACATGTCGACGTGCAGCAGCGCCCAGCTGTCCTCGTCGATGTAGAACACGCGCCTGGCGAAGGAGTGCCGCTTGTCGTCCTTTACGGTCGCCTCGACCACCCAGACGCGGTGCAGTTCGTAGCGCATCGCGTCGCGCTTGATGTAGTCGGCGCCGAGCAGGTCCTTGTACTTCTGTCCCTTGTCGATCAGCTTGTAGCTGTTGTACGGGACGTAGATCTCCTTCTTGCCGATCAGCTTGAAGTCGTAGCGGTCCATCGCGCCGATGAACATGTTGATCTGGTCGACGAAGTACAGGTTGTCGAAGCCGGCGATCGGGTTGTCATAGGCGAAGGTCGGCGCCCGCCGCACGCGGCGCTGGCCGGGGAAGTAGATCCACGCGTCCGACGGCTTGTCGTGGAAGGTGTGGATCAGGTAGACCTCGCCGGCGCGCGACGGCGGCGTCAGCACCTCGTAGATCTGCTTCGACTCGACGGCGTTGACCTCGCCCGGCGAGTTGACCTTCGGACTGGAGAACGGGTACCAGTCGTAGAACCACTGCTTGTTCTCGACGTAGCCGCCGCCCTTCTCCGGCACCAGTGCCGAGATCTGCTGCCGGCGCGCCGTGCCGACGTAGCGGGTCTTGTAGTTCCACATCACCTCGTAGCCGGTCTTCGGGATCGGGAACGCCAGCCCGCCGCCGTAGGCCTGCTCGAGCTTCCAGCCGTCGGCGCTGGTCTTGGCAAAGGTGGCGTTCTGCCGCGTCCGGGCGGCGAACCATTCGGGGAAGGTGCAGGTGCGCCGCGTCGGATAGACGTCCATCCGGTAGCCCGGGTACGCCTTGATCAACGCCACCTGGCCGGCGGGCAGCTTCTCGGCGTACTTGTCGACGTTCGACGCGTCGATCGAGAACAGCGGCTTGTCGTCCTTAAACGGGTCGACCCGGCCGGGCTTCCACCCTGCCGGCGCCTGCTTCAGGCCGCCCGTCCACGCCGGAATCGTGCCCTCCTTGTTGCCGCCCGGCTCGGCGCCGAACGGCGTCAGCGTCTTGCCGAGCGCCGCCGCCTCCTGCTCGCTGACTGCGGCCTGCGCGCCCAACGCCACCGCCAATGCCGCCACCAACAAGGCACGCCCGAACGGCGCCTTCCTGCCCGCTTTCATCTGATGTCTCCTCCCATGGCAACCCGTGTCGCGCTGCACGCGTGCCGTCGCGGCCGATGCTTCGGCATCCCCGCACACGTCGGCGCAGTCTAGGAAGCGCGGCGGCCGCATCGTTAGCCTATTTCGGCAAACCGTCGGCGGCGACGGCATTGCGTCCCGCGCAGACGTCGTCGCCGGCTGGATGTTGCAGCGCAACTGCGATCTGCCAGGATGTCTTATGGACGTCGGTGCGGCAGCGGCATAGGATCGGCACCCGCCTATCCCGGCCCGCGGAGCACCGGTGAACGCCAGGCTGCCGATCAACGCCACGAGTCCCCCGCCTGCCGACAGGCAGGACGGCCAGGCCCCGTACTCGGTGCAGATCCGCGTCACGCGGGACGCCGACGAGCACGCCGAAGCGCTGCGTCGGTGGAACCAGACCTACGACCAGATCTCGGCCGGCGCCTTCGACGGGCGGATCGTCGATGTCTGGTTCGCCGAACTGCAGCTGTTCCGCGAGACCACCAACCAGGTAGTGCACCAGCGCGGCAACCCGTGGCGTGATTCGCTGGCGCTGGCCGTACCGCTGGCGATGGACGGCGACGGCCATGCGCAGGGTCTGCCGATGACCGCGGACATGATTTACGCGCTCGATGCGCGCGCGCGCGAGCTCGACCTGGTCGCCCCGAAGCCGTTCGACGTGGCCGCGGTGGCGATGCACGCCGACACCATGGCCGGCTTCTGCCGCGAGGTCGAGGGCATCGAACTTGCCGACCTGACCCAGGGCGACTGGCTGATCCGCTGCAGTCCCGAATGCATGGCGCGGCTGCGGCAGTACCTGTGCACCACCTTCGAGGTGCTGCAGTCCGGCCAGATGCCGCTGGCAGAGCCGGCGATCCGACGGCACCTGCGCGACGGCGTGCTGACCAACCTGTTCGCTACCCTCAGCTGCGGCCTGAACAGCACCGACACCGACAGCAGCGCCAGCCAGCGACGCGTCGTCGACCGCGCCCGCGGCTACCTGCTGTCGAGCCCCGACGAATCGGTGACCATCGCCGAGCTGTGCCGGGCCATCGGGGTGAGCCGGCGCAAGCTGCAGTACTGTTTCCAGGAGTCGATCGGCTGCACGCCGCTGCACTACCTGCGGGCGCTGCGCCTGAACCGCGTGCGGCGCGACCTAAAGCGCGACGACGCCACCGGCGACTCGGTGCAGGACATCGCCGCCCGCTGGGGTTTCTGGCACCTGTCGCACTTCGCCGCCGACTACCGGCACATGTTCGGCGAACTGCCGTCGGAGACGCTGCGCCGCCGGCGGCTGCGGGCATCGAAAGGCGCGCGGCGACTCGGCGCATGAGCCCGCCGGGCCGCCCCAAGGGCGAATCCTTCGAGCGTCAGCGAGAAGGTAGCCCGATCAGCCCGCCGGGCCGCCCCAAGGGCGAATCCTTCGAGCGTCAGCGAGAAGGCAGCCCGATCAGCCCGCCGGGCCGCCCCAAGGGCCAATCCTTCGAGCGTCAGCGAGAAGGCAGTCCAATCAGCCCGCCGGGCCGCCCCAAGGGCGAATCCTTCGAGCGTCAGCGAGAAGGCAGCTCGATCAGCCGGCCGGGCAGTCCAGGGAGCGCGGCCGCCGGGCGAGCGCGCCGGTCGCGCCATTCAGCATCACGCGCCTCGTCGCGACCGCCGGCAAGCCCCCCGCTACCGTCGCCATGAGCATGCCGTCGCGTCGCCGGCTGCTGCGAACTGGTGCGGCCGTCGCGGTGGTGGTCGGCGTGCTCGGTTGGCGATCGGCCGGCGAACGCCGGCGGCGCCTCGCCGGCGACGTTCTGCGCCCGCCGGGCGCGCTGCCCGAGCCGGCGTTCCTGGCCAGCTGCGTGCGCTGCGGCCTTTGTGTAGATGCCTGTCCGTTCGACACCCTGAAGCTGGCCGGCGTCGAGGGACCGGCCCAGCCCGGCACGCCGTACTTCATCGCCCGCCGGGTGCCGTGCGAGATGTGCCGCGACGTGCCCTGCGTCAGGGTCTGCCCGACCGGCGCGCTGTCGCCGGGGCTGCGCATCGCCGATGCGCGAATGGGCGTGGCGCGCCTGGCGCACGAGGAGCGCTGCTTCAGCTTCACCGGCGCCGCCTACTGCGAGGCCTGCTATCGCGCCTGCCCGCTGCGCGGCCGGGCGATCCGCATGGCGATGGGCCCGACCAGGCGCGGCGGGCGCTTCACGCCGACCGTCGATGCCGACGTCTGCACCGGTTGCGGCAAGTGCGAGCAGGCCTGCGCGGCTGCCGATGCCGCGATCACGGTCACCGCGTTGCCCGGTCGCCAGGGCTGAACCGGCATGCGCTGGCTGCTGCTGCGACGCCTGAGCCAGACGGCCGTACTGCTCGCCTTCGCGCTGGCGCCGCCGCAGATCGTCAGCGGCACGCTGGCCGGCAGCCTCTGGTTCGGCGCCGTGCCCTTGACCGACCCGTTCGCCGCGCTGCAGGCGCTGCTCGCCACCGGCGCCGTGTCGGCGAGCGGCGCGGTCGGCGCGCTGATCGTCGCGGCCTTCCTGGCGCTGCTCGGCGGACGGGCGTTCTGCGCCTGGATCTGCCCGCTGAACATGGTCACCGACCTGGCCGACGCCGTGCACCGACGCCTCTTTCCGGCGCGGGCGCACTGGCTGCGCATCGACCGGCGCGCGCGCCACGCCGTCGCCATCGCCGTGCTGGCGGGCTCCGCGGCCGGCGGCCTCGTGCTGTGGGAGGCGGTCAATCCGATCACCTGGCTGCAGCGGTCGCTCGCGGCGGGCACGGTGGCGGCGCTGTGGATCGCCGGCGCGGTGTTCACCTTCGATCTGCTGCTGGTGCGGCACGGCTGGTGCGGCCACCTCTGCCCGGTCGGCGCGTTCTACGGCTGGCTCGGTCGCGGCCGGCGGTTGGCCATCGCCGTGCGCGACCGCCGCGCCTGCGACGACTGCGGCCGCTGCTTCAGCGTCTGCGCCGAGCCGCAGGTGATCGCCCCTGCGCTGCGCGCCCGCAGCGACGAAGGCGGCGTGATCGACCATCCGGACTGCACGCTGTGCGGCCGCTGCGTCGAGGTCTGCCCGCCGCGGGTGTTCGCGCTGGCGGTGCGCTCGCCCGCTGCCTCGGCGGCCAACGCCCGGCGCGGGCCGACCGACGCATCAACCGGGGGCCGGCAGGGCGCAGCTCACGCGACGGTCGCGGGCGACGATTCGCTGACTGCCGCCGCGATCGGCGCCGCCGCTCAGCGCCGCTCGATCCAGTAGAGCGCGCCCAGGGCCACCGCCAGCACCACCAGGCTCGGCAGCGCGGCCACCACGATCGGCGGCCAGGTGTGCAGCAGGCCGAGGTGGGCGAACAGCTTGTTGAGCATGTAGAACAGCACGCCGATCATCACGCCGGCGAAGATCTTCAGGCTGACGCTGCCCTGCCGCACGTGCAGATAGGCGAACGGCAGCGCCAGCATCATCATCACGACGATCGCCAGCGGATAGAAGATCTTGTTCCACAGCGCGATCTCGTACGGCTCGGTCTGCTGCCGGTTGGCCGACAGGTGACCGATGTAGCGGATCAGCTCGACCGCCGCCATCCTCTCCGGCTGCACCAGCAGCACGCCGAGAATGTTCGGCGTCAGCGCCGACTCCCACTGCCGCTCGTTCATCCGCACGATCTCGGTGCGCAGCACCGCCGGCGTGGTGTCGCCGGCCGGCACCACCGGCAGCCGGGTCTCGACCACGTCGGTGAGCAGCCAGGTCGGCGAGCCGTCGTCGGCGGCCAGGCGGCCCGTCGCCGCCGTGCCGATCGACAGCAGGCGAAAGTCGCGGTCGAACTCGAAGATCCGCCACTGGCTGGAGCTGCCGTCGGGGCGCACCACGCCGACGTTGACGAAGCGCCAGCGCTGCACCTCGCCCGCCGCGTCGCGCACCGTGTCGCGCACCCACACGCCCGAGCGCAGCTTGCTGCTGACCACCCCCTGCCCGCGCGTCTCGGCGCGTACCTCCTGCGCCTTGCGTTCCGACAGCGGCGCAACCAGTTCGCCGAAGGCATAGGTCAGTGCGACGAACGCCAGGCCGACCCGCATCACCGCGACGGCCAGCGCGCGGGTGCTCATCCCCGAGACGCGCATGATGGTGAACTCGGAGTTCGCCGCCAGCTGCGACAGCGCGAAGATGGCGCCGATCAGCGCCGCGATCGGCATCAGCTCGTAGGTGCGCGACGGCAGCGACAGCGCCACGTAGGCGAGCGCCTGCGGCAGCGTGTAGCCGCCCGGACGCAGGTCGTCCATCTGCGCCAGCAGGTCGAAGAAGGAGAACAGCGCCAGCAGCGCGAACAGCACGAAGCCGGTGGCCCGCACGATCTCGCGCCTCAGGTAGCGGCGCAGGGTCTTCATCAGGCCGCCGGCCGGCGCGCGCCGATCGGGCGCGGAATCCAGCGCTGCCAGTAGACCCGGCGCGTGAACAGCAGCACGACCAGCGCCGCCGCCACCGCGTGGGTGATCCAGACGCCGACGGCGAAGGAAAGCCGCTGCTGCTGCACCCACGCCTGCACGATCGACATGCCGTTGTGGTAGAGGAGGAAGACCAGCACGGCGATGATCAGGTTGGCCGAGCGGCCGACCCGCGGGTTGACGTGGCCGAGCGGGATCGCCAGCAGCGCCAGCAGCAGCGCCACCACCGGCAGGCCGAGCCGCCACAGCAGTTCGGCACGGTGGAACGGCGTCACCTCGGCGAGCAGCTGGCGGGTCGGCTTGGAGCGGGCGTTCAGCTCGGCCAGCGGCGCGTCGGGGCGGATGTCGAGGCGGATGCCGTACCGGTCGAACTCGAGCAGCCGGTACTGCGGCGCCCCCGGCGTGCCCTCGTAACGGCGGCCCTGCAGCAGGACCAGATAGCGGTCGCCGTTCGGCCTGACCTCGATCACGCCTTCGCGGGCGACGATCACCCCTTCCCGGCCCTGGCTGCGGTGACTGACGAACAGATTGCGCACCGTGCCGCCGTGCAGGTCGACCGACTCGACGAAGAACACCCGCTTCGCGCCGGCCGACTCGATGAAGCGGCCCGGCGAGACGCGGCTGACGTCGTCGCGCTGCGCGAAGCGCTGCCGGCTCTCGGCGATCTGCTGGTTGGCCCACGGCGTGATCAGCAGCGCCAGCACGGCGATCAGCAGCACGATCGGAGCGGCAAAGCGCGCCACCGGCCGGATCCAGGCGAACAGGCTCTGCCCGGCGGCGAACCACACCACCATTTCCGAGTCGCGGTAGCTGCGCGAGACGGTCATCAGCACGGCGATGAAGAGCGTCAGCGCCAGCACCGTCGGCAGCGTGGTGAGCGCGGTCAGCGCGACGATGGCGAACACCGCGCCGCTGTCGACCGTGCCGACCGCCGCCTGGCCGAGGATGCGCACCAGCGCAACCGAGAAGATGATCGAGAACAGCACGGTGAACACTGCGCCGGCAGTGCTCGACAGCTCGGCGACGATCGAGCGCGAGAAGACCATTTTCGGCAGTGTATTCGCCTCGCCCGGCGGGCCGTCGACGGCGCCGGGTGCGCACCCCGTCGCTATACTCGCGGCCATCCCGCCGGGCGGCACGCCCGCCACCCAGCGCGGCCGCGCCGCCGCGTTGCCGGCCGACCATGACGAACGACAAGCGAGACATCACCATGGAGTTCAGCAGCCGCACCGCCGCCGCCGACGCGGTCAAGACCGACTGCGTCGCCGTCGGCGTGTTTGCCGAGGGCGAGCTGAGCGCGCAGGCGCGCGCGATCGACGCCGCCTCGAAGGGGGCGCTGCGGGCCGCCGTGAAGAGCGGCGAGGTGACCGGCAAGCGCGGCGCGACCGTCACGCTGCGCGCCCTGCCCGGCGTGGCCGCCGGCCGCGTGCTGCTGGTCGGACTGGGCAACCGCAAGGAGTTCGCCGACAAGGCGTTCATCGAGGCCGTGCGCACGGCGGTCAAGGCCGCCGGTCCGGCGGTCAAGGAGCTGGCGGTGGCCGCCGCCGACTGGCTTCCGGCCGGGCGCGACAGCCGGTGGCAGGCGCGCCAGCTGGTGCTCGCCGCGCGCGAAGCGGTGTTCCGCCTCGACGAGCTGAAGAGCAGGAAGGACGATGGCAACAGCGGGCCGGAGCGCGTCGTGCTGCTGCTCGGCGGACGCGATGCCGCTGCCGAGCACGGCCTGGCCGAGGGAGCGGCGATCGCCGGCGGCGTCGAACTGGCCAAGCGGCTCGGCAACCTGCCGGGCAACATCTGCACGCCGGGCTTCCTCGCCGACGAGGCGAAGAAACTCGCCCGCAGCCACCGGCTCGGCGTCGAGATCCTCGAGCGCAAGCGCCTCGAGGCACTGAAGATGGGTTCGTTCCTGTCGGTGGCCAAGGGCTCGTCCGAGCCGCCGCGGCTGATCGTCATGAAGTACGAGGGCGCCGGCGCCAAGGGCAAGGTGGCGGCGCCGGTGGTGCTGGTCGGCAAGGGAATCACCTTCGACTCCGGCGGCATCTCGATCAAGCCGGCCAACGCGATGGACGAGATGAAGTTCGACATGTGCGGCGCGGCGGCGGTGTTCGGCGCGCTGCGCGCGGCAGCCGAGCTGAAGCTGAAGCTGAACGTGATCGGCGTCGTGCCGGCCTGCGAGAACCTGCCGTCGGGCACGGCGAACAAGCCGGGCGACATCGTCACCTCGATGTCCGGGCAGACGATCGAGGTCCTGAACACCGATGCCGAAGGGCGGCTGATCCTGTGCGACGCACTGACCTACGCCGAGCGCTTCAAGCCGGCGGTAGTGGTCGACGTGGCGACGCTGACCGGCGCCTGCGTGGTGGCGCTCGGCGACGTCAACTCGGGCCTGTTCAGCGCTGACGACGCGCTGGCCGACGAACTGCTCGCCGCTGCCAAGGCGGCGGTCGATCCGGCGTGGCGCCTGCCGGTACAGGACGACTACCAGGAGTCGCTGAAGTCGAACTTCGCCGACGTGGCCAACATCGGTGCGCCCGGCAAGGCCGGCGCCGTCACCGCCGCCTGCTTCCTGGCACGCTTCGCCTCGGCCTATCCGTGGGCGCACCTGGACATCGCCGGCACGGCCTGGAAGAGCGGCCCGGCGAAAAGCGCCACCGGCCGGCCGGTGCCGCTGCTCGCCGAGTTCCTGATGCAGCGCGCCGGATAGCGGCGCTGGCCGGCCGTGCGCATCGACTTTCACTTCAACGTCGAGCACCGGCTGCAGTACGCCTGTCGGGTGGTCCGGCGCGCCCGCGCGGCGGATTGCCGGGTGCTGCTCTACTCGCGCGACGCCGACCGGCTCGGGCGGCTCGACACCGCGCTGTGGACCTTCTCGGCGCTCGACTTCGTGCCGCATGTCGAGGTCGACTCGCCGCTGGCGGTGCGCACGCCGGTGCTGCTCGCCTCCTCGCTCACCGGCGCCACGCCGCCCTGCCCGGTGCTGGTCAACCTCGATGACGAGGTGCCGCCGGACCTGCAGTCGCTGACCGGCCGTTTCGATCGGCTGATCGAGATCGTCTCGCGCGACGACGACGATCGCCGCCTGGCGCGCGAGCGCTTCCGCCTCTACCGCGAGGCCGGCCTGCAGCCGCAGTCGCACGACCGGAGCGCCGAATGAGCGACTGGCTGCCGCCGGTGACCGATCCGGCCGACGATCCGTCAATCCCGCTGCTCACCGACCGCCTTTACCTGCCGGCGGTCGAACTCGACACGGCGCTGCCCGCCCCGGCGCCGGCCGCGGCCGAGGCACCGCCGGCGCCCGAGCCGAATCCCGCCATCAGCGCGGAGGAGACCGCGGCGCCGATCGAAGCGATACCGGTCGAGGCGACGCCGCTCGAAGCGCCTGCGGCGGAGCTGGAGGCGGACGCGGCGATCGAGGCCGAGCTCGACCGCGACCTCGTCGCCGCCAGCGACGCCGACTTCGACGCGCTGCTGTCGGCCGAGCTGCAGCCTTCCGCGCTCGACGAAGCGGAGGAAGTGCCGGTCGTCGGCGCGCTCGAGGCGCTGCCTGCCGCGCTGCCGGTCGACCATCCGCCGACCGCGGAAGTGACGGCGGAAGCACCGCTGCCGGCGCCGCCGGCGGTCGACGAGGCGGCGATCGAGGCACAGGCCGAGTCGGTGCGCGCTGCCGTGCTGCAGCGGGTGTCGGCACGGCTGCCCGAACAGGTCAACGCCGCGGTGCGCGACCTGCTGCAGCCGGCGATCGATCAGGCGATGGCGAAGCTCGGCGAGGAGGCCGAGGTCGCGCTGCGCATCACGCTGCAGGAACTGATCGAGCAGGCGCTGCGCGAGGAACAGCAACAGCGGGCCGATCGTTCCCGCTCATGAGGCGCCGCCGGCCGGCGCGGCCGGCTGGAACGCCGGCACGCCGAACTGCCATAGGAAGAACGACCACACGTCGGCCTGCCGTTCCTGCTGCTGGCGGCGCGTGCCGCCAGCGCCATGGCCGGCGTCGTAATCGAGCCGCAGCAGCACCGGCCGCCCGCCGCGCCCGGCGGCGGCCAGCCGCGCGGCGAACTTGCTCGACTGCCAGACGTCGACGCGGATGTCGTTCACGCCGTGCACCAGCATCACGCCCGGATAGGCGACGCCGGCGCGCACGTGCTCGTAGCTGCTCATCGCGCGCAGGGCGTGGAACTCGTCCTCCTTCTTCACCGTGCCGTACTCGGGGATGTTGGCGACGCCGTTCGGCCGCGTCTCCGAGCGGATGGTGTCGTGCACGCCGACCGCCGACACCGCCGCGGCGAACAGATCGGGCCGCTCGGTGATCGCCCGCCCGACCAGGATGCCGCCGGCGCTGCCGCCGTAGACGCCGATGCGGCTCGATGCGGTGTAGCCGCTGGCGATCAGCCACTCGGCGGCGGCGATCGCGTCCTTCCAGGTGTTCGGCTTCGTTGCCTTGAAACCGGCCAGCCGCCACTGCTCTCCGTAGACGCCGCCACCACGCACGTGCGCCACCGCGAACACGCCGCCCTGCTCGAGCCAGGCGTACAGCCGCGGCCCGAAGAACGGGTCCTCGGTGTTGCCGTAGGCGCCGTAGCCGTAGACGATCGCCGGGTTCGTGCCGTCGAGCTTCAGGCCCTTGCGCGACAGGATCGACATCGGCACCAGCACGCCGTCGTGACTGCGCACCAGCACTTCGCGCGCCTCGACGTCGTCCGGCGCGTCGAAGGCGCCGTCGCGCGCCAGCGCCAGCCGCTGCGGCGGGCCGTCCTTGCCGAGCAGGTACGGCTTCGCCACCCGCGTCCAGCCGCCCAGCGACAGCACCACGCCGTCGAGCGCCGGCTCGGCGTCGACGATCGCGATGCTGCCCTCGAAAGGCATCGGCACCACCGCGGCGTCGACGCGCTCGGTACCGCCCAGCCGCAGCAGCTCGAGCGCCGCGCCGCGCCGACGGGTGACGTAGACGGCGTCGCGCGCCGCCTCCAGCGACACGATCACCTCGGGCCCGGCCGGCAGCACCGTCTCGGCGCGATCGATGCGCGGATCGGCAAGCGGCAGCCGCAGGAGCTTGAAGCGCGGCGCATCGGCGGCCGACTTCAGGTAGAGCCAGTCGCCGGAGAAGGCCAGGTCGGCGACCTTGTCGTCGAGATCGACGACCTTTCGCCAGCGCGCGGTTCCCTTCAGCGCATCGGCCAGCTCGGCGACAAACAGCAGCCGATGGCGCTCGACGCCGAGCGTGACCACCGCCGCCGCCAGCGGCCTGCCGGGCACCTGCATCACGTGGCCGCTGGCGTAGCCGGGCAGCTTCAGCTCGGCGTTCAGCGACGGGCTGAAGACGCGGCGATCGTCGCCGCCGGAGAGCGCACGGAAGTGTCGCGTGCGGTCGCTGAAGCGCTCGGCCGGCGGCAGCTTCTCGTAGCCCTCGCGCAGCCGGCTGTAGAACAAGCCGCTGCCGTCGTCGAGCCAGCTCACCGACGGATAGCGGACGCGGTCGATCGGCGCCAACACCTCGCGGCCGGACTCGACCTCGATCACGTGCAGCGTGCCGATCTCGCTGCCGCCGACCTGCAGTGAATAGGCCACCAGGCGGCCGTCCGGCGACGGCGCGAAATCCATGATCGCCAGCGACTTGCCGTCCCGCTTGCCGAGCGCCTCCGGGTCGAGCAGCAGCGAGTCGGCGCCATCGGCACCCTGCCGCCAGTACAGCCTGAACTGGTTGTCCTGCGGCTCGCGGCGCAGGAACAGCCAGCGGTCCGACGAGGTGCGGCGAATCTGCGTCACCGAACCGCCGGCGGCCGCGTCGATCTGCCGGATGCGCTCGAGCAGCGCCGCCCGCCCGGCGATGCGATCGAGCGCGACCCGCGTTGCGTCCGCCTGCGCGCGCATCCACTGCGCGACTGCCGGATCGGCCGTGTTCTCGAGGAAGCGATACGGATCCGCGAGCGCCACGCCCCAGTGGGTGTCGACCACCGGTGGCGCGAGCGGCGGCGGCGGCGCGATGCCGGCGGTGCCGGCAGCGGCGGCGGTCACGGCGCAGGAAAGCAGCAGGGCGAGAAATCGTCTGATGCGCTTCATCGGGGCGAACGACAGCATGTGCACAGCGCAAAGCTTAGAACCTGACTCGGCATCGGCGGTCGCCGCGGATTGCGAAATGGGTCGCATCGAGGATTCCCCTAGAATTCGCAACCGTTGGCCACCCGCCCGCTGCGGCACGTCGCGTTCCGCAGTCCAGTTCACCTTTCCCCTTGCCCGCCTTGTCCGAACTCGCCAAGAGCTTTGAACCGGCCGCCGTCGAGGCCCGCTGGTATCCGGTCTGGGAATCGCGCGGTCACTTCGACGCCGGCCTGGACCCCGGCCGGCCGGCGTTCAGCATCCAGCTGCCGCCGCCGAACGTCACCGGCATCCTGCACATGGGCCACGCGTTCAACCAGACGATCATGGACGCGCTCGCCCGCTACCACCGGATGCGCGGCTTCAACACGCTGTGGCTGCCCGGCACCGACCACGCCGGTATCGCCACCCAGATCGTCGTCGAGCGCCAGCTCGAAGCTGGCGGCGTCGACCGCAAGCAGATCGGCCGCGAGAAGTTCATCGAGCACGTGTGGGACTGGAAGGCGTACTCGGGCGGCGCGATCCTCGGCCAGATGAAGCGGCTGGGCGACTCGGTCGACTGGCGGCGCACCTACTTCACGATGGACGATCGCCTGTCTGCGGTGGTCGTCGAGACCTTCGTGCAACTGTACGAGCAGGGCCTCGTCTACCGCGGCCAGCGGCTGGTCAACTGGGACCCCAAGCTGCAGACCGCGGTTTCCGACCTCGAGGTGGAGAACGAGGAGGAAGAAGGCCGGCTGTGGGAGATCCGCTACCCGGCGGCCGACGGCGGGCCGGGCGTGGTGGTGGCCACCACGCGGCCGGAGACGCTGCTCGGCGACGTCGCGGTGGCCGTGCACCCGGGCGACGAGCGCTACTCGGCGCTGATCGGCAGGACGGTCGTGCTGCCGCTCACCGATCGGCAGATTCCGGTGATCGCCGACGAGATGGTCGATCGCGAGTTCGGCACCGGCTGCGTGAAGATCACCCCGGCGCACGACTTCAACGACTTCGCGGTCGGCCAGCGGCACGCGCTGGCGCCGATCCCGATCTTCACCACCACGGCGACCGTCAACGACAACGCGCCGGCGAAGTACCGCGGCCTCGACCGCTACGTGGCACGCAAGGCGGTGCTCGAGGACCTGCAGGCCGCCGGCCTGCTGGTGCGCGAGAAGCCGCACAAGATGATGGTGCCGCGCTGCGGCCGCACCGGCGAGGCGGTCGAGCCGATGCTGTCCGACCAGTGGTACGTGGCGATGAGCAAGCCGGCGCCGGCCGGTACGCGGCATCCGGGCAAGTCGCTGGCACAGGTGGCGCTCGAAGCAGTCGAGTCCGGCGCCGTGAACGTCTTTCCCGAGCAATGGCGCACCGTGTACCGGCAGTGGATGGAGAACATCCAGGACTGGTGCATCTCGCGGCAGCTGTGGTGGGGCCACCAGATCCCGGCCTGGTACGACGAGGCCGGCAACGTCTACGTGGCGCGCAGCGAGGCCGAGGCACAGGCGAAGGCCGGCGCGGGCGCCAGGCTCAGCCGCGACCCGGACGTGCTCGACACCTGGTACTCGAGCGCGCTGGTGCCGTTTTCCACCCTCGGCTGGCCCGGCGTCGAGAACGAGGAAGGCACGGCCGGGCGGCTCGCCTACGACCTGTACCTGCCCTCGTCGGTGCTGGTGACCGGCTACGACATCATCTTCTTCTGGGTGGCCCGGATGGTGGTGATGACCATGCACTTCACCGGGCGGGTGCCGTTTTCCGACGTCTACATCCACGGCATCGTGCGCGATGCCGAGGGCCGCAAGATGAGCAAGTCGGAGGGCAACACGCTCGACCCGATCGACATCATCGACGGCATCGGCCTCGACGACCTGGTGAAGAAGAACACCACCGGTCTGCGCCGCCCGCAGGACGCGCCGAAGATCGCCGCCAAGATCCGCAAGCACTTCCCCGACGGCATCGCCGCCTACGGGGCGGACGCGCTGCGCTTCACGATGGCCGCCTACGCGACGCTGGGCCGCAACATCAACTTCGACCTGAAGCGCTGCGAGGGCTACCGCAACTTCGGCAACAAGCTGTGGAACGCCACCCGCTTCGTGCTGATGAACACCGAGGGACGGGACTGCGGCCTCGACGCGTCGGCACCGTTCGAGTTGTCGTTCGTCGACCGCTGGATCGTCGGCGAGCTGCAGCGGGTCGAGGCCGAGGTCGAAAGAGGATTCGCCGAGTACCGGCTCGACAACGTGGCCAATGCGATCTACTCGTTCGTCTGGAACGAATACTGCGACTGGTACCTGGAGCTGGCCAAGGTGCAGCTGGCGCGCGGCAACGAGGCGCAGCAGCGGGGCACGCGGCGCACGCTGCTGCGCGTGCTGGAGGCGGCGCTGCGGCTGGCGCACCCGGTCATCCCGTTCATCACCGAGGAACTGTGGCAGAAGGTCGCCGTGCTCGCCGGCCGGCGCGCCGAAGGCGAGGAAACCTCGGTGATGATCCAGCCCTACCCGAGCAGCGACCCGGGGAGGATCGACGCCACCGCCGATGCCGACATGGCCGCCCTGAAGCAGGTGATCGACGCCGCGCGCAACCTGCGCGGCGAGATGAACCTGTCGCCGGCGGTCAAGGTGCCGCTGGCCGTCAGCGGGCCGGCGGACCGAATCGAGGCGTTCGCGCCCTACCTCGCCGCGCTCGCCCGCCTGTCGGAAGTCAAGCACGTCGGCGAGTTCGCCGGCGCGGCGCAGGGTTCGGCGGCGCCGGTGGCGGTGGTCGGCGAGTACCACCTGATGCTGGTGATCGAGGTCGACGTCGCCGCCGAGCGCGAGCGGCTCGGCAAGGAGATCGCGCGGCTGGAAGGCGAGATCCGCAAGGCCGAGAGCAAGCTCGGCAACGACAGCTTCGTCGCCCGCGCACCGGCCGCGGTGGTGGCACAGGAGCGCGAGCGGCTGGCCGGTTTCTCCGGCACGCTGGCCAGGGTGCGCGAACAGCTGGCGCGGCTGCCGGCGGCCTGACCGGGCGGCTGGCTCAGCAGGGTTGATTTTGTCTACACCCTGTCAGCCGGCGATCAGCGTCTGCCGGCCCCACCACTGCTCGCCTTCGGCGAGCCGCTGCGGCTGCCCGATCAGCGCCGCCTCCACGCAGAGGAAGCGGCGGAACTCGTCCGGTGCAAGGTCCGCCATCGCCGCGGCCCTGACCTGGCCCGGATTCCACACCACGACATCCGGGAAGCGGGCTGCCTCGATGCGCAGCCTCCGTTTCGGTTCGCTCAGCGCAAGCGGCGTCGCGACGCCGTAGTAGATGCGATCGGTCTCCGCCTCGACGCACACGGCGTCTTCCCGGTCGACCTTCATCGTGCCGGTGACGGCGTCCTCGTAGCGGCAGCCGCGCAGGCCGGCAAGGCGTGCCGTCTCGACCTCGGCCACCCGCAGGTAGGTGTGCAGCGCAGCCGTGAAGTCGAATGCCGGGCCGCCGGTGTTGCTCGCCGCCAGCTCGACGTCGAGCCGGTCGGCGCGCACGCACACCGTCAGCTCGAGCGCGAACGCGTGCGGCCACTGCGCGCGTGTTTCCTCGCTGTCGACCAACTGCAGCACCGCCAGCGCATCCGCCTCGCCGGTCTCGCAGCGGACCAGCTGCCAGGCCCGGCTGCGTGCCAGACCGTGCCGCGGCAGCGACCCGCGCTCGCTGAACTGCGGGAAGACCACCGGTATGCCGCCGCGCACCGAGGCGCCGGGTCCGAAGCGCGATCGCTCGGACAGGAACAGCCGCTCGCCGCCGCCCGCCGGCTGCCATGACACCACCTGCGCGCCGTGCAGCAGCACGACCGCCGCGGCGCCGTCGGGGGCACGCAGCAGGGCCGCCGGCTGGCCGTTGAACTCGCCGCAGGCCGAGTGCGATACCGCGCCGCTCATCCGCTGTTCCCGCGCGCCATCTGCTGGCGCAGTTCCGCCAGCTCGGCGCGCAGCAAAGCCACCTCGGCGGCCAGCTGCTGCACCTGCTCGCGCAGCCCCGCATCGCCGGCCGCTGCCTCGCCCGCCCCGCCAGGCGCGGCGCGGGGCGGCGGCCCCGACAGCAGCTGCGCCCAGCGCTGCTCGCGCTCGCCGGGCTGCCGCGGCAGCTTCGCCACCAGCGGGCCGCCCTGTGCCTCGTCGCGCGCCGCCAGCTCCTCGAGGAACGCCTCGACCGAGGAGATGTCGGCGAAGCGGTGCAGTCGCTCGGTGGCGATGCGCAGCTCGCCCGCTGTCTGCCCGCCGCGCAGCATCAGCGCCGCGAGGATCGCCACCGACTGGTCGGGCACGCGCAGCACGCGGCCGGCGTTGTGCGCGAAGCGCATCACCCGCGAGCCGCTCGACTCGATCACCAGCGAGCGGCGCTTCAGCTCGTCGACCGCCGCCTGCACCTCGGTCTCGCTCGCGTTGATCACCGGATCGCGGTTGCTCTTCTGGTTGCAGCCGGCCGCCAGCGCGTTCAGCGACAGCGGATAGATGTCCGGCACGGTCCTTTCCTTTTCGATCAGCACGCCGAGGACGCGCGCTTCGAGCGGTGTCAGTGCGGGATTCGAACTCATCGGGTCCTCACGGCGCGCTTGCCGGTGCGCGTCCACCACGTACAAGGCAGCAAGACGGGTCGCAGATTAGCGCGATGGCATCGTTCGGCGCGTGAATGATCGCGCCGGCACCGGAGGTGGCGCATCCTGGCGCCGATCGATTACCTGTCGACCGTGCAGGGCAAGTAGCGGGCCGATCGGAGGCGGCCACGCCTCGCGCGTCGCGCCGGCGCGTCCGCCTCAGCGCCGCTTCAGGTAGTGGACGAACAGCTCGCCTTCGGTTTCCTGCGCCAGCAGTTCGTTGCCGCTCTGCCTGGCAAAGGCCCGGAAGTCGCGCACCGAGCCGGGATCGGTGGCGACGATCTTCAGCACCTGCCCGCTCGTGAGCTCGGCCAGCGCCTTCTTGGCGCGCAGGATCGGCAAGGGGCAGTTCAAGCCCTTGGTGTCGAGTTCCTTGTCGAAGGCGATTGCGGCGGCCACGCGAATGCGTCGGAAAGGGGGCCGTTCAGGCGGCCAGCTGCGGCGGCGGATTCGGATGCAGCCGCGCCGGCGTGTGCGCGTCCTCCCGCCGGCGGATGACCAGCCGGTTCACAGCCTCGCCTCGGCCCACGCCCTGACGCTGGCCAGCGCCTTGGGCAGCGCCGTCGCGTCGGTGCCGCCGGCCATCGCCAGGTCGGCGCGGCCGCCGCCCTTGCCGCCAACCTGCTGGGCGACGAAGTTGACCAGTTCGCCGGCCGGGATCCTCGCCGTCGCGTCGGCTGTGACGCCGGCGGCCAGTTGCACCTTGCCGCCGTCGACCGCCGCCAGCACGATCGCCGCGGTCTTCAGCTTGGCTTTCAGCTTGTCGACGGTCTCGCGCAGGCTCTTGGCATCCGCCCCTTCGAGGGTCGCCGCCAGCACCTTGATCCCCTTGATGTCGATCGCCCTGCCGGCCAGCTCGTCGCCCTGGCTGGCAGCGAGCTTGCCCTTGAGCCGCGCCAGTTCCTTCTCCAGCGCCCGCACGTTCTCCAGCAGCAGGCCGATCTTCGCCGGCACTTCGGCGGCGGGCGCCTTCAGCGAACCGGCGATCTCCGCCAGCTGCGCGTCGAGCTTCTGCACCCAGGCCACGGCGCCGGCGCCGGTCACCGCCTCGACGCGGCGCACGCCGGCGGCAATGCCGCCCTCGGCGACGATCTTGAACAGGCCGATGTCGCCGGTGCGCTTCACGTGCGTGCCGCCGCACAGTTCGGTCGACAGGTTCTCGCCGTGCTCGCTCATCGCGATCACCCGCACCTCGTCGCCGTACTTGTCGCCGAAGAAGGCCAGCGCGCCGGCGCGGATCGCGTCGTCGTACTTCATCACCGTCGCCGCCACCGCGGCGTTGCTGCGGATGGCGTCGTTGACGATCTCCTCGACGCGGCGGACCTCCTCCGCCGTCATCGGCTTGTCGTGGGCGAAGTCGAAGCGCGTGCGCTCGGCGTCGACCAGCGAGCCCTTCTGCTGCACGTGGCTGCCCAGCACCTTGCGCAGCGCCGCGTGCATCAGGTGGGTCGCCGAGTGGTTGTGCATCGCCCGCGTGCGGCGCGTGACGTTCACGCGCGCGGTGACCCGTTCGCCGAACTCGAACGAGCCGGTCCTGACGGTGCCGTGGTGGCCGACCACGTCGGCCTGGATCTTCTGCGTGTCGGCGACCTCGAACAGCCCGCCGCTGCCCGCCAGTTCGCCGACGTCGCCGACCTGGCCTCCGGACTCGGCATAGAACGGCGTCATGTCGAGCACGATGATCGCGTTCTGCCCGGCGCGCACCTCGTTGACCGCCGTGCCGTCGACGTACATCGCCACCACCTTGGCTTCGGCGGTCAGGTAGTCGTAGCCGACGAACTTCGTCTTGCTGCCCGAGTACTCGACGCCGGCGGCCATCCTGAACTTGCCCGCCGCGCGGGCCTGCTCGCGCTGCCGCTCCATCGCCTGCTCGAAGCCGGCGTGGTCCACCGCGATGCCGCGCTCGCGGCAGATGTCGGCGGTGAGATCCACCGGGAAGCCGTAGGTGTCGTACAGCAGGAAGACGGTCTCGCCGTCGAGCAGGCGGGCGTCGCCGCTGCCGAGCCTGCCGAGCGCGCCGTCGAGGATCTTCATGCCGTGCTCGAGCGTCTCGCCGAAGCGCTCTTCTTCCTGCTTCAGCACGCCTTCGATGCGGCTGCGCATTTCCTTCAGCTCGGGGTACGCCGCGCCCATCTCGGCCACCAGGTCGCCGACGATACGGTGGAAGAACGGCTTCGTCTGGCCCAGCTTGTAGCCGTGCCGCAGCGCGCGGCGGATGATCCTGCGCAGCACGTAGCCGCGGCCCTCGTTGCCGGGAATGATCCCGTCGGCGATGAGGAAGCTGCAGGCGCGGATGTGGTCGGCGATCACCTTCAGCGAGTTGCTCGCCGGATCGCCGGTACCGGTCTCGCGCGCCGCCGCCCTGATCAGGTTGGCGAACAGGTCGATCTCGTAGTTCGAATGCACGTGCTGCAGCACCGCCGCCAGCCGCTCCAGGCCCATGCCGGTGTCGACGCAGGGCTTGGGCAGCGGCGTGAGCGCGCCCTTCTCGTCGCGGTCGAACTGCATGAACACCAGGTTCCAGATCTCGATGTAGCGGTCGCCGTCGGCGTCGGCCGATCCCGGCGGGCCGCCGGTGACCTGCGGACCATGGTCGTAGAAGATCTCCGAGCAGGGTCCGCACGGGCCGGTGTCGGCCATCTGCCAGAAATTGTCGGAGACGTACTTCGGCTGGCCCGGCTTGTCGCCGATGCGCACGCAGCGCTCCGCCGGCACGCCGATGTCCCTGGTCCAGATGTCGTAGGCCTCGTCGTCGTCGACGTAGACGGTGGTCCACAGCTTTTCCGCAGGCAGCTTGTAGACGTCGGTCAGCAGCTGCCACGCGTAGCGGATCGCGTCGCGCTTGAAGTAGTCGCCGAAGCTGAAATTGCCCAGCATCTCGAAGAAGGTGTGGTGCCGGGCGGTGTAGCCGACGTTCTCCAGGTCGTTGTGCTTGCCGCCGGCGCGCAGCGACTTCTGCGCCGTCGCGGCGCGCGTGTAGGGGCGCTTCTCGCGGCCGGTGAAGACGTCCTTGAACTGCACCATGCCGCTGTTGACGAACAGCAGCGTCGGATCGTTGGCCGGCACCAGCGACGAGGCCCGCACGACCGCGTGGCCCTTGGACTCGAAGAACTTGAGGAACTGCTCGCGGATCTCGGCGCTTTTCATGGTTGGGAGCGGTCGGGGGCGGACGGCGGCGACGGCGACTCGCCCGCCGGCATCGAAGACCGATGATGATATCAAGCGGTTCTTGCAGCGCAGCGCGCCGGCCCGGTCGACGCCGCGCACTGCGCCGTCGCGCGGCAGCCGGCAAGGCAGTTGCCGGCCGGCGCCCGCGGTCGGCGGCGGCCGTGCGTGCAACCTGCGTCAGCGCAACTCGGCGCCGGCATTTCGCGGTATGTTCCGGCCTGCTGTCCGACGCCCAGCCGATGTCTTCCCCCGCCCCTGCCCCCGCCCGCATCGACGTTCGCCCGGGTTCGCTCGAGGCGTGGCGCATTGCGGTGCGCACGCGCACGCTGTGGATCGCCACCGTGCCGGTGTTCGTCGGCACCAGCTTCGCCTACCTGGCCAGCGGCGAGGTCGACGTGCTGTTCGCCTCGCTTGCCCTGGTGGCGTCGGTGCTGCTGCAGGCGATCGCCAACCTGCAGAACGACGTCGGCTACACCGCGCGCGGCGCCGAAACGGGCACCCGCATCGGCCTGCCGCGCGCCACCTCGACCGGCCTGCTGACGCCGCGCGAGGTGCGTCTGGCCATCGCCCTGGCGGTGGCGGCAACCATCCTGGTCGGACTGCCGCTGGTGGCGCGCTGGGGTCTGCCGGTGCTGCTGATGGGCCTGTCGTCGGTGGCGGCGGCGCTCGCCTACATGGGCGGCCGGCGGCCGATCGCCTATACGCCGCTCGGCGAACTGATGGTGTTCATCTTCTTCGGCCTGGTCGCGGTGGCCGGCAGCGGCTACGTGCAGATCGGCGCGGTGACGCCGGCGCTGGCAACCGCCGGCGCGGCGATCGGCTGCCTGGCGGCAGCGGTGCTGGTCGTCAACAATCACCGCGATATCGCGCACGACGCGGTCACCGGCAGGCGCACCTTCGGCGTGCTGTTCGGCAGCCGCGCCTCGGCCGGCCTGTACGCGCTGCTGATGCTGGTGCCGTTCACCATGGTGCCGCTGCTGGTGTGGCAGACGCGCAGCCTGCTTCTCTGGCTGCCGCTGCTGGCGCTGCCGGGCGCCGTCGGCCTAGTGCGCGCGCTGCCGAGAACGCAGCAGGGCGCGGACCTCAACGCACTGCTGATGCGCACGGTGATGCTGCAGCTCATCTTCGGCGCCATGCTGACCATCGGCACCCTGGTCGCCGCCTGGCTCTAGACGGACAGACCGGTCGCCTGCGCCGGCGACGCGGCGCAGGTCACTGATGGCAAATCCGCGCGAACATGGCGATTGCCGGATGCTCTGACCCGGCGACGCCGGCGATGCGAGCGGCATGCGCGAGGCCCGAGATGCCGAAGACGACGATCACCGCGCCGGCGAGCGGCCGGATCCAGGCCAGCCGCGACGCCCCGACCCGGCCGGCACGGCCGATGCCGTGCACCGCGACGTCCACCGCCAGCATGTTGGGCAGCGTGCCGAGGCCGAAGGCGAGCATCACCAGCGCGCCCGGCAGCGGACCGCCGGCGACCAGCGCCAGCGGCAGCGCCGCGTAGACCATGCCGCAGGGGATCCAGCCCCAGGCCAGTCCCGCAGCGAGCGCCTGCATGCCGGTGCGCGGCGGATAGACGCGACGGGCGAGCGGCGCGACCAGCCGCCAGAGCCACGCGCCGGCCGGCTCGATTCGCCTCAACCACGCGCCACGGCCGAACATCGATGCGCCGATCGCCAGCAGCATCAGGCTGCCGGCGAGCATCAGCGCCGCCTGCACCGGCATGACGTCGGCGGCGTAGAGCGCCGCGCCGATCGTTCCTGCGAGCAAGCCGGCAGCCGTGTAGCTGATCAGCCGGCCGCTGTGATAGCCGGCGGCCAGCCGCGCCGCCGAGACCTCCTTCGGCCGGTTCAGCTGCAGCGCGCCGACGATGCCGCCGCACATGCCGGCGCAGTGCAGGCCGCCGACGATGGCCAGCGAGAACGCCGCGAAAGCCTGCGCGGCAAGCGAGTTCAGCGAAGGTTCCATCGTTGGTCGCCGGGCCGCGGCCCCGCCGCCGCCGCGGCCGATCAGACGATCTTCGAGTACCGGCGCAGCCGCTGGTCCTGGCGCAGGTAGCGGTCGAACACCATGGCGATGCCGCGCACCAGCAGCTTGCCCTTCGGCAGCACGCTGATCCAGTCGGTGCTGATCTCGACCAGGCCGGCCTCCTCGAAGTCGCGCAGATCCTCGAGCTCGCGCCCGAAGTACTGGTCGAACCGGATCAGGTACGCCGCCTCGATCGCTTCCTTGCTGACGTGAAAATGGCACATCAGCGCCATGATCACGGCGCGTCGCAGCAGGTCGTCGTGCTCGAGCAGCACGCCGCGGGCGGTCGGCAGCCGGCCGGCGTTCAGGCGCTCGTAGTACTGGTCGAGCTCGCGGACGTTCTGCGAATAGGTCGGCCCGACCTTGCTGATCGCCGAGACGCCCAGGCCGATCAGGTCGCAGTCCGGCCGGGTCGAATAGCCCTGGAAGTTGCGGTGCAGCCGGCCGAGGGCCTGCGCGCGGGCGAGGTCGTCGGCGTCCTTGGCGAAGTGATCCATGCCGATGTAGCGGTAGCCGGCCTCCGCGAGCCGGCTGATCGCATCGAGCATGATCTGCGTCTTTTCCTGCGGCGGCGGCAGCTCCGCGGCGACGATCCGGCGCTGCGGCTTGAACCGTTCCGGCAGGTGCGCGTAGTGATACAGGGCAATCCGCTCGGGCGACAGCTCGAGCACGCGGTCGAGGGTGTTCGAGAAGCTGGCGCGGGTCTGCTTGGGCAGGCCGTAGATCAGGTCGAGGTTGACCGACTTGAAACCCGCCGCCCGCGCGGTGTCGATCGTCTCCTTGGTCATCGCGAAGCTCTGCAGCCGGTTGACCGCCTTCTGCACCTCGGGGTCGAAGTCCTGCACGCCGACCGACATGCGGTTGAAGCCGAGCGCCGCCAGCGTGCGCACCTTCTCCGCCGGCGTGGAGCGCGGATCGACCTCGATGCTGCACTCGGCGTTGTCGGCCAGCGGGAAGCGGCTCGTCAGCATCGCCATCACCTGCTCGAGTTCGGCGTTGCTGAGGAAGGTCGGCGTGCCGCCGCCGAAGTGCAGCTGCTCCAGGTCGCGCGGGCCGGTCAGCAGGCCGCTCACCAGGTCGGCCTCGCTCTGCAGCGCCCGCAGGTACTCGGGGGCGCGTTCGTGATGGCGCGTGACGACCTTGTTGCAGGCGCAGTAGAAGCAGACCTTGTCGCAGAACGGCACGTGCACGTACACCGACAGCGGCGGCGGCGCCGCCTGCTCGCCGCGGCCGGCCAGCCGCGCGGCGAAGGCCGCCGCATCGAACGTCTCGACGAAACGGTCGGCGGTCGGATACGAGGTGTAGCGCGGCCCGGGGTGATCGAAGCGGCGCAGCAGCGCTTCGCCCGGCAGTTCGATGTCTTTGACGCTCATGACGGAAGAAAGCATACGCGTCCCGCTGCGCTCCTGCGGCGCGCGGACGACGCGCCGACCCTGGGCGCCGATTATTCGAGTCGCGGCCTCGCCGCGGATTGATGGCGGTCAACGGCGACGACAAGCAAAGAGCCTGCCGGCAGCAGGGAAAACGCGGCGCGCCGGCGGCCTTCGGACGCGAATCGGGGGGGCCCGGAACCCGGCCCGCGCAATCTTTGTAAGATACGGGTCCTGTTACTCTCGCCTCGGCTGAAAAAGCCCGTCGACGCCAGCGGAGATCCGTGATGAATGCGCCGAGCTTTTCCGCGCTCCATCTGAAAGTCGCCTGTTCGAACTGCAACCTGCGCGAACTGTGCCTGCCGCTGGGGCTTTCGCTGAACGAGGTCGACAAGCTCGAGGAACTGGTCGCCACGCGCAAGCGGATCAAGCGCGGAGATTCGCTGTTCCGCGCCGGCGACCGGTTCGAGTCGCTGTACGCGGTGCGGCTGGGCTTCCTGAAGAGCACCGTCGTCTCTGCCGATGGCCGCGAGCAGGTCACCGGCTTTCACATGGCCGGCGAACTGGTCGGCATGGACGGCATCAGCGCCGAGCAGCATTCGTGCGACACGGTGGCGCTGGAGGACACCGAGGTCTGCGTCATTCCCTACGACCGCATCGAGGAGGTCGCCACCTCGGTGCCGGCGCTGCGCAGCCATTTTCACAAGGTGATGAGCCGCGAAATCGTCCGCGAGCACGGCGTCATGCTGCTGCTCGGCAGCATGCACGCCGAGGAACGGCTGGCGGCCTTCCTGCTGAACCTGTCGCAGCGCTTCGAGGCGCGCGGCTATTCCCGCTCGGAGTTCGTGCTGCGCATGACGCGCGCCGAAATTGGCAGCTTCCTCGGCCTGAAGCTGGAGACCGTCAGCCGCGCCCTGTCGCGCTTCGCCACCGACGGCCTGATCGAGGTCAACCAGAAGCACGTCCGCATCGTCGATCCGGAAGGCCTGCGTTCGATCATGGCGGGCCAGGGGCCGCCGGCATAGCCGCGCCGCGTGCCGGGCGCGGTCGAGCCGCGCTTTTTTTCGCCTCGGCTCAGCCGGCCGCGTCCTGCGCGCCGGCCTGTTTCGCGCATCCTGCCGGCCGATCGTCGGCATCGAGCGGGCAGCGATTGACCTCGACCGGCGAGCGCTGCAGAAAAACGGTCAGCGCGGCGGAGGCGGCGCCGAGCGCCCAGAAGAAAAAGAAGCCGATCGTGTAGACGGGCATCCGCCCGGCGTCCACCGGCACGCCGAAAAGATGCAGATCGGCCGGGTCGATCACCGCGAACACCAGCAGTTCGGCCGCCGCGGCGACCAGGAACGACGGCCACAATACCCACAGGATGCGCTGCGTCGTGCTGCCCGACATCGTCGTTTCCTCCGCCCGCCGCCCGTTCAGCGCTCGGCGAGCAGCCTGAAGCTGCGCACCTCGCCGGCGGCGATGCCGCCGTCGAGTCGCCAGTCGCGCCCCTCGATCACCACCCGCCAGGCCACCGGCGCGTGCAGTTCGGCGGCCTCCTCCCAGGCGCCGCGGTACTCGGCGCTGCGGCCCGCCGGGTCGGCCGCCACGCGGCCGAGCATGGCCAGCCGGTCGGCGCCGCTGCGGCCGGGATGCACGAGGCGGATGCGCAGCGCCGCTTCGGGCGGCACGCCCTGGCCGCTGCTGCTGACCCGCACGTAGACGCCGTCGCCGGCGTTCTCGCCGCCGGCCTGCACCTCGGCCGCCAGCCCCAGTTCTGCGGCGCGCTTGCTGCGCGACAGTTCGGCGTTGATCGCCAGGCCGCGCTTGTAGTAGTCGGCGGCGACCACGCCGTCGTTGCTGCGCACCGCCAGCACGATCGTCACCACGCCGCCGATCACCGCCGTCAGCGGCGGCAGCATCAGCAGCCATGGCCAGCGCTGCCGGTACCAGGGGATCGTCGTCGTGTGCATCTGCCGCTCCTGCATCAGTCCGGCCGCCTGCCCGCGGTCAGCGCCGCAGGCCGAGGAAGGTGGTGGTTTCGCGGACGGTCACACCCGGGTCGTCCTCGGCGCGCACTTCGACCGTGACCTTGTGCGAACCTGGCGAAACCTGCTCGCCGTCGGCGAGCAGGCGAAGCGGGATCGACGCCACCGCCGCGGCAGCGACCTCGAAGCGCGTCTCCGAGGCCACCGCCAGTCCGGGCAGGCCGGCGGCGCTGACGATGTAGGCGCGCCGCGACTCGGTGGTGTTCGACACCTGCATCCGGTAGACGTTCTCCACCTGGCCGCCCTCGGCCTCCCGCGCCAGCGCACCGCGGTCGCGGATCAGGTCGACCTTCAGCGGCACGCGCAGCGACACCGCGACCGCCAGCGCGACGGTGATCGCCAGCAGGAAGCTGCCGTAGGCCAGCACGCGCGGCCGCAGCACCCGCCGCCACATGGCGCCCGAGTCGAGCTGGTTGCGCATCGCGTTGGTGGTCGAGTAGCGCACCAGCCCCTTCGGCAGGCCGACCTTCTGCATCGTGTAGTTGCAGGCGTCGATGCAGGCGGCGCAGCCGATGCATTCGTACTGCAGTCCGTTGCGGATGTCGATGCCGGTCGGGCACACCTGCACGCACAGGCCGCAGTCGACGCAGTCGCCGAGGCGCAGCTCCCTGCGGCTCTTCTTCTTGCTGCCGGCGCCGCGCGGCTCGCCGCGCGCCTCGTCGTAGGTGACGATCAGCGTGTCCTGGTCGAACATCGCGCTCTGGAAGCGCGCGTAGGGGCACATGTACTTGCACACCTGCTCGCGCATCCAGCCGGCGTTGCCGTAGGTGGCAAAGCCGTAGAACAGGATCCAGAAGGCCGACCAGCCGCCGATCGAAAGCAGCAGCAGCTCCGCGCCGAGTTCGCGGATCGGCGTGAAGTAGCCGACGAAGGTATAGCCGGTCCACAGCGCCACCGCGACCCAGGCCGCGTGCTTGGCCGCCTTCAGGGCGAACTTGCGCGCGCTCATCGGCTGGCGGTCGAGCAACATGCGGCGCGACCGGTCGCCCTCGATCACCTTCTCGATCCACATGAAGATCTCGGTGTAGACCGTCTGCGGGCACGCGTAGCCGCACCACAGCCGGCCGCCGACCGCGGTGAACAGGAAAAGCGAAAACGCGGCGATGATCAGCAGCGCCGTCAGGTAGACGATGTCCTGCGGCCACAGCACCAGGCCGAAGATGTAGAAGCGGCGGGCGGCCAGATCGAACAGCACCGCCTGCCGCTCGTTCCACAGCAGCCACGGCAGCCCGTAGAAGACGATCTGGGTGGCCCAGACGGCCGCCCAGCGCCACTTCTGGAACCAGGCCAGCCGGTCGCCGATCTTCGAGCGCGGATAGATCTCGATCCGCTTGGCGTACAGCGACTCGACGGCCGCCGCCTGCTTCGCCGCCGAGGCTTGCTGAACCTTCCTGCCTTCGTCGACCGCGTTCATCGGCAACCTACCGGGTCCTGCGCGGTGCGGCGCGCCTCGGCGCGCCGCACCGTCCGGTTCACTTGCCTGCCGCCTGGCCGGGGTTGGCCAGGTGGTACACATAGGCGGCGACCAGGTGCATCTCCGCCTCGGTCAGCAGCCCCTTCCACGCCGGCATCACGCCGCCGCGGCCCTTGGTGACGGTTTCGCTGATCGACGCCACCGTACCGCCGTAGAGCCAGGACTTGTTGGTGAGGTCCGGCGCGCCGAGCGCCGGGTTGCCCTTGCCTTCCGGGCCGTGGCAGGCGGCGCAGGCGGCGAACTTCTCCTTGCCGCGGCTGGCGCGCACCGAATCGTGCGCCGAACCGGACAGCGACAGCACGAAGTTCGCCACGTCCTCGACGTCCTGGGCACCGCCGACCGCGGCGGCCATCGGCGGCATCGCAGCGCCGCGCCCCTCGACGATCGTCGTCCTGATCGCTTCCGGCGACCCGCCCCACTGCCATTCGGCGTCGGTCAGGTTGGGAAAGCCGCGCGAGCCGCGCCCGTCGGAGCCGTGGCACTGCGCGCAGTTGTTCTGGAAGATGCGCCCGCCCATCTGCCGCCCGCGCTCGTCTGCCGCCACCGCCGGCAGATCCATCTTCAGGTACGAGGCGAACAGCGGTCCCCAGCGCTCCTCGGCCGCCTTCACCTCCCCGGCGTGCTGGCCGCTCGAGGTCCAGTTCAGCATGCCCCTGAACTGCGTGCCGAGCCCCGGATAGAGGATCAGGTAGACCACCGCGAAGACGACCGTGATGTAGAACAGCCACATCCACCAGCGCGGCAGCGGGTTGTGGAACTCCTGCAGGTCGCCGTCCCAGACGTGGCCGGTGGTGTCCGGGTCCGGCCCGGCGCCCACCTTGACGTGCCGCTTGCTCTGCGACCACAGGAACACGCCGCAGCCGATCACCGAGACGACCGTGATGACGGCGATGAAGTAGTCCCAGAAAACGCTCGTAAAGTCGCTCATTGCCGGCGGCTCCCCAGAGTGCGGTCATGATGTTCGTCGTCGGCGAAGGGCAGCCGCGCCGCCTCCTCGAACTTCTTCTGGCTGTTGCGGTGCCAGGCCCACCAGACGATGCCGATGAAGGCGGCGAATGCCAGCACCGTGCCGAGCGCGCGCAGGTCGTTGACGTCCATCGTCATCCTCCGGTGCGCACGCTGCGCATCTCGACGCCCAGCCCTTGCAGGTAGGCGATCAGCGCATCGAGCTCGGTCTTGCCCTGCAACTGCTCGGGCGCCTTGGCGAGCTGCTCGTCGGTGTACGGCACGCCGAGCCGGCGCAGCGCGCGCATCCGCGCCTGCACGTCGGCGCCCTCGACGCTCGCCTTCGCCAGCCACGGATAGGCCGGCATGTTCGACTCCGGCACCACGTCGCGCGGGTTGTTGAAGTGCACGCGGTGCCACTCGTCGGAATAGCGGCCGCCGACGCGCGCCAGGTCGGGCCCGGTGCGCTTGCTGCCCCACAGGAACGGGTGGTCGTAGACGAACTCGCCGGCCACCGAGTAGTGGCCCTGGTAGCGCAGCGTCTCGGCGCGGAACGGCCGCACCATCTGCGAGTGGCAGTTGTTGCAGCCCTCGCGGATGAACACGTCGCGGCCGACCAGGCGCAGCGGCTCGTAGGGCTTGATGCCGGCGACCGGCTGCGTGGTCTGCCGCTGGAAGTACAGCGGCACGATCTCGACCAGGCCGCCGATGGCGACCACCAGCACGATCAGGACGATCAGCAGCCCGGTGTGGCGTTCGATGAAGTCGTGGGTGAGCTTCATGGTTGTCGTTTCTCCCGTTGCCTCAGGCGTGCGCCAGCGCCGCCGGCACCGGGTCGTCGACCGGCCTGCCGGCACGCACGGTCCGGTAGACGTTGTAGCCCATCACGCACATGCCGCCGAGGTACAGCAGGCCGCCGAGCAGGCGGATGGTGTAGAAGGGATAGGTCGCCTTGATGCTCTCGATGAAGGTGTAGGTCAGCGTGCCGTCCTCGTTCACCGCGCGCCACATCAGGCCCTGCATCACGCCGGCGATCCACATCGCGGCGATGTACAGCACGATGCCGATGGTGGCGATCCAGAAGTGCAGCGTCACCAGCTTCATCGAGTACATCTCGGTGCGGCCGTACAGGCGCGGCAGCAGGTAGTAGATCGAGCCCATGGTGATCAGGCCGACCCAGCCGAGCGCGCCGGAGTGCACGTGGCCGATGGTCCAGTCGGTGTAGTGCGACAGCGCGTTGACCGTCTTGATCGACATCATCGGCCCCTCGAAGGTCGACATGCCGTAGAACGACAGCGAGACGATCAGGAACTTCAGGATCGGGTCGTCGCGCAGTTTGTGCCAGGCGCCCGACAGGGTCATGATGCCGTTGATCATGCCGCCCCACGACGGCGCCAGCAGGATCAGCGAGAAGATCATGCCGATCGACTGCGCCCAGTCGGGCAGCGCCGTGTAGTGCAGGTGGTGCGGGCCGGCCCACATGTAGGTGAAGATCAGCGCCCAGAAGTGCACCACCGACAGGCGGTACGAGTACACCGGGCGGCCGGCGGCCTTCGGGATGAAGTAGTACATCATGCCGAGGAAGCCGGCGGTCAGGAAGAAGCCGACCGCGTTGTGGCCGTACCACCACTGCACCATTGCGTCGATCGCGCCCGGGTAGGCCGAGTACGACTTGGTCAGGCTGACCGGCATCGCCGCGCTGTTGACGATATGCAGCAGCGCCACCGTCAGGATGTAGGCGCCGAAGAACCAGTTGGCGACGTAGATGTGCGAGACCTTGCGCCTGGCGATGGTGCCGAAGAACACCACCGCGTAGGAGACCCACACCACCGCGATCAGCAGGTCGATCGGCCACTCCAGCTCGGCATACTCCTTGCTCGAGGTCATTCCCAGCGGCAGCGTGACCGCGGCCAGCACGATCACCAGCTGCCAGCCCCAGAAGGTGAACCACGCCAGGCCGTTGAGAAACAGCGGCGTCTGCGAGGTCCGCTGCACCACGTAGTAGCTGGTGGCGAACAGCGCGCAGCCGCCGAAGGCGAAGATCACCGCGTTGGTGTGCAGCGGCCGCAGGCGGCCGAAGCTGAGCCACGGGATGCCCATGTTCAGCTCGGGCCAGGCCATCTGGGCGGCGATGATCACGCCGACCAGCATGCCGACGATGCCCCAGACCACGGTCATGATCGAGAACGCGCGGACCACCCCGTAGTCGTAGGTCACTGCTGTCGATTTGCTCATCTTCGATATTCCTCCGGGCTCCTCAGACACGACTGAATCTCATATACCCCCACTGGTATAAAGGCTACACCACTCTTCCCGCCTGTGCCCGGGCGCGGGCGGCGGAGCGGCGGTACGTACCAGTAACGATGGGGATCGGCCGGAGGGGATCGTAAGCAGGGACCCCGGTCGGCGCTTGATTCATATCAAAACCGGCGACCCGCCCGGCGCGATGCACCGCCCGCAAATGCGCTGCCTACGGCTCGCGCGAGGCCGGGGGAACGTCGTCCGGTCCGGCACTGCCCATCGGCGGTGCGTCGTGCTCGTCGAGGATGCGCCGCCCCTCCTGCTCGAGGCTGTCGAACTGGCCGCTCATCGCCGCCCACACCAGCAGGCCGCCGATCGCCAGGATCAGCACCACCGACAGCGGGATCAGCAGGTACAGCGACTCCATCGCGGTCAGCGCCGCGCGCGCAGCGCGTTGGCCACCACCAGCGCCGAGCTGGCCGCCATGCCGACCGCCGCCAGCGCCGGCGACAGGTAGCCGAAGGCCGCCAGCGGAATGGCGCCGAGGTTGTAGACCAGCGCCCAGACGAAGTTCTCGCGGACGATGCGCATGCCGCGGCGGGCACTGCGCAGCAGGTCGGCGACGTCGGCGGCGCGCGAGCCGAGCACGATGAAGTCGGCACGCGCCTGCGCCAGCGCGGCGCCCTCGGCCAGCGCGATCGACACATCGGCCTGCGCCAGCACCGGCGCGTCGTTGAAGCCGTCGCCGAGCATCGCCACCCGCCGGCCGGCGCCCTGCATCTGCGCCACCAGTTCGCGCTTGCTGGCCGGCGTCTGCTGCGCATAGGCGCGCTCGATGCCCAGCGCGCGCGCCACCCGGTCGACGGCGCCGGCGCGGTCGCCGGAGACCAGCACGACTTCGGCGCCGCCGGCGCGCGCCGCCTCGACCAGCGCCGCCGCATCGGGACGCAGCATCTCGCCGAAGGCGAACACCGCCAGCGGCCCCTGCTCGTCGGCCAGCACCACCACGCTGTCGTCGCGCGGCAGCTGCGCCGCCAGCGCCGGCCAGCGACGCACCCAGGCGCTTCGCCCGCCGCCGCCGGACAGTTCCAGCGCGTAGTCGACCTTGCCGATGCGCAGCCGCCGGCCCTGCACCGTGCCTTCGATGCCGGCCGACGGGCTGATCGCGACGTCCTGCGCCGCCGGCACCGAGACCTGCGCGGCGGCCTGCGCCAGCGCGCGGGCGAACGGGTGCGCCGCCACGGCCTCCAGTGCCGCGGCCTGCGCCAGCACGTCGGCGTTGCGCAGGCCGCGCAGCGGTATCACGCGCGTGAGCGCCGGCTCGGCGGTGGTCAGCGTGCCGGTCTTGTCGCAGGCCAGGATGTCGATGCGCGCCAGCGCCTCGAGCGCCGCGCTGCGGGCGGTGAGCACGCCCCGCTCGGCAAGCCGCGACTGGGTGGCCGCAAGCGCCGCCGGCGCGGCGAGCGACAGCGCGCACGGGCAGGTGGCCACCAGCACCGCCACCGCCGCCGGCAGCGCCTGCGACGGGTCGACCCACCACCAGCCGGCCACGGTGGCAACGGTCACGCCGAGCACCAGCCAGAGGAACACCATGGCGATGCGGTTGGCCAGTTCGACGATGCGCGGCCGTTCGCGGCCGGCGTCGTCGACCAGGCGGCGCAGCGCCGCCAGCGAGGTGGCCTCGCCGGCGCGCGTGACGCGCACCACCAGCGGCTGCTCGAGGTTGACGCTGCCGGCCAGCACCGGAGCGCCGTCGTGCTTGTCGATCGGCGTCGCCTCGCCGGTCAGCCAGGCCTGCGACACCGACGAGCTGCCCTGCACGATCACGCCGTCGGCCGGCACCGTCTCGCCCACCGGCACCAGCACGTGGTCGTCGGCGACCAGCTGCTCGGCGCCGACCGACTCGGTGGCGAGCGTCGCCGGAAAGCCGCGCAGCCGCCGCGCCGTCAGGCGGGCGCGCCGCTGCGCCTCGTCGAGGTGGCCGCGCGCCAGCCGCAGCGCCCGCGCCTGCAGCCAGCGCACGCCGAGCACCAGCGCGACGAACATGGTGATCGAGTCGAAGTACACCGGCCCGTGCGAGGTGAGCGTCGCCCAGGCGCTGGCGGCGAAGGCGGCCATCAGGCCGAGCACGATCGGCAGGTCCATTCCGATCGGTCCGGCGCGCAGCTGGCTCCAGGCGCCGCGCATGATCGGCACCGACGAGAACAGCAACACCGGCACCGTCAGCACCAGCTGCGCCAGGCGCAGCAGCTGCTCGATGTCGGCCGGGATGTCGCCCGGCTTCGCCACGTAGGCCGGCACCGCCAGCATCATCACCTGCATCATCATCAGCCAGGCGAGCAGCACGCGCAGCAACTCGATCCGCTGCGCCCGCGCGTCGCCCCGGCCGCCGGTGTCGGTGCGATAGCCGGCGCGCTCGATCGCCTGCTTCACGCCCGCCGCGTCGATGCGCTGCGGATCGAAGCCGACGTAGGCACGCTGCGCCGTGAAGTCGACGTGCGCGCTGGCCACACCGTCGGTGCGGCGCAGGCGGTGCTCGATCAGCAGCGCGCAGGCGGCACAGACCATGCCGCGGACGTCGACCTGCACGCGCGAGCCGGCCGGCACTTCGCGCCGCGTCGGCCCCTGGGCCAGCGAGGCTTCCAGCGCCACGCGGTCGGCGTCGCTCGCCTTGGCCAGCTGCAGCTGCTCGGCGATGAAGGCGCAGCCGAGGCAGCAGAATTCCTGCGGCCTGCCGCTGATCGAACGCCTGACGATCTTCAGCCCGGCCAGAGAATCGCCGCAGTGCGCGCAGACCATGGCGCCGCTGCCTGGGGCGTCGCCGGGCTGCTTGGCCTTGCGGATGACGGGGGCGGCGGGCATGGTGCAGCGGTCGCAGTACGACTAGCGTACACAAGAGGCGGACCAACAGCGTGCCGTCCGGCGTCTGCCTCGATCACTCAAGCCGGCCATTGCCGCCGATCAGGCGTTTGCGGGATGGCTCGTGCCCGCCGAAAGCAGCGGGCAGCAAGGCGCCAAGATCGAAGCCGCAGCGGCAGGTCCTGCCTCCGCCGTCTGCGTTGCGACTACTCGAGTTGCCCATCGTCCCTGGACCGGTAGACACAGCGCCCCGGCGTCACCGGGCCGAGCAGGGAGAGGGGAACTCGTGTTCCGGCCCTTTCCAGCAGACGTTCGATCTCCGTTCTCGCTTGACCGGGGCCTGCAAACCAGTCGCCGGCGCTGCGCAACGAGGTCATCAGTCACACCGTCGCGGATGCGGCGCGTACGCGGCCGCTGCTCGTACCGGCTACTCGCCAATGCGTACACGATTTTCCGATCGATCGACGGATCCACATCGCTCACCGGTCGTTCGCCGGCGAGGCGATGAATGGCAAGGGTCGAGGAAGGCGGCCACCGGAGTGCGCGCCTGGCAAGGCGGCGGTCGACAGGCAGCCTTCGATGAACGCGGCCACCGGCTCACGACCCGTTGCAATCGATCTAAGCCGCTGCCGGCAGCGCGGCGGGGCGCGCAAGGGACCGGGCCAGGGCGCGCAGGAGCGAGGCGCCATCGCCGCGCCAGGCACTGCCATGCATACAGGCGAGGACCTCTGGCTGCTCGCAGGCGAGGCGCTCGAGCGTCACGCCCGTCTGCGGCGAGTGCGCGTAGTAGTCCATTGCCTGGCGGAACGCCTCGCTCGGGCCGAGGATGTCGCCCTCGGTGAGCGCTACGGCGCCCGAGCCGCCCTGCGTGAGGAGGTCACCACAAAGCAGGGTACGGGTCTCGAGTTCCATCATGAAGCCGCACTCCCAGCCATGCGGCACGTGCGGTGCGTCCAGCCACTTGAAGGCGCAGCGGCCGGTGCGGAGCACCTCGCCGTCGGCCAGCGCCCGCGCCGGGCGGGCCGCAACGTCGTCGACGGAGACCATTGCGGCCACCTGGCCGCACACGGGATGGGCGGCGGGCGCGGCGGCGAGGAAGTCGTTCAGCGACCCGCATTCGTCCGCCTCGTAGTGCGAGAACGCGACGTATCGCAGCGTGGCAAGCGGCAGGACCTTGCCGATCGCCTCGGCGGTGAGCGGAAACAGGCGCCGCGGGCCGGTGTGGAAGAGTAGCGGCTCGTCGTCGGCGACCAAGTACTGATTGAAGTTGAAGGCCATCCCACCCGGGATTTCTACCGGCGTGTTGATGCGGTATATGCCCGCCGCGATCTCGTGGAGGTTGGTGCCGCTCGAGCTGTTGGTGATCATGATCTTCTCCTGGTCATGACGAGGGTCGGGATGACGGTCGCGCTACGTCGAGGATGTGTAACGAGGCGCCGTGCCGTTACACATCCTCGGAAACGACCGATATGCTCAGTTCGTGCCCCAGCATTCCGCTCTCGCGGCCCTCGAGGACGGCGCGCTCGCCCGGCGCGTTGCCAAGGCCGACGCGTCGCCGGACTCGGCCGCCGAAGCAGAGCTCTTCGCCGCCTCGGGCCGCGCGTTCGCCTCTACCGCATGCGCCATCTCCGCGACCCGAACGCGGCGGCAGACCTCATGCAGCAGGTCCTCTTGATGATGCTCGAGCGCCTGCGCGAAGGAAGGCTGCGCGAGCCGGAACGGATCGCCTCGTTCGTGCTTGGCACCTGCCGCATGACGGTGCTCGAGACGTGGGGTGACGCCGCGCAGGCCTTCGACGCACCAGAGTTCATGTTCCGAGGCTTTGGTAGGCGCTGCAGAGATCCGAATATGCAGCTCCCCACTGCTCGCCTTCGCGCTTGACTGCTGCGCGGTCCAAATAGGTTCGCGCCGAGACCGGCGTTCTCCCCCACCCACGCTGCGGCTGGCTCTGGGGTTGGCCCGATGCAGCCTCGAATTCCTCGACCTTCCTCTCTACCAGCGCATACGCCTCGTCGTTGGCGGGCTGCTGCTTGTATTCGGCGAACTGGCTGCATTGCACGAGGTGCGTCTCTATCTCGCGCAGCCGGCTGCGGCACACGCCCAGATTCTGCCGGTAGGTCTCGATCTGGAACTGAATGATCTCGATCGCGCCTTTGATCGCCTTGACGACCGGCTTTGCGAAGATCGGAATTCCATAGACACCTTCACCGATCAACGATCCGCCGACTTTGTCGGGCGCGAACTCCGACCACACATCGACGGCCGTCTTGAGCGCGAAACCCGCGCTCTTGATTCGGTTGAGACGGATCGAGTCGGTCGCATCGTCGACGCGGTCCGCCCGCTCCCTGCAGAAGATCCGGGTCGGCGTGTCCTGCGCGGCGGTCGCCTGCGATGGCGAGGACGTCTGCCTGACGGATGCGGACGGCTCGAAGAAGCTGATCGAGAACGCCTCCGGGTCCGCGATCTCGTCATACACGTCGAGCAGATCGAGCGGGATGTCTTGCCAGCCTGCCACTCGCTCCATCACCTGATGGAAGCCGAAAAGCACGAAAGGCGGCAGGATCTCTATCACCCTTTCAGTGAAGTCGCCGTCGCCGAGGCCGACCTTCTCGATCGCTGGAAATCGCGCAGCCAGAGCCGACATCTCGCCCGCGAACTGCTTCAACCGTTGCCTGAAGTCGGCACATGGCGAGCCGCTGCCGCAGTTGCTGCCCTTGAACTGGAGAAACGGCCCGCGGCGGTGTTCCAGCCAGACAAGGATCTCCTCGACAGACGACTTGATGAGTATGCCGTCTGCTTTCATCTTGTCGAGCTGACGCTTCAGATCGTCGGCCGAGATGCCGATGCTGCCGTCGACGGTCTTGCTCTTGACCGCCTTCACGTTGTCGATAATGTCCGTGATGTCGTTGTCCCCCCATTCGGCGTTCGCCTGAAAGGCGAGCATGCACAGACAAGCAGCCAGGATCCGTTTCATGGTTCTGCCCTCCTCGTGTTTGCGTAGCACGACTGAAAGAAGGAGCCCGCCTCGCGGGCGAGTTTTCTTGAGTTTCGGCAACCTACTGCTTACGCCTGCGCGCAGCTGCCGGATCGGCGAGGCCGAGAAGGGCGAAGGTACCGGGTTCGGGAACCGTTCCGTTGTCCCCGCCTCCATTCCGCTGCCATTGCGAGGCAAGGCCGGTCGTGACGAAGCTGGGGGCGACATCGATCGGCGAGTTCGCCGCTCCTCCCGATGCGATGTGCCCCGTCAGATCAGCGAAGCTTGCAGAGGTCAGGAACGCGACCTCGCTGGTGGCCACATCCGTCGTGCGCTCAAACATCAGGCGAAACGGTGCAGCCGCGATCGACGAAGTCCATTCGACTGCCGCAGTGCCGATGAGCCACGTCAGGACGTTCATGTGCGCCTCCGTTGGCTCGATAGGGTTGGTGTTTCCGCGTCGACATCCCAAGAGATCTGCCAAGCACAGATCGTGCCGAACTCTCCAGATTTCCAAGAAATTCAGACACCTGAGGTCAAGCGGACGCTGGTCGGCATGGTGCTGCGACGCGCCATGTAAAGGAGATCGACACTATCGCTTCCGGCCGGCCGCTTCGGGGCAGAGCAGTTGGTCCCGGCGACCAATGTCAGGTAGCAGGCATGAGGCCGAAGCCTGAGTTCGGCCACTTCCTGTCCTTCACTGCAGGTGAGAAATTCGCTCGATACCGGTCGCTGGACGAGCGTGCTATGCTTGAAGGCGCGGGCGGACGCCTTCGCCCGATTGTGCGGATTCGCCCTTCTGCTGCCATCGCTGGCGGCATGTGTAGTGCCCATTCCCACCAACCTTGGAGGGCCCTCCGCCGACAAGGAGGTGCCTGATTCGGTCATTCAGGCGATTGAACCTCGCGCCACGACTCGTGCAGACATCCTCCTGAAGCTCTCCGAGCCTTGGATCCGGGGTCCGGGAGATGGCTATTTCGTCTACGCGTGGCTGGAGAGCCTGCGAGGCGTCAACGTCTTGATCATCATCACCCCGGTGCCATTCGGTGGACCGGTCTGGGCAAATCTCGTGCCCAATTCTTCGTCATTCAGTTAGGCGACGACGTACGCGTAGAAAGGCTGGTCAGTTCTGAGCGACTTGGGAAGCGCGAAGAAATGACTCGACACTCCAGTGCCTCGGACGCACCGGATGATACGAGGCGACCAAGAATGGCTGGCAGTCCCCGCGCTCTGACGGTTGACTCGCGCCGGGCTCGGTTTAGCGGCCATTGCACGCGAGCGGCCGCTTCGACCAAGGGCGTCTGACTGCCTGGGGTCGGTCCCGGCTGTTCCGATCGGCAGCTTCGGTGCAGAGCAGTTGGCCCCGGCGGCCGATGTCAGGCAGCAGGCAAGGAGACGAAGCCCGCGTTCGGCCAGAAGCCGGCGTTCCCGAGGTGCTCGAAATTCTTGTCATGGAGGACCTGCGAATGGCAGGTTTCCGGCGAGAAAGCTGAGCGCCACTTTGGCTCGACACGGCGATGAGCGGGCCGTCACGGCACAAGCAGCGAACGGCAGTTCTGCCCACCTGCAGAAGTTCAGTCGAACCGGGAGCGGCAACCGAGAAGGGCGACTCGCCGCGGCGCGGGATGACCGGCGCTTAGATGATGGGGGCTTCTTCCGGTAGTCTCGCGAACGAGTCTGTCGCCGCACACCCGCGTGTCGGCAGCTACTCCGGTTCTTGGGCTCGCGGAGGCAGTCATGCAATGCATCAAGCAATCGCGTCGTGCCGTGGTACTCGCGCTTGCGAGCCTGCTCGCCGCGCCACTGCCCGTGTCGAGCCAACAGCCGTCTCTGAAGGCGCAGCTCATTGGCGCCTGGGGATTCGTTGTCACAGCCGTGAATCGCCAGGATGGAACCAGAGCCGACGTCTTCGGACCGACCCCGAATGGCGTGCTGATGTTCCACCCCGACGGGTACTTCGTGCTCTTCAACTCCCGGCCAGGTCGCGCCAAGTACGCCAGCGGCAATCGGCTCAAGGGCACGCCCGAGGAATTCAAGGAAACGGTGCTGGGGACGATCGCCTACTTCGGTTCCTATACCGTCGACGAGGCAAAGAAGGTCTTCGTTCTCAACATCAAGGGAAGTACATTTCCCGACTACGAAGGCACTGAGCAGGTTCGTACGTTTGCGATCGTCGGCGACGAGTTGCGGTCCATCAACCCCAACCCCTCACAGGGCGGCTCCCCCCTCGATCTGGTTTTGAAACGACTTCCGAAGATCGATTGAACCTCTGCGCGACAGCGCAGGGCTCAACTCTGGCGCGACACGTTTGCCAACGTCGGGGCTACGCGCGTAGCCCGCCGAAGCCCTGGACGAAGCTGCGCAGCCCTCTGAACGTCGCTTTGCGCCCAGGGCTTGCGACCGACTGACGGTCGGTCTCGAGCCCTTGGCACTGACATTTGCTTCGCGGTCCTCGATCGACAGCTTGTAGGCGGAACATTTTGAGTGTCTGGGCAGCGCGATGCCGCGGGGCGGGCCGTGCTGAAGCCGAACACCCGCTTGGTGCGACGGCAACAACTAACCTCTTGATGAGCCCACCTGGGCTCATGTACTGAGTCAAGGCGTTGATGCCCCGGCCGCAAGTGCAGTCTCTTGGCTGTCTGCGAGCAATGTCGCGGGATCGGCTGCGTTGTGACATTCAGTTCTGAACATGAAAGTCAGGACCGGGTCGGTTGCGCCAGTTCGTCACGCTGACAAGCTAACGCTCACGCCAGGGGGCGTGCTTTCGAGCATCGAAATCGTGAACGTCGACAATCGGTAGCCATGGACGCCGTTGGTTCTCGCCGCCGAGCGACGTCGGCTCCAACTCATCACCGGTCGTTCGGAATGGCGCGTCAGGGGCGAACGAAGGGCCGGATGTGGCCGAACGGCGATCGCGGCGCCTCGCTCGCGTGCCCACCCGGGCAGATGTACCCGCGACCGGCCGCTCGCACCGCTCGCGGGCAGCTTGTCGAGCCGGACTACGGCCGCGACGACTCAGGCAAAGCCGGCGCCGATCAGGTCGATCCGGTCGGTGCACAGCGCATCGACGCCCCAGGCGAATATTTCGCGCGCCCGCGCCGGGTCGTCCACCGTGTAGCAGAACAGCCAGTAGCCGGCGTCCTTGACCGCGCGGGCCTTGTCCCGGGTAAGCGTCTCGTGGTCCGTATGCAGGCTGACGCAGCCGAGTTGGTCGAGCTCGGCCGCGAAATTCTCCGGCACGTCGTCGACCAGCAAGCCGCGCGGCAGGTCCGGCGCCGCCTGGCGCGCCGCCAGCAGCGCCTCGCGGCCGAACGACGACAGCAGCGGTGCCTGCGCGACAACGCTCTCCGCCCGGTCGCCGCCGGGGCGCAGCAGGTCGCCGTAGCCCTGCGCCGCGGTGCGCGCGACCACCTCGCCGATGCGGGCGATCTGGCCGGCAGCACGCTTGATCTCCAGGTTGATCCAGATGCCCTGCGAACGGCAGAAGGCGATCGTCCCGGCCAGCGTCGGCACATGCTCGCCGCGGTACTCGGGCGCGAACCAGCTGCCGGCGTCCAGCCGCGCGATCGCCGCCGAAGTGGTCTGCGCGACGGCGCCTTTGCCGTCGGTGGTGCGCTCGAGCGTGCGGTCGTGGATCACCACCGGCACTTCGTCGCTGGTCAGCCGCGCGTCGATCTCGATCGCCCGGAAGCCCATCGCGCAGCCGCGGCGTATCGCCGCCAGCGTGTTCTCGGGCGCCAGCGCGCCGCCGCCGCGGTGCGCCTGGATGCGCGGCCACGGCCAGGGCCGGTGGTGGCTCATGACGTGTTCCTCTTGCGTCGCACGTAGACGATCTTTTCCACCCTGGCCACCACCAGCCCCTCGTCGTCGACCACGTCGACGTTGAACAGGTGCAGGTGCTTGTCGCCGCTGGCGGTCATCCTGACGATCCGCTCGAGGTCCTCGTCGGCGAGCACGAAGCGCGCCCGCATGCGCGAGCGGCCCGGGGCGAGGAATTCGATCGACGCCGCCTTGTCCCACACCAGGTAGTCGCCGGGCAGGTTGTGCAGCACCATCAGCGCGAAGAACGGGTCGGTCATCGCGTACAGCGAGCCGCCGAAGTGGGTGCCGAAATAGCCGCGGTTGCGCAGGCGCAGCGGCATCTCGACGAGGATCTCTCGGAAATCATCGGCGATCCGCCGCACCCGGATGCCGGCGCCGAGATACGGCGGCCACAGGTTCATGGCGAGTCGGAGCAGCCAGGGGGGGTGCTTGCGGGCCATCGGCGTTCGATCACGGGCCGGCGAACATTAGCGCACCGCAGCGGCGATTAAGCTTGGCGCCGGACTCCGAAAGCGGAATGCAGATGACCTCGATCAAGGCCCTCGAACACCTGCGCGTGCTCGACCTGACGCGCGTGCTGGCCGGCCCCTGGTGCACGCAGCTGCTCGCCGACCTCGGCGCCGACGTGATCAAGATCGAGCGGCCCGGCAGCGGCGACGACACCCGCGCCTGGGGCCCGCCATACCTGAAGGATGCCGACGGTCGCGACACCACCGAGGCTGCCTACTACCTGTCGGCCAACCGCGGCAAGCGCTCGGTGACGGTCGACATCGGCAAGGCCGACGGTCAGCGGCTGCTGCGCGAGCTGGCGGCGGCCTCCGACGTGCTGATCGAGAACTACAAGGTCGGCCAGCTGGCGAAGTACGGCCTCGACTACGCCTCGTTGTCGGCGGCCAACCCGCGCCTGGTCTACTGCTCGATCACCGGCTTCGGCCAGGACGGTCCGTACAAGGACCGCGCCGGCTACGACTTCATCATCCAGGCGATGGGCGGCTTCATGTCGATCACCGGCGAGCGCGACGGGCTGCCCGGCGGCGGCCCGCAGAAAGCCGGCGTGGCGGTCAGCGACCTGATGACCGGCATGTACGCGACCGTGGCGATCCTGGCCGCGCTGACGCAGCGCGAACGCAGCGGCCGCGGCCAGTACATCGACCTGGCGCTGTTCGACACGATGATCGCCATGCTGGCCAACATGAACATGAACTACCTGACCACCGGCAAGGCGCCCGGCCGCGCCGGCAACGCGCACCAGAACATCGTGCCGTACCAGGTGTTCGCCGCCGCCGACGGCCACGTGGTGATCGCGGTGGGCAACGACAGCCAGTACGCCAGGTTCTGCGAGATCGCCGGCCGGCCCGACCTGTCCAGCGATCCGCGCTTTGCCAGGAACGCCGAGCGGGTGCGCAACCGCGCGCTGCTGGTGCCGCTGCTCGAGGCGATCGTCGGCGAGAAGCCGGCCGCCTTCTGGGCAGAGAGGCTGGAGGCCGCCGGCGTTCCCTGCGGCCCGATCAACTCGATCGCGCAGGCGCTCGCCGACCCGCAGGCGGTGGCGCGCGGCACCCGCATCGACCTGCCGCATCCGACCGCCGGCAGCGTGCCGCTGGTTGGCATGCCGATCCGCATGAGCGGCTCGAGCCCGAACTACGAGCGACCGCCGCCGCTGCTCGGCCAGCACACCGACGAGGTGCTGCGCGAGCTTGCCGGGCTGGACGCCGCAGCCATCGCCGCCCTGCGCGGCCGCGGCGTGATCTGAGCGCGGCAGCGACGAGCCGATGGCGGCGCTTCACCTGCTGATCTCGGGCCGCGTGCAGGGCGTCGGCTTCCGCTGGTCGATGTGCGAGGCAGCGCTGCAGCATGGCGCGCGCGGCTGGGTGCGCAACTGCGGCGACGGTCGGGTCGAGGCGGTGATCGACGGCGACGACGCCGCGATTGACGCGATGCTGCGCTGGGCGCAGCACGGTCCGCGATCGGCGCGGGTCGATCAGCTCGAGACGCGGCCGGCGACGGCGGCGGAGAGCGCAGCGATCGGCAGCGGCTTCGCGCCGCTGCCCGATGGCTGACGCCGGTCAGAGCGCGTCGAGCGAGCGCTGCATGTCCCGCCACAGCGCCTCGAGCGGCTCGCAGCCGACCGACAGGCGGATGAAACCATCGGCGACCTGGTCGCCCCAGCGGGCGCGCCGCTCGGCGCTGGTGTGCAGGCCGCCGAAGCTGGTGGCGGCACGCACGAAGCGGCAACCGCCGATGAACCGTTCGGCGGCCTCCTTGTCGGCCAGCGTCACGCCGACGATCGAACCGAAGCCGCGCATCTGCCGCCGCGCCAGTTGGTGCGCCGGATGCTCCGGCAGGCCGGGATAGACCACCGAGCGCACCGCCCGATGCCCGCGCAGGCGCCCGGCGAGTGCCAGCGCCGATTCGCTCATCCGCGCGAAGCGCAGCTCGAGCGTCTCGATGCCCCGGTGCACCAGCCAGGCCTCGAACGGCCCCGGGATGGCGCCGGCAATGCGGCGCCAGTCGCGCACCGCGTCGAGCAATTTCGGCTCGCGCGAGGCAACGTGGCCGAACAGCACGTCCGAGTGGCCGTTGAGCGCCTTGGTGTCGGCACTGACGAGGAGGTCGGCGCCGAGCTCGAGCGGCCGCTGGCCGAGCGGCGTCATCATCGTGTTGTCGACGGCGACGATCGCGCCGGCCGCCCTGGCCGCCGCCGATACCGCGCGGATGTCGGCCAGGTCGAGCGCCGGGTTCGACGGCGTCTCGATCATCACCAGCCGGTAGCCGTCGAACGACTTCTGCCCCAGCGCGGCGGTGGCCACCAGATCGAAGGCCACCCCCAGCGGCACCAGGAAGCGCTCGGCCAGGATGCGCGTCGTGTAGTAGCCGTCGGCCGGCAGCAGGATGCGGTCGCCGGCCTTCAGCAGCCCGTAGAAGACCGCGGCGATCGCCGCCATGCCCGAGGGGAAGGTCACCACCGGCGCATCCTCGAGCAGCGCCAATGCCGCGTCGAGCGCGGTCCAGGTCGGATTAGCCCAGCGCGCGTACTGATAGTCGCCCGCCGGGTCGCCGGGCAGCACATAGGCGGTGGTCAGCACCAGCGGCGGCGTCAGCGGCGCGCCGGCCGGCTGTACACCTGCGTGATGCAGGGCGCGGGCGACGCGCTCGTCGTTGTCGGAGGGATTCATGGCAGTTCGCGGTTCGCCTCGGCGGATGGTCACCGTCAGCTCAGCGCGAGGCGAGCGCCGACGGGTCGAATCTGGGATTCAGCTTCGCGTTGATCACGTGGTCGCGCCAGGCGCCGTCGATGAACAGGTACTGGCGCGCCAGCCCCTCGCGCTCGAAACCGAGCCGCGCCAGCAGCCGCTCGCTGCGCATGTTCTCCGGGCGGTGGCTGGCCTGCACCCGATGCAGGTTGAGCGCCCCGAACACCCAGTCGATGCTCGCCGCCAGCGCCTCGCGCATCAGCCCCCTGCCCTCGTGGTCCCGGTCGATGGCGAAGCCGAGCATGCACGAGTGAAAGGCGCCGCGCGCGATCTGCGTGAAGTTCACGCGCGCCACCAGCAGGTTGGCCGGCTCCTCGCGCGACAGCGCCACCAGCGCCACGCTGCGGCCGGCGTCGAAATCCCGCTGCGAGGCGGCCAGCGCGCGGGCCCAGTAGCCGGCCGACTCGACCTCGCCGCGCGGCGGGTCCCAGCGGGCCAAGTGCTCGCGGTTGCGGGCGAAGAACCCGGCGTGCGCGGCGGCGTGCCCCGGCGCGGCCAGTTCGATGTACAGCCTCTCGGTGACGATCTGCGGCGCAGGCATGCGCCGGCCGCCGCCGGCTCCAGAGTCCGCCCGCGCCGCTTCGCTCGCCGGCATGGCGCTGCGATTTCCGGTGTAATCCACCCTTTTCCGCCACCGTCCGCCTGAAGGAGAACCCGTGAGCCGACGCCTCTTCCTCGCCGCCGCTGCCGCCGTCGGCGTCGCCGCCTCGCCGCTGGTGCTGGCGCAGGGCGCAGCGTACCCGAGCAAGCCGATCCGCCTGATCGTGCCCTACCCGCCCGGCGGCCCGCTCGACATCGCCGCGCGCACGCTGGCCGAACGGGTCAAGGACTCGCTCGGCGCGGTGGTGGTCGAGAACCGCGCCGGCGCCGGTGGCAACCTCGGCGTCGACTACGTCGCCAAGCAGCCGGCCGACGGCTACACGCTGGTGATCGGCGCGGTGGCCACGCACGCCATCAACCCGTGGCTGTTCGCCAAGCTGCCCTACGACCCGGTCAGGGACTTCGCGCCGATCACGCTGATCGCGCAGGTGCCCAACGTGCTGGTGCTGACGCCGGAGACCGCCGGCCGGCTCGGCATCGACTCGGTGCCGTCGCTGATCGCCTACATGCGCCGCAGCCCGGGCAAGCTCTCCTATGCCTCCGGCGGCAACGGCAGCGGCGGCCACATGGCCGGCGAACTGCTCAAGTCGATGGCCGGGGTGTCGATGGTGCACATCCCCTATGCGGGCGCGGCGCCGGCGCAACTCGGGCTGCTCGCCGGCCAGACCGACCTGATGTTCGACAACCTCGCCTCGGCCGCCGCCAACATCCGCGCCGGCAAGCTGCGCGCCTTCGCGGTGACGACCACCACGCGGTCGCCGTCGCTGCCCGACGTGCCGACGATGGCCGAGGCCGGCGGCAAGCAGCTCACCGGCTTCGACGTCACCACCTGGTTCGGCGTGTTCGCGCCGGCCGGCACGCCGGCGCCGGTGGTGGCGCGGCTGAACGACGAGTTCCGCCGCGCGCTCGCCACGCCGGAGATGCGCGAGCGGCTGAAGAACATGGGTGCGGAGCCCGCGCCGAGCTCGCCCGAGCAGTTCGCCGCCTTCATCCGCGCCGAGCTGGCCAAGTACGAGAAGGTGGTGAAGTTCTCCGGCGCCAGGGTGGACTGAGCCGGCCGCCCCGCCGCCGGCACTGCAGGGAACTCGAGCGTGCGCATCAGGCACCAGAAGGATTTCTGGTCCGGCGTCATGTTCCTGGTCGTCGGGCTGGCGTTCGCCGGCTTCGCCCAGCGCTACGACCTCGGCGCGGCGCAGCGCATGGGGCCGGGCTACTTCCCCACCGTGCTCGGCGGCCTGCTGGCCTTCCTCGGCCTGGTGATCGCCATCAAGGGCCTGGCGCGCGAGGAACCGGGCAGCGATATCGAGCGCTTCCACTTCGGCCCGCTGGCGGTGGTGCTCGGCGCGGTGGCGCTGTTTGCCCTGCTGCTGCGGCCGGCCGGCCTGGTGGCGGCGCTGCTGGTGCTGATCGGCGTGTCGGCCTACGCCAGCCACGAGTTCCGCCTGCGCGAGGTGATCCCGCTCGCCGCCTTCCTGGTCGTGCTGGTGCTGGCGGTGTTTATCTGGGGTCTGGGCATGGTGGTGCCGGTCTGGCCCGCGTTCATCGACAGGTGACAGGCGACGCGGCGCGGTGGAACTGCTGAACAACCTGGCGCTCGGCCTGGCCACCGCGCTGACGCTGAAGAACCTGGCCTACTGCTTCGCCGGCACGCTGATCGGCACGCTGATCGGCGTGCTGCCGGGCCTCGGACCGGTGGCCACGCTGGCGATGCTGCTGCCGTTCACCTACGCGCTGGAGCCGACCTCCGCCCTGATCATGCTGGCCGGCATCTACTACGGCGCGCAGTACGGCGGCTCGACCACCGCGATCCTGGTCAACCTGCCCGGCGAGGCGGCCTCGGTGGTCACCTGCCTCGACGGCTACCAGATGGCGCGCCGCGGCCGCGCCGGCGCGGCGCTCGGCATCTCGGCCATCGGCTCGTTCTTTGCCGGCAGCGTGGCCACACTGCTGATCGCCGCCTTCGCGCTGCCGCTGGTCGAACTCGCCTTCAAGTTCGGCCCGGCCGAGTACTTCTCGCTGATGGTGCTAGGCCTGATCGGCGCCGTGGTGCTCGCCGCCGGCAGCCTGATCAAGGCGATCGCGATGATCGTGCTCGGCCTGCTGCTCGGCCTGATCGGCACCGACGTCAACTCCGGGGTGGCGCGCTTCGCCTTCGACGTGCCGGAACTGACCGACGGCATCGGCTTCGTCGCCGTGGCGATGGGCGTGTTCGCCTTCGCCGAGATCGTCGCCAACGTCGAGAAGCGCGAGACGCGCGAGGTGTTCACCGGCAAGGTGAAGAACCTGCTGCCGACCGGCGCCGACCTCAAGGAGGCGGCGCCGGCGATCGCCCGCGGCACGGCGCTCGGCTCGGTGCTCGGCATCCTGCCGGGCGGCGGCGCGTTGCTGTCGTCGTTCGCCGCCTACAGCCTGGAGAAGAAGATCGCCGGCGCCGGCGCGCAGCCGCCGTTCGGCCAGGGCAACATCCGCGGCGTCGCCGGGCCCGAGTCGGCCAACAACGCCGGCGCGCAGACCGCGTTCATCCCGATGCTCACCCTCGGCATCCCGCCCAACGCGGTGATGGCGCTGATGATCGGCGCGATGACCATCCACAACATCCAGCCGGGCCCGCAGGTGATGTCGAGCAACCCGGCGCTGTTCTGGGGCCTGATCGCCTCGATGTGGGTCGGCAACCTGATGCTGGTGGTGCTCAACCTGCCGCTGATCGGCATCTGGGTGCAGTTGCTGAAGGTGCCCTACCGCTGGCTGTACCCGGCGATCCTCGCCTTCTGCTGCATCGGCGCCTTCTCGATCAACAACAACCCGTTCGACGTCTACGTGACCGCCATCTTCGGCGCCGTCGGCTACCTGTTCTACAAACTGGACTGCGAGCCGGCGCCGCTGATCCTCGGCTTCATCCTGGGGCCGATGATGGAGGAGAACCTGCGCCGGGCGATGCTGCTGTCGCGCGGCGACCCGACGGTGTTCTTCACCCGCCCGCTGTCGCTCGCCCTGCTGCTGATGGCCTTGGCGCTGGTGCTGGTGGTGGCGGTGCCGGCGATCAAGAGCCGCCGCGCGCAGGCGTTCCACGAGGAAACCTGAAGCTCGGCCGGGTACGGCGCACAACGAAAAGGCCCGGCTTGCGCCGGGCCTTTTCACGACCGGTGCCGAGGCACCGACCGTCTCGGGGGAGGTTGTCGCAGCGCCGACGCTCAGTTGGCGCGGCTGTCGCTCGGCGTCGCGGCGAGGCTGGTCGCCGGCCGCTCGCCGACCACCTCGGCCGCCGGCAGCACGATGACGTCGCTGCGCGCGGTCAGGCGGGTGTACTGGTCGCTGAAGTGGGACTTGCCGAGCAGCAGCGAGGCACCGATGAAGGCGGCCAGCGCAGCGCTGAGCAGGCGGACGGTGCTGGAAGGTGCATACATGGTGGACTCCTCGTGTGTTTGCTTGCTCGACTGCGTTGCTTGTCGATGAAGCGCACTGTAGGCAGCGGCGAGGGCCGCTGCGAGCGGATTGCGACGGAGCGCGCGAATCGGTGCCTGAACTGCAGCCGGCGCTTTCGTCGCCCGCTGGCACAATCCGCCGCTCACTCCCGCTTTCCGGCGTTTCGTCCCGCGCAGGCTCCGTTCGTCGCGGTTTCGCCGGGGTGAGCGGCGCGCCGGCGACCGCCTTCGTCGCGGCGCTGGCTGGCGGGCGACGGCGCGGACGACGACCATGAACTTCGACTGGAACAACCCCTACCCGACGACCCGGCGGCCGGTGTTCGCGCGCAACGTGGTCGCCACCAGCCAGCCGCTGGCGGCGCAGGCGGGCCTGGCGATGCTCCAGCGCGGCGGCAACGCGGTCGACGCGGCGATCGCCGCGGCGGCGGTGATCGCGCTCGCCGAGCCGTGCAGCAACGGCCTGGGCTCGGATGCCTTCGCCATCGTCTGGGACGGGCGCCGGCTGCATGGCCTGAACGCCAGCGGCACCGCGCCGGCGGCCTGGACGCTCGAGTACTTCCGCCGCCGCTACGGCGACGATCTGCCCGAACACGCACCGAAACGCGGCTGGGACTCGGTCACGGTGCCGGGCGCAGTGGCCGGCTGGTCGCTGCTGCACGGCCGGCTAGGCCGGCTGCCGTTCGCCGACGTGCTGGCGCCGGCGATCGACTACGCCGAGCGCGGCTTCGCGGTCTCCAGCGTGGTCAACGAGAAGTGGCTGCTTGCGGAATCGCTGCTGCGCGACCAGCCCGGCTTTGCCGAGCACTTCCTGCCGCGCGGCCGCGCGCCGAGGATCGGCGAGCACTTCGTGCTGAGGGGCGCGGCACGCACGCTGAGGCTGGTCGCCGACAGCGGCGGCGAGGCGTTCTATCGCGGCGAGATCGCCGAGGCGATCGGCCACCACGCGCGCGAGCACGGCGGCGCGATGACCGCGGCCGACCTCGCCGGCTTCTGGGATTTCGTCGCCGCGAACGGCTGGGTCGACACGATCAGCGCCGAGGTCGCCGGCAGGGATGGCCAGACCTACGCCGTGCACGAACTCCCGCCGAACGGCCAGGGCATCGCCGCGCTGGCCTGCCTGGGCATCCTGAAGCACACCGGGATCGCCGGCTACGCGGTCGACTCTCCCGACTGGCACCACGTGATGATCGAGGCGATGAAACTGGCCTTCGCCGACGCCTATGCCTACGTGGCCGACCCGCGGGCGATGCGGGTGTCGCCGGGCGAGATGCTCGACGACGGATACCTGGAATCGCGCGCGGCGCTGATCGACATGGCGCGGGCGCAGCCGTTCGCCGCCGGCCGGCCTGCCGCCGGCGGCACGATCTACCTGTCGGCGGCGGATGCCAACGGCATGATGGTGAGCTTCATCCAGAGCAACTACATGGGCTTCGGCTCGGGCGTGGTGGTGCCCGGCTACGGCATCTCGCTGCAGAACCGCGGCGCCGGCTTCTCGTTCGACCCGGCCAGCGCCAACTGCGTCGGCCCCGGCAAGCGGCCCTTCCACACCATCATCCCGGCCTTCCTGATGAGCGACGGCCAGCCGCAGATGAGTTTCGGCGTGATGGGCGGCAACATGCAGCCGCAGGCGCACGTGCAGACGCTGGCGCGAATGCTGCTCGCCTGCGAGCAGCCGCAGGCCGCCTGCGACGCGCCACGCTGGAAGTGGGACTCCGGCCTGAAGGTCGACATCGAGCCCACCATGCCGCCGGCCGTGCGCGACGAACTCGAGCGCCGCGGCCACACGGTCGCCCGGGTCGAGGACAGCTACATGGACTACGGCAGCGGCCAGTTCGTCTGGCGGCTCGGCGAGCCGGCGGTCGACGGCTACGTGGCTGCCAGCGATTCGCGCCGCGACGGGCTGGCGGCGGGCTTCTGAAGCGCCGCCGGCGACGCGCGTGCAACGCCATTCCTTGACCCGCGGCAAGGCAAGGTTGCGACGCGCCGCGGCGCGACCGCGCTGCAGCGACAATCGCCACCGCGAAAGCCGCCAACGAACCGGCGGCGACACTTCGGGAGTCCCATGATCTACGCAGCCATCACCGGCTGGGGCAAGTGCATGCCGCCGGCCGTCCTGTCCAACGACGACCTGTCCACCTTCCTCGACACCGACGACAGCTGGATCGTCACGCGCACCGGCATGAAGGAGCGGCGCATCTCGCACGTCGGCGGGATCGAGCTGGCCACGGTGGCCAGCCGGCGGGCGCTGGCCTGCGCCGGACTGGCGGCCGAGGACCTCGATCTGATCGTGCACGGCAGCTGCACTTTCGACGAGCAGGTGCCGAACAGCGCCTCCGGCGTGCAGGTGAAGCTCGGCGCGGTCAACGCCGCCTCGATGGACGTGAACACCGCCTGCACCAGCTTCCTCTACGGCCTGTCGGCCGCCTCGGCGATGGTGCGCACCGGCGCCGTGCGCAACGCGCTGGTGATCGGCGTCGAGGTGATCTCGCCGTACATGGACTGGAACAACCGCAACGTCGCCGTGCTGTTCGGCGACGGCTGCGCGGCGGTGGTGCTGCAGGCCAGCGACAATGAACAAGGCCTGCTCGGCGAGCAGCTCGGCTGCTACGCCGAGGCGCGGCAGATCCTGCGCGTGCGCGGCGCCGGCGGCGTCTACACCAACCGCGGCTCGCAGCTCGGCAACACGCTGTGGGACTTCGACGGCGGCGAGATCTTCAAGAAGGCGGTCAAGGGCATGGCGCTGGCCTCGCAGAAGGTGCTCGCCAAGTGCGGCCTGACGCCGGAGCAGATCGACCTGGTGGTGCCGCACCAGGCCAATCTGCGCATCATCGAGTCGGTCGCCAGGCATGCCGGCCTGCCGATGGACAAGGTTTTCCTGACCGTGCAGAAGTACGGCAACATGTCCGCCGCCACGGTGCCGGTGGCGCTGGTCGACGCCGTCGAGGCCGGCCGCGTGCAGCCCGGCTCGACGGTGCTGATGCCGGGCTTCGGCGGCGGCCTGACGCTGTGCTCGCACCTGGTGCGCTGGGGCGACCGCGTCACGCCGCTGGCCGCCAGCGACGCCGAGCTGCCGCCGTGCGACCGCACCGCACTTGAACTGGTCAACGACATCCGTGCCCGCAAGGGCGCCTACGATGCGTCGGAGCCCGGCCTGCTGTGGCCGCGCTTCGCCGAGACGGACGCGGCCCGCGGCTGATCCGGCGCACTTCCAGGAGGTCGAGATGACCCTTTGCCCGATTGCCGTCGTTGCGGGCTGCCGCAAGTGCCCGGCCTTCACCGTCTGTCCGCTGAAGACGGTGCTCGGCGACCAGGTCAGGGAAGAGGAAAAGCCCGCCGGCAAAGCGCCGGCGGGCAAACGCAAAGCCGACAGGAAGTAGACGCGGGCGCCGGCCGCTTCGCCGTTTGAGGCGACGGGCGCACCACGGTGCGCCCGTGCACTGCGTGCCGGTCGGACCTCCTCGCCGACGCAGGCCGCGGGCGCACTTCGGTGCGCCCGCGGCGCTGGCCCTACGCGCCGATCATGCGCACGCCCTGCTCGGCCACTTCGGCCCTGACTTCGGCGCGGCTGCGCGTCGATTCCGGCGTGGCTGCCCGTTCGACCGGATGCTGATCGCCGAACTGCGGCAGGCGCTGCGGCACTTCGGCACGCACTTCCTGCACGCTGCGCGTGCTGTGCAGCGACTCGCGCCATTGGGCGGAGTCCTCCTGACCGCCGTCGGCCAGTGCGGCGAGCGGCATCAGGGCAAACGCGGCGATGGGCAGGGCGAGCAGTCGTTTCGCTTTCATCTGAATCTCCAGGGTGAAATACAGGTTGAGGGGGAAGTTCTCGCTGCGAGACGATCCTTGGAAAGCGGCACGGCGCGGGAAGTTCCATTTCACGCACGCCGCGCCGGGCCAATGCGGATCGGTGCAATCACCAATCGACGTCGAAAGAGAAAATCTATCGGCGAGACGACATCGATCAGAACTTCTGGCATCGCTGCCCGTGCCGTTGCCGGCGGCCACCCGGCGGACGCCGCCGCGCCGGCCGCTTCGCTCCGCAAGCGGCAGCGGCGCACCGCGGTGCCCCCTGCGCTGCCGCCCGACGCTGTTTCAGTCGCCGGGGCGGGCACCTCGACGACAATCGACCGTGTGTCGCCACCCGAGGAGAACGGACCATGCCAAGCACCCGAGTCGAGTTTCCCGGCGGCCAGGGCGCCGTGCTCGCCGCGCGCATCGACGCGCCGGAGATGCCGCCGCGCGCCTGGGCGCTGTTCGCCCACTGCTTCACCTGCTCGAAGGACAGCAAGGCGGCCGCCTACATCGCACGTGCGCTGGCGCAGGCCGGCTTCGGTGTGCTGCGCTTCGACTTCACCGGGCTCGGCGGCAGCGGCGGCGACTTCGCCAGCACCAACTTCAGCTCGAACGTCGACGACCTGGTCGCCGCCGCCGACTGGCTGCGCAGCCATCACGGCGCGCCGGCGCTGCTGGTCGGCCACTCGCTCGGCGGCGCCGCAGTGCTCGCCGCGGCGCACCGCATCGACGATGCGCGGGCGGTGGTCACGCTCGGCGCGCCGTTCGATCCTGGCCACGTGGCGCGCCATTTCGGCGACGACCTGCAGGTGATCGCCGAGCGCGGCGAAGCGGCGGTGACGCTGGCCGGCCGGCCGTTCACCATCCGCCGCGCCTTCCTCGACGACCTGCGCGGGCAGGCGCAGGGCGAGCGGATCCGCACGCTGCGCCGGCCGCTGCTGGTGATGCACGCGCCGGGCGACAGTGTCGTCGACGTCGACAACGCCCGCGCCATCTTCGAGGCGGCGTTGCACCCGAAGTCGTTCGTCTCGCTCGACGACGCCGACCACCTGCTCGACCGCGAGGACGACGCCCGCTTCGCCGCCGGCGTGATCGCCGCGTGGGCGGCGCGCTACCTGCCGCCGGCGCCGGCCGCCGCACAGAGCGCGGCGGACGACGGCTGGATCGAGGTCGAGGAGACCGGCAGCAGCGCCTACACGGTCGCCATCCGCGCCGGCTCGCACCGCTGGCTGGCCGACGAGCCGGCCTCGGTCGGCGGCGCCGACGCGGGGCCGAGCCCGTACGACCTGCTCGCCGCCGCGCTCGGCGCCTGCACCGCGATGACGCTGCGCATGTACGCCAGGCAGAAGGGTCTGCCGCTGCAGCAGGTCCGGGTGCGCCTGAAGCACGCCAAGGTCCATGCGAGCGACTGCGCGCACTGCGAAACCAAGGCCGGCCGGATCGACCGCATCGAGCGCGAGATCACCATCGACGGCGCGCTCGACGAGATGCAGCGGCAGCGACTGCTGGAGATCGCCGACAAGTGCCCGGTGCACCGCACGCTGCACGGCGAGGTCGACGTCGTCTCCCGGCTGACCGGCGACGCCGGGCGCTGATCGCCTGCCGGGCGCCGGCGATGCGGTGAGCCGCACCGCAAAGCACGACGGGCGCACCGCGGTGCGCCCGTCGTGCGGTCGGCGCGGCGCCTCAGGCGCCGACCGCGCGCACGCCGTACTTGGCCAGTTCCGCCCTGACCTCGGCGCGGCTCACCGCCGATCCGGACGGCACCTGGACTTCGACCGGATGCAGCTGGCCGTAGTCCTTCGCCTGTCGCGCCTCGGCGCGCACTTCCTGCACGCTGCGCGTGCTCTTCAGCGTCGCCAGCCACTGCTTCGAATCCTGGTCTCCGCCGCCGGCAAACGCGGCCAGAGGCGAGAAGGCAAGCAGCGCAGCGGCGGCGCCGATCAGTCGTTTCGCATTCATGTGGATCTCCTGTGCTGGTGGGGTTACGAACGTCCATCGTTGCAGCACCGTCGCTTTCCGATCGCCGCTGCATGCCCATCAGTCGATCGACACGCGCCGTGCTTACGGAATTTCTTTTTCTGCCATCCCGCGCCCGCGCTGTAAGAAAGGCGGCGCCGGCACGACACATCGCGCGCCGGCGTGCGCCGGCCCACCGGTGGCGGAACCTTCCGCTGCACGGGCGGGTCACAGCCGGCGTGCGCCGCGTCCGCCGGCCGCTGCACCGACGCCGCCCTTGCTCGAGGAGTCAGGTGATGAACGCTCCGACCGACATCGCGTCGATGCTGACCGAACTGCAGCCGCTGCTGCTGAAGCTCGCCCGCCTGCAGTTGCGCAACGACGCCTGGGCCGAGGACGTCGTCTCCGAGACCATCGTCGCGGCGATCGAGGGCAAGCGCAGCTTCGAGGGCCGGTCGATGCTGCGCACCTGGGTGATCGGCATCCTCAAGCACAAGATCACCGACCAGCTGCGCCGCCGGCTGCGCGAGGTCTCGATCGAGGCGCAGATCGAGTCCGGCGAGATCGAAACCTTCGACGAGCTCTACACCAGCGAGGGTCGCCGGGTCAGTCCGCCGATGGACTGGGGCGACCCGCAGGACGCCCTGGCGAGCCAGCAGTTCATCGTCATGCTGCAGGCCTGCGTCGACGACCTGCCTGCCAGCCTGGGGCGGGTGTTCCTGCTTCGCGAATGGCTGGAGTACGACACGGCGGAGATCTGTAAGCAACTCGGCATCACCGCGACCAACTGCCATGTGATGCTGTATCGCGCCCGCATGCGGCTGCGCGAGTGCGTCGAGAACCACTGGTTCGCAAGGAGGGCTGCGGCGTGAAGGAAGGCTGGCTGATGATCCCGTGCCGGACCGCCAATCGGCTGGTCTCGGAGGGCATGGACCGCCCGCTCGGGCTCGGCGATCGCGCCCGGCTCAGGCTGCACCTCGCCATGTGCGTCATGTGCTCGCGCGTCGAGCGGCAGATGGATTTCCTGCGGCAGGCGATGCGGCACATCGGCGACGGCTGAAGCCGGCGGGCTGGACCGACCGTGCTGCCGGCAGCACCGGGCAGGACAGCGGATTTGCGGTGGCGGCACCGACGACGCCCTCGCCCTGCGCCCAACAGCCGGGCCGCGGCCGGGCGTCCGCGTCGGCGTCGTGCAGGCCGGATACCCCGGTCGCGCGCACCAGCTATTCGCGGACAAGCTCTAAGGCACCCTGCCCTTCACCACCCAGGCAGTAGCGGCATAGGACCGCGCACCGTCGGCCTCGCCGTCCAGATACGCCAGCCTCACCGCGTCTCGGAGCACTTCCCGGGCATCCGCACCGAGGGTGCCGACATACTCGGCAACGGGCCCCTCCCGGCCAGCGATCGGCGCCCAGTAATCCGCGAACGACGCGAATTCCATGCGGATGGTCAGCGCATCCTGCACAACGTCGGTCAGACCCACGTCATTCCATAGACGCGCCAACTCACCGGGGCGGCTCAAGGGCCTCGTGTATGCCGCCGCCCTGGCCTGCTGCCCGTTCTGATCGACGATCGCTGCCGCGTCGTAGATCATGCGCAGCGCGATGAAGCCGCCGCGCGTATCCCACGTGGCGGCGGCGACCGTTCCGCCGGGGCACGTCACGCGGCGCATTTCGCGCACTGCAAGATCGGCCCGCGGGACAAACTGCAGCACGAGCATGGCGATGGCATGGTCGAAGGAGGCGTCGGCGAACGGCAGCGTGCAGGCGTCGCCGACCTGAAAGACCAGCCGCGCGTCGTCGGACCGGCTGCTGGCGTACTCGATGTATGCGGGAGAAGCATCCAGGCCGTGCACGCTGACGATCTGCGGGTCCTGCAGCAGGCACTTGCTCAGACTGCCGGTGCCGCACCCGACATCGAGAACCCGCACCGCTCCGGCTGTTCCTGCGAACCTGACGAAAGCGGGCGCAAGTCGCCGGCTCCATCGGCCCATCTGGAGCTCGTATCCGTGGCCACTCGAAGATCCGAACGTCGATGTCATCGTCGCGCGGTGGCGTTCGCTCGGCGGGACGGATGTCGCCGCCGCGCCAAGCCGGCTCTGCCCGGCCCGGTCCGCTAGCGCGCCGTCAATCCGATTGCACTGACCAGCCCCGCGTTGATGGCGATGTCCCTTTCGACCAGCGCGTCGAACTCGGCCGGCGTCGCGACCATCGGATCGACGCCAAGTGCTGCCAGCTTCTCCTTTACCTTGGGCTGTTGCAGCGCCTTCAGCGTCTCGCGGTGAAGCTTCTCGACGATCTCGCGTGGCGCCCGGGCGGGAAGGAAGATTCCGAACCACATCGGATACTCTGCGTCGCTGAAACCGGCCTGCCGAATGGTCGGCACGTCCGGCAGCGCCGAGGAACGGGTGGCACTGTTCACCGCGAGCGCCGCGAGCTTGCCGTCCCGGATCATCGGCAAGGCCGCGCCAAGCGCCAGGAAGGCGAAGTCGATCCGCCCCGCGATCACCTCGGTCATCATTTCGGCGCCGCCCTTGAACGGGACGTGCACGGCCGCCACGCCGGCGCCGAGCCGGAAGCGTTCTGCGCTCAGATGCGATGCGGACCCCACGCCGGGGGAGGAGAAATTGAACGTGCCCGGTCTGGCGTTGGCGGCAGCGACAAGGTCGCCGACCGTCCTGAAGCCCCTGTCCGGCCGGACTACCAGGACGAAGGGCGTAATTCCTAGCGGCACGACCGCCGAGAAGTCTCGTGCCGGGTGATAGCTCAAGTTCGCATGAAGCGCTGGTGCGATCGCGTGCGCGGACGAGTTGACGAGGAGCGTATAGCCGTCCGGCTCCGACCTGGCGACCGCGCTGGCGCCCATCGTCTGCCCTGCACCGGGCCGGTTTTCCACGACGATGGCCTGCCCGAGTTGCGTCGTCAGCTGCTCGAACACTACGCGGGGAACGATGTCGATCACGCTGCCCGCCGCAATGGGCACGATCGCCTTGATCGGCCTGGTCGGCCAGGTCTCTGCGACGGCCTCGACGGCTGCGAGCCCAACGCCGAGGGCGGACACCAACAACAGGCAACGCCGCTTCATGAGGTCCTCCCTGTCGAAATCCAGCGAACAACTCGCCGGTGCCAATTTGCGGCGGACGCGCGGTCGAAGTCCAATACATAATTTCGCTGCTCGATGATGCCGATATGGCATAAGGTGAGCGGATGAATCTGCGGCATGCGCGGACCTTCGTCACGGTGGCCGATCTGGGCTCGGTCTCCAAGGCGGCCGTGCGCCTGCACGTTGCCCAGCCCGCCCTGTCCCGGCAGATCGGCAATCTCGAGCAGGAACTCGGATTCAAGCTGTTCGATCGCGTGGGCCGCCGGCTCGTGCTGACCGGCGAAGGCGAGCAGTTGCTTGGCGACTGCCGCGGCCTGTTGAGCTATGCCAGCGCGCTCGGCGAGCGCGCGCAGCTGCTTCGCCGCGGCGACACGGGCACGCTGAAGGTGGCCGCGTCGCCGCAGTTCATCGAGGGCGTCTTTGCCGGCTTCCTGCGCGTCTACGCGGAACGGTACCCGAAAGTCCAGCTGAAACTGGTCGAATCGGTTGCGTGGTCCGACACGCTCGAAATGCTCGAGCGAGGCGAGATCCACCTCGGCCAGAATCTGCTCCGCGCGGTTCCGCCCGCCGATCCGCGGTTCGCAAGCATGCCGCTGGAAGCGGTCGAGTTGCTGGCTGCGTGCCCTGCAGCGCTGATGCCCGGCAAGGCGGCCATCGAAGTCGCCGACCTCGCGACCTACCCGCTGCTCGTACTGGATGCCAGCTTCCTGTCCCGCCGTACTTTCGACGCCACCTGCCGTCTTGCAGGCATCGAGGCCAACGTCGTCTTCGAAAGCCGGACACCGCATACGCTGCTGGCGATGGCCGAGCGGGGACACGGCGTAGCGATCGTCCCCTCGGCGGTGCGAATCGATCGGTATCCGCTGCGCATCGTCCAGCTGCTCTACCGGAGCAGACCGGTGCGGGAGCCGCTGGCCATCTTCTGGGACAGACGCCGCCCGCTGCCGCGCTACGCCACGGCCTTCTGCTCGATGCTGGCGCACTACGTGGGCGAAGTCTTCCCGATTTCGCGGCCTTCCGAACGCATGCGCGGTGCCGCGGCTCGGCCGACGGCGGGCAGGCGCGCGAGAACGAAGCCACGGTAGCCTCTCCGACACGGCTGCCGCCGTTGCGCGTTCGCTCGACCTCGGGGTGGTGGAGCGCACGGCCCTTGGCGCGGAGCGGGCGGGCGAAGAACGGTCGGGCCAGGCCAGTCGGGCGCGCCGCGACCGGCCGCTGCCCGATCTGGCGGACGTTCTTCGCACCGGTCGGGCCGCCATCGCGAGGCTGGCTGCGCACGTCAGCCGACCGGAGCGCGGCGGCCTGCCTGATGCGGGCGCTAGAACTGCCGTCGCAGCTCGGCGGCGAGACGAGCGAACTGAACAAGACGCTTCGTCGATCGCCCTCCCTGGCCAAGGCGGCGCGTGCCGCGCACAATCTCCGACTTGCACTGGCCTACCTGAAAGCAGCCGACCGCATGATCGAGGTCGACGACTTCCCCCACGACGGATCAAGCGATAAAGGTGGATGAAATGGCGGGCACACCGGTCATCGGAGGCATCCGCGCCTGCGTCTTCGACGCCTACGGCACGCTGTTCGACTTCACTGCCGCCGCGGCGGCCTGCCAGGACGAGCTCGGCGGGCAGGTCAAGCCGCTCGCCGCGCTGTGGCGCGACAAGCAGCTGCAGTACACCTGGCTGCGCGCCCTGCAGCAGCGGCACGCCGACTTCTGGCAGGTGACCGGCGATGCGCTCGACTACGCGCTCGATACCCTCGATCTGGCCTCGCCCGCGCTGCGCGAGCGCTTGATGAGCCTGTACCTGGACCTGGCGACCTTTCCGGAGGTGCCGGCGGTGCTTAGCGAGCTGAAGTCGCGCGGCTTCGTCACCGCAATCCTGTCCAATGGCACGCCGCCGATGCTGGCAGCGGCGGTGCGCTCGGCCGGCCTCGACGACCTGCTCGACGCCGTGCTGTCGGTCGAGGAGGTCGGCGCATACAAGCCGCACCCGAGCGTCTACCAACTGGCCGTCGATCGACTCGGCATTGCCGCCGGGGCAATCTCGTTCCAGTCGTCGAATGCCTGGGATGCCTATGCCGCCTCGGCGTTCGGCATGCGGGTGGTCTGGTGCAACCGCTACGGTCAGCGGCCCGAGCGGCTGCCGGGCAAGCCGGATGCCGTCGTCAGTTCGCTGGCGGAGCTGCCGGCCTTGCTGGCCTGATTCGTGGCGGCGTGATGTTGCACCACCGCGGCGCGCGGCGGCCGCGAACAGGATGCCGAGCCGGCGGCGAGCGCCATGCCCGCCGCCGACTCCGACGCCACCGCGGTCAGGCGGCGGATGTGTGCCGGAGCAGCGCGTCCAGCGCGCCGCTGGCCTCGAGCGCCTCGAGATCGTCGCAGCCGCCGACGTGCTCGCCGTCGATGAAGATCTGCGGAACCGTGCGGGCGGCCGGCAGTCGCGCCGCCATCGCGGCACGGGCGTCCGGTCTCGAAACGTCGTGTTCACGATAGTCGAGCGACCTGCGCCTCAGCAGGGCCTTGGCCCGGTGGCAGTACGAGCAGCTCGGTCCGGTGTAGATCTCGACTCGCGGCAGTGCGGCATTGGTGTCTGGCATGAAGATCTCCTTGATGGTTCGCCGACGGATCACAGGCTCGGTGCGGCCGGAAAGTCGAGCGGCGTCTGGTGCACGCGGTTGAACAGGTTCGTGAACACCGTCTGCGCGATGACCATCAGCGCCTCGGTGATCTGCGCGTCGTTGTAGCCGGCCGCCCTGACCGCCTGCAGTTCACCGTCGGGCAGGCGCGCGCCCGGGTGCAGCACGGCGTTGACGAAGCTCACCAGGGCAGCCAGCTTCGACAGTCCGTAGGTTCCTCGCCGAATGTCGATCGCCTGCTCGTCGGTCAGGCCGGCTTTCTTGCCCAGCAGCGTGTGCGCCGCCAGGCAGTAGTTGCAGCCATAGGCCTGGCTGACCGCGAGCTTGACCGCCTCCGTCTCCGCGGCCGTCAGCTGGCCGTGCTTCAGCGCCTCGCCGATGCCCAGCGCCGCGCCGAGCGCCGCCGCGCTGTTGCCAATGCCTTGGTAGATGTTCGGCACGCCGCCGATGGCCTTCGTCAGGCCGTCATACAGCTCGCGGGTCCTGCCGCTTGCCTGCGATGGGGTCACTACGTTGAGTCTGGGCATCGATCTGCTCCTGTCGTTGAGATCAAAGGGTTGCTTCCGACTGGAAGACAGGAGAATTCTGCGATCATCGCAACGGACGCGTAATATGCAATCGTCTCGATCAATTGTCCCATCGTCTCTGCATGAGTCAGACAGACGTACTCAGTGACATGCTCGCCACGATGCGTCTGCGCGGCGGCGTTCACTTCCGCTGCGAGTTCGCCTCGCCCTGGGGAATGGCGATGGAGCCGACCCGCGATGCGCCCTTTCACATCGTCGTTCGCGGCAACTTCTGGCTGCGCGTTGCCGACCGGCGCGAGCCGATCGCACTGCACGCGGGCGATCTGGTCGTGATGCCGCAAGGCGGTGCGCACGCGCTGCTCGATTCGCCCGGCGGGGCGGCCCGGCCAGTCGCCGAGATCGTCGCCGGACAATCACTCGATCGATACGGCCCGGTGGTCAACGAGGGCGACGGGCAGCCGGCATCGATCCTGTGCGGTTACTTCCGCTTTGACCGGAATCCGCCGCATCCGCTGCTCGACGCGCTGCCGACCCTGATTCACGTCAAGGGCGCGGACAGCCAGGATCTCGCCTGGCTGAACGCGACGCTGAACTTCATGATTCACGAGACGCGCGCCGCGCGCCCGGGGGCGGAGGCGGTGGTCGACCGGCTCGCCGCCGTGCTCTTCATCCAGGTGCTGCGCGCCTACATCGAAAGCAGCGAATCGTCGCCCGGCATGTTGGCGGCCTTCGCCGATCGGCAGATCGGCGCGGCGCTCGAACTGATGCATCGGCGACCGACCGAGGCCTGGACGCTCGATGGCCTGGCGCGGCAGGTCGGCCTGTCGCGCTCGGTGTTTGCCGCAAGATTCCAGCGACTGGTCAGGCAGCCGCCGCTGCAGTACCTGACGCTGTGGCGCATGCAGCTCGCCCGCACCCAGCTCACCTCCACCCGCCTGCCGCTTGCGCGGATCGCGGAACGCGTCGGCTATGGGACGGAAGCCTCGTTCAGCAAGGCATTCAAGAAGATCGTCGGCACGTCGCCAGGACAGTATCGCCGGCAGGCCGGGCCCGGCGTCGACGCGGCAGGGCAAGGCTAGGGCCGACACCGGCCCCCTCGAGCGACGGCGCCAAGCCGCGCCTTCGCCGATGCCAGACGTACCGCGCAGCCCATCGCGTTCGGGCCGGTCGATCGCCGCTTCGTTCAGAGGTCGATGACCAGACGCTCCCCTTTCGCGCGCGAGACGCAGGGGCACATCAGGCGCCGTTGTTCGCGGTCGGCCGGCGACAGCGCGGCATCCCGGTGGTCGGGCTCGCCCTCGAGAACCCGCACCGCGCAGGTCCTGCAGTTGCCGGCGCGACAGGCGTAGGGCGCCTCGACGCCGGCGGCGAGCGCCGCGTCGAGGATGGTCTGGTCGCCGGCAACCCGCAGCGTCCGGCCCGAGCGGCGCAGCTCGACCTCGACCGCTCGGGCGTCGGCCGCGATCGCCGCGGCAAATCGCTCGACCCGAATCCGCGCGGCATCGATTCCGGCGTTCTCGGCTCCCCTGGCGACCGCCTCGAGCAGCCGGTGCGGACCGCAAACGTAGAACATCGCATCCGGCGGCGCGGCGGCGAGCAGCGCCTCGATGTCGATGCGCCGGCCGTCGGCCGCTGCATACAGATGCAGGCCGTCGCCGAGTTCGTGCGCGAGCTCGTCGCGGTACGCAGCCTCCGCCCGGCTGCGCGCGGCGTAGTGCAGCTGAGCGCCGATGCCGCGTCCCTTGAGCGCGTGTGCCATCGCCTTGATCGGCGTGATGCCGACCCCGCCGGCGATCAGCACCGCCGGCCGCGCATCCTGGTGCAGCGCGAAGTCGTTGCGCGGCGTCCCGCAGCGCAGCCGCAGGCCGATCCCGAACGATGCGTGCGCCGCCCGCGAGGCGCCCGTGCCGGCGTCATCGCGCAGCACCGCGATCTCGTAGGCGTCGCGCCGCGCCGGATCGGAGGCGATCGAATAGCGGCGCGTTGCGGTCGTTCCGTCTTCCAGTGGGACCGGCACCTCGAGGTGCGCGCCGGCCTGCACGGCCGGCAGCTCGCGTCCCTGCGGGTCGCGCAGCTCGTAGGAACGAATGCGCGGCGTGAGCTGGCGCACGCCGGCGATGACCAGATCGAGCGGCCCGCCGCCGATGGCGGCGGGCGGCGCAACTCGGCTCGGGCGCGCGGCTGCCTTCAGTTCACGGTTCTCTTCGAGCACCGGCGCGACGAGCCGCTCGACCTCAGCCTCGGTGTAGCGCGGCGTGATGTGCTGCGGGCAGTTCCAGTCGAACGCCTCGATGCGGATGACCAGGCCGCGCTCGACCGCCGCGCGGTAGCCGGCCACCTCCAGCCGGGCGAGCAGCCCGGGTTCGCCGCCGCCGACGAGGCGCGCGCGACCAAGGAGCTTGAGGCGGGCGCGGCCCGGGTAATCCATGAAGAGCAGTGCGACGCGGTCGTCCCTGCGCAGGTTGCCGACGCTCACGTACTGGCGGTTGCCGCGGAAGTCGGCGAAGCCGATGGTGCGTTCGTCGAGGATCCTCACGAAGCCCGCCGGGCCGCCGCGGTGCTGCACGTACGGCCAGCCGGTGTCGCCCACGCTCGCCAGGTAGAAGCTGTCGCGCGCCGCGATGAACGCCGCTTCGCGCTCGCCGAGGACATGGTTGTAGTCCTCACCCTGTTCCATCGCCGCGTAGCCGGCGCGGCTGCCGAGCGAGCGCTGCACTTCGCGCACCGATTCGGTGAAGGCCAGCGCTGCAAAACGGTGCCCCATCGCCGTGCTCCTGTCCGGATTTCGCTTTCAACGGGCCGCCGCGGCGCACTGCGCGGCGGCCCTGCCTGGCGCTACGCGGCGAGCTTGAGCTCGACTTTCGGGAAGTCGATCTCGACCCGGCTCGCCTTGCCGAGGATGTTGGTCAGCACGTTCAAGCCGACGTGGGTGATGATCTCGACGATTTCCGCGTCGCTGTAGCCGGCGTCGCGCACCGCGAAGATCTCGGCGGTGGTGACCTCGCCGTTGTGCTCGGCAAGCGCCTTGGCGAACTTCACCGCCGCCGCGGCCCTGGCGTCGCGGCTGCTGCCGGCGCGGTTGGCCTCGATCTCCGTCGCGTCGAGGCCGGCCTTGCGGCCGATCGCGGTGTGGGCGGACACGCAGTACTGGCAGGCGTTCTGCTGCGCCAGCGCCAGCGCGATGCGCTCGCGGGTCTGCGCCTCCAGGCTGCCCTCGCCGGCGATGCCGTGCAGGCCGAGAAAGGCGCGCAGCGCGGCCGGCGAGTTGGCGAACACCTTGAGGAAGTTGGGCACCATCCCGAGCTGCGACTGGATCGCCTGCAGCAGCGCCTGCTGCTCGGCATTGGCGTTCTCGTTGGTGACGACGTTCAAGCGGCTCATCTTCGATCTCCTTTGCGGTTGAAATGAGTTGAAGCTCCTGCGCCACGCGCCTCGCGCGGCGACGGACCGCACTGTCTCAAATTCCACTTGAAAGAAGAATCATCGCCATTCACAATTATTTATTCCACTTACAGGAACACGCTGTGGACCGCTTCCAGCTGATGAACGTGTTCGTCGCCGTGGCCGACGAGCAGGGATTCGCGGCCGGCGCGAGGCGCCTTCGCATGTCGCCGCCGGCGGTGACACGGGCGGTGGCGATGCTGGAGGAGCACCTCGGGGTGAAGCTGCTCGACCGCACCACCCGCCACGTGCGCGCGACCGATGCCGGGCTGCGCTACCTGGAGGAGGCACGGCGCATCCTCGCCGACGTCGAGGCGGCCGAGGAGTCGGCCGCGGGCGGCAAAGCCGAGCCGCGCGGCCAGCTCACCGTCACCGCGCCGGTGCTGTTCGGCCGCATGTTCGTGATGCCGGGCATCGTCGAGTACCTCGAGCGCTATCCGAAGACCGAGATCTCGGCGGTGCTGCTCGACCGCTCGGTCAGCCTGCTGGAGGAGGGGATCGACGTCGGCGTGCGCATCGGCGAGCTCGCCGACTCGACCATGCGGGCGCTGCGGGTGGGCAGCGTCCGCATCGTGCTTTGCGCGTCGCCCGAATACCTCGAGCGGCGGGGCACGCCGCGGCTGCCGCAGGCGCTGACGGAGCACTCGACGATCGCCTCCGTCGCCGGCAGCGGCGCGATCCACTGGCGGTTCGACGCGGGCGACGGGATGCGCCCGGTGCGTGTGCGGCCGCGGCTGACGGTAACCACCAACGACGCCGCCATCGAGGCTGCGCTGCGCGGCTTCGGCATCACGCGGCTGCTGTCGTACCAGGTGGCGCCGCTGCTCGGAGCGCGCAGGCTGAAGCTGCTGCTGGAGGACTTCGAGCCGCCGCCGTGGCCGGTGCACATCGTGCATCGCGAGGGCCGGTTCGCTTCGGCGAAAGTGCGCGCCTTCGTCGACCTGATGGCGGCGCGGCTGCGCGCCGACCCGGCACTCGCCTGAGAGGACGGCGCGGGCGACCGCGGCGGCCGCGGGCGCGGTTGGGTATCCTCGCGGTGGCAAACGAACCACCAAGGTCCACGCAATGAGCAGCAAGACCTACGATCCGATCGCCCCGCACAGGGTCGCCTTCCTCGGCCTCGGCGTGATGGGCTTTCCGATGGCCGGCCACCTGGCGCGCGCCGGCCATCACGTCGCCGTCTACAACCGCACGCTGAAGAAGGCCGAGCGCTGGGCCGACGAGTACGGCGGCCGCATCGCCGCCACGCCGCGCGAGGCGGCCGAGGGCGCGCAGATCGTCTTCGCCTGCGTCGGCAACGACGACGACCTGCGCAGCGTCGTGCTCGGTGCCGACGGTGCGTTCGCCGGCATGGCGAAGGAGGCGATCTTCTTCGACAACACCACCGCCTCGGCGGAAGTTGCGCGCGAACTGCACGCCGCGGCGCGCGAACGCGGCCTGCACTTCATCGACGCGCCGGTCTCCGGCGGCCAGGCCGGCGCGGTCAACGGCCTGCTCACCGTGATGTGCGGCGGCGACGCCGAGCCGTTCGCCCGCGCGCAGCCGGTGGCGATGGCCTTCGGCCGCGCGGTCACGCTGATCGGGCCGAGCGGCGCCGGCCAGCTCGCCAAGATGGTCAACCAGATCGCCATCGTCGGCCTGGTGCAGGGGCTTTCCGAGGGCATCAACTTCGGACTGGCCGCCGGGCTGGACATGAAGCTGGTGCTCGCCGTGATCGGCAAGGGTGCGGCGCAGAGCTGGCAGATGGACAACCGCGGCTCGACGATGATCGACGACAAGTTCGACTTCGGCTTCGCGGTGGACTGGATGCGCAAGGACCTCGGTCTGTGCCTCGACGAGGCGCGCCGCAACGGCGCTGCCCTGCCGGTGGCGGCGCTGGTCGACCAGTTCTATGCCGACATCCAGGCGATGGGCGGCAATCGCTGGGACACCTCGAGCCTGATCCGTCGGCTGCGGCCTCGCCAATAGCCGGCCTGCGCCGGCCGCAGCGCCGATGAGCCAGCCGCGACTGCACGAGACGCTCGGCGAGCTGCGGCCGATGCTGCTGAAGATCGCCCGGCTGCAGCTGCGCAACGACACCTGGGCCGAGGACGTCGTCTCCGAGACCATGATCGCCGCGCTCGAGGGCGCGCGGGACTTCGCCGGCCGCTCGCAGCTGAAGACCTGGGTGGTCGGCATCCTGAAGCACAAGATCGTCGACCAGTTCCGCAGCCACGGCCGCGAGGTCTCGGTCGAGGCGCAGATGGAAGCCAGCGAGGCGGAAAGCTTCGACGAGCTGTTCAGCGAAAGCGGCCACTTCCGCCAGCGGCCGCTGCCGGGCTGGGGCGACCCGCACGATGCCCTGTCGCAGAACCAGTTCATCGAGATCCTGCAGGCCTGCGTCGACAAGCTGCCGGCCAACCTCGGCCGCATCTTCATGATGCGCGAGTGGATGGAGCTGGAGACCGACGAGGTGTGTAAGGAACTCGGCATCACCTCGACCAACGCCTTCGTGATGCTGTACCGGGCGCGGATGCGCCTGCGCGAGTGCCTGGAGGCGAACTGGTTCGCCCCGGCCCGCGCCCGCTGACCGTACGCTTCCGCCATGCCGCTGCTGCGCCTGAACTGCAAGCAAGCCCACCGGCTGATCGCCGAGTCGATGGACCGCGAGCTGAACCTCGCCGACAACGTACGCGTGCGGCTGCACCTGCGCAGCTGCCCGTGCTGCGGCAACTTCGTCAAGCAGCTCGAACTGATGCGCAAGGCGATCAAGCGCCTCGGCACTGCTGCCGACTGAACCGGCGCGCCACCCAGCTGGTCAAAGGCGCAGCGGCGGGCGGCCTGCTCGCCCAGCCTGCTGCCCTGCCTGTAAGAATCCGGCCCGCCGGCCGACTGCCGGTGATCGACCGCCAAGGAACCCCTACGTGCACGCCACCCTGCCCCTGCTGAAGGCCACCGACTTCCCCGCCCTGCGCCGCCGCACCGTCGAGACGCTGCAGGTCAACCTCGGCTACACCTGCAACCAGAGCTGCCTGCACTGCCACGTCAACGCCGGCCCGAACCGCAAGGAGCAGATGGACCGCGCCACGATCGACCGGGTGCTCGACGTGCTGGTCGCCAGGCGGATCCGCACGCTCGACCTGACCGGCGGTGCGCCGGAGCTGAATCCGCACTTCCGCGACCTGGTGGCGCAGGCGCGCAGCCGCGGCGCGCACGTGATCGACCGCTGCAACCTGACCATCCTGTTCGAGCCTGGCCAGGAGGACCTGGCCGGCTTCCCTTCGCCGGACAGCAGGTCGAGGTGGTCGCCTCGCTGCCCTGCTACCTGGAGGACAACGTCGACCGCCAGCGCGGCGCCGGCGTGTTCGACAGGAGCATCCGCGCCCTGCAGCAATTGAATGCGCTCGGCTACGGCCGCGACGAGCGGCTGCCGCTGTCGCTGGTGTACAACCCGCAGGGCCCATCGCTGCCGCCGCCGCAGCAGGCACTGGAAGCCGACTACCGCCGCTTCCCTGGGAGCGCTTCGGCATCGTCTTCACCCGCCTGTTCGCGCTGGCCAACATGCCGATCGCCCGCTTCGGCTCGACCCTGGTGAGCAAGGGCCAGTTCCGCGAGTACATGGGCAGCTGCGCGCCGCCCACCGGCCGGAGAACGTCGGTCAGGTGATGCCGCACGCTGGTTTCGGTCGACTGGCAGGGATTCCTGTACGACTGCGACTTCAACCAGATGCTCGGCCTGCACCTGCACGAGACAGGCCAGCGCCACGGCCGCCTGCACCTCGACGACTGGCTGGAGATGGACCTCGACGGCAACCCGATCGTGGTCGCCGACCACTGCTACGGCTGCACGGCCGGCCAGGGGATCCTCCTGCGGCGGGGCGCTGGCGTGAGAGCGCGGCGCCGTTGCGAAGCGTTCAACCTGCAGCGCAGGGCGCGGAGGCCGGCTCGATGAAAGGCCCAGGCCGCGCCTGCCCGCCGCACTACGGCTACTCGCCGCGAACGTTCGCCCGCGCGCCGGATTTCGCCGCCGACACGCTGTACGTGGTCGGCGGGCTGTACGGCAACCCGCTCGCGCTCGACGAGATCGACCGCATGGCGGCGCTGGAAGACCAGCCGCCGCGGCGCCTGTTCAACGGCGACTTCCACTGGTTCGACGCCGAGCCGCGGCTGTTCGCCTCGGTGCAGCGGCGCGTGCTGGCACACGTGGCGCTGCGTGGCAACGTCGAGACCGAGATCGCCGGCGACGACGGCGAGGCAGGCTGCGGCTGCGCCTATCCGGAGTCGGTCCCCGACGACGACGTCGAGCGCAGCAACGCCATCCTCGGCCGCCTGCGCGGCGTCGCCGCCGAGGTGCCGGGCGCACGCGAGGCGCTGGCCCGCCTGCCGATGCACGCCGTGGCGCAGGTGGGCAGCCTGCGCATCGGCATCGTGCACGGCGACGCCTGGTCGCTGGCCGGCTGGCGATTCGCGCACGATGAACTGCACCAGCCGGCGCACGAGGAACATCTGCAGGCCGCCTTCGAACTCGGCGCGGTCGACGGCTACGCCTGCAGCCACACCTGCGCGCCGGCGCTGCGGGTGCTCGGCGAGCGCTTCGTGATCAACAACGGCGCCGCGGGCATGGCCAACTTTGCCGGCGACACGAGCGGCCTGCTGACGCGCATCGCGACGCGGCCGCTGCCGCCCGCGCGCTCGAGACGCCCGCGCCTACGGCCTGCACGAGCGCGGCGTCTGGATCGACGCGCTGCGCATCCGGCTTCGACGCGGCGCGCTGGCGCGAGCGCTTCGACGCCATCTGGCCGGGCCGGGTCGCCGGCCGCGGGTGTCGTACCGCGAGCGGATCGTCGCCGGCCCGCCGTTCTCGGTCGATCACGCGCTCGGCCGCGAAGCCGTCGCCTGCCCAGTGTAAGTTCCGCGGCGTTGCGCCGACCAAGCCGTCGCCGAAGCGAAAGGGACGCCCCGCTTTGCGGCACGGGACGGAGCCGACAGGCGTCTGCGTGAACCCAGTGGCCTTGGCAAAGACACTGGATCCCGCCGGAGGACGACGGGCACCCGAAGGACACTGCGCGGCTTCTTCGGAACCTCGATAACGCAAGGCAAGCGCCACCCGCGCAAGGAAGATCGATGGACAGGAAACGCCTGCTCTTGCTCGCCGTGATCGCCGCCGCGATCGCCGCCTTCTTCACCTTCGACCTGAAGCAGTACCTGAGCCTCGATTTCTTCCAGGCCAGCCGGGCGAGGATCGACGCCTTCAACGCCAGCCATCCGTGGCAGACGGCGGCGGTGTTTTCGCCGTCTACGTCGCCGTCACCGCGCTGTCGCTGCCCGGCGCGGCGATCATGACCCTCATCGCCGGCGCGATCTTCGGCGTGCTCGCCGGCACCGTGCTGGTGTCGTTTGCCCGTCGATCGGCGCCACGCTGGCCTTCCTGGTCTCGCGCCACCTGCTGCGCGACTGGGTGCAGTCGCGGGTCGGCGGCAAGCTGAAGGCGATCAACGACGGTGTCGCGAAAGAGGGCGCGTTCTATCTCTTCGCCCTGCGCCTGGTGCCGCTGTTTCCCTTCTGGCTGATCAACCTGGCGATGGGGCTCACCGCGATCCGCACCCGCACCTTCTACTGGGTGGCCAGCTCGGCATGCTCGCCGGCACCGTGGTCTACGTCTACGCCGGCACGCAGCTCGGCCAGTTCCGCGTCTCGGCGGGACTGGTCCTCGCCTTCGCGCTGCTCGGCATCTTCCGCTGCTGGCCAAGAAGGTGCTCGACGCGATCAAGGCGCGCAAGGTCTACGCGAAGTGGGCCCAGCAGCGCCCGGCGAAGGCCGACTACAACATGGTGGTGATCGGCGCTGGTTCCGCCGGGCTGGTGTCGGCCCCTACATCGCCGCCGCCACCAAGGCGAAAGTGGCGCTTGATCGAGAAGCACCGCATGGGCGGCGACTGCCTGAACACCGGCTGCGTGCCGAGCAAGGCGCTGATCCGCTCGGCGAAGCTGCTCAGCCACGTGGCGCGGTCGAAGGAGTTCGGCATCGACAGGGCGAGTGCCAGCTTCGATTTCGCCGAGGTGATGCAGCGCGTGCAGCGGGTGATCACCGCGATCGAGCCGCACGACTCGGTCGAGCGCTACACCGGCCTCGGCGTCGAGTGCGTAACCGGCAGGCGAAGATCACCTCGCCGTGGACGGTCGAGGTGGCCACCGACGGCGGCAGCCGGACGCTGACGACCCGGAACATCGTCATCGCCGCCGGCGCCCGCCCTTTCGTGCCGCCGATCCCCGGCCTGGCCGAGGTCGGCTACCTCACTTCCGACACGGTGTGGAACCTGCGCGTGCTGCCGAAGCGTCTGGTGGTGCTCGGCGGCGGGCCGATCGGCTCCGAGCTGACGCAGGCCTTCGCCCGCCTCGGCAGCGCGGTGACCCAGGTCGAGATGCTGCCGCGCATCCTGATCCGCGAGGACCCCGAGGTGTCGGCGCTGGTCAGGCAGCGCTTCGAGGCGGAAGGCATCCGCGTGCTGACCGGGCATAAGGCGAAGCAGTTCCTGGTCGAGGACGGCGAGAAGGTGCTGGTCGCCGAAACGGTCGGCGAGAACAGCAGCAGCCGCGAGGTGCGCATCCCGTTCGACCAGGTGCTGGTCGCGGTCGGCCGCATCGCCAACACCGAAGGCTACGGGCTGGAGGCGCTCGGCATCGGCACGACGAAGGGCACGCACGGTCGAGACCGACGAGTACCTGCAGACGATCTATCCGAACATTTTCGCCGCCGGCGACGTCGCAGGGCCGTTCCAGTTCACCCACACCGCCGCGCACCAGGCCTGGTACGCGGCGGTCAACGCGCTTGTTCGCGCCTTCCGCCGCTTCAAGGCCGACTACCGCGTCATTCCGTGGACCACCTTCACCGAGCCGGAGGTCGCCCGCGCGTCGGCCTGAACGAGCAGGAGGCGAAGGAGAAGAACGTCGCCCACGAGGTCACCGGCTCATGCATCGACGACCTCGACCGGGCGATCGCCGACGGGGGAGGCGCACGGCTTCGTCAAGGTACTCACCGCGCCGGGCACCGACCGCATCCTCGGCGTGACCATCGCCGGCGAGCACGCCGGCGACCTGCTGGCCGAGTACGCTGGCGATGAAGCACGGGCTGGGACTCGCCAAGATCCTCGGCACCATCCACACCTACTCGACGCTGGCCGAGGCGAACAAGCACGCCGCCGGCGCCTGGAAGCGCTCGACCGTCACGCAGGGCCAGTGGGCCTTCCTCGCCGCCTTCCAGGCGTGGCGCCGCGGCGAGCAGGGCTTCGGCGCCGTGCTCGGCCAGGCGCGCTGCTCACCGACAAAGCGCAAGGCCTACGCCGCCGATGCACACCAGGCCGCTCTCCCTGCCACCTCGGTTGAGATGGGTCGGGGAGAGGATACGGCATTGGACCGAGTCGAAGCGATCGCCGTCATCGGCGCCGGCGTGGTCGGTTTGGGCAGCTGGCTTGCCGCGCTGGCACGCGACGGCCGCGAGGTGCTAGTGCTGGAGGCCGAGCAACATTCGGCACCGGCACCAGCTCGCGCAACAGCGAGGTCATCCACGCGGGTCTCTACTACGCCGCCGGCTCGGCGAAGGCGCGGCTGTGCGTGCGCGGCAAGGAACTGCTGTACGCGTTCTGCGCCGAGCACGGCGTGCCGCACCGGCGCTGCGGCAAGCTGATCGTCGCCACCGGCGCCGAGCAGCACGCGGCGCTCGCGACACTCGCCGAGCGCGCGGCGGCCGCCGGCGTGCGGGTCGAGCCGATGACCGCCGCCGAGGCGCAAGCGCTCGAGCCGCAGCTGCAATGCACCGCGGCACTGCATTCGCCGTCGAGCGGCATCGTCGACAGCCACGCGCTGATGCTGGCGCTGCAAGGCGAGCTCGAGCGTGCCGGCGGTGCGGTGGCCCTGCGTTCGCGCGTCGGTACGGTGACGTTTCCTGCCGCTGTGTCTGGCGCGTCAGGACCTGAGCCCGCGATCGTCCAGGTGCACACGCCCGAGGGCGGCTACGAGCTGGCGGCAGGCTGCGTCGTCAACGCCGCCGGGCTGCACGCGCCGCTCGTGGCGCGCCGCTTCGCCCGACCTGCGGCCGCGCACGTGCCGCCAGCGCACTTTGCCAAGGGCAGCTACTTCGCGCTGACGGCACCGCCGCCGTTCAAGCGGCTGATCTATCCGGTGCCGGTCGACGCGTGGCTGGGCGTGCACGTCACGCTCGACCTCGCCGGGCAGGTGCGCTTCGGCCCCGACCACGAGTGGCTCGACATCGACGACCCGTCGCGCATCGACTACACGGTGCAGATGGCGCGCGCCGCCGGCTTCGAAGACGCGATCCGCCGCTACTGGCCGGCGCTGCCGAGCGATGCGCTGGCGCCCGCCTACAGCGGCGTGCGGCCGAAGATCCACGCGCCGGGCACGCCGGCGCCCGACTTCCGCATCGACGGGCCGGCCGTGCACGGCGTCGCCGGGCTGGTCAACCTGTTCGGCATCGAGTCGCCGGGCTCTGACCGCCTGCTCTGGCGATCGGCGCCTGTGGTCGCCGCGCAACCAAGCGAGGCCGTTGCCGGGCTGATACCTCAAGCCGGGCGGCGCTTCGCGGCGGATATCGCCGCGTATCGTCGCGCCGATGAACGAGCAGCGCATCGCGACCCGTGGCAACGGGTGCGCAACGAGGTCGTCGACCTCCGGCAATACGCTCGACTGGGCATCGTCATCGCCGCGTAGCTACACCGGCCTGGTCGTCGTCCAAGCCACCCGTCTGGCGGAATTCCGCCAGCCATGCGTTCCTTGCGCTGACCGACAGCGGCACCGAGTCGCCGCTTCGCGCCGCTCGTGGACGCCGGCGCTGGCGGGTGGCGCTGTTGTGCGCCGACCCGGCGCTTCGCCGCCGGCAACTAGGGACCTGGCATCCCGCAGGTGGTCGCCGCGCTCGAGTAATCTGATGAGCCGTGAGCGGGGCAGCAGTCGGGTTGGTCTCGCTGCTGCTGTCGTTGAAGAAGATCGTCGTGGGCCCCGGCGGCCCGCTACCGGGCTGTTTGATCGGCGTCGCGAGGGCCCGACCGCAGGGTTCGGCGCCGTGGCGTGATGCAGCAGGCGCGCCGCCGGCTGTCGCCGGGCTCGACGATCGACACCCACGACCTGCTGGTCGTGCCGGCGCCGTTGCCGGCATCGCTGCCGTGTTCAACACGCCGCTCGGCGGGGTGATCTTCGCCATCGCAGCAGCTCGCGGCGGCGCGGCTTCTCGCACGCGCTGGTCATCCTGGAGCATCAAAAAAGCGGGGCTGGTCGCCGCCCCGCTGCTCGCCGGCAACCCCACTTACTTCGGCGAACTGTGCGCAGCGGCTCGATCGGTCGCTGTTGGTGCCGGGGCTGGCGGTGGCGCTCGCCTGCGGGCTCGCCGGCGGGCTGTTCTCGCGAAGCCGATCGTCGCGTCGTTCCGCGGCCTGCCGGGATCACTTCTTTGCGCCTGGCGCGCCCGCCATCCGTTCAAGTTTGCCGCCGCCGCCTGCGCTGGCGGTGGCGGTGATCGGCATCGTCAGCGGTCAGGCCACCGCCGGCGTGCCGGCTACGCCGCCGACCCGCGCCCTGCTCTGAAGGTGCGCGGGGGCAGCGACGCCCGCCCAGCACACGCGGCGTTCTGCGCCACCGGTCGTTTGGGCGGACCGGGCTGCGGGCGGCGCGTGGGCGTGCTGCCCTGCCGATCGGGCTTTAAACGGTTTACCGATGTCGCCCTGGTTGGCGGGAATCAACGGCGAGGCGGCGATCCCGCTGATCGCCTTCGGTACGGTCGGCTTTCTCCGCGTCGACAAGGGGCCCGTTGACCGCCTTCATCATCGCTCAGCGAGATAATCGCCGGGCAGTCGCTGGTAGCTCAGCCTGATAGCGGTGGCGCTGGTGGCCACCGGCGTCCGGCGTCAGCTGACACCGCCGATGCGGCGAACTTACGCTGCTCGTGCCGGCGGCCGCCAATGGTGCCGGATCGCCAACCGCCGGCAGGACCGACTGACCGCCCTGGGGCGGTGTCCGCCCGCGCGGTGGCTGCAGCGCCGGCAACGGTGTAAGTCCGCGCTTCCTAACGCCGCCCACATAAACGCCTTCACCGTCGAGGCTGGTGCTGACCCGTTACCCGACCCCGGGCAGCTTGATCCGCAGATTTCGGCCGCGTCATCGGCAACCCGTGGCGCGATTGAGTTCTTCGTTCCGCTCGGCGCCCGGCGGAGCCTTCGACTGGATCGGAGCGCCGAGATACCGACGCGCGCGCCGGGCGCTCGACGACCCGGGCGCGCGCACGCGGCGGTGAAATGCGCCAGCATCGGCTGCCCGATGCCCGCCACGCCGCGACGCCTCTCGTCGCCGAGCTGGCCTCGACGCGCGCAGCTCGACGACCTTTCAGCGCTGCGCCGCTTCGCGAGTGATCGCTTGCGCAACCGCTACGACCTCGCACCCAGGCGGTCGTGCCGTCGCAGATCTCGATTGGTACCGGCAAGGAGTTCGGGTTAGGCTACCTGCGGCTTGCCGGCCTGCACGTGACCTGGTCGCGAAGTACGCTGGGCAGCTCGCTCGATGAT